>JAIQFE010000072.1 GCA_020073445.1 Terriglobia bacterium
CTGCAACAAGCCGACGATGTCGGCCATCGGCAGGATCATCTGGATGTTGGGGTTCTGTTCGGTGGCGAGCCGGCGGAACTGCTGCACGGCCCGTTGCTGGTCGATCTGGTATCTTCTCTTCATAGCGACTCTCTCCTTTTTCTTGGCAGAAAAACTACCCAGAGGCGTTCACTCCTCCAGGGTTTGAGAGTCGCTTACTTTCTACGAACTAACGGGCATGCTCCGGTCAGACACGTTGGCGGACTGCTGAACGTCTCTTTGAACAAGGCATTCCGTTTAGGAATGATCCCGGTGAATCCGATGCTTCGCGTCGAGTTGCCAAGAATCGACACCACCGACGTGTGCTCGCTGACTAACGCTGAGATTCTTTCACTACGAGAGACTTGTCGCGGTGACTGGACGTTTGCGCTCGTAGAAACCGCACTGGCGACTGGCGGCCGTCGCGGCGAGCTTCTCGCTTTGCGATGGTCTGATCTGAACTGGATGACTGGAGCGCTGATCATCAGTAAATCGCTTGAGCAGACCGCAGACGGCTTGAGGATAAAGCGGCCTAAGAATGGTAAGACGCGGTCGTGCACTTTACCTCAGTCCGCGCTCGTGGCACTTCGATTTCTGCATGATCAACAGCAGGACTGGCGAAAATCCTTTGGCCGTGACTATAAGAACCAGGACCTGATTTTTGCTGGTCCTGATGGGGACTACCTCAAGCCCGATCTCGTGTCGCAAGTAATCGTCCGCAGAATGCGCAGAGCTGGTATTGCCCGCGCGTCATTTCACACACTACGTCACACGCACGCTTCGAACCTGTTGTCGCGTGGCGTGCCTCTTCCCGCGGTCTCTGCGCGCCTCGGTCATTCCGATACCCACGTTACGGCCAAGGTGTACAGTCACGCTCTTCCTGCTGATGATCAACGCGCCGCAGATGCGTGGGAGAGCGTCCTAAGCGGCGAGGTCCAGTAACCGCTGAGAGCAATTTGTGCGTAGAACGACATTTGGATGACAACAGATGACATCGATTGATGTCGTGTCTTTGGCAAGTCGAATGGAATCAAAAGCGTGGATGGTAGCGCTAACGGGAATCGAACCCGTATTTGAGCCTTGAGAGGGCTCCGTCCTAACCGTTAGACGATAGCGCCAACTACTCGATTATACGATGCCGCGCGGAAACTAATACGTCTCCACCGGCGGATTCCCCGGTGGGCGCGACCGCAGCCGTAGATGGTAGACCAGCGCTCCGGTCGCGAGCGTCACCCCTGTCGCCAGCGCGATGTACGGTTTCAGCACGATGCCCTGGTACGTCATCCACGTGCCCACCAGGATGAACACCACCGGGAACAGCGGGTAGGCGAAGCTCACAACCCGCAGCTTCTGCCAGCTTGGCCGCTTCCGCCGGAACAGGAACATCGAGATCACGCTCATCACGGTGAAGAAGTTCAGCGTGATGCCGATATAGACCACCAGTTGCGGGAACGGCGTCAGCGTCATCAGCATCGTGCAGATGGCTTGCGCGACAATCGCCGCTACGGGAGTGTGGAAGCGCGGATGCACTTTCCCGGCGATCGCCGGAAACGCCCCGTTGCCCGCCATCGCGTAGTACACGCGCGGGCCGATGGTCACCATCGCGTTGACCGTGGCCATCAAGGAGAGCGCCATCAGCCCCGCGAAAATCCCGGCGACCTCCGGTCCGAACAGGCGCGAGGCCGTGAACGCGCCCACCGCCTCGATTCCTTTCATGTCCTCGAGCGGCGCCGCATACAAAAACACCAAGTTCAGGAGGACGTACAACACCGTGACCAGCGCGGTGCCGATCCCCAGGGCCATCGGCAGGATGCGCGCCGGCTGGCGCAATTCTTCGGCGACGTAGGTGGCCGCGTTCCAGCCGCTATAAGCGACGTAAACCCACACCAGGCTGATGGCGAACTGCGCGATCAGGGGCGTCGCCACGTCGCGTGTGGCGGTCATGGCGAAGTGTGACGTGCGGCCGTCGCCCATGGTGAATCCGAGCACGATAAACGCCAGCAGCACCAGGATCTTCGCGCCGGTCAAAACGTTTTGCACGCGGGCTACTCGCTGCACGCCCAGAATGTTCAGTACGGTGAACACCGCCACCAGCCCGCAGGCGACGGCTTGAGCGCCTCCCAGCCGGATGGCCCACTCGCCCGAGCCCGCGATCACCGGAGCATTCGCCTGGCTCAGGGCAGGGAAGAAGTGCCCCAGGTATTCGGAAAAGGCGAGGGACGCCGCGGCGATCGGCGCGGAGAATCCCGCAAAGAACGAGGCCCAGCCCGTCATGAATCCCCAGGTGGGGCCGAAGGCGCGCGTCAGGTATACGTATTCGCCGCCGGAGCTGGGGAAATTGACGCCAAGTTCGGAGTAGCAGATCGCGCCCAGGAAGGCCACGACGCCGCCCACCACCCAGATGCCGAGAACAAGACTCGGCGTACCCAGTTGACCTGCGAGGAAACCGGTTCCGGTGAAGATCACCGTCCCGATCATGTTGGAGACTACCAGCGCCGTGGCGCTGAACAGGCCCAGCTGACGCAGAAGTCCGGGTTTTCCGGCAGTCACTAGTTATATTCTACGAGTTGAGCGCGCGTAAGGGTTACGCGCCGTGACACTTTTTGTACTTCTTGCCGCTGCCGCAGGGGCAGGGATCGTTGCGACCGACCTTGCCGGATGGCGCAGAAGCCTCCGGCTCTTCTGTCTCTTCTTCGGAGTTGTCGGCGGCAAACACCGGATCGAGCCCGGCAAGGCGCAACCGCTCATCCAGCGCGAACATCACCAGCTCCGCCTCGCTCGACGATAGATGGGCAATCGTGTCGATCTTGCGCAGCATGCCCCGGACCCGGCCGCGCGTAGTCTCTGCGGGCATCGCCAGGGCGTAGGCGAACAGGGCGTCCTCGCGGAGGTCTTCGAGATCGTCCTCGCGGTCGAAATAGCTCGCGATTTTATCGGCGTGGCGCGTGAGCTGGAAGTAGCCCGCGCCGCGCAGAGCTTGCCTCAGGATCTCCTTGTTGGGATCTTCGAGATGCTGGGGAAAGAATTTCGCATAGGGCTTCCACAGCGACCGCCACATGGATTCGAGCGCCTTGGCGCGCGCGACGCCCTTTTTTTCAAGGCCGTCTTCTTCATAAAGAGCCTGCAGAGCGCTGCTCACATCGTCCCGGTCGGCGACCGCGTACAGCCCGACAGCCGCGCCCCCGCGCTCGACGATGTCGCGCGAATTGTCCGTAAGGATCGCCAGCATCGCGTTGCGAATCGCCGCGTCTTCGGTAGCGTCGGCCAGCGACTCCCATGCTCGGGCGCGAACCTTGGCGTCGGGATCGGACTGTGCCAATCGAAATAGGGCAGCCCGTGTCTTGGGATCAAGCTCCTGATTGAAGAAGCTGTGCGCTGCCGCCGCGCGAATCTCCGGATCCGGCGATTCGATCAAGTGCATCCGCTCCGACTCGCTGAGAACCTCGAAGGCCGGCAGCTGGCGAGCTGGATATTCGGCAAAGATGTCGAATGGTATCGGTTCGTACGCCGGTGCGGGCTCGCCCAGTTCCTGCAGGGCGTGCTGAAGATCGCGCCGAAGTTCGACCTCCTCGGCGGGAATCTCGGCCAGCATGGTCTCAAGCGCGGGCCGAGCGGCCGGATCGTGATACAGCTCCAGGCACAGTGCGCCATCGCCGGCGTCGAATTGCAGGCGGTCGAGCAGCAGATCCAGCACCCGCGGATCGCGCACGCCCAGCCCGGCCAGCAGGAATGCCACATCCGAGCCTTGCTCTTCGCCCAGCTCTTCGTAGAGTTTGAGCAGCGGCTCGACGGCGCGCTCGCCGAACGGGAGCAGGGTCTGGACCAGCTCGTCGTTTACGTCTTCGTGAGTGCGGCGAACGACGTCGATCAGGAAATCCAGAGATTCCGGCGTCTGCCAGTGATGGAACAGGTCCACCAGCAGCGGATCCAAATCGATGCGGTCCTGATCATGAGGCCCGCGCGCGAACGCGAGAACTTCCTGCGCGGCTTCGGGACCGCCGTCGAGAATAGACTGAATCAGGCGCCGATCGACGCCTATATGGCCTTGCGCGGCCTGGCGCAACAACTCCCCAGCACTGGCCACTGGCCCCGGCTACTCTTCTTTCACCACGTGCACCGGGACGTCGATGGAGACATCCTTGTGCAAGCGCACGCTCACCTGGAAATCGCCCAGCGTCTTGATGGGTTCTTCCAGATGGACCTTCTTGCGGTCGATGGTATAGCCGAGCTTTTCGAGCGCCACCGCCACGTCGGTGGAAGTGACCGATCCGAACAGCTGATCGTTTTCGCCGGCTTTCTGATGAATGGTCACCGACACGGCGCCCATCATCTTGGCGAGTTCCTGCGCTTCGGTCACGAGCTTGGCATCGCGGCGAAGGTGCGCCTGCCGCTGCTGCTCCACGATCTTTTTGTTCGATTCCGTGGCCGCCACGGCCAGGTTCCGGGGCAGCAGGAAATTGCGTGCGTAGCCGGCGGCGACCTTTACCATGTCGCCGCGTTGGCCTAGTTTGTCGACGTCTTCTCTCAGAATGATTTCCATGGGTTTACCTATGTGCCTTACCTAGATGGTCGTCGCGAACGGCACCAGCGCGATGTTGCGCGCCTGCTTGATCGCTTCCGCCAGCCGCCGTTGATGCGGCGCGCATACGCCCGAAATCCGCCGCGGCGTGATCTTGCCGCGCTCGCTGATGAAGGAGCCAAGCAGACGCACGTCCTTGTAGTTGATGTCGTCGATCTTATCGACGCAGAAACGGCAAAGCTTCTTGCGCCGGAAATACTGCTTCTTGCCCGCAATGGCCTTGTCGCCGCCGGTGGGTCTCGATGAACCGCTGATGGGTCTTCCGCCTCGTTGTTCCGCCATTGTGTCCTCTTACGATTCCTTCGTTTCTGCGGCGGCAGCACTGGCGCCCTCTTCGGGCAATCCCGGTGCTACCGCAGGTGGTCCTGCTGCGGCCGGTGCGGCTGGAACCGGCAACGCTGGCGCGGCCGGCATGGTGGGCGCAGCCATCGGCGGTGGTGGAGGCCTGCGGGCGGCGCGCTTATCGCGCTGCTTCTTCCGCTTCTCGATCTTCTTGGTCTTCTCGTCGATGCGGACGGTGATGAACTTGATCACCATGTCCGTCACGCGCATGCGACGCTCCACTTCCCGGACCAATTCGGGCGACGAGCTGAATTGGATCAGCACGTACACGCCCTCATTGTATTTCTGCACGCGATAAGCCAGCTTGCGGGTGCCCCACTTGTCGGCTTTATCTATGGTGCCTTTTCCGTTGGTGATCAGATCCTTAAGCTGGCCGATATACGCGTCCACTTCTTCTTCCGGCGCGTCCGGCTTAACGATGAACAACTCCTCGTAGACTCTCATTCTTCCTCTGTTTTTAAGCCTTGAGCGCGACGATTATATTTCGTCATGGCCTGTGCGGCGCCCTCGGCGATTATGAACTCAACGGCGTCCGCTGCGCGGCCCACCGTCTCCTCCACGTCTTGTTTTTGTGCCCGCTTAAACGGCGCGAGCACGAACTGCTCTCCCTTAACCGGATGGCCCGGGTGTATCCCGATGCGAATCCGCGTAAACTCGTTGGTTCCCAAACTGCCGATCAAGCTCTTCACTCCGTTGTGTCCCGCTGCTGATCCGTTGAGCCGGATTCGAAGCGCTCCCCAGGGAAGATCCAGCTCGTCATACACCACAATCAAGCGGTCGGGTTTCAATTCGTACCGCTCGAGCAGCCCTCTTACCGCGGGACCACTCAGATTCATATACGTCTGGGGCTTGGCCAAGGCCACCCGCTTACCCCCGGTTTCCCCTAACCCCACGAACGAGGTATTTTCCTTCCGGCTGACTCGAATCGCGTGCGATGCGGCAAGCCGGTCAATCACCATGAAGCCCAGGTTATGCGGCGTGTTCTCGTATTCCTCGCCCGGATTGCCAAGGCCAACGATAAGAAAATCGACCATGCTGGCCCCTGGCGCCTGGCCCCTGGCCCCAGACTATTTCTTCTTCTTCTTCTCTTCCGCAGCGGCCTCTTCGTCTTCTTCCTTCTTGCCCTTCTTGATAACTTCCGGTTCGGCCGCAGTCGCCGCCGGTGCCGCCCCTTCCACAACGGGCGCTGCTTCTTCCGCCTTCATCGCGACGATGTGCGAGATCACGGCTTCGGGCGGGCTCAATAGCCGTGCCGAACCGGGAAGCGTCACATCGCTCGCGCGCACCGCCTGGCCCATGGTTAGCTTCGATACGTCGATGGTCAGCTCATCGGGAATCTCGTTCGGCAGACATTCGATTTCGATTTCGCGGGTGATCACTTCATGCAACCCGCCCTGGAGCTTCACGCCTTCCGGCTCGCCCACGGTGTGCACGGGAACCTTAACCATGAGCCGCACGGTGAGGTCGATCCGCTTCATGTCGATGTGCAGAAGCGTGTCCTTCACCGGGTCTCGCTGCCAATCCACGATCATGACGGGTGTATTTTCGCCGTCCTTGATCGCCAGGCGAAAGATCGTGTTGTGGCCCGTCTTGCTGCGCAGGATGCGGACCATTTCCTTGGGATTGACGGCAACCGCCACGGCGTCCTTGCCGACTCCATAGACCACGGCCGGCGCCGAGCCAGCCGCGCGCAGCCTGCGCGCCTCGTTCTTCCCGCGTAAACTGCGCGGCTCGGCCGCGACTGTAATATCGTTTGCCATGCTTGTTGTCTCTCTCTAGAACAAACTTTCTCTATACGAATAACGTGCTGACCGATCCATCCTCGTGGATCGATTGGATCGCCTTGGCGAGCAGCGGCGCGACCGAAAGCTGCTTGATCCGGTCGCAGTTGTCCGCCTGTCCGCACAACGGAATGGAATTGGTCACCACTACTTCTGTAATCTCCGAACTCTCGATTCTGTCCACCGCCGGCCCCGAAAGCACCGCGTGCGTCGCGCATGCCCGGACGCTTCTCGCACCTTGCTTGAGCAGGGCTTCGGAAGTCTTCACCAGCGTTCCCGCCGTGTCGATCAAATCGTCCACGATCAGGCAATGCTGCCCGCTCACGTCACCGATGATGTGCATCACCTCGGCTACGTTCACATCCGGACGCCGCTTATCGATAATCGCCAGCGGCGAACCCATGTGCTTGGCGAAGGCCCGGGCTCGTTCCACTCCGCCTGGGTCCGGCGATACCACGGTCAGTCCTTCACCGCCCAGCTCGCTAAAGTAATCCACCATCACAGGGGCCGCAAACAGATGATCCACCGGGACATCGAAGAACCCTTGTATCTGGGCGGCGTGCAGGTCCAGCGCCAGAACGCGGTCAGCGCCCGCGCGTTCGATCAGGCTCGCGACCAGGCGCGCCGAAATCGGCATGCGCGGCCGGTCCTTACGATCCTGCCTTCCATACCCATAGTAGGGTAACACCGCGGTGATGCGTTCCGCCGAGGCCCGCTTCAGGGCGTCCGTCATCAGAAGCAACTCCATTAAATGATGGTCCACGGGCCGGCAGGTGGGCTGGACCACAAAAACGTCCGCGCCGCGCACGTTTTCCTGGATCTGCAGGTGTACTTCGCCGTCCGAGAATTGCTTTACGTTCGCAACCGCCAGTTGGCAACCGAGTTCATAGCAGATCTCTTTCGCCAGGACAGGATTGGCGTTGCCCGAGAAGACTTTGAAGTGATTGAACCTCATTTTGCGTACCGGCTTTGCGGCGGCCATAAACTTTGATCAGCCCCCATGTGCTGGCGTAGTTGCCTTCGCCAGAGCCTCTGATAACTCCCGCGATTGACCAGCGTCCCTGGCATAACCAGGTATTTCCCGAACACCCTATCCCTTTTCAACACTGCCTCAGCCCGATCCCGCTCCGTGCGGGATCCAAATACCGCGAAGATCGTCGAGCCGCTTCCGGTCATCCTCACGCCGGGTCGCCCCTCACTCGCGCCAAACTTCGACAGCTTTCGCTCGATAGTCTGGAGCTGGGGAAACTCGCGAAAAACGACCGCCTCGAAATCGTTCGCGCTGAACGGACTCGCTGCCTTTGCCGAGCGCCCAGTCGCCAGCACGCGAACAAAGGCTTGGAACTCATTAATTCTACTAGACGAATCGTCCGCAGTCAAACCGCGCCCCATGTAGGAATCAAGCTCCTTATACGCCGGCCCCGTGGCGACGTGCAGACCCGGCAGCACCAGCAGGATGGGTTCGGGTTTTAGGTCTGGTATTTCATAGACTTCGGTGCCCCGGCCGATTCCGACCGCTGTACCCCCGGTTAGGAAAAAGGGCACATCGCTGCCCAGCTCCGCGGCGACTTCCGGACTCACTTGGCCCCCGGCCAGAACCGGCAGCGCCATGAGAACGGCGGCGGCGTTGGACGATCCTCCCCCGAGTCCGCCGCCCATCGGGATTTTCTTCCGCAGCCGGAAATGGACTCTCGCGTGGAGCTTCAGTGCGTCGAGCACCGCCTGCGCCGCTTTCACTACCAGATTGCCGGGGATCGCCAGCGGATCGTCGATCGAAATGTTCGTTCGCCGCGCCGGTTCGTATTCGATGTCGATGGTATCGGCCAGCGAGATGGTCTGGAAGACCGTCCGCAGTTCGTGGAATCCGTCGGGGCGCTTATGCAGCACGCGAAGATCCAGGTTGATCTTCGCCAGCGACTTGATCTTAGCTCTGCGGATCATCAGGAAAAGGGGACAGACTACTCTATCCCTTCCGTAAGTTCCTGACCGTGTGCAAAAGCGTGGGAGTGGACAGAGCTGTCTGTCCCCTTTTTCACCGCGAGCGGTCGCATCAGTAGTGCAGGAGCGTCTGCACGTCGTAGCCCGGCAGCTTGTCGCGGCCCTTCAGCCCATCCAGCTCGATGACGAAGCTCAATCCGGCCACTCGGCCGCCGAGTTTTTCGACCAGCTTCGCAGCGGCTGCGGCAGTTCCGCCCGTCGCGAGCACGTCATCGACGATCAGGACGTTGTGACCCGCATCGATGGCGTCCTTATGAATTTCGACCGAGTCGGTGCCGTATTCGAGCGCGTATTCGACGCGTTCAGTCGGCGCCGGCAGCTTCTTGGGCTTGCGCATCGGCACGAAGCCGGCGCTCAAGGCGTAGGCGACCGCGGGCGCGAAAATGAACCCGCGCGCTTCGATCCCGACCACGCGATCGATCCCATGACCGGCA
Source organism: Terriglobia bacterium (assembly GCA_020073445.1). GTDB lineage: Bacteria > Acidobacteriota > Terriglobia > Bryobacterales > Bryobacteraceae > Palsa-187. The sequence continues at coordinate 9,153 of JAIQFE010000072.1, forward strand.
AAATGGGCGCGCAGGGCGTCGATCACCGCGCGAAAGCCACTGGGATGTTTCAGCAGCGTGGTGATGTCGTAGAACAGGATGCCGGGCTTAGGATAATCCGGGATCTCGCGGATCAGGTTCTTCAGTTGATTCATGCTGGAGGCGGGTTTAGCGGACGTGTCAGCGGATGTCAAACCCTTCGATTCTACCATCGTGGCTTGAATCTTCCACCTCGACGCCGCGCACTTCCCCAGCGGGTGGTCCTTGGCGCAGCCGCGCTTCGAAGTCTTCTAAGAGGCGCGCCGGACCCGCTGCGTAGGCTTCCACGCGCCCATCGGACAAGTTGCGAACCCAGCCCTTCAGCCCAAGCTCCCGTGCGACGCGCACCGCGAAATAGCGGTAGCCCACGCCTTGGACCTGCCCCGATACCCAGAATTTACGTGCTCGCATGTCCGTCTGGCCGTGATTCTAGCGCACACCCTTGGTGCTTCAAAAATCGGAGCTGGCGCCTCCGCCTCCCGATTCTCCCCCACCGAAGTGGCCGTCGGGCGGGCTCGGCGTGATGAGGTTCGGCGACACGAGTCCCAACGCCGAGACCCCAGCGTTCATCCAGGCTTTGTCCTTCCCCGAGAGGCGCCGGGCAGTGAAGCCGTTCCGGATTTCGCCCGGCCCGCGAGCGAGCCATCGTCGGATGAATACTGCGACACCGATCAACAACGCGCCCAGGAGCATCGGGTCCCACGTGTGCCGCTGCCAGCCGAGATAAGGCTTGTTGGTGACCAGGGTCAGGATGGAAACGATAATCCCGGCTGCGATGACGAATCGGTCTTTAAGACGTACACCGCGTACGAGCACGATCGGCGGCAAGCACCAGGTCAGCACCCAGGTGGTCCAATAGAACGGCCTTGAGAACTCGGTGGTGGCCCGATCGCCGACCCACCACAGCAGGAACAGATTCGGCGACGAGAGCTGGAGGTTGATCGCCAGGTAGATGCCGAGCCAGAGGAGCCCTTCGGCGATCGAATACTCTTCGTCGAGGTACGTGAAGCGGTAGCGGGCGCGTACCGCGATCGCGGCTACCAGGCCGGCTGCATAGAATGCCGCGAGGATCTGATGCTGCGCCGAACGGGACGAGGTCCAATGGCCAGGCAGCCAGACGATGAGGATCATTGCGGCAAGAAATGCATAGGCGAGCCGGAAACGATGCCATGTCCAGAGTGAAACAACGGCGCCGGCGGCGGGAACCAGGAAATCCGTTCCGGCCGGCCTCGCGACGGTCTGCATTCCTAGGCAGAGAAGGCCAACCGAGCAGACGGCAAGGGCTTCCTCGATGCCGAAGCGATAGATCCGGGCCTGGGAAACGGCGAGTTCGGTAGCCGCATAGGAGACGGCAGCGAAGATCATCAGGAACACGCCGGTGGCGTCGATCGTCGGTCCTGAGGAAAAGAACAGCGCAACCGCGGCTCCCACGATGAGCAGCGTAAAGAGGAACAGGACAATCCGCAGGAAAATGTTGGTGCGGCGGAGATCGCAGGCGGTTTCTGGTTCCATCTGCTGGTGCTGCGCTTTAGTGAGAAAGCCTTCACCGGCCCAGTCCTTCAGCAGATCACGGGCGCGCACAGCTTCTTCGTCGGATGCGCTGTAGGCTCTCATGCCTCCCTCCCGAAACGGCGCGCGATCTGGACCAGCAGGATGAGCATTCCGATGCCAGTCGTGAAGAAATAGCCCAGGACAGCGGTGAAATCGTTCAAGTCGCGAAGGAGGATCGAGCTCACTCCCACGTAGCCGTACACGGCGGCATAAGCCACGAAGGAAAACTGCCTCCGCTTGATGCCCCAGGCGAGAGATGCTCCGCAGGCAGCGAGGAGAGCGAGAAACCACAACCCATAGCCCTCTCGATTGAAGACCCCTGAGAGTAGCGCCCAAAAAAGAACATTGGCCGCGATATTCAGGTACGTGCCGAAGAAATGCGCTTTCAGGCCGCGGCGCTGGAGTATCGCTCCCGTGCTACCGACGAACAGGCTATAGAGAACCGCATATCGCCGGTATGTTTCGTCCTGGTGGGACGGCCAGTGCGAGATGATGAGCCCGAACCATCCGGCGAGCGCGGACAACGCGAGCGACAACACGAACCGGTTGTCAAAACGATATGCGAGGAAGAAGAACAGGCCGGCGGTCCCCAACAGATAGAGATCCCACTGTCCGGAAAGCAGGTGAAACCGATTCTCGATGTAAGCGAGTTCCAAGGACCAAATGAGGCTGCCGAGGTACAGCACGTAGTCGAGGACCAGATTAGGCGAAGGAGTTTCCGCAGTGGACCACGCGTGCGCGCGGGAGAAGCAGTACCAAAAACAGGCGGCGAGCATAGTGGAGAGGACGGCCAACACCAGGACGTCACCCAATTGCTCGGACCAGGTGCTGACGGTCCAGCCGAGTCCGCCGACGAACGCCAGAATTCCGGCGTACAAGAGAATGTTCAGTTCGAGAAAAAGGGAAAAGGGTTCTCCCCGCGACAGGCCTGCGAGGAGTGTATGCTGTTCCGGCGATATAACGCCGCGCTCCTGCCATTGCTCCAATCGGGTGAGTATGGTCACAAAGCCTTCGTTCGCCGCCTCAAGATAATTCTCTTTTCCAATTCTTTCAGCTACTTGGACTCTTCGTCCTTGCCCCTCTAGCCCTTTAGGAGCTTGCTGAAATAGCGTCCGGGAACACCACTGGCACTTCGTAGGGAGCACTGTTACCGGCAGAAGGAGGCGTCGCGAGGCGCCCCCCGCAGTCGGCAACCGGGCCTCTCAGTGGGCCCCGGAAGCGCCGCTCAACACACCGCGGCCCGGAGCTTTGGAATGCGCCACAAGTTGAAGGCCGCGGCAGTGAAGGTGAACAACCACC
>JAIQFE010000073.1 GCA_020073445.1 Terriglobia bacterium
GGTCCCCTACGTGCTTGTAAGGTATATCGTGAATCGCGTAGGGTTGCGGAATCAATCGGTTGCGTGGGAAACTGGTAAATATTTCCCTGTTCCGTTGTGGAGATCCTACCGGCGCATGAATTCTATACAGGATCCCGTGGTTGCTCCCGCGGGCATCAGTCTCCGGGCTGGCTCCACCCAGCGTCCTTTATCGGACGTAGCCGGCCCGGGGATTGAGCAAAGCGGGAACGACCGAACAGGTCTAACGCGAAGAGCAATTCTCGAAAGGGGAATCTGACAATGAAAACCACTTTGACCATGGCAAGTGCAGCGCTGATGAGTCTCATGGGGACTGGCTGTGTGGCGACCCACAAGTACGTGGCGAAGACCATATCGCCCGTCGAGAGCCGAGTCACCGCGACTGAGCAAAAGAATACCGACCAGGACAAGCAATTGGCGGATCACGCCAAGGATCTGGACAGCCTGTCCACGGATCTGTCCCGGACTAAGGAGCGCGTGACGGATGCTGACGCCAAAGCCGTCGCGGCTGGCCAGTCCGCCCAGCGAGCCGGTGAGCGCGCCGACAACGCCCAGAAGTCCGCCGATGGCGCACAGCGTTCCGCTGAAGGCGCGCAGACCACGGCTGACCGCAGCCTACGCCGCGCGGACGTGATCGAGAAGAACATGGTCGCGATGAACACGTTCCAGATGGCGAAGTCGGTCACGGTTCTGTTCCCCGTAAACCAGGCCAAGCTGAACGACGATGCCAAGGCGGAGTTGGACGACATCGCCAAGATGACCGAGGGCAAGGACCGCTACGTCATCGAAGTACAGGGTTTCACCGACAAGACGGGTTCCCCGCTGACGAATGAACAACTCAGCCAGGCTCGTGCAGACAGCGTCGCGCGCTACCTGGCGAATGAGCACAAGATTCCGGTTCGCAGCATCACCACGCTGGGATCCGGCTACGCTCTGCCGGTTGCCGACGATAAGACTCGCGACGGCCGCAAGCAGAATCGCCGCGTGGAAGTCCGGTTGTTCGTGCCCGAAGCGACCACCTCCAGCAACACCATCGCCTCGGCACAGGAGTAACTGGCTTTAGCCGAAATTGTCCGTGCCCCGTACACGACACCCGCGGGGCACGGGCATTTCACTTGGCCGCTGGCTCCCTCCGACGCAGCGGCTAATCAGGGCAGGCGCTCGAGAAGATCCTTGGCGAGGAGATCTGCACGCTTCGCCAAACTGACTGCCGTCACTAGATCTTGTTCGCGCGCCTGCTCTGCTTGTGTCAGGTAAGTCTGGACACGCTCGGCGGTGTCTTTCTGCTCCGCCGTCAAGTTCTTTCCCGCCACCCTCGCCAACGCTTTCTTCACACTCTCCGTATACTGATCCAGCTCCTGTGTGTTGCGCCTGGATTCTTCCGGCGTCAGAATCTGCGAAAGCCGCAAAGCCGGAGCGGAGGGAGTTTCATTCGGAGCGGGCTGGGGCTTCGGCACATTGGCGACCGGTGCGCGCGCGGGGCGGGGAGGCGGCAGCACCGGAAAGCGCGAGGAGGGATCGGTCTGGCGCGGGAAGTCGAACACCACCGGCTCGAATGCCACCTCAGGCGGATCGGCAATCTGCGGAGCCGGCGGAATAGGCGCGGGCGCCTTGGCCGCTACGGGCGGGGGATTGAACGCGCGCGGAGTCTTGTGAAACCCGCAGGACGTCATTCCCACGGCGCCGGCGAGCCACAAGGTCGTCGTTACGGTCCTGGGGGCTCGAAAACGAGGGCGGGGAATTCGCAAACCCGAGCGTGGGTCTCGCAAATCAAGCATGGCGCACATTTGCCGGGAATTCGAGCCGGAACGTTGTCCCGGACCCAGCTTCGCTCTTGAAGCTGATAGTACCATTATGCAACTGGACCGCCCGGTAAGTCATGGCGAGCCCGATACCGGATCCTCCGGTTTTGGTTGTGAAATACAGCTGGAACACTTTGTCGCGCAGCTCGGGTGGAATTCCCGATCCGGTATCGGAGACTTCCAGCGTCAGTTTGTCGCCGCTATGGTCGACCCGCACCTGCAGCCTGCCTCCATTCGGCATGGCGTCGATCGCGTTCGTTACCAGGTTGAGCACCGCCTGCTTGAGCAAATCCGAATCCCCTCGTAGCATTGTTGAACTAGATCCGGCCGGCTCGGAGGGCGCGGAGAACTCCACTTCGATGTGGGCCAGCCGCGCTTGGGGCGTCACGAACTCGGTGACTTCGCGCGCCAGAACCGCCAGGTCGATGTCTTGCAGATGCACGTCCAGGGGCCGCGAGAAATCCAGGAAGGTTTTCACTACGCGGTCCAGGCGCAGAACCTCTTTGGAGAGAATATCGATCTCGCCGGACAGCTCATGGTCCGGCTCGCCCAGCCGGGCCCGCAGCAGTTCCAGCCGCAGGCCGATGGCGTTCAGGGGATTCTTGATCTCGTGCGCCACGCCTCCGGTCAGACGGCTGATGGCGGCCAGACGTGTGGCTACGTCCAGTTGCGAGGCCATGCGCTCGAGCAGCTGGTCGACGTTGTGGCGCAGCTCGGTGGCATCCTCGCGGGCGCCGCGATACTGCTGGCCCAGCAGGTTAAGCTTGCTTTCGACGGCGCGAAATTCCTTGGCCGTCCTCTCATCGGAAACGGATCCAAGCGACTCCTCGCCGCCGACTCGTCCTTGCGCGATGCGGTCGATGCTATCCTCGATCCGCTTCACCGGACGCAGGGCCCGGGTGGTCGCGAGCATGGTGAGCAAGAGCGATAGACCGATCGCACTGCCGGAAACCACAGCCAGCCGGACGATCTGCGGTTGCAGCGCATCGCGCAAGAAAAGGCTGGACGTTACCACTTGAATCGTGAAGACGGACTTGTTCGGCTCCCCAACGCCCAGTCCGACGGTAACCTCCCAATCCGGCCGGCGCTCAATCAGATCCATCGTACGGCGATACCACGGGGCCTTCCCCCAAGTCTCGAAATTCTGGTACCGCTGCATGGGCGTATTCACCGCGGGAGGGTGGGACGAAGCCAGGATGACTCCGGTCTCTCCAGCCACGTTGATATCGAGAAGCGAGCCGGAAGACGCCATTTTCACCAGCAGCTGGTGCAGCTGCGTGTCGTCGGCCACGATCTGGTTCCACAGCGCCTTGGTTTCTTCGATGCTCCGCGGGGTGGGATTGCTTTCCGAATAGAGCTCGATGTGATCGAGCAGGAGCGCGCTGACTTGCTGCCCGGTGAGACGGCTGTACGCGATCGCATCCGAGGTGAGCAGGTTGACCAGGGTTTCGAGTTCCACCGCCGACAACGCCACCGCTGCGAGCGCCACCACGACCAGAATCAGCAGGACCAGGCGGACACGGAGCGACATTCAGATCAGGCGTTCCTTGCGGGCAGAGCTGAATTGCGAAAAAGGGGACAGACTACTTTGTCCCCTCCCGTATTCTTGCAACTTCGCGCACGAGCCTGGGAGTGGACAGAGCTGTCTGTCCCCTTTTGCCGCGAAATCGGCGCGCAGGTTGAAAACCTGCCCCACAAGCGCTTCATCAGGCGCCCGCCCCCTGCGTGCCGTATTCCTTTAGCTTGTTGAACAGGGTCTTCTGGCTGATACCGAGGATCTCCGCCGCGCGCGTCTTGTTGTTCTTGGTGTGTTCGAGCGTCAGCTCGATCAGCGCGCGCTCGGCCTGTTCGATGGTCTGGCCGACCCGGATGTGAACGTCTCCCTCGTTCGCGGAAACACTGCCGGACGACACAGGTGCGCCGGAAAAGCCCGGCGGCAGATGGGCCATCTGGATGGTTCCTTCTCCGGCCAGAATCACCGCGCGCTCGAGTACATTGCGCAGCTCGCGAACGTTCCCGGGCCAATCGTAGGTCCGGAAGCGCTCCAGCACCTCTCCGGAAAGCTCGGTCACTTTCGTCGCGTGCTTGTGATTCAAGTCCTCGAGCAAGGCCTGCGCCAGGATCGGCAGGTCGTCCTTGCGCTCGCGCAGCGCCGGCAGGGGAATGGGGAAAACGTTCAGCCGGTAGAACAGGTCTTCGCGGAATTTGCCTTCCTTGATGGCGCTGTCCAAGGACGTATTGGTGGCGGCAATTACGCGCACATCCAGCTGGATCTCGGTCTTCCCTCCAAGACGACGCACGCGGCCGTCTTCCAGCACGCGCAGGAGCTTGGCCTGGGTCGCCACCGGCATGTCGCCGATCTCATCCAGCAAAACCGTGCCGTTCTGGGCCAGTTCGAAGGCACCCGCGCGGCGCTCCACGGCGCCGGTGAACGCCCCCTTTTCGTGACCGAACAATTCGCTCTCCATCAGCGAATCCGGCAAGGCGGCGCAGTTGATCGCCACAAACGGACCGGCCTTGCGCGGGCTGAGCATGTGAATCGCGCGCGCCGCCAGTTCCTTTCCCGTGCCGCTTTCGCCGGTGATCAGCACCGCCGCCCGGCTGGGCGCCACTTGATGGATGAGGGCGAAGGCTTCCTGCATCTTCGGCGAAGCGCCCACCATCTCGCCCAGCACGCCCTGGTAGGTAAGCTGGCGTTCCAGGCGCTCGGCGTGTTCCGCCAGGCGGCCCTGCGCCGCGGCACGCTCGACCAGCGATTTCAGGGCCTGCGACTGGACCGGTTTTTCCAGGAACCAGAACGCGCCCAGGTCGTGGACGGTGGCCACGGCGGTTTCGAGGTTCCCAAACGCCGTCTGGACGATCACCGGCGGGCCGCCCCCTTGTGCTTTCAATCGCTTAAGGAGCTCCGCGCCGTCGACACGGGGCATCATCATGTCGGTGACTACGACGTGGAACCGGCCGTCGGCGAGTTTATCGAGGGCTTCCTGGCCATCGGCCGCGGTTTCCACAGCATAGCCCCACAGCGCGATCATCGCCGCCAGGGCGGTGCGCTGGCTTTCCTCGTCGTCCACCACGAGAACCCGGGTTTGGGCTCGTTCGCTTGTCATCCTGTTATTCATTGTGCCAGTTGCTTGCTTGTTGGGTTGGGTGGTGGGTTGGGTCATGTTATCATTCACCGCATGAAAGTGCGCCAGTCGCTCAAAGGCGTCAAAATCGCGTACGCGCTGGTTGCCGTCCTGGCCGCTGCCATCGCGACCTATTGGCTGGGGGCATCCAATCCTCCCGATGTGCCCGTGTGGGCTCCTATGCTCGCCCCAGCCGCTTTGCTGCTTCTGACGGTGATCCGGCACTTGCGGCGCCGCACCACTTGCTTAGATGTACAGGGGGAGCGTCTCCGTTACGAAGCAGGTCTATTTTCTAAGACTTCGCGCATTATGGAGCTGTCTAAGGTGCAGGATGTCCGGTTCGACCAGACGTTTGGCCAGAGGATCATCGGCACGGGCGATTTGTCGGTCGAGACGGCGGGGGAAACCAGCCGGATCGTAATGCCGTCGATCGACCGCCCGCGAGAGGTCGCCGAGCACATCCTGGAGCTTTCGCGGGCGCAGCGCGCGAAGTAAGAGTGGGGTCGGCTTTCAAGGCCGCAAACGGGCTTCCGCCCGGCCCTGACTGTAGTACGCCGGCTGGAAAGCCGGCGGCAGGCTGGAAAGCCTTGACTCCACATCCGCTATCTTTTCCCAGGACCCGGCGCGGCAGGCTGCTCTCTGAGCTGATCCTCGGGGATCGGATCCGGCGTGTCGAACGTGATGGTCGCGTCGGCGCCGAATTTCCGGTACAGGCTGAACTGCATCACGTTTTTGCCGAGCGTCCGGCCTTCGCGCGAGCGCACCTCGGCCGCCATCGGCAGCACGAACGTCTGTTCTGAAATCTTGGTGGGGGCGTAATCCAGGGTCAACGAAACCTGGTTGATGGGGAAGGCTTCCAGGCCGTCGCAATCCATCTTGATCCGCATGATCTGACGGGTGACCGCATCGGCGTAAATCAGCCCGTGATATCCGGCCACGACGGTGCGTCCCGAAGGCTGGTGGTAAATGCTGTAATCCGAATTGGCCTGCGCCACGCGGAAGCTGAACACGTACATGCGCTTGCCGCGCAGTGTCGCCCAGCGTTCCCAGTCGAACTGGGTCTGGGTTTCCGGCGCGAAGATCTGATACAGCATGGTTCCGAATTCGCCCGAGGAAGTAATGCCGCCGAGTTGCTCGTGCTTCATATTCGCGACCGGAAGATTGTTCACCAGGACTACTTTGTAATCTTCCTTGCCGTCGACGTAGCTGAGCTGCTCCTGGATCTTATCTTCCTGATGCCAGGATTCCGTACCGGAAGGATCGAAACTGCGCGTGGTGACCTGCGCGCAAATGAAATTGGGGAGGCTCTTGGTGTAGTCGAGCGCCCTTTCCGTGATTTCCGCCAGGATGGCTTTTATCTCGGCCGGACTCGGGGGTGGAATCACGACCGGCGGAGGAGGCGCGACCGGCACGGCAATCGGCTGGCTCGCGCTGGCGGCGATCAGCTCGCGCAGAGCCGCGAGCGTCTGAGGTCCCGCGCCCAAGCCTTGCAGATCCTCCACGGTGCCGGCGTCCAGGCGATTGGTCAGCTTGAGGCGCCGCACGGTCGACGCCACGGCGCGATCGTCGTTGTGCATCTGGATGGAGGACTTGATGAAGGTGACCAGATCGGGGACCGACATCTGGCGCTGGCCATAGGCGGCTAGCGTCATTCCCAGAAACACAGCGATCGAATGCAAGGACCAGTGGCCTCGGCCCATAACTCGATTTTAGCAGTGAAGATCAGTACCGCAGCGAGGTAGCGGGCTAATTGTCGATTGAACGGAGGCTACTTGGAAACCAGCTTGATCGGAAGTTTTGCCGAGTTAAGCGCGGCGATGACTTGCGAAACTGAAGCCCAGGTGGCGCGCTGGTCGGCGCGAACGTAGACCACTGAAGCCTTCGGGAACGTCTGGTTGATCTCATCGATCAAGCGACTGAGGCTTACGGGCTGCTCGTTGAGAAAAATCCTTCCGTCTCTTGCGATGCCGATGTTCGGCATATCCACCACTACTGCTTGTGCCTGCGCCTTCATCGGCAAAGGGAAACAGTCAAATGTAACTCCGCAAAGGAGGCCCGTGGCGACTGAAAGAGTCAGATTGAATCGTCGGCTCATGCCGCCATAATACACCTTCAGGCGGCTGCGTCGACGGTCGGTAGTGCGCTAAATCCGTGTAATTAGCGCACTACTCGAGGATAGCTAGTCGGGCAAAATGTTTGCTGATGGCTATTGCGGCGCTAGCTTGACGCGCACATTGCCTTGCGCTTCAATCTCCCCGGTATCGGAATGATAAATTACCTCGTCCGCTTTGAGGATCGTGCCACTGTCTTGGGGTCCGCTCTTGTGCGCGATTTGGACATTCCCCTTCAATCGGAGTGTTGCTTTGTCCGCATCGTCTCGTTGAATGTTGTTTGCCTTGATGTAGGTCGTTTGACCGCCGGAACCGGATATCTCTAATGCGGCGGGGCGGTCCTGAGCAAAAGCCGAAGATGCGAACACAAACGTGGCGACTGCAAGTAGCTTCATAAAGCCACCTTTCTCTCTGCACGGCCATTATATGCGAACTGCCACCGGCATTATCACGGCCGCAGTAGACCTTGTCGCCCAGCCTAGGGATGTTCTTCTTTTGCCAGCTCCAGAGTGACGGTGCCTAGCGGGAAATTCATCCGTAGGCGGATCTGCACCGGCAACCGCCGGTCGTCATCGGTGAGCCAGATAAAAACGCGCCCCGCGCGCGAATACACCACGCCGTTCAGGAGGTTGACCTCGTAGCGAACCGTGTTAAAGGTGCCCGCGGGCGTAGTTATACGCTCGCGTTCCTGCGCATCTATTTTGACCGCGGCCGCCTTCCGCCCGTCGCTGACGGGAAGTTGCACGGATTGGCCGACCTCTACCTTCGTCCGGCGCAATTGCTTCAGGCCCGTGATCACGTCATGCTCGCAATTCGGGATCGGGATGTCCGTCCTGCTGACGACCGTGTTTTTGTCGACGTCTCTTTCGAGCAGGGACGCGCGGTTCCGGTTCCGGTCGAAGGTGACCGCCGTTTCGCGATGGCGCGATCCTTCTCTCGAATTCATCTGGCTGGAAGCGGCACAGAAGGACGAGTCGAACTGCACACGATAGGTATCGTCGATCTTATAGAGCGCCGACACCATGCCCGCCGACTCCAGCTTGACCACTTCCGAGGTTGGCCCGGCTTCTATCACCACGTTGCCGGCGTGGATCAAGCGCCACTCCACGGTGTAGGTGAGACGTTCGGTGACGGGGTCGGCCGCGGTCAGCGTTAGAGCGGCCAAAACACCGGTGAACGACAGGGTTGCCAGAGTGGCTAAGCGCACCAATGTTCGAGTCTACAACACAATCTTTGGATGGGCCGCCGGCGGCGGCTGCTACACTCGAATTCGTGGCACGAATTCCCGGACGGCACTTCCTGCGCAACCTGGTGGAGCGCCGCGCGCTGGTGGCGCAACTGGTGAGCCGGGACTTCCGGACGCGCTACGTGGGCTCGTCCGCAGGATGGCTGTGGGGCGTGGTTCACCCGGTGGTGCAATTGCTGATCTGGATCATGGTGTTCCGATACTTTTTCCGAGTCTCCCTGGCTCCTGACGAAGTGACCACCAACTATCCATTGTTCCTGCTTTGCGGCATCCTGCCCTGGTGGCTGTTCCAGGAGACGGTTACGCGTTCGGCATCCTCGCTGGTGGAGCAATCCAATCTGATCACCCGGACGGTTTTTCCGTCCGAGGTAGTCCCGGTGTCCATCTTCCTCTCGTCGATGATTCATCACCTGATCGCGGTCGGGCTGGCGATTCTGACCGTGGGGCTGTGGCTCAAGACCCTCAGCCCCATGATTGTCTTGTTGCCGATTTACATGCTGTTCGTGGGATTGTTCGCAGTGGGCGTGGGCTGGATCGCTTCGAGCCTTCACGTCTACCTGCGGGATACCGCACAGGCGTTGGGAGTTATCGTCAATCTGTGGTTCTGGATCACGCCCATCATGCTGAGCGAGCATGCCAACCTGGGGCGTTTCGCGGTTTTGGTCCGCTGGAATCCGATGTCCTGGGTAGTGAAGGCCTACCGCCACCGGTTGCTCTCCAGCCAGTGGCCGGATTGGCAGGAGTTGGCGGTGATCGCCGCCTATTCGATCAGCATGTTTGTGCTGGGCGGTTTATTCTTCCGGCACCTGAAGCGCGGCTTCGCCGACGTACTTTAGAGTCCTGGTACGGATAGTATTCTCCGTACGCTCATTTTGATTCCGTAGCGACGTCAGAACAAGAAATCCGATGTAGATTCGGAACCTAGGACGTACTAGATTCCGCATGACCCGAGCCGCCCGGTTCGCCTATTGGCTTGTTCCCATTGCATTCTGCATTGCGCTCTACTGGCTAGGTTTGCGCACATGGTTCCAGCAGGACGACTTCACCTGGCTCAACTTGCGCAATCACGTCACCGGCTTCCAGAGCCTTCTTTGGGCTCTGTTCGCCCCGTTGGCTCAAGGCACATTTCGCTCCTTTAGCGATCGCGCCATCTTTCTCCTCTTTTCATCCTTGTTCCGTCTGCACTCTGCGCCCTACCGCCTTTTTGTTTTGCTCAACCAGATCCTGAACGTGGTGCTGATCATGCTGGTGGCACGCAAGCTGACGAAGTCCGAACTGTCTGGTTTTCTTGCGCCGCTGTTCTGGTTATCGAACATCGCTCTCATTATTCCGATGTCGTGGACTTCGGCGTATAACGAAGTCCAGTACCCGACGTTCCTGCTGCTCGGCTTCTATCTGTTTGTCCGTTACACGGAAACAGGTAACCCTAGACTGTACTGGGCGCAGTGGGCGGTCTTTGTGCTCGGATTCGGCTCGCTGGAACTGAACATGGTGTATCCGGCTATCGCCGGTCTGTACGCGCTGCTGTTTGCGAGTCGATACTTCCGGTCGACGCTGCCGATGCTGGGTGTATCGGTCTTCTTCGCGGCGATCGAAAAATCGCTGAGCGGCCAGATGGGGAATTCGTACTACGAAATGGATTTTCATCCGGCTTCTCTTTTAGCGACGTTCGGCCGGCACTGGGACATTCTTCTGGGAATCTCCGCTTACGGCGGACCCGCGCAGTGGCCCGACTGGCTGGTTCTGCTGGTCACGGCTGTGCTGACCGCGGCTATCCTCATGTTCGTCGCGTGGCAAACCCGAAGCGGGCGATGGCTGCCGTTGTTCTGCGTGGGCTGGTTCCTGATCGTCCTGGCGCCGCTGCTGCCGTTGCATAACCACGTGATTCAGTATTACCCGGCCATTCCGGCGATCGGCATGGCCATTCTTGCGGCATATGCGATGTCGCTTGCCTGGCAACGCGGTTGGGCGAACGCGGCCATGGCCGCCGCGCTCGCGCTTCTGTACATCCTTCCGTCGGCCAGCGTGGTTCAAGCCGGGATGACGTATTACCACGATCGTTCGGTCCGCGTGCGTTCCCTGGTTCAGAACGTGGCGCTTGCCAAACAAACTAACCCTGGCAAGACGATCCTCATCCAGAACGTCGACGATGACCTGTTCTGGTCTTCCGTTTATTACCTTCCGTTCAGACTGTTCGGCTGGAGCGACGTTCTGCTGACGCCCGACTCGCGGAGCCGCATTAAGGAGGACCCCGCATTTCCTCCGTTGGATAGCTACTTCCTCACGCCGGCCGCGACGGCTGCGTTCCTCAAGGAAGGCTCGGCTTTGGTGTACTCAGTCGAAGACGGAAATTTGAGGGATGTGACATCGTCGTACGCGGCGTCGTACTTCAATGGGATGGATTCTGGAGCGTCGCCGATTGCCGTGCTCCGTCCCTAGCCTTCAGCAGGGCATCCAGAAGGAGCGGTAGCCCCACAGCCATTCCTAGTTTGGAGTCTGCAACCACCATCAAGTTGCGCAGAATGCGCTGCACGGCTTAACGTGCGGTTTCCGGTGGTGCAACTTTCCAAAGCCCTCCGAAGTAGCGTGGTGCTGCCGCCCCTCTTTATGGTCCGGTGGATCCATCAAGCACCTCCTTGGAATAGACCTCCCGGCCCCGATTGGCCGGATTCCATCTCCTCCGAATCTAACTCGAGGGAATTGTCCTCCTCGCGTTGGCCGGTGTCAAGCCCGAGGGCGAGAGCCTCAAGCCCTTACCTTCTTGCCGCCTCCGAGACCTTGGTGAGAGGACATTTTTACAGCCTCAAAGCCATCGCATCCGCTAATCGGCGTGACCTTAAGATGGAGCGATGCGTGTTTGGGATGGCCGCACTCATCCAACATCGTCTCTGGAGCTTCGTGTTCTTTACGGATCTGTGTGAGTTGAGCCCCAACCAGATGCGTCTCCCCAAAGTGGGTGCAGAGTCCGCATTGCCCGTTATCTACGTGAATCATGCTGACCTCCAGATCAAGGACGAAGCACGTAGCTTGCCATGAAAGCCGCCTCATTTTGAAACGCCCTCCGCCGAGGGCGAATCATTCCACCATGAATGTATGAACCCGATGCCAGCGACATCATGGACGTGCCGTTCCTCAAGAACGACATGAACGACGCCCTGCCGACCACTGGTTGGCCTCTAGATGTATCCGACGCCCCAGGGAAAGCGGATTCGGAGATGTTTGAGGCTGATGAGTTAGCGCCAACATCAAATTAGAAACTAGCGAAGACACGCTCAAGTCAATAAGGCCGCTAGGCTACGTTCATCAGGTATACGTTAGGTATACGTTCGGTGATAAACTGTTCAGTGTGCATGGAAGCTCTCCTTCCTGCGTGCTCCTTAAGTTCTTGATTCTGCGCCCGTAGCTCAGTCTGGATAGAGCGTTTGCCTCCGGAGCAAAAGGTCAGAGGTTCGAATCCTCTCGGGCGCACCACACAACTCCTTTGTCCGGTCCGGACACATGGGTAACAGAATGTTCCTAAGACATAGGTAACACTTTTGGCCCGAAGGGATTGGGCAGGGGCTGCAGGGTTTTCTCCTCCAGATCAATATAGCCGAGATCGTAGTCCATAAAGCTGACGAGCCAGATGCCGTCATCGACTTCCTTGACGCCGACGGCTTGGCCGGCCAGGCAGGTGCTTAAGTTGATCTTCTTGCGATAC
>JAIQFE010000037.1 GCA_020073445.1 Terriglobia bacterium
AATGCTTTAGTTCGTCGCAGTCAACGCGCCCAGGTGCGCTGGGGGCGTCTGTTCCCCATTCTGTACCGGTGGATTCCTCAACCCCGCGTTCTGCATCCCTATCCTCATGTTCGCTTTGCCGCCACTCATCCTCGGTAAGAGCCGTGTGCGTAAACGCGCTCGCACGGATCTGTGCGGGGGGCGATCAGCGATGGTCGTCCCTACCGCGACCACTATGCGCCCGAGACAGCCTGATATCCACCATTATCGGCAGCGAGTCGGCGCTGGGCGAAGTCGGCCAAGTAGGCCCTTTGCTGGTCGCCCATATTCTGTCTTCACCACAAGCATCCTCACCAATTTGCCTTCCGCGGAGATGGAATGAACCCTGATGTACACTTGCGGAGCATCAGTCGGTAGGACGAAGTCCTCGAGTTGTTCCAGACGGCGGGCGAGCGTCCTGTGAATCATCTTGGGTCGGCTAGCCGAGGTTTCATGTATGCCTGACGCGCGCGCAAAATGTGATCGGCAATCGTGCGACACCTGCTGTAGTCGATGATTGGCAGATCCTCATCGGGCTGGCCACTTTTTCCCAGGCGGCGCCGTCTCCTCGCCCTGATCAGGTCAGCCATGGTCTGGCAGGCTTCGACACGAGCCTTTGCGCCTCCAACCGGCACAACCGTCGGATAATCGCTTTCACTGTCGATGACCGCCCCCCAGGCAAGGCCGCGGTCCGCTCAAGCTCGGACACCCGCGCTTCGATGTCCTCAATCTCGATCGCCCTGGCAGTGTGGTCTAAGATGCTGTCCGCGGCCCTTACTCGGGTCGCCGGCGTGTCATCGAGTCGAACATGATTTTGCCCAGAGTCGCAACAGCCGCGCTGGATAGGTGATGTAGGCGGGCAATCGACTGACCGAAGGCCGCACGCTTGGTCTTGCGATAGGCAGCATCGAACTCCGGCTCCTTCATCCATCGGTATAGGGTTCTCGGGGTGACATCGGCGACGCGGGCTGCATCCTCGACGCTTCGCTGCGACAGCAGGGCTACGATCGCTTCTTCCAGTTTGCGTCCTAATTTTCCGTCAGATTGCGACATAGGCTGACATCTATTGACACGGGATCGGTAGCATCGCCATTCCATCGCCCCGAATTGCTGCAGATTCTGCTTGCTTTCCCAACCCACCGCAGCCATTCAGCCCGGCGCGATCGCGCCATTCAGAATCGAGTTCAATGCCGTACGGCGGGTCAGTCACCATTAGCCGCGGCTTACACTCACGGAGAAGCCGGGCGATGGCTTTCGCGCTGGTAGCGTCGCCGCGGTGCGTCGTGCTAAAGGGCGTGTTGGCGTAGAGCCAGCCCTTAGTTTTGGCTCCTCGGGTAGGACTCGAACCTACAACCCTTCGGTTAACAGCCGAATGCTCTACCATTGAGCTACCGAGGAGCAAGTTGGTGGGCAGGTTCCAGTTTACACCAGCAGCGTTCTTCAGGCCACTTCGAAATCAAGAGACAGCCTTCCCGCGCTCTCCACACTGATTCTCCACCTTCTTGAGGTTGTAACGAAAGAGCGTGAGTCCTCTTCTCTTCCTCTTGGGGCTGCCCTCATGGGCGAGTAGGAAGGGATGTATGATCAGCGGCGCTAAAGCGGCCCACGACTGGTACGAATGGGAAGGCCAGATCATCGACGGCAAGTTCCCGCTTCTGAGATATCTCGGATGCACGGATCGCAATGCGGTGTTTCTTACGGAACGGCAGGAGGGGGAGCCGCGGACGGCGGCGATCAAGCTGGTTCCTGCAAATGACATCACCGTGGAAGCGCTTCTCGCACGTTGGATGGCAGCCGCCCCGCTGTCTCATCCGGATCTCCTGCGGATGTTCGAAATAGGCAGTGATTCGCTCGGCGACGTCGAATTTGCCTACGTCGTGATGGAATACGCGGAGGAGGATCTGGCGCAAGTGGACCGGCCGCTCACCGAAGCGGAGGGGATCGACTTGCTGGAGCGCGTGTTGCCAGCCCTCGCCTATCTTCACGGCAAACGGCTCGCTCACGGCCATCTGAAGCCTTCGAATATCCTGGCCATGGGCGATCGTCTCAAGATCTCCAATGACACCATCCGGCCCGCCGGCGAATGGCGCAGCAACCTGGATGCGCCAGAACTTTACGACCCGCCGGAAATCGCGCGGGAAGGGGCTTCCTCCGCGGGAGACATCTGGTCGGTCGGAGTCACCCTCGTCGCCGCACTGACGAAGCAGATGCCTTCCTGGGATCAGGGCGCCCTCGCGGAGTCCTTACTCAACCGTCTCCCCACTAAGTTTCGTGTGCCGGTATCGAACTGCTTGCGCGTCGATCCTCAGGAACGCTGGACTGTGGCGGAGCTCGCGGAATGGTTTCGGCCAAAAGCGGTGACGCCGCTACTTCCGGCAACGGAGCAATCCCGCCCAAAGATGGCGAAACGACGCTACCTCCTGCCCGCGGTCGCTGTTGGCCTGGCGCTTGCAGCCACCGTAGTTGTGTCCCGGCTCACCAGCGATCGCGTGGACGGGGCGCGACCAATCGTCGTCGAACCAAAGGAATCGAACTCAGGACCGGCCGCAAGTCTGCCGAAGCCGGAAGACGTTCAGGCAAAGGCGGCGGCTCCTACGGTTCCCGCCCCATCGCCGAGTCAGGGTGTAATCATGCAGGTGCTGCCGGATGTCCCCGCGAAGGCGCGCAATACCATTCATGGGAAAGTGACGGTTAACATCCGCGTCGGGGTCGATGCGAACGGTTCGGTGGTGGAGGCCCGCAATGAGTCGCCGCGGTCGAGCCGGTTCTTCGGCAATCTGGCTCTGAATGCAGCCCGTCAGTGGAAGTTCGCGCCGTCGGGCGCGGGTGGCTCTCCGCATCCAACAGAGTGGAACCTGCATTTTCAATTCCTTCGGGACGCCCAGCATCCCGTCTCCGTGAAGGCGGTTCCGGCCCGCTGAGGCCTGATTCCGGAGCTTCCACACCAGATTGGGTTCGAACGCCGGTGCCTGCGCTAGAATAAAGGAACTGCCTTCCGGCGGCCCAACCCACCCGGCGTTGCAGTTCCCAGCTACTCATGTTCGATAACCTCAGCGATAAACTCCAGCGGGTCTTTAAGAACCTGCGCGGCGAGGGGAAACTCTCAGCCGAAAACATGGAAGCCGCGCTGAAGGAGATCCGGCTGGCGCTGCTTGAGGCCGACGTCCATTTCAAGGTCGCCAAGCAGTTTATCGAAGCCGTTAAGGAAAAGGCCATGGGCCAGGAGGTGCTGACCGCCCTCTCGCCCACCCAGCACGTGGTCAAGATCGTCCGCGATGAGATGGTCAAGATGCTCGGCCAGCATCAAGCCCGCCTGCGGACCGCCAATGAGCCGCCCAGCGTATATATGATCGTGGGCCTGCAGGGATCCGGTAAGACCACTTCCACCGGTAAGCTCGCCCGTTGGCTGTCCAAGAACGGCCATTCGCCGATCATGGTTTCGGTCGACGTCTACCGCCCCGCTGCCCGTAAACAGTTAAGCATTCTCGCCCGCGATCTGAAGCTTCCGATTTACGAGGGTACGCCCGAGGAAACCAAGCCCGCCGAGCTGGCTCGTGGCGCGCGCAAGGAAGCCGTCCAAACCGGGCGCGATGTGATCCTGGTCGATACCGCCGGCCGCCTGCACATCGACGAAGAGCTGATGACCGAGCTCACCGAGCTCAAAGAGCAGCTCAATCCGGTCGAAATTCTGTTTGTTGCCGATGCCATGACCGGACAGGACGCCGTGAAATCGGCCGACGAGTTCCACAAGCGGCTGGGCATCACCGGCGTCATTTTGACCAAGATGGACGGCGACGCCCGCGGCGGCGCGGCATTATCGATCCGGGCGGTCACCGGGCAGCCCCTCAAGTTTGTCGGTGTCGGCGAAAAGCCGGACGCCTTCGAGCCATTTCATCCCGACCGAGTCGCGCAGCGCATTCTCGGCATGGGCGATATGCTCAGCCTGATCGAGAAGGTCGAGGAGACTTACGGGCAAAAAGAGCAGGAAGAAATGCAGCGCAAGCTCATCGAAGATGAGTTTTCGCTGGGCGACTTCCGCGACCAGATGAAGCAGTTGCGCAAGCTGGGTCCACTCGAATCGATTCTGGGGATGATGCCGCAATTGGGGCCGCTCAAGGACCTGAAGAACGCCAAGATCGACGAGAAGGAAATCACCCGCCTGGTGGCGATCGTCGATTCCATGACCACCCGCGAGCGCAACAATCACATGATCATCAACGGCGCCCGGCGCCGGCGGATCGCCAAGGGTTCGGGTACCTCGGTTCAGGAAGTGAACAATCTGCTCAAGCAGTACGCGCAGATGCGCAAAATGATGAAGAGTTTCACGGGCGGCGGATTCCTGGGCAAGAAGCTCGGGAAGCTCAAGCTGCCAATGGGCTTCGGATCATAAGATAATAGAAGATCCGGTCAAAATATACAGGATGGAGTTACAAGGATGCTGATGATTCGTTTGGCGCGATTCGGCGCAAAGAAGAAGCCGACCTATCGCGTGGTGGTAATCGATAAAGAGCGGGCTCGGGATAGCACGGCCATCGAGGTGGTAGGTACGTACAATCCCATCTCTAAGCCCAAGGCAGTGAACCTGAACCATGAGCGCATCGCGCACTGGATGAAGAATGGAGCCCGCCCGTCCGACACGGTGGCTCGCCTGATTCGCGTTTATCCCGCGGCCCCGGCGGCCTAATCTACCCCCGGTTCACCCTGGGGGCGCGGTTCCGGCATGCAAGTGCTAGAATCGATCCAAGCAGGAGGGTGTAACGGGTGAAAGATTTAGTAACGGATATCGCCAAAGCGCTAGTTGATATTCCCGATGAAGTGACGGTTCGTGAAGTGGAAGGCGAGCAAGTTACCGTATTGGAGTTGCGCGTCGCACCGACCGATTTGGGTAAGGTGATCGGCAAACAAGGCCGTACCGCGCGTTCGATCCGGACGCTACTCGGAGCGGCGGGAATGAAGTTGAACCGGCGCTTTACCTTGGAGATTCTGGAGTAGGTTGCCCGACGAGAATGCCGAGAATTTGGTTGCGGTTGGCAAGATCCTGCGGGAACGGGGCCGGATCGGCGAACTGACGGCTGAAATCTACAGCTCGCAGCCGGGCCGTGCGGAGAAGTTGAAGGATGTGGTGCTGAGCTTGGCTGGCCTGAAGCGGCCGGTCCAAGTGGAACGGCTCTGGTATCACAGCGGCCGGCCGGTGTTTAAGTTCGTCGGGATCGACTCGATCTCGGACGCCCAGATCTGGCGCGGAGCTGATTTACTGGCTCCCGAAAGCGAGCGGGCGCGTCCGGAACAAGGCGAGTATTCGCATGCCGATCTGATCGGCTGCGAGATCTGGGCGCCTCAGCCGCTGGGCACCGTGCGCGGGGTTGATGATTATGGCGGCCAGACGCTTCTCCGCGTAGAGAAGACCGCGGGCGGGGAGATGCTGATCCCTTTCGCGAACGCCATCTGCCGCGAAATTGATGTAGCCCGGAAAGTCATTCGGGCGGAGTTGCCTGAAGGCTTGGCCGACTTATAAGAGACGCGTTGTGATGACGTTCCATGTTCTGACGATTTTCCCCGAGTTTTTTCGCGGGCCGTTCGAGCATGGCGTGATTGAGCGTGCGCATCGAGCCGGCCTGATCGAGATCAAGATTCACGATCTGAGGACCTGGACGGCGGATCGGCACAGGACCGTGGACGACCGGCCGTTTGGCGGCGGCGAGGGCATGGTTTTGAAGCCCGGGCCGATTTTCGAGGCGGTGGAATCGATCTGGCCGGATCGGGCGGCAACGGAGCGGGACCCGGGTAAAAAGGTCGTGCTGCTCTCGGCTCAGGGCCGGAAGTTCGATCAGTCCGTGGCGCGAGAATTCGCGGGACTCAGTGAGTTATTGCTGATCTGTGGCCGCTACGAAGGCGTGGATGAGCGGGTCGCCGAGCATTTGGCAGATGAGGAACTGTCGGTCGGTGATTTTGTGCTGAGCGGCGGTGAACTGGCCGCGGCCATGGTGATCGACGTGGTGGCGCGCCTGAAGGAAGGCGTGCTGGGAAATCGGGATTCGGCGGTGTATGAGTCGTTCGGAGAGGACGGCCTGCTGGATTGCCCGCAATATACCAGACCTGCGGAATTTCGCGGCTGGAAGGCTCCGGAAGTGCTATTGGGCGGGAATCACGAAGAAATCCGCCAGTGGCGGCTGAAAGCGGCGCGTGAGAAGACCGCGCGGCAGCGACCCGATTTGCTGCGGATGTAGGACTGGGTCGCCCGTCTGTGAGATCATTGAAGGTGGATTTTTGATTATGGAAAACGCACTGCTGACGAAGATTACGGCCCGCAACCTGAGAACCGGGCATCCCGAGTTTCGGCCCGGTGACACCATCCGGGTGCACGTAAAGATCAAGGAAGGCGACAAGGAACGGCTGCAGGCCTTTGAAGGCACCGTCATCGCCGAGAACAACAAGGGTGTGAGCCGGACCATCACGGTCCGTAAGGTCAGCTTCGGCCAGGGCGTCGAACGCATATTCCCGCTCTCCGCGCCGGTTGTGGATCACATTGAAGTGGTGCGCACCGGACAGGTCCGCCGCGCCAAGCTGTACTACCTCCGGGGCTTGAAAGGCAAAGCCGCCCGCTTGCGGGAACGCGAGTCCTGATCGCGCCCGGCCGAACCGCATGCCGACCAGCCGTCATGAACGGGCTTTCCGGCGCGCTGGATACCGGGCTATCGCGGGGCTGGATGAAGCCGGCCGCGGTGCGTTGTTCGGTCCGGTCTTCGCCGCAGCGGTGATCCTCGATCCGGAAAAACCAATTCGCGGGCTGGATGACAGCAAGCAACTGGCGCCGGAGCGGCGCGAGGTCCTTGCCCACCGAATCCGGGAGCGCGCCCAGTCCTGGGCCGTGGCGGCCGCGGACGCCTTCGAAATCGATCACTGGAACATCTTGCAGGCCGCGCGTCTGGCCATGCGCCGCGCTGTGGAGAAACTGCCCTCGCCCTGCGATTGCCTGCTGGTGGACGCCGTCCGTGTCGACCTGCCCCTGCCGCAAAAGGCCCTGATCCACGGCGACGCGCTGTGCTTTTCGATTGCCGCTGCATCGATCCTGGCTAAGGTCGCCAGGGATGCCGCGCTACAGGCCTGGGATGCGGTCTTTCCTGAGTATCGCCTTAAGGACAATAAAGGCTATGGAACGCCCGAGCACCTGGCTGCGCTCGAGCGCCTGGGTCCGACTACGTTGCACCGATTCAGCTTCGAGCCGGTCCGGAACCTGAGCCGCTACCAACTTTGGACTGGCTATCCGATCCCGCTGCCCGTTCCTGAGCAAGGCGAGCTATTCGCATGTCCTTGACACCGGAGCCGGCCCCGGCTCCTGATTCCGTACCTCCCACCGGTGAAACCCGCCCGGCATCATCCAGAACCCCGCGTCTGCTCCGCCTTGTCTTCGCCATCTTCACCTTCGAAATCGGCCTCTTCCTGACCGTTTTCCCCTGGGTCGACATCTGGAGTCTGAACTATTTCTCCGGATGGCTCCCGGCACTCGAAAACATCTGGGATGAGCCCTATTTTCGCGGCGCCATCACCGGCCTGGGTCTCGTAAATATTTACGTCGCTTGCGCGGAAGTGCTGCGATTGTTCCGCCGTTCCACTTAACTCCCAAATAATCAGTTAGATACCTGTTCTCCAGAAGCTCCGCAGGCTGAGCTTTCCTCGTCTCTCAGCTCCGCGAGTACTAGGGAAAAACCCTATTGACCCAAACCAAAGTACTGTCTATTATCTAGGGGAAAGCCCTTAGCTATTGGCTCAGTGTGTAGTGCTATCAGGCCCGGCCGAGGGGAAAGGTGCAGGTAATGACAAAATTTCGTAGTTCTTATGCTACAATTTGCGCAGTTCTTGTTTTAGCGCTCACGATGGGCGCTATCGTGTCGCACGGGCCGGTTGCTCCTCCCGATGGCGACGGAGATGGCGGGAACATTATTTCACATGGGCCGGTTGCTCCTCCGGATGGTGACGGCGACGGCGGAAACATCATCGCCCACGGACCGGTTGCGCCCCCGGACGGTGACGGCGACGGCGGAAACATTCGGCTGGTCTAGTTCTTTCCTAAAGGCAAAGGGCCAGTCCCGCGTCCTGTCGATTCAGGGTGAGGTGATATGGCCCTAAGCCAGCTTGTTCTGGAGGCAATTAGTATTGCCATCCAGTCTGCACTTATCTTCCTCCTCCTTCGGCGCTCTTCTTTCCGCCGCTATCCTCTTCTTCTTTTATATTGCGTTCTCCAACTGGTTGCCACGGCAGCCGAGGAGTATGTTTCTCGCATCCACGGGCAGCCGAATCTCTTTCGCAAGCTCTATTGGACCGATGAGATAACCCTCGATCTTGTGTTGTTCCTCATGGTGATCACGCTAATCTATCGAGCCCTGGAAGCGAGCCCCGTGCGGATCGCGATGGGTCGGCTGCTAGGGGCGGTCGTGGCCGTCGTGCTGGTCGTACCCTTTGTCCTTTTTAGCGCCCGCCGGTTCAGTACGAACTGGTTCGACGGCACCAGTCAACTGCTCAACTTCGGAGCGGCGATCCTGAATCTGGGCCTGTGGACGGCGCTCATCGCAACCAAAAAGCGCGACCCTCTTCTGCTCAAGGTCAGCGCTGGGCTGGGTGTGGCGGTAACCGGCGCCGCCATCGCTTACGGTCTCAGACGATACACGCCGCCCACCAGCACCCCACAGCAGTTGGCGAATCTGTTCAAGACCCTCACCTATCTCACCAGCGTCGCGATCTGGTGCTGGGCGTTCCGGCCCGCGGCGAAGAAGAACCCGGCTCCTCCAGCCACGGTCACTCCCTCGTCCGTTCAACTGTGAAACTCGAGTATCGTGTCCGGAGAGAGCCATCCCGGCGCGATCTGCTTAAAGCTGCACTTGTTGTCACTGGATCGATTGCACTGAGCGCGGCGGGCCGCCCGCGCAAAAGAATCTTGATCGCCGGTGCCGGACTGGCGGGGCTCTCGGCGGCTTACGAATTGGTCCAGTCCGGCCACGACGTCACGGTGCTCGATGCTCGCGACCATCCCGGTGGGCGCGTGCTCACCTTGCGGGATACGTTCGCCGACGGCCAGTATGCCGAGGCAGGAGCCGAGACCTTCAGTGACACCCACAATTACGTTCAGCACTATGTTCAGGCGCTGCAGCTTGAAACGATTCCGGCCTGGAATTATGGAAAGCTGACTTCGCTGGTCTTCCGGAACGGCCAAAGTTCCTCGTCAGCCTCTATTTCCGCGCTCTCTCGCAAGTACGTTGCGCCTGCCGTGAAGGAAATTGGCGATCCCCTCGCACCAGGCTGGCCCTCGGCCGATCTCCTTCGCCAATTCGATCGAGTCTCTATGGCCGAAATGCTGCAAAGCCGCGGCGCTTCGGCCGAGGAGATCGCGGCGCTCCAGGTCATCTACAGCGATTCCTGGGACAACGGGACCGCTCCAGATTCGGCGCTGTGCCTGCTGCGCGACGAAGCGATCGCGCGCAAGGGCGCGTCGTTTCGCATCCGCGGCGGCAATGACCGGCTTCCGAAGGCTCTGGCGCAAAGCCTCGGCGCGCGCGTCCACTACCGCACCACGCTCGAGCGCATCCAACAAGACAACAAACGAGTGACCGTCGCTGTGAACACATCCGGACGCCGGAGCCACATCTCCGCGGATTATCTGATCTGCGCGATCCCGTTCACGGTGCTGCGCTCGATCGAGGTTTCGCCCGCGTTCAGCGAAGGCAAGCAGCGCGCCATCCGCGAGCTGAGCTACAACGCGGTGACTCGCGTGTACGTGCAATCGCCGGCCCGGTCCTGGGTCGCGGATGGACTGTCCGGCTATGCGGCTACCGATCTCCCGATCGGAACCGTGTGGGACTGCACGGAAGGTCAGCCCGGCGCGCGCGGAATCCTGGAATGCTACACGTCGGGCGAGCGCGCCCGGAGGCTGGCGTCGCTCTCCGAGCCGCAGCGCGTTCGCACGGTGGTCGAGAATCTTCAAAAAGTGTTTCCTGGCGTGAGCAACGAAAAATCGGCGTCGGTGGCCTGGGATGCCGATCCGCTGGTGAAAGGCGCATTCGCCTGGTTCAAGCGCGATCAGATGTCGACACTGCTGCCGCACATCGCGCGCCGCGAGGGCCGGGTGTTCTTCGCGGGCGAGCATACTTCACCGTGGTTCGGCTGGATGCAGGGCGCGCTCGAATCCGGCAATCGCGCGGCTCATGAAGTAAACGAAGCCTAGAATAGCGTCTAAACTATATCATTGACAAGTATAGTTTACAAAAGTATACTTGTGCAGGTTAGATATAGCGATGCACGAAACCAAGCCAGATTCTCTGCTGCCGCTGCCGACGGCAGTTTTCCATATCCTGATAGCGTTGGCCGATCGGGACCGGCACGGTTACTCGATCATGCAGGACGTCGCGGCCCGAACCGGAGGCAAGGTTCGGCTGAGCGCGGGAACGCTTTACAGTTCCATTCGCCGCATGCTGGAACAGGGGCTAGTGGAGGAACTTTCGGATAGCCCGGATCCGGCCAGCACCGACGAGCGCAGGCGCTACTACCGGCTGTCGCGTTTTGGAAAGCGCGTGGCGGGAGCAGAGGTCGAGCGGCTGAACACGCTGCTGCAGCAGGCTCGCGAAACAGGTCTGGTGCCGGGAGCCTAGGGATCTGCCTATGACTCGCGCCAATGTCATTTACAGAGCGTTGCTGTACTGTTATCCGGCGGCTTTCCGGCAGGAATACGGGAACCAGATGCTCTTCATGTTTTCTGAGCAACTGGAACACGCGCGACGCGCGCAAGGCCGTACCGGTGCAGCGTCCATATGGTTCCGTGCGGCCCTGGACGCGCTGACGGTCGCGCCGAAGGAGCATTTCCACGTGATTCTTCAAGACTTGCGCTACGCGTTCCGCACGATGGCCGCCAGCCCAAGCTTCACCGCGGTCGCGATTCTGTCGTTGGCTCTCGGCATCGGCGCCAACACGGCAATTTTCAGCCTGTGGAATGGCGTGATCCACGCGTCGCTCCCTGGCGTTGATAAACCCGAGCAACTGGTGATGTTGTCCGATCCCGACCGGCAAGGAATGTGGACCGGCAATTTGACCACTCGCGAAGATGGCGATCGGCCTTGGCTGACCTACGCTGAATTCGAGCAATTCCGAGATAGCTCAGGTGTCTTCTCCGCGGTAATGGCCACCCAGAGTGATTTTGACACCTTGCAGGTCCGTGTCGGAGGTGGCGAGTTTGAACGGGCGAACAGTCACCTGGTGTCGGGTGGATTTTTTCAAGTGCTGGGCGTGAGCCCAGTACTCGGTCACGCATTCACCGCAGCTGACGATTTCGGGGACGCGCCCTACGCCGTGATCAGTTACGACTATTGGCAGCGCCGTTTCGGTGGCCGCACGGACGTGCTCGGCAAAACCCTGGCGATGCGGAAGGGTGCGCTGACCATTATCGGAGTGGCACCCCGCGGATTTTTCGGCGAGACCAGCGGCCAGCAGCCTGACCTTTGGATTCCGCTGCGTATGCAGCCGTTGGTTCTGCCAGGTGACGATCGGCTGCACGATGAGGGTATTGAGAAGGTGATGTGGCTGCAGGTCTTCGGAAGATTGAAGCCTGGAGTGACGCTGGCGCAGGCGGAAGCGCAGGTAAACTCGCTTTTCAGGGCAGGCCTCGAGGCATTCTACAGCGGTGTCCTGACAGCGGAGAAGCGGGCTGGGTATCTGGATCAGCGTATTCGAATCCGGCCTGCGGCGCGCGGAGCATCGAGTGTGCGCAAGCGATTTTCTGGATCGCTCAGTGCGATGTTAGCGGCCGTGGGCGTATTGTTGCTGATTGCGTGTGCGAATCTGGCCAATCTCCTGCTGGCACGCGGCGCCGCGCGGAGGCCGGAAATCGCATTAAGGCTGTCGCTCGGAGCCAGCCGCGGTCGGATTATGCGCCAAATGATCACGGAAAGCCTGGCACTCGCCGTCATGGGAGGCTTGGCCGGCCTCGCCACGGCCTATGTTTTGCACGGAGCTTTGGTGCGGCTGCTGAACTTCCAGATGAACTTCTCTCTGGACCCAATGGTGGTGGCTTTTACGGCAGCCGCGACTCTCGGCGCAGCCCTGCTGTTCGGTGTGTTGCCGGCCTGGCAAGTGACGACGATCGATGCCGGCCAGCCGCTCCATGAACAGAGCCGCAGCGCCACCGCTTCGATCGGCCGCACGCAATGGGGCCGACTCCTGGTCAGCCTGCAGATCGCTCTTTCCTTGCCTTTGCTGGTTGGCGCCGGATTATTGGCACGCACACTCTACAACCTCCAGCGAACGGACCTTGGCTATCCCGCCGAACGTCTGTTACTGGTTCGGATCGATCCCCGCGAGGCCGGCTACAACTCCGTTCGACGCGATACGTTGATGCGTGAACTGCTGGAACAGTTCCAGCGAATCCCGGGCGTCCGCGCGGCAAGCTTTTCGAGCCTGGGTGTGTTCAGTGGGGGGAACACTATTTTAGGGGTCGAAGTGGAAGGCTACACTCCGAAAGGAGACAAGGATCGCAGCTCCGATTTCGATGCGGTGGGCCCTGGTTACTTCGCGGCTTTAGGCGCCCCCATTGTCCGGGGACGGGACATCCTGGAGAGCGATCGACACGGCGCGCCCAACGTCTGCGTGGTCAACGAAGCCTTCGCCAAGCAGTTCTTTGAGGGACGGAACCCCATCGGGAGAAGTGTTACATCGGCGGAAGAGCACGAGCGGATGACATGCCAGGTGGTGGGCGTCGCGAAAAACGCGCGCACGCAGAAGTTGCGGCGTGACGCCAAGCCGCGCTGCTACTTGGCGGCCATGCAGTCTCCGTCCGACGCCGAAAGTCCCACTATCTTGATCCGTACGGCCACTGGTCCCGCACCGGTTCTCGCAGCCGTGCGGCAGACCATCCAGCGCACCTACTCCTCGCTGCCGATTCTCTCCGTAAAGTCCATCGAAGAGCAGGTGGCTCGTTTGACGGCTCAAGACCGGGCAGTCGCACAGATTGCCCTCGCGTTCGCCGCCGTCGCTCTTACCCTCGCCGCCATTGGCCTGTACGGGGTATTGTCGTATGGCATCGCGCGCCGTAGGAGCGAAATCGCCATCCGCATCGCTCTGGGAGCCCAATCGGCCCGCGTTATCGCGATGGTCCTCCGTGAGACGACGAGAATGGTCATCGCCGGACTGGCGCTCGGAGCGGGATTGGCCTACGCGGCGTCGCGCGTCGTCACCAGCCAGCTGTTCGGCGTCAGTCCTCAGGATCCTCTCACTCTGGCTTTGGCGATCGGGATACTCGTAGCGGTGGCACTCTGCGCGGCATACTTCCCCGCGCAGCGGGCGTCGAAACTGGACCCGATGGTGGCGCTACGCAGCGAGTGAGCTAGGGTTTCCGAATCGCGATTCCCAGTTCCCGCAGTTGCCGCTCGGGAACTTCGCCCGGAGCGTCGCTCATCAGATCGGTGCCCTTGGCGGTCTTGGGGAAGGGAATTACTTCCCGGATCGACGTTTCGCCCGCTAGGATCATCACCAGCCGGTCGAGCCCCAGCGCGATGCCGCCATGCGGCGGGGCCCCGAATTCCAGAGCCTCCAGCAGAAATCCGAACCGCTTGCGAGCCTCTTCTTCGGTGAAACTGAGGGCCGAAAACACTTTCGACTGCACGTCCTGACGATGAATACGGATCGAGCCGGAGCCCAGTTCGGTTCCGTTCAGCACCAGGTCGTACGACTTCGCGCGGCAGCGCGCCGGATCGGATGTGAGTTTCTCGAGATCCTCGTCGTGAACCGAGGTGAACGGATGATGCGCGGCATTCCACCGGTTTTCTTCTTCGTTCCACTCGAACATCGGGAAGTCGACAACCCAAAGGAATTGAAAGTTCGTGGGATCCAGAAGCTTGTGTTTGTCGGCATATTTCTGCGCGGCGAACAGGCGAAGCTGCCCGCACGCCATCAGCACGGTTTCTTCCGGCTTGGGGCCTTTCGGCTCGCCTCCCCATCCCGCCATCAGGAACAGATCGTCTTCCGCGGCGCCAATGCGCTCGCGCACGGACTTCATCTTTTCGGGGAAATCGCGATCCAGGCGCTTGGGATCGTCGTATACGCGCAGGCCGCGCTCCTGGCCGAACGCCTTTAGGTCGTCGCGTTCCTTGCGGCTAATCTGGCCGACCTTAGGAATGCGAATGGCCACCAGAGGCAGCCCTTCGGGCGTCAGCCCTTCGCCGAGGAACAGGTCTTCGACGCAATGGAACTGAGGAATCCGCAGGTCGGGTTTATCGCTGCCATAGGCGTGCATCGCCTGGGCGTAGGTCAGCCGCGGGAACGTCGCGGGCACCTGAAATCCGGCCACTTTGCAGGCCGCGCCGATCAGTGGCTCGATCACTTCGTAGATGCGCTCCTGCTGCGGGAAGGACATCTCCAGGTCGATTTGTGTGAACTCCGGCTGGCGATCGGCGCGCAGGTCCTCATCGCGGAAGCAGCGGACGATCTGGAAGTATTTCTCGAACCCTGCCACCATCAGCAGCTGTTTGTAGATCTGCGGCGATTGCGGCAACGCATAAAATCTTCCCGGATTGACGCGGCTGGGAACCAGGTAATCGCGCGCGCCTTCCGGAGTCGAGCGGCCCATGAACGGGGTTTCGATCTCGAGAAAACCCATGTTCGTCAGGACTTCGCGTATGGCGAAGCTCATCTTCGAGCGCAGGATAATATTGCGCTGCATGTGCGGCCGGCGCAGGTCGACGTAGCGATACTTCAGGCGCGCGTCTTCCTTGACGTCTACGTTCTCTTCCATGGGGAACGGAGGCGTCTTGGAGGTGTTGAGGATCCAGATCTTATCGACGACGACTTCGACCTCGCCGGTAGCGATCGCCGGATTGACGGTATCGGCCGCGCGGCGTTCCACCAAGCCTTCCACCGCGATCACGTATTCCGACCCGAGCAGTTCGGCCCTGGCGTGCACCGCCGGATCGCCGTCGGAGCGGAACACCAGTTGCGTGACGCCTTCGCGGTCGCGCAGATGAATGAACAGCACGCCGCCCAGGTCGCGACGGCGATGCACCCATCCCATCAGGATGGCCCGTTTGCCAGCATCAGCGGAGCGAAGCGCTCCACAGTCATGAGTTCGGCGCAGTTCGCCTAGAAAGTCTAAAGGTACTTGTTCCATTGTCTAATTTGATTTAATCCGCGCCGCCAGCTCGGAGCGCGTCAGCTTCACTTGCTCACCCGACGCCATGTCCTTTAAGGAATACGTTCCGGTGCTGACTTCATCATCGCCCAGGATCAGCGTGTAGCGCGCGCCGGTCTTGTTGGCGACCTCTAAGGCCCGCTTCAGCTTCCGGTCGGCTGACCGCTCGACGGAAAAACCTTGCGAGCGCAGTTCGGCCGCCAGCGCGCCCGCGTGCTGCTCGGCGGCTTCGCCCATCGGCGCGAGGAACACGTCCACTGCGGGCTTGAAGCGGTCCGGATTCGATTCTTCGAGAATCATTACCAGTCGGTCCTCGCCGATCGAGAAGCCGATACCCGGCGCGGGAACCTTCGAGCCGATGGCTTCGGCCAGCCCGTCATAGCGCCCCCCGCCCAAAACGGAGTTTTGGGCCCCAAGTGCGCCGTGAGTGATCTCGAACGTGGTGCGCATGTAGTAATCCAGGCCGCGCACCATACGAGGGCGCACCCAATAAGTAATCCCACGGGCATCCAGATGCGCGCGAACGGTGGAGAAATGCTGGCGGCAGGCATCGTCCAGATGATCGAGGATCGATGGCAGGGCTTCGATGTACGGCTGGTCTTCAGCAACTTTGCAGTCGAGCACGCGCAGCGGATTCGTAGTCGCACGACGCTGGCAATCGGCGCAGAGCTTGGGAGCGATTTCCGCCAGCTTTTGCCGCAGCAAATCCAGGTAGGCCGGGCGGCAATCCTTGCAGCCCACCGAGTTCAGAATGAGCTGAATTCCTTCCAGCCCGCAGCGGCGGAACAGCTCCACCACCATCTCGATCACTTCCGCGTCCACCACCGGCGATTCCGAGCCGATCGCCTCCGCGCCGATCTGGAAAAACTGGCGGAAACGGCCTTTCTGTGGGCGCTCGCGGCGGAACATAGGGCCCATGTAGTAGAACTTCTTGATGCCGGGAATCTGGTCCAGACGATGCTCGATATAGGCGCGCATCACCGACGCGGTGGCTTCGGGACGAAGCGTCAACGAGTTGCCGTCACGATCCTCCCAGGTGTACATTTCCTTGCCGACGATGTCGGTGTCTTCGCCGACGCCGCGCGCGAACAGCGCTGTTTCTTCGAACAGCGGTGTGCGGATCTCCTGATAGTTATAGGTGCGGAAGACTTCGCGAGCCACCGCTTCCACGTGATTCCAGGCCGCGCTTGCGGGCGGAAGGATATCGCGGGTACCCTTAACTGCCCGGATCATGCTTGACCTTGTAGCGCACGCACTCGTGCGTGCCGCGTCAATGCTGAAGGGGGACAGGCTACTCTGTCCCCTCGCGTAAACTTGTGACTTCGCGCATGAGCCTGAGAGTGGACAGAGCGGCCTGCCCCCTTTTTCAATGAGCTCATTCCGCTTCTTCCTTGGCCTGCTGGCCCCGTTCGACGTATCCGCCGACGCCCTTCTGAAACCGCTCCTTCTCGTCCGCGCTCACCGGACGACGCGGCTTGGCGGGCGCGCCCATCACCAGCATGTCCGGCGCGACTTCCATCCCTTCGGGAACTAGTGCACCGGCGGCCACGACCGCTCCGCGGCCGATCCGCGCGCCGTTCAGTACCGTGGCGCCCATCCCGATCAGGCTGTCTTCTTCGATGGTGCAGCCGTGCAGGATCGCCGAGTGGCCCACGCTCACCCGGTCGCCGATGGTCGCCGGAAAGCCTCGATCCGTGTGAATCACGGTGCCGTCCTGGATGTTCGTGTCCGCGCCGACGCGAATCGGCTCGATGTCACCGCGCAGGACCACGCACGGCCAGACGCTCGCGCGCTCGCCGATTTCCACGTCGCCAATGACGTGGGCGCCTGGGTCAACGTAGGCGGAAGCGGCGATCCTGGGGTTAATGCCTCGGAAACTGCGAATCATGATCGGAGGGGGTAACACTCATGCTAACAGAAGCCGATATGCTGAAGGTATGCGAGTCTCGATTCTACTCGCGACGTTAGTCCTTGTAATATGGTGCGCGCCATGCGCGCTTAAGGGTGACGAGCGCACCCAGCAACTGGCCGCGAGCCTGAGCCGCGAGGCCGACGCGTTTCGGAAAATCGCTCCCGACTTGGTCGGCCAGGAAACCTTGTTTCAACGCGCCATAAAGCCTCCCAAGGGAGGATTCCATCTTCGCGTGGGCGCCAGCGCTCAAAAGGCCCCGGAACCTGTTTGGCAAGAACGGCGCATCCTGTCCGAATACAGCTTTGCGGCATTTGCGGGCGAGGGCGGCGCGCTGCATGAGCTGCGCCGCGTTACGGCGGTGGATGGCCGCACGCTACAGGATTCCAAGAAAGCCCAGGAGGAGCTCGCTGCGATCGTGACTGCCCCCGACGACAAGCGAAAAAAAGAACTCCTGGAGCAGTTCGAAAAATATGGCCTGGTGGGCGCTGTCACCGATTTCGGGCAACTCCTGTTGCTGTTCAATTCTCGCGATGTGATGCATTACGAGTTCACCTATCGCCGCGTGGAGATGCAGGGCATCGCTCGTATTCTGGTTTTCGGATACCAGCAGATCGATGGCCCGGAAGGGCTGACCGTAATCAATGCCAGAGGCGGCGGATCGGCGCAGAACGTTCGCCTCAGCGGGGAAGTGTGGGTTCGCGAGAACACTTTCATACCCGTGAGGATTACTCTGGCCACCAGTCAGGGGGAGGGTCCGGCAATGGTTCGCCAGGAAGCCTCCGTCGATTACACTATGTCGCCTTACGGCGCGCTCCTGCCGTTATGGACCGAGCACCGCGAGCTGCGCGGGGGTAAAGTCGACGTGGAGAACAAGTTCAGCTACGCCGAGTTCCACAAATTCGGTGCCGCCAGCCAAATCAATTTCGGCGATCCCAACTCCAAATGACGCGAGTCGTCTATCTTCACGGTTTCGCCTCCAGCCCGCACTCGAGCAAAGCGCAGTTCTTCCGCCGCCAGTTCGCCGAACACGGCGTCCCGATGGAAATTCCCATCCTGGACGAAGGCCGCTTCGAGGAACTCACCGTTACCGGGCAGCTCGCAGTGATCGAGCGCGCGGTGGGCGGCGAGCCTGCAATCCTGATCGGCTCGAGCCTGGGAGGCTATCTCGCCGCTCTTTACGCGAGCCGGCACCCGTCGCAGATCGAAAAGCTGGTGCTGCTCGCGCCGGCCTTCCAGTTTCCAGGTCGCTGGCGGGAGCGCTATTCCCCGGAAGATTGGGAGCAGTGGAAGCGCGAAGGCTCCGCCCCCGTTTTCCACTACGGCGAGGGCCGGGAACGGCGGCTGGGATATCAGTTCATGGAAGACGCTGCAAAGTTTGAGGACGAGCCGGAGTTTCCCCAGCCGGCGCTGATCCTGCACGGAAAGCGCGATAACGTCGTACCCGCCTCAATTTCCAGCAGTTACGCGTCCCGGCGTCCCGCCACCAAGCTGGTTCTCTTCGAATCCGGGCACGAGCTTACTGATGTCCTGGAACCCATGTGGGTAGAAATCTCAAATTTCCTCTCAGTTCCAGAATCCATAGATCCGATGTCTAAACACGTATCTAAACCCAGGTCTATAGGATTATCTGCGGATTAGGGAGTTGTTGGTCGTATGTTAAACTCAGACCAGAGCTGGAGTATGGGTGAAAGTTCCAGAAACTGAAACCCGCGGCTAGCTCTGAACGTCATTATTAGCGACCCGCAAGGGTTGAAGAGAGCATAAGTGTCCGAGCAGCTTCCAGAAAAACCGGTCAACGCTGGCGGCGGAACACCACCTCACGATCTGAAGTTGTTGGTGCCCGCGTCCATCGAACTGCCCTGGTATAAGGGCATTGTCCAGGGTATCCGGGAGATGATAAATCCCCCGAAACTCCCGCCGCTGGAAATCACTTCCAAGCCGCTCGACCTGGAGCATCCTTCCGCGGAAACGGATGTCCATCTGCAGCACTTCATGGTGCCTGCTTCCATCGAATTGCCCTGGTATAAGGGCATCATCCAGGGCGTGAAGGAGATGATTCATCCTCCTAAGCTGCCGCCCCTGGAAATCACTTCCAAGCCGGTGAACGATCTCCCCTCTTTAAAGGGTTTGTACGGTGGTCATGAATCGATGGCTGGGCTTGGCTCGGTGATCATTCACGTGGTCGTGGTGGCGCTGCTTCTGTTCATCGGTACACTTAAGCCGGTGCAGCAAGCCGTGAAGGAATTCGTCCCGATTTTCGCTCCCGACCTGAAGCCCTTGCAGCCCAAGCCGAAGCCTGAACAGTCCAAGGGCGGCGGCGGCAGCCCGCAGAAGACGGAAGTAACCAAAGGTGCGCTTCCCAAGATTGCGCCCAAGTCATTTGTTCCTCCGATTCGCCCGCAGGAAGATCCTAAACTGGCGGTCAATCCCACGATCGTCGCTCCGGAAATGCCGAATATCAATTCGTCAAACTTCGGAAACCCTCTTGCCGGGGTGGGCCTCCCCTCCGCCGGCAACGGTATCGGCACCGGCATTGGCAGCGGCCGGGGACCGGGCGTGGGTCCTGGCAGCGGCGGCGGATTCGGTGGCGGAGCGTACAAGATCGGCGGAGGCGTGAGCGCTCCTGTTCCGGTTTTCCGGCCCGAGCCCGAATACTCCGAGGAAGCCCGCAAAGCCAAGTGGCAGGGCGCGGTGCTGCTGCAGCTGGTGGTCGACGAAAACGGCGTCCCACAGGATATCAAGGTCGTCCGTTCGCTGGGTCTGGGCCTGGATCAGAAGGCCATCGAAGCGGTGCAGAAATGGCGCTTCAAGCCCGGCCTGAAGGACGGCAAGCCGGTCCCGGTCTCGGCCAACATCGAAGTCAACTTCCGGCTCCTCTAAAATCTCAGCGGACAACCGCTCGATAACTCTCGCGGCTCGGAAAGAGCTTCAGAGCCGCGACAGTCATGGAGCGGTGTTACGCTGGATACTACTGTGTCGGCGCGTCCGTATTCCCGCCGGTCTGGGCTGATTCTGTTTGGCGCAGCCCTCATCCTGCTCCTGATCTTCGGTGGATCCCTGTGCTCCCTCCTGATCGATTACAAATGGTGGGGCGAATTGGGCCAGGTGAACACGTGGCAGCGGATGTGGCTGTACCGCTACGTTCCCGACATCGTGCAGTGGCTGATCCTCTTCCTGGTGCTGTGGATCGCCCACGCCATGGGCATGAGCCATGCAGGCGCCACCAGACAAGGGCGTGGCCGCTACAACTTGCTGGTCACCGTGGCGATCCTCTTCGTCTCCTTGATTCTGGCCGCTGCTTCCATGGACGGCTGGGTCATCGCCCGATACATCGGCGGGCGCGGAATTGAATCGACGTGGCAGGATCCGGTTTTCGGCCGTTCCCTGGTTTTCTATTTCTTCGAGCTTCCGTTTTATACGCAGCTGATCGGATTCGTGGAAGTCTGCGCTGCCGCCGGCGCCCTGGTCTACTATGTCACCGCGCGCGTCTGGCAGATGCAGACCCGCTTCCCCGAGCTATGGGCTTCCGGGCATCTCCAGTGGGATGACCTGCGCCGACTGGGGCGCCTCGAAACCGGAATGTTCAAGGTGCTGATGGCGTTCTTCCTGGTGGGTCTCGCCGTGTATTTCTGGCTGGGCCGCTACGAGCTGCTGTATACCGATCATGGCGAGCTGATGACCGGCGTCGATTACGTCCAGCAGCACATCGGGCTTCCGCTACAAACCGTCAAGGCTGCGGCCGCGGTACTAGCGGCGATTCTGGTTTTGGCGGGCCGCCGTAAGCTGGCGATCGCCTGCGCCATCGTGCTGGTGGCCGATGCGGTCATTCCGTCTGCGGTCAATGCTCTGCAAGTGCGGCCGAATGAGCTGGCGCTGCAGCGGCCCTTCATCGAGCGGCACATCGAGGCGACGCGCTCCGCCTACGGCTTGAACCGCCGCGCTACCGAGTCCGAATTTCCGGCGCGCAAGGAAGCGCCCATCGATTTCAAGCGCAACGCTTCCATGCTCGATAACGTCCGGCTGTGGGACTGGCGCGCGTTTCATGACACGCTCAGCCAGAGCCAGCCGCTGCGGCCTTACGCGTATGCGGAAACCGATGTCGACCGCTATCAGATCGGTGGCCAGCTGCGGCAGGTATTATTGGCCCCGCGCGAGCTCGATCTGACCCAGTTGGGCGACGCCCAGAGCCGTTGGGTGATCTCTCACACCATCTACACGCATGGATATGGCCTCGCATTGGCCGAAGCCAATCGGATCACTCCCAGCGGGCTTCCCGAGCTGCTGATCCGCAATGCTCCGGTCGAAGTGCTGACGCCCAGCCTGAAGCTGACTCGTCCCGAGATTTATTACGGCGAGGAGTCCCGCGATCCCGTCTTCGTCCGGACCACGCAGCCTGAGTTCAACTATCCTTCAGGTTCCGAGGAAGTTCACACCCGCTACGAAGGCAAGGGCGGAATCCCCGCCGATTCCATGGGCCTGCGCCTGGCTTCGGCGTGGGCGTTTGGCGATCCCAACATCGTGCTGTCCGATGCCTTCACGCCGGATAGCCGGATGATGATCCGGCGCGGCATCCGCGAGCGGCTCGGCACGCTGGCTCCGTTCATCACCTGGGATCCGGACGCTTACATGGTGATCGGCGACGACGGGCGCCTGGTGTGGATCGTGGACGGGTACACCACAAGCGAGGCGCATCCCTACGCGCGGCCGATTCAGGCCGAGGGTGCGGGCGAGTTCAACTACATCCGCAATTCCGTCAAGGCCACCGTCGACGCCTACGACGGCGAGGTCAAGCTCTACCTGTTTGACGATCAGGATCCCTTGATCCTGGCGTACGAGCATTTGTTCCCGGGACTCCTGACGCCTGCTTCGGAGATGCCCGCGGATATCCGGCGCCACGCTCGTTTTCCGGAACTTCTTTTCCGCGTGCAGGCCGAGCTGTATCGCACCTATCACATGCGTGTGCCGGATTCGTTCTATAACCGCGCAGACCTTTGGGATCTGGCGACCTTCACCAGCGGCCAGGCCGGGAACCCGCAATCGATGACGCCGACCTACATGGTGGCGACCCTGCCCGGCGAGAGCCAGCCGGAGTTCCTGCTGACCATCCCCTTCACGCCGCACAACAAGCAGAACCTGATCGGGCTGATGGCGGCGCGCTGTGACGGCGCGCACATGGGCGAGATCGTGTTCCTGCAACTGCCCAAACAGGAAATCATCTCCGGGCCGCTGCAGATCGAGGCGCTGATTAATCAAGACCCGGTGATATCGAAAGACCTGTCGCTGTGGAACACGCAGGGATCGCAGGTGCTGCGTTCGCAAATCCTGGTGCTGCCGATCGACAATACGTTTCTGTTCGTCGCGCCCATTTACATCCAGGCCGCGCAGGCCCGCATGCCTCAGCTTGAGAGGGTAGTGCTGGCCGCGGGCAGCCAGTTGGTGTACGCCGATACGTACCAGGACGCGCTGAAGCAGCTTGCTTCGCTGCGAGGTGGCGCGCCTGCGCCGGCCGAAACCCGGGTATCCAGCACCTCGACACCTTCCGCGCCCAGCGCCCCGGGAACGACGGACACGCGTATCGAAAGCATCCGCGGCCACCTGGATCGGTATCGAGCTCTCTCCGCGCAAGGCAAATGGGCCGAGGCGGGGAAAGAGCTGGAAGCGGTCGAATCGCTGGTGAAGAAGTAGCTGGATTCATAGGGCGCCCCTGCCGTGCCTTTTACTCCCCACGGCGGGAATCCAGTGCAATGTACCGGACACATCCACTGTACGCAGGCCCTAGATAGCAGTGTCTAGAATGCTATTTCCTGGCCGATTCGGCTCTCCAGTGGAAGAGCGCGCGAACTCCTTGCTCTGAGAGTAGGGGCGCGGATACGGGGCGTGGCGACGTATAGCGGGAAATGGTGGCAAGGACGGGGAATACGGATTGTTGGGAGCGCGTGAACGCGGCCCGATCACTTGTAATCCGGAAGGCTCTTGACGATGCGGACCGTTTCCATGCTGACTTGCACGACCTGACCCACTAGCCGGACGATATATCCTCGATCGTCCCTCCAAAAGGGCCTGATACGACATCTTCCAAGTGGAATCGAGCAATGCCTTATCCTCGGTGCCCGTTGCGTAGAACCACAGGTTATTGTTCTTGAGATGGGTGTTTAGGCCAATGGCATTGAGGATCAGAATAAGCGCAGTATGGCGAGACCAACGATCTTTTGCAGATTCAACAGATGCTGCAGAGGCTTGGGCTCGAGTGCCACTATACACTCGTCAAACGAAAACTATTCCCCGCTGGATAGAATGAACCTATGACGCCACACTGGGCAGAATCAATTACTGCTGAGGACAAGCGGCTCTATCCCGCTTTTGCCTTCGTCAGACTACACCAAGCGGTGGCGCATAATCTAAAACGGTTGAACGGTAAACACGATGCAGCGGAACTGGACTGTGTAGCATGGCTCACGAGAAATCTACTTGAACTTCGCGTGTGGGTCGCCTTCTGCGCTCTTTCAGAGAAGCATGCGATGGCCTTTTATGAGGACTCCGCCCGAGATCTGATTGATTTGAATCGGAAGAATGACCCATCCGATACGAAGTTCCAGGAGGAGTTGGCAAACGTAGCGAAAACTCTTGCGCAAGATAAACTGCCGCACAAGTTCACCACAGCGCCGGAGGCAGCGGTTGCTGTAGGCATTAAGGAAACATTCGATGTGCACAACAAGATGCTCTCGAAATTTGTACATCCGACTGCGATGTCAGTCTGTGCCCCGATTCGAGGCGGAGGGGCAGAGACCATCATTCAGCATTTCGTTGCCATGGGGCAGGAATTTGGCAAGGAGT
Organism: Terriglobia bacterium; assembly: GCA_020073445.1. Taxonomy (GTDB): domain Bacteria; phylum Acidobacteriota; class Terriglobia; order Bryobacterales; family Bryobacteraceae; genus Palsa-187. The sequence goes on from JAIQFE010000037.1 coordinate 23,928, forward strand.
CCGTTGATTCACTGGATGCATCCTTCATGAAGCCACTTTATGACAAGTACGAAGGTGCCATCATTAAGGTTCGCGAAGAGCAACCCGAATTAGACTATGTCCTAACTCGTGACGTGATCCCCATTTCCCATCCAAATCGAAGTACGATTTGAGACGAAAGAAACGAATCAATGAGCAAGCGCAGCGAGGCGCAGATCATTGATTCGCTAAGTCAGCAAGCACGCGATCTACGCCCGTGAAGCAATGTACAGCCTCGCGCCAGCCGGAACTCGTCGCGCACGGTTCCATCGGGACCACGCGCTTGCCGCCTGAGTATGTGGAAAGCTCGGGAACGAGCGTCCAGCTGCGCTGTTTTGCGGCCTTGTCCAGAAGATGTTGAAAGGGGCCGCGCAGGCCCATCTCGTGGGCTATCTGCTGGCCGTGCTTAATGCGCTGAATGTCCTGGAGATACGTCTTAATGATCGCGTCATTCGGCGCAAGCTCCAGCATTTGCTTTCTCGTATCGTAGCAGTCTTGGACCAGCCCCCATCACTGGAGTGCCGCCTCAGAATCCTCACGCCGCGGGTCGCGGCTCCGCCATCCCGCTGCGCTTCGGGATTCGCTGTATAGCCTTGCCGACTTGCTGACGCGCAAGATCAAGCTCATAGGCGCTCTGCAGGTTCATCCAGAAATCCGCGGATGTGCCGAAATACTGAGCAAGGCGCAGGGCGGTGTCCGCTGTCAGGTTCCGTTTCCCGGCCAGAATCTGGTAGAGCCGGTTCGGCGGTACCTCGATAACGTCGGCAAGCTTCTTCGCAGATAGGCCGATCTCCTCAAGCTCATCGGCGAGGATCTCTCCCGGTAGATGGGTGTAAGGGCCATGGTTTTCTCCTCTCGTCTAGTGATAGTCAACAATCTCAACGTTCAATGGACCGGGCTCATCGTTAGGCCAGCTGAAGCAGATGCGCCACTGCTTATTGATCCGAATGGAATGCTGTCCCTTTCGGGAGCCTTTCAGGGCTTCCAACCGGTTGGAGTTGAGCGCCGCAAAGTCGCCCAGTGACGTGGCGGCATCCAGAATTGGCAATCGTTTCTCCGCCTGCGTCCGGAACGGCTCCCACTGGCGAATTTTCTCGCCAGCCGCGAGACGCTCCGTGTCGCGGTTGCCATAACTCCTTATCATCCCAGACGAGTGACGTCAAGCGTACACCGGCCGGTTGGATGCCAAATCGCGTTACGATGAAGTTAGATGGCCCATTTCCACGCACACGGCCACGGCAAGGCGACTGGCAGGATCCTACTGGGCTCGCTGGTGGTTACGCTCGTATTCGTCGCCGTGGAAGCCATCGCGGGATTGCGGTCTGGCAGTCTCTCTCTACTCTCCGACGCGGGCCATAACTTCACCGATGCCTTCGGTTTGGGATTAGCGGCCGCCGGCTTCTACATTGCGGCCAAGCCCGGCGACCAGCTCCGAACCTTCGGGTACCAGCGCATGGGTGTGCTCGCGGCGTTTCTGAATGCGCTGCTCCTGGTGATCTTGTCGGGAGCCCTGCTGTGGGAAAGCTACCTGCGCCTGATGAACCCGGAACCTGTGTCGGAAGGAACCATGCTGTGGGTCGCCGCGCTCGGAATCGTGGTCAATCTCGCGATCGCCTGGAGCATCGGCGGCCACGGCCACCACGGGCACGATCACGATCTGAACATCCGCGCGGCGTGGATTCACCAGATGGGCGACGCGGCCAGTTGCGTCGGCATCATCATCGGCGCCGTGATCATCCACTACACAGGCTGGCTGAAGATCGATCCCATCCTGTCGATTGTGATCTCGCTGGTGATCGTGTGGACCGCCTGGGACATCTTCAAGGACTCGCTCAATATTCTGCTCGAAGGGCTGCCCAAAGGCTTGCGCCTCACCGAAGTCATTACGGGCATTCGGGGCGTTTCCGGCGTGATCGACGTGCACGATCTCCACATCTGGAATCTGGGGGCCGAGGAGCGCGCGCTGAGCTGTCATGTCCTGATTGAGGACGTGCCTCCCTCGGCCAGCGAATCGATTCTGCGGGACGTCAACTGCGTGCTGCAGGAACGCTTCGGGATCCATCACACCACCATTCAGTTCGAGCACACTCGCTGCGCTCTGGCCGATATCTCCTGCGCCCCTGGCCGTAAGGCGTATTGAGCTGCCCCGCTTCGATTTGGCTTTTTTGCTTTGGCCCGAAACGTGCTTTTGCGGCAAGCGTCTATTGGATTGTTATACTGATTAAACGCCCGCTGTCCCGCTTCTAGAATGTTCAAAACCTGTGCTCTTCTTTCACTGTGTGCCTGTGTAGGCCTAGCCGCCGATTTCGTTACCGGCCAGGCCGCGCGCCTGGTTATTGGGCAAACCACCTTTACGCAGCAACAGCCGGGTACGTCGGATACTCTGTTGGGCGCGGTGGGCGGCATAGCCTACGCGAACGGCGTTTTGTTCGTGGCGGATGCTAACCGGACCGGTCTTACACCGGTGAACAACCGGGTCCTCGAGTTCCCCACGCAGAGCTTTCCGGGTCCGCTGGATACGATTCGGCCGTTTATCGCGCGCTGCGCGGTGTGCGTGGGACAAGCCAATGTGGTGCTGGGCCAGCCGGATTTCGTCAGCAACACCTTCCACATCGCGCAGACGGGCTTACGCTTGCCAACGGCCGTCGCTACCGACGGATCGATCCTGGCGGTGGCGGATACCGGCAACAATCGCATCATGATCTGGAAGTCGATTCCCACTACGGTCAACCAGCCCGCAGACATCGAACTCGGCCAGCCCGATTTCAAAACGATTCTGACGGGCTCGCAACAGGTGGTGGACAACCGGAGCCTGCGCAGCCCGCAGGGCGTGTGGATTCAGAACGGCAAGCTGTTCGTGGCCGACACGCAGAATCACCGGGTCTTGATCTGGAATTCGATTCCCACCCAAAACCGCCAGCCCGCCGATGTAGTGCTCGGGCAGCCGAATTTCAACGTCGCGAACCAGCCGGATCTGACCAAAGCGACCACCGACGCTCACGCCAACACGCTTCTTAATCCGGTGTCGGTTTCGAGCGACGGCGTCCGGCTCTACGTGGCTGACTTGGGCAACAACCGTGTTTTGATCTGGAATTCGATTCCGACGACCAATCAGGCGCCGGCCGATGTCGTGGTCGGGCAGAAGGATATGGACACAGGCATCTCGAACGATGCCCCGGATCTGTGCCCTTCGAATGGTAAGGATTCCACCGGCGCGGACACTTTCCCGGCCCGCTGCGGCAAGACCATGGATTTTCCGCGTTTCGCGCTGTCTGACGGCACGCGCCTGTTCATCGCCGACGGCGGTAACGACCGCATCCTGATCTACAACACGATTCCCACGCAGAATGGCGCCGCCGCGGACGTGATTCTGGGGCAGCCGGACGAAAACGCCAGCGTGGTGTCCAGCTTCACCGACCTGTTCCATCCGCTGCTGCGGCAATCGGCGGCCGACATCACGCCGACGCCGACGGGCTTGGCCTTCGATGGGACCAATCTATACGTTACCGATGGCTCGAACCGCCGGGTTCTGGTGTTCACTCCGGCGACGCCCCTGGTTCCCATCAACGGCGTCCGCAATGCCGCCAGCCTGCAGATTTTCGCGCTTGGTTCGTTTACGATCGGCGGCACCGTCACGGCCGGAGATATCGTTAAGGTGACCATCACCGACACTGCGGGCACCGCCCGCGAATACGACTACACCATGGTCAAGGACGACACGCTGGACACGGCCATGAAAGGCCTGGCTGCCGTCATTAACGCCGGGAATGGAGATCCAGCGGTGTTCGCCGAATTCGAGCCCCGTTTGGAAACCATCAAACTGGTGGCGCGCAAGCCCGGGACCGATGGCAACAATATCGGGCTGGGAGTCAGCGGATCGAACAATGCCACCTTCAGCGTCAGCGCGAGCGGATCTACCATGCAGGGCGGCCAGGACGCTACCATCCTCGCGCCGGGAACCCTGGTGACCCTGCTGGGGCAGAATTTAGCCGATGCCGCTGCTTCCGCGGATCTGAGCCAGGATCGCTTGCCGCTCACGTTGGGCGGAGTGCAACTCTACTGCGACGGCAACCCGTCTCCCTTGCTCTTCGTGTCGTCCACCCAGGTCAACGGGCAGATTCCCTTCGAGTTTCTGGACGCCAACAGCATCAGTTGCTACCTGCGTATCCAGCATGCAGACGGCAGCGTGGTGGCCACCACTGCCATCGCAGTCCCCCTCGATCAGCAGAATCCGGGAATCTTTGCGAACGATGGCGAAGAGCCGCGCGCGGCGATCGCGTATCACACGTCCAGTTTCGCCACCGGCACGATCACCGTGGACGGCAGCGTCGAGGCGGGAGACACCGGCACCATCACCATCGGCGACCGGTCCTACACCTACACGGTGCAGGCCGGCGACACGCTGACATCGGTGCGGGATGCCTTGGTGGCGCTGATTAACGCGAATCCCGAGGAAGAAGTCGTAGCAGTGCCGGAGCCGGCGTTCCACCGGATTCAACTGCGCGCCAAGGTTCCGGGACCGGAAGGCAACGGAATCACTTTCGGGGCGACCACGGACATGGGCGACAACGCCAACCTGCTCCTGATCCTGACCAACCTGAGCAATACGTTATGCTGCGCCAACCGGGCCGGCGCTCCGGTGACGCAGGCCAATCCGGCCGTGCCCGGCGAAACGATCCTGGTCTATGCAACCGGGTTGGGGACGATTGAACCGGCCGAGGCAACCGCAGCCGAGAACACCGGCGTCAAGTATGCGGGTCCGGCGCTGAACGATCCGCGAGCGTTCGTTTCATCACTGGCCGGCGGATCGACGGCCAACGTCATCTCGGCGAACCTGGCTCCGGGGATGGTGGGAGTCTACGAAGTGCGCCTGGAACTAGGATTGGGAACTCCTCCCAGCCCGTTGACGCAGCTCACGATCTCGCAGGACATCTACACCAGTAATATCGTGACCATCCCGGTGGTCGATCCCAACGTGCAGACCCCGCTGCCGCCGCAGTAGCGGCCCGGGCGCTTACTCCGTCTTGTACGGCTGGAACCCGTGCCGGCTGAGCGTGTCCTTGGCCGCGTCTTCATCACCCGGCGCGACGTAGAAAAAAGCTCCCACCCGTTCCGATTGAAAAATAATTCCGCCCGAATACTTGTCGGGCTCGACCAGATAGTCGAGCCCGGACTCGGTCAGCAGATTTTCCAGACGCAAGGCTTCGGTGAGGCGTTTGGCGATGTAGATGAGCGTCAGCTCCTGATCGCCGAAGTGCTCCGGAGCACGCTGCATGTGGCCGTTTCAGCCTACGCGTGCGGTGAAAGCTTTATACGCTTCCTCGCCGCTGGTCTTGGAAACCCATTCGGCACAAGCTTTCCCGGCTTTTTCCAGATTTCCGAGATAATGGGGGTCTTTATATGCCGCGCGTACCTCGGCGAGGATCGGCTTCACCCGTTCCCACACGAAAAGAATCTCGCGGGTGTTGGCGAAGAACAGATCGTGGTTCAGCACCCCCGAATTGACGAACGACCCGGCCATGTCCCAATAGCTGGCGACCTGGCGGAAGTACGCATTGGGTTCGGATCCGGGAGGGCAGAGCTGACCGAACTCCGCCATGGTCTTGCATTTGAAGTTGCCGAAGAACCAGTTGCGCGCTTCACGCATCTTGGGTTCCCTGCGCAGTTCGTAAAGTTTCAGGAGCAGGTTCGCATCATCGTAGGTTGGCTGTGACATAACCTTCAGCGTACCCGATCCGCGGGAGAGGTGAGAATTCGCGGGCAGCTGGGCCACAAATCTAAGTGACTGCTTCCGCGCCCGTTTCCCTCACTCGCGAGTCCGAACTTCACTGGCTGGCTCTGCGCATGACCCCGGGACTCGGAACGCGCACGGCGGTCCAGTTGATCGAGACGTTCAAGACCCGGAGGCCGTATTTCGTGCCTCCCGTTCGGAGCTGGAAGCGGCGGGCACGTCGTCCGGCTTGGCGCAAAGCGTTGCCAGTGGCTGCGCCTTCGACGATGCCGTCACGCAGCAGCAGAAGCTGGCCGAGGCCGGCGCTGTAGTGATCCCTCTGACCGATCCACGCTATCCCGCCCGGCTCAAGGAGATTTTCGACCCGCCGCCGTTGCTGTTCGCGCGCGGCCGCGTGGAATTGATGGGAGAGCTGACCCTGGGGATTGTAGGAACCCGGCGGCCCACAGCCTACGGGATCGCCGCTGCGGCCCGCCTGGCCAAGGATCTGGCGGGTGCGGGCCTGGCAATCGCCAGCGGCATGGCGCGCGGTATCGATACGGCGGCTCATCGGGCGGTGCTTGAAGTTGGGTTGGAGGCCGGAGGCAACACCATTGCCGTGTTCGGCTGTGGCGTCGACGAGGTCTATCCGGCCGAAAACCGCAAGCTGGCCGAGACGATCGCCCGCGACGGCTTGATCGTATCCGAGTTTCCCATGGCCACGCCGCCCTATCCCCAGAACTTCCCCATCCGCAACCGGATCATTGCCGGGATGAGCGTGGGAGTTCTAGTGATAGAAGGCGGCGAATACTCGGGATCGGCCATTACCGCCAAGCTTGCTGCCGAGCAGAATCGCGAGGTCTTCGCCGTGCCCGGCAACATCACGTCGAAGATGAGCTGGGGACCGAACCTGCTCATAAAACAAGGCGCCAAACTCGTACAGGAATGGAATGACGTGGTTGTGGAGCTCAAGGCCGAAGACCGGCGCAGGCTGGCGGATAGGTGCCGTAACCGATTGAATCTAAATGGCAATGAATCGAAGGATGCGGGCCAATCATCTCTAGCGTTCGGAGTCGATGGAACTGGCCGGGCCATTCTCAATTACCTGAGATCGGACGCTCCAATCGCCCTGGACTACCTCGTGGAAAACCTGGCGGGCACTTCCCCTTCGGAGATCATAGCCGCCCTTTTTGAGCTGGAGTTGGCCGGCCTGGTCCGGCAGCTTCCTGGGAAAAGCTTCATAAAGGTCTGGCTGGATTGAACTTACGCCTAAGGGCCCGGGCCGTCGCCGTCATCTCCGGCCGCGTCATGGTAAGATTTCGGTTGTTTGCGTCCGACTTGTAATATAAGGACCCGCAGGGGCAGTTCGTCCTAAAAGAAAGAAAGCTGACGTCATCTATGGCAAAGAACCTCGTCATCGTCGAATCACCGGCGAAGGCGAAAACCATCGGCAAGTATCTAGGCAAGGATTTTACGGTCAAGGCCTCCCTGGGCCACGTCAAGGATCTGCCCAAGAAGAACCTGTCGGTGGATGTGGACAACGACTTCACCCCCGTCTATGAAGTTATTGAAGGCAAGAAGAAGCTGATCGCCGAGTTGAAGGCCGCCGCCAAGGGCACCGACAACATCTATCTCGCAGCTGACCCTGACCGTGAAGGGGAGGCGATCTGCTACCACCTCCAGGAAGAGCTGAAAGACAGCAAGCCCACCAAGAACAGCCCCAAGATCTTCCGGGTGATGTTCAACGAAATCACCAAGAACGCGATTCAGAAGGCGTTCGAGAAGCCCACGGCTGTGAACCTCCACTTAGTGGATGCGCAGCAGGCTCGGCGCGTGCTCGACCGCATCGTCGGCTACAAGATTTCTCCGCTGCTGTGGGATAAAGTCCGCCGTGGGCTCTCCGCGGGCCGCGTCCAGACCGTGGCTCTGCGACTGATTGTCGACCGCGAACGCGAGATCAAGGCGTTTCAGACTCGCGAATACTGGAGCATCGACGTCAACCTCGCAGCCAAGAAGCCTCCGCAGCTCACGGCGCACTTGGCGAAGAAGAACGACGAGAACGTCGAGATCCCGAATGAAGCCACGGCACAGGCCATCGTTGCGGCCGTGGAAGGCGTCGACTACGTCGTTCGCTCCGTCACCAACAAGGAAAAGCGCCGGAATCCGGTGCCGCCATTTATCACGTCCACTTTGCAGCAGGAAGCCGCGAGGAAACTTCGCTTCAGCGTGAAGCGCACCATGATGCTCGCGCAGAAGCTGTACGAAGGCGTCGAACTCAGTAAAGAGGAAGGTGCGACGGGTCTGATCACCTACATGCGTACCGACTCTGTCCGGGTATCGAACGATGCTCTGGACGAAGTCCGCGCCATGATTACCGATCGCTGGGGAGCCGAGTATCGTCCCGCGCAGCCCAATATTTATAAGGGCAAGAAGGATGCTCAGGATGCGCACGAAGCGGTACGTCCGACTTCGGCCATGCGCACGCCCGAGAGCGTCGAGAAGTTTCTGGCCGAAGACGAGATGAAGCTGTACCGGCTGATCTGGATGCGCTTCGTCGCGTCGCAGATGACGCCCGCGGTGTTCGACCAGACGACTATCGACGTCGACGCCAAGGGCAAGGATGGCGCCGCGTATCTGTTCCGCGCGACCGGCAGCGTTCCCAAGTTCGACGGCTTCCTCAAGGTTTATCAGGAAGGCAAGGACGAAAAAGACGAGGAAGATGAGGAACTGAAGAACAAGCTCCCGGCCGTGGTCGCGGGCGAGATCCTGAAGTTCCGCGCAATCCTGCCCGAGCAGCATTTCACCGAGCCGCCTCCGCGTTTCACGGAAGCGACGCTGGTGAAAGAGCTGGAAGCCAAAGGCGTGGGCCGCCCGTCCACGTACGCATCGATCTTATCCACCATCCAGGAGCGCGAATACGTCCGCAAGGACGGCGGCAAGTTCACGCCCACCGAGCTCGGAATGGTGGTGACCGATCTGCTGCTCGAAAGTTTCGACGACCTGTTCGACGTCACCTACACGGCTCGCATGGAAGGCGAGCTGGACGATATCGAAGAAGGCAAGCTGGACTGGCGCGTGGCCATGAGCGAGTTCTACGAGCGGTTTCAGAAAGACCTGAAACACGCCGAGCGCCACATGACCGACATCAAGCGCATGGAGGAGCCCACCGACCAGATTTGCGAGAAGTGTGGCAAACCCATGGTCATCAAGTGGGGCCGCCACGGCAAGTTCATCGCCTGCACCGGGTATCCGGAGTGCACCAATACCCGTGAGCTTCCGCAGGAGGGCGTCACTGAGCAGGATGAGGCGGAATACTGCGACAACTGCGGCCGTCCCCTGGTTCTCAAGAAGGGACGCTTCGGGCAGTTCCTGGCGTGCTCGGGCTATCCCGATTGCAAGACCACCAAGCAACTCGGCGCGGGGCAGAAACCGCAGGATGTGCCCCTTGACGAATCATGCCCGCAATGTAGCAACAAGCTGGTCAAGAAATTCGGACGCTTCGGCGAGTTCATCGCGTGCAGCAATTACCCGACCTGCAAATACGTCAAGCAGAAGACCATCGGAGTGAAGTGTCCCAATTGCTCGGAGGGCGAAATCATCGAGCGGCGCTCCAAACGCGGCAAGACTTTCTACGGCTGCAACCGCTACCCTGAGTGCGATTTCGTCGCCTGGGGTAAGCCGCTTCCGGAAAAATGTCCGGAGTGCGGCGGCAGCTATCTCATCGAGAAGTTCCTGAAGGCCGGCGCTTTCGCGCAGTGCCCCAACGCGGAATGCAAGTTCAAGAAACCCCTACCTCCGCCAGCTCCTACTGAGGTTCCCGTAGAGGTCCAGGCGTGACGGATAAGAGCCTCTGATGGCGGCAGTTGCGGCAACGGCGAGCGGATCTCCGGATTACGGCTTAGACGCTCCGCGCATCGTTCACAGCATGTTCAGCCGGGCCGCGTGGATCATCGCGATCGCCCTGGTGCTTTACTTCGTCAATCGTTCTGAGTATCCGGGACCAGCCGCGCGGATGTGCGGTGTTCTGGCGCTGATCGGCCTGTTTTTCCTGGCCATCGGAGTCGACATGGTCTGGTCGAGCCGCGTCGCGAAACTGCGCCTGCGCGATCAGCTGCTCGATTCGCTGGCGCTGCGCGGCGATGAGCGCATATTGGATGTCGGCTGCGGGCGCGGATTGCTCGCGATCGGCGCCGCCAAGCGCCTGAAGAACGGGAAAGTCATCGGCATCGACGTGTGGAACCCGTTGGATCTTTCCGGAAACACGCCGGACGCGGCTAAGGCCAACGTCAAGATGGAAGGCGTCGCCGACAAGGTCCGCATCGAGAACGGCGACGCGCAGAAGCTGGTCTATCCCGATAACCACTACGACGTCGTTGTTTCCAGCTTAGTCCTGCACAATATCCCGGAACAGGACGCGCGAGCCCAGGCCGTTCGCGAAATGGTTCGCGTGCTGAAGCCCGGCGGGAAGCTCGCGATCTTCGATCTGTTCCGCACCGGCGAGTACGCGGAAGTGCTGCGAGCCTCAGGCGCGAAAGATGTCGAGCTCTCGAAGACCAGCTTTTTCTGGTGCGTGCCGGGGCGAAGCCTCACCGCGCGGAAGTAGCTTGGACGTCGTCCGCATTACTAAGATCCTGACGGCTGCCGACGTCGAATCGGCCTATGGCGCCGGGATCTTCCCCATGGCAGATTCCGACCGCGGAATCATCACCTGGCACCGGCCCAAGCGCCGGGCGATTCTCCCTCTGGAGACATTTCATGCCTCGCGTTCCCTACGCGCTTTGCTAAGACGACGCCCGTTCGAGGTCACGATTGACCGCGCCTTCGCCGATGTCGTGAATGCGTGCGCCGATCGTCCAAGCACGTGGATCAGCGGCGATATCAAGACCGTCTACGGCGAGCTCCATACGCAAGGCAAAGCGCATTCGGTGGAAGTCTGGGTGGACGGCGAACTGGCCGGCGGACTCTACGGCGTCCATATTGGCGGCGCGTTCTTCGCCGAATCGATGTTTCATCGGCGCACCAACATGTCCAAGGTTGCGCTGGCGGAACTCGTTTCCCGGCTTCGCGCGCAGGGGTTCGCACTCCTCGAAGTCCAGTATTTGACGGAGCATCTGGGGCAGTTTGGCGTGATCGAGATTCCGGACCAGAAGTATCAGGCTCGCCTGAAAGAAGCGCTAGAGCGCTCGTGCAGTTTTGGGTAATCGTTCCGGGCGAGGCGTGCCTCGCCCCTACGATGCCAACAGGTTTTGTAGGGGTCGGGCATGCCCGACCCGCCAACGACTAGCCGTGCTGCCTTCCAGCACGCAGCGCCGCATCCCCTCCCGACCCTCTACCCGCACCGATCCTCTGCGTGGCGACACGCGGTAGCCCGTCCGGGCCCCGCGGTCGAGCATCAGGGAATCGAGCGGCCAGTCCGAATCGGCGCACATCTGAATTCCGCCATCCCGGCTGATCAGGACCGTCATGACCTTCATTTCCGCGCAGCTCTCCCCGCGATTGAGTGCCTCCAGGGCGGCATCCATCAGACTCTGGGCTTGTTCGGCGAACCCGTGCACGAATTCCATATCGCAACGCGGAATGGAAGTTTCAGTCGGACTTTATGTTATCCTGAGACTTCCCGATAGTATAGAACGTGCTGTCCCGCAGGTCATTTATACACGCCGGGGCCGGTGTACTCGCCGCGCCCTTCATCAACCGTGGTCATTTCTCCTTATTTGCCAATAGCTTAGACCAGTACTCGTCCCTCACCGTGGATCTGGTTCGCGAATCCACCGTGATCGACATGCTGGGCCTGCTCACCCTGGATTTCAAGAAGCTGGATGCCTGGCGAACCCGCCCGGCCAGCTTCCGTCTGTCAGATTTTCAACGCTTGAAGGACTCCGGCATCACTGTTTTCCACCCCGCGGTTGGCTATATCCAGGGCGACATCTACGCCGAATCGTCGGCCGATATCACCAGCTGGGACGCCTTCATCGACTCCTATCCCCAGTACTTCATTCGCGTGTGCAATCCGGCAGATGTTTCTCGCGCCAAAGCCGAGGGGAAACTGGGGATCATCGTCGGACAGCAGAACTCGAATCATTTTCGGACGGTGGACGACGTCGATGCGTTCTACAAGCTGGGCCAGCGCGTGTCTCAGCTCACCTATCACGACAATGCTTTGGGCGGCGGTTCCACCGATCCCGCGGAGCGCGGACTCACCCCATACGGCGAAAGTGTTCTGGCGAGGATGAACCAGCTCGGCATGGCCGTCGATATCTCGCACTGCGGCGATCGAACCACGCTGGACGTGATTGAAGCATCGGCGAAGCCGGTTCTCGTGACGCATTCGAACTGCCGGGCACTGGTGCCATCCAGCGCGCGCTGCAAGACTGACGCGGCCATTCGCAAGCTGGCGGCCAGTGGCGGCGTGATGGGCGTGACCATGGAACGCTTGTTCGTCGGTACGGGAAACTCGGTGACGATTGAGAATGTGCTCGGACACATTGACCATATCGTGAAGCTGGTGGGTGTGGAGCATGTCGGCCTGGGAACTGACGTCGATCTGGACGGCCGGGATCTTGCGACCGCATTGAAAAAGAAGAACGACCTGGACGGCCTGCAGTACGCGCGTAAGGTTTACGAGCTGACCGAAGGCCTGATCCGCCGGAAGTACTCGAAAGCCGATATCCAACTCATCCTGGGCGGCAATTTCCACCGGGCGCTGACCTCCATCTGGCAAGCCTGACTCAGGCTGGCCTGTGATAGAATCGCGGGCGAGGTCACACTCCATGAAGAGATTCTGGGTTTCTCTGGCTTTAGCTCTGCCGCTGGCGGCCGGTTCGGTTCGCGTCATCCAGACCAACGCGGCGGGCGACACCGCTCAGTTCATCGATCCCGCAACCAATAAAGTTGTCCTCACGGTGAAGGATCTCGAGGCCCCGCACGGAGTCACTTCCTCGCCCGATGGAACGCGCGCGTATTTCACCGTCGAATCCGACAGCACGGTGGTTGCGGTGGACACCAAGACCGGCAAGCATCTGGGCAAGGTCGCCTTGAGCGGGCACCCCAACAACATCGCCGTCTCGAAAGATGGCAAGCTGATTTTCGCCGGCATCGCCGTAGCGCCCGGCGGCGTGGACGTGATCGACGCGGCCACCATGAAGAACATCAAGACCATCAAGGTCAAGGGTGCCGTGCATAACGTGTACGTGACGCCGGATGGAAAGTGGGTGGTCTCGGGATCGGTCGGTAGCCGTGTTCTCACCGTAATCGACATGGCGAAGCTGGAAGTGGCCTGGGATCACACCTTCGACAAAGGCGTGCGCTGCATGACGTTTGACACCGCGCCGGATGGCTCCGCCGCTCATGTTTACCTGCAACTCTCCGACGTGCATGGATTCGCTGTGCTGGATTTGAAGACGCATGAAGAAGTGAATCGGGTCATGCTTCCCAACGAGCCCAAGGTCGGCGAAGTCCACAGCGGCGCGCCGTCGCACGGCATCGGAATCACTCCCGATAAGAAGACCCTGGCAGTGGACAGCTCCGTAGCGAATGGCGTGTTCTTTTACTCGATGCCGGATCTGAAAGTCATCGGATTCGTACCCACGGGGCCCACGCCCGATTGGCTGACGTTCACGCCGGACAGCAAGATGGTCTACGTCGCGAATGCCGGAGCGAACAATGTGTCGGCCGTGGACATTCAGGCGCGCAAGGTCGTCGCCGTTATTCCGGTGGGCGAGGTTCCGAAGCGGAACGCGACGGTCGTAGTCCCGTAACGACTGCGGCTCTGGAACGGGGACTGGCTACGCTGCCCCGAGCGAGCCCCAGAGCGTAGGAGCAAGACTTGATTCGGTGCGAGCGGGCGGCGCTGCCTGTCCCCGTTCACCACCCCTATGCCGTCAACGAAAAATCGGGGACAGACCGCGAAATTCCGCGATCGACAGAGTCAAGTTCTATCACGGAAGTGGTCGCGGAAATTCGTAGGCAGTCCCCAATTTACGGAATCACCTTCTTCTGTTTGATCCAGTCGATCACAATATCGCGCAGTAGCGCGCCCTGATCTGTGACGCGGAATTTGTAGCCGCGGTCCGCCCAATTCGTGGCCATAAAATCAGTGGTGACCACCCGATAGGTTCGCTGGGGATCGAGCTTGGCCGTCTCTATAACCTTCTCGGTATGCGTTGGGCCGTCGAGCTTCATCAATTGATCCCCCGGAACCTCGGCGACGACCACACGGTCATCGAAGGGCATCACGTTCCAGATATGGCGCGCGAATAGTTGGCCCTCGGGAAGCGTGTCGCGCACGCCGCCCATATTGGTGAAGGCGAAATCGGATGGGAAGCGGTCGTTCATCGCTTTCTCCATCAACCCTTTGATCTCGGTCTTGGAAAATTGCTTGTTCGATTGACCGATTGGGACGTCGACCTGCCCAGATACTTTCGCTTCCCACTTCTCGACCTGCGCCTCGACTGCGGGATCGGCGGGAAATACGCCGTCATCCACGGGAATGCCGGTCCATTCGTGTGAGACGATGCGGCGGGTCGCGATGTCATAGCCCATCACCAAGCGTCCCACCTGACGGCCATAGCCCTCCGCGTGGATGATGAGCCTCCCATCCATTTCAATGGGCTCTTTCCAGGGCGTGTGTTCGTGCCCGATCACCACCACACTCACATCCGGGAGCCCGCGCAGGATCGACTCCGCCTCGGTCTTCTCAATATGTCCGAGCACGATCACCATGTCGGCGTGTTCTTTCGCGTCCGCGACAACCGGCCGCAGCGTTTCAACGTCAGGTGCGGCATGATACGGCCCCAGATTCGCCAGAGTGGTGTGATCCAGAAGCTTTTCGAGCAGCACGCCGACGACTGCGACGCGCATTCCACCAACATCACGAATGACATACGGCGGATTCAGTATCCGGTTTCCCGAAGCGTCGACTACGTTCGCATTGACGGTGGGAAAACTCGCGATCTGCATGAAGTCGCGAATCTTCCTCCAGCCATAGTCGAACTCGTGGTTACCCAGGCAGTTGACGTCGATGCCGAGGTTATTGGCGATCTCATAATCCGGGGCGCCCGAGAACACCGTGCTGACCGGGGAGCCTTGGACGATATCCCCGGCGCTCAAGGTGAGCGATGCGTGGGCCGCGGCTCGTTCCCGCTTGAGCGCAGTGGCCAGGTGCGCGACACCCCCGATGCCATCGGGATCCGGCAGCAGGCGGTCATGCAGATCGTTGATGTGCAGGATGGTGAGCTCGTGGACGGTGCTCTGCCGGCATCCAGCCAGGAACAAGGCGGCCAGGAGCAGGCTGAATTTAAGATGTGTTCGGCGGCGGAGGAGCAAACTCAATTATCGCGCGCGACGGCTTTATTTTGAGCCGCGAGCCCAGTCCGCGATAGCCTTCCAGTCGGGATCGCTTTGCGATTGGAACTGGCGGCCGCCGCTATGGAAATCGTCGCCGCCGGCTGTGCCAGCCAAAGGATGCTTGAGCAGGGGGCTGGACATCAGGTTGGTGGAGAAGACTAACTTCGAAACAGCCTCGAAGTTTTTCCGCGATTCCTCTTCGGTCCAGTTGGTTGCGCCCGGCGCCAGCGGCTGCAGGCGGAAGGCGTTACCCGCGTTGGCGTGGCATACGACGCAGCGGGCGTGGCCTTCGCGTTTCTTGAGGAAGATAGGCTCCACTTTTGCTTTGTAGGTAGCGTAGTCGAGCGATTGCGCGGCAGCGTGTCCGGCGGCGAAGGAAGCCGCGATTGCGATCACGATGGCGAGCCTGGCTGAACTAGTCATATGTCTTTCCCCTGTTCGCGCGGTCCATAATATCACATGGGGTTCGCGGTGTGGATCGACGCCGAACGCGGCCTGGCGTGGGCGCAGGGCACCCATGAATACCGTCCCATGGGCAGCGCGGTAATCGCTTCGACGGACCAGTTCCGGCATCGTGATTTCCGGAAGACTCGGCGTCTCCCGGCCCATCTGCGCCACTCTTTCGTGGGATTCTTCGGATCGCTGGAAGAGGTCAACGTCAGGTTGCTGCTGCAGCACAAGTCGCGGCGCGAGTGGCTGCGCCGGGTCACGCCGGCTCACCTGCTGTAAGTCCCGCCAGCACGCGGTATACTTGACAGTTTGCATGCAAAACGAACCTATAACTGACATCGCCCACCTGGGGCACCTGGAGCTTTACACCCCGAAAATCGAGGAGAGCGTCCGCTTCTTCGTCGACATCATGGGGATGACCGAGAGCGGCCGGGAAGGCGACTCGGTCTACTTGCGCGCCTGGGACGACTACGAGCGCCACACGCTCAAGCTCACAGCGGCGAAACAGCCTGGAATGGGCCATATGGGACTTCGTGCGCGCAGCCCGCAGGCGCTGGAACGGCGCGTTGCGGCCCTAAAAGGCACCGAATTCGCGATCGGCTGGGACAAAGGCGACCTATGCCACGGCCCGGCCTTCGTGTGCCAGGATCCGGACGGGCACAAGATCCAGCTGTATTACGAGACCCAGTGGTACGATGCCCCTCCGAACCTGAAGCCTGCGTTGAAAAATCAGGCTCAGCGATTCCCGGCGCGCGGCTGCAACGTCCGCCGTCTGGATCACTGGAACGGCCTTGCCGTCGACATCAAATCGAATCGCGAGTTCTTTGAAAACTACCTCGGCTTCCGCCTGACCGAGCAGATTGTCCTTGACACGGGCGTCGAAGCCGCGATGTGGATGACCTGCACCAACAAGAGCTACGACTTCGCCTACACCAAGGATGCGACCGGCACCAAGGGCCGTTTCCATCACGTGACCTATGCTGTCAACAGCCGTGAAGAGGTTTTGCTCGCCGCCGACATTTTCCTGGAGAACGGGATCAAGATCGAGACGGGTCCGCACAAGCACGCGATCCAGCAGACCTTTTTCCTGTACGTCTATGAGCCCGGAGGAAATCGGGTAGAGATCGCTAACGCCGGCGCGCGCCTGATTCTGGCGCCCGACTGGAAGCCGATCCGCTGGACCGAAGCCGAGCGGAAGAAGGGCCAGGCCTGGGGACTCAAGACGATTGAATCCTTCCATATTTACGGCACCCCGGCGGTTCCCGGCCATCCCGGCAGTGGACCTGAGTAAGACCGGCTGGATACAGGACGGGACGCTCGATTCAATGGAATTTGGGGGACTCCAAGAGAAAAATTGATGGGGCTGGCCGGGCCGCCGTGTTAAACTAACCTGTTTGCGCTGGTATCAGCAATTTTGAGAAAGAGGACCACGTAGGAACCATGAGTCAAAGTCTGGAAGAACTTTTACAGAAAGCCGGGAACCCGGTGCAGATGCTCCGCAATTCGCAGATCGGAGCCTATGTGTACCCCGTGGTTCCCGCCGAATACTCGAATTGGCGGGACGAACAGCGCGCCTGGCGCGATAGCTGCGTGCTCTTCGACCAGTCGCACCATATGGCCGAGATTTACCTGAAGGGGCCCGATGCCATCAAGTTGATCTCGTACCTCACGATCAACAGCTTCGCCAACTTCCCGGTCAACCGCGCGAAGCAGATGGTTCCGTGCAGCTGCGACGGATTTGTCATCGGCGACGGGATCCTGTTCCATCTGGAAGAGAACCATGTGGTGTTTGTGGGACGCGCGCCGTCCGTCAACTGGATCCAGTTCCACGCCGAGACCGGCGGATACAAAGTGGACGTGGTCCGCGACGACCGGTCTCCCTCCCGCACCGGCGGCAAGGCAGTGGTTCGCAAGATGTACCGCTATCAGATTCAGGGCCCCAATGCCGAGAAAGTCATCGAAAGACTGAATGGCGGACCGTTCCCCAACATCAAGTTCTTCCACATGGACGTGATCAAGATCAAGGGCCGTAACGTGCGCGCGCTGCGGCACGGTATGGCCGGCGCGCCTGGCCTGGAAATCTGGGGACCGTACGCGGAATACGAGGAAATCCGCGGCGCGATCGTCGAGGCCGGCAAAGATTTCGGCTTGGTCGAGGTCGGTTCGCGCGCATACGCGACCAACACGCTGGAGTCTGGCTGGATTCCGTCACCTCTACCCGCTGTCTACACGGGTGACAAGATGAAGGCGTATCGCCAGTGGCTGCCCGCAGCCGGATACGAAGGCACCGGGTCGATCGGCGGCAGCTTCGTTTCCAGCAACATCGAAGATTACTACATGACGCCTTACGAACTGGGCTACGGACCGTTCGTGAAGTTCGATCATGACTTCATCGGCCGGGAAGCGCTCGAAAAGATCGCCACCAAGCCGCATCGCAAGAAAGTGACGTTCGCCTGGAGTTCAGACGACGTTCTCAAGGTCTTCAAGTCGCTGTTTGAGAAGGGCCAGGATCCGTTTAAGTACATCGATCTTCCGCTGTCGAATTACACCTCGGCGTCCTACGACAAGATTCTGGCGAATGGGAAAGCCGCGGGTTTCTCCATGTTTGCCGGATACAGCTACAACGAGCGGTCGATGCTGTCGCTCGGCGTGGTCGATCCGGATATCGAGATCGGCAACGAAGTCACGCTGATCTGGGGCGAGGAAGGCGGCGGCACCAAGAAAACCACCGTCGAACGCCACCGGCAGATCGAAATCAAAGCGATTGTCAGCCCTGTACCGTACGGAGAAGTCGCGCGTAAGACCTACGCGGCAGGCTGGCGTACCGGTAAGGTTTAGGCCGCAATCGTCGTCATCGCTGGCGCGCCGTACACCTTGCGTTTTATCGTAATTTGATATATCGTAATTCGCAGTATGGCGCGCAAGCCTAAAACCGGGCCGGCCTCCGACCCGGAACTCCTTATCCTTTCGAGCCTCGCCTCCGGCCCGAAGCACGGCTACGCCATGATGGGCGACATCGAAGCGTTCGCCGGCGTTACGCTGGGCCCCGGAACGCTCTACACCGCGATTACGCGCCTGGTCGAAAAGAAACTTATCGCCCCGGAATCGGGCTCCGGCCGCCAACGGCCGTACAAGCTGACCGCCGAAGGGGCAACTGGCCTTACGGAACAACTCAACGCCATGCGACGCGTCGCGGCAACCGGCCTACGGAGGTTACGGCCCGCATGAAGACCTGGATCATCCGAACCCTTTTGCGTCTTTACCCCGCCAACTGGCGTCGCGAGTATGGTGGTGAGTTGACGCACATGCTCCTCGCCCGTCCCCTGACGGAGAACATTGTAGGCGACGTCTTCCTTAGCGCGCTCTGGCAGCGTTTTCGCGCAGCCGAAATCTCAACGCTTGTTGGACTCGGCATGCTGCTAGTCATGCTCAACGGATTCGTGTGGAACATTGTCGCTCCTCCACCGTATGGCAGCGAGGCGAGCATGTTACTCCAGAATCTCTGGGGATCGAACCTCTACGTCTTACTTCTGGTCGGCTGCGGCTTGTGGACCCACCTGCGCCGCCGAGGCAAGTTGGACCAATCGGGGCTGGCGGCTGTGAAGATTTCGTTCCTGGCAGGCATCCCGGTCATGCTGGCCGGTGCTTTGATGCTGTCTGGCGTCCTCGGTGTGATCGTCCTAGGACCCGGGGACATTCCCACCACCTTCCACCAACACGGATTCACGTACACCTATTACGACGCAACGTTGCGTTCTTGCTGGATCCGTGTGCAGGATCCCGCGGGTCCATTGAAGGCGGTGCTATCTACTACCTGCCCGCCAGCCCCGCTCGGCGTTCTGCTCGCGCCTCTGTTTACGCTGCCTGCATCCTGGCTATGGGGCATGGTCGGCGGCCTGTTAGGACGCTGGATCGCTCGCCGTAGGCGGCCGGTGTCCGCTTAGGATTTCGCCCGGTCGAGCCATTTTTCGACCGGTGGAACTTCATACGCGGACACTCGTGCGAGCAGGCGGTTCGGATTCGTGTCGGCCAGTAATAGCTGGCGATGTTCAGCGCGGATGAACCCTTCGCGGGTCGCATGGTCCAGCCACTCGAGTAGAGCGTCAAAGAAGCCTTCGACGTTTAGCAGTCCAACGGGTTTCTGATGGATACCGAGTTGTCCCCAAGTGAGGATCTCGCATAACTCTTCCGCAGTACCGAACCCGCCCGGCAAGGCGATAAAGGCGTCGGATAGCGAGGCCATTATCGCCTTTCGTTCGTGCATCGAGTCCACCACGTGAAGTTTGCTCAAGCCGGAGTGGGAGACTTCCTTTGCAACCAAGGCATGAGGTATTACTCCGATAACCTCTCCGCCGGCTTCTAGAGCAGCGTCCGCCACGGTTCCCATCAGACCAGTGCTGCCGCCTCCATAGACGAGAGTCAGGCCTCCAACAGCAAGCAGCTCGCCTAGTTCAGCAGCGGCAGCGCGGTAGCTCGGCTTGAGACCGCCGCTGGAGCCGCAAAAGACGCAGACTGTGTTCAGTGTCCCCATGCGGCCGAAAGGTCTCGCGCATACCCATCTTAACTCGCCCCCAACGCCCTTCACGCAGGTAGGTGTGGCATAGTGAAAACATCTTGCCAAGTCCTGTTCTGGTCGCCGGCGGCGCCGGCTATATCGGCAGTCACACATGTAAATTGCTCGCCCGGGCCGGCCGCGAGCCGATCGTTCTCGACAATCTCAGCACGGGCCATCGCTGGGCCGCCAAGTTCGGTCCCCTCTACGAAGGCGATATCGAAGACGGCGAGCTGGTGCAGAAGATTGTCCGCCAGCACGGCATCACCGATGTGATCGATTTCGCGGCGAAAGCTTACGTCGGCGAATCGTATACGGATCCCGGCAAGTATTTCTGCGAGAATGTCGGCAAAACGATTCACTTCCTGGATGCGCTGATCATGTCTGGCGCTAAGAACATCGTGTTCTCCTCCACGTGCGCCGTGTACGGAGATCCCGAGACCATCCCGATCACCGAATCGGAAACCAAGAAGCCGGTGAATCCCTACGGCGAAACGAAACTTTTTGTGGAAAAGATGCTCCACTGGCACGGGATCGCGCACGGCCTGAAATGGGTCGCCCCGCGCTACTTCAATGCGGCCGGCGCCGATCCGGAAGGCGAGCTCGGGGAACTGCATGAGCCGGAAACGCACCTGATCCCGGCCGCATTCGAGGCGGTTCAGGGAAAGCGTCCGCAGCTCGAAGTCTACGGGACCGACTATCCCACTCCGGACGGAACCGCGGTTCGCGATTACATCCACGTGTTCGACCTGGGCCGCGCGCACATTCTCGCGCTCGACTACTTACGCCAGGGCGGGGAATCGATCTCCGTCAATCTGGGCACCGGCGTAGGTCAATCGGTCCTGGACGTGGTGCGTGCTGTCGCTTCGGCCAGCGGTCACGATGTCCCGCACGTGCTTCGTCCGCGGCGCGCCGGCGATCCACCGGAGCTGGTGGCGGACCCGTCGCTCGCCAAGAAGGTGCTGGGTTGGACCGCCGAATACCGGGATATCAAACGCATCGTTGAGACCGCCTGGGCCTGGCACGATAAATCCCATAAATCAGCGTGATATGATTTTTCCATGCCCAACTACGTGATCGAGCGCGAGATCCCCGGGGCGAGCAACATGACCGAGGAACAGGTCAAGGAAGTGGCTCTGAAGTCTCTGGGAGTGCTCAAGGACCTGGGTCCGCAGATTCAGTGGCTGCACAGCTATGTGACCGACGATAAAGTCTACTGCATTTACTGGGCGCCCAACGAAGAGATTATCAAGGAGCACGCCCGCCTGGGTGGATTTCCCGCCAACCGGATCTCGGCGGTTCGGCGCATGATGGAACCCGCCAGCGCCGGTTAGCGCGGCTCACCCACGCCTAGCGCAAACCGCACAGCTTCCTCGGGCTGCATTGTCCATCCGCGCATCCAACTGGCCGTCGCCTCCGCGCTGCTCAACTGTTTCCGCGCTGCTTCCAAGGCGCTTTGCAGGCGTGTTTTTGTGGGGCCGGCGACGGGTTTAGCTAGCTCATTGCGAAGTACGGCCGCTGCACCGGCGAGAGTCAGAGCGCGTTGGGGGTCTCCCGATGCCGCGCACACAGCAAAGGATTCCAACAGGCGCGGTAGGTCGGCTCGATGTCCCAGATCCCAATACAACTTGAGGGACTCCCCGTACAGCCGTGTGGCCGTCGCGTTATCGCAAGCTTGGACGGCCAGGTTGGCCAGATCGTGTAGGCAGGAAGCGATGCCGGGCGAGTGCTGCAGTGTGCGAAATCGGGCCAAGGCCTGTTCATACAGTGATCGGGCTCTTTCCACATCTTCCTGCTCTCGAGCCAAGTCCGCCTGATGGCTCAAGGACCAAGCTACGCCGATGCGATCTCCCAGTTGCTCGAATAACCGTGATGTTTCCTGGTGGAGCAAGCGCGCTAGTTCATACTCTCCCTGAATCTTGACGATGTCCGCCAGGTTGCTCAGAGTGCCGGCCAGGCTCACCGGGTCGCCAAGTGTACGGGCAATCTCCACGGCATGCTCGAAGTGCATCCTGGCGTTCGCATACCGTCCTATTCCTTGTTCCGCGACCCCACTATGGGTAAGCGCGCGAAGCGAACCGAGGGGATCGCCGATCTCGGCGAGAATCTCCAGGCCTTCTGCAAAGTGCCGCATCCGTTCGTCATTGAGGCCCGCGAATTGCGCCTGATCGGCCGCCGCAAGCAGGGCTTTCGCCCTCAGCTTCGACCGGGAAGCGGCTCCAGGCAGGTCCAGCAGCTTCTGAAAACGATCATGCGATTCCCGGCTGATGCCGCGGTCCTGCCAGTAGTACCCCAGTGCCGATCCCAAACGCAAGCCCCACTCTGCTTCGCCGGCAGCGGTGAGCCACTCCACGGCGCTGCGGGCATTACCAATCTCCGCATCGAAGCGTTCGAACCAATGCTGCTGGCGCGCACCACCCATCAGTGCGGGTTCTGCTTCTTCCGCCAGCACCACGAAGTAAGCGGCGTGAGCCTTGCGCGTGTATGCTTCTTCCCCAGCTTCGGCCAGTCGCCCCAGGCCGTACTCACGCATCGTCTCGAGCATCACGAACCGCGGTTCGGTGAGATCCGCCCCTGTGCGGCGCACCAGGCTGTTGTCCACCAGGGACTCGATGGCGTCCAGCAGGTCTATATCGAGATCTTCCTTGGCATTGCAGACTGCCTCAATGGCTTCATGCGTGGCGCCGCCGACGAATACGGACATCCTGCGGAAGAGCTTCTGCTGCTCCGGGTCGAGCAGGTTGTGGCTCCAGTCGAGCGTCGCACGCAGGGCCCGCTGGCGCATCGGAAGATCGCGCGGGCCACCTGCCAGAAGCTGGAGAGGATCGCGCACACGCTCAAGCAGGGCCGCCAGCGGCAGCACCCGCGTGCGGGCGGCAGCTAGCTCGATCGAAAGCGGAAGTCCGTCCAGACGCGCGCAGATCTCGGCTACCGTCCGGATTTGTGCTTCGTCCATCACAGGACCACCGGAGCGCAGCGCCGTTGCACGCTCGAGAAACAGGGCGACGGCGGGCGACTTTGCGAGTAGCTCGACCCGCGCCGTCTTGCTGTCGGGCAAATCCAGAGGCGGGACCGGGAATTCGTACTCTCCGTACAGGCGCAAGGCCGCACGGCTCGTGATGACGATCTTCAGCTGGTCGGAGGCCGACAAGAGGTCGGTCACTAGCGGGGAGGCGCCCAATACATGCTCGAAATTGTCCAGCAGCAGCAAAGTGGGCGCCGAGCAGGCCCGAACATGCTCCTGGAGGGCGGCCGCAACAGCGCGATCCCCGGTCTGCCGGACGCCGAGCGCGTTGGCGATCTCAGAGGAAACCAGGTCCGCATCGCTGATGCGATCCAGAGGGACGAAGTAAACACCTCCGGGAAACTCGTCCAGCAGCTTGCGCCCGAGTTCTACGGCCAAACGCGTTTTGCCGATGCCTCCGGGTCCCGTCAGCGTCACCAGCCTCACCTGCGCCTGCAGGATTAGCTGCCGCGCGCCTTCCAGCTCCCGGTCGCGGCCGACCAGAGCCGTACGCTGGGCTGGTAAATTGTGCGGCGTAGCCGCGGGTGCGGCCTGTGGCTGAGAGACGCTGCCGAGAATGGCCGACAGCTCGTTCAGCAGGTCCTGCGTGGAACTGTAGCGGTCGCCGGCGTTCTTCGCCAGGCAGCGCTCCACGGCCCACTGGAGGGGCGCGGGCGTTTGCGGATTGATCCGGCCGACCGGCTCCGGCTGGTCCCGGATGACGGCCGCCAGGGCATCCACCTGCGTGGAGCCGGTGAAGGCCCGCCGTCCCGTGGTCATTTCATACAGCACTGCGCCGAAAGAGAACTGGTCGGACCGGAAATCGCCCGACTCTCCGCGCGCTTGTTCCGGCGACATATAACCGAACGTGCCCAGGACCGTTCCCGGTTGCGTGAGCGGATGCTCCGTTACCGTGGCGGAACGTCCTTCTCCCACTGGCGAACCGAGCTTGGCCAGGCCGAAGTCCAGGATCTTAGCCCGTCCTTCGGCGCCGATCATGATATTGGCCGGCTTCAGATCGCGGTGCATTATCCCCTTGGCGTGCGCGGCCGCCAGAGCATCGGCGATCTGTACGGCGATCGTCAACAGCTTCGGGATGGGCAAGGGTCCGCCGGCCATCGCTTGCCGCAAAGTCTGGCCCTCGATCAGTTCCATGACGATGTAGGACACACCCCCTGCATCGCCCACGTCGTAGATGGTGACGATGTTGGGATGGTTCAGCGCGGATGCGGCGCGGGCTTCCTGAATAAAGCGATCCACCGAGCCGGTGGACAGTACCTTGATCGCGACGGATCGCGAAAGCCGCGTGTCCCGCGCGCGGTACACCTGCCCCATTCCTCCGGCGCCCAGAGGGCCTTCGATCTGGTATGGACCCAGCCAGGAGCCGTCCGTGAGCCCGCCAGAGTCCCGGGAAGCTGGCGCTGCCACGGTGAAGGTAGCGGCTTCCGCCGAGCCATTCACGGATGCGTCTCCGGCCAGCAACGACTCCACCTTCCGGCGCAGATCTGAGTCATCGCGGCAGGCGCCGTCTAGAAACACACTGCGCTCCTGGGGGCTGCGCCGCCGCGCCCTGTGATAAACCTCTTCGACTTGTTGCCAACGCTCGGGATTCATCGCGCTTGTGGTATATTATCTCGACTCCGTACTTCCCACGTAGGAGAAATGCATGAAACAGCCCGCCCTTGGAATTGTCGCCACGGCTTTGATTATCGCCGTTTCTTTCGGTTTCATTTCGCTTTTCGATTTCTCGACGCTAGGCAGCTGGGTCATTTTCGTGATGGCTGCCATCATTCCAATGGAAATCGTCATCGGTGTCGCCTGGGGAGCCAATCCCAGCTTCGCCGCCGCGCGGCCGCAACCTCTGAAAGGGATTCTGCTGGTGCTGGTGAATATCGCCATCGGGGTGATCGTCGGAGGAATCTGCCACGCCGTGGTGGGAGGCAGTATCAGCCCGCCGGTTCCGATTCTGGTACTGTTCGGGATCGTTTCGGTGGTGGTGACATTCTGGCTCGCGATCATGTTCGGAGGATGGCCGTTCAACAGCCTGATTAAGAGCCCGGTGGGAGCCGGCTTAGCGATGCTGGCGGCGGTCTACATCATTAACTACCTGCTGTTCCGCGTGTTTTTCGATTTCAATTTCATGGCGGGCGCTCCTTGGTATAAGGCCAGTATTGATCCGCATGGAATGTTCAACGGCGTCAATGCGCAAGTGTTCTACGTCACTGCGCTCACCTTCCTGTTCGTAATGCTGCACTTCGATTTGTGGCCCTTTACGTCGTCGCCGGCGGTAATGAAGCAGCCTGTGCTCGGCATCGTGTGGACGCTGCTGGCGCTGGCGCTGGGCGCGCTGTCGTACTACATCGGCGTGAATACGATGGGCATGGATCCGATGGGGTTCCTGATCTCCGGGCCGATCCCGTTCATCTTCGGAACCATCGTGATGCTGAACATGCTGCACAACTCGCTATTCGCCAAGTTCAGCCAGCCCTTGAAGGGGGTGCTGAACTGCATTGCGGCGGCGGTGATCGGAGTTTTACTGGCGAAGATGTACGGGGCGCTGGCGCCGGTCGTCACCGGGGTTTTGAAGCCGGGACCGCCGACCAACGATTACGAGATCTGGCTGGCAACGGCGTTGCTCGGCGTCACTTTCCCGTTCCTGATTTTCTTCGCGGAATTCTTCAAGATGTGGCCGCTGGCCAAGGCGAAAGCGGAATAGACTAGTTGGAGACGAGGTAACCAAACAAAACATATGCTACGCGCGATTGACGAGAACACCATTACCGACGCAGCCATCGAACAGATGGCATCCACGCCGAACCCCCGGCTGAAGCAAATCATGGAGCCGCTGGTAAGGCATCTGCACGCCTGGGCGCGCGAGGCGGATCTTACTCCCGAAGAATGGCTGGAAGGCATCAAGTTCCTGACCGCCGTGGGACAGAAGTGTACCGCGTATCGCCAAGAGTTCATCCTGCTGTCCGACACACTGGGAATGAGCTCGCTGATCAATTCTCTTCACGACAAGCGCGCGACTGAAGCGGGTACAAAGAGCAGCCTGGTAGGCCCCTTCTATCGCCAGGATTCTCCACCGATGAAACTGGGAGATTCCATTGTTACCAAGCCGAGCAAGGGCCTGGAAGTGGTCCTCTATGGCCGCGTGACCGATTCCACTGGGAAGGGTGTCGCCAACGCTTCGGTCGAGGTTTGGCAGCCGGATGAAACCGGCAACTACGATCTCCAGAAGCACGATCCATCCGAGATGGACTTGCGCGGCCACTTTCACACCGATAGCGACGGCCGTTACTATCTGCGCACGGTGGCTCCGCTTGGCTACATGATCCCGATGGATGGTCCGGTGGGCGACATGATCCGTGCGCAAAAGCGCCACGGATACCGGCCCGCGCACATTCACTTCATCGTTGGCGCGCCGGGGTATCGCGAAGTCGTGACGGCGCTCTACCTGGCGGGCGACGAGCACGTCGATTCCGATACCGTGTTCGGCGTGACCGAATCGCTGGTAACGAATGTGAACCAGAAGGATCCGAATGCGCCGATCCCGAATCTGCCGAGCATCAAGTTCGACTTCAAGCTCGCTCATGCTACGGCCAAGGACATGACGGGCCGCGTTGGCGCGGATCCGTCGCAAATCGTGAAGGCGGGGGCGTAAAGGCGGGGTGGTAAAATACCACTTCCCGTGGAGTTTCAAGCTCTCTACTATCAAGACCGCCTGAAGATCGTCAATCCAGAGGGCGACGTTGCTATTGCGACGCTTTGGTCCAAAGTAGAATCCGCATATCAGGTTTTGGAAGAAGCGGGCGTTGATCTCGCGCCCGCGACCTCGCGCATCGGACCCATTGCCAACTTATACGGAAACGGTCTGCCGCAGATGTTGCGGAACCTGCTGTGGAATCCGCAGATCCGGCGGATCGTGATTCTCGGGAAGAATCTTTCGGGCTCGCGTGAGTGGCTGCTGAATTTCTTCGAGCACGGCCTGGAAGAAGTGGAATTCCTGGGAGCCAAGGCGTTTCGGATTCGCAATACGACGCGCACTATTGATGGCTGTGTGCAGCCTCAACACTTCCCGCAGATTCCTGAGTTCACGGCGCTCGGTGATGTGGGCGACGCGGCGACCAAGGCAGGACTGAAGTCGTTCTTCGACTTGCTGCCGGCGGCGAATAGCGTCGAGCTTGCGCGTGTCGAGCCTCCGCCGATTCCGGAGCCCACTGTCACCCGCTTCCCTACCGAGCCGCGCAGCCACACCATCGTGCGCGACACGCCAATGGAGGCGTGGTCCGAGATCATCTTTCGTTTGTTCCGCTTCGGCCATCGCAACATGGTCGCGAAGAAGAGCGGTCCGGAAGGCCGCGTCGAATTGCAGAACATCAAGGCGATCGTCGAGAATCCCTTAGAGGAGCCCGACGAGATCCTCCAGCAGTTTGGATTCAGTCTGGAGAAGTTTCGAGGCTATCAGCGGCGCATTCTCGATCCCGAGAAGCCGTCCGATCTCGGCTACACCTACGGCAATCGTCTGCGCGGATATTTCCGCCGCCCGGACGGGACGCTCGTGGATTCCCTTGAAATCGCCGCCCAGCGGCTCAAGGAAAAGCCCGAATCGCGGCACGCTTACATCGCCCTTTGGGACAATACGCGCGACCTGCCTGACGGCACAGATACTCCCTGCTTCGTGTCGGCGTTCTTCCGAAAGTTCGACGGCAAGCTCACGTTGACGGCGACCTTCCGCTCTCACAACGCCATGGAAGCCTGGCCAGAGAATGTCTACGGCCTGATCGCGATCCAACGTTTCGTGGCCGAGAAGGCTGGCATGGAACGCGGTCCGTTGACGGTGTTCAGCCATTCCATCAGCATCGACGTTTCTTCGCTCGAAAAGGCCCGCAAGATCGCCACCCGCAAGGAATCCGACGAGGTGTACGATCCCGCTACCGGCAAACACGGTCCGCGCATGGATCCCAACGGCGCCTTCACGACTACGTTTGATCGAGCGACGTGGGAGATCGTAGTCGAGCACTCCTACAACGGCATGAAGATCGCCGAATATCGCGGCAAGAGCGCCGAGGAAATCGAGCGGCAGCTGGCGCGCGATGTGGCGATTTCAGAGCTCTCGCATGCGCTGTACCTGGGCCGCGAAATTGCCCGCAAGGAGTTCGAGATGAAAGCCGCTCGCGCCAGAGCAAAATCCGAATGATCGTATTTTTCGACATCGGATCGACTTTGATCGATGGACCGCCGTTCGGTCCCGCCCGCCGGCTCTCGGAAACACTGGGGCTCGGCAAAGAGGCGGTGAAGGAACTGGAGCACATCCTGTTCCGCTCTCCCGCGAGCGATCCGGAGCAACTGGCCAACACGGTGGTCAACCGCCTGCGCGTCGATTACGACAAGGCAATCGAAGCGTGCACCACTCTATGGAGCGCCCAGCTCGAAGAAGCCTATGTGCTGCCCGGCGCGCGGGAGCTGATTGAGCAGCTCAAATCCGCGGGAATTCCCAGGGCTTATCTCTCGAACATCTGGCCGCCATTCTACGAACACTTCAAGCAGGAGTTCGCGGAGGAAGCCGAGCGGCAGCCGCAGTTCCTCTCGTTCCAAACCGGGCTGATGAAGCCCGATCCGGCGTTCTTTCAGCTCGCTCTTCGCGCCATGGACGCTCGCGCCGAAGATGCCGTCATGGTGGGCGATACTTACCAGAACGATATCCGCCCCGCGATCGAGCTGGGGATGCGTACCGTGTGGGTTCTGCACCGTCCTGAAAAAGAGAAAGCCGACCTGATTAACGTGATGAACGGCGACGCACCGCCGCCCGATCTCACGCTCGCGTCGATCGCCGATCTGGAACTTTCGAAACTACTAAGTCATGCAAATTACTAAGTACCACCTGTTGCCTGAAGCCGACCTCCTGAGCCGCCTGAAACGCACTCGACTGCGCGGATTTGACCGCGCCGAAGTGTACCGAGACGCGACGCTTGAAATTCTGGAAGCCGATCCGGCGGCGCTCACGCCGGCGCAGCGCTACGTGCTCCAGGAAGGCGTTCAGGCGATTCTGGACGTGGCGGATGCGTTCGAGCCGCGCGGGATCGACATCTTCGCGTTACGCGGAGCGCTGCTGTTCTGGCCCGAGGGCACCGATCCGGACAAAGACGCGCCTATCCCCTTCCTACCGCCCGTGATCGAGGAATCCATCGAGAAAGACGGCACAAAGGTCCTGCTGATCAATGACGGCATCCATCGCGTCTACGCGGCCCGTAAGCGGGGGCGGAAGATCAACGTGGTGTTAGCTCGCAACGTGCCGCCGGAGTATCCGTATTACGCGTATGCGCTGCCGGAAGGGTGGGCTCAGGTGGATGAACTACAGGAACTGCAGGAAGGCTACCAGAAGAAGGAATATCGCAACCCGGAGAATTACAAGGCGCTGTTCCGCGACTTCAATGAGATCTTTGAAGGCGTGCAGAAACAGCGCCCGCGAAGCAATCCCGCTCACCTAAAGGCGTGAGTGGGGCCGGCGTCTTGGTAGGGCCGGTCTCCAGACCGGCCGCCACTCAAACCTCTATTGTTGCTTGCCGCCGTCTTCGGCGGATCCGCTGAAGACTCTCTTGCCGCCGGGCAGGGTAACGTTCCGAGCGTTGCCTACGTAGGCACCCTCGGCGTTAACCGGATCCTTGGCGCGAATGCCTTCCACAGTGACCGTATCGCCTTCTTTCAGCGAATCCTTGGTCCATCCGTTGCGGCGGAGGGAGTTGGGAGGACCACCTTCGAACTGCCACTTGGTGACCTTGCCGCTCTCATCCTTCACGCTGAGGTAGACCCAGATGTGAGGATTCATCCAATCCAGTTTGGTGACGGTGCCCGTCACGGTCACTGTTTTCGTCGAGT
This sequence comes from Terriglobia bacterium, assembly GCA_020073445.1. Lineage (GTDB taxonomy): Bacteria > Acidobacteriota > Terriglobia > Bryobacterales > Bryobacteraceae > Palsa-187. The sequence goes on from JAIQFE010000037.1 coordinate 53,886, forward strand.
CAAATTCGGCTGCGATCGAGTGGTGTGCCAGCATAGGTACCGCGGCGGCCACCAACATCGTCGCTGCAATCAAAACGCCTGCGTGAGCTTTCATGAGAAAAATACCTCCAAAGACTTCGAACTAGAGTACTATCAACAGCTTGACCGTGTCAACGGGCTCATTTCCCAGCATCCTTCGGTGGAAACGCCTTGGCCAGATACTCGACGATCCGGTCCCGTTCCTGCTGGGTGATGTCCGGATCTTCCTGGAGCATTTCCAACACTTTATCCTGCCACTCCGCCTTGGTGGCGTGCTTCGCGACCACGCGCTCCAGCGTATGGCATTCGGTGCAAACCGCTTCCACCAGTTCTTTTCCAGGACCTTCAGGCAGCGCTGGAGTAGGTGCTTGTGCAGAAGATCGTTCGGCAACGATCACTGCCAGGGCAACCGAAAGCAAAATGACTCCGGCCGATTTCAGGCCCACAGTTTCTGGATCAAGTTCCCGCCGGTGACCGTGGGCCGTTCCGCGCGGCCGTTGTGCATATAGGTGGTCTTCAGGTGATCGAGCCCCAGCAGATAGAGGATCGACGCGTGGATATCCCACACATGATGCGGTTCGTCCACCGCGCGCAAGCCGATCTCGTCGGTGGTTCCGATGGTCTGGCCGCCTTTGACGCCGCCGCCCGCCATCCACATGGTGAAGCCCCAGGGATTGTGATCGCGGCCATACTTTTCCGGGGTCTGACCGGCCGAGACTTGCGCGAACGGGGTGCGCCCGAACTCGCCGCCCCAGACGACCAGCGTGTCTTCCAGCATTCCGCGAGCTTTCAGATCGGCTAGCAGTCCCGCCACCGGCTTATCGGAAGCCTTGCACCATTTGGTGTGATTGTTGTTGACGTCCTGGTGCGCGTCCCAGCCCGATCCCGAGCCGCTGTAGACTTCGACGAAGCGCACTCCGCGCTCGACAAGTCTTCTGGCCATGAGGCAATTGGCCCCGTAGACCGCGGTCTCTTTTTCATCCATGCCGTACAGCTTCTTGGTGGCTTCGCTCTCCTTGCTGAGGTCCACCGCTTCCGGCGCAGATGATTGCATCTGGTACGCCAGCTCATAAGAGCGCGTGCGCGCGTCGAGCTCGGTATCCTCCTGCTTGTTGCGTCCGTACATCTCGTTCAGCTTCTGCAGCAGGTCGATCTTGCTGCGCTGCTGCTCATTAGTGGTTCCGGCGGGCGGCTTCAAGTTGAGGATGGGCGTATCGCCCTGGCGGAACAGCGAACCTTGATAGGTCGCCGGCAGGAAGCCCGAGCCGTAGTTCTGAACCGAGCCCAGGATTTCTTTATCGTCCTGCATGACGACGAACGTCGGCAGATTCCGCTGGGCGCTGCCCAGGCCGTAGGTCAGCCACGCCCCCAGCGATGGACGGCCGGCCAGGATCGAACCGGTATTCATCTGGCACACGCCGCCGACGTGATTCACGGCGTCGGATTGGCAAGATCGGATGACGGCGATATCGTCCACATGCTGGGCGATGTTCGGCAGCCAGTCGGATACCCACAGTCCGCTCTGCCCGTATTGCTTGAAGGGCCGCCGGGAAGGGAAGAGCCCGTCGCTGGGTTTCGCGCCTTGCGCGGTCAGCAGCGTCTCGGGATGAAAGGACGGAGGCACCGGCTGCAATGCCAGCTTCTCGAGCAGAGGCTTGGGATCGAACAGATCCACCTGGCTCGGTCCGCCTTCCATGAAGCACCAGATCACGTTCTTGGCTCGCGGAGTGACGTGCGGCTTCTTCGGCGCCAGAGGATCCACAGCCGCGGCGTAGCCGTCCTCGGCCATCATGGCGGCGAGAGCAATCCCAGCCAGCCCGCTGCCGGCCTGTGTAAAGAACTCGCGCCGGTTGGAGACGTTCCAGTGGTGTTTGAGCTTGTTGAGAATCGGATCAGCCATGGCGTCCTCCTAATTTATGTACAGGAACTCGTTCGAATCCAGCAGCATTTGCGAAAGATCGACCAATGCCGCTGCACGCGCGGGATCGATACCTGCGGGCATGTTGGTGGGCATCGGCGGCTTGGTTTTCGGGTCCGCAGCAAGGCGTTTGGCCATGATCGGGATCTGGCGCGCCAGGAAGTCGGCTGTGAGTTTTTGCTCTTCGGCGGAAGGTGAGCGTCCGTACGTAAGCTTGAACGCGCGGTCGATCTGCGCATCCGGGGTCAGTCCGCTATCGTTCAGCACGCGACCGGCCAGCGATTGCGCCCACTGCAGGATCAGATCGTTATTCAGCAGATCCAGCGATTGAGACGGTGTGACGGTGTTCTTGCGGAAATCGCAGCTCTCGAAGGTATTCGCCGAATCGAACTCCTGCAGCATGGGGTAGCGCAGATTGCGCCGCACGAAAATGTATACGCTGCGGCGGTTGTTCTGCGCTGGATCCTTCTCGGTCTTCCAGCCGCCTGCGGCAGCGGTGGCCGACAGATCGGAGAGCGTGCCGGCTGGAACCGGCGGGAAGACGCCGGGCCCGCCCATCTTGGCATTCAGCAGGCCGCTGGTGAACAGCATGGAATCGCGAACCGCCTCGGCTTCCAGACGGCGGCGCGGCCAGTGCGACAGCAGCTTGTTGTCGGGATCATCCTCCGCAGCCTTAGGTTGCAGATCGGCGGACTGTTGATAAGTGTTCGAAAGCAGGATCTGGCGCTGGAGTTTCTTGATGCTCCAGCCGTTTTCGACGAAGTTCGCGGCCAGATAGTCCAGCAACTCAGGATGCGTGGGACGTGATCCCATGCGGCCGAAATCGCCGGGAGTGGCCACGATGCCTTTGCCGAAGTTGTAATGCCAGATGCGATTCACCATCACCCGCGCGACCAGCGGATTCTTGGGATCGGTGAGCCACGCGGCCAGAGCCGTGCGGCGGCCTGTGGAGTTCGGAAGTGGAGTGACTTTCGCGTCCGTGGGATCCAGGATCGAAAGGAAACCCGGCTGGACTTCCTCGCCTTTCAAAGCAAAATTGCCGCCACGCAGCACATACGTTTCCGGGGCCTTCGGGCCGATATCGATCATGAACTGGCCTTGCGGCAGCGGTGCGGGCCTCAGGGAATCGAACGCCGCCAGCTGCTTTTTCAGATCCGCGTAGCGAGTGGCGGAGTCGCCTTTGAGGCTGCGCAGAGTGCGGGCATCCGGCTCCTCGTCGAAGGTCACGCGCGGTTCGGCGGTGTGATACATCATCGCCTGGAGAGGATCGCGCTTAGCGGGATCCATCATGATCGCGGCCTTCACTTCTTCCTCGAAGGTATTGGAGCCGCTCTTGGCCTTGGCGACGCGCAGCGGTTCCAGGATCTGGTTCATCTCGGCGCGGATGTCTTTGGTCTTTTCTTCCCACGCGGCCTTCTGTTCGTCATATTTCTTGCGCTCCGTGGGATCCTTGAGCGGCAGCGGACCATCGCCAAAGCTGGTGTTGGCGAAGAACGCCTGCAGCCGATAGTAATCCTTCTGCAGAATCGGATCGAACTTGTGGTTGTGGCAGCGCGCGCAACCGAAGGTCAGCCCGAGGAATGCTTCGCCGGTGGCCGTAGTCATGTCGTCGAGCGTTTCCTGGCGGCGCGTGAACAGGGCGGCGGCGTTGGTTTCGTCGATCCAATGCCGATTGAAGCCCATGGCGACCAGCGCATCGGGGTCGCCGGGATACAATTCGTCGCCCGCGATCTGTTCCTTGATGAAACGGTCGTAGGGCTTGTCGGTGTTGAACGCGTCGATCACGTAATCGCGATAGCGCCAGATGTTGGGACGCGTTTCATCCGCCTTGAATCCGTTGCTATCGGCGTAACGCGCGACGTCCAGCCAGTGGCGCGCCCAGCGCTCGCCGTACGCGGGCGAGGCGAGCAGACGGTCCACCACTTTCTCCCACGCGTTCGCGGACTTGTCACTGAGGAACTGCTGGATCTCTTCTTGTGTCGGCGGCAGCCCGGTCATGTCGATGGTCGCGCGCCGCAGCAGCGTCAGCCGGTCGGCGGGCGGGTTGGGTTGAAGGCCGGCCTCTTCCAGTTTCGCCAGCACGAACGAGTCAATCGGAGTCTTGACCCACTGCTTGTTCTTAACAGCGGGAACGGGCGACTTCTTCACCGTTTGGAACGCCCAGAAGCTGCGCTGGGAGGGAGTGAAGGCATCGGATTCGGCAGTGTAGACGATCCCTGCCGTGAGGGCTAATCCAACGAGCGCGGCCAATAGGTGGCGCGTTGCGTGGCGCATGAGGCCTCCTGATTTACCGGCCAGAATTATATCACCTCGGTACGTGCAAGTATATGAGGGGTCTAGCGTTTGTGTCGTTAGCACGTTAGTTGTCCGGTGGAATTAGCACGTTAGTTGTCCGGTCCAGGCCGGGTGGGAGGAAGCTGGCGAGGTGGAGACACCGAGCCGAGCAATACCCGCCCGAGAAACGGAGCGGATGATGAAGCTGCAAGACGTGATTCTGAAAGCGATGGCCAAGAGCCTGACCTGGATCGAGGCGGCCGAGATTGCCGGAATGAG
>JAIQFE010000074.1 GCA_020073445.1 Terriglobia bacterium
CTGTCACGGAGACCGTCTCACGCCTCGCTGTCACCCTTCCCATCCACGCCGCCCCTCAGGATTACACGGCTTAAATCGCTTTCAAAACGCATAGCCCCTGCTTCGGCTCAGTTCAATGCCGCCTTATCTGAAGTGCTCGGGCACCGCCTACCCGTCTTCGCCCCGGCATCCCCCGCCCGAGCACTCCAGATCAAAGCTACCGGATTATCGGAATCCAAAAGGCGCAAGTCTTGGTCCCCACAACCCAGTTTCGAACCAACCATAGGATGGCCCATAGAAGAGTAGCTTTCGGATTGCTGACCAACTGGACGGGGATTCGCCGCGCCACGTTACTCTAATACTCCGACGATAGTTTCTTGAATGTGAGGATCAGAGAAGCTGCTCCCGAAGTCGAGAGAGATAACGTTGCCGTTTTGGAATGTTGGCACGGCGCTACGGCTGCTAAACGCTGGGTAGTTCGTGAGTTGCTGTTTCGAAGATGCCGTAGTGCAGTCGCTAATCACTGCGGAGCTGGTTTCCGTGAAGTTGCCAGATAAATTCAGGCCGAAAGAGTGATCTCCGATCTTCCCTGTAGCAGAGCCGCCGGTGATGACGCCGGTCCTGGTACTTGTGAGAACAACCTTGGAATTGAAGCTGAACTCCTCGTTGCCGACAATGATAGGGGGGAGGCCGGGATCGAAGCACGGTTCGTCTGCAGTAGTGGCGAGAGAATAATCGCCACTGGCCTCGAGGACGTTGACGCTCCCGTCAGGACTGACTTTAACCTTCGCTTGCGCCGTCATATCGATGTGCGAGTGGCCGCCGAATGAGAGGGGGCCGATAACAACCGTGTCCTCGGTCCGATCGCTGCTCCAAGTGATTGTTCCTGACAGCGTCCCAGAGGGGATGGTCACGGTCGCTTCGCCGAACTTATTCGGATCCGCCGCGCTGGTCGCCCGCACCTTGAACTGGCCGCCCGTAGGCCCGGCTGTATAAAGTCCCGCAGTCCGGCTGATCGTGCCTCCGGTAGCAGTCCAGATGACGTTCCCTGAAGCAGTCGCAGTGAACTGTTGCTGCTGGCCGGGACTGAGCGTCACGCTGGCAGGTTGGACCGAAATGGCGCCACAGTGTCCTCCCAGAAGGGTTTTGCGAACATTGGGATCGCCCCGGTACATCGCGGAATAGGCGTAATAGCAAAGCACATCGGCATCGGTGATCGCAGTCTCATCGAAAGTCTGGGAGTCTTCTTCGATCATCTGGGGGACGCCGGGGGTGTAACGCGTGGCGCCGTACTGCGTGGAACCAGCGCGGTCGAGGTCGAAACGTTCGGTTCTCGGACCGCCCGTGAAGCCATCCCCATTCAAATCGAAACGGCTGTAGTCTGGCGTGGTTGGCTGCCGGGGATTCCCGTTGCTGTCGAAGAGGATCCCCACAAAACCCGCGATGTCCGCCTGGTCAAATGTGCCATCGTGATTCAGATCGAGGATCGCCGGTCGGACGGGGGCAGTTTCCGGCGTGGGAAGGTCGGTCGCGTCGAGGGAAAGAACGGCCGCATATGCATCAATGACATGATTGGCGTTGAACGTTGAGCGGGAGTTCTCAAGGATTGCCGTCCGCGTGACCGACGCCGGATGATTATTGCGAAGGTCGTCGGAGAGGAGCCATAGATACGAGGCTAGGCCCGCCACCTGCGGCGCGGCGAAACTGGTGCCATTGTGGATGGTATCGATTGCGAGGATGGCTTCACCAACCGCGGTGACATCGGGACCAATATTGGAAAATGAAGACTCCTTCAAATCATTGAACGTCGCACCCGGGGAGGTGCTGCCGGTCATTAGAACGTTGTCCTCCCCCGCGACCTTGTCCATCCCATCGCTGATGATTTGCTGCGTGAGCAGTCTGATCTCAGGCGGAGTGGCGACCAACGAAGGATCGGCCACCCCTGTTGCCGAAGACCACAGAAACTCATTAGAGATGAATGGAAAGAAAGGATCGGAGCCCGTGGCGATGCTGAAGACGCTTTGGTATTGAGCGAACTCCAACCCGGGATAAATCGTTGCTGCAAACTCATCTTTCCAGTTGCCTGCGGCCGGCGTCACCAGGAAGCGCTCCCATCTGTCAAAGGTGCGCGCCTTCCAGTACTCGGCAACGTCTGCCCTAGAGTATGCGGTCCGGATCAAGCCAGTGGTGCCTAGAACGCTATCCGGATCGCAGAAGGCACCCCCGATTTGAAAAACTCGGACACACGCTCCATTGAAGGCCATCGAATAATTTAAGATGAATGGATCGCCATTTGCCGGCACATTCTGTATGATCCGGTCCACCTGTTCTCTTGGAGTTATCCCAGCCATTTGCACCCCCGTGATCTCAAGACATTGGCTGAAAGGATTCGCTCCGGTGGTCAAAACATCGTTAAAAAGAGAGCCGAGCGTGGTCGTTACGTCGTAACCGTGAAACCCTTTCGCGTCGCCATTTTCGGGCGGCAGGATGGTGAAGTTTGGCACCTCAGTGGAGAATCCGTTGAGGCTGGACGGGGCTGGACGAAGAAAGTCATCCGCAACTAGTACCCGGACCCTACGGGATTCGCAGCCGTTCTTGGCTAAGCTAACAGCGTTCCAGGCCGCCGGAAATCGGGTAGGAAGCAGTTGTCGATCCGAAAAGGAATCGGCTGTAGTCGGCAATTCCTGGGGAACCGCCTCCGTCGCGAGGAAAGCTCCAGCTACCCCGGTAGCGGAATTCAACGTCCGGATAATTACCTGAAGCGCGGAAAGCGAGGAGGGTTTGGGTATGGCGATCGTTACGTATCCAAAGCCTTTTGCCATGGAAACGATCCCGCCCTCGACCAGCACTAGCGCATTGTTCAGAACGCCTACGGCTGCGTTCGGAGCCATGCGAAGATCCAGGCGCGTGAGGAGGATGCCGTTTTGAATCTCGTCCTCTCCAACGGCCACCGGCGGGATATCAAAGGTCGCGTCTTTAACCGGTGCGGATGCGTTTCCGGGTAGCAGGATGCCTTCTAGCATCCGAAATGCAATACTACCGGCCTGAAATCCGGGGTTGCGTGCGGTGACCTGCGTTAGGCCGGGCTTGACTCCCTCCGGGACCCGGAACGTCACCTGATTGCCGTTTGCGCTTAAAAGAGGAGCGCTCGAACCGCCGACTGTGACCTGCACGTTCAGCGCGCCAAAGCCCCTCCCATTGATGGTGACCGTCTCTCCGCGCCGCGCCGATTTCGGAGAGATATCATCGATGCTCACTCCTTGCGCCCAGGTGCTTGGTGCAATGCAGACCATCGCCAGCAGCGCGAGCGTTTGAGCCAACTTCGGCGACGCAATACCGGAACTGCCAAAAGTTGCAAAAGCGCGCATGTGATTCTCTCCAGACCTGTGAATGTGTCCATCTCTTGACAAAGAGGTCCCCCTAACTACGGGTGCAACATTATCGCCTGGCGCTGAAATTGCCGGCAACTCCCCTAAAAGGGTAAGATGACTGATTTCAGCCCATGAGTTCTGGAGCGCCTTTAACAGCGAATGGTACCGGGGAGGAACTGCCCCAACCGGGTGCATTCCGCTTTCGCATGGGTTCGCGGGCGGATCTGCCCCGCTGCCTGGAGTTGCTGCCGGAAGGCTTTAAAGCGCCGGCGAGAGTGCCTCTTCGGCTGATCGAATCATGGGAGCGGCTCTTGGCGGGCGACGCCCGGATTTTCTCGATCATCGAAGACGTTGATCTCGCCCATCCGTCCAATATCACCGGCTTCGGATTGAGTGTCTTCGTCACGGATGACTTTTTCAGTAAATTCTGCAGGGCTCCGAAGCCCTACTTGTCCGCGATTTTCTATGAGCGGCTGCTGGCCGGAGACCATGTCGTTCTGACCTCTGAGGAATTGCGGCAGGCAAATTCGATGGCTGGTCTCAACGTGTTGGTGTTGCATTTCGGCTTGCGCAACGATAATCTTTCCGATCCGCGCACCGCGCAAGTCCTGACGGTCGGCAGCGCATCGTTCTTTTTCTTTCACAGCGGCTATCGGATTAAGGCCATTGTGAACGAAGTTTTTGGACCCCAACATGCGCATTACATGGAATTGGGCGGATTCCGACTGATGCACGATTTCCACCGTGAGTCCCCGGGGGACTTTGATACACTCCCGTCAGAGCAGCATCCGTACCTGTTCATGCTCCGTAAGGAATGGGTGGAGCCCGGCGTGGTTCATCCCCTCTCGCAAATGTTTCACGCGTCGGCCGCTAGATTACACTTCTCCCAATTCGAGAGGTCGGTTCTCGAAGGGGCACTTCTTATCGAATCCGACAAGGAAATCGCCGAAAGACTCGGGACGTCACTGGATACCGTCAAGAAGACTTGGCGGAATATCTACCTTCGTGCCAGTCGCAGTCTCCCCAATCTCATGCCCAATAATGGACCCGCACCGAACGGAAGTCGTGGCCAAGAGAAACGGCGCCATGTCCTTGAGTACGTGCGCACACACTTGGAAGAATTGCGGCCAGCCATCGTGCCCTTGTCCCGCGCGAGGTGAGCAAGTGGAAGACAGATCTGGTCAACTGGAATTGAGTCGATTGCTTCCCTTTCTCGCCGGAGCCCAAGATCAGAAGCCACAAGCAGCGTCGCCCCAGGCGATGGTGAGGTTCCCCTGTTTAGAATCTGATCGTAGATAAGCGGGGTCTACGCCAGACTGCCAACCCGCTGATCATTCTCTGACGTTTCACCGAGAACGCACACCGCGTCAGTTTGTCCCTGAATTGGTAAAGTCGTGCGGCGATCGGAATCTGACACGCCCTCGACAATGCCTCTGCCACCGGGTGGAATCGAAACCTATTGGTGATACAGATCCGTGCACCGGGAGATGTCCTTCCAAGCCGGCCTAAGTTTGATGGGGATTACAGTATTGCCGGAAATCAAATAGTAGCCTCTCCAGATCGGTCGCCCGATAGCATCATTAACGGAAGCGATCCGGCGCGACACGCGCTGCTTGTTTAGCCTGTCTGGTGATAGGCCTCAGCAACACAAGCATTGGCCTCTGGATGGGTCTCGTCTTGTTCGTGTTCCCTCAGTTGATGGCGGAGCACTACGTTCCCGAGGCCATGATAGCCTCCATCACGGCAGCAGCCGTGTTTGCGAATTTTTGGTCCGTCTTCCTCGGACCCCTGCTCGATGTCCCCTTCAGAGGACAGTAGTAACTGAATTTCTTTGTTAAGCTGAGTTCCACAATGCTAAAGCTATGCGCCGCAATATTGCTCATTGGTTCCGCTGCGTCGGCGCAGTGGATTCACTATCCTACTGCGGGAGTCCCTCGTCTTCAGGATGGCAAAGTAAATCTCTCGGCCCCCCCGCCCAAAGCCTCCGACGGCAAGCCGGATTTGACCGGCATCTGGTTTGCCTCCGACACGCGCTGTGAGCAAGGCTTTGAGGGCCCTGACGGAACCTGTGCCGAAACGCCCGCTCCCCGTAAGATGACCAATATCCGTGCCAACCTGCCGTATCAACCCTGGGCCGAGGAAGCCGTGAAACAGCGCCGGCAGGCCAAGAACCGAATCGATCCTCACGTAAATTGCCTGCCTCTTTCATTTCCCCGCGCCTATTCATCGCCACACATGCAGAAGATCGTCCAGACTCCGGGATTGATTCTCATCCTTGACGAATGGAACGCCCAATATCGCCAGATCTTCACGGATGGGCGACCGCTCCCGGTCGATCCCACGCCTTCCTGGTTAGGTTACTCGGTGGGCAAATGGGAAGGCGACACCCTGGTTGTGACCAGCATCGGATTTCGCGAAGATACCTGGCTGGATGGCAACGGAAATCTGATTACAGACCACGCCACTATGACCGAGCGATTTCGACGGGCCAGCTACGGCGCGCTGGAGATCGATGTTACGGTGGATGACCCCGGCGCCTACAAAGAGCCGTGGTCGGTGCAGCTTAAACAGGCAATCGTGCTCGACACAGAAATGATCGAGGAGATCTGCGCTGAGAACGAGAAGAGCACCCGTCACATCGTCGGGCGGTAACCGCTCGCCGTTCCAGTCCGTGGTCGATAGCGGTTCCGCCGTAACACAGAGCTTGACGGCATCTTGATCGGTTAAGCTAAAGCCGTTGGGAGATCCCCCAACTCTGCCGGGGAAGCAGTAGAAGTGAGACCGTTCCGGTAGTTGTTGGGCTCGCTCAGCAGCATTCTCCAGTGACGTGACGTCAGAGACTGTCGGACACGTCCGAGGTTAATACATAGAAGTAAAGAAGTCCTATGCAAATCCTCTAACTGTGGGATTCGGACCTGCAATGCACTCCAGTGCAATGAAATCCATCGCGTGGGTCCGTAAGTTTACCGTTAAGTACTATTAACGGTAGGTACGTCGTTGGACTCGATGCTGTGAGGATGTGAGACTGAATGAAGCCGGCAGGGGAAGTTAGAGCGCGACTTAATGGTGATCACCATCATTGAGGCTGTTGACTGATTCCCGCAGCGCAGGAACTAGCGTGAGGGAACATAGCTGTCCCTCGCGGGCTAAGTGACGGTAATGCCAAATAACGGGCGTACTTATTCCAGCCATCTCAACCCAGGTGGCTGTGAGCCGCGAAAAGCAGTACCATGCAGCAAGGTCGCCCTTCCACCGATTAGCAGAACGATGAAGTTGCTCTCCGGACTCCTCGTCTTTATGGCCTCCGCGCTCCAGTCCCAGTCAATCTACGACCTGTTCGGCACCGATCAGTTTCACCGCGCGTACCTTGAAGCGAAGAGCAATGAAGTCACCTTCGATCCTTTTCAGGAAATTAACTGGGAAGGCAAGGCCCGCATCGCTCTCCCATGGCTGAATCTCGACCGGCCCACGCCCCCACAAATCGCACGTCTTTCGACCTTCGAGAGCGCAGGCCCTCAGTTTCGTTCCGTCGGCTTTCGCGCTCCCCTCGATTCCGCTGTCAGCCGCGCCACGTACCTCTTGATATACGCCGGCGGCGTCATCCCGCTCCAGCCCGTCCAGCTCAAAGGCTCTGTAGACTTTGATTTCGACACGGGCATGACAATCGTCCAGCGAAGAGTAGCTTCTGGCGCCGTCGTCGGTAAGCCTTCTCGCCCTGTGACCACGGCGGCCTTCGCCATCGTCGGCAAGCCAGCAGATATCAAAGAGGTCCATCCCGGCGCTAAATTCGAAAAGAGAAAGCAGGCGGGTCCGGCAGTCTACGATTTCACCGATGGCAGCCGCACTGTCACCTGGACGGCGTCATCACAGGAACAACCGGACGCCGCCTCCGCAATCTCATTCCGCCTTGCATACCAGCAGTTGCTCCTCGTCAAATGGAACAGTGATTTCTGCGGCTCTGTCTACACGCTGTTCACTGCAGACACCGCGCTCAAGCCGATCGCCGGCAACGACTACGATTGCGATCCCTGACCGCGCGGGTCCCCGTAACCGCGGACAAACTGGCACGGAGCTAGAAAGGGGTAAGGAAGTTGCAGCGAAACGTCATAGTCAAAGCGTCGCGATCTGTCACGATCCCTGTCCTCGTTTGCTGTTGGTTCGGCTGCGGAAGCGATCGCGTGCTCGCGCAGAACCTGCCCCGTGCCGAAGACTCGCGCCAGAGTATGTTGCGCGAAGCCATGCTCGGCATCCTGTCGTCTCAGGCTAACGTTGATTCTGCGCGCGCGCAGAAGGAATGCATCGTCCTGCCCGTCCAGCCAGCGAACGACCGGCTCCAGGGACCGCATGGCGACTCCCTCGTCAGCACACATTGCGAGGTAGCGGCATATCAAGTTCTCGGCAGACCGCTGACCCGATGGATCATTGCCCACTATCGCTGGACGTCGCAGTTCACCGCCGAGGATCAAAAGCGCGGTCCGGACGCGCGGGATACGGTCACGGAAGAGGAAGCGGTCCTCTTCGAGGCGCCTGCGCCAGGGCGGGTCCGCCCTGTGTGGCACGAGCGGATCGAGACGGGCGAACACGGCGTCTGGCGCTCCATTACGCCCGAGGTAGCACCAACAAGTCAGGGCACGACATTGTTGAGCGTGATGACATGTGTCAACGGCACCGGGGGCTGCGGCCAGGAGTTTCTCCAGCGTCATGTTGATGGACGATGGTATGGGGTCCGGCAGGAGTGGCTCGACAAATTGCCGCGCGGCTTTATTGGCCGCATCCGACACGGGATCCGCATCGACCCGCAGAGTTTGCGGGGAGAAGCAGGCTTCTACGGCGAGGGCGACGCCAACTGCTGTCCTTCGCAGAGCCTCCTGGTCGATCTTTCGCTCCGCGGAGAATCCCTCGTCCTGCTCCGTCAAAGCGTCGTCGCGACGCCCTAAACGTTTAATGGTCGAAACGCTCTATTCGGCACTTTTCGAGCTGGGCCGGCTGGGCGAGTACCGATAAACCGGCAAAACGAAAGTTGACTCCGCCATCGATTCGCCCCAAAAGTAGCTTCCGGATTGCTGACCAACCGGAAGCTATCGGTTCGGAGAGCCCATTACGCGGTCACGGCACGCGGTTGTTGGGACAGCTTGGCGCTCTCGCTTTCAATCGTGGTGGCCAACTCGCGGAGCAGTGCCGCGCCGTCGCCTCGATAAGCGCTCCCGTGTTGACAGGCGAGCATCGCCGGACTGAGGCCCGCCAAGCGCTCTAAGATCGTCGACGTACTGGTCGCGTGAGCGTAATAGTCCATCATCCCGCGCATACCTTCGCTGGCCGTGAGTATCTCCGATTCGGTCACGGGTGGCATATTCGCTCCAGCTTGCGTAAACAGGTCTCCACACAACAGCGTCTGCGTGGACAGGTCGAACAGAATGCCGCAATCCCAGCCGTGCGGAACGTGCGGAGTGTAGAGCCACTTCATCCGGCGGCTCCCGATGGAAAATTCCTCGCCATCCCCGAACCCGCGGGCAGGCCGGGCGGCAAAGTCATTGAGGGATGTCAGTACACCGATTTCGGTGCCAAACGGTGTCGCTTCGGGAGCGGAGGCCAGCAAGTCGTTCAGCGCGCCATACTCGTCTCCTTCAAAGTGCGATCCACCAATCCAGCGCAACTTCTCGACCGGCATCACTTTCTTTATGGCTTCCAGGGTGATCGGGAATATCTTGCGGTACCCCGTGTGGAACAGCAGGGGTTCATCGTCGGCGATCAGGTACGAATTGAACGTGAATCCCCCGGGAATCACGTCCAGCGGCGTACAGATGCGATAGATGCCAGCCGCGACTTCGTCAACGTGCGTACCGGTTTCTTGATTTGTGATCATTTGTGTTCTCCTTGTCGTCAGGCGGTTTGGTGTTGCTGCTCCTGCGTGTCGGCGGTAGGCCCGTAGATCCCCGGGACCCGACCGCCCATCGGGCGCAGGTAGGTGCTGAGCTGGCCGCGGTGGTGCACCGAATGCTTGACCGCCATGGCAAGCAAGTTGACTGCGGGGGCTTGGATCATACCGAGAACGTCCAGAACGTTAGCCAACTTTTCGCCTGACAGCGCGCGTACGCGATTCAGAGCCGCCGGAACCTTTTCTTTATAGCGGGCACTGGCGTCAGCCGGAGTCATGATGCCGCATGCGTCTGAATCGTCCGGCGGGGGTGCAAACTCGCCGTTTGCGATGCTATTCAGCAGCCATTCATCCTCAAGCGCAATGTGCCGGATGAGTCCCAGACCGGTTTTCGACTTCGAGTCCGGCCGGTAGTCGAGATGGCCGGTGGGAACCGATTCGATGACGCGCAGGGTTGCCTGCATTTCATTTTCGAAATCGGCGATCAGAAAATCAGCTACAGTCTTGGCTTGGTTGGAATCCACAGGATGCTCCTCTTTCTCGATTTGATCTGCCTTCTTTTGGTCTCTTGACGGACCGCTTGGGGTACTACGGCCTGCCAGATACCCGGATGTGTAACGACAAGCCTTCCCGTTACACATAAAATATGTACCGATGGCCCTTCATCTGAACGAAGACCTGAGCGATGCTGATCTGGCGGGGAAAATAGGCTCCGGAAGCGACTCCGAAGCTGAAGCCGAGCTGTTCCGCCGGATGGCTCCCCGCATCCGACTCTACGGCTTACGTCACTTGAGAGACCGACACGCCGCGGACCACCTTACGCAGCAGGTTCTGATCACGACACTGGAAGCGCTCCGGGCGGGTCGCCTGCGTGAACCGGAGAAGCTCGCGTCTTTCGTGCTGGGAACATGCCGAATGACGGTGCTCGAGCTGCGCCGCGGCGCTCAGAGAAAAGAACGCCTGCTCGAACAGTTTGGCGCGGATCTGCTGGGGCCGGTCCAGGCGTCCTTGCCGCGCCTCGACCATGAACAGCTAACCCGCTGCGTGCAGAATCTGAAAGAACGCGAACGCGCGGTCGTTGTGATGACTTTCTACGACGAGCAGACCGGCGCGGATGTCGCCAGTTTCCTGGGCGTTTCTGAAGCCTATGTGCGGGTGATTCGCCATCGGGCGATCCACCAGTTGCGCGATTGCATGGGAGTTGCTGCATGAACTGCTCAACTCCCATCAACGCAGCCGTCCTCGCGGACTATTGGCTCGCGGCTCTGACGAAACCCGAAGAAGAGGCTGCCGAGGAACATCTGTTTACGTGCGACGAATGCGGAGCGCGTCTTCGCGAAGTCATCGCGCTTGCTGAAGGAGTCCGCAAGATCGCGCGCGAGGGCTCTCTACGGATGGTTGTCAGCGACGCATTTCTTCAGCGTGTCGCGGAGGAAGGCTTGCGTGTCCGCCAATACGCTCCTCCGGCGGGCGGCGGCGTCCAGTGCACAGTGACAGCCGAAGACGACTTTCTGGTGGCGCGTCTGGCCGCGAACTTAACCGGTGCGAACCGCGTCGATCTCTGCCTCTGTGATGAACGTGGCGTCGAACAGCTCCGGTTGCCGGACATCCCCGTTCATTCCGGGACAAGCGATGTTTACTACCAGGAGTCGATCACATGGGCGAAGGCCATGCCGACAAGTACGCTGATCGCACGCCTGGTCACGTTCGATGAGGCAGGCGATGAGCATCTGCTCGGCGAATACACGTTCAACCACACACGGTCCCTGCCCGGCCCAGGCGCTTGGTAGTTGGCCTGGGCGTTATCCGTAGCCGACGACGCGCGGAAAAGTAACTACCGGATGCTGACAATACGTCCATGTATGGTCCGCCGCCCTGGTCGTGGGAAGCTTCCGATAATCCGGTAGCTTTGATCTGGAGTGCTCGGGCGGGGGATGCCGGGGCGAAGACGGGTAGGCGGTGCCCGAGCACTTCAGATAAGGCGGCATTGAACTGAGCCGAAGCAGGGGCTATGCGTTTTGAAAGCGATTTAAGCCGTGTAATCCTGAGGGGCGGCGTGGATGGGAAGGGTGACAGCGAGGCGTGAGACGGTCTCCGTGACAGACGACCGGGATG
>JAIQFE010000075.1 GCA_020073445.1 Terriglobia bacterium
CAGCTTAAAAGAAGAGGAGGTGTGGCTCAACGAGTACCAGAACTTCGACCAGGCCGAACAGAGCATCGCTCGCTGGATCGAAGAGTACAATCACGACCGTCCGCATCGCGGACTCCACGGACAAACCCCGCACGATGCTCGTGCCCGGTTCGCCCAAACCATTACTTCAAACGCGGCCCCATGTGTCCAGTTCTGAGGGGTGCACTACAAAACCGTCTATATACGTGATTACACGTGACTTTGGTTTACCATACTTGGTATTGACAACCATTTCACACCTGCTAAAATCTTACCTGTAGACAACAGCTCCAACGTGCGTAACGTTGGACCCGACGACCGCGAAAGCGGTCGTTTCTTTTTGTCCTAGTGCGCATCTTCCAGTAGTCCAACCAGTTCGTCAATGTCCCAAACGTGATCTGTCAGACCTGCTTCCATCGCAGGTGTGACGCGCAGCGTCTTGTGAATCCGGCAAAAGTTGTAGTGCATGAAGTACAGCGCGGTCATGTGCCCATGGTTCTCTAGCTTCTTGCTAAATCCGTTTGTGAGGCGCGTGAAGCGGCGCATTCCCATTCGCATGGAAAGATTCTGCCGCTCGACAAACGAAGTGCTGATGTGCTTGGGATTGGGATCGCCAGCGAGCACTCCAGTGCGGCATCCGATGCAGGTTGCGGGGCTGTAGCGCGATTCCGGGCCGTCATTCGATGCACCGTAAATCTTGACCAGCATGGCATAGTCGATGTCCGCGCCAAATGCGTTTTCGACAGCTTCGGCATAAACGCGAAGGCCGTCAGTAGTTAATTGAATCCGGTTGGTAATGCGGGAAGCCACATCCTGCATGAACGTGTAAGCAGTTCCCGCGTTGCGCTGTCCCAGTGTGTACGACACGATCAGTTTTGTATCTGCGTCAATCGCGGTCCAAGTCCACACGTCACCCCATCCCTGTTCGATCTTCTCCGCGCTTGTGTTCTTCATCTTCGCGCCAACGAAAGCCCAAATTTCATCGCACTGTAAACGGCGCACATGAAGATTGCGGACGTGGGCATCGTGGTAGGTGACAGCAGCGCAACCCATGTCTTTAAGCAGCTTTAAGATGGTATGCTTCGCTACGCCGGTGATTCGGCTGGTCGCATTTATAGAAGTGCCTTCAACCAGAACGGTTATAACCTGCGTCCGCTTATCGAGCTTGAGCCTATTCATATCTGACCAGCAAGAATATAATAAAAAAGTTATAATACTTTGTCAAGAAAAAAAGCTTGATTTATAACGTTTTTGTGATATTATGAAGCCTCTATGGGAGTTTTGGGCGGTCAGGACGGTGAGGCGCAATGCCATCGTGGATTGGCTATCGGGAAACAGGCCTCTCCAGGCCAAGCTAGACGTCACGCTGCGTCGTCTGCAGTTCATCGGTCCCAAGTGGCCAATGCCATACTACCGCCCGCTAGGAAGCGGGATTGGTGAGATTCGGCTTGACGATAGAAACGTTGAACACAGGATTTACGGATATTTCAGTGGGAGGTGTTTCGTAGTGATGTTTGGCAGGAGTAGCAAGAAGGACCAGCAGCAAGCAATTAGGAACGCCAAGAATCTAAAGAAGCAATTCGATAAAACTCCTCCCCCAACGGAGCGATACGATGTCTAAAGAAGTGCTTCTAGAAAAACTCACGGATCAAACCTACCGCGCCGCCTTCATCTCCGAAGAAATTGATACGGGACTACCAATGCAACTACGTGCCATGAGAGAGGCACGTGGGTGGAATCAGAAGTATGTTGCCGAGAAGATGGAAACGAAGCAGCCGCGCTTCTCATTGATGGAGAAGACCGGATATGGAAACTTCTCGCTCAGCACACTCAAGAAGCTCGCATCGATATTCAATGTGGGATTAATTGTTAGCTTCGTACCGTATAGCGAAATGATTGAATTCATCGACGGCTTCAGTTGGAAGCGTTTAGCTGTCCCAAGTTTTGCTGATGAATACGTGAGCTTGGAACGACGGTATGCTAGAGGCAGAACGCGATCTGTGGAAGATCCGGCCCAGGCGACGCTAAATTTTTCAACGGCTACCACATCCGCTGAGGAGTTCATCACTACAGGCGAAACAGCAACGTCCGCTGATCTATCGATTAGAAGCCTCGCAGATGCGAATGTAATCAAAGCAGCCAGTCAACTCTATTTCACGGCAGCAGCAGGGAGCACAGATGCCAGAATCTAAGGATGTCTCGAAGACACTCAATATTGTGGATTCCGACAAACCATTCTTGATTTATTGCAATAGCACTACCATGGGGATGACGCCTTGGGATATTCGGATCAAATTTATGGAAGTTTTTGATGTGGAAGGTAACAACGTTCTGGCCAAGAATCATGGAACTGTGGTCATGTCGCCTGGACATGCCAAAGCTGCACTGGAAGCGCTACAATCGACGGTTAAACAATATGAGGAGAAGTTTGGCGAAATAGACCTTACCCGCATACACAGCATAATAGAAGCTTCCAAATCTACTTCGTAGCTTCTCTCACGATCCGGGCAGCGGCTTGGCTGGCATCCTCGTGGCAATTGTGCTCCCTGAATTTCTTAAGCATGTCGGGTTCCGTAAACTTATGCCCGCATGCAGTGCACTCGCCGGGTGACTTTGGATCGCGAGGAACCCGCAAAAGTCTCTCTTGTTTTCCCATTCCGACAGTTTCCCACAGGCCGACTCAGGATGCCAGCCCTGTGGATTTCAAACTGCACCACTACCGCTTTCCGGGGTGGCTTGCTCTGATCTTTCCGCACGCGTATGATGCAGCGTTTATGAGTTCACGGGTTCCAAGTCGTCCAGTCGAGATTCACGAGAAGGCACAGCTGATGTCGGCCTCGGAAATCGAGCGCACGCTGATCCGGCTGGCGCATGAAATTCTCGAGAAAAATAACGGCATCGAGGACCTGGCCTTCGTCGGCATCAAGCGGCGCGGCGTTCCCTTGGCCGAGCGGCTGGCCAAGATCATCCAGCGCATTGAAAAGAAGCCCGTGCCCGTGGGCACGCTCGATATCACGCTCTATCGCGACGATCTTTCCACGCTGGGTGAGAAGCCAGTCGTGCAGAAGAGCCAGCTGGAAATTCCGATTGTCGACCAGTCTGTGGTGATGATCGACGACGTGCTTTATACCGGACGCACGACGCGCGCCGCGATGGATGCGCTGTTCCGCTCGGGGCGCCCGAAACGGGTACAACTGTGTGTCCTGATCGACCGCGGCCACCGGGAACTGCCGATTGAGGCGGCCTTTGTGGGACGCAAAGTGCAAACAACCGATAGTCAGATCATTGAAGTGAAGCTGCGCGAAGTGGATGACGCGGAAAAAGTCTTGTTGATGGAAAAAACAACAGCGTAACGCGGTGGCTCCAAGGCCGCGAGTTATTGAAAGACTCCACGCAGATCGCAGTAAGTGGTTGCGACCATGCCCA
Source organism: Terriglobia bacterium (assembly GCA_020073445.1). Classification (GTDB taxonomy): domain Bacteria; phylum Acidobacteriota; class Terriglobia; order Bryobacterales; family Bryobacteraceae; genus Palsa-187. The sequence goes on from JAIQFE010000075.1 coordinate 3,445, forward strand.
TGAATGCAGCTCGTGGTTCCTTGCTCGGGATTGAGCACCTGGAAGCAGCGGAAATCCTGAAAATTCTGAAATTCGCGCGGCGCATGAATCCGGACCGGCCGCGTCCCTTGCTCAAGGGCAAGCGGGTTCTGCTTCTTTTCTACGAAGCTTCCACGCGCACGCGCAGTTCGTTCGAGATCGCCGCCAAGACGCTCGGAGCACACACCGTCCTCATCCAGGCTGCCGGTTCCAGCATTGAGAAAGGCGAGTCGCTGCTCGATACCGGGTACACGGTGCGTGCGGTGGGCGCGGACGTGATCGTGATCCGCCACCCCAACGCTGGAGCGCCGCAAGTGATGGCGCAGCATATTGACGTCCCGGTGATCAATGCGGGCGATGGCCTGCACGAGCATCCTTCGCAGGCGCTGCTGGATGCCTACACGATTCTGCGCAACAAGAAGAGCTTCAAAGGCCTGCAGGTCGCGATTGTCGGGGACATCTTCCACAGCCGGGTGGCGCGGTCCGCCTGCCACCTGCTCAGCAAGTTTGGGGTGAAGATGATTCTCTGCGGTCCGCAGGAACTCGTGCCGGAAGTCGCGGCGACGCTAGCGCCCGGCATTCGCGTGACGCGGCATATTGAAGATGCGTTGCGCGGCACCGACGTGGTCATGCTTCTGCGGGTGCAAAAAGAGCGATTGTCAGGGTTGAAGATCGACCTGCCAGAATATATCGCGCGCTATCAGATGACACCGGCGCGCTTGAAGATGGCCAAGAAAGATGCCATCGTGATGCATCCCGGGCCAATCATTCGAGGGCTTGAGCTGACGAGCGACATTGCCGACGGGGCGCAGTCGCGGATTCTGGAAGAAGTACGCAACGGGGTGCCCACGCGCATGGCGATCCTGGCGCGGGCGATGGGGAGAATGCGATGAGGCGTGTTGCCTTGGTTCTGCTTCTCGCGTGCGCAGCGGCCGTGGCACAACAACGGCCCAAGGTGTTGCTGGCGGTGTTTGCCCATCCGGATGACGAGACGCTGGTGGGGCCGGTGCTGGCGCGCTATGCCCGCGAGGGCGCCAAGGTATACCTGGCGATTGCCACGAAGGGCGAGAAAGGGACGAACGATCGGGCCGCGATTCCGGCGGGCGAACCATTGGCCAAAGTGCGGCGCGAGGAGGCTGGGTGTGCGTGTCGGCAACTCGGGATCGAGCCGCCGGTTCTTTTCGGGTTGAACGATGGTGAACTCGGTGCAATCTCGAGCCCGCTGGGACACAACATCCAGGAGGTCGCCGACCAGGTGGAGAAGTTGATTGCGGAGTTGCATCCCGCAGTGGTGGTTACGTGGGGCGCAGAGGGAGGCTACGGTCATCCCGACCACCGTCTGGTGGCTGACGGAGTGACGCAGGCGATTCAGTCGTCGAAGGCGGATGTGAAGCTGTTTTATGTCGGCTTCTCGCCGGAACAAGTCAAGTCGCTGAATGAATTCTGGCCTGCGTCCATGAGTTGGCACGCGACCGACCCGGCTTATCTTACGGTGCGCGTGAGCTTCACGAAGGCCGACCAGTTGGCCTATCACCGGGCACTGGAATGTCACAAATCCCAGTTTTCGCCAGAAGAAGCGCAGAAGTTCGAGAATGCTCTTGACCGGGGATGGCAGCAGGACGTCCTGTTTCGTCCCTGGTTTGGTGATCGAAAGTCGGACGATCTGTTCAAATGACGTGGTTCAGTTTCAGCGTGTAGATATATGGCTCACGGCAAGACGAAGTCGGCATCCTCGCTCCTCATCAAGGGGGGCCACCTCATTGACCCTGCGGCGCGTGTGGATGCGCTCATGGATGTCCTGCTGAAGGATGGACGGGTTGCGGAGGTGGCTGCGCCCAACAAGATTCGTGGGGCTGCCGACGAGAAATTCGACGCTCGTGGACTGATTGTTGCGCCAGGATTCATCGATCTGCACGTGCACCTGCGCGAGCCCGGTCAAGGCCATAAAGAGACGATCGCCACCGGCACGGCAGCCGCCGCAGCCGGCGGCTTCACGTCGGTATGCACCATGCCAAACACGGCGCCGGTCGTGGATTCTGCCGAGTGGGTCGAGTGGCTCCGGCAACCGGAGCGCGGCGCGGTGGTCAATGTTTTTCCCATTGCGGCGGCCACACGTTCGAGCAAAGGAGCCACGCTGACGGATTTCCGCTCCCTGCAGCGTGCGGGTGCAATCGCGGTTACGGATGATGGCAAGCCGATCCTCGAAGACGCGATCATGCGCGAGGGGCTCGTGCTCGGCGGCGAGTTGAATTTTCCCGTCGTGCAGCATGCCGAGGACACGCGCATGACCGAGGACTGCTCGATGCACGCGGGAGCGCGCTCGTTCCGCCTCGGCTTGCGGGGCATGACTGCCGCGGCCGAAGCTTCGGTGGTGGAGCGCGATGTGCAACTGGCGATACAGATTCCCAATGCTCGATTGCATGTGGCGCACCTGTCAACGGCAGACGCGCTGAAGGGCGTGCGCCGCGGCAAACGTGCGAAAGCCCGCGTCACCTGCGAAGTCACCCCGCACCATTTCACGCTGACGGACGAAGACATGCGGGACTACGACAGCAACTACAAGATGAATCCGCCGCTGCGTTCGGCGTCAGACCTCGAGGCCATCCTGGCCGCGCTAGCTGACGGGACAGTGGACGCGATCGCGACCGACCACGCGCCGCATGCTCTGCATGAGAAGCAGATGGAATTTGAGCGCGCCGCGTTTGGGATCACTGGTCTGGAGACGGCCTTGGCCCTCGCCATTACCAAGCTGCATCGCGAGAAGCGCATCCCGCTTGCTCGGGTGGTTGAACTTTTCACGGCCGGCCCGGCGCGCTGCTTCGATTTGCGCGGCCGCGGCTCACTCGCCCGCGGTTCGGTTGCCGACGTCACCATCTTTGATCCCAAGAAGAAGTGGACCTTTGAGGCGGCCAAGTCGCTCTCAAAGTCAAGGAACACGCCTTTCGATGGATGGCAACTGCAAGGGAGAGTTGTGGCAACCATCGTCAGCGGCACGATCGTCTACCAATAGCGCCGGCTTTGCGCCGTTTGTAGGGCAACGAATCCACATTAGGATAACTTAAGGCGGAATTCCTTCCGGGCAGCAAACCCTCATGGGAACCGCACATGGACCGCGTTGCCAACAACTCTTACGGTCAGTCTCTCCTTGTAGTACTTCCCCAAGCCACGAATGAGTCCGGGCATGAGGGCCACCAGCCTGCGGCTGGAGTCATAGTGCATGATCAGAAGTTTGTCTCCCTTCCACTCGTAGCGGAAGCGCGGTGGCCGGGCAAGCTTTATCGACTTGGTCATGACTTCGTGGATGTGGTCGAGGTTGAGTAATAACTCGCGCGCGCTGGTTGCGTCGGCGAAGTACGCTTCGTAGATGTGCGGCGCATACACCGTAGACCAGTACTCGCCGAATGCTTCCATCAACTGCTCCATGGAGAGGGACGCCGCGCCCGCAATGCCCGTCATGATGCCCATGACTTCTGTCTCGTCCACATCGCAGAACACGGTGAAGCAGCGCTCCTTTGGGATCCTCGCTCTCTCGAGGGACTCCTGCCATTTCCCGGCGCCAAACTGCTTCGTGACGAGCTCTTCCATGCACTTAACGATCGTTCCCTTCATGACGCTGCTCCTTCTCGCCACTGAATTTTGCAACCGCCCTCCTGGCAGGACTCGTCCAGTGCTTGGACCAGATTAGAGTTCTTTCAGGAGCGGGCTCGGGCGACCAACTGGTGCATCGCAAGTCCGGTACCAGGGGAGGTGCGGATCGGGCACGATGGGGCGATCCCGGATGGTCGCTCGTTTAGCAGCGTCCGTTTAGAAACCGCGGGTGCTACAATCCGCCGCTATGAAACGTGCCCTCCCGCTCTTCCTGCTGATGGCGATGCTGGCTGCCTTTGCCGCCGCACCGGAAGTTGAAATCACCTCGGAACCTTCGCATCATCTTGCCGTCGAAAATGAGTACCTGCGCGTCTTCCAAGTGGAGGTTGCGCCGCACGCGGCCACGTTGATGCATTGTCACCGCCATGACTATTTGTTTGTGACGCTCGGCGATTCCCATGTTTCCAATGAAGTCGATGGCAAGGTGCCGGTCGAACTCAAGCTTGCTGACGGCGACACTCGCTTTGTTCCGGGGAACTTTGCGCATATCGCCAGGAACCTGGCGGAGACGCCCTTTCGCAATGTGACGATCGAGATCGTGCAGGACGAGAAGATGCGGACGTCTCCTTCTTCCTGGCTGGAAGAGAGTGGCGAAAAGACGTTCGCGGGCGGCCGCAGCAAGATCCTGTTTGTGAAGGACGGCGTGCGTGTGTCCGAAGTTAATCTGGAGGCGGGCGCGACCGTGCCCAGCCACCATCACAACGGGCCGCACCTGTTGGTCGCCGTCAGCGATCTCGAGGTGCGCAGCGATGTCGAAGGGATGGGCCCAATGCCAGGAACGTTCAAGGCCGGAGAGGTCAAGTGGCTGCCCGGAGGCTACACGCACACGCTGACCAATACGGGCGCTCACGCGGCGAGATTCGTGACGGTCGAGGTTCCTTGATTTGCAGAGGGCCAGGCCGGCTAGGACTTCGCGACCAACGGGTTGCCCGGGGACACCAGTTCCGTGCGGTGCAGCTTCGCGGTGAGGCGGTCTTTGTCGGCGGGAGAAGATGCTGCTGCCAGACGCTTGCGCAGCTTGACGACTTTTTCTTTGCGGGTGCGACGGCGGCGAATTTCGGGGCGGCGGCTGGGTGCGGACATGACGTTTCTCCTGGCGAATCGATGAATGATGAGCCGTGCCCACGGTGCCGGGCGCGAGCTCATGCCGAATTCTTCATTATAGACTGCAGACCCGCTAGCGGTCGCGATTCCTCGCTGCGAAATAGATCAGGCTTCCGAGAAAAACGAGCGGGGCGACCCAGAGCGCAATCGCGCGCCCGCTGGCGGGTTCCATCCCCAGTTCCGGATGCGTGGTGAACAGGCCCCAGGCGAGAGCGTAGGCGGCGAGTCCTCCGGCCAGTCCCAGCAAGAGGCTGAGCACGAGGTTGCGTTTGAAGGCCATAGGTCAGGTTTCCATTTCCAGCGGTGATGCCCGCCGCGGAATTACATTGCCGCCAAGACCACTAAGTAGCACAATTCTCCCGCTTCTACCAATACTTGATATGAGCTGGGACTCTTGACCGGATGGATTCGACGCTTTGCGGCCCCGATCTTCTTGCACATCGTGCTCTATTTCTACGTACGGTGAGCCGTCCGTTTACGCTGACTTGGGGCGGTAGCCGCTGCAAACCAGCACCGGCAAGCGGGGATACTTTTGGAACCGCGAATCCTCGGATGAAAGCTCACACCTGATGAAAACCGAGCCGCGATCCGACTCGATCCGGCGCGAATGCTGACACGTCCGGCAGAGGCCGGGGTGGGGATGCTTCGGCGTGTCGTCCGTGGCAGAGGCCATTGGGGGCGTTTCTAGACTACAAGCCATCAGGACATTTCATAAATGATTGCGACAAGGCGGCGCTCTATCTGATCTCTGAGCCTGTGCTCGGCCAGCGGATGATGTCCCAATTGGTTGGCCGCGTCACGCCACCAGTGGAGCATTCGTCATCCCCGCCGTGCCGAACACGCGCCGGTAGCGTTCCACTTCGGACTCCGGACCGAGCGCCTTCGCGTAATTGTCGGAGAGCTTCACGGCTGGCCGCCCTTCGACGTCGGACACTTTGCAGATCAGGCTGATGGGATCAAATTCGCTGCTGCCTTTGGGATCGCAGCCGCGGAAATCGTTGGTCAGCAGAGTTCCCCAGCCGGCGCTGAATCGAATGCGCCGGCCCGGAATCCACTTTTGCCGATCCTGGAAGTCGGCGGCGCTGCGGAAGTCCTGGGCGGTCGTGCTGCCCTGCAGTGTTCCACCGAAATAAGCGTGGAGACCGATGATGTCATCGATGTCGAGAGCGTCCGAGGCGATAGCGAGCTTGTCACGCGGATCGCGGCCGCGGCCCTTCAGCCACTCGATATATTCGTCGCCCGCCACGTACGGATCTTTGCTGTCCATGCGCTGGCCGGTCCAGTCGGCCGTCCAGTCAGGCGCGTTCTTGAGGAATTGAGTTGTGCCGAACGTGTCCGGCAGCATGATGTGCAGCGCGCCTTCGTAGGTGTTCTGCCACAGCTCGAGTACGTGGTATTGAGAAGCCTTCATGGCCTGCTCATCGTTGGCCAGCGCGGCGAGCACCATCGGAATTTCATGCGCATTCGTTCCAATCGCCTCAAGGTCGTGCTTATGGGCGAGAAAGGCGTTCGACGTTCCAATAAAACCGCTGCGGAGATTGGAGGCCATTGCCTTGACCACGTATTCCTGCCACAAAAAGCTGTGGCGGCGCCGGGTTCCGAAATCCGCCACGCTCAGACTCGGTACGCCGCGCAGACGCTCAATCTTGCCCCAGAGTTTCGTTTTCGCACGGGCATACAAAATATCGAGATAGAACTCGCTCAGCTTCTTCATATTGGCTCTCGTCCTCAGCTCGTCGAGGATGGAGAGCGCATAGAGTTCCCACAGGGTGGTTTCGGGCCAATAGCCATCGAAGGACAAATGGAACTGGCCGTCCTTGATCGATAGCGCATAGTCCGACAATTTGAAATCCTGCTCCAGCCATTCCAGGAATGCCGGCTCAAAAATTCCGCGGCGGCCATAGAACGTGTTACCCGCCAGCCAGACCAGTTCCGATTTTCGAAAGCGCAGTTTCCGGACATGCTCCAGCTGCTCGACAATCTCTTTGGTTGCGAACATGTCGGCCAAACGCACCGCAGAAGTGCGATTGACCAGCGAGAACGACACCTGGGTTTTCGGGTAATGCTTCCATATGAACTGCAACATCAGGAGCTTGTAGAAATCCGTATCCAGCAAAGATCGGATGACCGGGTCCAGTTCCCAGTTGTGGTTGTGCGCCCGCTCCGCGAAGTTCACGATCATGGAGTAAGTATCTTCTTCTGGAGGGATGCGAAAAAGCAAATCGGACGCGGGCGCAGGGGCCAGAACGAGTGGAAGGGGAGCTAATCGACCGGCCCCAAAACGACCCCACTACGCAGTGAGTCTGAATGTTCTCGGTTCGGACTGAAGTTCGTCATTGGCCGGCCTTCCTTCGGGCATCTCTTGCGTTGAAAGAGGTCCGCTCACTTCGAAAACAGAGTCCAGATGAGTCAGTCTCAACATCTCGCGCACATGCTCGTTCGGATTCATGAGTCTGAGATAGATGCCGGCGGCCTGGAGCGAAACCAACAGGCCGATCCCGGCGGCGTCGATCGCATCCACTCGCCCGAGATCAACGCCGACAGTTCGCCCGTGCTGCTGACTCGCAGCGCACAAAAGGGCGGTTTCCTCGCCCCGCACGATTCTGCCGGCGCAGCGCAGAATCACGATGTCGTTCCGGTCTTCGACGGTTACGTTCAACATACTTTCAACCTCCTAAAGCCGCTCGCGGATCGCCAACTGACGAAGGTGAGCCTACCTAACAGGCAA
>JAIQFE010000038.1 GCA_020073445.1 Terriglobia bacterium
CGTTCTCCAACAGAAAGAAAAGCGAGGTGCTCTCTTCGACGTTGACTTGCGCATGATACCCGGCCGCCGTCAATTCCTTGTTGCGATTCAGCAGTCCCTTTTTTAGTTCGGGCGCGGCAGCCAGCGCATCCGCCATAAACGGCGCGCCAACGTTCCGTAGCTGCGAATCCAACGGATCCACCACCAGCATCCCGACCTTGCCCAGCAGTTTGAGCAGCATCGCGCGGAATCCCGCGCCCATGGTGAGGCCAGGGGCGTACGATTCTGCGACCAGCGCGGCGACTTCTTCGCCATGCTCGAATCCGGCTAGCGCGTTGCGAAGCTCCGCAATCGGGGGATGCTCCACCGGAAACCCGCCCGCGGGCCGCTGCTTACCCTGCCACGCCGCGGGAGCCTCGGTGCGCAATGCAACCGGATGGTGTGCGGCATCAAAAATCCACACATGATCGACTTCGGCAAAATCGTGATCCTCGGTCGCCAGCCAGAAGATCGGCACGGCCGGGATGCCGCTCGAGTTCAGATCCTCGGCCAGCCGCGCGGCCGTGAGGGCCTTGTATATGGTGTAAGCGGGTCCCGAAAACAGGCCGACCTGCTGCCCCGTGAGGACCGCGACCGTACCGGCCTGCGCGAACCGCCCAACCAACGCGTTCCCCGGATTCTGGGACTCTAAAACACGCGATACCGCCGCTCGCCGGTCATCGGGGTATTGAATCTCGCGCGCCGCCGAGGCGTACGACTCCCGCTGGTGAGGATTGTGCCGGTAAAAGCGCGCAACCCTATCGAAATGATAGGTCAGATCGGCGAAAAGCTTCGAGGTGCCGGGGATCTCAGTGTGACGTAGACAGGCAGGGTCCATCACGCGCTCATGCTCAAACGTACCAAAAGAGCTGGGGGACATGCTACATTCAGCCTGTGAAGGCTTCCGCTAGCACATCAGTGAGCCCAGTCGACCAGCGCGCCGAGTGGCTCGCAGCCGCGCGTAAGGTCATGGAAACAGAGGCGCAGGCGATTCTCTCCGCGTCGGCGCGACTTGTGGATGGGAGTGATACGAGTCTCATCGCCGCGGTGGAGACGATCCTGGGCCATTCCGGCAAACTGATCGTCACCGGCATCGGCAAATCCGGGCACGTCGCCCGCAAAATCGCCGCTACTCTCCAAAGCACCGGCACCCCCGCCGTTTTTCTGCATCCCACGGAAGCCGCTCACGGCGATCTGGGCGTGTGCCAGCCCGGCGACTCCGTCCTGATGATTTCGAAAAGCGGTTCGACCGCCGAACTGCTCGACTTGGTCCCCGCGCTCCGCGAATTCCGGCCGGCGTTCGTCGGCATCCTGGGAAATCCGTCGTCGCCTTTGGCGCGCGAGATGGATGTCGTGCTCGACGCCAGCGTCCAGCGCGAGGCAGACCCGGAGGGTTTCACGCCCACCGCTAGTTCGGCCGTGGCGATGGCCATTGGCCACGCGCTGGCGATCGCTCTGATGCAAGCCCGCGGCTTCACGGCCGAGCACTTTTCGCGGCTCCACGCAGGCGGACAATTGGGACGAAATCTGCGCCTCCGCGTCGGCGATGTGATGCACCGCGGCGAAGAGGTCGCCTGGGTCGCGCCGGAGGATTCGCTGAAGCACGTGGTCATCGCGATGTCGCAGCGTCCCCTGGGCGCGGCATGTGTGATGTCCCCTTCGGGAACACTCCTCGGGCTGATCACCGATGGCGACGTGCGCCGCGCCCTGCAAGCTCACGACGATATCCGGACTCTGCGCGCAGCCGACGTGATGACCCCGCGTCCCTCTACGCTGGCTCCCGAGGCCCTGCTGCATGAGGCTCTCGCGTTCATGGAGGATCGCCCGTCTCAGATCTCGGTTGTGCCTGTAGTCGACGCCGAACATCGCTGCCTCGGCCTCCTGCGGCTGCACGACATCTACCAGGGCAGGGAATGACTCGCGAACAATGAAGAGAGGGCGGTCAATCCTCGCGACCGCCATATTCCTGTGCCTGGCTCCCGGAACCGTCGCTGGTCTAATTCCTTTCTGGATCTCAGGATGGTGGTTCGAGCCTCCTTTTTTCGGACTTGAGCCGGTACGCTGGTTCGGTGTACTCCTGATCGCACTGGCCGCTCCGGTCCTGCTCGAATCCTTCGCCCGGTTTGCCCTCGAAGGCTTGGGCACTCCCGCACCGGTCTTACCGACCCAACACCTGGTCGTCAAACGCCAAACGCCAAACGCTTCTACCGTTACGTGCGGAATCCTATGTATGTTGCTGTCGTGTCGATCATTATCGGTCAAGGCTTGTTGCTCGGAAACGCCTCGCTACTCTATGCCGCCCTAGTCTTGGGCGCCTTCTTTGGGTTCGTTTGGTAACAACTACCTTGACGCACCTATAGGGTGCTTGTTATTGTAAAGCGTGATTGGACCGGAGTTTGCTAGCTGCTGGCTACGTATTGGCAGGGCGCAAGAGCACCTGAATACTTTCAAGCGTGAATGGCACGAATGGAATGACGGTGGACCCTACAGCACCCGCAGAGAGCACAGCGCTGACGGTGGCCAGCACAGTATGTTCTTGGACATCATCAAAGAACCCAACTTGGATAGATGGTCGCTTCTCGCCGCCGATTGTATTACTAGTCTCAGGTCTGCCCTCGACAACTTTGTCTATGCTCTTGCGGTCCGGGATAGCGGGAAGACAAGTCCCCCCGATCACCGGGCCTTGCAGTTCCCTATCACAGACACCCCGGCCTTGTTCACTGAGAGCGTCAAGAGAAAGCGGCTTGGGCAGATCTTGGCTGCCACACAGGCTAGGATTGAGAAGTTCCAGCCGTACAATAGACCGCACCACCATTTGCCTCCCTTGCTCGGGATGATCCGGGATCTCGACGATACGAACAAGCACAGGCTTCTCACTGTGGCCTTTCAGCAAATCGCAAACGGTAAGTTTAGCTTCGCTAGACCACACGGGAGAGTCTATAATTTGCTCTACACGCTGTTGCCGTTGAAAAGTGGCGAGAAAATAGCATCCTTCTGTATCGATCCTCCCCAATTGAAACTTGACTACAAGCACGAGATTTCCATGGCAATATCCATAACCCACGCCGTCGGGCCATCCGGGGTCGGATGGAGTTCGTTGGCTGATCTTCTGGACTATTTCATTGCCGAGGTTTCGCTCGTCATCAACACGGTCGTGTAATCGCACTTGCGCCTTTCCGCCACGTTAGATAAACTTGTGGCTAGGAAAGCGTGAGAGCGCTAACCGAGTGTCGATATGTCACGTGCCGCAAAGAGCGAACCCCCTGGTAGCCAGCCGTCGGAGTTCGAGCGCTTTACAGGCGCATTGAGAAAGATCCTGTCGGTTAAGAAGTCCGATCTGGACCTACACAAGCCCATTCGCCCGCGCACAAACGCGAAGCGAAAGAGAACTACGAACTAGGGTTCCGGCGTTTCCCGCGCCGTTGTTTCGGCCCTAGTTCGCATGACTGTCCAATTCCTTACCTGTCAATTCCGCAAAGGTCAGACGGCGTCCCGCGATCTGCGATAGCACCTGCACGAAACGGTCAGCGTCCTGGAACTCGCGGTTGTTAAAACGAAAGCATTGCTCGTCGGCGTAAGCCTGCAAGTGAAATGGTTCGACCGAAACATACGTACCCTTCAGCGACCGCTTGAACAGGGACCAGAAGTTTTCGAGACCGTTCGTGTGGACGTTATCACGAACGTAGGACTCGGCGTGGTCGATAAATTCGTGAACGTAGCCATCCTTCGGCAGGCTCTTGTATGACTGAAGCGAGTCGCTGTAGATTGTCGATCCCTTCTCCACGTTGGCATCAACGTTCCCGCGAATATGGTGCGAGCGAGTATTCGGAAGGACTTTCACGCGGGCTTGCTTCGTATGGCGTTCAAGCAGGCCCATGACAACAGCCTTGCCCTCGAATCCGCCTGTCCGCTTTTTCCCCATCCGAAGGCGCGTCTGTTTGTCCAGATGCATATTGAAGAGCTTGCCGCCGATGAACGTCTCATCAGCTTCGACGTGACCGGAGAGTTTTTTTTCGAGCGAACCACTCTGCATCGCAAGCCGAATACGATGCAGCATGAACCATGCGGACTTCTGGCTGATACCTAGGTCCCGCGAAATCTCGTAAGAGCTAACGCCGTTCTTGCATCCACAAAGCATCCAGATCGCCGGAAGCCACTTGTCGAGTCCGATAGGGGAATCTTCCATGATCGTCCCGGACTTGGCGGAGTATTGCTTCTTGCAGGCTTTGCACTTCCAAATCGACCGCGTGCTTACGAAGGAATTCTCCTGCGATCCACACCACGGGCAAGTAGGCTTGCCATCGGACCAACGGAACTTGGTGAGGAATTCCAGTGCCTTGACCTTGTCCGAAAAGTACAAGATCGCCATCTGTAAAGTCTCTGGAAGTCCGTCCATGAATTAATTATAAACTACTTTGCGGGTGTGTCAAGGTATTTGTTGCCGTTCGTTTTGTCGTACGAGGAACCGGCGCTTCGCCGGACCTATGGTGCCGAATACGAGGCTTATTGCTGGCGGGTCCCGCGCTGGATTCCTCGTATCACCAAGTGACTCTGCGTGTTACAATGGTGTTCTCCGATAGCTTCCTCGTCGAAGGCGATTCGATTCGAGGAGGCCCCATGGCAGGGATTGCCACCAAGCATACGCTTCCTGCTCCGTTCCACGAATACGAGCTTGATGACGCTTTCGACGAAATGGTCGATGGCGGCGGTGCCGTTCGTCCACACTATCGCCACATCTACGAAGCGCTGCGCGAACTGACGGGCGAGGAACTCCGCCGCCGCCAGCAGATCGCCGATTTGTCCTTCCTCCATCAGGGCATCACCTTCACCGTCTACGGCCGCGACGAAGGTACCGAACGTATCTTCCCTAACGATCTTCTCCCCCGCGTCCTGACGCGCGAGGAATGGACTCGCATCGAGAACGGCCTAACGCAGCGCATCACCGCGCTGAACCTGTTCCTCAAGGACATCTACCACGAAGGCAGAATCCTGAATGACGGCGTGGTGCCTCGCGAGATCATTTACAGCTGCAAACACTTCCGCAGGCAGATGCGCGGATTGAACGTTCGCAACGACGCCTATGTCACGGTCGCCGGCACCGATCTGATCCGAATGCCGTCGGGCGAATTCGTGGTGCTGGAAGACAATCTGCGCGTGCCTAGCGGCGCCTCCTACATGCTGGTCAGCCGCGAGGTGATGAAGCGCCTGTTCCCGGATCTGTTCCGCAAGTGCGGCGTACAGCCCATCGAGCACTATAGCCAGGCGCTTCTGTCCACTCTGCGCGCGCTAACCCCACAGGGGTCTCCGCGTGGCACCAGTGAACCGACCATCGTTCTGCTGACGCCCGGCGTCTTCAATTCGGCCTACTTCGAGCACGCCTTTCTCGCCCGCCAGATGGGCATCGAGCTGGTGGAGGGCCGCGATCTCGTGGTCCATGACAATTTCGTCTACATGCGCACGACTGCCGGGTTGCGGCGCGTCGATGTCATTTACCGAAGAATAGACGATGACTTCATCGATCCGCTGGCGTTCCGCCCGGATTCCAGCCTGGGCGTCCCCGGCTTGTTTAACGCATATCGCGCGGGCAACGTCAGCATGGCGAACGCGCTCGGCACCGGCGTGGCCGACGATAAAGCCGTTTATGCCTACGTCCCCGCGATCATTAAGTACTACTTGAAAGAGGATCCGATACTCGACAACGTCGAGACGTATCTCATGTCGGATCCTTCGCAGCGCAAGCACGTGCTCGGCCGGCTCCAGGATTATGTGGTGAAGGCGGTCGGCGAATCCGGCGGCTACGGGATGCTGATCGGTCCGCACAGCACGGCCGAGCAGCGCGACGAATTCCGCCGCCGCGTGGAGGAAGACCCGCGCAATTACATTGCTCAGCCCACTATCCGGCTTTCGCGCGCGCCTTGCTTCCTGGACGGGAATGTCCAGCCGCGACACGTCGATCTTCGTCCGTACATTCTTTTCGGCGACAAAGTTACCGTGGTGCCCGGCGGCCTCACGCGCGTCGCCCTGCGGAAAGGATCTCTGGTAGTGAACTCGTCGCAAGGCGGCGGCAGTAAAGATACGTGGGTTTTGGATTAGAGCATGCTTTCTAGAGTTGCAGACAGCCTTTACTGGATGAGCCGCTACCTGGAACGCGCGGAGCATACCGCGCGCGTCATCAACATCCAGTTGAACCTGATGCTAGAGCGCGGGTCGCAATCGGAAGATCTGGATTGGGCGCGAGTCGGACGCTCTCTCGGCATGGAACAGTCCGGTGAAGATGATGAAGACTGGAGCGCGGAAGACCTGGCTCAATCGCTGTTGCACGACGCGTCCAATCGTTCTTCGATCGTCGCCAGCATCGTGAATGCCCGGGAGAACGCTCGCCAGGTGCGCGAGCAGATCAGCTCGGAAATGTGGGAGCAGTTGAATCGCTTGTTCCACGCGGTGCGCCGCAGCTCGCCGGAAGTGTGGGACTCCCGCGATTTCCTCCAGTCCATCAAGGAAGGCGCGCATCTGTTTCAGGGCATCACCGATTCCACCATGACCCACAGCGAGGGCTGGCAGTTCATTCAGGCCGGTCGCTATCTGGAGCGCGCTGTGGCGGTTTCTACTTTGGTGGGCGCGCACTTTCGCGAGTTTCATCAGCCCGCCCAGGCTGGATCTGAACGCGTGTATCTGGAATGGATCGGGCTGCTGCGTTCCTGTACCGCCTTCGAGGCTTATTGCAAGGCGTATACCGCGGACGTGAAGCCCGAGCGCATCGCCGAATTCCTGGTTCTGCATCCGAGCTTTCCGCATTCCATTCGCTTCTCCGCGGAGGCGTTAGAGACCGCCATCAAAGAAATAGGCCGGGAAGCCGGAAGCCGCCGGGCCGCGCGCGTGGAGCGTATCGCCGGACGCTTGCGCGCCACGCTTGGCTTCAGCCAGATTGACGAGATCATGTCCGGCGGGTTGCACGCCTATCTGCACGAACTCCTGCGCCAGTGCGGGCAGGTGCACAGCGCACTGTATCAGACCTATATTTCGTATCCGATCGAGGCCGCGCTTGAGGCATAAAGACGCATAATGTTTTACTCTATCCGCCACCTCACTCGTTTCCGCTACAAGACTCCCGTAAGCGAAAGCCTCATGGAATTGCGCATGCACCCGCGCACCGAAGGCGGGCAGCGGTGCCTCTCTTTCCAGCTTTCCGTGGACCCGCGCACGCGCGTTTACGATTATCGCGATTACCTCGGCAACATGGTGCATCACTTCGACGTGCCTGGGCAGCATCGCGAGTTGAAGATCGTCGCCGAGGCGCTGGTGGAGATCGAGCCTGCGCTCGAGCTTCCCGATAGTCTGGAGCCTTCGGACTGGGATGATCTCGATCAGCAGGCGGCCGCCGGCGACTACTGGGAAATGCTGATGCCCAGCCAGTTCGCTCAGCCCACCGCAGCGCTTTTGAGTTTGATCGAGCCGCTCGGTGTCCGGCGCCGCGATGACCCGCTAAGTTTTCTTCGTGAGTTGAACTCGGCCATCTACAAGTGGTTCGAGTACGTGCCTAAAGCGACCCGCGTCGATTCGCCCATCGACCATGCCATCGAAGCCCGTAAGGGAGTCTGCCAGGATTTCGCGCACATCATGACTGCGCTGGTGCGGCATGTCAAGATTCCCTGCCGCTACGTGAGCGGCTATGTCCACCGGCTTTCCGAGAGTCACGACCGGTCACCGGAAGGGGCATCGCATGCCTGGGTGGAGGCGCTTCTGCCGGGGCTCGGCTGGGTGGGATTCGACCCGACCAACAATCTGATCGCAGGCGAGCGTCACATCCGCACGGCAATCGGCCGCGATTACGCAGACGTGCCGCCCACCAAGGGCATCTTCAAGGGCAAATCCGAAAGCGAGTTGACCGTATCGGTGCGCGTGGCGCTGTCGGATGCCCCGCCGCCTCCCGAGGAAGTCTTGGCCGCGCCGGCAGAATGGCAAGCCGAGACCGCCGCAGCGGAAGCCGAACAGCTCTTGCAGCAGCAACAACAGCAGCAACAGTAGTGGCGCTCGCTATAATCGCCGAGTGAAGCCGCTTTTGCAATGGTAAAGGCTCCGGGTCCTAAAGGCCATCTCCTTGTCGGCGTGCTACCCGAGTTCCGCAAGGACCCGGCCGGGTTTCTCGAAACGATGGCCCGCGAGTATGGCGACGTCGTGTACATTCCTCTGGGCCGCCAGCACATCTACTACCTGGGCCATCCCGATGCGATTCGCGACGTTCTGGTCACCCATCAGAACAAGTTTAAGAAGAGCCGCATGCTGGAGCGCGCTCGCGTGCTTCTAGGTGACGGGCTCCTCACCAGCGAAGGCGAGCATCATCGCCGTCAGCGCCGCCTGGTCCAGCCTGCATTCCATCGCGACCGCTTAGCCGGATATGGAGCCGTGATGGTGGAGCGCACGGCCGTGGTTCGCGATCAATGGCAACCCGGCCAGCCGTTCGACGTGTTGCAGGAGATGATGCGGCTGACGCTCGCGATCGTGGCGAAGACGCTGTTCAGCACCGACGTCGATTCCGAAGCCGACGACATCCACGCGGCGCTCACCGAAGTGTTCGGCCTGTTCGAAATCATCCTGATGCCGTTCTCCGAGATTCTGGAGAAGCTGCCTCTGCCGTCCGTCCGCCGTTTCAAACGCGCCCGCCAGCGGCTCGACGAGACCATCTATCGGCTCATTGCCGAGCGACGCGCGCAGGGCGGGGATGCGGGCGACTTGTTGTCCATGCTGCTGCTGGCACAAGACGAAGAAGGATCCGGCGGTATGACCGACAAACAAGTCCGGGACGAAGCTCTCACCTTGTTTCTGGCAGGCCACGAGACCACGGCCAATGCGCTGACCTGGGCCTGGTATTTGCTCTCGCAGAATCCCGAGGCGGAAGCCACCTTTCACGCCGAGCTGGATCGCGTGCTGGGTGGCCGGCTTCCTTCCTTCGAGGACTTGCCGCAGTTGCGTTACACCGAAAGCATCTTCGCCGAAACGCTGCGGACGTTCCCTCCGGCGTGGGGAATCGGCCGTCGGGCGCTCGAAGACTTCCCGGTCGGCGAGTTCGTGATCCCGGCGCGTTCGGTTGTTTTAATGAGCCCGTATGTCGTGCATCGCGATCCGCGCTGGTTTCCGGATCCGACTTCGTTCCGACCCGAGCGTTGGCTGGAGGAACATCCCACGCGCCCGAAGTTCGCCTATTTCCCATTTGGCGGCGGCGCGCGGGTGTGCATCGGGGAGCGCTTCGCCTGGATGGAAGGCACGCTGCTTCTCGCTGCGATCGGACAGCGCTGGCGCCTGCGGCTGGAACGCGGCCATCGCGTGGAGACGCACGCGCGGATCACGCTGCGTCCGAAGTACGGGATGCGGATGATCGCGGATCGCCGCGAACTGTCTCGTTAAGTCTTCTCCGGATCCATCACCGCGATGTACCCGAGGTTCCGGTACCGCTGCTGGAAGTCCAGACCGCAGCCGACCACGAAACGGTCCGGGATCTCGAAACAGCGATAATCCACTGGCACCTGCACGATCCTCCGCGCGGTCCGGTCGAGTAAGGTGCAGATTCCCAGCGATCTCGGCTCTCGTCCAGCCAAAGTCTGGAGCAAATAGCGCGTGGTGAAACCGGTGTCCACGATGTCTTCCACCAGCAGGATGTCTTCGCCCTGAATCGGATGGTCCAGATCCTTGGCGATCCGCACCATGCCGGGTCCGCTGTTGCCGAAACTCGAGATGGCCAAAAAGTCCACCTTGAGAGGAATCTCGATGGCGCGCGCCAGAGCGGTCATAAAGAATACCGCCCCCTTCAGCACCGCGATCAGTTTCAAGTCGCGGCCCTGATACTTGGCGCTGATCTCCGCCGCGACTTCCCGGATGCGCTGGTTCACCTGCTCTTCGGTGAACAGCACGCGCTCGACACCAGGCGGAGCCGTCACCGCGCGGCTACCTTCAAGCCGTGCTTGAACACCAGGTCCTGAAAATCCTTTTGATAAAACACCTGGATGTTGATGTGCGGATACACTGCGCGCAGCAGCTTAACCTTGCGATTCTTGCGAGTCACCAGAGCCTGCTTCATCGTGGTGAGTTCCACATACAGGTCGAATTCGGGCAAGTAAAAATCGGGGGTAAACGCCTCCGTGATCCGGCCATCCTTGTCCCACTGTAACGGGAAACTGCGCGGTTCGTATTCCCAAGGAATGCGGTAAAAGTCGAGCAGGTTCGCGAAAACCTCCTCGCTGGGATGATTGAACGCGGCGCGTTTCAAACGCGCATGACCCGCGGGGATGATGCCGTGCCGCGCCAGCTTCATGCGGGTTTCAAACTGGATCTGCGCTTCCGCATCGGCGGCCAGCAGTCCTTGTTCGTTCAGACGGCGCGCCGCGGCAGCCGCTTGCAATACCTCCGCCATCTGCGATGCGTCCATGTGCTCGCTGTTCAGCATCAGGTCGAAGGAATCGGGCTGTGGACGGGTGCGGCCCAAGCGCACTTTGTGCAGATGTTTCGCCTCGCGATCCATTCGCGCGAGCGCCGCCTGGGCTTCGGGCCGCTGCATTCTTTGGTCGAGCCGCTGATCCAGCATGACGTTTCCGATGCGGCGTGATTCCGGCGCCAGGATCCCGACCCGCAGCGTGAACGGCGACGACGGAAACAGCGACTCCGCTCCCCAAATACAGATCACCAGGTGATGCTCCACGGCGAGGCGAGCGAGGATCGAGATCGCCGCCGGCCGCCAAGCGCGATCCGGGACCGGTGTCTCGCCGAACTCCTCGGTCATCCATTGGGAAAGGCGAGACTCCGTGACGAGCTCAAATCCCAACAATCGACTACAACCGTGAGCGACATCTTCGAAGCGCGAAGCCGGAGCGCCCGAGATCGTCAGAATTGCCATCGAAGCCACTAGTGTAACGCCGCATAGGCGAGTCATGAGGGAGAATGAAAGCTATGCATGTCGTGGTGGTAGGAGGCGGAATCGTGGGACTGGCCACCGCGTTTCGTTTGCAGCAGCGGATTCCTGGCGCCCGTGTCACGATTCTCGAAAAGGAGCGCGCGATCGCGCTTCATCAGAGCAGCCACAACAGCGGCGTGCTGCACTGTGGCCTCTATTACAAGCCCGGATCGCGGCGGGCTCGCCTGGCTGTGCGCGGCATCGGCCAGATGGTCGAATTCTGCCAGGTGCACGGGATCCAGCACGAGGTGTGCGGCAAGGTGGTGGTCGCCGCGATTCCCGATGAAGTGCCACGCCTGCACGACCTGTTCGAGCGCGGATGCCAGAACGGTTTGGCGGGTTTGCGGATGCTCAGTCGCGAAGAGCTGCGCGAGATCGAGCCCCATGCGGGCGGTGTTCAGGCGATTCACGTCCCGCAGGAAGGTATCGCCGACTATCCGGCCGTGTGTGAGACGCTGGCGGATCTGGTCCGCAAGGAGGGCGGGGAAATCGTCACTGGCGCGCGTGTGACGGCTCTTCATCGTGAATCGAGCGGCTGGCGCGTGAGCCACACTCGCGGTGAGACGTCCTGCGATTTCCTGGTGACATGCGCCGGGCTGTACTCGGATCGCGTGGCCGAGTTCGCCGGACAAAAGCGCGCGGTGCGGATCGTGCCCTTTCGAGGCGAGTACTACCTGATCCGGCCGGAACGTCAGTTCCTGGTTCGCAATCTGATTTACCCCGTAGCGGACCCGCGGTTCCCGTTTCTCGGCGTCCACTTTACGCGCCGGATTACGGGGGGCATTGAAGCTGGACCGAACGCGGTGCTGGCGTTCGCGCGCGAGGGTTACACCAAGCACAATGTCGATCTCACCGATTTGGCCGACGCGCTGGCATTTCCGGGGCTCTGGCGATTTCTCGGAAAATACGGTCGTACGTGTTGGGATGAGATCCGCCGCAGCTTCAGCCGCGAGCTCTTCTGCCGATCCTTGCAGCGTCTGGTTCCCGAGATCCAGCCGGATGACCTGATTCCCGGCGGATCTGGCGTGCGTGCGCAAGCCATGTCGCCGGAGGGTTCACTGGTTGACGATTTCCATTTCGTGCGGGGCGAACGCGAGCTGCACGTGGTGAATGCCCCCAGTCCCGCGGCGACATCTTCACTGGCGATCGGCGAGGAAATCGCGGAAATGGTAGCGACGAATGTCGCGGAATAGGGCCTCGATACAATAGAAGCCATGACCTCGCCGACTGCATGGGCACCCCAGCAAGTGGTCGAGAGGTTCTTCCAGTTTTCTCTGCTGGGAATGCTCGCGTCGGGATACTTCGCGGTGCTGGGTTCCGGCTACCTGGACTGGCCCACGACCATTCTGACGCTGGCGGCCCTGTGTCTGCGTGCACTGATGATCCCGGGAATCTTGACGCTGGACATTCCAGGGCGAGTGGTCGCGGCGCTTACACTGCTGTACATCGGTTTCTATCCGATCGACTACTACTACATTTCGGACGGATTTCTGCCGGCGGCGGTCCACCTGATCTTCTTCCTGGGCTGTGTGAAAATCCTGACGGCCAAGACGCTGCGCGATTTCACTTTCGTCAAAGTGATCGCCGCGATGGCGCTGCTGGCGGCCGCGGTGCTGTCGGTCTCGCTGACCTTCTTCGCCTTTCTGGCGGTGTTCCTGTTGTTCACCATCGCCACGTTTTCGAGCGGCGAAGTGGTGCGCGCCACGCGCCTGTTTGTTTCGTCCGGTGAAACCCGGCGGACGCTTTCCCGCAGCGGACTGCGGGCCTTTCCAAGGCGCCTTGGGATGCTCTCCCTCGGATTGTTCGGAGGAATTCTGGTGCTGACCGGAGGAGTGTTCTTCGTGCTTCCGCGCACCGCCCGGGCGGCGTTCCAGCGGTTCGTTCCGGAGCGCTATCACTTGCCTGGATTCTCCAACGAAGTCACCTTGGGCGAGATAGGAGAGATCAAGCAGAGCAGCACGCCGGTGATGCACGTCTTGTCGCAAGGCGACGGATTCCTAGCCGTCCGCTGGAGAGGCGCGGCGCTGACTCACTTCGACGGGAAACGCTGGTTTAATCTTCCGGCCGTCGAAGAGCGTCTCCGCACCGAGGGCCGCCGCGTGGTGTTGCACGATGGGCCGCCGCAGCCGGGCCGCAGAATCGAATACGAGATCCGCCTCAGCGACATCGCCTCCAATGTTCTCTTTGTCGCCGGAACGCCCGAGAGCATGATCATCGATGTCCCGGTGGTCTCGCGCTCGTCCTCTGGAACGTTGAGCGTTCCCCGGATCAATGGCGCGGGGCTGCGCTATGCCGTCTCCAGTCTCCTGACCGAGGAAGCGTCGTCTGCGCAGCTATCGCCCGACGCGCGCGTGGAGGCGCTGGCGCTGCCGCCGGTCGACGATCGAATTCGCCGCCTGGCGCTGGATATGACGGCGGGTCTGGCGACGGGCGATGAAAAAGCCCGGGCGCTGGAACGCCGCCTGCGGCATGACTACGGATACACCCTGGAGCTGCTTCCCGCGCCAGTGGCCGATCCACTGGCGACATTTCTGTTCGCGCGAAAGAAAGGACACTGCGAGTACTTCGCATCCGCCATGGCTGTCATGCTCCGCACGCTGGGCATTCCTTCGCGCGTGGTAACCGGGTTTCTGGGCGGCGTCTACAATCCGATGACCGGATGGCAGGTGGTGCGGGCTTCCGATGCGCATAGCTGGGTGGAGGCCTGGTTGCCGCGGCGCGGCTGGGTGACGTTCGATCCCACGCCTCCCGATCCTTCACCTTCTTCCGTGAGCTTGTGGACCCGCGCCGGGCTGGTGGTCGACGCGGCTGACCAGTTCTGGCAGGACTGGGTGGTGGGCTACGATTTCGAACGTCAAATCATGCTCGCGGCGCGGATGCAGGAGTCCGGCCGCAACTTCCGTTTCCCATGGTTTGGAGACGCCGCCGCGCAGATGGAGACGGGCGTGCGCGCAGCCCGCACCTATGTGGTGGAAATCCTTGCCGCGTTCACTATGGCTGCTCTGGCGATTCTCTACGGTCCCACCTTGTGGCGCAAACTGCGCGCCGATCTCCGGGTTCGCCGTGCGCAGCGCGGGGATGCGCAAGCCTCCGACGCGACGCTGCTGTATGAACGAATGCTGCGCGTGCTGGAGCGCCGCGGTTTGCAGAAGCCGCCATGGCTCACGCCCGCCGAATTCGCACGCGTCCTGCCTACGTCCGAGCTATCCATGCTGGTGGAAGATCTGACCGGCGCCTACAACCAATTTCGTTTCGGTGGACGGCGCGACGCCGCGCCGCGCATGGTGCACCTGCTCAGGCGGATCGAGACGCTCGAATCCCGGTGAATAAGTACATAGCTGGCGTGGTCGTAGTTATCGGCCTGGCGATGGTCCGAGTCGTCTCCACATACCCGGTGCTGAACGGCACCTACGATGAACCCGCTCACATCGGCTGCGGCATGGAGTGGCTCCGGGGGGGCACCTATACCTGTGATCTCCAGCATCCTCCGCTGGCCCGCATCGCCGTTGCGCTGGGGCCGTATCTCAAAGGTCTCCGCCTCGCGGCGGGATCGAACGCGCCCGACCATTCGTCGGGATCCTTCTACGAAGAGGGCACCGAGATCCTTTATTCGGACGGGCATTACTGGTCCAACTTGACTTGGGCGCGTATCGGTACGCTTCCGTTTCTTGTGTTGCTCTGCATCGTCACATTTTTGTGGGCGCGGCGATGCTTCGGCGACGCCCCCGGATTCTGGGCTGCACTGCTGTTGGCGTGCACCTCGCCGATCTTGGGGCACGCCGGATTGGCTACGAATGACGTCGCTTGTGCGGCCGGCGCCGCGCTCGCGTTGTATCAGTTCCTGCGGTGGCTGGAGCAGCCGTCGGCGGTGCGATGCGTATGGTGGGGTTTGGCGACCGCATTCGCGGTGTTATGTAAGTTTTCGAACATCCCATTCCTGGCCACGTGTTATGCGGCGGGTCTCATCATCATTACCTCACCGCTAACGCGAGGAGACTTTCGACGCCGGCTCCCGCAGATCGGCCTTGCGGCGTGCGTCGCGTTTGCGCTGGTGTGGGCCACGTATCGATTCAGCCTCATTCCGCCGGTGGTGTTTTACGGACCACACCATCCGGTTATCGACAGTATGCTGAGCAGCCATCCGCTGTTGGACAGTGTTTGGAATTCCGTGATGAGCACTCCGCTGCCGCTGTCTCAAGCGACGATGGGCGTGCTGGACCTTTCGGTCCACAACGCTCTTGGCCATGATTCGTATCTGCTGGGCCAATGGAGTCCATCCGGATGGTGGCATTTCTTCCCGGTGGTTCTGGCCGTCAAGTCTCCTATCGGACTTCTTGCGCTGTCGATGTGCGGATGGTGGCTGGTTCTTCGCCGCTGGCGCGACACAGACTGGAAGCAAAGCTGGCCGCAGCTTCTGACAATCGTATTCCCGTTGGCGATCCTCCTGGTATGCATGCTCGCTCGCATCGATCTCGGCGTCCGCCATATTCTTCCTGTGTATCCGTTGCTCGCGATCGCCGGAGGCCACGCGGTCACGGGGCTGTTCCAGCAATCCCGCTATGCCGCCATTGTGGCCGCCTTCCTGGTCGCTTGGGTCATCGGCGACTCGGTGCGAGCTCATCCGGACTATCTGGCGCACTTCAACGAGTTCGCCGGCTCGCATCCGGAGGCGATCCTGAGCGAGTCCGATCTGGATTGGGGGCAGGATCTGCATCGACTCAGCCAGCGCTTGAAGGAACGCGGCGTCCAGGAGTTTTCCATCGCCTATTTCGGCACAGCGTTGCTTGAGAAAGCCGAACTTCCCCGGTACGCGCTGCTGTCACCCACGCAACCGTCGCGCGGATACATTGCCGTGAGCCTTCGTAACCTGAATATCGAATACAAGAAGAACGGCTCCTACGCCTGGCTGAAATCGTATACTCCGGTAGAGCGGATCGGCAAGTCGATCGATCTCTTCTACATCGCGCCGTGAAAACTAGTGAATAGATACGTCATCGGTGTGATCCTTCTGATCGGGATCGGCGTGGCGAGGATTGCGGCAACCTACCCGGTCCTTAACAGCACCTCGGATGAGCCGGCCCACATCGCCTGCGGCATGGAATGGCTTCAGTGGGGAACCTATACTTATGAGCCTCAGCATCCCCCACTGGCGCGCGTGGCTGTTGCTCTCGGACCTTTCCTCGACGGTTTGCGGCTCGAGAAGAAGTTGAACCCGGCGGAGCGACGCCCAGATTTCATTTATGGAGAAGGCAACGGCATTCTGTATTCGGGAGACCGTTACTGGTCCAACCTGACGCGGGCGCGAATCGGAACGCTTCCGTTTTTTATCCTCCTTTGCCTCGTGACGTTCCTTTGGGCGCGACGCTGGTTTAGCGAAGCTGCTGGTTTCTGGGCCGTATTACTGCTGGTCTGTACCTCGCCGATTCTCGGGCACGCCGGCTTGGCGACCAATGACGTCGCCTGCGCGGCCGGAGCTGGCTTCGCGCTGTATCGGTTCATGCGCTGGCTGGAGCAACCGGACCTCGCGCGATGGCTATGGTGGGGATTCGCCACCGCATTCGCGATCCTGTGCAAGTTTTCGAACATTCCGTTTTTAGGCGCCTGTTATGTGGTGGGATTCGCGGTCGCATCGCGTGGCGCACTTCGTCGGCGAGCCGTGCAGGCAATCTTCGCGGCGTGTGTGGCGCTCTTCCTGATGTGGGCCGGATATCGGTTCACCCTGACTTCTCTGGGGACCGTTTACGGCCCGCATCCCCGCATAGAAGGCTTATTGGCCAAAGGGCCCGTCATACGCAGCGTGTGGGATGCCATCATGTCGACGCGGTTACCCTTGACGGAAGCCATGATGGGCATACGCGATCTTTATCGCCACAACGCCATTGGGCACGACTCCTATTTGCTGGGCCAATGGAGCCAGTTCGGATGGTGGTACTTCTTCCCCGTGGTTCTCGCCGTGAAGACGCCTATCGGCTTGCTGCTCCTGGCGATCGCGGGGAGCGGGTTCGTTCTCCGCCGCTGGCGCACCGAACATTTTGAACAGAGCTGGCAGCAAGTGCTGACCGCGGCGTTCCCGATCGTCATCCTGCTGGTGTGTATGCTCGCCCGTATCGATCTCGGCGTGCGCCATATTCTTCCTGTTTATCCTATGCTGGGGATCGTCGGGGGCTACGCCGCGACGGAGTTGTTCCGGCATTCCCGCACCGCCGCCGTGGTGGCAGCAATCCTGGTCGCGTGGGTGGCGGTCGATTCGTGGCGCGCCCATCCGGATTACCTGGCGCACTTCAACGAGTTCGCCGGCTCGCATCCCGAGAGGATCCTGAGCGAATCCGATCTCGATTGGGGCCAGGACCTGTATCGCCTCAGCCTGCGCTTGAAGGAGCGAGGCATCCAGGAATTCTCTATCGCGTACTTCGGATCGGCGCTGATGCACAAAGCCGATCTTCCCCACTATGAGCTGCTTTCGCCCACGCAGCCCTCGCACGGATATGTTGCCGTGAGCCTGCATTGTCTGAACATCGACTACAAGAAGAACGGCTCCTTCGCGTGGCTGAAATCGTATACTCCAGTGGAGCGGATCGGGAAGTCGATCGATCTCTTCTATATTCCATGACCTTTCCGTCATCCGGATACAGCGTACGCGAACAGCGCGGCTGGTATCTCTACGACTGGGCGAATTCGCCGTACTTCACTTCCGTGCTGGCGGTGTTCCTGGGGCCGTATCTCACCGCGCTCGCCAAGTCCGCCGCCGATGCCAGCGGATTCATTCACCCTTTCGGCATTCCCGTGGATGCGCGCAGCCTTTATCCCTACTTGATCAGTATTTCGGTGGCCGGGCAGGTGATCTTTCTTCCAGTGGTCGGCGCGATTGCGGATTATGGACATCGCAAAAAAGAATTGCTGGGGCTGACGGCGTTTCTCGGAGCCGCCGCGACTGTCGCGATGTTCTTCGTCCAAGGCACGAACTACATGCTGGGGGCCGCGCTGCTGATCGTTTCTAACATCAGTTTCGGCGCGTCGATCGTGGTGTACAACTCGTTCCTGCCGGAGATTGCTCCGCCGGAACAGCGCGATGCCGTTTCCTCCCGCGGGTGGGCGCTGGGATACGCGGGCGGCGGCGTATTGCTCGCCCTGAATCTTCTGCTTCTTTTCCAGACCGACAAGCTGGGTATCTCCCAGGCATTCGCGGTCCGCATCAGTCTCGCGTCGGCGGGAGTCTGGTGCGTGCTGTTTACGATTCCGGTGTTGATCGCTTTGCGGAATCGCGCCCCCGCACGGGTGCCTCCTCCGGATCAGAACCGGATCGCGGTGGCTTTTCGACAATTGGCGCACACCCTGCGGGACACGCGCCGCTATCCGCAGACGCTGCTGTTTCTGGTGGCTTACCTGATCTACAACGACGCCATCCAGACCGTTCTCGCGGTGGCCGGCCAATTCGGCAGCGATGGTCTGGGAATGCCGATTTTTCAAGTGACATCGGCCTTCCTGATGGCGCAGTTCGTTGGAATCTTCGGCGCGATCGGGTTTGGCCGCCTGGCCGCAAGGATCGGAACTAAGTTTGCCATCGCCACTACGCTGGCCATCTGGGCCGCGATTCTGTTCTACATTTACGGCTTCGTTTATTCCGCCACTCAATTCTTCTTTGTTACGGCGGGAGTCGCGATCGTGATGGGAGGCAGCCAGGCTTTGAGCCGGTCGCTCTTTGCTCAGCTCGTACCCAAAGGCAAGGAAGCCGAGTACTTCAGCATCTACGAAATCAGCGACAAGGGCACCAGCTGGCTGGGGCCCGCATTCTATGGCCTGGCGCTCCAGTGGACCGGGAGTTATCGCGCCGCGATCCTGTCGCTGATCGTCTTTTTCGTCGCTGGCCTGGCGATCCTCACCCGCGTGAACGTGGAAAGAGGCGAACGGGACGTTTCTTACTTGACGTAGAGCGCGCTAATGAATTACCGGCGCGGAATACAGCTCATTCGAGAGACCGGCGTCCACCGAATGGATAATCTCGCCGTTGCGGTTGAGCGTGCCGGCATAGCGGGCGTTGTTGCGGCTTGCACCGGTCAGGATGAGGGCCACGCCTCTGCGTGGATACCATAACCGCCGGTAACCGCCCGGTCCGTTCTGCGAGTCAATCCACCGGTCGCTCGCGGGACTCCCCAGCTTTTTGAATATGGAGTCGTAATCGTCGCCGGCGTTTAGATTCGGCAAGCGCGACGACGCCGAGGTCCAGCCGAAGCCCGTTCCGAGATGCGCGTCGCGGACCACGAACATCACCGCCAGGCACACCAGGAATCCTGCGGCAACCGATCCGCGCAGCACCCGCCGGAAACGGGATTCGCTGTCTGGCTCAGCCCGGATCGCGACGACGCCCGCCGGCCGCGGATAAAGCCTGGGGCGCAGACTGGACTGGCTGAAGTCACCCACCGCGCGCGGCATTTCGAGTACGACGCGGCGATGCGGAAGCACCACGCCCTCGCGATACTCGAGCTCCTTCACCAGCCCCACAATGCGATACGGCGCTTCGATGGAGGAGACCTCGCCGACGAAACGGCGCGGAATGCAGATTTCTTCCGAAGTTTTGGCGTTCGCGACCACGATGTCGGTCCAACTGGCTCGCCGCAGGATCCATTCGTTGTGGTGCACGCCCACAATGGCCGGGTAGAACGAAAAACGGCCGTGGCGAAGTTCGGCCAGGCCGGCGGCGATGATCGGCATCGACACTAGATTTATTGTAGGCCTCCTGCCGTCGTGGCTACAATAGTGGCGGTGCGCCCTCCGCTGTTGCTGCTGTTGTTGCTAGCATTACCGATCCTGCTCGCCGCGGAGGACCCGGTCCGCGTCGATTATGCATGTCCCGCGGCAGATGTCGACAAGTTCGGATTGACGTGTTCGGAAGACGAGCCGTGCGACGTGTTTCTGGAGTTGGCGGGTGCGGAAGGCGTCGGATCCACCATCTTCGCCGTGGGGAACCTGCATACGGTCACCACCACGCTCTATGGCGTCCTGTTGATGAGCGGCGACGGCGGCAAGACGTGGACCGAGCCGAGCCCGCGCATCGAAGGCGCCGCGCTGGACCAGATCCAGTTCCCCGATTTCCAGCACGGATGGGCCAGCGGCGTCATGGAGGAGCCGCTGGCGCGCGATCCGTTTTTCCTGGTCACTGCCGATGGCGGCAAGACTTGGCGCCGCCGCCCGTTATTCAATGAGACGCACTACGGCTCTATTCAGCAGTTCTGGTTCGATTCGTCGAAATCGGGTGAGCTGATTATCGAGCGCTCTCAAGGTCCCGGATCCGTGTACGAGATTTACGAAACGGCGAACGGCGGCGACACCTGGACGATCAAGGGAAGTGGAACCAAGAATCCGGTTCTGGCTAGAGCTCCGGCCAAGGACAGCATGGCCTGGCGGGTTCGAGCGGACGCTCCAAGTAAGACCAATCGCATCGAACGGCGCACCGCGCGAGGGGCCTGGGAGACGGTGGCGAGCTTCGCTGTACGCGCGGGAGTCTGCAAGTGAGCGCTCAAGGCATAGAGCTGGAGCTGTTCCGGCACCTGCTGGTTTCGATCGCCGAGGAGATGGGCGTGGTGCTGCGCAAGACGTCCTATTCGGCCAATATCAAGGAACGCCGCGACTATTCCTGCGCGGTCTACGATGCGCGCGGCGAGGCTGTCGCCATGGGCGATCACATGCCCGTGCACTTGGGCGCGATGCCGTTGTCGGTGCGCGCCGCGACGGACACGTTCGATCTGCAAGAGGGCGACGTCGCGCTGGTCAACGATCCGTTTCGCGGCGGAACACACTTGCCCGATATCACCGCGGTTGCGCCGGTATTTGTACGCGGCCGACGTCTGTTCTATGTCGCCAATCGCGCGCATCACGCGGATGTAGGCGGGATGAGTCCCGGGTCGATGCCTCTGGCGCGCGAAATCTTTCAGGAAGGTATCCGCATTCCTCCGGTGCTGATCCGGCGGCGGGGAAAGATCGATCGCGAATTGCTGGACCTGCTGCTGGCGAACGTCCGCACGCCGGTGGAGCGTGAGGGTGATCTGATGGCGCAGCTCGCGGCGATCCATCGGGGCGAAACACGGCTGCGGGAATTGGTGGCGAAGCAGGGCGAATCGCGCGTGGTCCGCAATATGCGCGAGATCCAGGACTATAGCGCCCGCATGATGCAGGCCGCGATCCGCAAACTGCCGCGCGGCGTGTATCGTTTCGAAGACTTTCTGGACAACGACGGTATTACGGCCGAGCCGGTGCGAATCCGGGTCGCGGTTACGATCGCGAATGGACGCGCTGTCGTCGATTTCACCGGTTCCGCGCCGCAGGTCCAAGGATCCGTGAACGCGAACTATGCCGTCACGCTGGCGGCGACCATGTATGTGTTCCGCTGCCTGATCCGGGACGATGTTCCGTTCACGGCTGGAATCTTGCGGCCGATTCGCGTGATCGCGCCTGAAGGGTCGGTGGTCAACGCGCTGCCTCCGGCCGCGATGGCTGCGGGCAATGTCGAGACGTCGCAGCGCATTACCGACGTGTTGCTGGGCGCGCTGGCGAAGGCGGCTCCGGATCGGATTCCCGCGGCAAGCAGCGGAACTATGAATAACCTAAGCTTCGGCGGCCGCGGCTTTGCATACTACGAAACAATTGCCGGAGGCATGGGGGCTTCGGCGCATGCCGATGGCGCCAGCGCGATCCACACGCACATGACCAACAGCTGGAATACTCCCATCGAGGCGTTCGAGCACCAGTTCCCGCTGCGCATCGCCGGTTATCGCGTGCGGCGAGGATCGGGTGGATCGGGCGCGCATCGCGGTGGTGACGGCATCGTCCGCGAATTCGAATTCCTGGTTCCCGCGGAGGTTACGCTGCTTTCCGATCGCCGTGAGCGCGGTCCCTGGGGACTCGCGGGTGGCGGCTCCGGCAAACCCGGCCGCAACACGTTGGCTCGCGCGGGGCGTTCGCAGAAACTGCCCGCGAAGACGCGCTTCGAAACGCGGCCCGGCGATGTCTTAAAGATTGAAACCCCCGGCGGCGGCGGTTGGGGACCGTTCAAAAACCCGTTCAAAAAAAGCCGCGTTAATTCCCGCTGAGCGACTTCGCAACCTTGGCCCGATACTCTTCCGCCTTCGCCATCACCGCCTTGTCGTCGATGGTCAGCATCTTCCGGTTCCGCACGATGATGCGTCCGTTCACCATCACCTCGCCGACATCCGACGCCTTCAGCGAGTAGACCAGTTGGGAGTAGACGTTGTACAGCGGCGCGGCGTTAGGCGCGTCCAGACGAATGCTGATGATGTCCGCGCGCTTCCCGGCTTCGAGCGATCCGATCTCCTTGCTCATGCCGAGTGCCTGCGCGCCCATGATGGTCGCCATCGCGAAGGCCTGGTCTGCCGGAAGGGCCGTCGGGTCGCCTAAGGTGACCTTCTGCAGCTTGGCGGCAAGATCCATCTCTTCGAACATGTCGACGTCATTGTTGGACCCCGCCACTCCATCCGTTCCCAATCCCACCGGAATCCCGGCTTGCAACATCTTCAGCACCGGAGCAACGCCGCTGGCGAGTTTCATGTTGCTCGACGGGCAGTGCGAGATCCCGGTTCCCGCCGCCCGCAGGAGACCGAAGTCGGCTGGATCGAGCCATACAGCGTGCGCGGCCAGCGTCCAACCTTGGAGCACGCCCAGATCGCTAAGCGCCCTGGTCGGTGATTTCTTGCGCTTCTGGACGGCTTCGTCGAACTCCGCTTTGGTCTCCGCCAGATGGATGATCAACGGCTTTCCGTACCGGTCGGCGAGAGTGCGCGCGGCTTGCAGCGTCTCGTCCGACGTCGTGTAGATCGCATGGGGCGCGACGGCTGGAACGATCAACGGATCGTCGGCGTAGGCCCTGATGAACTTCTCGGCGCCGGCCAGCGCCGCTTCGGGAGTCTTGTAATCCGGGGCGGGGAAGCCGATCACGGTCTGTCCCAGCACTCCGCGCATGCCAGCGTTCTTTGTCTCTTCGGCGACGGTCTCCTCGAAGTAATACATGTCGGCGAAGGCGGTGGTGCCGGAAAGCGCCATTTCGAGCAGCCCCAGCCGCGTGCCCCAGCGCACGAATTCGCGATCCACGTTCTTCGCCTCGGCTGGGAAGATGTACTTTTCGAGCCAATCCTGGAGTTTCAGATCGTCCGCCACGCCGCGGAACAACGACATGGCCGCATGCGTGTGGGTGTTGATCAAACCCGGCGCAAGGATCGCCGTGGGCTGATCCAGCCGATTGATCGCGCGATTCGTGGCCCCGTACTTCGCGTCGATGGTGGCGCGTGGTCCGACCTCGATAATGCGATCGCCTTGGATCGCGACGGCGCCGTTTTCGATCACGTGACGCTGCGCGTCCTCGGTGACCACGTAACGCGCGCTCCAGATAAAATCGACCGCCGGTTGCTGCGGCCGTTGCTGGGAGGGTAGCGCAACGCAGAACAGCAATATCGCGACGGTAAGGCGTGTGATTCGACCCACAATTCAGAGTAACGCGTTCGACAACCGTTCAAACTCGGCGGGCGTCACCAGGTGAAAGCGGATTTCGAGCGAAGTAAATGCTCGCAGGGCCTGCGCTGTTTCGGGTCCCGGCGCTTCGGGTGAAGCCACAAACAGATTTTGCTCGGCGATGCGGAACGGTAGCACTTGCCACTGCCGGATCGCGTGTTCGGGCAACGCGTGAGCCACCGGCCAAGGCACGGTCTCCGGTTCGATCTGTGCGAGCGGAAGGCCCTGTTGAAAGCTCAGGGCGCGATACAGCGCTTCCATTTCCAGCTTGCGCGAGCGAACCAGATACTCGCCCAGACGCATTGCCGGCGTCCGTTCGGCGAGGGCCACTGCAAGCTCCGCCGCCGGCACCGACCCGGAGCTTACCAGGATCTCGCCCAGCTTGCGTTTTTGCGCGAGGAGTGCCGCGCGCGCCGGATAAGCGTGCTCGGTTTTTAGCCATTTGAGCGGCTTGCCGTGTATCCGCGCCCAGGTGTATCGCGCGACGGCTTGTACGGTAGCGGCGGTATTCAGCGCGTTGGCATACACGGCACGCACCGGAACGCCGAGCGCAAAAACGAACCCGTAGATGCGGCCGGTGCAGAGCATCCGGACGCCGATGCGGACAATCTGCAGAGACAAAGTAGCCGCTGCCAGGCGGGCTTGCCCGGGCGATACGCGCATCCACAGCGCGGTCGCCAGCCCGTAGGCGAACACCAGATTGGCGATCACGCTCAGCGGATTCGCGATCAGCCCCTTGCGGTCGCGCCACAGCCAATAGAGTTCCCCGGGTTTGCCAGACCATCCAAATCGCTGCCAGCCTTGCAGCGCGATGCCCGTCACCCAGCGCGTCCGCTGCCGCAGCGCCGAGTTCCAACTCGCCGGGAAAAACTCGCGCGTGACGACGAAATCGCGTCCGCCCTTCAAACTCTTGGAAATGGGCACGAACGCCTGGGAGCATCCCAAGCGGAACAGCCGCAGACCGTTTTCGTAGTCTTCGGTAAGCGCCTCCGGCTCGAACAGACGATTGGACGACGCGCGCGCCAGCCGCTCCAGCGCATCGCGGCGATACCCCGTCCCGACGCCGCAGCTCGGTACGAAACCGCCCAACACCGCACGGACCGTCATGTCCCGCGAATGATTCTCCGCGAACTCGTCGCAATAGACGCCGTGCGTCAGCTTGCGCAAAGGAGTCGCCAGCGCCAGCACCGGCGTCTGAACGAAGTCGTAGCGGGCGGCGTAGTAGTTGATCCAGCGCAGCTCTTCGGGATGGATCAGGTCCTCGGCATCGTGGAGCATCACAATGTCGAAAATCTGGCCGCTGTTTTCTTCGTGCAGCAGCAGGTGCTGATAGATCCAGTTCAGGCAGTCGGCCTTGGAGGTCGGACCGGGATGCGGGCACAGCGCCAGATGGACCTGGGGAAAGCGATCGGCCACCGACCGCACCGCCTCCTGGGTTTCGACGTCATTGGGGTAGCAGCCGGCGAAGAAATGATAGTCGGGATAGCGGATCGCGGCCAAGTTGTGTTCGAGCATCCGCCCGATCACCTGGTGTTCATGCCACAACGGCACAAAGATCGCGATCCTTTGGCGCGGAGCATTTTCGAGCTGCCGCAGACCGGGCGGGAACAGGCTCGCGGCCGGGCGCAGCGCGGATTTGAGCCAGGTCCAGGCCCACGCGAGATCCACCACCAGATCGTCCAGGCCGCTGATCAGAATTGCCGCCGCCAGCGGCGCCAGGATCGCCAGCACCAAGTGGTCGACGCCCGAATACACCATGCCTTAAGTAGAGTGTCCTGAGCGTCGCACTACTCTCACGCCGGTTCAAATCACGCGTGATGATTCAGCGGTCCTCTTCCGGAGCCCAGCCGTGGCGCCGTGCGGATCGCTTCCGTGATGAATTCCTTGGCCTTGCCGACTGCGTCGCGCAGCGCGGATCCCTTTGCCAATTCGGCGGTGATTGCGGCCGAATAGGTGCAACCCGTTCCGTGGGTATGCTGCGTCGCGATACGAGGAGCCGAGAACAGATGGAAGCCGTGTTCCGGCTCGAAGAGAACATCCACGGCCTCGTCGGCATCCAAGTGCCCGCCCTTAATCAGGACGTTCTTCGCGCCCAGCGATGCCAGTTTCTCGGCGGCTTTCCGCATGGACGCGATGTTCGTCACGGGAAATCCTGCCAGCACCGTCGCTTCCTCCAGGTTCGGCGTCAGCAGAAATGCCCGCGGGATCAGACACGCGGACGCGACACGCTGCGCCTCCTCGTTCATGAGCGGTGCGCCATGCTTGCTGATCATCACCGGATCAATCACCAGCGGGAACGTGAAGCTTTGCGCCGCGGCAGCTACAGCCTCCACCACCGTGCGATTTCCGAGTGCCCCGATCTTGGCGGCGTGCGGCGGGATATCGCAGCAGACTGCGTGAATCTGCTCCAGAATCAGATCGTGCGCCATGACGTCCACGCGCGTCACCCCGACCGTATTTTGCACCGTGATCAACGTGACTACGGCCTCGCCATACACTCCCAGCCGGTGAAATGTCTTGAGGTCGGCCTGAATGCCGGCTCCCCCGCTTGGATCCGAGCCGGCAATCGAGAGCGCGATGCGCGTCGTTGACCTTGGTGTCACCCCTTGAGTGTAGCGGTCACTGAAAAACCAGGTGCTGCAATTTCGTCCTCGTGGCGTTAGTCAACTGCACGTCCACGCTGCCGATTCCGGATGTATCGCCGGTAACCGGAAAGCTCACCCGCACCTGGAACGCGCTGCCCGCTTGAGCCTTCGTGAAGAACGCCCGAAAGTCCTGGGTGAAGTCGGCGCGGATCGCACCCGGCGGAATCGCTTGGCCGAAAATGTCCGAAAAGGTAAACGTCATAACGCCGGCCGAGTAGGTGTTGTCAAATCCGGTCACCTGAATGTCCAGGTCTCCGGTGCGGCGCGTCGCAGTCGCGGTGTCGATCGAAATCGGCGCGGCTGGAATGGTGAGCGTGGTGGTGGCGTCGCCGGCGGTCGAAATTCCCGAAAGCGTGAAGCGGATCCGCCCGGAAGTCGTGCCCGTCTGGAACAGCGCCGACGTTTGGCCGCCGATCGAAATGAGTGTGCTGCCCTGCGTGACCGAAAACGGCAGGGAGCGCGTTCCCGTGGCCAGGAACACAACCGCCGGATCATCGGTCACCAGCGCGCTGTCCGGCACGAACGCCAGGTTGACGTTTCCCGATGCCGAGGAGGAAGCCGCGGTGGGAAGGCGCATGGTCAGTCGCCGTTGTTGCGCGCTTTGAATCGATCCCGCGTCGAATTCGAGCAGGGGCGTCGGCAGCGGCGTGTTGAACGCTGTACCTGTCAGCACGTACGTGCGGGTTTCGATGGCCAGGGAACCCGTATACGAGGCCGCCGTCGTCGGCGTGAAAGTGACCACGAACGTGATCGCGCCGCCGGCCGGGACTGTGAACGGCGCCGACGGTCCCGTGGATATTTGGAAGGCCGCACCGGTTACTTTGAAGGTCGAGATCGTCATGTCCTGCGTACCCGGATTTTGCAGGGAGAAGTTGCACAAACGGAGCTGGCCCGCCTGCGCCAGGCCGAAGTCGATGGAAGCCGGCGGACCGTTGGAGCCCGTGCATGCCGGAAAGACCGTCAGCACCGGACCCACCACCACCGCGGCAATCACAATCGCGCTGACGCTGTTGACGTCGCTATCCACCCGCAGGTTGGCGGGATAAAGCGGCCCCGGAGTCGCGTTACTGAAATTCACTTGGGCGTCCTGAACGTTTCCAGGCGCGATGGCGAACGGCAGCGCCGGCCTGTCGATCGAATATCCGACTCCGTCGGCGAAGAAGTAACGGATGGCGGCCGATGTAGTTCCTTTATTTCGCAAGCGGAGGTGGACGCTGGCGGTGTCCCCGGCGGCGACTTTGCCCAGGTCGAGCACCGCGCCGATGGGAGTCTCGACGCCGTTGTTGACAGTGTACAGGGTGATCTGCGCGCGCATCGCAATTGGGAGCAGAAGCGCCAGGAGAAGAGTTCGGGTCACGGGGCACTTCCTGGCAGTCGATATAGCGCCTCGCGACCGGATTCGGTGCGGAGAGCGTAGACCGCATCGCCTGTATGGATCTCGGCGTAATGGGGGCCCATCGCGGTGATGCTTCGTGCGTCCGACAATTCGAATCGAACTTCGCCGTCGTCTTGCCGGAGTACGATTTCATCCTTGGTCGCGAAGACCACGCAATTCGGCAGAAGCAGCACCGGACCGCGAGCTTCGGGGAGGGAATCGGCCACGGAACCATCGGAGTGAACGATCGATGCCTCGACGCCGTTCCGCACTGCTACTTCGTCTAAACGCACGGAAAGAACCTCGCTGTCGACCACCCAGTCGAGCGGCTCCAGAACGTTGTCGTGCCAGCGCGCGAACATTCGCGGCTCCGGAAAGAACACGATTGCGTTATCGCCGGAGAAGCCGAAAATCGCTGGACCCGGCGGAGCACTCGTTTCCCCCGTTGCCGATACGATCGTCGAATCGGTCTTCACCAGACACAATTGCTTGGAGCACGCCGCGGAAAGAACTCCTGACATACTCACCGGACCGAGCACGAAGCTGCCCGCGACGCCTTGTACTTGCCTGAGTGCGCCCGACGAATCGACGATCATGCCGATGGCGGGAATTTCGATCCCCTGGGCGCATGCCACGGCGCAAACAGCGAACCAGATCCGAAACAGTCTCATGGTTTCCCAATAATGATGCTGGGCGTCCCGATGTGCGGCGCGTTTACGCCTGCGGCAGCAGCTGGCGACGGCGTACCGCGGCTCGAGACCGCCGCCACGCCCACGAACGCCGCCGCGGCGATCCCGACTCCGATCCAGATCTTCTTGTGACCCCGCCACCCGCCGGCTTTGGACGGCCGCGGCTCAGACGAGGACAGAGCGTTCGTCAGAGCATTGGAAAGATACAACGCGCAAACGGTGCCCGCGCGCGCCTGGCCCTTCGCCGCCGTGATGCGGACTTCCAGCGGCCCTGTCACGCGATTCCACTGCATGCCCCACACGTTGGCGCGCCCGTCCGCGCCGGTCGGAACGACCTCGGTCGGCATTCCCGAGGAAAACGTCCCTGTGGGCCCGTCTTCCGGGAGGCGAAAGACCACGGCGGCGTTGTCCACCGGTTTTCCGGTTTCGTCCGTCACCTGAACCGTGACTCCGCGCGTCGCGCGCGAGCCGATCGGATAAACCGCGCCCTCTCCTTCCACAATGCGGATCAGCAAAATCGCGGGGTCACTTTGTCCTTCAAGTAACCCCGCCAACAAGAGGAGGACTACGGAAATCCGAACCACGGTGAGTAAGTGGCCGGATTACGGAAATACTCTCAGGGCGACTTGTGCATTGAAGAAGCGGCGCAGGTCATCGGCGTTAACCCGAGGTTGGCGAAGCGGATATACAGTTCTGGGCGGCAATCGCGGCTCCAGAAATAGTTTTGCCAGAGCTTGGGATCTTCGACGCGAACGTATTCCCAGTGCAAGGGGCGGTTGGTATAGAACAACCAGATCCGGCCGTGAAAATCGCGCGGGATCTTGGCGTCCAGATCGCGGCGAATCTTCTCGGGCGTCGAGATATCCACACCCGCGGGTCTGCCCCGAGGGCAGCAGGGCCATCCTGTGTCGCCATAGATAACGGGCTTCGCGGTCCAGCCTTGGATCGCGGTATATAACAAGAAGCCTTCCTGAAGCGATGGGTGTACCAGCACCAGATCGGAAGGACCTACGTTCTTACGGAGATAGCGAACCGCTCCCGACATATCCTCTTCCGGCTGGAAGCGGCCTTCGTGGAACTGTTTGCGCACGCCCAGGAACATCACGATTGCCGCCGCCAGAATTACGACCGCATCCACAGGTCCGCGTTGCCATTTCGTGAATGTGACCAGATCCTCCGTGTTCACGGCAAGCAGCAGCAAAAAGCACGGCCGTACGAATAGTTGGGTTCGTGGACTCGCCGGATACCAGCCCAGCAGTTCGCTGCCGAACAGCAGGACGCAAGGTGTCAGAAGCAGGATGGACACTCGATCGTGGTTAAACGCGATGCGTGCGGCCGCGACCGCGCAAAACGCGACGGCTGCAAGCATGCCGGGCGTCAGCCAGTTTCCCGAATCGCTCCGCCAGTAAGCGCGCAGTGCGGCCGTGTAGTTCGGCTGAACGAAAAACCAATACAAGACAGCCAGCACAACGCCCGAGACTCCCGCGAGCGTGATTGCTCTTAGGCGATCGCCAAGAGCCACCACCAAGATCAAACCCGGCAGCAGAAACACCGTCGGATACGACAATGTCATCGCCCCGACCGTCACACCCAGCAACACGTAGAACTGCATGCTTCGCGGCTGTTTCAAATACGTGACGGCAGCCCACAGAACCAGGCCCGTTGCGCCTACCTCTCCGCCGTATTGCTTGAACGAGCGGAAGTATTCCACCACGGTCGGATGAAACGCCAGGACCGCCGTCGCGAGCACGGCGAACGGCGGCGAAACTACTTTCCTGGCTGCGGCAAGCATCGCGGCTATCGCCACCAGCGAGATCAAAAGTGGGACACTGCGCAACACCACCGTCGACAATCCGAATAGACTCACGGCGGCCCGCGCAAGGAGAAGGAAAAGCGGCGGACTGGTCTGTAACCAATTGGGATAGTAAAACATCCCGCCCAGCGTGGGCGCGTGGACCGAATTCGCGACCCAGGCCTCATCCAGCCACAGGCTACGCTCGATGCCGTACAGCCCCAGCACCAGCGCGAGGGCGAGCAAGGTTACGGTTGCGAACCTGGCCCGCACAGGGCCGGCGCGGCCCTTCGATAGATCGGCAACCCTCATGGTCTCGGCCGCGCCAGGCTCCGTTGTGCGGGCGCGGTCAAAAGGATGGTCAGCACTGCTAGCAAGTATGCCGCAGAGCGTGTTTAAATGGTTAAAGTCCATGCCAGACTTGGGGTTTAGGTTACGGCGGAGCGCCCGATCATTCACGCTCCGGTTACGGGAATTGCGCATGATCGCCTGGGGCGCGATGTCCACGCGCCACCCCATCATGGCGCACATCATTCCGATCCGCCGCTGCAATCTATCTTGCACATACTGCAACGAATACGACGATTTCTCGAAGCCCGTCCCCACGGAAACCGTCATTGCCCGGATCAATCATCTGGCCGACCTTGGTACCGTGATCGTCACACTATCGGGTGGCGAGCCACTTCTCCATCCCGACCTCGACGACGTCATTCGCGCTATGCGGCGCCGCGGGCTGATCGCCGGGATGATCACCAATGGCTACCTGCTCACGCCGGATCGCGTTCAGCGCCTGAACCGGGCAGGTCTCGATTGGATGCAGATCTCCATCGACAACGTCATGCCCGACGACGTCTCGAAGAAAAGCCTCAAGGTGCTCGACAAGAAGCTGCAAGTGCTGGCCGAGCATGCTTTGTTCCGGGTCAACATCAACTCAGTAGTCGGCGGCGGGATTCATAACCCGGAAGATGCCCTGGTAGTAGGCCGCCGCGCCGTGGAACTCGGATTCCAGGCCACGGTGGGGATCATCCACGATGGCGACGGCCAGCTTCGCCCGCTGAGCGATCGCGAGCGCGGCGTGTATCACGAGATGAAAGCCATGGAGAACCGCGGTTTCGCCCGGTTCAGCTATTTCCAGGACGCCATCGCGCAGGGCAAGCCCAATAACTGGAAGTGCCGCGCCGGATCGCGCTACATGTACATCTGCGAGGACGGGCTGGTGCATTACTGCTCGCAGCAGCGCGGCTATCCTGGAAAGCCGCTAGATCAGTACAACCAGGATGATCTGGACCGCGAATATCTCACCGAGAAATCCTGCGCGCCTTACTGCACGGTAAGCTGCGTGCATTACGTCTCGTACTTCGACTTCTGGCGCGGCAAGCAGACGATAAAGTCGCAGGTGTCCGCCGAAACCAACCAGCCGCTGGTAAAGATCCAGGGCGCCTCAGAGTAATCCCCTACAACGGCCTAAAGCTATTGTTCCGTAACACTTTGGCCTGCTCCTGCATCCTCTCAGCATGAACAGATTCAGAAGCGTTGGGGTCGCGATGGCTATCGCCGTATCGCTGGTAGGGTGCAGCAAGACTTCGGAACAATCCACCGTGACGGGTTTGACGCCGGCTTCAGACGCCGCGCCCGCGAAGGTGGAAGCCCCCGCGCCACCCAAGACGGAAGCGGTCACCATTAGTGCGGGCACGCCGATCAAGGTTCGAACCCTGACCACACTTTCGACCAAGGACACCCAGACGGGTGAGAGGTTCACCGCCACACTGGCCGAGCCCCTGATGGTCGAGGGCAAGGTCGTCGCGCCGCGCGGTACTCAGGTGGAGGGCCGCGTAGTGGATTCCGATCCCGGCGGGCGCGTGAAGGGCGTCGCGATCATTTCCGTCCGGCTGACCCAGCTTCGCGTCGGCGACCATAACGTCGCGATTGAGACGCGCGCCATCGCTCGCCAGGCTCACGCGACCAAGCGCAAGGATGCGGCCAAGGTCGGAATAGGGGCCGGGATCGGTGCCGCCATCGGGGCGATTGCCGGAGGCGGAGAAGGTGCGGCCATTGGAGCAGCGAGCGGAGGCGCGGCTGGGACTGGATTGGTCCTGGCGACGCACGGCGACCCCGCCGTAATCTCAGCCGAGAGTGTGCTGACCTTCAAGCTGACCGCGCCGGTAACCGTAGAGACGAGCTAGAGTCGCTACCGTTTCCCGTAGGATTATCTTCCAAAACCCATATAGTTTAGGGATTTGCACGCGATAGCCCTAGTCGCCTCAGCACGATACGCGCTATTCTTAGATTGGAAGGCGGCGTGCACTCCACTCCGCCGGAGAAGTGTTCCTCGGGTCATGCGGGAGCTGCGGCAACAGTTAACGAACGCTCTGCTGATGATCGTCACCGTGGCGGTGGTGGTCGCTGCGGCGATTAATTTCCAGCAGCAGAGCAAGTACCACCTGCCCGATGACGGTGTCACCTGGGTTGACCGAATGATGCCGGACCGGATGTCGTCGGACCGGCAGGCGTCGGACGAATCGGTTCCCGTCGCAACCTACATCGCTCCGGGAAGTCCGGCGGAAAAGGCCGGCATTCACGAAGGCGACAGCCTGATCTCCATCGACGGCTTGCGGATCGGCCGGGCCGAGGAAATCGCCCAAGTTCTGCAGCGTTTAGGCACCTGGCACAAGGCCGAGTACAAGATCATGCGCGGCAGCGCGGAACTGCCTGCCCCCGTGATTGTCGGCGAGGTCACCCGCGATTCCACGCTCTACTATCAGTACGCCGTGGGCGTGCTGTATCTGGGCATCGGCCTGTTCGTCTATTTCCGCCGCGGCAGCGCGCCGCGTGCACTGCACTTTTTCCTGCTGTGCCTGGCCTCGTTCGTTTTATCGACCTTCCATTACACCGGCAAGCTGAACAACTTCGACAAGGCGATTTATCTGGGCAATGTGATGGCGTGGTTCCTGGCGCCCACCTTGTTCCTGCATTTCTGCTTCTGCTTCCCCGACCGGCAATCCTGGATCCGGCGCAGGGGAGCGGCCGCGCTGGTGTACCTACCGGGTTTGGCGCTGCTGACGGTCCAATCGGGATTCATCTTCGGATGGCTGCGGACCGCGGCTCCTCTGATCGAAATGCGCTGGCTGCTCGACCGGGTGTGGCTGGGATTCTTGTGCACCATGTATCTGGCGGGCGGCGCTGTACTCGCGTTCCAGATGCGCCGCGCAACCGATCCGATCATCCGCCGGCAACTGACCTGGCTGCGCAATGGCGCGCTGCTGGGCATCATCCCCTTCGCGCTGATTTACGCCGTGCCTTACATGTTCGGCGTGGCTCCGAACCAGGCCATGAACCTGGCGGTGCTTTCGTTGCCGCTGATTCCGCTGACCTGGGCCTATGCGATCCTCCGCTACCGCCTGATGGACGTGGACGTCATCTTCCAACAGGGCTACGCCTACACCCTGGCCACCTTCTGCGTGCTGGCGATCTTCTACGGCATGATCTTCTCGGTGAGCGGAGCCGGAGAACTGAACGGCCCCGCCATGGTGGCGATGATCCTGATCGCCGCGTTCGTCTTCCAGCCGATTCGCAAATGGTCCCAGGAGCAGCTGGATCGCTATTTCTACAAGGACCGTTACGATTACCGCCGCACGCTGATCGAGTTCGCGCGCGAGTTGGGGTCGCCCACCGATCTGCGCCAGATGCTCGAAACCGTCTCCGACCGCCTGATCCGCACGCTGGGGATTCGCTACGTCGCGTTTTTCATCTGGGATGACGCGGAGGGGCGCTTCGAGCTGGAACTGGCCTTCAATCGCAACGGCAAGCAGACAGATCACGTTCCCTACGGACTGGACCTGAGCTTCCTGAGCCCGAATCCCAAGAAGCCCTATCTGTTCTTCGAGCGCACGCGCAACTTGCTGGACGTGGTCTCGCACGAATGGGCTCCGGGAGTGCGCCGGTCCATCGCCGAACTGGAGTTGACCTACTATCTCCCGTGCTCGGCGCGCGGCCGGACCATTGCGTATCTGGGAGTCAGCCGCACCGATTCGCACGATTTCCTGTCGAGCGAAGACGTCGAATTGCTGATGACGCTCTCGGGTTATGTCGGCATCGCCATCGACAATGCCAAGCTGTATCAGTCTTTGCAGCGCAAGGCGGACGAGTACGAACGGCTCAAGGAGTTTTCGGAAAACATCGTCGAGTCCATCCATGTCGGCATTCTGGCCGCCGATCTGGAAGATCGCGTCGAGAGCTGGAATTCGCAGGTGGAGAAGCTAACCGGAGTTCTGCGCCAGGACGCCGTGGGCCGGAAACTTCGTGAGCTTCTGCCCGAGGATTTATGCGATCAGCTGGAAATGTCGCGCGACGACGCGGGCGTCCAGAACATTTACCAGTACATGATGAGAGACCGCCAAGCCACGCTCAATATCGCCGCTGCGCCCCTGATTTCGCGCGAAGGCGAGCGCATCGGCCGCCTGATCATCCTCGACGACGTGACCGACCGCGCCGAGCTCGAGCGCAGGCTGATGCAGGCCGATAAGCTCAGCTCCATCGGGTTGCTCGCCGCGGGTGTCGCCCACGAAGTCAACACGCCCCTGGCTGTGATTTCGACCTACGCCCAGATGCTGGCGAAACAGATTTCGGGCGATGAGCAGAAAGCTCCGCTGCTCGAGAAGATCGCCCGCCAGACCTTCCGGGCAAGCGAAATCGTCAACTCGCTGCTCAACTTCTCGCGCACTTCGCCAACCGAGTTTGTTCCAGTGGACTTGAACAAGGTGCTGCGGGAGACACTGACTCTGGTGGAACACCAGTTCACGAAAAGCTCCATCAAGGTTGATCTGAAGCTGGACGAGAGTATCACCGTTATCAAGGGCAGCCCCGGAAAGCTGCAGCAGGTATTTCTGAACCTGTTCTTGAACGCGCGCGACGCGATGGAATCTGGCGGGGCATCCGGCCGCTCGCTGACCATCGAAACCCACCGGTGGAATGGTGCGGTTCGCGTCAAAGTGAGCGATACGGGAGCGGGCATCGCGCCGGAAAATCTTGCGCGCATCTTCGATCCGTTCTTCACCACTAAGGGAGCGCTCAAGGGCACCGGCCTCGGACTCTCGGTAAGTTACGGAATCGTGCGCGAGCATGGCGGCGATATCGAAGTCCAGAGCCAGCCAGGCAAGGGAACACAGTTTCTGCTGACGTTCCCGATCAGCTCCGCGGGGAAATTCGTCCCGCCGCAGACCAAGCGGGAAGCGCCCGGTGTGACAGCCCCTGCTATTTCCGCCCCGGCCGCGGCGATGTCGGCCACACCCATGGCGCGGAGCGATATCGGCACATCTGTTCCGTCCCCCATTGTCGGCAAGTCTGATAGGTTCATCGTTTAATGGCCGATACGGTCGCAAACTTTCCTCCTGATGTGCCAACCCCAGACGCCGCTCGCGGGCGGATCCTGGTCATCGACGACGAACCCGATATTCGCGACAGCCTCGAAGCTTTGCTTTCGAGCGAGAACTATCGCGTCGAGCTGGCGGCCAACGCCACCGAAGGACTGAAGCGCCTGGAAGGCTCGGCCTACGATCTGGTCCTGCTGGACCTCATGATGCCCGACAAGAGCGGGATGCAGGTGCTCGAAGAAGTCCGGACCCGCGATCGTGAGACGCCCATTTTCATGATCACGGCCTACGGCTCCGTGGAAGTAGCGGTGGACGCCCTGAAGCGCGGCGCCAACGACTATTTCCCCAAGCCCTGGGACAACGAGAAGCTGCTGATCGAGATCGATCACATGATCGCCAAGCGGCGGCTGGAGCGCGAAAACACCGAGCTCAAGCGCGCGCTCAAGCAACGCTACAGCTTTCCCAACATTGTCGGCAAGAGCGAGCGGATGCTGAAGATTCTCGACCTGGTCGGCCAAGTGGCCGCCAGCCGCGCGACCATCCTGATCACCGGCGAAACCGGAACCGGCAAGGAATTGATCGCCAACGCGATCCACGCGCACTCAGCCCGCGCCGAGCATCCCTTTGTGCCCGTACACTCGGGATCCGTTCCGCCGGATCTGCTCGAATCCGCGCTATTCGGTCATGTCCGCGGCGCATTCACCGGTGCGCTGGCGGCGCGCAAGGGATACTTCGAGGTTGCGGACCACGGGACCATCTTTTTCGACGAGATCGGCACCATTTCGCTCGAGACGCAGACCAAGCTGCTGCGCGTGATCCAGGAACGCGAGTTCATGCCGCTGGGGTCGGCGGAAACCATCCGGGTGGATGTGCGGATCGTGGCCGCCACCAACGCCGATCTGAAGAAGTTCGTGGAGGAAGGGAAGTTCCGCGAGGACCTGTACTACCGCCTGAACGTGATCAACCTGGCGCTGCCGCCGCTGCGCGACCGCAAGGAAGATATTCCCGCGCTGGTGGAGCACTTCTTCAACAAGTATTGCCGCGAGAATGAAAAGTTTCTGGACGAGCACAACCGGTCGACCCTCTATTTCGAACCGGACGCCATGCAGATCCTGATGGACCACGCCTGGCCGGGTAACGTCCGCGAACTGGAGAATGTGGTGGAGCGCGCCGTAGTGCTGGCGGCGCAACCCAACGTTTCGGCGGATGTTCTTCCTGAACATCTTCTGGAAGCCCGCGGCCTGCGCATCCGCCGCGACGAAAGCGGGAGCTTGCCGGCCGACGCGTCCCTGTTCGAGATCGTCGCGGATTACGAGCGCCGCAAGATCATGGAACAACTGGAAGCTTCCGACTGGAGCCAGACCTCGGCGGCCGAAGCGCTGCGGATTCCTCTTTCGACGCTGAATCAAAAGATCAAACGTCTGAATATCGAGATCCGGAAGCGCACCGCAGGCTAGTCGGTGACGTGGGGTCAGGCTTTCGAGCCT
This sequence comes from Terriglobia bacterium, assembly GCA_020073445.1. Taxonomy (GTDB): domain Bacteria; phylum Acidobacteriota; class Terriglobia; order Bryobacterales; family Bryobacteraceae; genus Palsa-187. The sequence goes on from JAIQFE010000038.1 coordinate 36,834, forward strand.
GCCGCCGGCTTTCCAGCCGGCGATCTAGATAACGATGAAGCCGGGCAGAAGCCCGGCTGCGGCCTCAAAAGGCCGACCCCACTTTTTGCTGCCACTCCCCCGACGCCACACGGCAGTCCTCGGGACGAGGCTGCCGATACATGTAGACCCAGGCCTGGAGCACTTCCCCGTTTTCGAGTGTTGCGCGGTGCAGCTCACGGCGATAATGGTGCTCGCCTTCATAGCCATCCAGAGCTCCCAGCGTCTTCGAGGGCTGAAGGAGCCGGAACAATTCACCGGTGACGAGGTCCTTTGGATCTAGAGGCTTACGCATCCCGGGGTACCAGTGGATACGATATAGCCGCCCTGGCATATGCGCACGGCCCAGCAGTCTCGCTTCGCGCCGCAGCCGCCGAGCGTAGCGATTCTGAAAGCTACTTTTCAGAGTGCCGTACACGAACAGATAAGGCCGACTTGACACTGGAATAACCCTAATCCTATCATGGAGTTTGCTGGGCCAACGGATCGTAAACGGGTGAATCGGGGAGGGCGGCTTTGATTAAACTGGACATCATCAACGAAGTGGTTAACCGGACCGGAATCACCAAAACCAAGGCCGAGATGGCCGTGGAAACCGTGTTCGAGAGCATGAAGCGTGCTCTGGGCCGCGGCGAGCGCATCGAACTGCGCGGCTTTGGAATCTTCAACGTGCGTCCGCGCAAAACCGGAATTGGCCGCAACCCGCGCACTGGCGCCGAAGTCGCGATTCCGCCGGGGAAAGCCGTTCGGTTCAAGCCGGGCAAGGAGCTGCAGACGCTCCAGTAGTCGTCTGCGGGCTCTGTGTCGACTAACGGCCCTCCGTTTCTGCCACCTTTCCGGATGACGGAGTCTTCTCCGGAAGCCGGCTTGTACGCATTCGCCGAGGAGTTTCATCCGCGGCCTCGTCACCGTTACTGGTTGCATGCCCTGCTGTTGCTGGCGACCCTGCTCAGCACCACCATCGTGGGCGCCGGGATGGCCCGAAGCTTTGCCCAGAGTCAGCCCATCGATTTCGGGGAGAACCTCACGGGCTATCTCCAGATGTGGCATGAGCCCTCTTACTTGTTGCCGGGCCTGCCCTTCTCGTTGACACTGCTGACGATCCTTCTGGCGCACGAATTTGGCCACTTTCTCACTGCCCGGTACTACCTGGTGGACGTCACCCTGCCGTTCTTCATTCCGTTTCCCAGTTTGATTGGCACCATGGGCGCCTTCATTCGCATCCGCTCGGCGATCCTCTCTAAGCGCGTGCTCTTCGATATCGGAATAGCCGGTCCGCTGGCGGGCTTTGTCGCGCTGGTATCGCCGTTGATCGCCGGAGTGGCGCTTTCGAAGGTCGTGCCGGGAATCGGCCAGAGCGGGGAACTGGTCTTCGGCACGCCGCTCATCATCCGCATGATGGAGTGGGTGAGATTTCCGGGCGTGCCGATGCAGGATATCTACCTTCATCCGGTGGCGCGCGCGGCGTGGGTGGGTCTGCTGGCGACGGCGCTGAACCTGCTGCCGATCGGGCAGTTGGACGGCGGGCACATCCTCTACGCGTTCCTGGGCGAACGGACCAAGTACCTTTCGCGCTTATTCATCTTCATCCTGGTGCTGATGGGCACTTTTATCACTTACAGCTGGCTGGTATGGGCAGCGCTGCTGTTCTTCTTCGGGATGCGGCATCCCGCCATTGTCGATCCCAATCCGCTGGGCCGTATACGAACTCGCCTGGCCGTGGCCGCGCTGGCGATTTTCATTCTTTCCTTCACCGCAGCGCCGGTTCACGCGTTGCCCTAAGCCGCCGCCGTGAAGATTTCTGCCACCATCATCACGTATAACGAAGAGCGCAACCTGCCGCGCGCGATCGAGAGCCTGCGCTGCGCCGACGAGATTTTAGTGGTGGATAGCGGATCCACGGACCGGACGGTCGAGATCGCCGAAAAGCTGGGAGCCCGCGTGATGGATAGCCCTTGGCCGGGCTACGCCAAGCAGAAGAATCTCGCCGCGGAGAACGCATCGCATGACTGGATTCTCTCGCTCGACGCCGACGAATCGCTGAGCGAAGCCCTGGAGGGCGAGATCTGGCGGCTCAAGAAAAAAGGCCCCGAGTTCGATGCCTATACGATGCCGCGCATGGCGCAGTATCTGGGCCGGTGGATTCATCACTCGGGATGGTATCCGGATCGCAAGGTCCGGCTGTATAACCGTAAAAAGGCCCGCTGGCAGGGCGAATTCGTACACGAATCGGTGAAGGTGGACGGGCGTATCGGGCACTTCGAATCGAATTTGCTGCACTTCACCTGCGATTCGCTTTCCGAGCACTTGAAAGTGATGGATCGCTACACCACGCTGGCGGCCGAACAACTCCTGGCCACCGGCCAAAAAGTCACCTGGGGACGTCTTATCTTGGAACCGCCCTGGACGTTCTTCCGGACGTACGTTCTGAAGGCGGGATTTCTGGACGGCGTCGAAGGGCTGGCGATCGCCAACATGGCTGCGCTCTACAATTTCATCAAGTACGCGAAGGCCCGGTTCATGTCGCCTGGAAGGGACCTCTAGGCATGCTCGAAGCTGTTCTGGCGTTCCTCGCGGGGTTGCTGATCGGAAGCTTCCTCAACGTGTGCATTTACCGCCTGCCGCTCGACCTCTCGGTGGTGCGGCCGCGGTCGCATTGTCCGGGGTGCGAGAAACAAATCGACTGGTACGATAACATTCCGCTTCTGAGCTACCTGATCCTTGGCGGCCGGTGCCGGCATTGCCGCGAACGGATCCCGCTGCGTTATCCAGTGGTAGAACTGTCGACCGCCGCGGCGTTCGCGCTGTGCGTAGCGATGCTGGGACTAACCTGGCCAGCCGCAAAATTCTCGATCCTGAGCGCGATCCTGATCACCCTGATCGCCACGGACTTGGAGGAGAGAATCCTCCCCGACGAATTCACGCTGGGCGGAACGATGCTGGGAATCGCGCTGTCGGGCCTGGTGCCGCTCGATCCCGGGATCGCGAGCTTCCTGCTATTTGGCATCATCGGCCAACGTTGGTTGTCGGTGGTGGAATCGCTCTCGGGAGCATTGGTTGCTTCAGGACTGATCTGGGGATTCGCTGCTCTCTATGGGAAGCTTCGCAAGCGCGAAGTCCTGGGACTGGGCGATGTCAAAATGATCGCCATGCTCGGGGCGTTTCTCGGGCTCGAGGAAGCCTTGCTGATTCTGTGCGTGGCGGGCTTTGCGGGTTCCCTGATCGGCGTGATTTACATTGTCGCCGCGAAAAAAGACTGGTCGACTTACGAACTGCCCTACGGAAGTTTCATCGGAGGCGCGGGCCTGGCGATCGCGCTGTGGGCCCACGTGCTGAGAGCACACTAGCCCGCTAGCGAAATCCTTGTAAGAAAGTTCGCGCACGAGCGACTATCTATACATAGAACCGAATCCCAGCCAAGACGACTTGTACCAAGAGGCAGCCGCCGGCTATGGCGCGGCGCTGGACCGCTTGGCGAGCGCTTATGAAGCCAATCCCGAAGAGCGCCGCGATTTATTGCAGGATATCCACCTGGGTTTGTGGCGGAGCTTCAGCGCTTTCGACGGGCGGTGTGCCCTTCGAACGTGGGTGTATCGAGTTGCTCACAACATAGCGACCTCACACGTGATCCGGCAAAAACGAAAGAACAGCGCTCTGGTGACGCTGGAAGTGATCGAGGCGATGCCGGACGTTCAGGATCATGCTTATGAACAGCGCGCGAACCTGGAGCGGCTGATGGCGCTGATCCATCAGTTGAAGCCCCTGGATCGGCAAATGACGCTGCTGTATCTGGAAGGCATGGACGCAGCCTCGATCGGAGAGGTGATGGGAGTCTCGCCGGGAAGCGTGGCGACCAAGATTCACCGGATCAAGAATATTCTGGCTCGCCGCTTTCATGGAGGGGAACGCGATGCCGAATGATCCTCAGAGTAACCCAATGTCAAATGACATCAGATCCGTGTGGCAAAGCCAGACAAAGGAGCCATCCGACGTGTCGCTAGAACTAATTCGCTACAAAGCTCAAAAGCTTGAGAGTGCGCTGCGCCATCAGGTTATGTGGTCCTATGTTGCAGCGCTAGGAATTGGCGCGGTTTCCTTGTACATTTCCTGGCGGTTCGACCAGATATTTATCCGCATAGGCGCCGGTGTATTATTCCTTTGGGCTGGGACCTTGGCGTATCAGGCGCGCAAAGGAGCCTGGCCCGGACGACTCGCGCCGGGTGCGGCGATGACCGCCAGCCTCGACTTCTATCGGCAGGAACTTGAGTGTCAGCGCTTCTACGTACGAGCCAGAGGGAAGGCTCTATGGCCGGTCCTCCTGAGCACTGCATTGTTCCTGACGCCAGCCGCCAGGGCGGGATGGTTGATCAAGTTTTCACCGTTCCTCATAGTGATGGCGGTTTGGGCGGTGGCTCTGATCGTCACGGCGCGGCGGAAGCTGCGCGCAGTTCAAAAGGAACTTGACGAATTAGATGGCCTTCGCAAGAAGCAATAGTATTTCACGGGCGCAGCAGGACCTTGAGGACGCCTTTCTTCGCAGCGGTCGCAAAGGCTTCGGACGCGCGGTTGAGCGGAAATTCTTCCGAGATCATCGCGCCCACTTGAATCTTGCCCGCGGACAGCAGCGGTAGAGCCGCCTCGAATCGACCGCAGCGCGAGCCAACTAGCGTGATCTCATTGACGATCGCCGGGGCCGTGTCGATCGAGACTAAGCCGTGGACCGTGGACTTCATGATCACGGTTCCTCGGGGGATGCACATGGAAATGGCGGCTCGCAGGCCTTCCGATGATCCCGTCGCGTCGACGACATATGGCCATGCCGCGACGGGGAGTTTCCTCGGGACGATTTCGGTGGTCACGCCAGTCGGCTCGACCAGCCGCATTTTGTCTTTATGCCGGCCAAAAAGATGCACCTGCGCGCCCTTCGCTTGAAGCACCTGCGCGACGAGAAGGCCGAGTTTGCCATCGCCCAGGACGGCCACGCGCTCGCCTTTAGGAATCTTCACCTGATCCAAGATTTCACACGCCGCCGCAATAGGCTCGATGAAGACGGCATGCTCCGTGGGAATCGACGCGGGCACGCGATGCAGGTTGCGGATCGGCAGCGTTAGGTACTCGCGGAACGCCCCCGGATGCTTGACGATGCCGAGAACGGTCCGTGTCGGGCAGTGGCGGCCCAGGCCGCGCTTGCACCAATCGCAGTGTCCACACGCAAGGTTGATTTCGCCCACGACGCGTTTCCCGACCCACGCTTTGTCGGCGGCCTCTGTCACTTCTCCCACGAACTCGTGACCGGGCGTGCCCGAGAATCCGTAATATCCACGCTGAAGTTCCAGGTCGGTTGAACAGATCCCGGCGGCCAGCAGGCGAATTCTTGCAAAACCTTCCGGTACACGCGGCAAGGGAAGGCGGCGGAGCCGTACGCGGCCCGATTCCAGATGAACGGCAAGCATCGTTTAAAGTTAAGAGATATGGCTTCAGCAACGCAAACCGCCGCGGCGGAGCTGGTGTGTTTCAACGAAGGTTGCCGCGCCCGGTACGCGATCACGGAGGTTCTGTACAACTGTCCCCAGTGCGGTGGACTCATCGAAGCGGGCTATGCCCGTCTTGATGCGGACCCGGAGATGCTCAAACGCACGTTTCGCGACCGGCGGACCAGCAATGCTCCGCTCGACCAGAGCGGCGTCTGGCGCTATCGAGAGCTGTTTCCGTTCCTCGACGACTACCGCCACGCAGTCACTCTGCGCGAAGGGAACACGCCGTTGCTCAACGGGCCGATCGCGGCCAAGTATGGCGGGCTCGACCGGATCACCTTCAAGCACCAGGGATTCAACCCGACAGGATCGTTCAAAGACAACGGGATGACCTGCGGTACCTCTCAGGCGGTGCGGCTGGGAATGAAGCGCGTGGCGTGTGTATCTACGGGCAATACGTCGGCATCGATGGCGGCCTACGCGGCCACCGCCGGTCTCGAAGCACTGATCTTCCTGCCCCACGGAAACATTTCGTTCGGCAAGCTCGCGCAGGCACTGGAATACGGCGCCAAGACCCTGCAGGTGGAAGCCAACTTCGACCAGATCTTGGCGCTGGTCCGGGTGCTCGCCGAGCGCCTCGGCATCTATCTGCTGAACTCGATGAATCCGTTCCGCATCGAAGGGCAGAAGGCCATCATGTTCGAGATGCTCGACCAGCTCGACTGGCGCGTGCCGGATTGGGTGGTCCTGCCCGGCGGGAACCTGGGCAACACTTCCGCGTTTGGCAAAGGTCTGCGCGAAGCCAAAGCAGCGGGTCTGATCGACAAGCTGCCGCGGCTCGCCGTGATCCAGGCGGAAGGCTCGGCTCCCTTTCACGAACTCTGGACGCGTGAGGTAAGCGGGAAGGGCGGGGGATTGTGCCCCGTGTCGAAACCCGAGACGCTCGCCACCGCGATCCGCATCGGCGATCCGGTCTCCTGGCCCAAGGCATTGCACGAAGTCCGGACCTCCGGGGGCACGGTCGAAAAGGTCACCGAGCAGGAAATCGCGGATGCCAAGGCGCAGATCGGACTCTGCGGAATCGGTTGCGAGCCCGCCTCGGCGGCAACGTTGGCGGGAATCCGCAAGCTCACCGCTAACGGCGTTATCGATCGCGGCGCGGATGTGGTCGCCGTCCTCACGGGCAACCTGTTAAAGGATCCCGATTACATCTATCGCTATCACACCGGCCAGCTCGAAGCGCCCGGCGGAGTGAAGATTCAGCCGACCTTCGGCAACAAGGCAATCGTTGTGCCCAACGATCCCGACAAGATCGCAGCGTTGCTCGCATAAAGCAAACCAGGGACTGTCTCCGATTTCGAATAACGATCCTCGATCGGTCCGAGGCAGTTGGCCGAAATCGGCTGGCTGTCCCAGGTTTGCGTTGCACGATTCCGGCAAAAGGGGACAGGCTACTCTGTCCCCTCCTGCAAATTCCTGAATTTGCCTGCAAGCGTGGGAGTGGACAGAGCTGCCTGTCCCTTCATCGTTAACTACAGAATCCCGACTTTGTTGTGCCCGATGATCGTTTCCACCAGGAACGACAGGGTGCGCATGTCGGCCAGATCGGCGGCCTTCGGATCGAAGTGGCTTCCGCCCGGACGTGCGAACGCGTGCCCGACCTTCGGATACTCGTAGACCGTAACGCGAGGATCGCCCTTGTACGTTTCCCGCACCTGCGCGGCGACTTCCGGCGAAGCATACTGATCGAGCTCCGCATAGTGCAGCATCAGCGGACACGACAGGTTCTTCGCCAGATCCAGCTTCTTGTCGATTCCGACTCCGTAATATCCCACCGCGGCGTCGGGCTTGTGGCGGACAGCGGTCAGGTACGCCAGATAGCCTCCCCAGCAATAACCCACCACGCCGACCGTGCCGTTGCTGCAGGCCGGATGCTTGCGCAGAAAGTCGATGGCGGAGGCGATGTCGTCGGTGACCTGGTTGTCGTCCATCTTGCCGCGCAGGGCGCGTCCGCGTTCGAACTCGGATTCCTTCAGCTCCACGCCAGGCTCGGCGCGCCAGAAAAGATCGGGGCAGATCGCGGTGAACTGGCGATTGGCCAGGAAGTCGCAGACCTTGCGCATGCTCTCATTGACGCCGAAAATTTCCTGGAGCACGACGACTCCGGGGCCCTTGCCCTTTTTGGGCAGAGCCATGTAGGCGGACATCTCTCCGCCCTTTACGGGGACTCGAATGGTCATAAGGCACCATCATACGGCAAAGTTACGGCAAACCGAAACAGGCATGTATAATCGATGAAGTGAAACGAAACGCGTTGATGGCGTCCGCGCTGATCTTTACCCTGCTGTTGGCGGCATGCGCGCGCAAAAACATCGAGAACAAAGACGCCATCCGCCAGGCCGTGGTCGAATACCTCAGCGCGCGCCAGGCGCAGACCGGGCTGGATATGTCGACCATGGACGTCAACGTCCTGGCCATGACCTTCGAGCGCGATACCGCCCGCGCCACCGTCGAGTTCCGCGTTAAAAATAGCGAAGCCGGGATGCAGTTGAACTACACGCTCGACCGCAAGGGCGACAAGTGGGTGGTGCAGGCCCGTCAGGATACCGGCCAAGGGCACGGAGTGGTACAGCCCCCCAGCGGCACCGGCGACGCGCCAACTGGAACCGGCCAGCTTCCTCCGGGTCATCCGTCTGTCCCCGCAACGCCACCTCAGATTCCGATACCTTTACCGTCGAGCCCCAAACAATGAAGACCGTTGCTGTACTGGGAGGCGGCCCGGCGGGGGCATCGGCGGCGGAGCGCTTAGCGCGCGCCGGCCTGAACACCATCGTGTTCGATGAGAAGCTCGCGTGGGAAAAGCCCTGCGGCGGCGGGCTCACCTACAAAGCCTACGAGCAGTATCCGTATCTGATCGATAACGATACTCCCAAGAAGTTCATCCATGAGACGGTAGTCAACTCCCAGGGCGCGGGCGAAGCCAAGATGAACCTGACCCAGCCGCTGCTCATCTATTCGCGCCTGGAGCTGAACCGGATGCTGCTGCAACGCGCCGAGCGTGCAGGCGCGGCCCTGGAACAGACTCGCGTGCTCGGAATCGAGCAGCAGGAAAAAGGCTGGCGGCTGCGCACCCGCAACGGCACAGCGGAAGCCGATTTTCTGATCGTGGCGACGGGCGCGCGGAATCCCCTGCGTGAGGTCGGCACGCAGTGGGGCACCGGAGACACCATCACCGCGCTGGGCTATTTCGTGCCGGGTGCGCGCGAGCGTATCGACATTCAGTTTCTGCCCAAGTTTGAAGGCTACATCTGGGTGTTTCCACGTTGCGGACATCTTTCCGTGGGTATCGCCGGAAGAGGCGAATCGGCGCAAGCGATGCGTGCGCGGCTGGAAACTTATATGGCTCAGCAAGGCATTTCGCGCCAGGATGCGACCTTCTATAGCCACATGCTGCCCTCGCTCGAGACTCCGAGCTGGAGCCGGAACCGCGTGTCGGGCCGCGGCTGGATGGCGGTAGGCGATGCGGGCGGCTTGGTGGATCCCATCACCGGCGAGGGTTTGTATTACGCGATTCGCTCCGGCGATCTGGCCAGTCAGGTGGTCCTGAATGACGCGCACGATCTCGTGGCTAAAGCCGCAGCTTACCGGGATGCGATCACCCGTGAGTTCGCGCGCGACCTGGAATACGCCGCGACTCTGGCCAGGCGCGTATATCTGGGCCGGTATCTGTTCCGCAGTGTTCCGCACATGATGGTGGAATTCATGCGGCGCAGCCCGTGCTTTCGCGACTTGATGCAGGATCTGTTTGCTGGCACGCAACCGTACTTGAGCCTGCGCGACCGCCTGAAGAAAAATATCAATGTGACGTTGCAGGAAGTCTTCATGCAATTTTTCTTGGAGCACGTAATTCCGGGCCGCTCGCGCGTCTCGTCCTGAGTTAGAGCGCTGATGAAATCCGAACGGTCGGAAGCTTGGTTCGCGCGCGCCCAAAAGGTTATTCCGGGCGGCGTGAATTCTCCCGTCCGGGCCTTTCGTGGCGTGGGCGGAACACCGCGATTCATCGACCGCGGCCAAGGCTCGCGCATTTTCGACACCGACGGCAACTCCTACATCGACTACGTGTGCTCCTGGGGGCCGCTCCTGCTGGGGCATCGCCCGCCCGCCGTCATCGATGCGTTGCGCGAGGTGCTGGAGGTCGGAACCAGCTTCGGTGCACCCACCGAGCGCGAAGTGGAACTCGCCGAGCTGATCGCCCAGGCCGTGCCCTCCATGGAAATGGTGCGGCTGGTGAACTCGGGCACCGAAGCGACCATGAGCGCGCTACGCCTCGCTCGCGGTTTCACCGGACGCGACCTCGTCATCAAGTTCGAGGGCTGCTATCACGGGCACGTCGATTCTCTGCTTGTGAAGGGCGGCTCGGGAATGGCGACGCTCGGAATCGCCGATTCCGCGGGAGTCCCGAAGGCATTCGCGGAGACCACCATTTCACTCCCGTTCAACTCCATCGCCGCCGTGGAGAAAGCGTTCGCGGACCGCGCTGGTCAGATTGCCGCGGTAATCGTCGAGCCCGTAGTCGGCAACATGGGATGCGTTCCGCCCGCGCACGGATTCCTAGAGGCGTTGCGGGACCAGACGGCTCGCCACGGGTCGCTGCTGATTTTCGATGAGGTCATGACCGGGTTCCGCGTCGCGCTCGGCGGCGCGCAGCAGCGCTTCGGGATTCAGCCCGATCTGACCACGCTCGGTAAGATTATCGGCGGCGGTTTGCCGATGGCAGCTTACGGCGGCCGCGCGGACATCATGAAAAAGATCGCGCCTCTGGGGCCCGTCTACCAGGCGGGGACGTTATCCGGAAACCCGCTGGCGGTCGCCGCGGGTCTCGCGATGCTGCGATATCTGATCGCGCATCCCGAAGTCTACAGCACGCTGGAGTCTCGCGCGGCGGAGCTGACGGCCTGGACGCCTCCGGGCGTTACGGTGAATCGCGTTGGCTCGATGTTCACCTTTTTCTTCTCCCCGAACCCCGTGACGGACTGGGACTCGGCCAAGAAGTGCGACACTGCTCGGTTTGGGAAGTTCTTCCACTTCCTGCTGGAGCGCGGCGTGTACATCGCACCCTCGCAGTTCGAGGCTGGATTCGTATCCGCGGCGCACAGCGAAGAAGATATTCGTGCCACGGTGGCCGCGGCGCGTGAGTTCTTCGAAGCCGCTTCCTAACTGTCGCCCTGTTGCTGCACGAAGCTCAGGATGTCGAAGTGCTTGATCTGGCGATCGGGGAAGAAGCTGTTCACCGCATCCTGAACCTCGGTGAATACCTCGAAGACAGTATGCAGCTTGGTCAGCAGCAGCAATTCGACATTGCGCTTGTTCGGATTCACCAGCTTCAGCGCGCCGCCCTGCTTCTTGAGCGATGTGAAGCAGATGACCAGGATGCCCAGCCCGGTAGAATCGATGTATTCCACCCCGCCGAGATCCACCACCACATTGTGCTTCCCGGCCGCGGATAGCTGCGCGATCCGTTCCCGCACAATGTTTGACTCGCCTAACGTCAGCCGTCCCTTCAGCGTCAGGATGACGACGTCCTCTCGCACGCTTTCAGCGATATCCAGGGGCATGGAACCCTAGTGTAGCAATTGAGCGCGGTGCGGGTCCCAGGTCTGCCGCGGGTTCTTCAGCCTGCGGTGCCGGATTACGCGAGAGAACATTCGATGCTGTTCACTTCCGTCGCGAACACATCCAGCATCGGCTTGTTCTCGATAATTTCGGCCACGGGTCCCGAGAATTCCCCTGCCGCCAGTTGCCGGTGACAGCCGCACGCGCCAAACCCGATGTGCTCCGCCACGACGCATCCGAGCTGGACTGCGTCCGCCAGTTTGCCGCCCACGTTCGGCCAGTGATGCAGCGCCGCCGCGTCCTGCAGGACTTCTGGCAGGCCCCACGCTTCCAGGATCAGTCCCGCCAACTCGGCATGATCGGTCCCATACGCCTCGCGTTCGTTCCCCATCAGGTCCAGCCCGTCTGTAACCGAATCGTTCACCAGCTGGACGTAGTCCTGTCCGCCGTGCTCGAACAGCGCCAGTTGCCCGATTCCGTGGAGCAGGCCGGCCGTGTATGCCTGGTCGACCGGTAACACGGCCGTCTGGTCGCCGATGAGCGCGGTCGCCACGCTATGCCGCCACCAGGCCTTCATAAACGGGGAGGTCCGGTTGGGGATGCCACGCCAGAGTGCCGCGGTAACCACGATCTGCGTCAGGCGCTGGAGTCCCACGATGGCGATCGCATGCAGCACCGACACAATCTCCTGCCGCCGCGCATACAGCCCGGAATTGGCCATGCGCAGGGTCTCGCCGGAGAGTGCCGGGTCGAGCGAAATCAGTTTCGCAACTTCTTTAAAGGAAACGTCTTCGTTGGCGACCAGAGCCATCAGTTTGACGGCGACCGGCGAAAACGAAGGAAGACGCCTCAGGAACTGGCTGACGACCATCCCGCCGGGCGTACCCACAGTAGACACGGATCCCACCACAGCCTTATCGCCAAAGCCGCTCGGGATTCTAGGGATTTCTACCCTCCCGGATTCGGCGTCGGGCAGCAAGTAGCGCTAACCCCCCTGCGCAGAGAAGCGTGGTCGGAGGCTCCGGCACGGCGGGTGGATCGTAAATCGTCACCGCCTCGCCTGGATAGGCTCCATAACCTGGGATGGGCGTGACGCTTTCGGCGACAGAGAATGAAAACAGAATATCGCCGCTGCCCCATCCGATTGAGGAAGCGCCGGCGCTCACGCTAATCTGAAACGGAACGCCCAACGTAAATGGCAGCCAGGTTTTGGTCCCGTTGAAGTCATTGGCAGGAGAACATCCAAAGTCGGTGCATCCGAAGGTATAGGAGCCCACAGTTCCATGGCTAGCGCCTCCGGAGTTCGCACCGCCCTGTGCAGTTATTGCGATGAACCCATCTCTCACCGGGCCAAGTGTCAAACCAATAGCATTCGCACTTGCCGAGATAAATGGATCCCCGCTTGGGTCAGTGTAAAAGACGGTAGCGGTCCCCGTCACGACGGCCGTGTCCAATCCGCTGATCGCGGCACTTGTAATCGCGGAAGCGAACGCTGGCAGCGCCGCTAAGGCCAATAGAATGAGTCTCCTCATGGCGTGTCCTCCAAATCCGGACACAAAGTATAGCAATAATGTTTGACGGCATATATCCACTAAACCAAGGGGCATATGCCATTCCAAGCACAAGGTATACCCCGTCAGCGAACATGGGCCGAAGATTCAGGGAATACGAAGCGAATGAGTGGCGCCGCTTGGCGACAGATCGCGCGCCGGCGGCGGCCAGCGCCCAGACACGCTAAACCAGCCCCGAACAGCTCCAAGGTTCCGGGTTCCGGAACGGTCGAATCGGTTCCCGGGTCGCCGGGTCCGGCGTGGAGATTGGAAATGAATACCGCGCTATCCAGGATATGATCGTTCACGTCCCCGACCTCAAAAAGGATGGTGTGGCTGCCCGCGGAGAGCGTATTCGTGAAAGTTCGCAGCTGCAGCAGGCCATGCGGATCTTCGAATGCGGAGTTCGTATCCGCCGTCGTGAGAGCGCTGCTGAAAGTGCTGCCGACCTGAACCGCGTGATTGGACCCGTCGAAGACACTCTGATCCCCCACTGCCGTGCCGTCCAGAAACGCCAGAAATGAGTCGGTGAAGCTGCCGATAAACGTGGGATATTCCACCGAGCCGAAAATAAAATCGAAACCCACCTGGCTGTCCGAGCTCAGGGTGAAGGTGACCATCAGGGCAGCCACGTCGTTGGAATCGCCGAAACTGGCGATGTGGCCTGGTCCGTAGGCGTCAAACTCCGGCGTGCCGCTTGCTCCCGTATTCGTGCTCGGAAAGTTGAGGAAGCTGTAGGAGTCCGCCGTCGTATCGATGGCTCTGCCGGTAGACAGCACCACTCCGTCGCCAATCGTCACCGGAGGGCTGGTGAAGCCAGTGTAGGTTCCAATCTGAGACGCAGCGCCGTTGGTAACCGACGCTGAATTGATCGTCAGTCCGCCTCCGCCTCCCAGCGCCGTCGCCAGAGTGGTCCCGTCCGTTGTCGGAGTGACGACTAAAGTCGTTGCCGAAGCCGCAGTGGCCAGCAGGAACGCACACGCCGAACTTAGAGATGCAAAGGGTCTGCACATCGAAACTGGATCCTCCTCCAAGGCAAGCTGTGAAGGGAGTGCGGGCGTGGAGAAAAAATCTCCCCTCGAGGGCCGAGATAGTTTGCGTAGTCCCTGGGAGTAGCGCCGCGTCGTGGAAATCGCGTCTTAGGGCGCTGGTTCTACGGAATGGGTTCGATTCTAAGCAGCGCGCCCGCGTCTTCGTCCGTCAAAAGATACAGCAAACCGTCCGGGCCCTGGCGAACTTCGCGAATTCTCTGGTGCAGTTCGGTGAGCATCGTTTCGCGGCGAAGCTCTTCGGTCTTGTCATTGAACACGATCCGCTCCAGATGTCCCGTTCCGGGGATTTCGCCCGTGCGCATGCTGCCGACGAAAACGTTGTTCTTCCACGCAGGGAAGCGATCGCCCGTGTAGACCGCCATGCCGGCCACCGCGATCGACGGCACCCAGAACACGAGTGGCTGTTCGATGCCTTCGCGCCACGGCACTTCCGAAACCCGTGGACCCTCGTACGTGCGGCCATAGCTCGCCACCGGCCAGCCGTAGTTCTTGCCCGGCAGGATGATGTTGATTTCATCGCCGCCATTCGGACCGTTTTCGTTATTCCACAGGGCTCCCGTCACCGGATGCACCATCAGCCCCAGCGTATTGCGATGCCCCATGGAATAGATCTCAGGTCTATATCCGGCGCGCCCCCCATGGAATAGATCTCAGGTCTATATCCGGCGCGCCCCACGAAGGGATTGTCCTGGGGAACTGTGCCGTCGTCGCGCAGCCGCATGATCTTTCCGCGATGACTCTTGGGATCTTGCGAAGAGTCGCTATTCGAAGCGCCGTTCGACACATAGATCATGCCATCGCGCCCGAATGCCATGCGCGAGTTGTACCCGTTTGCGTCCTCCGGCAGCCAATCGGCCACGAAGATATCCCGAACCTCCGTCAGCGCGCCGTTCTCCAGGCGTCCCCGCGCCAGCGCCGTCGCGATCGTCTTATTCGGCCCCGGCTTGTTGTAAGTAAGATAGACCAGCTTGTTCTCGGCGAACTTGGGATGCAGCGCCACATCCATCAGTCCCGAGTTCCCGATCAGCCGCACCGCGGGCACTCCCGTGACCGGCTTCGGGTCGAGCTTGGCGTCCCGCGTCACATCATGGATAACTCGCAGCCGCCCCGGACGCTCCGTCACCAGCATGCTGCCGTCCGGCAGAAACACCAGGCTCCACGGATGTTCCAGACCCTTGGCGACCACCGACACCCGGATCTTGTGCTGCTCGGCCGTGTCGAAGACAAATGGTCCGTTTCCCAGCGGAGCCACCGGCACGCCTATCGGCTGCTGAGCAACGGCCCCTGCCATCGCGGCCACCAAACCAAGGAAACAGTTTCTTAGCACGACGTCACGCATGGCTCGAAAGTATCACCCGCCAGCGCCGACGTGCAACCTGCGACCTGCGACCCCGATCAAGCGCCGCTCAGAGCCGGGCTTTTCGAACTCTCCAGCGTCTGTTCGATCGCCGTTAGCAAGGCGTCGGCGGCGATCGGTTTCGACACGTACCCATCCATCCCGGCGGACAGGCAGCGCTCCCGATCGCCTTCCATCGCGTGGGCCGTCATCGCGATGATCGGTACGTGGGCCCCGGTCCGCCTTTCGTGTTCGCGGATCTCCTGAGTTGCCTCGAATCCATCCATGTCCGGCATTTGCACGTCCATCAGCACCACGTCGAAGCTCTGTTTCTCCAGCGCCTCGATCGCCCCGCGGCCCGACACGGCAGTGACCACCGAGTGTCCCTGTTTCTCCAGTAAGCGAGTAGCCAGCCGCCGATTCACTTCGTTATCGTCCACCACCAGGATGTGCAAACCGGCTTGAGCTTCGCGCACTGGGTGGGAATGGGCCAGAAACGGTATGGTTTCGCGATCAGGTTGCCCGCGGAATGCTCGCAGGAGCGCGTCCAGCAGGTCCGCGTCGCCAACGGGCTTCGTCAAGTATCCGGAAACGCCCAATCCCCGGCATCGCGCGGCGTCCCCTGGAAAGCCTCCCGACGTCAAAACGATCACGGCGCACGAAGCGAGCCGGGGATCCTGTTTGATGCTCTCGACCAAAGTGAAACCGTCCATTTCCGGCATGTGAGCGTCGGCCACCACCAGTGGATAAGGATCGCCGTCCCGCGCGGCTTGTCGCAGCGAAGTCAGCGCCTGCGAGCCGGAGGCCGCCAAGGTCGCGCGCACCCCATAAGATCGCAAAGTCTGTCCGAGGATACGGCGATTCGTGGCATTGTCGTCTACCGCCAGAACCCGCAGATTCCGCAGCGTGGCGAGGTCACCTTTAGTCGGTTCGCGGCGAAGTTCTTCGCCCGGCTTCAAGTACGCCGTAAACGAAAACTCACTGCCTTTCCCTGGCTGACTCTTCAGCTCCAGCGTTCCTCCCATCAGAGCGATCAGGCGCGAGGAGATCGTGAGCCCCAGCCCCGTGCCGCCGAATCGTCTCGAGATCGAGGTGTCGGCCTGCGTAAAAGCCTCGAAGATCAACTTTTGTTTTTCAGGCGCAATGCCGATTCCGGTATCCCGAACTTTGAAATTCAGACCCACCAGCTCTTTTGACGCGGACTGTGCGTCTACTTGCACCATGACCTCGCCATGCTCGGTGAACTTAAGAGCATTGCCGACAAGATTGACCAGTACCTGGCGAAGACGTCCAGGGTCGCCTATGACGTTGTCAGGCACCCCGGACGCCACGGCGTAGATCAGTTCCAGGTTCCTTTCGGCCGCGCGCGTTTCCATGGCCTTCATGGTTGCGGCGATAGTCGCCCTCAAGCTGAAAGGGACACTCTCCAGTTTCAGCTTGCGAGCCTCGATCTTGGAAAAGTCCAGGATGTCGTTAAGGATGCCCAAGAGGGACTGGGCGGAAGACTGCACAATGGTGAGCGATTCCCTTTGGTCGGGAGTCAGCTCGGTGTCGAGCACCACATCCGTCATCCCGATCACGCCATTCATGGGCGTCCGGATCTCATGGCTCATGTTCGCCAGAAATTCGCTTTTCGCCTGACTGGCTGCCTCCGCTGCTTCCTTCGCCTTTTTCCACTCTTCCTCGGCGCGCTTCCTGTCCGAGATGTTGACCAGAATACCTTCCACCATCGGCCTGCCGCCATTCTCGTTTTCGTCTTCAATCAAACAGACGTTCGCAAGGACCCATATCGGGTGGCCATCCCTGTGACGTAGCCTCAGCTCATGATTGGAACCGGCAGTCTTGGACTTCAGGCCTTGCAGGAAGGCTTGCCGCTCTTCGGCATCGAAATAGAAATCCGAAGCCCGCAGACCCAGCGCGCGAACTTCGTCTATGGACGTATAGCCCATGAATTGAGCCAGGGCTCGGTTGCAATCGAGGATCTCGCCATCCCAGGAAGTTCGCAGAACTCCCGCCAAGTTCTGATCGAACAGGCGGCGGTATCGTTTCTCGGAATCCCGCAGAGCTTCTTCGGCCTGTTTGCGCGCCGTGATATCGGAAGCCGTGCCGACGATATAGCGCTTGCCGTCTTTCTCATAGCTGCTCATCGCCCTAGCATCGAACCAAACCCACGCGCCATCCTTGCGCTGGATCCGGTATTCGGTACTGAAGAATTTCCCTTCGGTGAGCGCGGCGGTGAACTGTGCCCGTACTCTTGGCGCGTCTTCCGGGTGAATCCGGCTATACCAGACGCCCGATTCATAGATTTCTTGCGGCGTATATCCGTAGAATGTCTCGATGTTGGGAGTGATGAATACGCATTGCCCGTTCGGATCCGCCGTCCAGACGACATCGGGAATGTGGTCCACCAGCAGGCGATACCGTTCTTCGCTCTCGCGAATCGCCTGCTCCTGGCGCTTGCGTTCAGTCACGTCCTGCTTGATCGCGATGTAGCGGGAGATCATGCCGGCCGCATCCAGAACCGGCGTGATCGTCATCTCCTCCGCATAGCAAGTCCCGTCCTTGCGCTGGTTGACCAGCTCTCCGTGCCAATTCTTGCCGGAGGAGATCGTCGCCCACAAATCCCGGTAGAACTCCGGGTTCTGTTTGCCGGACTTGAGGAGCCGCGGGTTCTGCCCGACGGCTTCTTCGGCGCTATAGCCGGTCATTCGCGTAAACGCCGGGTTTACGTATTGGATTCGGCCCTCGCTGTCGGCGATGATAACGCCTTCTGCGGCCTGCGCCATCGCGGCATTCAGGCCCGACTGTTCCCCGTCTGCGTCCTGCGGTGCGGGAGCAGGGACCGGAACGGGAGGCCGGACCTCTGGGCGCGTCTCCGGGTTGACCATGGCTTCCATCGCCTCCTTGACTTCGGCTGCATATGGGCAATCCAGAAACCATCCCCGCCATTCTGTGGAAATAGCTTAAAGTCCCACTCCTGGTGATATTTCCGCTCGCCCGGCGATCCCACAAGCTGCCGTGGGTGCGGCATCCGGCCCAGGCATCCGAGCCAACTGCCCTAGGGTCAACCACTTACTCGGGTCTTAAGCGGTGCCGAGGCGGGCTCGGGGAACTTCCGAAGGACCTATTTCTTCTTGGCAGCCTTTTTCGCGGGTGCCTTCTTCTTCGCAGTGGCTTTCTTCTTCGCGGGAGCCTTCTTCTTCACCGTCGAAGCGCCGTTCGTCGAAGTCCCCTTCAAAACCGGTCCGATCTGGGCCAGGGTGAATGACTCCAGAAAACTCGGCTTGATGTACAGGCTTTTGAGCGCACTCGGCTTGATTGCTCCCGTTGCTGCCATTTTCGCGGTGCCGCCGCCCTCAGCCCAAGCGCTGTCCCACAGCATCGATAGCGTACGGGCCCCTGCGGCCATTACTTTCACCGTGTCGTCGCCGAACTCGTCCCAAAGATTCTGGGCGACGTCCTTGGGCTTTAGTTTCCGGATCGGAACGAACGCGTCCACGATCTTCTTGGGTTGGATATCGTCAAACGTTTGCTGCATCAGCCCGACCACGGCCTTGGCGGCTCCGAATCCGTGACCCTTGTTCAGAGCCAGGCCGTGCGTCTTCCCGTCAAACTCCTTTTGCAACCTGGCGAGAATCTCGGGCGTGTGGAAATTGACCAGGCCGTCCTCATACGCGCTGTGAACGCCTTTCGCGACGGGCTGTTCCACGCTCTTCGTCACGCCCGTTTTCTTGTTGGTCACTTGCACCGTTTCGGTATCCGCGGGATCGCCGTTGAACATGTAGGAAATGTGCAGCGGTTGGCAGGCATCGCCGACATAGTGCGAAAGGATGCCGGCCGTGCAGACGAAACGTTTGGCGTCGCCTTTTCCGGCCGCATCCACCATCTCGTCGTAGATTTGCCAGCAGCGAAATGGCAACAGCCCCTTGCTGCCGTCCTTGACCTTGGGATCGTTGTAGTACGTCATCCAAACCGTGGGGTCGATATTCTTGGCCGATTTTTCGCATAGCTCCAACAATGTGGTGTTGTTGCTGTCTTTCTTGTCCATGTCGGCGAAGTGATTGGAGTGCTCGGGACTCGTCATCCCTCCGCGCTTATTCGGGCCGACCTTCCATACCATGTCCGGAACATCCGCCAGCGGGACGAAATTCTTGGTGCTCAATCCCTTCATGTTCCCGGCGTTGATCTGGCCTAGGGGAAACGTAATGGAGTTGAGGTTCGCCATCATCAGCGACTTGAGCTGGGCGTCCTTAACGATTTCGCAGGCTTTCTCCGCGATCGTGTAGTGGCCGACCGCTCCCCAATACTCCGGATGGCCGATGTTCCAGTCTTGGACGTAGTCGATGTTCAAGATCCGGCAGACCGTGCTCAGGCTGGTGGCCAGGGCATACGGCTGGCCTTCCTGCGTGCCGCCCCCGGTCATGAGAACCTGACCGCCCCACTGCACGGCCAGAGGCTTGGGTCCCTCGCCAGGTTTATCCGGCGGCATCAGCCACAGCGTGCCGGAATCGCCACGGTGCGTCTCGAACGGCTTGTCTCCGTCGGGTGCGATGAGAAAATCGGCGACGTACTCCGAGCCGCTGACCGACTGGTACCGGTAGAACATGCCGAGAATCCGGCCATTCATAGGACCGCTGGCGCAGCCGTAAGCCTGCAAGGGTGTGTCCAGCAGCCGCAAGGAGATGTTATCCGTACTGAGGTCCACCAGAGAGCCCGTGGTGCCGATGCCATAGATCTGCGCGGTCCAGCGCGTGGCGTCGTCCACCTCGATCAGGCCGATATCCATGTGCACGAACACGCCTTTGCCCGGCCAGCCGGGATAGGCCCGCTCAAAAGGCATTCGAGTGATCTGTTTGGAGGAACTTCTCCCGATGGGTACCTTCTCGCCACCCAGAACCGAATAGACCACTTCGCCGGTTTCGCCGGTCACGTGGCGGTTCGTCAGTGCGTAGACCAGATGCCCGTCCGTGACCATTCCGCCAATCGAAGCGATATGCTCCTCGCCCTGAACGTCGGCGATCACCGGATACCCGCCGCCAATCCAGTTGCCGGGGAACTTCGGATTCACCGCCTCCGCCGGTCCACTAAGTTGCGGCGGCGCTTCCACCACGCACAGAGGAATTACCCGGCCATCCGACATTTCAATCAGGGGCGGGATGAAGTGGGCGGCGTCGATCCCATGCCCGAATTGTCCCTTGGGCACCCATTGGCTGACGAACACCAGGATGCAGGGCCACGAATAGGTCTTTACTTCGGAATTGCCGAGCGTCTTTTTCTCGTCTTTCTTGTGCTTCTCCTTGCGCACCAGGTAGCGGCCCAAAGCGGTGCCGACTACGTTGTCTTTGCGCATGAGCTGGCGATGATAAAAGTCGCGCGCATCCACTAAATCGCGGAACGAAAGCGTGCTGAACTGCTTATAGGGATCGCTCTGCTGGATGGGCATCGTGACTCTCCTGTTTTACAATTCGCGGGGAAGCAGTTAGGAGTATACATCGAATTACTTCTATATACGCAGAATTATTGGGGACTTAAAATCCGTGTTTGTCATCGTATTGTGACAAGGCTGGCGCCATGCTGGACCGGCTGGCAGGTGGAAGCCGTTCGGCAAGTAAGGTTTGACACACCAGCCTTCCGTCCTTGAGAATGGAGGTGCCCACCTATCCGTGCGGATATGGCGGAATTGGCAGACGCGCTAGATTCAGGTTCTAGTTCTCGCAAGGGAGTGGAGGTTCAAGTCCTCTTATCCGCACCATCGTTTTTGTCCTCGATCCGATAGTCATGCCTCCCGGCCCGCTCCTCAATAGAGTGGGAAGTTTCCGTGCGATATACTCGTCGTTGATTAGTAGCAGCCGGTTAGTGGCAGCCGCATGCGGTGGCACGCCGTAACTTATTGAGGATTCGAGTACATGCGCATAAAGTTGGCAGCCGGTTCCCTGGCCGTTTTGACCCTCTCTCCGGCGATCTTCGGCCAGGTGGTGCCTGCCGAGATTGAACGAGGCTTCTTCACTCGCTACTGCCTCGGTTGCCACAGCCAGAACGCCAAGAAAGCCGGTATGGAATCCGCCCTGCGTATCACCCTGGGCGAGCTGGATACCGCCCATGTCGAGAAGAATCCACAGGAATGGGAGCGCGTCGTCCGTAAGCTTCGCGCCGGGATGATGCCTCCTTCGGGAGCCCCTCGGCCCGATGTCGCGACGTACGAACAAAGGATCGCGTGGCTCGAGACCGAGCTCGACCGCCATGCCGTGTCGCACGTGCCGCCGCCCGGCCTGCATCGCATGAATCGCACCGAGTATGCCAACGCCATTCGCGACCTGCTCGCCCTTGAAATCAATCCCGCCAAGTACCTCCCTTCCGACGATTCCACCCGCGGTTTCGACAATATCGCGGGAGCGCTCTCCATCTCGCCCGCGCTGCTCGAGTCGTACGTTTCGGCCGCCGCCAAAATCAGCCGGATGGCCCTGGGCCGGGTCAACACGCCTAGTGAAACGGTCTATCGCGCGCCCGAGGACACTTCGCAGGAGCTCCACATCGAAGGCATGCCGTTCCGCACCCGCGGCGGCATGAAGATCGAGCACGAATTTCCCGCCGACGGCGAGTACGGCTTCTCCGTGTATCCCATCAACAAGGGCAACATGGATCTGAACACCGCCTTTGGTGATATCAAGGGCGAAAAGCTCGACCTGATCATCGATGGCGAGCGCGTCAAACTCTTCGATTGGGATAACGACGTCGCCCACGGCGACGCCGTGCGCAACGGGACGAAGCCCATCAAGGTTGCGCTCAAAGCCGGACGCCACACCGTGATCGTCACCTTCCTCCAGACCACCCAGGTGCCCGGTCTCGACCTGAACCAGCACTTCATGCGCAGCACCATCGAAACCGGCGATCTTCCCGGTTACAACTTCTTCCCCCAGCTCGGCAAGGTGACCATCTCCGGCCCGTTCGATGCCAAACCCGCCACCGATAGCCCCAGCCGCCAGAAAATCTTTGCCTGCAAGCCCGCCAACGCTGCTGCGGAGACTGCGTGCGGCAAGCAGATCCTGAACACCCTGGCGCGCCGCGCGTTCCGCCGCACCGTCACCCCCCAGGACACCGAGCTGCTGATGAGTTTCTACCAGCAGGGCCGCAACACGTCGGACAACAACGGCAGCTTTGACCAAGGTATCGAAATGGCACTCAACCGGATCCTGGCCGATCCGGAATTCGTCTTCCGCAAAGAGGTCCCGCCCGCCAGCGTGAAGCCCGGCGAGAAATATCGCCTGAACGACACCGAACTCGCCTCGCGTCTGTCGTTCTTCCTGTGGAGCAGCATCCCCGATGATCAATTGCTCACGCTCGCCAGCCAGAACAAGCTTCACGACCCCGCCACATTGGAACAGCAGGTCAAGCGCATGCTGGCCGATCCCCGCTCGGATGAGCTGGTCAGGAACTTCGCCGGCCAGTGGCTGAACCTGCGCGGCTTGCAGAGCCAGAGCCCCACCGTCGCGCTGTTTCCCGATTTCGACGACAGCCTGCGCCAGGCCCTGCGCACCGAAACCGAGATGTTCGTCGACAGCGTGGTGCATGAAGATCGCAGCGTCATCGACCTGATCGACGCCGACTATACGTTTGTAAATGAGCGCCTCGCTAAACATTACGGGATGCCCGATATCTATGGCAGCCGGTTCCGGAGAGTCACGCTAGGTCAGGAGGATCGGGAGTATGCCATGCGCCGCGGCCTGCTGGGCAAGGGGTCGATCCTCGCGGTCTCCTCGCACCCTGAGCGAACCATGCCGCCGATTCGCGGCAAGACTGTCATGCAGATTTTCCTGGGCGTCAGTCCGCCCGATCCGCCGCCCAACGTCCCCGATCTTCCCAAGGCGGCCAGCACGGTCCACGGCGGCGCGAAGCCCACCATGCGCCAGCAGCTCGAATTGCACCGCAAGGTCGAGCCATGCGCCAGTTGCCACAAGATCATGGACCCGATCGGATTCTCGCTCGAGAATTTCGACGCGATCGGCCGATGGAGAGTCACGGATGAAGGCAGCGCCATCGACGCCGCCGGGCAGTTGGTCGATGGCAGCAAGCTCGACGGCGTCGCGAGCCTGCGGCAAGCCCTGCTGAAGTACAAGCCTCAGTTCGTTCGCGTGGTGACCGAGAAGCTCATGATCTACGCGCTGGGGCGGGGAACCGAATACTACGACATGCCCCTGGTCCGATCCATCGTGCGCGATGCCGAGCGCAACAACTACAAATTCTCATCCCTGGTCCTCGGCGTGGTCAAAAGCGAACCCTTCCAGACGAATATGAAGACCAGTGGGGCAGGCTTTCAGCCTGTCGCGGGGCTTTTAGCCCCGCCTACAAAAAGCTCAGAGAGCAGAAACTGATGTTTGTCACCAAGAAGCACATCTCCCGCCGGACCATTCTTCGCGGAGCGGGCGTCACCCTCGCCCTTCCCCTGCTCGATTCGATGATCCCGGCCCAAACGCCGCTGGGTAAGACCGCCGCGAACCCCAAGACTCGCTTCACCGGCATCTTCGTCCCGCACGGCATGGGTCCCGGATGGTGGGTCCCTGAGGGCGGCGGCCCCGGCGAGCCCAAGCGCGCGAATCCCGGCGATCCATTTGCGTACCCCATGATCATGAAGCCGCTCGAGCCCCTTCGCGATCAAGTGGTCATCATGAGCGGGCTGTGGTCGAAATCGGCCGAGCCGCCTCCCGGAGTCACCGGAGCCGATCACTGGGTCGCGGCCGCGTACCTGTGCGGCAACAAGCCCAAGAAAACCACCGGCGCCGATATTTACGATGGCGTCACCATCGATCAGCTCATCGCGCAGAAAGTCGGCCAGGAGACGCTGCTGCCTTCGCTCGAACTCGGAGTCGAAGACGCCGGCGCCAACTCCAGCAACTGCGGCGAAGGCTATAGCTGCGCCTACACCAACTCGATCTCCTGGCAGTCTCCTTCACAGCCCAATCCGATGGAGATCAACCCTCAGGTGGTCTTCGAGCGCCTCTTCGGCGATGGCAGCACTCCTGCCGAGCGCGCCGCGCGCCGCAACAAGGACCGCAGCATTCTCGATTCGGTGACGCAGAGTCTCGCGCGATTCAAGCGCGATATCGATCCCGGCGACCGCAGTCGTCTGGACCAATATTTGGAGGATGTGAGAGAGATCGAGCGGCGTCTGCAAGTCGCGACGAAAGCGTCGGCCGAAGTCTCGACCGACGGCATCGTGGTCCCCACCGGCGTTCCGCAGTCGTTTGATGAACACATCAAGCTGCAGTTCGACCTGCAATTGCTGGCGTTCCGCGGCGATATCACGCGCGTAACCACGCTGCTCTACGCCCGCGATCTAACCTCGCGCAGTTATCCCGAAAGCGGCGTGCGCGGCGCGTTCCACGGGCTCTCGCACCATGCCGAAGATCCCGCCACCATTGCCGATTACGCCAAGCTGAACCAGTATCACGTGCAGTGCCTGGCGTACTATCTCGACAAGCTCAAGAAGACTCCCGACGGCGACGGCAGCCTGCTGGATCATTCGCTGGTCCTGTATGGCAGCAACATGGGCAACTCCAACCAGCATCTGCATTACGACGTGCCGCATCTGCTGGCCGGCGGCGCATCCGGCCAACTCAAGGGCAACCGGCATCTGGCGTTCCCCACCAAGACGGTCACCACCGGCAACATGCTCCTAAGCATCTTGAATATGTTCGGAGTGCAGCAGGACAGCATCGGCGATAGCACCGGCTACCTGACAGGATTGGTCTAATGAACATGACTGAAACACGCCTCGGTTTCGTTGGGTTCGTTTTGTTCTGCAGCGTTTCCGCCTGGGCGGCTGCTCCCAGTCCCGTCGCCGATGCGGCCATGAAGCGGGACCAGGCCGCCGTGCGGGCTCTGTTGTCTAAGAAATCCGACGTCAACGCTCCTCAGCCCGATGGCGCAACCGCCCTGCAATGGGCCGTTTACAACAATGATCCGGCCATGGCCGACCTCCTGATCGGCGCCGGAGCGAACGTCAAGGCGGCCAACCACGACGGCGCGACGCCTCTCTTCCTCGCCTGCGAAAGCGGCAACGCCGTGATGATCGAGAAGTTACTGAAA
This sequence comes from Terriglobia bacterium, assembly GCA_020073445.1. Classification (GTDB taxonomy): domain Bacteria; phylum Acidobacteriota; class Terriglobia; order Bryobacterales; family Bryobacteraceae; genus Palsa-187. The sequence continues at coordinate 61,960 of JAIQFE010000038.1, forward strand.
GCCGGCGCCGACGCGAACGAAGTTGGTCCCGTCGGCGACACGCCTCTGATGATGGCATCGCGCACCGGTAAAGTGGACGCCGTGAAGGTACTTCTCGACCACAAAGCCGATGTCAACGCCAAAGAGCAAGTCCGCGGAACCACCGCGCTGATGTGGGCTGTGGAGCAGCAGCATCCCGCGGTTGTGAAAATGCTTGTGGAACACGGCGCCGATGTCGCCGCGACCACTACTTCCGCCAAGGTATCGACGACGGCTTATCTTGCTCCACAAGTCCGGTTGCGAACCACTCCCGCCGGAGCGCCCTCCGCGGGCCGTCCTGCCGGCGGAGGAGGCCGGGCAGGTGCCGGACGTCCGCCTGGGATCACGGCGGAACAACAAGCTGCGGCCGACGCCGGCACGTTCTTCAGCGGTCCTAACAACGATAAAGGCGGCGCCCTGACGCCTCTGGTTTTCGCTGCCCGGGAAAACTGTCTGGAGTGCGCGAAGATCCTGCTCGACGCCCACGCCGACATCAATCAGACCACCAAGTACGGCTGGTCTCCGCTGCTCACCGCGACCCAGAACCGGCACTATCAGCTCGGGTCGTTCCTGCTGGACCACGGGGCCAAACCCAACATCTCGAATAACGGCGGCTGGTCGCCTCTCTACATCGCGACCGATAATCGCAATATCGAAGGTGGCGATTATCCCGTCCGCACGCCGGACATGGACCACCTCGAGTTCATCAAGCGCCTGATCGACCATGGGGCCGACGTCAACATCCGCGTCTGCGGAACTTCATCGACGGCCACGGAGTGCCATGGCGACAGCACCGAGACGCGCACCAACTTCACCATGCAGTGGCTCTACGAGGAAGGTGCGACGCCGTTCCTGCGCGCCGCGCAATCGGGCGACGTCGAGCTGATGAAGCTGCTGCTGGCGCATGGCGCCGATCCCAAGATCGCCACCGCGCACAACGTGACTCCGCTGGCTGTCGCTGCGGGCATCGGCTGGGTGGAGGGCGTAACGTACGAATGGTCTGCGAAGGAAAGCGTTGAAGCTGTGAAGATGCTGCTCGATCTCGGCCTCGATCCCAACGCCACGAGCGACGAAGGCCGCGCTCCTCTGCATGGCGCGGCGCACAAGGGCCGCGATGAGGTTGTCCAGATGTTAGTGGACCACGGCGCCAAGCTCGATCAGCTTGATTTCGGCAGCCGCGATACCGGCAATGGCGACATGCTTGGCCACCGCTGGATCCCGCTCAACTACGCCGAGGGTCTGGTCCGCGTGGGTGTACAGTCGGCATCCCTCATCCCGAAACCGCTGAGCTGATGCGCAGGCTGATGCGCGAGCACGGTCTCGAAGTCCCCGCGCCCATCACGTCGTCGATCTGCATCACGCAGATCTGCCAGCCCCGCCAGTAATGGCGGGGGCTACAGCCGATCTTTTCCCAAAGAGCGCCTATAGGCGCTCTTTGGTCATGTGCACCGAGTCCTTTTCGGACTAGTGAGCTATGCTGAGAACACGTAAGTTATTGGTTCTGCATAATGCCAGAAATGCTAGAAATGCAGAAAGCGCATAGCCATGGCACGCTACGGCACAGTAGGCTGTCGCGAGGCTAAGTATGCAGTATGCGCAGCGCCGCGCATCGTGATACTATCCTATCTGATGGCAAAGAGAAAGAATCCCGCGGCGGTTGCCCTAGGACGAAAGGGCGGAAAGACTACGGCCAAAAGATTGACGGCCGCAGAACGCTCAGCGTCGGCCAAGAAGGCAGCCGCGGCGCGGTGGGGGAAGAAGGGGAAGTGAGGAGGCGACCATACGTGAAAGGATATGATGTCGCTCAGATTTGCCCGAATGGCCATGTTACGAATTCATCATCGGGACATTTGCCTGAACATAACGAGAAGTTTTGTTCTAAGTGCGGTGCCGAAACCATTGCCGCATGCCCCTCATGCCAGGCGCCCATCCGAGGGGCGTACTGGGGCGGCATGGGGCTTTCCTACGAGAAGCCCTCGCATTGCTCAGCATGTGGAAGCCCCTATCCATGGACGAGCGCAGCAATTGCGGCAGCTAACGAACTCGCGGCTGAAACCGAGATTTCAGAGATGGACCGGGAATCGCTTCCCGATATCATAGAGAACCTTGTTCGTGACACGCCCAGAAGTACTGTAGCGGCCGCGCGAATGATGCGCATCCTGGCAAAGGTCAAACCGTGGGCCGCCGAGGGTTTCAAAAGCATTCTGGTGGATGTTATTACCGAAGGCGCAAGGAAAATGATATGGCCGGGACCGTAAAATCAGACTGGCCGGTTCTGAGGGTTTTGCTGGATCGAACGGACCCGGCCGGAAATCCAATGGAAAGAAAGCTGGCACCGAAAGCGCCGGGGGAATAAGGTCTTATGCAAGCCTGGGAATATGCAATCGTCACTTTCGATAACGGAAACTTTCAGGGGATCTATTCGAAGGACGGCAATCAACCACTTGGCGGTAGCGACGGATATTTGGTCATGAATGATCTAGGCGCGGCTGGTTGGGAAGCTGTGTGCATGATCCCGGGTCCGGGAGCTAATGGTATGGTCCGCCGCAGGAACGCTGCTCGGGGACTCACCACCGGGAAACGAGTTCGTCTCGCACACGGCTACACCACCCGTCGCCCTATCGGGTGAGCGACGGGCGGCTCCGCCGGGAACGAGACTCAGGGAGACTTGTGCCTCTTCCATGAGGCAAAAAGGAGGTGACGGAGATTTAAAAGGAGATCTCATATGGAACTACACGCGATTGGTATTGACTTGGGCAAGACCGTGTTTCATCTGGTTGGCCTCGATTCGAGCGGAACAGTCGTGGTTCGCAAGAGGTGTTCGCGAACGCAACTACTGGCGTACACCGCGAACATCCGCGTCCACGTGATCGGGATGGAGGCTTGCAGCGGATCACATTTCCTCGGGCGAGCCCTGCGAGCTCAAGGTCACGATGTACGTCTGATGCCAGCCCAGTACGTCAAGCCCTATATAAAGACGAACAAGAGCGACTATATTGATGCAGAAGCCATCGCCGAAGCAGTGCAGCGGCCGACGATGCGCTTCGTGCCGATCAAAACCGAAGAGCATCTGGATCTGCAGGCCGTGCATCGAGTGCGAGAACGCTGGGTGATGCGAAGAACGGCCGTCGTCAACCAGATTCGCGGCCTCCTGATCGAACGTGGCTTGACTCTCCCCAAAGGTCGAAGTCATGTGGATCATGCGCTCCCCGAGATCTTAACGGATCCCGCTTTGGGACTGTCCGGTTCGTTTCGTGTGCTGCTGGGTCAGTTGCAGTTAGAACTGGAGCAGCTCGCGGCGCGCATAGAACAGATGGATGCGGTGATCCAGCAAACGGCTAGAGAGAACGAGGCTTGTCAACGGCTCACAGCCATCCCGGGAGTCGGACCGGTAACAGCGACAGCGTTGGTTGCCGCGATCGGCAATGGCGCCGGTTTTCGGCGAGGGAAAGACTTGGCGGCCTGGGTCGGGATGGTTCCCCGAGAGTATTCGACGGGCGGCAAACAAAAGTTGCTCGGCATCAGCAAGCGAGGGAACTCGTATCTGCGGAGACTATTCGTGCAAGGAGCACGAGTGGTAATGCAGTATCGCAGCAAACAGGCTCCCGGATTGAGCGCATGGTTATCGCAGCTGATGGCCCGTACCCACCAAAATGTGGCAGTGGTAGCGCTGGCGAATAAGCTGATTCGCATGGCCTGGGCGGTTTTGTGCAAAAACGAGCTATATCGCGTTCCGGCACTGGCCGCAGCTCCCTGAACTCAAAACAAGTGGAAGGATTTCCTGCCAGGTCTGCTGGCGGATAACGTAGATGGCACAACGGTCGAACCGGCGCTTTCTAAACCTGATATCGGTAGAGGTCCTTCAAGACCGTCTCAGCTATATAGGAAGAGAGCGAGCGGACTCCATCATGGTCAGGAGCCATTGACTCCAACAAAGGCCGAATACATTGACGCAGACCCCATTGGCCATCCCGTTTTTCGCTTGCAATTCTGCGGCGGACCATACATACCGATAATAGCGGACGGCTGCTATTGAAGCGCCCGGTGGCTCCGGCAACGCCGCCCCAACAAAAAGGTGGTTTCAAAGCCGATTTCATCGGGTAACTTTTACACTGACGTGACGCAGCAGGGAGCGGGATGAACGATCAGATTGCAGACGGGGATGACCTGCTCGCCGTGGTACTCAAGCACAAGACGAGGTCCAAATTGATTCGTCGGGAGCTTGGACCCTTGCCGGACGGGCAAAGAAGAGATCCCAGTCCCACCCTACTCGATCTGAGGTCATATCTACGTAGTGAGTTTCTAGTCGCTTTGCAGGAGCACGGAACACTCCTGTTTACTGAACTTTCTGTGGATGTTTTCAGCGGAGCCGCCTCCGTGGCTGAGTGGGCCGAAAAATTCCACATAGCCAATACCTGGCTTCCGGCATATGCGCTAGAGCGACTGAACTTCTGGCACCAGTACGAAGAGGCTCCACGGTTACTAACTTCCGCGCTGAATCTCGCCGAGCGTGAACCTGTCCGGATCACGATCGATCTTGATCTAGCTCCCTGGTGGAATATGGAGTTCTTGAACAAGTTCGTTCTAGACAAGGTCCACGCTGAGATGAAGGGTCGCGGACTGATCCTAGAAGCGCCCTCCGATTGCCTCAGGAAGATAGAGTGCACAGCACTGTATGTGGGCAATCTCAATTCGCGGAAAGACCTTGCAGAACGGTACCAGCGGACCGAGGGCGCAATCAGCTCGTGGTTAGATGCAATTCTGAATCCTCTCGAAATCAAAAAACGTCCACAAGGCCGACCGCCAAACAAAGGTTAGCGCCGCGGGACAATAAAACTACTGTATACAAGCCCGCCAGTCGCGGTGATAATTTCATCATCACCGTGCAACACAACATCAAAACTAGACGAAACACCTTAAAGACTTCTCTAGTCGAGCTCTCGATCGCGTCCCGCGTCAGCCAGGGCAGGCTCAGTTACATCGAACGCGGCATCATGGCCCCTACACCCGAGGAGCTGGAGCGAATTGAAGACGCGCTGGCGGCCCTGCGATTGCGGCAACTGGCTCGTGTCGTGGGGCTCAAGTCGCGCGCCAGCGTGGAGACGGAGGCCGTGGCTTGAGTACCGCGTCAGGGCGAATCGCGGAAGCCGCCGCGCCGCCCGCGGTTGAGGTGCGTTTCGATGGCCGTCTGTGGCGCCGCGTGTCGGCGGGTGCTGCGGAAACGATTCTCAAACGCAAGTGGGGCGACTGGAGTGGTACGGGGAATCACCGCTACGTCGCGCTAAACGACAGCGCGCCGATCTCATCGCTTGCGGGCCAGCCCGGCAGGGATGGCACTCGCCCGTCACGTGGTAGCGCGGGCCAAACCTTGGGCGATCCAAAGATCCGGAGAGAGTTTATACCGCTTCACGAAAGGAACAGTTTTTAATGACGGCAACACACATATCTGAACCAACCGGGCGCATGATGCCCCCCGTCGAGCGGCCCACGTTCGTATTGCCTGAATACAATTTGAGAGCCTTGGCCATGCGCAATCGGCATGGTAAGGGCGAAGACCTCGACTCCCTCCGGAGCGAAATCGAGAGCATCGCCGCGGGGAGCGAGGAAGCTTCCAGGAAAGTCGACGCCCGGGTAGAGACGGTCAAGGGTCAGATTGCCGACAACGCAGATCGGCGCGCGAAACTCCAGCATGCGCGCGATTCGCTGAAGGCAAAAGTCGTAAAACTGCGCGTGTCCATTCCAGCTTCCCTCGTCGAGGACGTAAAAAACGGAAAGGATTTCCGCTTCGCGGGCGAGATGGAACCTCTCGCCGCTGGTTTTCGCGATGAGATGCTGGCAGCGGCTTATGAGCTTTTGAGCGTCGAAGAAAGAATGCTGAACGAGCGCCTGGAAGAGGACCTGGTCGCATCCTATGCTGCGAGCGCGACGCGCGATTTCGACAAGGCCGAAGTAATGGCGTTTGCTCGGCTGTGTGACCTTGGCCCCGCCATTAACGCCGCTGGGGGAATGCCCTGGTTCGCTGTCGAGCTGCATTTGAACAGCGGCGAGCCGGGGAATCTGCGCGAAACCGCGAGACTCGCGGCGCAAAAATCGAACGACCTGACAGACGATCTTTATAGGCGGCGATTGAATGCCGCTATCGAAGATCAGAATCAAAAACGTGAAGAAGAAGAGAGGGCGACAAGATATGGCTACCACGCCTGAACCTGTTTGGGGTGAGCTGCAAAAGGAAAACGAGCGGCTCCGCAACGAAAACACACAACTGAAAAGCGAGCAACGGGCGGCGGCGGGGAGAATTTGGTATCTGGAAGATCTCGATCCGGGACCTTACTCCAAGTTGACCGACGAGGAGAAAGGCGACCTGCACCGGTATCTCGGAAAGTTGGCCGCAGGACCAGGCCGCTAAAAAAACCAAGTTTGGTTCGGTGAAGTTGTCGGGTCTCCTTGTTGGTGATTATTTGGTTTGCCATGTCACGTGGACTTTGGGGCTCCGGTTTAATCCTTTCGACCGAAGCCCCTATTTTTTGGATATTCTGATCGGCTCCCTGCTTTTCCTAAAACTTCCTCCAATGCGTGGCTCTTCTCAGTCCGTCACTCACGCGGACGCGGGGAGTGTCATTGGGGTAGCTTTCGGTCGCCACTTTACTGCGGCGGAACTTGCAGAGATTTGGCGGCTGGATGAAACCACGATCCGGCGAATGTTTCAGGACGTGCCCGGCGTGCTGAAAATTGGCAAATCGCAACGCCGTGACGGGAAGCGCGATTACATGACGCTGCGCATTCCCGAGGGTGTGGCGCTGCGAGTCTACCAGCAGCGGAGCAAAGGCACGCGACTCTAGCACTGCGTGAAAACAGTTCGGAAATAAAGATTTGGCTCGCGTTCTCGCTGAGTGGAACACGCAGAACGGCGGGTAAAGAGGTTTGGTGCAGTGTTGGTGTAGTCTCCTTAGTTTGGTTTGATCGCCATTTGGCCGCCGGGGGTAACTCTCTGGCGGCCGTTTTTTTGGCAGGCTGAGCCTCATATCGATAGAAGTTCAATTGCCGATTGGCGCAAAAAGCTATCTGGCGCAATAACACAGATAGATCCCGCCAGTCTTCAGGCCAGATCAAAGGCTATCTGGAACATTCCACCAGATGGCCGCGAACTCAGCACCACCACGGAAGTCGAGATAAAAAAGGCCCCGTTTCGACCGGGGCCCCCAATTTCAGGACGAAGCGAATGTTTCAGGAACGATTATTTCACACAACGGGAAAGAGTCAAGCCACGACGCGCAGGAAAATCAAACATTCCATGGACGCGGAGCGTTTTCTCGATGGCAACCTCTACGCCGCGGTCTACTACCAACAGCACCCGGAACAATTCCCGGAAGGCTCATTCGGCGCGATCTACGCCCAGCGAATCCTGGCCACGCTGCCCGATGTAACGGTAACTCGCCACGCGGAGGCCGCATGATGGCCGCACCTCGGCCCTTGAGACCGGCTCGGACGATGGAAGTGTACATCACCCTCTGTATCTGCGGGCGGGAGTCCGAGAATCCCGCCAGCGTCGTCGATAGCGCTGGAAGCGTGGCCTGTCCGTGCGGGCGGGTCGCGCTAGTCGAATCGCGGAAGGCGAGGCAGCAATGAAGCGTTGGGCGCCGGAGCATGTTCGCTTGGCTGCCACCGCGGTGAAGGTCCGGGATGAGCTGAGGGAGGTGGACTGGGCCAGGTTGGATTCGCAGAGCGCACGTATCATCGCGTCCTGCGTGCGCTCGCTCACGGCCGGATTGAAGGCGCGGACTTACCGGCCGCGAGCTGTCGAGACTACAACGAGGGCCAAATGAGCGCGGCTGACATCGCTAAGGGCCTTCAGAAGGCGCGCAAGAGCGGCGGCGGATGGGTAGCTTGCTGTCCGGCGCATGATGACGGGAACCCGTCCCTTAGTCTCCGGGATGCTGACGGTAAAATTTTGGTCCACTGTCACGCCGGTTGCGATCAGGACGCGATCGTGGGCGCACTCAAGGGTCTCGGTTTGTGGCCGGAACGCGGCGAGCAGGCAGAGACGATCGAGGCTATCTACGACTACACCGATGAGCACGGCGAGCTGCTCTATCAAATCGTGCGCAAACCGGGCAAGAAGTTCCTGCAGCGCTACCCGGATGAAACCGGCGGCTGGATCTGGAAAAAACATCCGCGCCAAGTGCTCTATCACCTTCGGGAAGTATTGGAATCGCCGATCGTATTCGTGGTCGAGGGTGAGAAGGACGCCGAAAAGCTCCGTGAGCATGGCTTCGTTGCCACCACGAACGCCGGTGGCGCGAAGGCACCATGGCTGCAGGAATTCACCGCGGCGCTGGCTGGGCGTGAGGTAATTCTGATCCCCGATAACGATGGTCCGGGCCGGCAGCGCGTCCTGCGGATCGCGCGCGCACTGACGGGTAAAGTGGCCCGGCTCATAATCCTCACGCTCGAGGGTCACGGGGTTAGGGATGTTTCCGATTGGTTCCGGGACCATAGTGAAGTCGAGCTGATCTCCATGCTGGACGGCGAGGAGGTCACTCGATGAAATTCGAGAACCCCGACGTGGATCAACTCTCCCAGGAGTGGGCCGAGGATAGCAACGCTACTGAGCGACTGATCCAGCGCGTGGAGGATATCCCACGAATCGAGGATTTCAGCACCAAGACCATAGAGTGGGACGTTGACGGAATCATTGCGCGCGGCGCTTTCCATGCCGTTACCGGAGAATCCGGCTCCGGCAAGAGCACCTTAACCGCGGCGCTGGGATACGCCGTGTCGCGCGGTTGCCCGTTCATGGGGTTCAAGACCATCAAGCGGCCGGTGCTCATGCTCGATGGAGAAAACCCCCTGGTGGCCGTGGTCGATCGACACACGCGGCTCAGAATCGAGACCGGCGACCACTTCCGGGTATGGGGTCAGTGGACCGGTGAAGATCCGCCATCGGTAGGTGGGGCGGTTGTCATGGAGTGGGTGGCGTGCTCAGAACCGAAACCGCTGGTTATCGTCGATTCTCTTTCGGCATTCCACCCCGGAGATGAAAATAGCTCCACGGAGACGGGTCGGTATCTGGCACAGTACCGGCAGTTAACAGCGCTGGGCGCGTCCGTGATTCTGCTGCACAATACCGGAAAGTCGGAAACCTCCAAGGAATATCGCGGGGCCTCAACCATCAAGGACAAGGTTGACATCGCCTACAAGGTGACCGACCTGGGGGACGGCTCGCGCCTGTCCCTGCTCGAACTACGGGCCTTCAAGCAGCGTTTCAGCGTCACATCGCGACTAATCATCCGGTATGAGGATGGGCGTTTCATGGCGGACCAGTGCGAGACCTTCAAGACAGTGACCGAGCAGCTAGCCGATCTGCTACGGGCGAATCCGGGAGTGACGGTTAACGAGTTTGAAAAGCTGGCTGTCGAACGGAAGCTAGGCCGGACCCGCGCGCGCGATTTCCTCGCTCAAAACGAGATAGTCCGATCGACTTCGGAGCCAAAAATCGCAAGCGTCATTACATGCGAGGTGTGGATGATTAGACACACTTTTCTGGTTCGCAGAGAGCCAATTTTCGGCGAACCACCGGCGAACCAGACGGCGAACCAGAAATGGCCTGCGAACCAGCGGCGAACCAGAGACTTAACTGATAGCAAAAACATAACTTACTGGTTCGCAGGAACTCGGCGAACCACGGCGAACCAGTCCTGCTTCGCCAGTTTGTCACACCCCTGTAGGGGTGACAACGGCGGACCAGCGAATTGAATCGGGGGAAATTGAGAAACAGAGTTTGCGATTCGAGGAAGGGCCGCCATCCCCCAACCGGGAACCAGGCAGGGGGTTTTCAGGGTCTACGAGTGGGACCTGTCTGCGATCGACGGGTTAACTTTACGGAGAAGCGGAAGGGTAGCAAGGTTGAGTCATTGACGCGCATAGCGACTGTCCGATATTGGGACGATTAAATGTGTTAGTTAGTTGATAACATTGGAGATAATTGCAAACACGACATATGCTTCGTTATCAGAAGTTACAATGTTATCAATGGCTTACGCGGGGAACTTTTTGCTTTAACTGCGGGGTGAGTCAGGTCCGCTCATATATACGAGGGGGAGGAAATGCCGGGAAATAATCCATCGAACCACGCCACGCGGCTGAAGCCGGGGCATGCGGTAGGAGCGAACACGCGCTGGCAGAAGGGCGGGCCTAGCCCGTGCCCGGGCGGCAAGACGAAGTTGCAGCGTCAGTTCGAGGAAGGGCTGGTGCAGGCCTTCGTCGGTCCTGATCCGATCGCCACCGCGGAATGGCTGGCGGGGCTGCTTCGCACTGCTTGCGAGAAGTCGGAGCCGTGGGCCGTCCAGCTCGCCTTCGCGCGCATGGCGCCGCAAACTCTCGACGTGCGCTTGAGCCGCGGAGAAGACGAACCACAGCAGGATTTCAGCGTGCTGTCCGACGAAGAACTGGCAACCTATGAGCGACTACTCAAACGAACCATTGGCGCAGTGGAAGCGACTGAAGGCGGAGCGGGCCAAGCGCTTCTTACGTGAGTTCGTGAAGCAAGCCTGGCACGTCATAGAGCCATCTAACCCGCTGGTATGGAATTGGACACTCGACGTCCTTTGCGACCACGTCCAGGCGCTACTGCTGCACGAACTGGGAGGCTTCCAGAACCTGCTGTCTAATGTTCCCCCTGGTTCCGCCAAGTCTACGGTGGTGAGCGTTTGTACAACGCCCTGGATGTGGCTGCGTGAGCCAGGCTGGCGCGGGATCTATGCGTCTGGTAGCGAAGTGGTGACGATGCGCGACTCCCTGAAGTGCAGGGACATCCTGAACAGTGACTGGTACAAGCAGACATTCAATCCGGCCTGGACCTTTGCGGAGGACCAAAACGCCAAGGGCTACTATGTCAACTCGGCTAAAGGGTTTAGGCGGGCGACTACGGCGGGCGCCAAGGTCACGGGCGAACGTGCGGATGGCATTTTCTGCGACGATCCGAATGACGCGCAGCAAGCGTTCAGCGAGGCGCACCTAAAGGCCATCATCGGCTGGTGGGACAACGCCTTTGCAAACCGGTTGAACAGTATGGAACACGGTACGCGATGTCTGATCCAGCAGCGGTTGAACGAGCAGGACCTATCGGGCCACGTGATGGCGAGCGAGCCGGATCATTGGGCCAAGGTCATCATCCGGCAAGAGTACGAGCGGCCGATAGCTGGCGATCCTGATATGGAGGCGACACCGCTTGGATGGAAAGATCCGCGGACCGAGCCAGGCACGCTCATGTTTCCCGAGCGGTTCCCGCGCGCGGTGATCGATGGGGAGTTGCGGCGGCTGGGTTCTTACGGTTTCGCTGGCCAACATCAGCAACGTGTAGCGCCCGTGAGTGGCGGAATACTGAAACGTCACTGGTGGCGATATTGGCGGCCAGCGCATCTGGACTTACCGCCGGTATCGGTGCGCCTGCCGGATGGCGACGTGGTGATGATCGAAGCGATTCCGCTGCCGGAGAAGATGGACGAGCAGATCCAATCGTGGGATTGCGCCTTCAAGGATTTAGCGGACTCTGATTACGTGGTGGGAGGGGTGTGGGGCGCGATAGGAGCTGACCGGTTTCTGCTCGATCAGCGTCGCGATCGTCTGGACATGCCGAAGACGGTTGAAGCGATTCGAGAGACGACGAAGAAATGGCCGGCCGCCAGAGTAAAGCTGGTTGAGGATAAGGCCAACGGCCCGGCAGTGATTCAAACTCTTCAGCACGAAATTGCGGGTTTGATCGCGGTGAATCCAGAAGGCGGCAAGATCGCGCGCGCGCAAGCGGTAGCGCCTCAGATCGAATCCGGCAATGTATATCTACCGCACCCGGTGATTGCGTCCTGGGTGGGTTTATTCATCGAGGAGGCGGCGAGTTTTCCGAACGGGGCCAACGATGACCAGGTAGATCAGATGTCCCAGGCTTTGCACCGCTTGGGCGTGGAAGCACCCAAGTTATTTCGACGGGAATGGCTCGATCGGTGTGTTTCGGACAAGATCAAACCGCTGGCTACCGACGAATTCAAGCCCTACGATCCGCTTGAATCACTCGACCCGGTAACGCGCTGGCACGTTGAGCAGAAAGAGGTGAAGCGTGGCTAAGTTCTGCATGGGAGTGAGCATCGGCGGACCGGGACAGACGAGCGCAATCGTGATTATCACGCGCGGGCAAGAGGCGGGACCGATCGACTCGATTACGTTGCTACCGCGAGTGACCAAAACAATCGAGGTGCGCAAGGTAGAGCGGCTGGCACCGGGCCAGAAGGATGCAGAAATCGTGGAGCGAATCAATCGGATTCTAGGCGAAGCTCCGCTGACTGGCAACACGAGTATTTTTGTCGTGCACCCGGGCGGCGCGCCGGCGCTCAGTGCGATGAAACCGAAATTCCGGCCCGGTGCTTATCCGTGGGGCGTCAACGTGCAGAAGAGCGCGGAAGAGGGATGGACCAGTGGGCAGCGGAACGTCTCAATGCACGAGATGGTTTCCTACCTGGTGCCCGAATGCCAGGATGCGAAATTGCGAATTCCGCCGGAGTTTGCGGAGTTGAGCGCTCAGATCGTGAATGTGATGCCGGAGGCCGAGTGGCACGTGGGTAATGATGACCTGGCGAACGCTTTGTTTTTGGCTACATGGTTTTCGCGCGGGGCCAGTTCCGCAGAGATAGGCCAGGTGCTCCGGGAGGCGGGATTTTGCTAAACGAAAATGATCAGGTTTTGACAGAGGGACAGTGGCGAGCTTTGCTCTACGGAACGGATGGCGACCTGCGCAAGTTCGTTGCTAAGCTCGCGATCCGGCATGGCCATCTGAAACCAACACCGCCGGATGAGTGCCCGGTGTGCGGAACTCACGGCAGTTCGTTAGTAGGGCAAGAAACACCGCAGTAGTTTTCAAAGGCCGATCACGGCCACCCAATTCAGTAAGGAATTTCAAAATGGCAAACTTACTCTGGAAAACACTCGCTCGCATTACCGCGGCCTTCGGGCTGCTGGCTGGATCTGGAGCCCAAGCACAGGGCCTGTCCCAAATGATGCTTGCCGCGCGCGCGGTGAGTGCCACGATCACGCGCGATAATACCGCAAACGTGATGGCCACTACCGGCGTCTCATCGTTGACGGTGTCCTACACTGTGGGATCTGGCACGAACCGAGCGTTAATCGTTGGCGTAAAGTCGAATGGAACGACGGGGCCAGACTTTTCTTCTGTCACCTACAGCGGCGTCAACATGATCATCCTTGGAACCGTGTATCAGGCAGCGACGACGCGTCCAGTCACGCTACTGTATCTGGCTGCTCCGGCAAGCGGAGCAAACAACTTGATCCTGAACGGCCTGAACACGTTTTCCATTTACGACGTGAACGTCGTGTCCTACACTGGGGCAACCCAAACGACGCCAGCGAACATCGTGAGCGATAACACTACCTTGAGTACATCGCTAACCTTGAGCCTGACAACGGCTGGGAAGAACTCCTGGATGATTGGTTATTTTTACAATACTTCTGACGATGCGATCTCCGCTGGCGCAGGAGCGACTATCCTAACGCAAGACAGTGGCGCGGCTCAGGCCGATTCAAATGGAGACGTGGGCGCGGCGGGATCTCACAGCATGACCGTTACCGGAGATGTCTCAATCTACGGAATCATGCTTGAACTGCCACATGCCTAGACACTGGGGTCCGACCCCCGATCGAGCGTTGCACGGAGACTATTTTACCTTCCTAAAACAAAAACCCCGGCAGCAGGACGCAGCCGGGGTGAGTGTGGATCGGGTTCTGGAATCAGGCAGCCTTGCGGCGGGTTTTGCGAGCGCGCCCTGGCTTCGCTGGCGTGCTGGTGGTGGAAGGCTCGGCCGGGGCTTCCGGCTCCACTGGCGGCGCGGGAAACAGGCGCGGATGGCGCTCTTTGAGATCCCTGGCGTTTTCTACCCACGACCAGAACATTGCAACTGCACCCGCTATATCGGCGAGCGCGCTTCGGGGGTCCTGGTCATTTGCCTGAAAGGGGCCTTCCATCGAAACTTCAAACAGCAAATCTGTGATTACCTCGTAGATCCAATTTCCGCCGGTTTCCGCGATGCTGTGTCCCGCGTTGATTACGGCGATCAGCGCATTGACCGTGACCAGATCGTGCTGGTTTAGATCCGCAAGCTGTTTGCCGATTTCGCCGAGTGTGGCGTCCTTTGTGAACGACTCGCGCATATGAGCGCGCGTGTCGGCTCTCTCTTGGGGATATGGTCCGGGGAGTTCGGCTGGCACGTCGCTGGCGTAGCAAACGAACGTGCGAAACTGGTCAGCTTCTTTTTCACTGAGGTCGAGGAGGAAAGTTTCTCCCTTGTGGTGGACTGTGATTCCGTTTTCAGGGCTGGGCATTTGGTCTCCTTGTGCTCGCCATCAATGGCGGCATGTGATAGACTATAGCACGGAGCTTGAACCCCCTTCAAGCTAAATATAAACATGAACCCCCTTCAAGCTCGTAAGTTGATGGGGTGGCGGGAAAAAGGATTTTCGGCTCAATGACCGAGATGCAGGAATTCTTCAGGGCGGCCGGCAGCAAGGGCGGCAAGCTAGGCGGGAAGAAAGGCGGTCGTGCGCGCGCCAAGAGCCTCAGTCCAGCCAAACGGAAAGCGATCGCGAAGAAAGCGGCCGCGGCGTCGGCAAAGGTGCGCACCGCGAAGGCGCGGGCGAAGCGGAAGGAACGGGCCTAAAATGGACCACTTCGATATTTCTGAATCTACCCTGATACTCCGGTTAAAGAGCACGGAGCACGACTTTGTGGAGCGGAAATCGAAGAGCGACAAAGGCGGCTGGCTTCAAACTGTTGTGGGCTTCGCGAACTCAGCGCCGATCGGCTTGCCGGCCATTCTCTTCGTGGGTGCCGACGATGAAGGCAACCCGCAGTTGGTGAACAGCACGGAGATGGAGACGGTCATCAGGTCTGTCTCAGATACCCTAGACAGAGCGTTTCCGGCGATCTATCGACACATCGTCCCCGTACGCCTCGCCGATAGGGCTTGTCTCGCCGTAATCGTCCCCGGCAGCGCTGAGCGCCCGCACTTCGCGGGGCGCTCCTATGTGAGAGTTGGAGGGCAAACCAGGGACGCATCTGAGGCCGCATTCGCGGAACTAATTGCGCAGAGGAACAGTAAAGCGCGAAAGCTTCTCGAATACAAAGGAAAACAGGTCACCCTGGACGTCCTTCATATGAAAGGCTCCCACATGCCCACGCGGAACTCTTCATACTGGCTGCTGGCGGAATGTAATCAATTCTTTGTGAGCTTGCGCGTCCTCTCCAAAGATGACTCGACATCGCGTTCTATTCCCGTGGAGTCCCTGGAAATCTCCTGGGACGACAAGAATTCCCAGCTCAAGATCGTCACGGAGGAATAGGCAATGGCCGTTTACCGTCCCACGTACCGCGATCCGAAAACCGGCAAGTTATGCTGACACTCTGGCGGCGGCACACCGACACATGCCCGCATCGGGACAAGGGCAGGGAACACGACAAGTGCACGTGTCCCTTCTGGTGCGATGGAGAGATCAAGGGAAAGCGGATCCGGAAGTCTCTCAAGACTCGCGATCGGCAGCGCGCTATCCGGAATGCGGACTCGATCGAGAACGATACTGCACCATCGAAGCCACTGAAGGACGCTATAGCGGCGTTCGAGAATCACATCCTCCCGCTGGAGGCGTCGACTCGACGAAAGTATCAGAACGTCCTGGATCAGATCAAAAACTTCTGCGACGGCAAGGCACGCGATATCGACGAGGTCACGGTGGAGCATCTGGATGCATACCGGGCGGCCCGTGAGATCTCAGTCGCTACGTTCATGAAGGAACTTCAAATCCTCCGGCAGTTCTTCGGGTTTTGCAGCGAACGTAAATGGATTGATGACAACCCGGCCAAGCGAATGAAGCTGCCGCGGAACATCAAACCCGGGCCCGTCGTTCCCTACACTCCGGCGGAAGTGGGGCGGATGATCTCGGCCTGCGGTGAAGTGGGGCACTCGAACTATGAACGGTTGCGGGCGCGGGCGATGGTCTTGCTATTGCGCTACACCGGCCTGAGGATATCCGACGTCGCCACGCTCAGCCGTGATCGCGTCACACCCGGCAGGATCCTGCTGTACACCCACAAGACCGGTGCGCACGTGTTCCTTCCCATCGGCGTGGAGTTACAGGCAGCGCTGGCCTCACTGCCGCATCCGCGCGGCGCCGGTAGCAATCCGGAGTACTACTTCTGGAACGGAGAAATGCTGAAACAGACGGTCGTGGATATTGCAGCGCGCACGCTGGCGGCCGTGTTCAAGAGATCGAAGGTTCCGGGCGCGCACGCTCATAGATTTCGCCATACGCTGGCGACCGAACTCCTGGCCCGCGGCGGAAGCGAGCAGGAAGTTGCGGATATTCTCGGCATCAGCCCGGTGGTCGTGCGGAAGCACTACGCGAAGTGGTCGCATGGCCGGCAGGAGCGTATCTCTACGCTATTCGAAGCGGTCTATCCTGGCACGTTTTTGGCACACGAAGAAAACGTGTCCGTAACTCACTGATTCAGTTATGGTTTAGCATGTGCACCGAGTCCTTTTCGTTCTCGTTGCAGATGAACTCCATCAGTTGAAACCCGGGACGCCAGGAAACGGTATTGCTCGTGGTCCACGGCTTGGAGTACGCTCCCGGATCGTCGATGGTGACTTCGTACTCGAGCGTGAGCGAATCGGTGCGAGTGTATCGCTCGGTCAGATGCGCCTGCGTGGTCTGCGGATGGCCCGCCTGATCGAGCCAGGCCTTGACGTTGAACCCCACCACATCGACAACCAGCGTGTCCTTCTCGTAATGCCCCGCCGCGTCCCCCATCCACGTGGGTTGCGCATCCTTTGGATGCTCCAGAGCCGCGCGGAGAGGCACCGTTCGCCACAAGTAGTTGTCGCCCTCGAACAGGAACATGACCTGTTTCGGTGTCTGCACCATCTGAAAGGCGTACGGATCGAACATATAGCGCGGCACGCCTACCGGCAGGCACTGCGCTTCAGGATCGTCCTTGGAGTTGCTGGTCACGCGCTGGTTGAACAGCTCGAGCGCTGGCGGAAGAAACGGCACGTCCACCTTCACGTCGGCGCTCTTCACGCCCTTCCAGCGCATCTCGGCGATGTTGCCGGAGAAGCCTGGATACCACGCGCCGTCGCCCCCAAAATCAGGAAGACCGTCAGGGAAGTGCGGTGCTGGACCGGCCTTCGTGCGCGAGGCTTGCTTGGTGGCGCCGGTCCCTTGCGTGGCGCCGATGTCGAAAGCACCCGGATCAGGGGCAGTCTGTTGCCCCAGAAGGGCAGCCAGGAATGCCGTCAAACTAATCGCGAGTAACCGCATAGCAGAAGCTATGATATCCCGGAATGTCATCTTGCCGGATGTCCAACACGCGGCCGCCTTCACGCTCCAAAACCTCGACGACATCTTCTTGATCCATGCCGTTCATATACATCGGCCGCGGCCTGGACAAAGCTGCTCTCCAGCGCGCGAGGCGAGCCCCGAGGCTAATCGGCTTGCTCGGATACTGAAACAGCAGCAGCCCGCCGGGAGCAAGCACGCGCACGAACTCCTGAATATATCGACGCGCATAACGAGGCCGCACATGCTGCAGCGTAATCCACGAAAGGGTCATATCGATCGAGCCGTCCGCGAAACGCTTCAGTTCTGCCTCGGGATTGCAAACGTACTCGACGCGCGCGCCCTTGCGATTGTGCTGCCG
This sequence comes from Terriglobia bacterium, assembly GCA_020073445.1. GTDB lineage: Bacteria > Acidobacteriota > Terriglobia > Bryobacterales > Bryobacteraceae > Palsa-187. The sequence continues at coordinate 79,730 of JAIQFE010000038.1, forward strand.
CGCCAGTTCGATCATCTTGGATGAGATGTCCACTCCGTAAACGTGATCAAAGTGTCCCGCGAGCGCCTGGCTGAGCCTGCCCATGCCGCATCCGAAATCCAGGGCCGAGCGGCGCGCAGCCGGCTTCCCCCATGCCTGCGCTTGCTGCATGAAGGCGCCGACCTCGCGAACGCCTGTGGCGAAGAACTCGTCCGCGTCCCAGCGGCCTCCGGCCTTGGCCGGATCGGTGAGGATCGCCCACATCGGATCGGCGTGCGCCTGACGATCCCAATACTGCTGAACGTCACTTAACCGCACGAGCTCAACCTCATTGCGGTCGGCGGTACGTCTGTTCCCCGGCCGTCACCGCGAGTTGCAGACGGTTCTGCGGCGTCGGCAGCGGGCAGGTGGCGTAATCGGTGAACATGCAGGGCGGATTCTCGGCCTTGTTGAAGTCCATCTCCACGAAGCCGTCTTTGGGAAAGGGAGTGTACAAGAACCGCGACGCCCCGTAAGTGGTCTTCCCGCTGGTCTGATCGCGGAACACGAACCACAGGTCGTCGTCTTCCTTCACGGCTTCCATCTTGTACTGCTGGCCGCCGCGCGTGAAGGTGACGTATCCCGGAGAATCGTCCTTCTCTTTCACGCCCACCTCGGTGTCAAAGCTTACCTCGTGCGGCGAGGGAATGAACTTCGCCTTGATCTTCCATGTCGGGTCCACCGGATACCAGCGCAGGCCCGCGAACTTCTTGCGCGCTTCGCTGTCGTTATCTTTCACGCGCACGCCGAACTTGGTTTCGCGCTCGATGACGAAGAACTTCACACGCCCTAGCGACAGCCGGTCGTACTGCGGCGTGACGTCGGTTTTCAGGTCCATTTCCTTGAGAGGAACCCCGCCAGCCGGTTTGAAGTGAGCTTTACCCTTCGAGAGCGTGATGGTTCCCACTCGCGCGGGCACGGACGCGGGCAAGGGGGCATCCGCGTTCGGATCGGAGCCCACGGTATTCACTCCTTCGTGCAGCCAGTGCAGTCCGACCACGGTGAGCCATCCGTCATCCGCCTTGAGTTTGGCTTCGCGCTCGGCGCGCCATTGGGTGATTTGCCGCTGATAGGTGGAATCAGCGGCGACCAGGGTGATCGCGGCAAAGGCTAGACAAGCTTTGCGCATGTTTCTATCTTATGCGCTATGTTAGCAGGCATGGACGTCCTCCCACGCCGTGGATTCCTGTTCGCCAGCGCGGCTGCCCTCGTCACGCGGCTAAGCGGACAACAGGCGTCCCGGGAGTCGCTGATCGAAGACGTCGTGACCGCGAACCATATCCTGGCCGCGCAGGAGATCGTCGATGCCTTCGGCCACGTCAGCGTCCGAACGGGGCCAGGTGCGGGCCGATACCTGATCTCGCGATCGGTGGCACCCGCGCAGGTGACGGCCGCCGACATCATGGAGCTGGATCTCGACAGCAAACCCGTCGGAGGAGATAAGCGGACGTCGTATCGCGAACGCTTCATCCACGGCGAGATCTACCGCGTCCGTCCGGACGTGATGTCCATCGTGCATTGCCACGCGCCTTCACTGATCCCGTTCGGCATCACCAAGATTCCGCTGCGCCCCGTGTATCACAACAGTTCCTTCGTCGGCGAAGGCGTACCGGTATTCGAGATCCGCGAGGCGGGCGCCGATACCAATATGCTGGTCGAGACGCCCGAGCTGGGCAAGGCTCTTGCAAAGACCCTCGGCAACAAACCCGCGGTACTGATGCGCGGCCATGGAGCCGTAATCGTCGGCAAGAGCATCATCGAATCCGTGGCCCGGAGCGTGTATCTCGAAGTGAACGCCCGCGTGCAGGCGCAAGCGATGGCGATGGGCCAGCGGGTCACTTATCTGGACGAGGGCGAGGTCAAGAAACGCTCCGAGGATCCCGATCCGTACGGCCGGGCCTGGGACCTCTGGAAGCGCCAGGCTCTTCAAGGCAACGGGCAGGCCGCACGATAGAATGCGGCGGGGCTAGCCTGCTTGCTAATCTGAAAGCTCCTCATGGAAATCACCAAAATCATCGGTCGTGAAATACTCGATTCGCGCGGCAATCCTACTGTAGAAGCCGATGTGTGGCTCGCCGACGGCAGCATGGGCCGTGCCGCGGTTCCCTCCGGCGCATCCACCGGAGAGCACGAAGCCGCCGAGCTGCGCGATGGCGATAAGTCTCGCTATCTCGGCAAGGGCACCCACAACGCCGTCAAGAATATCGCCCAGCACATCGCGCCTGCACTTCTCGGCGCCGACGCGGAACGGCAGGCTCAGATCGACCGTCTGATGATCTCGCTCGACGGGACACCCAACAAGTCGCGGCTGGGCGCCAATGCGATCCTTGCCGTTTCGATGGCAGTCGCGCGTGCGTCGGCCGTGTCTCAGCAAACGCCGCTCTATCGATACCTGGGCGGAGTGAATGCCTGCCTGCTGCCCGTGCCGATGATGAACATCCTGAACGGTGGGGCGCACGCCGACAACAGCGTGGACCCGCAGGAATTCATGATCGCTCCGTACGGCGCGGACCGGTTCTCGGAAGCGCTGCGCTGGGGCGCCGAAGTGTTTCACACGCTCAAGGGCGTGCTGAAGAAGCGCGGCTATTCGACCTCGGTTGGCGACGAGGGTGGCTTCGCGCCCAATCTCAAGTCGAACGAAGAGGCTCTCGAAGTGGTGCTCGAAGCGATCCAGTTGGCCGGATACACGCCGGGCGATCAGATCGGCATCGCTCTCGATCCAGCCGCCAGCGAGTTCTACGACAAAGACAAGAAGAAATACGTCTTCAAGAAGTCCGACAAAAGCGAGCGAACCTCTCAGCAGATGGCTGAGTTCTATGCCAACTGGGTTCGCCAGTATCCGATCATCTCCATCGAAGACGGCATGGCCGAGGACGATTGGGACGGCTGGAAGATGATCACGGACATGCTGGGCAAGAAGATCCAGCTCGTCGGAGACGATCTGTTCGTAACTAACTCCGCGCGTCTGCAGATGGGCATCGATCGTGGCGTCGCCAATTCGATCCTGGTGAAGGTGAACCAGATCGGTTCGCTGACTGAAACTTTGGAAGCGATGAAACTGGCTGCCGACGCGGGTTACACCTGCGTCATCTCGCACCGCTCCGGCGAAACCGAGGATGCGTTTATCGCCGACCTGGCTGTGGCCACGAACGCGGGCCAAATCAAAACCGGCTCGGCCAGCCGTACCGACCGCATCGCCAAGTACAACCAGCTTCTGCGCATCGAAGAAGATCTCGGATCGGCCGCACGTTATGCTGGCCGCAAGGCATTTCGTCAGTGAATCCTAAGATGGCCGGCCGGCCCCTGCTCCTGACGATTCTCGATGGCTGGGGCTTCTCGCCCGCAACGGAAGGTAACGCGATCGCGGCCGCGCGCAAGCCCAACTACGACGCGCTCCTCCGCGATTACCCCAATACGCTGGTCCAAACGTCGGGCCCTTTCGTGGGTCTGCCCAACGGCCAGATGGGCAACAGCGAAGTGGGGCACCTCAACATCGGCTCGGGGCGCATCATCCACATGGATGTTACGCGTATCGACCTTATGATCGCCTCCGGCGATCTGTATCGCGATCCGACCCTGCTCGCCGCGATGCATCACGCGCGAGGACGGCGGCTGCACCTGATGGGCCTGCTCAGCGACGGCGGCGTGCATTCCATGAACACGCATTTGTACGCGCTGCTCGAGATGGCCAAACGCGAGAGCGTCGCCGATGTGGCGATCCACTGCTTCATGGACGGCCGCGACACTGCGCCGGAAAGTGGCGCCGGTTATCTGGAAGCGCTCCAGCGCGAGATCCGCCGCATCGGTGTGGGCCGTGTCGCTACCGTGGTCGGGCGCTATTACGCAATGGATCGCGACAAGCGCTGGGATCGAATTGATCGAGCCAAGAGTGCGATGGTGAGCGGCTTGGGTGAAAAAGCCACCGACCCGGTTGCCGCGGCCAAGCGTTCTTACGAGCATGGCGTGACCGACGAGTTCATCGAGCCTGTCACGATCGTGGATTCACGCAACGAGCCCGTCGGACTGATCCGCGAGGGCGATGCGTGTGTGTTCTTCAACTACCGCGCCGACCGGGGCCGCGAGATGACTCAAGCGCTGATCGAGTCGAAATTGAAGTTACATTTCACGACCATGACGCAGTACGATAAGGCTCTGCCGGTTCCGTTCGTGCTGACGCGCGAGCATCCCAACAATATCCTGGCCAACGTCATGGCAGCCGAGCACTGGAAGAACCTGCGCGTCGCGGAGACCGAGAAATACGCGCATGTCACGTACTTTTTCAACGGCGGCAATGAGAAGCCCTATCCGGGGGAAGAGCGGGAGCTGGTTCCTTCTCCCAAGGTCGCGACGTACGATCTGAAGCCCGAGATGAGCGCGGAAGGAATCACGGAAGTCGTGATCAAGGCGATCGAGAGCAAGGGCTTCGACGTGATCGTGATGAACTTCGCCAATGCCGATATGGTGGGGCATTCGGGAAAGTTTGAGCCGACAGTTCGGGCGGTCGAGGTCGTGGACGGTTGTCTAGGCAGAATCTATTCGGCCCTCCGCCGCGCGGGCGGCCGCTGGATTATCACGGCCGATCACGGCAACGCGGAAACCATGATCGATCCGGTCACCAAGGGTCCGCACACGTATCACACGACGAATCCGGTGCCGTTCATCGTGGTGGATGAGGAGAAGCGTCCACTGCGTTCGGGCGGCGCGTTGCAGGACATCGCCCCAACGGTGCTGGGAATGCTGCACGTCGCGCAGCCCAAGGAAATGACGGGTCGCGATTTGCGCGCGAAGTAGTTATTCGAAAATATCGGCTGGTTTAAGTTCCAGGCCCAACTCGGTGATCTGCAATCCGGACACTTCAGTTAGCTCTTCATTGCAGGTATACATCCGCTTGGAGTGCGGATCCACCAGCCACACGTAGTTGACGCCCCATGCGCGGTACTCTGCGAGTTTATTTCGCACGTCGGTCATTCTGTCATCAGGAGAAAGGATTTCAATCGCAACGAATGGCGGTGTGGCCGGTACGCGCTCCTGCGGCTCCTTTGGATAGAAAACCGCGACGTCTGGGATTCGATACAATCCCGGGCGAACCTGAAGCCGCAATTCCGGGCAGACGAATACGGGAAACGTCTTTTCAAGGGCGCTGAGCAACACGATCAACAGACGCTGAGTTTTCGAATGAAGGTAGTCCGGCAAAGAGCGCTCCACAAGCACGCCGTCCCGATACTCTTTATCAAGGTCGGGAAAGGCGGTATGCAGATATTCCTCAACGGGAAGCGCTGCTTTAGTTCCCATGCTCAAAGTTTACTCCTACCGCCGCTCGAGCCTCTGGATCACGTCCAGCACCACGGTTCCGACGATTTCCAGACTCTGCGCGCTCAGTTTATCCATGGTGTCTTCGTCGGTGTGCCACGGCTCGTAGTCGAAATCGATGAGATCGATGGCCGGGATGCCGGCCTTGATGAAGGGAATGTGGTCGTCCTCGGTAGCGCGGGTATTCCTGGTGAAATACGCCGCGTAGCCGAGTTCTGACGCGCTGGTCCACACCAGCCGATTCAAGGCCGCGTTTCCGTTGGTTTCCTGATCGATATCCAAATGCTTGTCGCCGATCATGTCGACGTTGATCAGTCCTTTGATTTTCCCGGCAGTGCCGTCCTTGGACCAGCGCTCGGCAAGATGCCGGCTGCCGTAAAGATTATCGTCGCCCGCCCACTCGGTTCGCACGGCTTCTTCGCCGTCCAGCCAGACCAGGTAGACGTCGTCGATGCGCGGCTGCCCCGCCAGCACACGAGCCAACTCCAGTAACAGACCCGCCGAAGATCCGCCATCGCTTGCGCCCACGAACTTGCGTCCCGGAAACAGTTTGGTATCGAAGTGTCCGGTTACGACCTCGGCCTTGCCGCTTTTGCCGGGAAACTTAGCGATGATATTCTTCATCGCAATGGGACCCTTGGGAGTTTGCGCGGTGAACGCGTCTTCGGTGACCTGGCATTTGCACGCTTTGAGCTGCGCGAGGATGTAAGCCTGCAGCTGGCGATTCGCCTCCGAGCCCGATGGCCGCGGACCGAAAGCGACGGCATGGCGAGTGAACTCGAGCGCGGAAGCGCCCGAAACGCCGGCGCCAAAAGCTGCCGTGGAAAGAACTACGATCAAGAAGGCTTGCGCGCGGAACATATATATCCCAGTGTAAAAGACCGGTCTTTATCCAGGGGGTCGAGCAGCGGCAGAACCAGCGCCGGGGGCGCGAAGAAGACCGCCGCCACCAGCATCAGCGGTCCGGGAAAGAATTGCAAAGCGTTCAGCAGCCTCCGTGAGATCAACCGGAAAATCCCGCCGACGGGCTGGATCGAAATCTCGGTAAAGCCGGCTTGCTTCAGCAAGCGATCGAGCGCGAAGCGAGTGAAGCGTCCGTAATCGTGAGGCTGCTGGTGCTCCTCCCATTGCAGGGGCGCGACCAGCAGGAATCGGCCGCCGGGCGCGAGCACTCGGCCGAGCTCGCAGATCACGCGGTCGGGATGCACGACGTGCTCCAGCGTGACGATGTTGATGGCCGCTGCAAAGGTCGCGTCGGGGAAGGGAAGTGTCTCCAGATTCCCGAGGACATCGAGTTGCGAGTAGTCCCAGGCGTGATCGCCAATGCCCAAATCCAGCCCGCAGTATTGCTGTGCGGAGAAGTAATGTTTATGCGCGGTCTCGCCGGCGCCGGCGTCCAGAACGCGAACGGCGGGCGGTAACGCACCCGCGAAATTCGACACCGCATCGTCGATGGATGCCTCGAAGTGCATGACATATCGGGCGATCGAACGGGGTAAGAGCGACCGCAGCGCGTCGTAGATCACGATTTTTTGCGGGCTTCGACCATGATGGTCGATCCGGCGCGGCATACTGCTTCGAGCAGCGTGAACGGCGCCGACGCGGCTACCAGCGCGGTATATACCAGGTCTTTCCACAGGCGTTGCCAGGGCGTTTCGGCAATCCCGCGGATTCGCCGCGCCATGGGATCGAGCTTGGGAGCAAGGCTGGTGGCCAGGCCTGCCGGATTGTCGCGCAGTGAAAAATGCTTGTGCCGCAGCACCTCGAACCCGCAGCTTTCGAGCAGCCGGTCCAGATCGGAGGCGCGGAAATCGGTCAGGTGGCGGGGCACGTCGATGCCCGCCCAGCGCTCGCCGAGCAACAGGAATTGCCAGCAAGCGGCGTTAGGGACCTGCACGATCAATCGTCCCTGGGGCGCGAGCAGTTGGTGCGCCGCGCGCAGGTAGCTTCCTGGATCGTAAAGGTGTTCCAGGACGTGAAACATGGTGACGGCCGCGCAACTGCCCGGAGCGAACGGCGCCTGCGAAAGCGATCCGCACACCGCGGGAACTCCCGCGCGCGACCAGGCCGCATGCGCCGCATCCATGGAGAAATCGAGACCCGCCACCGGACCGGTGCGCTGAACGGCTCCGCGTTCGGCGAGCATTTGCAGGAACAAGCCGCCTCCGCAGCCGGCATCGGCGATCACGCCCTTCGCTTCGGATTCGCGCAAGGCTCTCTCCACAAAGTGCAGGTGATCGCGCAACACAAACCGGCGATACCACTGCTCCATCCGGTCGACTGTGGCCGGTTCCGGCACATACCAGTAGCCGGTCGGATAATACTGCTGGAGTTCTTCGGGTGCCGGCTTCGGATGCAAACGAATCAAGCGGCAGGACGCGCACTCGACGACTTGAAAAACGCGGTCGGTGGTGCCGTACAGGCGGTCGGTCCCCGCGAACAGCTCACGAATTTCGGTGTGCCCGCAATTCGGACAGACCTCTTCAGACGGATGATTCAGTTGGCCGATTCGGAAAGCTCCCGCAGGCCGATCCGGTTCGCCAGGAGCAGCCGGCGGATCTGCCGGCCGGTCAGTCTCCGCTTGTCGCGCAGGGCTCGCCGCTTGCGCAGCGTGGCCGGAATCCGCGGGACCGCTTGTGCCATTCCACGTACGAGCGCCAGGGCCGCCGTGAACTTCCCGCCCATTCCCGGATAGTGACGGATCTCCCCCCGGTTGCGGACTGCTGCCCACATTCCCGCCCCGATTCTCGCTAACAGGAAGGCCCCGTTCGCCCAAAGCAAACTCCAAGGAAACAGTTTTACCGCCAGCAGAACGCGATTGCGTTCAATCAGCGTCAGCCGGCGGGCGGATCCGAGCCCCAGCGTGGCACCCCGGTGATGCCGCACCACAGCGTCGGGGGTATACAAACATCGCCAGCCCGCCCAACGGGCGCGAAGTCCTAATTCGGCATCATCGGCATAGGCGAAGAAATCCTCGTCAAACCCGCCAACGTCCTCTAGCATCGCACGGCGGTACATGGCGGCGCAGCCATCCGGCCACAGGACCTCTTCGGTGCGATCGAACTGGCCGTGGTCGGTTTGGCCGGATCCTCTCCCCCGGTTCTGTCCGTCGGGATACATGAGGTGGCCGCACTTGTCGATCCGGGTGGGATCTTCCCAAACCAGGACCTTGGACGCGGCCATACCAACGTCCTCGCCCTGCCGAATGGCACCCTCCAGCGCTTCCAGCCAGCCCGGTTCGGCTTCCGCGTCATTGTTGAGCAGGGCGACTAGCTCGGCGTCTGTGGAAAAGATGCCCTGGTTGTTCGCGGCACAGAAGCCGACATTGACCCGATTGACAATCAGGTTCAGGGGCACCGGATAGACCTTCGCCATTTCTTCCACCATGGATGGCGAGCCGTCCGTGGATCCGTTGTCCACCACCACTACTTCGAAGGACCGGTGAGTTTGCCGGGATAGCGAATCCAGGCACGCGCGGAGCAATTCTTTCCGGTTCCAATTGGCAATTACAACTTCCACAACTGGTTGAAAATTTTTTGAGAACAAATTCACGGAATGCTGTATTATAGTACCTCCAGGTTAAAGTCCTGGGTCCACAAAGCCGAAAGTAAACAGTACATGAACTCCGTAGGAAGAATTCTCCGGAGCGCACGCGAGCGCCAAGGCCGCGCAGTCGCAGAGATCGCCGACGAACTCTGTCTTACGCAGCAATACTTGCGAGCCATCGAAGAAGACGACGTCAAGAACCTGCCTGGTACGTTCTTCTATAAAAATTTCGTCAAGCAATATGCCGCTATTCTCGGGGTGAAAGACGCCGAAATCCGCGCCGGTATTGAGGCTTTGACCGCAGCCGCCGAGGAACCGGCAATTCCGGGAGCTCCGGCGCAACCCCCGATGCGTCCGTTGGACCCGATTGTCGCCGACTCCAACCGCCATTATTTTGCCAACGCCCGGCTCGGCCTGTCCGTGGCCGGACTCGTAGCGGTCCTGATGGCTTGCTCCGGCTTTTACGCGTGGTGGATCCGGCCCAAAGAAGTCGCCGCCGCGAAGACGCTACCGCAGGCCGCCGTCGTTCAACAAGGCGTTCAGCAAGTAGTCCAGCCAGTGGTTCCGCCCGCATCTCAGACTGTGGTCCCGCCCGCTTCCGAGCCGGCGCCGGTTACCATGGCTGTGTCCTCGCAAAACCCCACTCCGACTGTTCAGGTGACGGCGGCGCAAACCCAGACTACGATCGACGGGATCAATCACGTCGTCCTGAATCTCGCGGCGACCGAAAAAACCTGGCTCTCGATCACCAGCGAGGGCAAGCGGATTTTCTCAGGGTTCCTGGAGCCCAGCCAAACCAAGATCCTGACTGGTCTCGATGCCGCCAGGATGACGGTGGGCAACGCCGGCGGGATTAACGTTTTATTGAACGGCAAGCCCATCGGACCGATCGGCAAGAGCGGCCAAGTCCGCGTGGTGCTGTTCACGCCGGATAATTTCGAAGTGCTGCCGCTGGAAACTCCCTCGGCTCCCGCCGAAACGCTTTAAGCTGACAGGCGACAAGATCGCCTATCCTACCTTTTCTCTGTTATCGTCACTGGCTGTTCCACACGGAAGCTGATCCTTGTCTCCGCGGGCAGCACTGCGGGTTTTCCGCGCGTGGCCGCGACCACGCCACCACCCGCTGCTCCGCCGGATGCCGCGCCGATCGCCGCGCCTGTGCCGCCGCCGGCAATCGCTCCAATAGCGGCTCCGATCGCCGCGCCGATCCCTACCTTCTTGGTGTCCTCGGCCTTTGAGGACGGCCCTTCTTTCTCGAATCGCGCCGTCCTAAGCTCGACTTTCTGGCCGTCCGAGAGCATCACGCTGGTTAGCTCCAGCGATAGGTGCGCGAGGCCCTTGACGCGTCCGGCTTCGACCAGGTCGACGACTCGCCCGTTGGCGCGGGCTCCTTTCTCGGCGATCACCAGCCCGTCGACCACCAATGGCCCGTCAATCGTGGCCATGAACGAGTCGCCTTGCCTGCTGCGTTCGGTGGATATCGTTTCGCCTAGCCTGACGGTGACCAGTGTTCCACTCGCGATCGTGACGGAGCGGGGCTGCGGGGGCTCAGGTTTAATTTCAGCCGACGGTGGTGGCGGAGGCGCTGGAGCGGGAGGAGGCGGCTCGAGAGCTGCGATCGGGGCCGGGGGCGGTTCCGGCGCGGGGGGACGGATCTCAACTTTGGCTCGCTCTGCTGGGGCTTGCTCTACTGGAGCTGGGGCGACCTCGGACGCCGCGGGTTTGGCGACTTTCTTCGCGACTACTTTCCTGGCTGGTGCCGGCGTTTCGACTTTGGCCGGCGCGGGCGTTTCGACCGGCGGGGGAGCCGGCGTTACCGCCGGAGCAACCGCGACCGGGGCAGGCGCTTCAGTCTTCGGGCTCCGTTGCGATTGGACGTAGAACACACCCGTGGCCACCAGCAGGCCGCCCAGGAATCCCAACAGAACTTTGGTGTTCACGCGTCCGCGTCCTCCTGATTGTTAAACGCGTGCGGCGGCATCTGAGTTTCGGCGGATCTAACTGCAAGACTGTAAAATAGATAAAGAATGTTCCCACGCGGATTCCAGATCGGAGGCACCCAGATCCAGCCGGCGACCGTGCTTGCGCCCATGGTCGGCGTGACCGACACGGTATTCCGCCGCCTGATCCGCTCACAAGGTGGATGCGGTCTCATCATGACCGAGTTCACCAGCTCGCACGGCGTGGTCGCCACCTCCAAGTCCGCGCGGCCCACGCGCGCGTTTCGATACCTGTACTTTGATCCGGACGAGCATCCCATCTCCGCGCAGCTCTTCGGCTCCGATCCCCAGGTCATGGCCGATGCCGCGCGGTACTGCCAGGATCTGGGCTTCGACCATGTCGATATCAACTTTGGCTGCCCGGTGAAGAAAGTGGTTCGGTGCAATGGGGGTTCGGGGCTGCTGCGTGACTTGCCCTTGGTCGAACGGCTTCTGCGCTCCGTGAAGTCGGCCATTTCCATCCCGTTGACGATGAAGTTTCGCGCCGGATGGAACGACAAGGAACTGGTCAACGTGCAGATGGCCAAGCTGGCCGAAGACTGCGGACTTTCCGCCATCGCGCTGCACCCGCGGACGCGCGAGCAAGGTTATAGCGGCCACGCCGATTGGACCCGCATCGCCGAAGTGAAGGCCGCGGTGAAGATTCCGGTCATCGGCAACGGCGATATTCTTACTCCCCAGGATGCGGTTCGCATGGTGCAGGAGACGGGCTGCGATGGGGTGATGATCGGCCGCGCGGCGTCATCCAATCCCTGGATCTTCCGCCAGATTTCGGATTACATCGCTACCGGCACTTACGAAACACCCTCGGAACAGGCCCGCTACGAGATTATGCGGCGCTATTACTCCATGCTCCTGGAGCACCAGTCTCCGGACGCCGTGGGGAAGATGAAGCAGTTCGCCACCTATTTCACGCACGGTGTTCGAAACGGCTCCAAGCTTCGTGCCGACATCTATCATCTGCACGACGCGCCTGGAATCCTCGACATGGTGGACGCCTTCTTCGAGCGCGAGCTGACAACCCTGGCTTGAAACACGTTCAACTCATTACGGACGGGGCTTGCCTCGGAAATCCGGGTCCAGGCGGCTGGGCCTGCCTGCTGCGTTACAACCACCACAAACGCGAACTCGTCGGATCCGAGCCGCACACCACCAATAACCGCATGGAACTGACGGCCGTCATCGAGGGGCTGAAGGCCGTGCGCGAGCCGTGTGAGACCGAGGTGGTCACGGATTCGCAATACGTCAAGAACGGAATCACCCAGTGGATCCATGGCTGGAAGCGCAACGGCTGGAAGACCAGCGCGAAAAAGCCGGTCCTGAATCAGGATCTCTGGGAGGCACTGGACGAACAGGTCTCGCGGCATCATGTCCACTGGACCTGGACCAAGGGCCACGCCGACCACGAGGATAACAACCGCGCCGACGAGCTGGCGACCCAGGCGGCCCGCGAGCAGTTGTAGCCGTTCTGTGGGCTGTGGCTCACAGCTGTGATGTGTGTGCGCCGCGTGCCTGTCCAAGAATCAACAGCTTAGCTCCGGAAGGCCGCGTGCGAGTACCAGGTCATGCGCAAACACGTCTTCTTCGCTCTAACCTTCCACGCCAGCGCCTTGTTGCTCGGGTTCCTGCTGGGCACTGCGGCGCATCAGGCCCGGCACAAGTCTCCGACAGTTATCCGATTCGAACCGGCATCGCAAAAGCTCCGGCATGGGACGAAGTCGAACGCTACTTATCTTGGCCGAGTGGTTTAGGGCCGGGTGGTTTAGACGGGCATGGACTCTCGCCGGGCGAAGGCTCGACGAGCGGGTCCAGCGCGATGACAGCGCCGCTGGGCGCCTCGTAGACGACGTTCAAGCCGTGTTCGGCGAGGAAGTCGCTATCCTCGGGCCGATAGACCACGTAGGCTCGCTTGCCGGCAGGATACTTTTCGTCGTGAGGAAAGTTAGAAAAGGTTTCTCGCCCTGAGGCGTTCCGGTAATAGTTCAGGCTCGCGTCATATCGCCAGTTCGTTGCGACGTCGTCTAGTCCGCACGCATGGTTATAAGACGCCAGCACGGAATAAAGTCTGTCGGTGTCCGAATCCCATTTCCATTCCTTGAAGTAGCTCATGCGCAGGCACAGCAGGAAGTACGACCCCAGGACGATCATGAGAATCGTCAGGCCGCGCTGGGATATCTCGCCCGCGCGCGTCGGAATCGGGACCGCCGCCAGGATGCCCGCGAACAGGGTGCTTAGAACAACGATCCAGATCCCGGTTCGATCCTTGGGCAGAGGGATCCCCATGGCGCGGAAAAGTACCCAGTGCATGGCCAGGGCGGCCGCGATCGCGAGTATTGGAACCGCGGCAAACATGGGAGACCACCGCGTCTGTTCGGTCCGCTGTGAGCCTCTATGGATCAGAAGCAGCACTGCACGCCAGACCGTCAAGATCCCGAAGGCCGGGAGCAGGATCCTGGGAACGGGAAGGTCGATGAATATCAGTTCGCGCACCAAGGGGCGCAATTCGTAGAAGGAAGCCTGGGACAGACTCCGGAAGGTTTCCGTGAGGGAGGCCGCACCGTAACTCAATTCGCCCCGGTCCCATTGCAGAAGTATCGGGCCGGCAACCGCGCCGGCCAGGAGCAGCCCTGGCAGGAAGCAGGCGGCGGCGAGTCTCGCGCGGGTGGCGAAAGATTTGCCCGCGGAGGCCCAAACGTACAGCACGACGATGCAGGCGGCATCCACAAAGGTAAACGAGAAATTGCTCAGGAACGAGAGTGCAATGCATAGGGATGCGGCGATGCAGGCTCCCGTGACTCGTGGGGATTTCGCACCGGGCACGAGCGCATAGGCTACGAAGCAGATCGCGCTGAGCAGAAATCCCGATGCCAGCCCATAGCCGCGCGCCGCGACAAGGAAATCAAAAACGAAAGGGTTGAACACCAGGCAAATGAACAAGAACACCCGCAAGAGAAAACGCTGAGCGATAAGGGTCGAAAGGAAATACGCCGCGACGATGTAAATGGCGGCTCCGATCAGAGCGCCGGATCGGGCTACCAGGTTCGACGTTCCGAACGCCCTGGTGAAAGTCCATGCGAGGATCGAGTTCAGAACGTGATTGTTGGCGTGCGCTGCCAAAAAGTTAGGCTGCGCGGGGCGAATGAAGTTCGTATACGTGACAGCCTCATCGATGGTGATGGCTTGCGCCTGCGCCCGAACGATGGCCCAGGCCATCGCGAACACGGCCAGGGCGATCAGTATGCGGCGCTCGGCTGCCGCGGACACTCTCACGTCATCCTCGTTCCATTACTCGGTCTGGTTCTCGCTTTGCCAGTTTCGCATGATTCCGGACCAGCTAAAGTGGAAATGTATGCTTGCTAAAACAGTTCTGTGCGTTCTTGTAGCTGCTGGTTTTGCCTCCGCGCAACCTTTTGGCGCCGGATTGAAAGTCGGGGTGCCGGCCACCGATGCCTTCAAGGTTTTCCCGGTGCCGTCTCCATCTATTTTCAGCGGTGAGTCGCCTCGTTACACGATCGGACCGTACGTCGAGCTCAGGCTGCCCGCGAAGATGGCGATCGAGGTCGACGCACTGTATCGCAGCTATGACTTCCGAAGCTCCGGCGTGGGCCTCTCGGCCACTTCCTGGGAATTTCCGGTCTTGATCAAGCATCGTTTTGCCGCGGGCCCCGTGCGGCCGTACTTCGAAGCCGGCCCGAGCTTCAGCCATCTTTCGGACATCAAGCTGTCTTCACTCAACCATCTGTCGAACTATGGAATCGTGGTGGGCGGAGGACTCGAATTTAACCTGTTCCTGCTGAAGGTCTCGCCCGAGATCCGCTACACGGGTTGGGCTTTCCGGAATTTCGACGGTTCGGAATTGCAGTCGAAACGCAACCAGCTTGCTGTGCTGGTTGGGTTTGGATTTTAGGCCGGATTCGGATTCTAGCGGCCGCGCAACAGGCGCATCGCTTCGGCCAGTGCGGCGGCTTCGCGAGCCTGGCCGCCCTTATTCTCTTCGGGAACCGTGTCGCCCTCGCCGGGCGCAAGAAACAGATTCGCCTCGAGCCCATGCTGCCGGGTGTAGAGATCCCAGTAACGGCCCTTCTCCGCGTACAGCGATTCGTGCGTGCCGTGCTCGACGATGCGCCCGTTTTCGACCACCAGAATCTGGTCGGCGCGGCGGATCGTGGATAGCCGGTGCGCGATCACGAATGTGGTCCGCCCCTGCATCAGATAGCGCAAACCTTCCTGGATGAGCGCCTCGGATTCCGAATCGAGGCTGGATGTGGCTTCGTCCAGAATCAGGATGCGCGGGTCAGCCAGGATCGCACGGGCGATTGAAACGCGTTGACGTTGTCCTCCGGACAACTTTACGCCGCGCTCGCCGACCACGGTGTCATACTGCTTCTCGAACTTTTCGGCGAACTCGTCGACACGGGCGATGTGGCAAGCTTCGCGGATCTGCTCTTTCGTCGCACCCGGACGCGCGAAGGCGATATTCTCCTCGATGGTTCCATCGAACAAGAAAGTGTCCTGCAACACCACGCCCAGTTGCGTCCGATAGGTATCCAGGCGCACGGTGGAGAGGTCGATGCCATCCACGGTCACGGTGCCCGAAGTGGGCGTGTGAAATGCAGCCACCAAGCTGATGATGGTCGATTTCCCCGATCCAGAGGAGCCGACCAGCGCGGTAACCTTGCCCGGCTCGGCCTGAAAGCTCACATCGAAGAGCACCGGCTTGCCGGCTTCGTATGAGAAGTTGACATCCTTGAACTCGACGGATCCTTGAATAGCACCGATGGCCACTGTGCGGTGCGGATCCTGATCCTCGGGCCGCTCACTGAGAACTTCCCGTGTGCGATCGAGGCCGGCGAAAGCCTCCGTTAACTGTGTTCCGATGCCGACTGCCTGGAATACCGGCGCGATCAGGAACGCCAGAAACGTGGTGAACATCACGAAGTCGCCCAGCGAGATGTGCCCCGCCGAAATCTGGCGTGCACCGACCCACATGATCGACGCGCTGACGATCCCCATCAATACCGTGGAGGAGAGGCCCATCACCGACATCATGGTGAGGGACTTAAACACATTGTCGAGCAGCCTCTGGACACCTTGCCCAAAGACTTCGGCTTCGCGCTCCTCGGCGTGATAGCCCTTGACGACACGCACGCCGCCGAGTGACTCGGTCAACCGGCCGGTCACTTCCGCGGTAATTTTTCCACGTTCCCGAAAAACTGGCCGGATTTTGACAAATGCTTTGCTCAGCACGAAAGCGAAAGAGCCCACCGCTGCCGCCGTGACCAGGGTCATGGCGGGACTGATGGTCAGCAACACTACCAGGGAGATGACGGCTGTCATCAGGCCGCCAACGAAGTCCACGAGTCCGGTGCCGATCAGGTTGCGCACGCCTTCGACGTCGGTCATGATGCGCGAAACCAGAACGCCGCTCTTGTTGGTGTCGTAATAGGAAACCGGCAGCAGGCCGATATGCCGCTGGACCTTCTGGCGCAGTTCCGCGATCAAGCGCTGGCCGGCCTTGGAGAGAATCTGCGTGAGGGAGAACGAAGTCGCGCCTTGAATCAGAGTTGCCGTAAGGATTCCGAGCACCAGCGGAGTCAGCAAGTCCATCTGTTTCTGTCCGATGACCTTGTCGATCAGATATCGGGTGGAGAAGGGCAGGACCAGGCCGCTGAGCCGATTTACGATCATCAGCAGAAAACCCAGGGCTAGAATCTTGCGTCGCGGAAGAACCAGCTCGCGGAGCTGAGGCCACACGTCGCGCAGGCCGGGTTGCTTCTTCTTGACGCCGCCCGGGCCCACGGTGGGGCCGCCAGACTCACCCGACCGGCGCGTCGGCCGGTCGCCATGTCCCATTCCGGGCATTCCCATTCCTCGTGCAGCCATGCATTTCAGTGTAGCCTGCGATAGATGGCTACTTTATTCGCAGGCACATCGGGGTTCGCCTATCCCAGCTGGAAACCGGACTTTTATCCGCCTAAACTTCCCGCCAAAGACTTCCTCAAATACTACGCCACCCGGCTGAATGCGGTCGAGATCAATTACACGTTCCGCCAGCTTCCGAAGGCTACAACCCTGGAGAATTGGATCGCCGCCACACCGGAAGGATTCACTTTTGTTTGCAAGGCCCACCAGCGGATCACGCACATCCTGCGTTTGCGGGAGTCGGAGTTTACGGACGTCTTCTTTAAGGCGATCGATCCTCTTCGCGCGACGCGGCGGCTGGGGCCGGTACTGTTTCAACTGGCGCCAAATCTCAAGGCCGATCTGCCTACGCTGACGGCGTTCGTCGAAAAGCTGCCCAAGGATATCCGTTGCGCGTTCGAGTTCCGGAACAAGTCCTGGTTGATCGATGAAGTGTACCGGCTATTTGAAAAGCACGGGATTGCGCTGTGCCTGGCGGAATCGGACAAATTCGAGGTCCCCGAGGTGCTCACGGCCGGTTTCGTCTACGTCCGTCTGCGGAAGGAAGATTATTCACCGGAGGAGCGTGCCGAGGTCACCGATCGGGTGCGGGGAATGCTGGCGGGCGGACGTGACGTGTATGTGTTCTTCAAGCACGAAAATACTCCCGCGGGCGCGGTGTATGCGGAGGAGCTGTTGAAGGCGGCGGGTTAGGCACGGATTTTACGGCCCGTTGCCGAACTCGGTTCGAAGCACTGATTCGATCTGTGCCTTCAATGTGGGGCATTCCCTCGTCGCGGCGCGCCAGACCTCATCCCAATCGATACCGAAATAAGCGTGGATCATGATGTTGCGAAAGGCCACGATCTTCGGCCAAGGCACGTCTGGATGTCGGGATCGAACGTCTTCAGGGACGTGGGCGGCGGCTTCGCCGACTATTGAAAGCTTGTGGGCTACGGCGCTTCGCACAAGCTCCGACTGCTGGAACTGGGCGCGGTCCAACCCAGTTATGAACTGTTCTACAAAATCGGCCGCCTCGACGATATCCCGGAGATACAGCTCCTCACGCCGCATACAGGCGCCGCGACTCGCTGATCACGGAGTCGCGAATGAGGGGTTTGAGTCCGTTCTTGGAGACCAAGTCAACCTTGCGGTCGAGTAACTCGGACAGGTCCAGCATCAGTCCGGCGTGGTCTATCAGCCCGGGTTCGGCGTCGGGCAGGAAGTCGACCAGCAAGTCGATGTCGCTATCAGGACGCATGGAATCGTGAGCCGCGGATCCGAACACGGAGAGCTCACGCACCCCGTAACGCCGGCAGATGCTGGCAAGCTGAGCTTCGTCGACCTGAACAGTTCCGAGAGTCATATGCGCACTAAGAACCTATTATCCCCTCGCCCTACGCTTTTGTGGGCGAGCCTCTTCGGCAGCGGGCTCGGAAGTCTTGGCCGACGCAGCGGGCTTCTTGGCCGCCGCAAGGCTAGCTTTCAACGCCTCCATAATATCCACGACCTTCGATTCCTTCGGCTCCGGCGTGGCGACCACTTCTTCGCCCTGCTTCTTGGCCTCGATCATCTTCAGCAGATTGTCGCGATAGTCGTCCTTGTATTTCTCGGGCTCGAAATCCGCCGCCAGCGCCTCGATCAGGCTGGTCGCCAGCGCGAGCTCTTTCTCCTTCACCAGGCTCAGGTCGGTGCGGAATTCGTCGACCTTGCGGATCTCGTGGCTGTAATACATGGTGTGCATCAGCACGCCATTTTGGCCCGGGCGCAGGATCACCACGTGCTCGCGATTGTGCATCGCGATCTTGGCCACGCCCACGTAGCCTGTCTTTTTGAGCGCGTCGAAGAGCAGGGCATACGGCTTTTCGCCTGCCTCGTCGGGCGCCATGTAATAAGAGGTCTCGAGGAAGATCGGGTCCACCTGGTCCGACTTGACGAATTCCTGGATCTCCATGACCTTGGCCGTCGCGGGGGCGACCTTCTTGATCTCTTCGTCCTCGATCACCACGTAGCGGTCTTTCTCGTACTCGTATCCCTTGACGATCTCGCTGCGGGGGATCGGCCTGTCCTCGGCGGCGCAGTAGATCATCTGCTTGACCCGCGAGCCGTCGGCTTTATGCAATTGGTTGAAACTGATGCTTTCACCGCGCGCCGCGCTGTACAATCTGACTGGGAACGAAACGAGCCCGAAGGTGAGATGCCCTTTCCAAACGGTCGTAGCCATACTTGATAGATACCTCGCCTGAAAGATTCGTTTTCTACTATAGCGCAAACATTCTAGGCTAGTTTTGTCACTTACACGCTACTCCGAGAAGCGCCATTTCGATAGGACACCGGAGCCTGCTCCGGCCAGGGGCCATAAGTCCGGCGGCCCGCTCCAGTATTGTGTTCAGCGCCATCATGCGACCCATTTGCACTACGATCTGCGCCTGGAAGTAGGGGGAGCGCTCAAGTCCTGGGCAGTACCCAAGGGCCCGACGCTTGATCCGGCCGAAAAACGGCTGGCCATGATGGTGGAGGACCATCCGATCGAGTACGGAAGCTTCGAGGGCGTCATCCCCAAGGGGAACTATGGCGCTGGAAGCGTGATGCTGTGGGATCGCGGCACGTACGAGCTTCTGGGCGACGCCTCGGCGGAAGAACAACTTGCGCGCGGCGACTTCAAGTTTCGCCTGCACGGCGAAAAGATCACCGGCGAGTTCGCCATCGTGCGCATGAAGCGCGGCAAGGGGAACGAGTGGCTGCTGCTCAAGAAGAAGGACGCCGCTGCGCAGCCAGGATGGAACACGGAAGATCACGCGGTTAGCGTTCTAACCGGACGGACCCAGGAAGAAATCGCCCGCGGGCTGGAAGCGATGCAGCGGAAGAAGACGGTGGAGTCGTTGCCCGATATCGGTGCGCCGATGCTGGCGCGGATCGGCACCGCCGTCCCTCCGAGCGATGCCAAGTGGATCTACGAAGTGAAGTGGGATGGCGTCCGCGCTATCTGCTACATCCAGGACGGCCAAGTCCGGATGGTTTCGCGCAACGGCAATGTGATCGACCGCCAGTATCCCGAGCTGTCGATCCTGCCGCATCACATCAAGGCTCAGACCGCGATTGTCGATGGTGAGATCGCGGCCTTGAACGAACGCGGCGTGCCCAGTTTCGAGCTGCTACAGCGCCGCATCAACGTGGCCGACGCAAGCTCGGTGGCGCTTCTTTCCAGGCATCATCCGGTGGTGTTCTATGCCTTCGACCTGCTGTATCTGGACGGACGCGATCTGCGCGGCTTGCCGCTCCTCGAGCGCAAGCAGTTGTTGAAGGAAGTCCTGAAACCCAACGACGTGGTCCGCTATTCGGAGCACTTCAGTGACGGGCAAGCTCTGTTCGAAGCAGCGAAACAACAGGGCGTGGAAGGGATCATAGGAAAGAAGGCCTCAAGTTTCTATGAATCGCGGCGTTCGGGAGATTGGGTGAAGTACAAGGTCCATCAGTCGGATTCGTTTCTTCTGTGCGGATTCACCGAGGGCGAGCGCGACCATTTTGGTGCATTGATACTCGGAATCCACGATGGCGGCAAACTGAAGTGGGCGGGCAACGTCGGCACGGGGTTCGATCGCAAGACCATGAAGATGATCTACGACAAACTCGCCCCGATCGCCATCGATAAATGCCCGCTCGAACCGGACAAGAATCTTCCGAAAAAGGATGTCACCTGGGTGCGTCCCGAGCTGGTCTGCGAAGTGGAGTTCGCCAACTGGACTGAGGACGGGCGCCTGCGTGCGCCGGTGTGGAAAGGCTTCCGTCCCGATATCGATCCCAATGATGTGGAGCGAGCGAAAGTCGTCCGCCAGAACGGGGCCGAGGACCATGACGACCCTCCGGCGAAGCGCACGGCGCTGCTCGATCCGTCGCTCGCCGAGGCGAACCTGACCATCGACGGCCACCGGCTCAAGTTCACTAATCTCAACAAGGTCTTCTATCCCAAGGACGGCTACCGCAAGCGCGATCTGCTGAATTACTACGACGCCGTCGCGCCGCTGATTCTGCCGCATCTTAAAGACCGACCCCTGTCGCTCAAGCGTTATCCCAACGGCATCGACGAGCCATTCTTCTTTCAAAAAGAAGTGGCCGCGAGCTTTCCCAAATGGCTGCGCACCGGCATGGCGGACGGCATTCAATCCGTTATCGGCGATAATCGCGCGACGCTGCTTTTCTTAGTAAACCTGGGCTGTATCGATCACAACCCCTGGATGAGCCGGATGGATTCGCTGGAGCATCCGGATTATTTGTTGATCGATCTCGATCCGCAGGAGTGCAGTTACGCGAAGATCGTCGAGGCGGCGCTGGTGGTGCGGAAGAAGCTCGACCGCGCCGAGCTGGAAAGTTTTCCGAAGACCACTGGCGGCGACGGGATGCACATCTTCGTGCCCTTGGCTCCGCGCTACACCTATGACCAGGTGCGGTCGTTCGCCGAAGTGTTGTCGCGGATGGTCGCGCACGAACGGCCGGATCTGTTCACCACGCCGCGGGCTGTCGCCAAGCGCGAAAAGGGAAAGGTGTATTTCGACTGGATGCAGATCGGCGAAGGCAAGACGATTTCGGCTCCGTACGCGGTGCGCGCGTATGCAGGAGCCCCCGTGGCGACGCCGCTGGCGTGGCGCGAAGTGACTCCGAAGCTCACGCCGGAGCAGTTCCACCTGGGCAATGTACTGGCCCGGTTCGACCGCGTAGGAGATCTGTTTGAAGGCGTGCTGAAGCGTCCGCAGAGCATGGAAGACGCTGTCGAGAAGCTGAGCGCGTCTCGCTGAGGCTTCGTCGAGCGGCGATAATCGTTCCTATGTGGAATGATATGTTCGTCGTTGCAGTGCCATTGCTCGAGAAGATTATTCGTCCGGTCATCGTTTATCTGGCGCTGGTGATTCTGCTCCGCATTTTCGGAAAGCGGGAATTGGCGCAGCTCAATCCGTTCGACCTGGTGGTGCTGTTGTCGTTGTCGAACACCGTGCAAAACGCCATCATTGGGAACGACAATTCGATCAGCGGCGGACTCATCGGTGCCGTGACACTGCTGGCGGCGAACTACCTGGTGGTTCGATTCCTGTTCAAACACCGCCGGCTGGACCAGTTGGTCGAGGGGAAATCGACCACGCTGATCGACCGCGGCAAGGTCCAGCATAAGAATCTCGCGAAGGAGCTTCTGTCGCATTCCGAGCTTTTGACGGTACTGCATCGGCAGGGATTTGACGACGTAGACGAAGTGGAACGGTGCGTCCTGGAGCCCAGCGGGACGTTCGCGGTCAAGCGCAAGGACCCGCCGAAGGACGAAGTTCAGTATGCGGAGCTGATCCGTCGGCTGGAGTCGATCGATTCCCGCCTGGCGGCGCTGGCCGGTGGAAAAGGGGTCTGAAGCAGGTAAGATGGTGTTGGAGGAATGGCCGAGTGGTTTAAGGCGGCGGTCTTGAAAACCGTTGACGGGGAAACTCGTCCGGGGGTTCGAATCCCTCTTCCTCCGCCATTACAACTTGTTGTAGTGGATGTACTTACAAGAACCGACTTCCAACTGTAGCGAGTTTGCGCTACAATTCGGGGCATGCGCGACATTTTCGTAAGGCACCGAGTCGACTGTCGCAATATTTCCCCAAGCCGCAAAAAATCCACGAGGCTGCCCTCGCGATTGATTTTCGGATGCGGCTGCCCCATCTATGCAAGGCTTCTTGTCCGGCACCCAGACCCAAACATCGCGCCCTTTGCGTTCAATGGCTCGCTCGCGAAGTTGGGTGTGCGGGAAAAACTCGCCGCCGAAGAGTTGATCGATCAATGGACCGTGCAATTCCTTTCCGGGCAGAATGGAAAGCCCGATCCCAATTCCTTCAAGACGGTGGAGCAAGCGATTGAGGATTACCTCGCCGAAAAACGCGGAACACTCGACGCGCACAAAGAGAGCACGAACCTGACGATCCAGAAGATCGCTGGGATTCTCCGGCCGCTCGCTCCAACGCGCCGGCTGGCCCGCAAAGTTCGGTGAGGTGATCGCGCAGGCCACCGACGGCAAGGTGACGCTGGAACGCCTAAAGAGCCTGACTGATGCAGACGCTCCTGTCCTCGAAGCGGCGCTCACGAAACTGGTTGCGTAGACAAACGCACGCACTACGCTCTGTCCGGATCTACTTGTAAAGAGCGCCTGTCACACATTCCGAGGGTGACGGCGCTCCCTAATCTTGATCTTCGGTACACCGTGACACGTACATGCGGTTACAGTTGGAACGCGTCGGCGGGTGCCCGTAGAAATCAATGAGGCACGGGACATGTGGAAGATATTTGAATAGGGCAATCCCGTGGCGCGGCTCAGTTCCACTCAACGCGTTCTTTGCTGCTAGCGATCCGCATCTGGTCCTTAGAACATATACTCCCGAAGAACCGAGACCGTCTGAGTCAAGCCCTGCCTTTCAAGAGTTTCCAAATACTCGGACACCGTCTTGGGAGGGTTCTTCAGGCTCTGGCGATAATTTTCCGCCGCTGCCACCACAGCCCCCGGAGCCAGGTCGAGGAGATGAAGGATGAATTCGTCCGGGTGCTGCGCTTCAATTCCAAACGGTCCGATGGTGTCGGAAGGAAAGTCCCGCAGGTTTATCGTCACGATGACGTCTGCATGGCCGCGAATCGCAGCCGCCAGCACGTGCCGGTCATCTGGATCGGGGAGTTGCAGACCGGGAATCAGATCCTCGTAGCCTGTCACGAGAGCATCGACAGCGTGCTGGTCCATCAATATGCGAGTGCGTTCCAGCTTGTCTCGCGTAAGGTCAGGGCGTTTCTTAAGCAGACTGGAGATCCATTCCTCGTGGACGTCCGCCGACCACTTCGCGCGAAATAGCCCTATGAGCGCCAAGTGCATGAGCAGGTTCCGAAGCTCCGCAGGATAGAGCACGTTGGCGTCGTAGAACGCGGTGAACCCGGCCACCGTGTTTAGATTCCCAATTCCTGATCGTAGGCCACCAGTTCCGCAAGTGCAGCCCGCCGGTCCGCATCAGCGCGGCGCTTGTACGCCATGAGCCCCTCAAATCGGACGCGCCGATGCGTCCCGACCCGGCGAAATTCGATCTTTCCCTCGTCGAGAAGCTGAATCAGGGAAGGCCGCGAGATATTCAGCATGTCCGCCGCTTCCTGCGTCGTGAGTTCGGCGTGTACCGGGATCAGCGTGACGGCATTCCCCCGCGCCATCTCTTCGAGAATGTGAATGAGCATTCGTACAGCAGAGGCCGGAATGTTTACGGTTCCTTTTGCTGGATCGTCTAGCATGCGAAGCCGGAGCGGCTCCGCCGTCTGGACGTGCGAAGCGAGAACCCGGCTCGTTTCCTTGGCAAGTATTGCCTCAGCTTCAGAGGGAAGTGTCGGTGCCAGTGTTCCTTGTGCCATTTTGCTCACTCCTTGTTCTGAATCAACACTACCACACAACCGAAGCAATCGCAAGTAAGTGAAGCAAGCGAAATACGGCAGGAGCGTCCGACGCCGACGTGCATGCCCCCCTCGATCTCACTTTTGACGACTCCCTTAAAAGGACGGTCGTTAACCCGCAACATACAGGACAGCCACACACCCGAGGCGTAGCAGTGCGGGCGGCGTGTGTCTGCCCACAACCAACCCCACTTCAAAAGGAGAACTCAGATGTTTGGAAAGCAGAACGTAAGTGCGAGCGAGGTGCTCAGCACGCGAGACATGAATGTGCGCCCCGGACGGGACGTGACCGAGATCGTCGGCACCTTCCTGACAGTGGCCGAGGCGGTGGTTGCCCACTGGGTCGAGTATTCTAAAGGGCTGCTGCTGTTCGTGATGGTCCCCGGCGACGACCGGTCCGGGGAGTTCTATATATATGACCGGCGCAAAGGCAGCTTCTGGCTGCTGAATCTGGCCGACAGCGTGTTCGGCGGGTACGCCCTTGCGGACATGCGTCAGAAAATCAAAGACTTCCGGCTGTTGGACTTCGCGGAAGATCCGTCCCTCCTCCGGGCGGCGAAAGGGTAGCGCCAACTCGCTTTGCGATTGCGGGAAACGGGTGTAAAGAATACGTATGCCGGAAGTCTTGCTGGCAACGCCCGAGATGGCCACCGAGTACGCGCGGTGGTTCGTGAACCGACTTGCGTACACGCGGCAGTCGGATCGGCCGCATTCCGAGTCGGGGCGGCATTACTACTACCGGCCACGCGCCGACGGCGGGGGTGAACTGGGACTGGAACTGGACGATGTCCGGCGTCACCTGGCTGGCGAGATCACGCTCGGGATCTACGCGATCAATCCAGAAACACAGCGAGTGAAGTGGATGGGGATCGACGCAGACTACAAGCGGTCGCTCGACGACTTACTGAAATTGCAATATGAACTCCAGCAGGACGGAATCCAAGCGGCGCTGGAACAGAGTCGGCGGGGCGGACATCTTTGGATTCTGTTTGAGACGCCTGTGCTTGCCAAGCACGCGCGCGTGTACATCCGGCACTTGGCCGGAAAGCTTTCGGTGCAGGTAAAGGCGTCCGGACCCTCGGACGGGATTGAACTGTTTCCGAAGCAGGATCGGATCGAACCTACGCAATTTGGTAATGCGATCCGCGGACCGCTCGGTGTTCACCGGGCAGTCAACCGGCGCTACTGGTTTTACGGCGCACAGCACGACCTCGAAGCGCAAATGAAGTACCTGCGTAAACTACGGCGCGTCACGGAGAGGCGACTCTTGGAACTGGTCGCCGGCCTTGCGCTCGAAGACGAGAATCCCCGGCCTCAACCGCTGACGGGCACGCGCTCCGCGCGATCGCACTTTCAGATTCTCGACCGCGTGAATCGGGAAGGGCTGCGGCGCGTTGGGCGGAACTGGGTCACGCAATGCCCCAGTTGCGCGGTGGCTGGTCGTGATCACGGTAAGGACAACTTGGCCATCTCGGTGAGATTGCCCGGAACTCCGTTGAAAGTTAGCGACTCTCGATCCTCATAGGCTACGCGACGGCGGCTCCTTTCGCAATCGGTTTCTTGGAAACGGCGTTAGCCATCGAGGACAGCAACAACGGAATCTGGCGATGACCGATCACCCTGCGGAAGTGCCGCTCGGCGACGAGCAACCCTGAGCCAACCCATCGCTCGATCTGATCGCCCGTCCGCCAACGCTTCAC
>JAIQFE010000076.1 GCA_020073445.1 Terriglobia bacterium
GAATATCCTCCAGCCGCGGCATTACTCTGTTCTCGATGTCGAGAATCTCCGGCCTCACTACGAGAACGCTAGAGCACTGGCTGGATCGTTTTGAAGGTCCAGCCCGCAGCTATTCATAAGCCTGGGTGCCCGGAGATGGCTCAGCGTGGATTCGACAGTTTATCGTTGAAGGCAGCCGGGCTGCACGTCGTGGGTCTGAAATCAACGTCTGAGGAACGGCGGTGCGTCCAGGGTGGGACTCCCGCCGCTAGCATACAGCTGCGAGCCCTCGGAGGAAGAGACTCGCCCTCATATCGTTAGATGCAAGGCGCGCACGATGGGATGCGCATGTCGGGTTGTCACCTACAAGGTAATCACGGGGCAGGGCGCGTTCCAGATTATTTCGTAGGCGTGTGTCCGCAGATGGCCCATGGACTCCTCCAGGTGCCCCCGCCCTGTAATGATCAAATCCGCGTCCTCGATCTCCTCCGCAACTTGCCGGACCACATCCCCCGGATCGCCTTCCATCAAATGAACGCGAGCCTTCACGCCTTTCGCGGTGATCTGATCATGGAGTGCATCAGCCATCTCCCGGGCGCGCTTGCGCGCTGCTTCATCGCCAGGGATGCCGAACGCAGGCAGGGCCCTGATCACACTCAGTTGCCCGTGAAAGAATTCTGCAAGCGCTGAGGCGCGCATCAACAGTTCCACTGGCAGTTCGCGATTATCAATCGCCAAGAGGATATGACGATACGGGTGGAACGGTTCAAGCTCGCGCGGGTGCGGGCTAGTCCATACTGGACAGGCGGCATCGTGGAGCACCTTGGCGGTGACCGAACCGATGAGAAAACGCCGCATCCGGCCTAGTCCGTGAGTCGGCATCATGATGAGGTCAGCCTTGATTTCAGCCGCGTAATCCACGATTGACTCGGCAACTCCGGCCGACTTGACGCAGATCTCACTTTCCACCGGGCCGAAATACTGCTTCTGAAGGCACTCTAGCTTCCGCAGGCGGTCGGTTTCGAACACTTTCTGGTCGCGATCGAGGTTCGCAAAAGCCGCGTCGCCCAGCTGTTCAAAGTAGTTTTCCGATACGCCGTGAAAATCCGCCAACGAGGGTACAACGCTCAAGAGCCAGACCTTGGCGTTAAATGCGCTCGCCAAGCCCACGACATGACCGATGATCGCTTCGCTCGACTTGGAGAAATCTGTAGGAAAGAGGATATTCCGCGGAAGGAAAGATGTCGCCATAAGTGACTGTCCGGCTATTGATAGGCACGCGAACCGCCAAACCGTGACTTGGCGCAGGGCTTATCCTTCATTCGAAACGAGAACGAACTCTTCCGCCGTCTGGTTCAAATCACGCAGCGACATGCGCGAGATTGCGGAAGGGGGCGCTCGCGAGAGCTGCCCCTTCCATTTGGCCTTGGTCGGCTACTTACCAGCGGTTGGTTCGGCGTTTGCCGCCGTTACTGGCACGGGGTGCCCCGCCGCCGAAGCCTCGGTCCTCCCTGGGGCGGGCCTCATTGACGTTGAGTGCCCTTCCGTCAAGCTCTTTTCCGTCGAGAGCGGCGATAGCCCGGAGGGCTTCATCGTTGTTGCTCATTTCGACGAATCCAAACCCCCGGGATTGTCGCGTGTCCCGATCGGTGATGATACTTACACGTTCAACCGTTCCGTACTGCTCAAATAGAGATCGAACGGTATCTTCGGTTGCCCCGAAGCTGAGATTGCCTACGAAAATATTCTTCATGTTGGTTCCTTCTGAAGTTGCAGAACACCAGATCGGGGCGAGATCGAACGGGGAGGGTAAAAACCAGCCGAGGAGAAATGCCTAATTAGCGGACTGTCAAACTACATTTCTTCGATGACGCGAAACGTGCCTGGGATGCAGGAAGTTGGCGGAGGATGGCGCGAACTGGACTTGGCGCCCCTGCTTTCGGCGATCCTACCCTCAGGCACGTGATCTGCGATAGGCTTGGAGAATGGATTGCGCTGAATGCTACCGCCTGGAACGGTTCGTCCTCGAATCGTTAGTGTTTGCGGATAAAGCCGAGACAAGCTTGAGGTGTTATCTCATAACGCATGAATGGTCGGCCAGCGTGTCGGAAGTAGATGAATATCACGCACTAAGAGCGGAGCAGCAGAGGACGACGGACGAACGGCATCAAGCCTACATGAATTTTGTTAATCACAAGAAAGCTCACCAGCTTCAGTCATAGGGCGCGCTTTCGAGCGGGGAACCGTCGCGACTTCTGGGTTGCGAAGGGTGCAACCTACATAACCCCTTTTGCATCCAGTGATTAACGAAGAGTGTATGGCCTGAGTACGCCTTGTAAGTCTCCGGATTGGTCCTGCTAGCGAAAGCGAAAGCTTCTGTCTCGGTAAGTCACAGAAAATACAAGCCAAAAGCTCGGAAGGTGATACGGGAGTATAGCGTTCGCAGGTAGGCTGTTAGCGGAGGGAAAATGGAATTTCACGAGCAGAACTTAGCAGAATCTGATTCGTTCAACATCTTGGATGAGGCGCCGGAGTCCTCGGAGTTCCTGGAAGCCGATCTAGAAGGTGGCACTGAGGTCGCCTCAGCGCCGGATGAGTCCTCCTACACTGACGACCCGGTACGGGTCTACCTGAGGGAAATGGGATCTGTGCGCCTCCTTACACGGCAGGGCGAGATCGATTTGGCCCGCCGCATGGAGCGGGGCAAGCTACGGGTGCGAAAGGTGCTTTCGCGTTCTCCGCTGGTGCAGCAGATGGTGGTGGCCATCTCCGAGGACCTGCGTCAGGGCGAGGTCGACCTAGAGGATCTGATCGAAATCAGCGCCAAGGATGAGGCGGGCGGCGAAGGGAAACGCACGGCAGCCACGCAGCGGTTCACAAAGGTGGCGAAACTGAATCGTGAATTGCAGGCAATGGAGAACAGGCTCGCTTCGACGCCACACCGCCACGTGCATGTGCGTGCGGAGTTGTGTCGCAAGCTTGTCCGGCTAAGGATCAAGTTCTCGCAGGCGATTCGCGGAGTGCCATTCTCCCCAGCGCAGTGGACAACCTTCGGGAGCGCCTTCAAGCGCGCCGCAGCCGGCTCAAAGAACCCCCAGATGCGGCGCTGGCTCAAAACAATGCAGGAAGGCGACATGGAAACCGAGAAGGCCAAGCAAACGCTGGTAGAGGCTAACCTAAGACTGGTTGTTTCGGTGGCCAAGAAATACGTGAACCGGGGGATGCACCTTCTGGACTTGATCCAGGAAGGCAATATCGGCCTGATGCGCGCCGCCGACAAGTTCAACTACCATCTCGGCTATAAGTTCTCAACCTATGCGACCTGGTGGATTCGTCAATCGGTCAGCCGCGCGATTGATGACCAGTCCCGCACGATCCGAATTCCCGTCCATATGAACGAGAGCCTGACCAAGTTCGTACGGGCCTCGCGCGAATTGGAGAAGGAGCTGGGCCGTACGCCGACCAACGAGGAGATTGGCCGCCGGATGGACACCACCGGCCAGAAGGTCCAGGAGCTGAGGGCTATCTCCCGGGATCCCGTGTCGCTCGACCTTCCGGTAGGTAGAGATGGCGAGTCCGTTCTGGGAGATTTAATCGAGGACCGGCGCGTCCGCCCTTTAGCGGAGACGATGTTCGAGACTAACGTTCACGAGGAAACCAAGGGGATCCTGAAGACCCTGGCGCCAAACGAGGAAAAGATCATCCGCATGCGCTTCGGGATCGGTTACGATCGCGAGCACACGCTTGGGGAAATTGCTCAGCAGTTCGACTTGAGCCGTGAGCGAGTTCGCCAGATCGAGGCCCAAGCGCTTCGACGCCTGCGCAATCCAGATAGTGCGCATCGGCTGCGGCCGCTCGTGAGCATTCAGTAGAGCACGAGATTCTCCAGGCTATGCCACTTAAAACACTAGCCGATCAGCTCAGCGAACAAACGCGGGAATCCGAACTTTACGAGACGCTCGAGAATCGTCGTCTGCGCTGCCTTGCCTGCGGTCATCGCTGCCCCATTGCAGCCGGTTTCGCCGGGGTTTGTAAGGTCCGGTTCAACCGCGACGGAAATTTACTCGTACCCCATGGCTACGTCAACACCATCCAGTGTGATCCTATCGAGAAAAAGCCGTTCTATCACGTACGGCCTGGCGGTCTCGCGCTTAGCTTCGGAATGCTGGGATGCGACTTGCATTGTGGCTATTGCCAGAACTGGGTAACATCCCAGGCTCTTCGTGATCCACGTTCCGCCGTCGATTTCATGACCGTTCGGCCGGAGCAGATTGTGAATGCTGCTCTGTCCTACGGGGCCAATGCCGTCATCAGCACCTACAATGAACCACTGATCACTGCCGAATGGGCGGTGGACGTTTTCCGTGAAGCGCGCAAAGCTGGTCTGCTGACGGGCTTCGTCTCCAACGGAAACGCGACCCCGGAAGTTCTTCGCTATCTTCGGCCGTGGCTGGACTTATACAAAGTGGACTTGAAGAGTTTCAACGACCGCCGCTATCGCGAGCTAGGCGGCCGCCTCGGCCCGATTCTCGACTCCATTCAGCTCATTCACGAAATGGGTTTCTGGCTTGAGATCGTGACATTGGTGGTGCCCGGTTTCAATGATTCGCAGGAAGAGCTTAAATCCATCGCGAAGTTCATCGCTGGCATCTCGCCGAATATCCCCTGGCATGTGACAGCCTTTCACCAGGACTACAAGATGGCCTCGATCGAGGATACGGCCACGGATTGCCTGCTACGCGCGGCCGAGGCCGGACGCGATGCGGGGCTGAAGTTCGTGTATGCGGGGAACCTGCCGGGAATGGTGGGCGCATGGGAGGATACACGCTGCCCCGGCTGCAATGCGACTCTTATCCGAAGACGCGGGTTCCGGGTCGTCGAGAACCGAATTAAGGAGAGCGCATTCGGCTCCGGGGCGTTCTGTCCGGATTGCAGCACCTCGATTGCCGGCGTGTGGAGTTGACCCTCAGTCTGGCTCGCGGCTGGGCGTAGAGTCCTTCCAAAGTGGCGCCAAAGCCAAACCGGCACCGGCGACGAGGAGGCTTCGAAGCCGTCGCGCCACAGCAAGAGCGAAGCCAGCGGATGCCGGCAAACCCACAGTTTTAAATATGAATGCGTAGGTACCCTCCGACGCGCCCACCTGGCCGGGAATAAAGAAGAAGGCCAAGCCTATGAACTTCGTGGCGGCTTCGATCAAAAACGGATGAAGGATCGAAAAAGGCTTCCCCGTGGTTTTTAGGAGTACGAACAGCTCCAGAACGAGAAGCGCTTGTGCGGCGAACTCGACGGCCACAATGAACAGGAAGCGCAGCGGGCGGTCACGAAGGACGACGAACAACAAGTCCTCTGTATCGCGAACGTCATTCTCCTTGAGGCGCACGTGTTTTCCAACCAACGGCAGCCTGCTGGCGCCTTTGATTATGGCGCCGATCAAGTAGATTCGAAGACTGATCGCGCAAATCGCCGCGAGGAGGAATGCGCCCATGATGCATATGAGTACCTTTGCTGCGGCCGACGCGGGCCTCGAAAGCTCGAAGTTCGTGAGCAAGTACGTCAGGCCAGCGACGGCGAACGCGGCTGACGTAAGAAGATAGATCAGATATTCTGAAACCGTCGCTGCTACGGCGTGCTTGGTGCTCAAGCCTTGTCTCCGCAGAAGCAACACTTTAGATGGCTCAGCCAGGAAAGGCCCCGTAGACGTTAAGAACTGAATTGCTTCCCCGGAAAGTCTGATCCTCACGATTTCCCAATATGAGGAGCGCCCACTCGCCGCGATGCATTTCCAGTACGCAATCGCCCGAATCAGTTGGTGGCCGGCGTAGATCGCAGCGATCAAACCGAAGTACCAACCCACCCCCAGCACTAGGGAGGAGATGTTCGCGGTGCCCAGCCGGACGAGAAGATAGACAAACAAGCCGCAGCCGAAACCGAGCAAGACGGTGCGGTAACGGCGTTTGGGACCCGTCCGAGTCATGAGCAGGCGACTATGGCGCTAGCGTTAGTAGCTTCCCCCGGGGCACCGGCTACTAAGTTGATGCGGGAACGTTTCGGGCGGAGCCGGCGGACGTGAGCAGATCCCGAACTCCTTTCACGCCTGGAATCGCAAGAATCTCGTCGACCAGATGCCGACGTTTATCTGGCGATACTGTCCCGCGGAGGGCCACGACTCCACTGACAACTTCTGTCTCAATGTCGCTCGTGCGCTCCGTGATATGTCCCATGTGGCTACGAACGCGCTCCGCGACAACGTCGTCGTCAATGGTTTCTTCACAGCGTTCAAAGGCAGCGTCCGCTTTGGCGACCACGCCCTTAGCCCGGTTGAGCAGGTCTTCCGCTTTTATAGCCGCTTCGTGGCCAGCTCTCCGCCCGACACCGCCTGCTTTCTGCTGAAGCTCTGCCCGACGGGCTTTACCGCGATGGGGATCGCAGAAGTACATTGCGGTCGCGCCGACTGCGGCTCCCGCGACCATCGATATGCCGGCGATCCAGCGGCCACGACCGATGGCCTCCTTCCCACAGTTGCCTTCCGCTTCGCATCGCTTTTCTTGGGTACTCATAGCATCCTCTTTCTGATTTCAATCCAATGCCGACCAATGTAGACCCCGCCGCTGTCAATGGTGCTTGTACGAGTCGCCCGTAAATTCCTTCAGTCGGCGGCGCGCGACGTTGAAGGCTGCGTGAACCGCCATGGCGGCGTCTTTACGCTGAGAACTCACATGCAGGTGCTCCATGTCTTGCTTGGCTTCCGCGCCTCGCAACTCAGCCGGCGTCGCTGCATCTTTGGCGGGAACGCCAAGATCGATCCGGACCTTGGAGACGCTGCCGCGGCGTTCGTGTTTTGGAGCCTCTACCTGTACCCGACAGCTCAGGAGCCGGTTGTAGAACTTTTCGAACTCCGCCAATTCCTGGCGGATACGGGATTCAACAGCCTCTATGGGCTCAGTGTTGTTAAATTCAATCTGCAACGGAATTATCATGTCCTTCTCCTCTGACTACGACGGCCGCGCCGCCAAATCCCGCTCATGCCGGGTCTGATGGTCGAGGCAATACGCCGTCCACGGGACGCTGTCCAGTCGATGGTCTTCGATCTGGCACCCACAGTCCACACATGTCCCGTAGGTGCCCCTTTCGATCCGCTGCAACGCGTCGCGAACCTGAGTAAAGACGCTCCAGTCTGCAGTGGTTTCCTGAAATACGCCTTCCTTGCTCTCTGCCGAATCAGCCCGATTCTGAACCTCGCCTCCACCCAAGTCGCGAGCCTCTGCCTCGGTTCGCGTCATGTCCGCCCACAGCTCTCTTTCTTTCTCGCGCAACCGTTTCTCTAATTCACTGATGTTCATCGGCTTAACCTTCTCCTCCGAGAGTGCTTCAGTTAGCTGGATGCCCGACCGGAATGACGACGATCACTTCTTCGCCACCGGTCAACTTCACGGCCTCCTTCACGGACGCGGGGTCGATGCCGCCCGTCACCACGGCCCCAAGTCCGAGCGCGACAGCTTCCAAGAGCAGGTTCTCGCTCGCAAGACCCACTTCATAGTCGGTCCAGGTACGGTTCTTCGCCCCGGATCCCATCCGCTCATACACGGCGGAAATCACAAACACTGCCGGCGCGCTGTGGACCTGAGTTTGCTGTGTGGAGCCAGCCAGCAAGGGTACGCCGGGCTTCGCGGCCATGAGCAGTTCGAGAGAATGCTTTGCCGGCACGTAGTGATACGCTCCGCTGGGCAGACCGTCCACTTTCTGTGCCACTACGACGATTTCGAGCGGATACCGGTGCATTGCCGACGGAGCCGTGCGCTTGCCGTCCGGAGAGGTAACGCCCTGCGCCGCCCACAGCAACTGGCCTACATCGGCCAAAGTCAGCGTCTGCTTGGTGTAACCCCGGACAGATCGCCGAGCAGCCAATGCCGCCTCCACGCTCGTGCTGCCTGCCTTCTTCGGGCTGGGTAATGTGATTGCAGTTAGTTCGGCTGGGAAACAGCCCGGAGCCAAGAAGACGGCTGAAACCGCGAGAACTAAGAATCGGTGGGTCATACTTCGCTTCCTGAAAGGACTACATGCAATCGGACTTCCGATGGGTTGAGTTCGGTCGGACCAATGAGCTTCATAGCCGCAATGCAGCTTCCGCCATCGTGGAGAACTGTGCGACCTTCGGCTGAACCAGCCTCGCGAAGTCCTCGTAAGATAGCCGGATCAGCTCGTGGTGCGTGCCAGCGTTGAATGCGATCTCCTTGTCTCTTGTGAGACTTTCGTCGACGAAGACTGGCATCCCATAGAGTTGCCCGAAGGGTGGCATCGCTCCGGTTTCGCATTCTGGAA
Organism: Terriglobia bacterium; assembly: GCA_020073445.1. Classification (GTDB taxonomy): domain Bacteria; phylum Acidobacteriota; class Terriglobia; order Bryobacterales; family Bryobacteraceae; genus Palsa-187. The sequence goes on from JAIQFE010000076.1 coordinate 8,299, forward strand.
ACCGATCCCGGAAGTCCGTCTCGTTCGCGAGTGCGATCTTCTTTCCCTTGGCGGCTGCCTTGAGAAGCGGAAGATCCACGTGATACGACGCGGCAAGAACAGCCATGACCATGCCGCCGTCGATCCTGACAATGACCGTCTTGGCGAACTCGTCTCCCCGGACATGCGCCAGAGACGCAGTCTCCTTGGAAGTATATCCGGTAGAGTGCGTCATGGTCACGTATTTGACCTTATGGCTATCGAGAAACTCTTTTAACTGTTTTGCGGGCATATCAACCTCCTGGATTCCTTGACACAGAAACTAGATGTAATACTTCAAGCTGGGCCATAACGTCGTCAGCGGCGCCCTGGGTTTGCGGCACACGTACACGGGCAAATAACGTTCGGCGTTCACGGCGTGGGGATTGTAGATTGTCGCCACGTGTACCACTTCCGAGAACATCGTCTTGATAACCTCGGCGTGTTCCCCAAAGAGAATCACGACCTCACCGGTATATCCGCGTGCTCCCCAAAGATAATAGTTGTTGTGGCCGCTGATGGCCTTGGGGAGACCATACCGCGCACCGAAGAAATCAATCGCACCTGCTTCGCCGTAGTTGCCCGCCAGAATGGCGCATCGTTCCCGTTCGAAAGTGGGTAAGCCGCTGTACACAGATCCTACGGTTGCGGCGATGTTCTCCCAACCGAACATATCCGCATAGAGCTGGTGGAGGTTCGTATCGGAGTCGCGTTCCATCTTCACGGCTGCCGCTAGCGGCACTACACTCTGGTAAGTGAGAAGGGATTCAACGGGCAGCACCGGCACGCCGAAAGGAAGCATGAGCGCGCCTGTAAGAACCAAGATCGCTACGTAAGCCACCGCCAGCCGTCGATAGCGAGCATTCCACGCTTTGGTTTCTAGTCCGACGGCGCCGGCGGCGATGACCATCGGGTAGGTCGGCAATGGGTAGTAGGTCTTCCCATTCAGAATCAGGAATACGGCCATAACAACAAAGAAGGCGACTCCAAGGCAGTGAAAGGACTTTCCATCTTTCGACAGCAACAGCCACGCCAGCCCCCCAACGACTACGGGAAATGTGACTGGATTGAGAAACAGGATCTGCTCTCCGAAAAAGCGAACCGGGCCGATCGGAGTGTTCTTGAGATTCTGCGCATTGCGTACAACTTCGATCTGCGGCCAATTGTGCTGTGCCTCCCAAATCAAGTTAGGGAGGAAGATCGCGAATGCCACCAGAGCTCCGAGCCAAAACCACTTGCTTCGCAAGTGTCGGCGTTCTGGGGTGACAAGCAGACCCATAAACAACGCGAACACGAACAGAAGCATAGTGTGCTTGTTCAGCACGCCGACTCCTGCCACTGCGCCGAACGCAAGCCAAAGGCGTTCGGCGCCGCCCTTCACGATGCGGATAAGGATATACGCACACCCCATCCAGAACAGCGGCTCAAACGCATTCATCGAGAAAAAGCTCCCGAAAGCTAGATACATCGGTGCCAAGAAGATCGTGATGCCAACCAGGAGCTGCGCGAACCGCCCGCCACCCAACTCACGGGTCAGTAATCCCGCGAGGAGAATTAAGGAAGCACCTGCGAGGGCTGGGAAGAAACGATAAGCAGATAAGGACTTCCCAAGTAAACCGCTTAGCCGCGCGACAAAGGCGATTAGTGGCGGCTGGTCAATGTAACCCCAGGCGAGATGGTCGCCGCAGGCGATGTAGTAAAGCTCGTCACGAAAGAAACCATATCGACCGCTTGCTGCGAGGTGCAGCAGTAGGGCAAGCCCAGCTAAGGAGATCAAGACTGGCGAGGCTGAGACTTCCCTTCCCCGCAGCGACCACGCGAATTCTACAACTCGGGTCCTTTTCTGCTTTTCACGCGGAAGCGGCTCGGGAACAAGCGGAGACGGGGTCGTCTGAGCAACTTCCATCTGAATTCCAGTTCTACCTCGCCGATCTCGCTCGAGATCCAGTAACTGACAGGTTATTGTTGACGTGACAGACGCCGGGAGTGGTCCAGGCTGCTCTCTCGATTTCAGCTCGTTCAGCCAGAGAGCCGACGGCGCCTCGCAACGTCACGTGATCACCGCTGGTTTCGATCGTAATATGATTCTTTCGTGTTCCGAACCTTCTCCTGAGAGCAGCTTCGATATGGGCTTCGACAGTGCTAGAAATCGTCGTTGGCTTGATGACTAC
>JAIQFE010000001.1 GCA_020073445.1 Terriglobia bacterium
TGGCCGTCGCCGGCAGCCTCCATCACGCGCTTCGCCGTGAGCTGGCGCATTCCGCCGATTTCGTAGCGATCCTCGGACGTTCCGCCGCGCAGACGGGCGTATTCGGCAGCCAGTTCCTTCCAGCGGACAGAACCACTCTTGCCTGCCGAGACGTGATAGCGCTGGTGCTTCAGGCGGGGCGCGAAGAGCAGATGCCGCAAGGCCGAAGCGGCCCAGTCGACGGGAACCACGTCGATGCGGTTCTCCAGATCCCAGGTGATGAAACGCAGCGCTTCCACCGCGCGCAAAACCCAGAAGATGCTGCCGGAGGGCTTGCAGCCCAGCTCAGTATGGCCGACCACGATCGACGGCCGCGCGATCACCAGCGGCAGATCTGCGAATTGCTCCGCCAGCTGCCGTTCCGCTTCCGCTTTGCTGCGGGTATAGGCGACCAGATGCGAGGCCTGCTCGTCGGGATAGTCGTCTTCGTGAACCACTGGTTTCGGCGAAGCGCCGCAGATGGCGGCAGTGCCCGTGTATACAAACCGTTCGAGTTTGCGCCCGCGCATCGCCTGGGCGACCGAGAGAGCGCCTCCGACGTTGGTGGTGCGAATCCCACGGCCGGTGCCGAAGGACGTGCTGGCCGCCAGATGAAGGACGTGCGTGACGCCATCCAGCTGTGGCGAGTCATGCCAATCCTGAGAAAGAAGATCGCCGCGCAGTACCTTGACGTTCGTAGGAAGTTTGTAGGAGGTCGCGAACCGGGCTGTTGTGAACCGCGATAATGAGCGGCGAACCCGCTCCTCGGCGGTGTCGTCGTCATCGGCCCTAACCAGACAAACCACATCTCCGTCGAACGAGGACTGGAGCAGATCGGATAAGAAGGCGCCGCCAAGAAAACCGGTTACTCCCGTGAGGAAGACCGTCGGCGCGCTCCTCGAGCGTTTACGTAAAAATCCATTTACCAAGCGGGTACACCCTGTGACTATATTTTGCCATTGCCCCTGTGGATTTCGAGCGTGGAGGGCCGTTAAAATCCCGTAATGAGACGGTTCGAAATTCGGGGCAAGTGATGGGCGTGTTTGATCTTCGCTACGAGAACCCTAAGAACATAAAAGTTCCTTAAGGATGCGTCCGGCGACCTCTTTGCCCCGCTCGCCTACTTCGCCGATGGGCCCGACGCAACTTGGGCAGCCCGCCTCGCAAGGGCACGCGGCGAGAAGCTTCGCGGCGCCGTCGAGAAGCCGGGGGGCCAGCTTGTAGAGCGCCGCGCTCTGCCCGATGCCGCCGGGATAGTTGTCGTAGAGGTACAGATTCGGCTCGAAGGCGGTGAGGCTGCCGGCGATGTCTTCGGTACCCTCTGTAATAGCTTCGGTAATCGATACGCCCAGGTCGCGCGGATCGCACATCACGCAGAGAGCTCCTACTGTGCGCAGGAGCGCAGCAAGGGCAGTGAGTCCGCCTTGGCGATCAGTGGGCGAGAGATCGGGGAAGCGCGCCAGGAATTCCGCAGGGAAATGCAGCCAGAACGCGGTGGTGTGCATCTCCTGTTCGGGCATGGAGAGATTCCCCGCGCCGACGTTCTCCATGGTGTAGAACTTGATCTTTTTGAAGCCCACAATCTGCCGGTTCAAACGCACGTCCCCGTGGGCCACTTTGAGGCCGCCAGCCGGCGACGACTCGACCTCTTCCAGTTCCTTTACCTGCGTGTAGTCGATGGCGTCGGTGAAATAGTCGGAGTCGACGCGTCGGACGTAGGCTTTGCGGCCCTCGTAATCGAAGCGCTCTACCTGGTACTGACGGGCATCGTGCAGATAGATGGCTTTCTCATACAGCGTCGTCAAAGCCGCGGTGAACGATACTTCGGCGATCACCTGATGATCGCCGGTTATGTCCACCACCACGAAGTTGTCGCTCGAAACCGAGCGCAGGCTGACGGCGTCGGCGGGGTAGGTGTCGGAGGTCCAATGCCACGCTCCCTTCGAAGGTGGCCCCGAGTGGTGAAGAAGCTTGAGATCGCTCAGAAAGCGACACAAGTCGCCAGTATCGTGCTGGCCGAATCGCTCGCCGTCGCGGATGGGCAGCTCGAACGCCGCGCACTTGAGGTGGCTGAGCAGGATTTCGAGGTTGTCGGGGTTAATGTAGGCGTGTTCCGGGGGGCGATCGAAGAAGTACTCAGGATGCTCGATGATGTACTGATCGAGCGGCGCGCTGGAGGCGACCAGAACAGCCAGCGAGGCAGTTTGGCGGCGTCCCGCCCGGCCCGCGCGCTGCCAGGTGGATGCAATGGTCCCCGGGTATCCGGCCATCACCACGGCGTCAAGCGAGCCGATGTCGATGCCCAGCTCCAGCGCGTTCGTAGCGACCACAGCGCGAATATCGCCATCGCGCAGCTGGCTTTCGATTTCGCGCCGTTCCTTGGGAAGATATCCACCTCGATAGCCCCGGACACCGGAATAGTCGTCCTTCAGATACGTGAGCAGAATTTCCGTGGCGAGACGGCTATTCGCGAACACCAGCGTCTGCTGGCCGCGGTCGAGAAGTTCCTTGGCCATGCGCCGAGTCTCGTTCAGATAGCTTCTACGGATCCCCAGCGCCCGATTCACCACCGGCGGGTTGTAGAACACGACGTACTTGTCGCCGGAAGGAGCCCCGTTGCGCTCCACCAGCTCGAACGGGAGGCCGGTGAGCGCTTCGGCCAGTTCCTTCGGATTCGCGATAGTCGCCGAGCAACAGATGAATTGCGGCGACGATCCATAGAACTCGCAGACGCGCTTCAGGCGGCGCAAGAGGTTCGCCAGGTGGCTGCCGTAGACGCCGCGGTAGTAGTGCAGCTCGTCAATCACCACGTAGCGCAGGTTTTCGAACGCCTTGGCCCACTTGGTGTGGTGCGGGAGGACGCCCGAGTGGAGCATGTCCGGATTGGTGAAGACGACGTTAGCGCGCTCGCGGATCGCGCGGCGGGCGTCCTGCGGCGTGTCTCCATCGTACGTAAAGGCGCGGAGATCGGAGCCCATCGCGTCCACGGCCTTCTGAAACTCGACCAGCTGGTCCCCGGCGAGGGCTTTGGTGGGGAACAGATACATCGCGCGGGCGTTGGGATCGGCCAGAAGCCCATTCAGCACCGGCAGGTTGTAGCACAGGGTCTTGCCGCTGGCGGTGGGCGTCACGATTACGGTGTTGTGACCGCCAGCCGCGTGCGAGAAAGCTTCGGCCTGATGGGTGTAAAGGCGGTCTATTCCACGTGAGACCAGGGCTTTTTGCAGAGAAGGCGCCAGCGTTTCCGGAAAATCCGCGAATTCGCCCGGTTTGGCAGGCTGACGGCGGACAGCGCGAACCGGAGAATTCGGGTCCGCCATCCATTGCTCGAAGCGTTCGATGGCGCCGGAGAGGCCGCTCTGCCTGGTTAAAATTCGTTCACGAGCCGGCTCGGGGAAACTGAGGCTGAGATTCATGCTTCGCCCTTTCTTCGCTAGTCTAGCGCAGGGCGAAAAGAAAAACTAGTTGTGGGATTTCGGACGGCGGGACTTAAAGCGCCACTTCGGAGGCGCTATCGCGCAGAAACTCGTAGCGTTCCAGGGTGGCCGCGAAGGCCGAGTCGGCATCCTCGCGCAGAATCTTACCGACACAGCGCAGACGAACATCTTTGCGCGCACCCGGCGTGCGCGGCAAGGTGATCAGGTATTCGATCGATTCGCCCAATGGAAGCAGGCCTTCCGCCGTGAAAAGTACGCCTGCGGAACTCACGTTCTTGGTCTCTCCGCGCACGTTCAACGGGGAGCCGTTGCGGATCACTTCGAACGGCAGCCGGAGTTCGAAGCGCTGGTGCTTTCTCTGTTCGTTCATTGTCTTTTATCGACTGTAAGCCTTAGTCTCTCTAAGGTCAATAGGTTATTGACTCAGGTAAAGGCCCTAATGTATTAGTACTGCCACGTGCCAGGTCCTAGCGAAATCGCAATCCGCTGCGGAAAAGGGAGTGTGGGAAAATGAAGATCGCTTGCTAAAAAGCATCACCGTGCACGGGGCACGGCAGCACAATCTCAAGAACATCGACGTCGAAATTCCGCGAAATACCTTCACGGTGATCACGGGTTTGAGCGGCTCAGGCAAGTCTTCCCTGGCCTTCGACACCATCTATGCGGAGGGCCAGCGGCGCTACGTGGAGACGCTGTCGCCCTACGCTCGCCAGTTTCTGGACCAGATGGAACGCCCGGAGGTGGATTCAATTGATGGGTTGAGCCCGGCGATCTCCATCGAACAAAAGACCACCAGCCGCAGCCCGCGGTCAACCGTCGGAACGATTACCGAGATCTACGACTACCTGCGCGTGCTCTATGCGGCCATCGGGATACCGCATTGCCCCAATTGCGGCATCGAAATATCGCGGCAGTCCAGCGACCAAATCCTGGAACAAGTACTGGCGCTCGGGGCCCAAGAGCGGGTGATGATCCTGGCGCCGATTGTCCGGGGCCGCAAGGGCGAGTATAAGAAGGAGCTGGATAAACTCGCTCGACAGGGCTTCGTGCGGGCGCGCATCGATGGAGTATTGAGACAGCTGGATGAGGAGATCACGCTCGACCGTCGCAAGAACCACACCATTGAGGTGGTGGTGGACCGGCTGCTGATCAAGCCGGAAATCGAGAAACGCCTGGAAGCTTCCATCGTGACCGCGACGAAGCTGGCGGGCGGCTTGGTATTGGTGGCGGTGGTGAATGGTCCCGAGCGGCTGTATTCGAGCAAACTGGCCTGCCCGGATTGCGGATCCAGCGTGCCGCAACTCGAACCACGATCGTTTTCGTTTAACAGTCCGTTCGGAGCATGCGAAACCTGCAACGGCCTGGGGAATCGCTGGACGTTCGATCCGGTGAAGGTGATCGTGGATCCTTCGCGGCCCCTTTTGGACGGCGGGCTGGGCCCAGGGGGCGGGCACAGCTACGTGATCCACGCGATCAATGCGCTGGCCGCGCAACAGAAAATCCCCATTCAGAAACCGTTCGAAGATCTTACGCACAAGCAGCAGGCCATGCTACTGGAAGGCGTGCCCGGGAAACCCGGGGTGCTGGGGACCCTCGACAAGTTCTATAAGAAAGAGATCGCGAGCGAGGCTTATCATGACTGGTTCATGGGCTACATGTCTCCGCATACCTGTCCGGACTGCGGCGGCCAGCGGCTGAAGCCTTCGAGTCTGGCCGTGAAGGTGAAGGAACGAACCATCGGCGAGCTGACCAAGATGTCCATCCGCCAGGCGCTCGAAATCGTAAAGGACTGGAACTTCACGGGGCGCGAGAAGATCATCGGCGGCAGGCCGGCGGATGAAATACGCGACCGGCTGGAGTTCCTCATGGAAGTCGGGCTGGAATATCTGAGCCTGGAACGTTCCGCGGCGACGCTCTCCGGCGGGGAAGCGCAGCGGATCCGGCTGGCGACCCAGATCGGCTCGCGGCTGCGCGGCGTGCTGTATGTTCTCGACGAGCCTTCGATAGGTCTGCATCCGCGCGATAACGATCGCCTGCTGAACTCGCTGAGCAAATTGCGCGATCTAGGGAACACGGTTCTAGTGGTGGAACACGACGCGGATACGATCGAGCGCGCCGATTACGTGATCGATCTGGGGCCCGGCGCAGGCCGCCTGGGAGGCGAACTGGTGGCGCAGGGGACGCCGGCCGAGATCGCCAGAAATCCGAATTCGCTCACCGGCCAGTACCTTACGGGAACGCGCGAGATCGCCACCCCCGAGAAGCGCCGCAAGAGCACGGCGGGAAGCGTGATCATCAAGGGTGCCACCGAGCACAATCTGCGAAATATCGACGTGGAGTTTCCGCTGGGTCTCTTCATTCTGGTGACCGGCGTTTCCGGAAGCGGAAAGTCGACCCTGATCAACGACATTCTGTATCGCGCCGCAGCCAAAGTTGTGTATGGATCGCGCGCCGAGCCGGGCGCGCATGCGTCCATCAGCGGCCTGGATCTGATTGACAAAGTGATCGAGATCGATCAAGCGCCCATCGGACGGACACCGCGGTCGAATCCGGCGACGTACACGCAAGTGTTCACGCTGATCCGCGATTTATTCGCGCGGCTGCCGGAATCCCGGGAGCGGGGCTATAAGCCGGGGCGGTTCAGCTTCAACGTCAAGGGCGGTCGATGCGAAGCGTGCCAGGGAGACGGGCTGAAGCGCATCGAGATGAATTTTCTGCCGGACGTCTACGTGACTTGCGATGTGTGCCGCGGCCGGCGCTACAACCATGAAACGCTGCAGGTGAAGTACAAGGGCTATTCCATCGCGGACTTGCTCGAGATGCCGGTGGAAGAAGCTCTGAAGGTACTGGAAAACATTCCGCAGATCAAAGCGAAGCTGGAAACGCTGGTCCGCGTGGGGCTGGGATACCTGCACCTGGGCCAATCTTCGACCACGCTTTCGGGCGGCGAAGCGCAGCGCATCAAGCTGGCCAAGGAGCTTAGCAAGCGGCAGACCGGCAAGACGCTCTATATTCTGGATGAACCGACCACCGGCCTGCACTTCGAGGACATCAACAAATTGCTCCAGGTGCTCCAGACCCTGGTGGACCTGGGAAACACGGTGGTGGTGATCGAGCATCAACTCGACATGATCAAGACGGCCGACTGGATCATCGACCTGGGACCCGAAGGCGGCGAGCGGGGCGGAACCGTGGTGGCGTCCGGGACACCGGAGCAGATCCTGCGGAACAACAAGAGTTACACGGCCCAGGCGCTTCGCAAGATGCTGGCCAAAGGACGCGCGGCGTAGTGAGTAAGTATTCTCAAACGCCGCTCTCGTTCGAGGGATTGAAGACCGTCCCGATCGCGGAACGCGGCGGCAAGGTCGGCGTGGACCAGTTCGCACGCCCGTTCCCGAAGGGTGCCGGCGTCACGCAACTCATCGAAACCTTCCCCGAGATTCTGGCGGGGCAAGCGTTTCGCGGCGTGCTGGACGCGCTGAAAAGAGCTCGCGCGGAATCGCGCACGATCCTGTGGGGCATGGGCGGCCACGTCATAAAGTGCGGACTGGGCGACGTGCTGCTGGACCTGATGCGGCGCCGCTGGGTGACCGGTTTTGTGATGAACGGCGCGGCGTCGATTCACGATTTCGAGATCGCCATTGCGGGGCAAACCAGCGAAGACGTCGAGGCCGTTCTGCCGGATGGACGCTTTGGAGCGTCTGAAGAGACGGGTCGCGAGATGAATCTGGCGATCACCGAGGGGACTCGTGAAGCATTAGGAATGGGCGAAGCACTGGGCAAACGTCTCGATACCCTGGCGAAGCCGGAGTTCGCGCCGCATAGCGTGCTGGTCGGCGCTTACCAGGCGGCCCTACCAGTGACCGTCCACGTCGCCGTGGGCACGGACACGCCGCACACACATCCGCTGGCCGACCCGGCAGCGATCGGGGAGACAACTCATCGCGATTTCCGCCTGCTGTGCTCGCTGGTGCGTGGGCTGGACAATGGCGGCGTTTACCTTAACCTTGGATCGGCAGTGGTGCTGCCCGAGGTGTTCCTGAAAGCAATTTCGGTAGTGCGCAACCTGGGACACCCGCTGGCCGATTTTACGACCGTGAATTTCGATTTTCTGCAGCATTACCGTCCGAAGATGAACGTCGTGGAGCGGCCGCACGCCCGTTCAGGCGGACACGGCTTCGCTATTACGGGCCACCATGAGATCATGATCCCGCTGCTGGCAGCCGCGTTAGTAGAATTAAGCTGAACACGTCCAGCAAATCTCAATGAGATGACACCCTCCCGCGACACGCGCGCTTTCTGGGGCTTCGAGGATCTGGCGCTGTTCTTGAGTGCCATTCTTCCGTCCTGGCTGGTGGGGATGCTGCTGGTTCGATTTGGGCGAACCCTGGCGCCGTCCGCGTTTTCGAACAATGCGGTTCGGGCGCTGGCGTTCCAAAGCGCGATTTACGCGCTTCTGGTAGGCGCGCTGTATCTAGTGATAGTCTCCCGGTACCGGCGGCCGTTTTGGCAGTCGATGGGTTGGGTGGCGCCGGAACGAGGCAAGTGGTGGTGCATTTTCGGCGGACCGGCGCTGGCGATTGGACTCTCCATATTAGGCGTGGTCCTGCACACACCCGCAATTCCCACGCCTGTAGAAAGCCTGATTTCCGGGCGCGGCTCGCTGTTACTGGTAGCGCTCTTCGCTGTGGTGCTTGGTCCCGTATTCGAGGAATTGCTGTTTCGCGGGTTTCTGCAGCCGCTGCTGCAGCGCGCGCTGGGCGCGTGGCCCGCTATTCTGCTGGCCGCGACCGGATTTGCACTTTTGCACGGTCAGGAATACCAGTGGTACTGGCAGCAGCTGCTGGTGGTCGGATTAGCGGGCGTGGCTTTCGGATACGCGCGTTACAAGAGCGGATCCACCGCGGCAGCGGCGCTGCTGCATGGCGGCTACAACCTCACGTTCTTCGTGGGATACCTGATTCAGACGCGGTAAGCTCGCGATAGCTGACCAGTTTCACGCCCGCCTCCGCCAACGCCGCGCGAACTTCAGGTGCGGTGAGCGCACGCAGCTCTTCTTCCCGGCTTTCCTTCAGGCGAGTCCGCGCCGCACGAAGATCGTCGCCGCAGCGGCCGGGATGGCACATGAACTCGGTCACGCCTTCCGGCAGCGCGCGGATCACGTTGATCAGATCTTCGCTGCCGTAATTGCCCGTGAATTTGAAACCCGCGAACCAATCGGTCGAGCGGCAATGATGACGCGCCAGCGCGGAGCGGAACCGCCCGTTCGTCAACCGCATCAGCTTGTTCTTCCATCCGACGCCGCCGGGCTGCAGGGGAAAATCGAACGGCCGCCGCACCCAGGGGATCCGAAACTCCTCGGAAATGCGTGCGACCGCTTCGAGTACCGGAGGAAGCAGATGCGTGTGCTTATGGGTATCCAGGTGTGTCGGGCTCAGTCCGGCGTCGACAATGCGGCGGACTTGTTTCGACAGTTCTTCATAGATGGGAATGCGCCCGAGCGCTACGGCACGGACTAACTGTGGAATGGTGGCCGGGAATCCGGGCGCCCCGACCAGCACCAGGTGGCAGCCGATATCGAGCGATGGCGTTTCCTTGGCGAGCCGTACGGCGTCGTCAAAGGCGTCGCCGTTAGCCATCAACGTAGTCGCGGTCAGGATGCCGTCGCGATGCGCCTCGACGATTCCGGCGTTGACATCGCGCGTGAAGCCGAAGTCATCGGCATTCACAATCAGCTGCTTGGTTACCACAGCTTGAGCTGGATGGTGAGGAACTTCTTAGGATTCTTCCGGAAGTCCTTGAGCAGACCTTGGACCTCACGCGACGTCCCGTCGATACTCTCAAACAGGCTCGGATCGTTCATCAGCCGTCCGATCGTCCCGTCGCCGTTGTTCACCTTGTCTAGAACGCTATCCAGCTTGCCCATGGAGGTGACCAGCTGGTCGTGCAATTCACTGCTGTTGAGCAGCTTGCTGACCGTGCCGTCGCCTTTGTTGACCTTCGCGATGGTCTCGCGCACGTCGCTGATGGTAGCGTGCAGTTCGTTGTACAGGGCGTCGTCCTTGAGGAGCTTCCCGGCGGTTCCCTGACCTGCGTTGAGGTTGTCCACCAGAGTGTTGATCCGCGCCACGGTTCCGCGGACGTCCTGATATATTGTGTCTTCGTGGATCAGACGCCCTATGGTGCTGTCAGGCGCGTTCAGGGCCGTGGTCAGCTTCTTTACGTCGTCCACGACCTCAAGGGCACGATTGTAGAGAGTACGGTCCGTCAAGAAAGCTCCCAGCGTGCCCTTGCCGCTTTGGATGTCGGTGACGATACTGTTGATCTGGTCAATAGTTTTCTGCAAGGCGGCCAACGTGGAGGAACCCTGCTGGAACAGGTCCTGGATCTCGGGAGTGTCGGCGCTAGCGATTTCCGCGCCTGCCTGGATGGTCTGAGAGCTCTTTCCCTTCTTGATATTGACGTAGCGGCTCCCGAGCAGATTCTGCTGCGCGAGCTTGGCCTGCGAATCCACGGGCACCAGGGGCAAGGAATCGTCATAAATACTGAGCGTGAGCTTCACGATCCGGGCCGGATCGGACAAACCGGAAAGCTCGATCTTCTTCACCTTGCCGATCAGGATGCCGTTCAGCCGGACCGGCGTCGCACCCTCGGTCATGGCGACCGAATCACCCAGATAGGTAAATACCTCCGTGGTTCTGCGGAACAACGGGTTGACGCCCGACATAAGGATGATCAGGAAGGCCAGGAGGAGCAGGGCGAACATGGCCAGGAGGCCGACTTTAAGCTGGGCCCACTTGGATTTGCTGGTTGTAGGCATGCGCTCAGGCGCCTCCCGCCCGGAGGAACTTGCGGACATACTCGTCCTGGTTGGCTTGCAGCTCAGGTTCCGTTCCTTCGAAAACCAAGCGTCCGCCGTTCATGACCAGGAATTTAGTGCTCACCTGGCCGACGTCCCTTCCCCCGCCTGCCCGCTCAATCTGCCCACTGTTGGGATTGTAGCGAAAGTTCGCCATGAGATGCCCGTCCTGATAACGATGCGTGACCATGATGGTGGCGGTGTTGCGCAGGTCGCGCTCCTTTAGGATCAGGGCGACGATGGTGTTGGCCGTGATGGGGTCCAGGCCGGCCGTGGGCGAATCGTAGAGCAGCAGAGCGGGTTCGGAGACCACGGCGCGGGCGATCCCGACGCGGCGCCGCATTCCTCCCGACAGCTCGGCCGGGAACTTGTCCAAAGTTTCCTCCAATTCGACGAAACGCAAGGATTCGCGCACGCGATCCTCAACCGTGCGGGCAGCGCCGTTGCCATTTGAGCTGCGTTCGGTAATCGCGTGCCGCAGGACTCGTTGGTTGGTCAGCGGGTATGCGACATTTTCGGCAACGGTCAGCGAATCGAACAAACCGCCCTCCTGAAACAGGATTCCAACGCGGGCGCGCATATCGAACAGGTCCTGCTCGCGGAGGTGGGTGATCTCCTCCCCGAATAGCCATACCCTGCCCGAATTGGGTCGCACCAGACCTACGGCCACTTTGAGCAACATCGTCTTTCCGCTGCCTGCGGCTCCAAAGACCACGTAGGTTTGACCGGGGTGCATTTCGAAAGACACGCGATCGAGCGCCACCGTGGTGTCGAAATGCAGGCTGACATCTTCGAAACGCAGGATAGTGGAATCGCCAGGTGTCACTTTTTTGTGTTGCTTATTGAGCGAAAGCTCGGTTCCAAACGTAGGTGATGAACGCCGTCAGCACAAAGATCCAGACCGAGGAACTGACCACGGCGCTGGTAGTGGACCGACCCACGCCTTGGGTGCCGCCGGTGGTCTTCATCCCATAGAAGCATCCCACCAGAGCAATGATCACGGCGAAAACCAAGGGCTTGAGCAACCCCTGGGCTATATCGTTGTATTCCAGAACCTGCCAGGCGGAGGTCCAGTATTCGGAAAAAGTCAGGCCCAGCATAGTGCTGGCGATGAAATAGCCGCCCGTTAAACCTATGAAATCCGAAATGATGGTCAGCAACGGCAGCACCGCAGCGAGGGCGATCAACCGCGGCGTCACCAGTTTCTGGATGGGATCGGTGCCCAAGGCGCGCATGGCGTCGATCTGCTCAGTGACTTTCATGGAGCCGAGCTCGCTGGCGATACCGCTGGCGTTGCGGCCGGCCACCAGCACGGCCGTCAGCACGGGGCCTAGTTCCCGGACCAGGGTGATGGAGACGATCTGGCCGACCTGGCCTTGCGCGCCGTACTGGGTCAGGGCTCGCGCCATCTGCAAGGCCATGACGATGCCGCTGAACAGCCCGATCAGGGACACGATGAACAGCGATCCGACTCCGATCACGTCCATCTGGATAAAGATGTCGTCAGCGTAGTGGGGGCTCCGGAAGATATTCCGGAACGCCCGGATACTCAGCAACACAAATTCCTGAAACGCCTCAATGGGCGGTTTTAGGAGGTTGAGCAATCCCGATCCCCCGATAAACTAGATGCTAACATTAGGTGCTTGCGATGAAGGGTTTGACCGACATTCCCGGCATCCTGGTCGGCCACGCTTCCGATTATGACGGATTGACGGGCTGCACGGCCATTCTGTGTGAAGCCGGCGCCGCGGCCGGGGGAGACATCCGAGGCTCGGCTACGGGTACGGAAGAGTGGGACCTGCTCCATCCGCACCATGTTACCGAGCGGATTCACGCGGTGGTGCTGGCGGGCGGGAGCGCCTTTGGCCTGGAATCCGCGAGCGGCGTCCGCCGCTACCTGGAGCATAAGGGAGTGGGTTTCGAAACCGGCGCGGCGCGCGTTCCGCTGGTTCCCTGCGCGATTCTGTACGACCTCAATGTGGGAAAGGCCAGCGCTCGGCCAACGCGCGAAATGGGCGAGGCTGCGGCCTCGGCGGCTACGGACGACGCGGTGGTCGAAGGCGCAGTGGGGGCTGGAACGGGTGCGACCATCGGAAAGCTGTTTGGCCTGGAACGCGCGATGAAATCGGGCGTCGGCTCGTGGACGGTGGAGCTCGGCGGGGCTTATGCGGGCGTGAAAGTGGCCGCTCTGGCGGCTGTGAACGCGGTGGGCGATGTGCGCGATCCGGCCACGCGAACGATTGTCGCGGGAGCGCGTATCGCTCGCAACTCGATGGAGTTCGCCGATAGCGCGCGGGCGATGAAGAACGGACTGCAATCGGGATTTTCGCGGGCGAACACAACACTGGTCGTCGTGGCGACCAACGCTCGCTTGAACAAAGTGGAAGCGACGAAGCTATCGCAACTCGCCCAGTTGGGTGTCGCGCGGGCGATCGACCCGGTGAACACGATGTCGGACGGCGACGTTACGATCGCGCTTTCGATCGGCAACATGGGTGCACCGGTGGATGCGCTGGGAGTGGCGGCTGCGGAAGCGACAGCGGAAGCGATTCTTCGCGCGGTACGCGAAGCGCGGACGCTGGGGGGCGTTCCGGGTTTGAAGAACTAGCCCACCAAGGCCGCGGTTCGCTGGGCGAGAGGGATGCCGTATCGGCCTAACGCGGCTTCCACGTCCTTCTTCATCAGCCGCGAGGCGTCGTAATCCACGGTGATCTTATCGAGCGACGGGGCCAACTGGACGCGCACCATTCCATACACGCTATGAATCGCCGCGATGCGGGTGTAGTCTTCTTCCTCGGTGAGCTTGCGCTCGAGATCGTAGTGGAGTGTGACCTTGGTCATGTTCGTGAAGAATTTTAGGATAACAGCTTCCAGCGAATCTGCCGCAGGATTCCCAGCCACACTTCGGCATCGTGCGCGTTCAGTTTCATACGGCGAATCAAGCGGCGGAGCTTGAGTTCCGTCGATCCTTCCACGCGTTCGTGTACGTAGCCGGATTGTTCCAGAATTTCCTCCAGCATTTCCGTGACTCTCTCCAGATCCCCTGCGCGTGCCTCGCGGCGTGTCTCGGGCACGGCCTTCGCCGCGGCGGGGCTGCGGACGATCTCATAAAGACACACAGCCACGGCTTGGCCCAGATTCATCGAACCGTGCTCTTCACGCGTGGGGATGCGCATCAGCCAGTGGCAGTGGCTCATGTCGGCATTCGATAGCCCGAATTTTTCGGATCCAAAGAGCAGCGCCACGGGAGCAGTCGCAAGCTTCCGCGCAATGAGCTTGCCGCCCAGCTCCAGGCGCTTCGGGGGATGTTCCAGTGCACGATGGCCGATGGACGTCGTTCCCACCACCAGCCCGCAGTCGGCCACGGCTTCGCCCAGCGTCGGATATTCCTTCGCCTTCTCGAGAACCTTCTGGGCCTTGACCGCCGAGCGGGCTTCCCGGAACGCGACCTCGTAGGGATTCACCAGCCGCAGCTCTGTGACGCCGAAGTTGCTCATGGCCCGCGCGGCCGCCCCGATGTTCAAAGGATTACGCGGTGAAACCAAAACCACGCGTAAGGGATTGTTATGCTCCATCGCGGCGAACGGCGTCGAGGACTCCGTTGATGAACGCGACCGATTCGTCGGTGGAAAATTGCCGCGCGAGCTCCAGCGCTTCATCGATCACCACGGGAGCGGGCGTACCCACGTCCGTCATCTCGTACACGGCCAAGCGCAGAATATTACGGTCGACGGCAGCCATGCGATCCAAGCGCCAGTTATCGGACTTCGCGGCGATGCGCTGATCGATCGCGACGGCCTGTTCGGTGGCGCCGCGGACCAGGGCTTCCATAAATTCGTCCGGCGGCCCCGGATTGGGATCCTCGTCTTCCGAGTCCAATGTCTTGTAGAACGCGGCGATCGCTTCGTCCACGGGTTGCTTGCGGAGGTCGCAGGAAAACAGCACCTGTAAAGCGCGTTGGCGGGAACGGTGGCGGGCGGGCATGACTATTTTTCGGACGCCTTGCCGAATCGGGACATCTCGATCGCGGTCATCGCGGCGTCATAACCTTTGTTGCCGTGCTTGCCGCCGGCGCGTGCCTCGGCTTGTTCCAGCGTATCGGTGGTCAGAACGCCAAAGGCCACCGGAATGTTGCACTCGAGCGCGACCTGCTGCAGCCCGCGTGCGGCCTCGCCGGCGACGAAATCGAAGTGGGGCGTCTCGCCGCGGATCACCGCGCCCAGGGCAATAATGCCGCTGAAACCGCCGTGTGCCAGCCATTTTGCGGCTAACGGCAGCTCAAACGCGCCCGGAACGTGGAAAACCTCGATCCCATCCGCACCGGCTTTGGTGAGCGCTTCCCTCGCTCCTTCCAGCAGTTTTTCGGTGATCGCGGAGTTGAAGCGTGCCACTACGATGGCGAACTTCAGCCCTTTGGCGTCATTTCTTCCAGACGCTTTCGCGTCGACACTCCAATCAGGGGTTTCACGGGACATCGTGGGATAATAGAAAAAACCGGTTCGGCTTCAATCATACCGCGCTCATACAACAGTAAGTAAGCATGGATCCCCAGAGAATCCGAAATTTCAGCATTATTGCGCACATCGACCACGGCAAGTCCACACTTGCCGACCGTCTGCTTGAAACGACGGGCGCCCTCAGCCAGCGCGAGATGATGGCGCAGGTGCTGGACTCGATGGACCTGGAACGCGAGCGCGGCATCACGATCAAAGCCCATGCAGTGCGGCTGAATTACCGCGCCAAAGACGGCATCGATTATCAGCTCAACCTGATCGACACACCGGGCCATGTCGACTTTTCCTACGAAGTGTCCCGCAGTCTGCAAGCCTGCGAAGGCGCGCTGCTGGTGGTGGATGCGTCCCAGGGCGTGGAAGCCCAGACTCTCGCGAACACGTACCTGGCGCTGCACCACAATCTCGAAATCATTCCGGTACTCAACAAGATCGATCTGCCGTCGGCCGAGCCCGAGAGGATTCGCGAGCAGATCGAACAGTTGATCGGGCTGGACGCCAAGGACGCGATCCTGGTGAGCGCCAAGCAGGGGATTGGCATCGAGGAAGTGCTTGAGGCGGTAGTGCATCTGGTTCCTCCGCCCAAAGGTTCGCCCGACGCACCCTTACGTGCGCTGATTTTCGACTCCTGGTTCGATCCGTACCGCGGCGTGATCATCTTGACGCGCGTAATAGAAGGCCGTCTCCGCAAGGGCCAGAAGATCCGGCTGTGGTCCAGCGAAAAAGTGTTCGAGGTGGATGGAGTCGGGTATCAATCGCCCAAGCCGATTCCCTGCGATGAACTGGCCGCCGGCGAAGTAGGATTTTTGTTCGCCAACATCAAGACGGTTTCGGATGCGCAGATCGGCGACACCATCATCGATCACGCGAATCCGGCGTCCGAACCGCTGCCGGGATTCGAGCCGTTAAAAGCGATGGTGTTCGCGGGCTTGTATCCCGTGGAATCCCACGAGCACGGCATGCTGCGCGATGCGCTGGAAAAACTTCGCCTGAATGACAGCGCTTTCAGTTTCGAGCCGGAGAACTCCGTAGCCCTGGGGTTCGGCTTCCGCTGCGGTTTCCTGGGCCTGCTGCACCTGGAAATCGTGCAGGAGCGCCTGGAGCGCGAATTCAACATCGATCTGATCACCACGGCACCGGGCGTGCGCTACAAGATCACGCTCACGGACGGAACGATCGCAGAGGTGGACAACCCGTCCAAATTCCCGGATCCGTCGGGCATTGAGAAGATCGAGGAGCCCATCATCGAGGCTTCGGTGATTACGCGCGAGGAGTACATCGGCGAGATCCTCAAGCTGCTGGAAGAAAAGCGCGGCACGCAGAAGAAGTTCGAGTATATCGGCGGCGGTCGGGTGATGCTGGTCTACGAAATGCCGCTGAACGAAATCGTGATGGACTTCTACGACCGGCTGAAGTCGGCGTCGCGCGGATATGCCTCGCTGGATTATCACTTGGCCGGGTATCGCATCTCGAAGATGGTGCGGATGGACGTGCTGGTCGCGGGCGAACCGGTGGACGCGCTATCGATGATCGTGCATGCGGACTTCGCCTACGAGCGCGGCAAGATGCTGATCGAGCGGCTGCGCAAGCTCATTCCGCGGCAGATGTTCGAAGTGGCGTTGCAGGCGGCCATCGGCAGCAAGATCATCGCGCGCGAAACGATTTCGGGGATGCGCAAGAACGTCCTGGCGAAGTGCTACGGCGGCGACATTTCGCGCAAGCGCAAGCTGCTCGAGAAGCAGAAGGAAGGCAAGCGCCGGATGAAACGCGTCGGCAAAGTGGACATCCCGCAAGAGGCGTTCCTGGCGGTCCTGAAGGTCAGCGGGTCGTCGACCGAGGAGTAGTATCCGAGCGATTTGGCCGCTCCATGACTGTCGCGGTTCGGTGAACAAATTTTCCGATTCCTTTCGCCATCTCGTCAAGACTCGGCAGGATCTTGATCCTTTCCTCTCAGTAATCCTGGATTGTTTCGGAGTGCGTCGGGGCCGCAAGACGCACAAGGCGCCACCGCGTTTTTGCCCTGGGCGCAGTATCCTACTACGAGGAGTGCCCATTTCAGAATGAAACGATTTCCAGTGTTGGCCTGCGCATCGCTGTTCTGGTTCGCAAATGTTGTGACTGCGCAAACCAACCCGTGCCCGGCTAACGCCCGCTTCGGCGATCCGGCAGTAAGCGCGCCCTGGAATGGATGGGGCGCGGGTGGAGCCAACACACGATTTCAAGATCAGAAGAACGCCGGGATCGCGGCCTCCGACGTGCCGAAGCTCAAGCTCAAATGGGCGTTCGGATTTCCGGGAGTAAAGTCGGTGTTCGGCCAGCCGTCCATCGTCGCCGGGCGGGTATTTGTCGGCGTCGATACGGGCGCAGTCTATTCGCTCGATGCTGGAACGGGCTGCATGTACTGGATGTTCCAGGCGGATTCGGGCGTGCGCACCGCGGTCAGCATCGAACGCTTGGGCAGCGGGCAGTCAGCACGATACGCAGCTTTCTTCGGCGACGGCAAAGCCAACGCCTACGCCGTGGATGCGGCCACCGGCCGGCAGATCTGGAAGGTTCACGTTGAGGATCACGCATCGGCGAAGATCACAGGCGCGACCAAGGTCTTCGAAGGCCGCGTGTATGTGCCGGTCTCGTCGGGTGAGGAAGGCGCGGGTCCCAACAGGAACTATCCGTGCTGCACATTTCGCGGCAGCGTGGTCGCGCTGGATGCAGCGACGGGCAAGCAGGTGTGGAAGACCTACACCATCGCCGACGAACCCAAGCTGGCTGGAAAAAACTCCAACGGCGTGCAGCGGTTCGGTCCCGCGGGTGGCGGTGTTTGGAACTCGCCCACCATCGATCCGGCGCGCCACGCGCTTTACATCGGCACGGGCGACGCATACACGGATCCAGTAGCCGACACTACGGACGCGATCCTGGCCATGGACCTGAACACCGGCAAGATCCTTTGGTCGGTGCAGGACACTCCGAAGGATATTTGGCTGGCGGGCTGCAACGGTGCCACACCGCCTGAGAACTGTCCGAAGGAGTTGGGTCCAGATCACGATTTCGGATCGCCTCCGATTTTGAAGACGCTACCAAATGGCAAGACGATCCTGGTGGCCGGGCAGAAGAGCGGCAATGTCTGGGCGCACGATCCCGACAATAAAGGCGCCGTGATCTGGAAAACAGCGCTGGTGAGCAACACCAGCGAGTTCGGTGGAAAGATCGTGTGGGGTGGCGCGGCCGACGACCAGAATGCCTACTTCGGTCTGGGTCCTGGGGGAATCGCGGCGGTGCAGCTTCGCGACGGCGAGCGGAAATGGTTCACCAAGCCGGAGCTTGCCCCAGCGATGGCGCAACATCCCGGCCATGAGGGCCCACTGACGGCGATTCCGGGAGTGGTGTTTTCGGGCGCTTGGGATGGGATCTTGCGTGCGCTCTCCACCGCCGACGGCAAGGTCATCTGGCAGTACAACACCATTCAGGATTTCACTACCGTGAATGGAGTCGCTGCAAAGGGTGGATCCATGGGCGCCGCAGGTCCCGTGGTCGCGGGTGGCGTGTTGTTCGTTCCATCGGGCTACGTCGGGGTCCGGCAGGGAATCCCCGGCAACGTGTTACTCGCTCTCACTGTCCAGTAGCGACCGCTCCGGAGGGGAGCGGAATGCAATTTTTGCATAACTCCCACAGATTGCGTTAATTATCCGCCTAACTTAGGTCTTTCGACGATACACTCTACCACTAATGTCTCCGAACCCTTACTCCGATCATTACTCCTGGGCCAACTGGAGTCTCTCCCAGGTCCCTTCGGAGCGATTTGATGAGTTCTTCCGCCTCCCTGCGAACCCAACGAGCGAAAGTATACGACCTTGTGGTGGTCGACGATGATCCGGCGCAGATTCAACTGGTCACGGATATTCTGGACGGGCAGGCGTTTAAGATTCACGGCGCGAATGACCCCCAAGCTGGCTTGGATCTGGTGGCCAAAGTGCGGCCGGCAATCGTTCTTCTGGATTTGGTTCTGCCCGGTATCAGCGGAATGGAACTGCTGGAACGAATCCTCGAAATCGATCCGGCGATCGACGTCATCCTCGTCACCGGAAGCTATTCCACAGAGTCGGCTGTCGAAGCCATTCAGAAGGGTGCCTACGACTACCTGACCAAACCCCTGCCTCTGGAACGTTTTCATCAGAAGCTGGATAAATGGCTGGCCGATGCGCAAGCGAAGGAGCGAAGCCAGGCGCTCGAGAGCGAATTGTTGGGGGCATTTCAGCTGGAAGGAATCGTCGGGCGCGGCCCGGCCATGCTGGAGGTGTTTTCAAAGATCCGGCGCGTTGCTCCGCACTTCCACACGGCGCTGGTGACCGGCGAATCGGGAACAGGCAAAGAGTCTGCCGCCAAGGCTCTTCACCAACTGAGTCCGAATCCATCCGGCCCCTTCGTAGTGTGCAACTGCGCCGCTATTCCCGAGAATCTCTTTGAAAGCGAACTCTTCGGGCATGTCCGCGGAGCCTTCACGGGAGCTTTACAGGACAAGCGCGGCTACGTGGAAGCGGCCAGCGGCGGCACGCTGTTTCTCGACGAAATTACGGAGGTTCCGCTCACCGTCCAGGCCAAGTTATTGCGCCTTCTGCAGAACCGCGAAATCCAACGCGTGGGGAGTTCCCGGACCGCTCAGATCGACCTGCGCATTGTTGCAGCCACGAATCGGGATCTGCGGGGACTGGTTGCCGACGGGAAATTGCGTGACGACCTGTATTACAGGCTTTCGATGATCGAGGTAAGACTTCCTCGTCTGGCCGACCGCCGCGAGGACCTGCCATTGCTCGAACGCCACTTCCTGGATCGTTTCGCGGCGCGGTACAAGAAACCCACGCTGACGCTCTCGCGCCGGGCACAGGCGATGATTTCAAGCTATGCCTGGCCGGGAAACATCCGAGAGTTGGAGAACGTAATCGGGTACGCCTGCATGATGACGGAATCGGACACCATCGACCTTCGGGATCTGCCGGATTACTTGCATGCAAACGTGTCGCCTGGCCCCACCGAAGAAGAAGTCCTGGTGTCGATGCGGAATATGGAGCTTCGGCATTTGCATCGCGTGCTTGAACATGTGGGAGGCAATCGCGGCAAGGCTGCCGAGATCCTCGAAATCAGCCGGACGACGCTTTATCGGCTTTTGGAAGAAGAGAAACGAAATGCTAAAAGCAGCCCGCCCAGTGTCCAGGTTTGAAACAGAGCGCCCTGAACTGAAACCCTCATCTGCGCGACAACTGTCGAGTAAGCCCTTGCTAATCAGCCAGATCCATAGTGGCCTACCTTTTGCCCTGATTCTTGCCGATCCATAGCGTAAGGCTCCTACAGGCCCCTATGTATGCAGGGGCACAAGGAGGTTCTACGTCGAACGAGGGCAGAGTGCAGGAACGAAGTAAAAGACGGCACGAGCAGATCGCCGCATGGGCAGGATGATGCTGGGCCAAGCCGCCGTTCGAAAAGGCATGACTTCCAGGATCGTCTGGCTGGCACTCGCGGCCACCGTCGGTTCGGTGCGCGCTCAAGCCCCGGTTGCCGACGAATATCCGGTGAAAGCGGCTTTCTTATTTAACTTCGCCAAGTTCGTGGAATGGCCGGCGGTTGCATTCAAAAGTCCTGAAGATCCCATCGCGATTTGCGTGCTGGGTCAAGATCCGTTCGGCACTGCGCTGGAGGAAGTTGTCCGTAACAAGACCGTGGCGAATCGGCCATTCGTAGTTCGTGAGGTTTTGAATGCGCAGCAGGCGATTACCTGTCAGATCGTATTCGTGAGCGCTTCGGAGCGAAAACGGTTTCGCCCTCTCCTGGACGGGCTCAAGGGACGCAGCATTCTGACGGTCGGAGAAGCAGACGATTTCACGGCGAGCGGCGGAATCATCAACTTCAAGTTGAAAGACGCGCGGGTGCGTATCGAAATCGATGCGGGGGCCGCGGATCGGGCCGGTTTGCGGATCAGTTCCAAGCTCTTGAGTCTCGCGGACAGGAAATAGGGGAACCAGCATGTTTGACCTGGGGGAGAATCACATGAAGTCCATACGACGATCGCTTTGGCCGGTGCTGCTATCCGCGCTGTGCGTGCTTGGGCCGGCAGCTGCGCAAGTATCATTGCCCGCCGCGCCATCGAGCGGAAGAAGCGATCTGGGCGCGCTGGATCTGGAGTCGCTCCTCCACACCAAGGTCATAACCGCCTCCAAGTTTTCCGAAAACCTGGCGGATGCGCCCGGCGTGATTTCTGTGATCAGCCAGGACGAACTGCGCAGGTTCGGCGGAACCACGCTTCAGGAAGTCCTGGAACGGGTGCCTGGATTGAGCATCGCCAGCGCCTACTTCACGGATCGCAGCCTGGTGGCGGCACGCGGCGATCAGACGAAAATCAACGGCGGCCACATTCTGTTCCTCATCAACGGACGGCCCACCCGCGAAGTGCTGGAAGGCGGGCTGATCACCGATCTGCTGGAAGCCTTCCCCGTCAATGCGCTGGAGAAGATCGAGATCGTCAAGGGACCAGGTTCCGTCCTGTATGGATCCAATGCGTTTTCCGCCGTCGTTAATCTGATCACGAAGAAGGCCGAAGGCAACGGCATCACGGTCAGCGGATTTGGCGGACCCCAAGGTATGGCGGGCAATTCCGGGCAGGTGATGGTCAAACACGGAGACTTCAGCCTGTTTGGGGCGGGCCAGTTCCACCAAATGCCCACCTGGAACACGAACTATGTGCTCCCAACTTCGCTCATCGGGGATCCAGTGGCTCCGGTCGTTCCCCTGGTCCAGAACCTGACGCTAGACGACCGCGGAGACGGCGCCTATCTGGGGGCGAGCTACAAGAATCTCACCTTCATGTCCTCCTTCACGGAGTCGCACGCCCCGTCGTTTGTGCGGGGAAGTATCGCGTCGAATAAATGGAGGCGAGGATTTGCGGACCTCGGGTACACGGTCAAAGCAACGAACGCTTGGGACATGAGCTTCAACGCAACGTATACTCGAAACACCTTCGACAACTTTGGATATCCCGATATCGGCCGGGACTCGCAGGAGCTGGTGCTGGAGTGGACCAACTCCATCACGTTTAGCAACTGGGACCGGTTGACTGTTGGAGCGCTGCTCAATCACGTCGAAGGGCAGGAGACCTACTTCGGGATCGATCCGCCGATCCAGATTTCCGACGGTTCGCGTCCAGGCGGGGCCTTCTACGCCCAGTGGGACCATCAACTGACCGACACCGTGAAGCTGGTGGGCGGCTTCCAAGTGAATAAGGTCGAAGGCACGGGCGTGAACGCGGTACCCAGAGCGGGCGTCGTCTGGAACCCCTCGGCCCATGTTGGCGTGAAGGCGCTATACAGCGGAGCATTTCGCGCACCCAGCATCAACGAGACCTTGCTGAATCATCCCGGGCTGCAGGGAAATCCCGACCTGAAGCCGGAAAAGGTGGGGACCCTGGACCTGAGCGTGAGCTATCAGGCGAATCGTTTTCAAGGCGCGCTGACCTACTTCCATAGCCGCCAAACGGACAGCATCGTCGTGGATACGACGCCGGTTCGCTGGAAGTATGAAAATCTCGGCGAAGCCACCTTTCAAGGATTCGAACTGGAAGGAAACTATTACCTGCGGAAAAGCCTCTTTGTGACCGGATCCGTAACCTATCAACGCAACCGGGACGAAGATGGAGACACCAACATTACGCCGGTTCCCAACGTAGGCGTGAAGGGTGGTGTGAGTTACCGCGCCGAAAACGGGCTCACGTTGAGTATGTTCGACAACTATCAGGGCGGCCTGCGGGGGTTCACCGAACCGACCATGAATCCGGGTCCCACTGCGTATCACATGCTTAGCTCGAATGTTCGCTACGACCTATCGCGCTACATGGGATCCAGGGACAAGGGCGGTGTCGCCTTGTTCGCCCATGCGGAGAACCTGGCGAACTATCAGGTCTGGCTGCCGGATTGGGGAAACAACTCCGGAGATACCATGCCCGTCAACCGCGGCCGGACAGTCTATTTCGGCGTCGAATTCTCACTGGGGCGGGAGTGATCTAAGAAGTTCCCATGAGCATTGCCGTCCGTTACCGCAATCTACCCATCAAGCACAAGCTGCGCCTGGTCATCATGGCGACGGTCAGCTGCGCCCTGATGCTGGCGTGCGCCGCGGTTGTGGTCTATGACCAGATTGCGGCCCGGGAATCGATGCGGAACGACCTAGATGTTCTGGCCGAGATCTTCAGCGCGAATAGCACCGCCGCCCTGAGCTTCAACGACCGTCCGGCGGCCGAGGAACTTCTCTCGACGCTCCAGGCCAAGGAACACATCACCTCCGCGTTCCTTTACGGTCCCGATGGCACTGTCTTCGCGAGATACCGCAGGGAGGGAGCGGCCGGACGCGTGGTGAGTCCGCAGCCCGTCGATCGTACCTGGTTTGAGGGCGACCGGTTGATCGTGTTTAAGAGCGTAAAGCTGAATGGCCAGAAAATCGGCGCGGTGTGTCTCAAATCGGATCTGGAAGAGCTCCATGCCAGGCTCCGCCGCTTCGCTGGAATCGTTCTAGCAATTCTGACAGGCACGGCACTGCTTGCTTTCCTTCTCTCTTCGCGGCTGCAACGCATCATCCTGCGGCCCATCGTTCATCTCGCCGAAGTAGCTCGGACGGTCTCGTCGGAGAAGACCTATGCGTTGCGCGCGGTGAAGCACGCGGATGACGACCTCGGCCAGCTTACCGATAATTTCAATCACATGCTGGCGGAAATCGAGCGCCGCGATGAGGAACTTACCAGGCACCGCGACCAGCTGGAGCACGAAGTCGCCGTGCGCACCGAGGATCTGGTGGTGGCCAAGGAAAAAGCCGAAGCCGCCAGCCGCGCAAAGAGCGAGTTCCTGGCAAACATGAGCCACGAAATCCGGACTCCCATGAACGGCGTTATGGGGATGACCGACCTGGTTCTCGATACGGAGCTCACCCCGGAACAGCGCGACTGCCTGAATACGGTGAAGTTCTCCGCCGACTCGATGCTGACCGTGATCAATGACATTCTGGACTTCTCCAAAATCGAGGCCGGCCGCCTGGAGCTGGATCCGGTACCGTTCAACTTACGCGACCACGTCGAGGAAAGCGCGCGCGTCCTCGCGGTGAGTGCCCATGAAAAGGGCTTGGAGTTGATCTGCAACGTCCAGCCCGACGTGCCGGAGTACGTGGTTGGGGATGTGACCCGCCTGCGCCAGATCCTGGTAAACCTGCTGGGCAATGCCGTTAAGTTCACTGAGCACGGCGAGGTGGCTCTGGATGTGAAGCTGGCGTCGCGAGAACACGGCAAGCTCGGTTTTCATTTTTCTGTTCGCGACACCGGCGTCGGAATTCCTAAAGAAAAGCAGCAGCTTATCTTTGAGGCGTTCACGCAAGTGGATGGCTCCACGACGCGCAGATTCGGAGGAACAGGGCTTGGCTTGACGATCTCCGCCCGATTAGTGAAGGCGATGAACGGACAGATGTGGGTGGAAAGTGAACCCGGCAAGGGCAGCGTCTTCCACTTCACCGCCACGCTAGGCGAGGCACCGGAATCTCTTCGGGCGCGATCGAAGGATGAAGCGGCACTCCAAGGAATTCGTGCTCTGGTGGTGGATGATAATCGGACCAATCGGCGTATTTTGGCGGAGACGCTGCGGGGCTGGGGCATGGAGGCCACTGCGGCCGAAAGCGCCCAGGAGGCCTTGGAGCACATGCGCCGCGGCACCGAGCTTGGTCAGCCCTTCCAGTTGGTTCTAACCGACGTTCACATGCCCGAGATGGACGGCTTCGAACTGGTGGAGTGCATCCAAGGTACACCCAACTTAACGAAAGCTTTCATTCTGATGTTGACGTCCGGAGAGCACATGGGGGACTTGGCGCGTTGCCGGGAACTGGGTGTTTCGGCATTCCTCACCAAACCCATCCGGCGCGGAGAGCTGTGGGCGGCGATCGTAGCCGCGGTTGCGGATCGGGGCCGGGACAGCCAGACTGCCGCTGATCTGGGTGTGCTGGCGCGTGGAACCGCTGAGCCAACATCGGCGAAGTCCGGCGCACACATCCTTCTAGCGGAGGATAACGTCGTCAACCAGCGCGTGGCGCGCGCGATTCTCGAAAAGGCAGGGCATACCGTGGTGCTGGCCCAAACCGGTGAGGACGCCGTGAAGACGTGGGAGAAGGAACCATTCGACTTGGTTCTGATGGACGTACAGATGCCGGACATCGACGGCTTCGAGGCGACGGCATTAATTCGCAAAAAGGAAAGAGAGTCCGGTGCGCGCACGCCCATCATCGCGATGACGGCGCATGCCATGAGCGGCGACCGCGAACGTTGTCTGGACGCTGGAATGGACGACTACATCTCCAAACCGATTCGTGGCCCGGTTCTTCTCGACCTGGTGGCGAAATACTCCTCCAAATCGCGCGCCGGGTTATTGCAAGGGCTTCCCGTCCAGAACGAACGTCATTAGCTTGGGGAACACCGTCTGGGCCGTCGTAGGCGGCGGCGGAGCGCCCGGTTCGGCGCTGCGAGCCACCACGATCCCTTGGCCGCCCATTAACGCGACGTACTGTTTGCCATCCAACTGATACGTAATCGGAGGACCCATGCCATTGCGCAGTCCAGTCTGGATGTCGAGGAGCTTTTCGCCTTTGTCCGCGCTATAAGCGACCAGGCGTCCATCCGGGATCACCTGGAACACCAGATTGCCCGCCGTGGTCACCGTTCCGCCGCCGATCGATCCACCGCCCTGCGTCCGCCAGCGTTCCTTCTGCGCCACCGGGTCCCATGCAACCAGCACATTCGTTTGCCCCGCGGGAGGAGCTTCGGGACCGATTGCGGGCGGAGCCGAAAGTGTCGGAGGAGGCGGCGGCGCAACGCCCTGGCCGTTGGCTGGAGGCGCACCACGCTTCACACCTATATTGCTTCGGCCGGGCTTATATTCGAAATCAGGATCGACGGCAAAGTTGGAACTGCTCACCATGGAAGTGGGAACATAAACGAGTCCCGTGGTGGGATTGAACGACATGGGCGACCAGTTGTGCGCGCCGCCGGGGCCGGGCGAAATCTGGATGGTCTCGTTGCCGTAGTGCGCTTCGGGATTAATGAAGGGGCGGCCGGTACGCTCGTCGAGTCCCTTGGCCCAGGTGACTTTGGCGAAAGGTTGGCCGGAAATGAACTGGCCGGAGACGCGATCGATCACGTAATAGAATCCGTCCTTGTTCGCCTGCATCAGGACCTTGCGTTGCTGGCCGCGGATGGTCACATCGGCGAGCAGCAATTGCTGGACGCTGTCGTAATCCCAGGAATCGCCCGGCACCACTTGGAAATACCATTTGAGTTCGCCGGTGTCGGGCTTCACTGCGAGGATCGAAGCGAGGTAGAGATTCTCCTTGCCCTTGGACTTGCGCAGTTCTTCGGGCCACGGTCCGCCATTCCCGGTGCCGACATAAAGGAGGTCCGCATCGGGATCGTAGGCCATGCCGTCCCAGACGGATCCGCCGCCGCCGAGCTTCCAATAATCGCCCGCCCAGGTTTCGGCGGCTTTCTTCAGCGCGGGATTTTCGAAGGGCTTCGAAGGATCGCCGGGAACGGTATAGAACTTCCAGGCGAGTTTTCCAGTGGCGGCGTCGAAGGCAGAGAAGAATCCGCGAATCGGCAGCTCGGCTCCCGCGACGCCAATAATCACTTTCCCTTTGGCGATGCGCGGCGCCATGGTGACTGTGTAGCCTTCGTTCGAATAAGACACGCGGGATTCCCAGACAGGCTTGCCGGTTTCCGCATTGAGCGCGATCAGGCGGCCGTCGATAATGGGCGCGATGATCAGGTTCTGGTACATCGCGAGCCCGCGATTCACAACACCGCAGCAGATCTGGGGACGGGTCTTGTCCTGATTGACTTCGGGATCCCAGCGCCATTTCTCCTTGCCGGTGCGCGCGTCGACGGCGAATACGATGCTCCAGTTGGTAATGCTATAGAGCGTGCCGTTCGAGAATAGAGGCGTGGCTTCCTGGCCACCGCCGCCTTTGCCGACCTCGTAGGTCCACGCGTGGCCCAAGCGGCTGACATTCGTGGTGTTGATCTGGTTCAGCGGACTGTAACGAGTCTCGCCGGGAGTAAGACCATAGCTGGTCCACTCTTCGGGGTTTGCCGGACGGCCAGTCTGGGCGTGGGCCAACGGGAGAGCGATCAAAATGGCAAACAGGATCTTTCGCACAATTCAGCTCCTTCTTAGCCTTGCATCGGACCGTCGACGCCGCCCCAGAGATTCATGGTGTTCAGCTCGTCGCGGCCGCACGCTTTCAAGTACAGGAACAACTGCGTGCGATAGGCCGCGAAGCCGCAGAGCACCAGAAACACGATGTGCGCACCGCGGCTGGTTTTCCGGCCGAACATATCGATCTCGCCACGGAAATCGGCGTCCGACCAACCACCGAGCTGTTGGGCATAATCACCGCTCTGTTTTTCGATCGCGGCGACGACTTGATCGAAGTTCATGGCGTTCGCCGCGGCGTGGGAGGCGCCAAATGCCGCGCCATCGAACGTCCCCGTCTTGATCGCCGGGATCAGGTTGGGTCCCATGATGGTCAGATACCGAAGCAGTTCAATGGTACTGCGCTGCTTCGGCGTCGGGCGATAGTCAAGCTGGTTGCGATCTACTTTGCTCGCCAAGTGAACGAGGATTCGAACTTCGTTCTGCAGCGAGCTGATGAGTTCTTCTTTTGTCAGGACCATTTTTGTATTTAGTTTTCTGGATTCGCCGCTGCGCCGCGGCCGCCTGCCGGGGCTCCACCACGTCCACCGCGACCGCCACGACCACCGGCACCCGCTGGTGGCCCGACCGCGAGCCCGACCAGTTCGGCTCCGCCGCCCTGCGTGCCGTTCACCACGGCTACCAGGAACTGCCGCCCGTTGACCAGATATGTCATCGTGGGGCCGACTGCGGCTCCCAGCGGCATCTCATAGATGATAGCCCCGGTCTTTTTATCGATGAAGCGTAGATCGTTGCTGCCCTCCACCAGCATCGTCTTGGTGACGAGGATCGGCGAGCGCTGCCCGCCACCCCAGTTGCTGGCGTCGATGCCCGCCGCTTTGAGCGCCGGGTTATTCGCGATGTTGTCGGCAGGCTTGCCATTCGGAATCATCCAGGCCTGGTCGCCGGTATTGAGATTGAACGCCGTGATGCGGCCGTAGGGACCTTTGATCAGCGGGAGCGTGCCCGCCACGTTGGTGTTCCCGCCTCCGCCGCCCGCGATGTAAGGCATCTCCGAACGTTCCCCGCCGGGAACCAGCGTTGAAATGTAAGGAGAGGTGGTCGAAGGGATGTACAGCATCCCGGTTTCCGCATCCACCGCGCCGCCCATCCAGTTGGCTCCGCCGCCCGCGCCTGGAAGCTGGATCGTCCCCAGCTTGCCGCCCGTGTCCTTGACGATCGGCGGCGTGTAAATCGGGCCCAGAACATAATTCGAGGCGACCTTCAACGCTTCAGCCTTGATCTCGGGCGTGTAATCGGCCAGGTCGGCCTCGGTGACTCCCTGACGATCGAACGCGGCAGGCTTGGTGGGGAAAGGCTGCGTGGGCGAATACCATTCTCCAGGCGCGCTGCCCTTCGGAACGGGGCGCTCTTCGATCGGCCACACGGGCTGGCCATTGGTACGATCGAACACGAACGTAAACGCCGACTTGTTCACTTGCGCCAGAGCCTTGATCTTTTTGCCGTTGACGGTGATATCGAGCAAGATGGGCGCGGCGGGAATATCGTAATCCCACATCTCGTGGTGGATCAGCTGGTAATGCCACACGCGCTTGCCAGTCTTCGCGTCGAGACACACGACGCTGTCCGAAAACAGGTTCGCGCCCGGACGCTGGCCGCCGTAGGTATCGCCGCTAGGCGCCTCGACCGGAATATAAACGTAGCCGAGCTCTTCATCACCGGTCAGCGGTCCCCATGCGCCGGTGTTGCCGGTGAACGTGTTGGAATCCTTGCCGCGGTCGTCTTTGCCCCAGGTGTCGGCCCCGAATTCTCCGGGTTGCGGAACGGTATGGAACGTCCACAGCAGCTTGCCGGTGCGGACGTCATAGCCACGAATGTATCCCGGCGTGTTCAGCCGCGTAGGCAGCGCGACGCCGACTTTGAGAGAAGCCCCGACCACCGCAACGTCGCGAATGATGATGGGAGGCGATGTGGCGCCGATGGTCCCGTTCTGGACAACGGGCCGGTCGAGGCCGAGCCACAGGTCGACATGGCTGTCTTTTCCGAAACTCGCGATCGGCGCGCCAGTCTTGGCGTTCAGCGCAACGAGTTGATAGCCGGGCGTGATAAAGATGATCCGATCGTCGCCCTTGCCATCGCTCCAGTAGCTGACGCCGCGATTATTCGCGCGTACGGCGCCGCGCTCGGCGGTATCGTCGCCACGGTAGGTCCATAGAGTTTCGCCGGTGGCGGCATCGGCGGCGACCACGGTGCGTCCGGTGCCAGCCGTGAAAAACAGCTTGCCGCCCGCCATCAGCGGAGTCACTTCCCAGGCGGCCTGCGGCGTGGGTCCCATGTTCTGAGCTTTCCAGCGCCAGACCACTTGCAGATTCTTGACGTTGCTCGCGTCGATCTTGTCGATCGGCGAGTACCGGGTGCTGCCGGTGTCGCCTCCGTTGACGCGCCACTCGCCCGAGGCAGGGGTTCCCTGTTGACCGCGTGCAGGCGTCAGATTCCAAAGGGCGAACGCGGCCACGCCTAGTGCCAGCGCCACCGGGGATTTTATGCGCTTCATATCACAAGGTAGTGTATAACAAACCCTGGCTCATGTAAGCCGGCGTGCAAGCCGGCCTGATATACTCGCCATTAGGATCTCCGTTATGATCAATCCATTTAAACCTCGTACGCTCGTTCTCACGCTCGCTTTGACAGCCAGTTTCGTGGCGTTTGCCCAAGAGGGCGGAAAGGGTGATCCGGACCGCGCTGTAACTGGCGGACAATTCCCCGCTGGTTGGGATGCACGTCCCGATCGCGGCGCCAATACCGGCATCAAGTTCTCCCAAGCCGGCGATGTCTACCACTTCCAGATGGGCACCACGGGAACCATGTGGCGCAACGACTGGACCAAGTCGGGCAACTACACCTATTCGGCTCGGCTGACTCAGGTGAAGAAAGCTTCGCATCCGGTGTCTTATGGCCTGGTGATCGGTGGCAGCAAGATGGGCCCCTCGCCGACATATACATACTTCCTGGTTCGCCAGTCAGGCGAGTTTTACATTGCCAACTGGGAAGGCGCGGCACCAACGGCGGTTGTGCCGTGGACCGCAAATGCCGCGATCGTCAAGGAAGGCGCGGACGGGAAGCAGGTGAATACACTGGGCGTCCAGGTTCAAGGCGACAACGTGATCTTCAGCGTGAACGGCACGGAAGTATCGCGCCAGCCGAAGAGCAAGGTCCACGCGGATGGAGTGCTCGGGTTCCGCATCGGCCACACGTTGGATGTGGACGTCGATCAAGTGAAGAAGTAGTTAATCGTGGGGTCAGCCTTTCAAGGCTGCAGCCGGGCTTCCGCCCGGCGTCTTCGCTGTTTTGTAAAGCGCCGGCTGGAAAGCCGGCGGCAGGCTAGAAAGCCTGACCCCACTATTTA
Source organism: Terriglobia bacterium (assembly GCA_020073445.1). Classification (GTDB taxonomy): domain Bacteria; phylum Acidobacteriota; class Terriglobia; order Bryobacterales; family Bryobacteraceae; genus Palsa-187. Next base: position 30,450 of record JAIQFE010000001.1, read on the forward strand.
GTTGGGCAGCCGGAAGGCCATAAACTCGGCCTCATACCCGGTACCGCCTATGGCCACCACGATGTACTGTTTCCCGCCCAACATATATGTCATTGGCGTGCCGGTTTGCCCCGCAGGCATGTAGACGGCGCCCGCATCTTTGCCGGACGCCTTATCGTAGGCCCGCAACATCGCTCCCTGTTTGCCCGAAGGTAGCGTGAACGTGTCCCTTTCGCCGGCGATCACCAGAGTCTTGGTGACCAGCGTTCCGATCACCCCCGCGCGGCCCGTCCGAGGAATCGTAAGCCCTTTCAACGCTGGATGATTGCGGATGTTATCAGGAGTTTCGCCGTGTGCCACCTGCCACAGGATCTCGCCGCGATTCAGATCGATCGCGTTGATGCTTGCATACGGCGGCTTCACCAGCGGCAACCCCTGGACGGTCAACCCACCGGCCTCGGCGGCCACATCATTCGCCGATTTCGTGCCTGCCGCGGCGTCCGCACCAGAACCGCCTACGGTCCTGGCACCGGTCTTTGCCGTCCCCTGGATGTAGGCTTCGTCGGTCACTCTCGGGTCGCTGGGAACCAGCCCTAGGATACTCATGGACCGCTGTGAAAACACGTACGCAATGTGCGTCTCGGGATCGTAGGAGCCGCCGGGCCAGTTGGTTCCGCCGCCCGACGTGGCCAGGGCCAGCGTCGCCAGAGGACCCTCGGCCTTGCTCGCTACCGGCGGCGTGAAGATCGGCCCGAGCTTGTATTGCGACACGGCCTTCACGGCCTCCGCGCGAAGCGCGGGCGTAAAATCGATCAGGTCTTTGAGCTGAAATCCCTGAAGATCGTAGGCAGGAGGCTTGGACGGGAACGGCTGCGTCGGCGAATACCACTCACCTGGCACGCTGCCCTTCTCCACTGGCTTTTCGTCGATCGGCCAGATAGGCTGCCCCGTCACGCGATTGAACACATACAGGAACGCCTGCTTGGTAGGCTGTGCGACCGCCTTGACCACCTGACCATTAACGGTAATATCCACTAAGATCGGAGCGCACGGAATATCCATGTCCCAGATTCCGTGGTGCACCAACTGGTAGTGCCATTTTCGCTGGCCGGTTTTCAGATCCACCGCGACCAGGCTCTCGCCAAATAATCCGTTGCCGGGACGATGGCCGCCGTAATAATCTCCGGTCGGGAGTTCCACCGGAAGATACACCATCCCCAGCTCTTCATCCATGCTGATCTGGCCCCACACGCCCGTATTTCCCGTGTAATCGGCGGAATCCTTCTCCCAGGTGTCATAGCCGAACTCACCGGGGCGTGGAATGGTGTGGAAGATCCACAGGCGCTTGCCGGTCTTGACGTCGAAGCCGCGGACGTAGCCTTTCACGTTGGTCTTGCTGCGCGGAACTCCGCCGGAACGGTGCGCGGCGCCGACGATCACGGTGTCGCCCGCGACCACGGGTGTTGCATGCAGCCCGACTTCGCCAGTGACCAGATCGATCTGCTGGTCGTCATCCAGCTTCAGGTCGACGACTCCGGCTTGTCCGAACCCTGGAACAGGGATGCCGGTTTTGGCATTCAGCGCGACCAGGCGGTAGCCGGGCGTGACATATAGGATTCGCTCTTCGCGGCCGTCGGTCCAGTAGGCCAAGCCGCGGCCGGATAGTTGACGGGGAGCCGCACTGCCTCGCGGGCCTTCCTTCTCGCTATGCACCCATAGAAGCTCGCCCGTGGCAGGATCGAGCGCGACCACAGACCGGCGCGTTCCCGCCGCGGCGTAGAGGACGCCGTTGGCCATCAGGGGCGTCGATTCGAGGTTAAACTCCGGGCGCGGCCCCAGGTTCGAGGTCTTGAATCGCCAGGCCACTTCGAGCTTGTCGAAATTGGCGGGGCTGATCTGGTCGAGCGGGGAGTAGTGCGTATTTCCGAGGTCGCCGCCATAGGTCCGCCACTCGCCGTTCTTGGCGCCTTGCTGGGCAGCGATTGGGACCGCCGCCATCCCCAACACACAGACAACACTCAAGATTCCTTTAGCCGAGGTTTCCATCACCCCTCCTTCTGCCATTAGCCACTGTATCCAAAACCGAGACCGCCGGCGCGACCGGTACCTTTCTGCCATCCAGCATATGTGTTGCCCGGGGACCGGACGTTATTCTAAAAGAGGAGATTTTCCAGTTTAAGTGTGGATTGTTAAAGTAGCCCTGGATCGGCCCTACACGTTCATTGTTCTGGCCCTGCTGATCCTGATTGTGAGTCCGCTGGTGATTCTGCGGACGCCCACCGACGTTTTCCCCAACGTCAATATTCCGGTAATTGCCGCCCTGTGGAACTACAACGGGCTGCCCGCCGAGGACATGGAAGAACGAATCGGGACCCAATACGAGCGTTCGTTGACCACCACCGTCAACGACATCGAACACATGGAATCCCAGACCACGAACGGGCGCAGCATCACCAAAGTGTTCTTCCACCCCGGTGCCCGCGTGGAAATGGCGATGGCCGAATTGACGGCAGTGGCCCAAAGTACCACTCGCCAGATGCCGCCGGGAACGGTTCCGGCGTTCATGATCGTGTACAGCGCTTCCAGCGTTCCTATTCTGCAACTGGGACTTTCCGGGGCGGGATTATCCGAACAACAACTTTTCGATTACGCAGCGACGTCCATCCGCACACAGCTCGCGACAGTTCCGGGCGCCGGAGTGCCAAATCCCTATGGCGGCAAACAACGCCAAATCATGGTGGACCTGGATCCATCTCTTCTTCAGGCAAAAGGACTGTCGCCGGCCGATATCGTCACGGCCATCGGCAACCAGAACCTGATTCTGCCCACCGGGACTTCTAAAATCGGCCAGTTCGAGTATGAGGTTCAGCTGAACGCGAGCCCAGAAACGATTCAGGAACTCAACGGTATTCCGGTGAGCACCACGGGCACCAGTACCGTTTACGTCCGGGACGTGGCGAATGTACGGGATGGATTTTCGCCGCAGACCAACATAGTCCGGCGGGATGGCCAACGCGGCGCGCTGGTCACGGTGATGAAGACCGGATCGGCCTCGACGCTCGATATCGTACGCCAGGTTAAGGACCTGATCCCGCGGATCGCGTCTACTCTTCCCCCGGCGCTCAAGATCGATATCGTGCAGGATCAGTCGCTCTTTGTTCGCGCCGCCGTGAATGGAGTGGTGCGCGAAGCGATTATCGCCGCCTGCCTCACCGCGGCCATGATCCTTCTGTTTCTGGGGAGCTGGCGCAGCACCCTGATCATCGCGATCTCCATACCGTTATCGATTCTGACGTCGATCTGCGTACTCAGTGGGCTTGGCGAGAGTATCAACATCATGACGCTGGGCGGACTGGCGCTGGCGGTCGGCATCCTGGTCGACGACGCCACGGTGACCATCGAGAACATCGACCGGAATCTGGATCAAGGGAAAACTCTCCGATCGGGCATTATGGACGGAGCGGCTCAGATCGCGATGCCGGCGTTTGTCTCGACGCTATGTATCTGCATCGTGTTTATCCCGATGTTCTTCCTTACGGGCGTCGCGCGCTACCTCTTTGTTCCGCTGGCCGAAGCCGTGGTCTTCGCCATGCTGGCGTCGTACATCCTTTCGCGAACCTTGGTTCCGACGCTATGCATGTATCTGCTTAAGCCCGGCACACATCACGCCCACAAGCCGGCTGCCTGGAATATCCTCGCCAGGATGCAATGGTCGTTCGAAAAAGGATTCGATTCGCTGCGCGGCGGGTATCAAAACACCCTGGCCCGATGCGTGCGCCACCGGAATTTGTTTCTTCCTTCGTTTCTGGCCCTGTGTTGCCTGGCGTTTCTGCTGGTTCCGTGGCTGGGGCAGGATTTCTTCCCGTCCACCGATGGCGGCCAGTTCAATCTTCATTTCCGAGCCAAGACCGGAACCCGCATCGAGGAAACAGCGCGGCTCGCGGATCTGATCGAAACGTCTATAAGGAAAACAATTCCTGCGGACGAGCTGGCGGGGATCACCGATAACATCGGAGTTCCTTACAGCGCCATCAATACTGCCTACAGCACGTCTGCGCCCATTGGAACCATGGATGCCGACGTCATGGTCACCCTGAAACCCGGTCATCGTCCAACCGACGAATACGTACACGCATTGCGGCAAAGGCTGCCGAGCGAATTTTCGGGCGTGTTGTTTTATTTCCTGCCGGCCGACATCATCAGCCAGATTCTGAACTTCGGATTGCCCGCGCCCATCGATATCCAGGTTTCGGGCCCTAATCTCGAAGCCAACCACACCTTCGCGTCGAACCTTCTACGCCAGGTGAGAAAGGTCCCCGGCGTTGTCGACTTGCGGATTCACCAGGTATTCGACGAGCCGAGGATCAAGATCGATGTGGACCGCACCAAGGCTTTGGAAAGCGGTTTCACGCAGTACAACATCGCCAGCAACGTGCTGGTCTCCTTGAGCGGAAGCTTCCAGACCACTCCTTCGTTCTGGCTGGATCCGCGCAATGGGGTGAGCTACAGCGTCGTGACGCAAACACCTCAGCGCGAGATCTCGTCGTTCAATGATCTGCACAACATCGCACTCACGTCTCCCGAAGCAAAGCGTCCCGAAATTCTCGGGGATCTGGCGAGTACCAGCCGCTCCAGCGGAATGGCCGTGCTCTCCCACTACAACATTCAGCGCACCATCGATATCTTCGGCTCGGTGCAGGATCGCGACCTGGGCGGCGTGGCTACCGACCTGAACCGCATTGTCGATGCCAATCGCAAGGATCTTCCGCGCGGATCGCAACTGATCGTCCGCGGGCAGATTGAGACGATGCAGTCTTCTTTCCAAGGGCTGCTCGGCGGATTGGTTCTGGCCGTGGTGCTGGTTTACATGCTGATTGTGGTGAACTTCCAGTCCTGGCTGGATCCCTTCATCATCATCACCGCGCTGCCGGCGGCTCTGGCGGGAATCGTGCTCTTCCTCTTCGTCACTCACACCACGATGAGCGTGCCCGCACTGATGGGAGCCATCATGAGCGTTGGCGTCGCAACAGCCAACAGCATTCTGGTAGTCAGTTTCGCGAAAGAACGCCTAGCCGACCACGGCGACGCTGCGCTGGCGGCTCTCGAAGCCGGGGGCACCCGTTTCCGGCCGGTCCTGATGACGGCGCTGGCCATGATCATCGGCATGGTGCCGATGGCATTGGGCTTGGGCGAAGGCGGCGAGCAAAACGCGCCTCTGGGGCGCACGGTTATCGGGGGCTTGATCTTCGCCACCATCGCGACACTGTTTTTCGTGCCGGCGGTATTCAGCTTCCTCCACCGGAATCGCCCGCTGCCGATGAGAGTTGAAGAATGATGCAGACAGAAAAAGAACGAGTAAATTCGTCGGCAGGCAGCCGCTTACTCAAGTGGATCTTCGTCCTGGTGCTGGTCGTATTGCTGGCCACCGTGGTCAACCGCGGCATCAACTCGCGTATCAAAGCCGCCTCGATTGTGAAACAGGAAACGGCGGATCTGGCGATCCCCACGGTTTCCGTGATCCATCCGCGGCTGGGCGAGTCGAAGCAGGAACTGGTGCTGCCGGGGAATTTACAGGCATTTACCTTCGCCCCGATCTACGCGCGCACCAGCGGTTATCTGAAGAAATGGTATTTCGATATCGGCGCTCGGGTGAAGGCCGGGCAAGTGCTGGCAGAAATCGAGGCTCCGGAGCTGGACCAGCAACTGCGTCAGGCCAAAGCCAATCTACAGCAGGCTCAGGCGTCGCTGGAACAAGCGCTTGCCAATCGCCAGCAGAGCAAGGCCAACGAGGAATATGCCAAGCTAAGTGCCGACCGCTGGAAAGAGCTGGCTAAGCAAGGCGTGTTCTCCAGCCAGGATAACGACCAGAAGCAGTCACAATACCAGGCTTTGGTCGCTAACACCGAGGCGCTCGATAAAGCCATCGCCGCGGCGCGCAGCAACGTCGCCGCGCAGGAAGCGAACATCGGCCTGCTGGAACAATTGCAGGATTACCGGATCGTGAAGGCGCCCTTCGACGGAGTGATCACGGCACGCAATACCGATATCGGTGCACTGATCAACGCAGGAAATGGCGGCACGGCCCAGGAATTGTTCCGCATGACGGCTTCGGAACGGCTGCGCCTTTTCGTGAACGTTCCCGAAGTATCCTCGCGCGCCGCCGTTCCGGGAGTGGCCGCCGACTTGGTTCTGTCCGAATACCCCGGCCGCAAGTTCCACGGCAAATTAGTGCGCACCGCGGATGCGATGGACGCCACAACCCGCACCCTGTTGACGGAAATCGACGTGGACAACTCGTCGGGCGAGCTTCGGCCCGGATCTTACGCCGAAGTCCACATGGCTCTCCCGGGTGGACGCGCGCTGATTGTTCCTGTTAGCTCGGTGTTGTTCCGCAGCGAGGGCCTGCGTGTGGGCGTGGTGCGCGCGGGAAAGAGCGGGGACAGCACGGTGGAGATGGTGCCCGTCACGGTCGGCAAGGATTTCGGCAATGAAGTCGAGATTACCTCCGGGATCACAGAAAGCGACCAGGTCATCGAGAGCCCGTCGGATTCTCTCACCTCCGGCACCGTCGTGCGCGTCATCGACGGCAACAAACCCTAACTCCCGACCTCGCGGTTCAGCCGCTCCAGGAACATCCGGACCTGCTTTACGCCGGCAAGCCGGAAGCGGGCATGCGTGAAGCTTGGGCGACCGACGCGAATGGTGATCCCGTTGGTCAGGGCCGCGAAGGCAGGCTCGTCGACGGCATCATCGCCGACAAATACGGGCAATGCCGCACGACTGGCGATGGCCAACTCGTGGCGTACGGCGGTTCCTTTGTCCCCAAGCTCCGATGGCATGATCTCGAAACTGCGTTCTCCCGCGATCCCCCGAAAACGCCCGTTCAGCGGCTGCAGCGCACAGGTCATCTCTTGTCGAAGGTGCGTCACGTCGGCCACAGAGGCCTTGGCATGATGTATCGTCGCGACGACGCCTTTATCCTCTAACCAGGTCGTCGAGTTGCGTTGTACGATCTGCCGAGCGCGGGCCTTCAGGCTATCGAGAAGACGGCGGGTTTCCTCCTCAATTGAAAGCTCCTGCCGTCCTTCCCATCCATGCAAGCCCAGGTACTGTACGCCGCCGATGCGGCTCCGGTCACGCACGTCTGCTCTCCGGCGTCCGCTGATCACCCAGACGCGAATCCTCGATTTCCGCGCGAGGGTTGCCACGACGTTCCTCGTCGCGCCGCTCAAATGAACGTCTTCCGGCCGGGGGCAAAGCGGACTGAGCGTGCCGTCGAAATCCAGAAACAGCGCGATCGCGGAAGCGCGCCGGATTCGCTGCGCCACTTCGTTCCAGCAGGAAAACAAGTGGCGTGTGGCGACGGGCATTCAGCTCTTCAACACCGTGTCCGCCGCATCCTGTTCGGCCGGAGTCGCCGAGGTGCGGATTTCGCACAGCTCCGCGATCAGATTGCCGGCCCAGCGGTAGATGTTGTGCTCCTTGACCACCGCGCGCATCCGGCTCATTCGGAGGCGGGATTTTTCTGGAGGCATCTCCAAAGCGCGATGGATCGCCGTGGCGACCTCTTCCGTGTCATACGGATTCACGACCAGCGCATCGACCAGTTCATGAGACGCGCCGGTAAAGCGGCTCAGGATCAGGACGCCATGCCCGTCGCTCCGGGTCGCGACGTACTCTTTGGCCACCAGGTTCATGCCATCGTGCAGCGACGTGACCATGCACAGATCGGCGGTGCGATAGTAGGGCAGAATCTCTTCACGAGTGTGGTGCCGAGTCAAGAGAATGATCGGCTTCCACTCGCTGGTCTGGAAGCGGGCATTGATCCGCTCGGCTTCCTGTTCCACTTCCAACATGAAATCGTGGTAGCGGCGGATCTCCGAACGGCTTGGTGCGCCGATTTGCACGAACGTGAACTCTCCGCGATACGCGGGATATTTTTCGAAAAATCGCTCCAGCCCGCGGAACCGTTCTAGAATCCCCTTGGTGTAATCGACGCGATCGACGCCGATGCCCATGAAGGCCGCGCGCACGCCGTGCTTGGCCAACAGCTCGGCTCGCTCAAGGTACTGCAGCTCGGAAGAAGCGCTGCTGCCGTTCTGCTCCGGGTCCATTGCGACGCTGATCGGGAACCTGCGAACCGCGGTCAGATGTCCATGGCGCATGACCGCATTGCGGTCCCATTCGATGCGCGATTCCAGCACGCGATCCACGGTCTCGAGAAAGTTGTTGCAATGCGCCTGGATGTGAAAGCCCACCAGGTCGGCCCCCAGCAGACCTTCCAGCAGCTCGCGCTGCCACGGGCAGATGCCGAACGCTTCCGGATTCGGCCAGGGAATGTGCCAGAAGATCGCAACGCGCGCATCGGGCCGCGCTTTCTTGATGAGCTTGGGCATCAGGGCGAAATGGTAGTCCTGGACCAGCACCACCGGATCCTGCTCGCCACGAATCTCGCGCAAGACCGCGGCGGCGAACTTACGGTTGACTGCTTCGTATTGTTTCCAGTCCTCGGCGCGAAACGTGGGACGCGTGTGCGCGATGTGACACAGCGGCCACAGCCCTTCGTTGGCAAACCCCAGATAGAAACCCTTGACCTCTTCCTCGGTGAGCCAGACTCGCCGCAAGGTGTATTGGGGATGGTCGGGTGGCACACGCAGGCATCCACGCTCGTCGCTGGTTTCGCGATCGGCGTCACCGGTAGCCTGTGCGATCCAGGTGCCGGCGCAAGCCCGCAGGATCGGCTCCTGCGCGGTGACCAGCCCGCTGGCCGGAACGGACCATTCGATGCCCGAGGCGCGGTGAAAATGCTCGTACGGTTCCCGATTGGAGACCACGACCAGACGGCTGTCTCCCAGACGGCCTTGCACGAAAATCCGCAGGCGGTCCTTGGTCCATTGCGATTCCGCGGACTCGCGCAAGCGAGCTTCTTCTTCCGCGGCGGCGCGCGCGGCCGTAAAGCTGGTCGCCAGATGCGAGACTTCGCGCGTGAAAGACTCGAATTCACCGCTTCCCGGCAGTTCCGGAGCGGGAGCTTCCGAAGATGTACGCAAGTCGCGCATCCACCGCGCCATTTGCTGCATCGGCTTCCCCAGGCCCCATCGCACGGTGAGCAGAGTGACGGCCGCGATCAATAGAGTCTGGAACGCTACGCTCGCCAGTGTCCGGCGCCAGGCATCTCCGACCCGCGTATCGATATACGCCGCATCGTGAAAAACTGCCAGAGTTCCGATAGTCGTCTCGCCGGCCCGCACCGGCGCAATAGCGGCGTGCATCCGGACGCCGCCGAGCTGAATGAATTCTCCACGCGCCTCTTCCGCCCCGTCGACCTGGAGGATGGCCGGAGGTTTCCCGTTGAGGCGAGCTACCAGATCCGACGTGATCGCCACCGGCTGTCCGGCAGTGTCGGACACCATCATGCCCGCCAGACGCTCTCGCCCGGCGGAGCGGTCGACAAACGCCTGGAGACTCTTATACGAATGCGCAGCCAACAGCGGTTCCACCGCCTTAGCTTGGCTTTCCGCCAGATCCAGCGCCTGGCGCTGGAGATCCCGCTCCAAGCCGCGCCGTTCGGATCGCACCTGATAATAAGCGAATCCCATGGCCACCGCGGCAACGCCGGCGATGAGCAGCAGATTTAACCTGAGAGCAAGGCGCATAAGAATAGCGGCCTCGGCACTAGCCGCCAGTTCGGAGATGCTTTCAGGGGCGCTTTTATTACATCGCTGAAAACAATAGGAATTGAGGACCTGTCACGGTGTCATCCGGGCCGCCAAGGAAACGTCGTCCGGGTGAGCGAAAAAGCGCCAGACTTCCTCGGGAGCATCGACGTGGTCGCTGGTCGGGCCCAGGATTCTCGGCTGGCGAACCCGAGACTGCGAAATCGTGTGTCCGCCTCCGTGAATCGCAAGCAACTCGATATTCGCTCTGCCACTGGACCAGGTGCGGCGCTCCGCCCAAGTCGCCGGATTGCCTTCGCGATCCGGAAGCCGTTCGATGCGGGGCTGGCTCGCGTTACCGGCCAATTCGGCGAAATAACGCGCGCTCTGCTCGGCCGACTGGACGTGGCCCAGGCTCGTCGTCCAGAGACTGTTCACGCTTCCTCCGCTGAAGGGATTGATCTGGTCCGCGGTTCCGTTCAGGATCGCGATTGAGACGGGCGTTCGCGAAGGAACACAGTCCGAATCCCCATCGGTTGGCAGATTCGCGGAAATCGCTGCCGCTGCCGTAAATGTTTCCGGCGCCTCGACTGCGAGCCGGTAGACCATGAGCCCGCCCGTCGAGTATCCAAGAACGTACACCGGACCGCCGGCACCATAACGGGTTCGCAAGTTTGCGACTACTTCTTTCACGAAACTCACGTCGTCGATTCCCTGGCGCCGTGCGGGGTTATGCGAAGCAACCCGGCAGTCATTCCAGCTTCCAGAAAACGAATCGGGATACGCCACTACGAAGCCGTACTTGTCAGCGAGGACATCGAACTCGTATCCGGTGAACGCACGCAGGTTCTGGCCGCTACTATTCGCTCCGTGCAGCGCGACCACCAGCGGCGCGTTCCCGGCCACCCGTGCGGGCACGTAAAACGCGAACGAGCGCTCACGCCCATCGACTTTCAAAGACGCCGTTTGAAGAGTTCCCGACAAGGCCGGCGGCTGAGGTGCCGAAAACTCGAAATAGTAGCGCCACCACATCCCGGCCATCGCCGGCAAGAACACGCAAACCGTCAATACCGGAATGAGCAGGTCGCGGAACGCAGAGTTGTTCTTCACACCGCACCTCCGATGGAGTCATTCCATGGTTTGAGGAAGCAAGGATTCTGCCCGGTCGACGGCTCAAGCACTTGCTCGCGCAGCCCTGCGGAATCCGCCATGTTCTTGATTCCGGTGGGACAGTTGAGCAGCAGCACATGTTTCGGAAGCGTCCGGACCAGCAGTTCGGCCGGCTTCCGGTCCACACGCGAGACGTCACAGAAATCGAGCACGATGAAATGCCCGGTTTCGCCCTCCAGTTCCTTCAAGAAGTCGGACCAGCCGTTCACATCGAAGTCTGTGACTTGGCCGGCAAGCTTGAGGATGGCAACGCAAGACGTCTGGAAGATTCTGCTGATTCTATACATGGCAATGGTGTAGGAGCACCCGGCATGCCATGTGTAATCTTCTGATTATATTGGTTTTATATCCAGAGTCGACCGAGATTGTGCTGAGATATCAGCAGGGTGCGGAAATCTGAACAATACTATTCGGCTTGTGCTCGCGCGTTCTGGTTCTTGGGGAGGTCGATTCCTAACTTCCTCATTCGCGACCACAAAGTGGATCGATTGAGCCCCAGGATCTGGGCAGCGCCGTTGGGTCCAGCCAAGGTCCCACCGGTTTGCTCCAGGGCGCGCAGGATGAGGCGACGTTCGGCTTCCTCGAGCGTCGGAAGACCTTCGGCGGGGCCTGCCGCTCCCGGCGCGCCGGGCTTCACACGACTCATGGAGAGATGCTTCAGCTCGAGGATATCGGACTGGCACAGAATCACCGCACGTTCCAAAAGGTTCGCGAGTTCACGAACGTTGCCGGGCCAGTCATATTGATGAAGCTGCTCATACACGGCGCGATTGATGCCCTGTATCCGTTTGCCCATACGCTGCGAGAAGCGGCGCACGAAATGGCCCGCCAATAAAGGAACGTCGTCCTTGCGTTCGCGCAGCGGCGGTACTTCAATGGGGAAGACATTCAAGCGATAGAAGAGATCGGCCCGGAACGCACCTCGCCGGACTTCCTGTTCCAGATCGCGATTCGTGGCCGCGATGACGCGCACATCGACTTTATGCGTTTGCGAACCACCGACCCGTTCGAATTCCTGTTCCTGCAATACGCGCAGGAGCTTCGACTGGGTTTCGAGCGGCAGCTCACCCACTTCATCCAGAAAAATCGTGCCGCGGTGGGCCAGCTCAAAACGGCCCTTTTTCTGCCCAACCGCTCCGGTGAAGGCCCCTTTTTCGTGGCCGAACAGCTCGCTTTCCACCAGACTGGCGGGCAGCGCGCCACAGTTCACTTTGACCATGACGCTTTGCCGCCGCTGGCTTCGAACGTGAAGCGCGCGGGCGATCAGCTCTTTCCCGGTACCCGTTTCTCCGAGCAGCAAAACGGTAGAGTCGGTCTGCGCCACCATCTCGATGCTGGTGAATACCTTCTGAATCGCGGGCGAAGCTCCGACGATCTCTTCAAAATTGAGCTCGCTCTGTAACTCCTCCTGAAGGTAGACATTCTCACGCTGCAACTGGTCCAGCATTTCCTCCGATTGCTTCAGCTGGCCGACGTCGCGGAGGATGAGGGTAAATAACCGGCCGGTGGAAACATCGGTCCGGGAAACCGTGGCTTCGATCGGGAACGGCTCCCCGTTTTTGCGGATCGCTCGCATCCCTTCGGGAATCCAGCCCTGCGCGGCATCCGAACCGGCCGAAGCGATATATCCAGTCAGGAACTGCTCCAGTGGCTCGGAGAGAAACCTATCGATTCTCTTGCCGATGACCTCCGGCGAGTCGCACTGGAACATGGTCTTCGCCGCTTCATTAAAGATCACGATTCTTCTTTCGGAATCGACGACGAGGATCGCGTCCATCGCCGAGCGGAAAATCCCGGCCAGCCGTTCCTCGGTTTCCTTGCGCGCGCGCTCGGCACGCTTCCGCTCGGTGATGTCCAGCAGGAACGTCTGGCTGAACAGGAACTTGCCGCTCGCATCTTTCTTCACGACCGAAGAAATCTGCAGATCCACCCGTTCGCCGTTCTTCTTGGCGGCCTGGACTTCCGCCTCGGTGATAAACCCGTCGCGTTCCAGCTTTGGCATCAGTTCATCGCGAACGTAAGTTTGATATTCGGGCGGCGCAAAATTCACTACCGGCCGGCCAATCACTTCGCTGCGCTCGTATCCGAGCGTCTGCAGCCAGAAGTCATTCACGTCCAGGATGCAGCCGTTGCTGTCAATCGAATGCATCATGATGGGCGTGCTGTTATAGAGCGTCCGAACCCGATCCTCGCTTTCCCGAAGCCGGGAATTTGTTTCCGACAGCTCTTGAGTCCGCTCGGTAACGCGCCGCTCCAGGTCGGCCGCGTGATGCGCTACCTGCTGATTCAAGTGGGCATGCCGGATGGCCACCGCGAGACTATCGGCGACGTCCTGCGCGATTTCCACATGCTCGGCCGTGAAAGCCGCGACCTCATTCGATCCAAGATTCAGGGTACCTATCAATTCGCCATTCGCCAGCAGCGGGACCGCGACAATCGACCGGATTCCGTCTTCTTCGAGCGCGATGCGCGCAGGCGCCATCGGAATATGGGCGAGGTTGGGCACAACGTACGGCCTGCCCTGGCGAAGATCATCCGGATCGCCGAAAAGATTCAGAGGCACCCATGACCCAACCCGTAGCGTTCCGACCCCAAGAGGCGTTCCCTCCGAGGTCAGGACGCCGACCAAACGCGCGGCGGCGGCTCCCGGTTCAATCACGGATACACTGGCGCGCTGGCATGGGACCAGCTCACGAAAACGCGCCAGTACGGCATCCGCGATTTCATGGACAGAACGGGCCGACAGAATCGCGCGATCGGTCTGCCGCAACAATTTCAGACGCTGGCTGTAACGCCGGAGAGCGTGCTCGGCCTGCTTGCGAGCCGTGATGTCGCGCTGGACGCTGAAGCTGCCGGTAAAGCGCCCTTCCTGATCGTAGATGCAGATGTAGTCGCCATCCAGCCACATCGGAGTTCCGTCGAAACGGCGCTCCTCGCTCTCGCCATGCCGATGTCCCGCATCCAGCATTTCCCGGCAAAACTGTCGCCCCTGCGCCGGATCGTGGGCGAATACGTCCTTGGTTCGCCGACCGAGAAATTGCTCGGCGGTCGCCCCGTAGAGGCGAAGCATGGCATCGTTGACCTTGGTGGTCCGCTGATGCTCAAAGATGTAATCCAGGACCTTTTCTTTATCGACGCTGTCATCCCAACGAACCGGCTCGTCCAACATCATGAAACAGAAACCGTCGAGCGACTGCGAAAAGAACAGCTCCAATTGGTCGAAGGATTTCCGGAGTTCGCGCTCTACCTGGCGGCGGCGATCCGTCTCGAACACCAGCGCAGTCAGATCGGCCAGCGAAGCCGCGAAATTCTGTTCTTCAAAACGCCAAGTCCGCAGCGAGCCGGTGTGCTCATTGCACAGGACTCCAGCTACGCGCCCTTCCCGGCGAATGGGCACGTCCAGCATGGAGTAGATATTCAGAACATCCAGATACCCAACCGCGAACTCGGCGGTGCAAGGGTGAGTACGCGCGTCCTCCGCTGGAATGGTCCGGCTCTCTTCGAGCGCCTGGAAGTATAAAGGATACTTCCCGACCTCCAGAATCGCTCCGCTTTCGTGGACATTGCGCTCGCGATCGTACAGATGCACGCAGCGAAGCTCGGTGTGGTCGTCGTTGAACAGCCAGAAACTGACGCGAGCCACCTCGAGCGCATCGGCAGCGAGAGCCGAAATCCGGGTCAGCGCTTCACTCAAGTCAGCCGAACCGGCGCGAGAGATCTCGACCAGGGCCGCCTGGAATTGCAGCGTTTGAAAATCGGTTCCCAAGGTAGAGGCTTCTGACATGTCTTCTTGGACCCGCCAACAACGGACATTGTAACGCCCCGGGGGCCGGCTCTTGTTGAGATTTCGGCGTAACGCTGAAATATCAGCATATCGTCGCCCAATGATCCGGGGGGATATCGATATAAGTTACTGAAAATTAACACCTTGATAACATTCAAAGCATTGGCATCCGTCATGCTTTTAGAGCAACCATGAAAAGCGCATTGATTCTGGCCATCGAGTTCGCCGCCGTGCTGGGGGCACAGGTACCGGACTTCACTCCGCCGACGCCCTTGATCGCCGCAGTGATGCACAACAACACGGAAGAAGCGAAACGGCTGCTGGCTGCTGGCGCGGATCCGAATGAAGCCCGGCTGGTCGGGTTCCCGGCGGTGTTCTTTCCGGTGGCGTTCCGGAATGCCGAGCTTTTTCACGCGATGGTGGCGAAAGGGGCGGATGTCCAGGCGCGTGATGCCTCCGGGTCGACGGCTCTGATGTGGGCGGCGTTCAACGAGGCTGGCGACCCGGCGTTGGCGGAGGAACTCCTGCAACTGGGGGTGGATCCCAACGCCAAAAATCAGGTGGGGGAAACCGCATTGATCTGGGCTTCGCGGCGGGGAAACACGAAGGTAGTGGCAGCGCTCGAACGGGCGGGCGCGTCGAACCCGGATGGCGTTAGGGACTCGGTGCAGCGGGCGATTGCACTGTTGCAGAAGACCAGCCCGCAGTTCATCCGGGTTTCGGGTTGCGTCTCCTGCCACAACCAGTCGCTGCCGCAGATGGCTGCGGCGGCCGCGCGCGCCCATGGCATTGTGGTGGATGAGAAATCTTCACGGCTCGCGACCGAAAGCACCATCGCGGTGGTCAAGCCACTCATGGAAGACGCTGAAAAGTCGGCCGACCGGGTTCCCGATCCTTCGGTCTCGGTAAGTTATCTCCTGCTCGGATTAGCTGCGGACAACTATCCGGCGGATGCCTACACCAAGGCGATGGCTCGCCTGGTGGCGCGCTGGCAGATGGAAGATGGCGGCTTCCGTGTTCTTCCCTTGAGGCCACCGATCGAATCGAGCCACTTCACGGCAACCGCATTGAGCCTGCGCGCGTTGCAGCTTTACGGCGAGCATCCGCAGGACCAGGTGGCGCGCGCCCGGGCTTGGCTGCTCAGCGCGAAGCCCGAGACGACGGAAGATCGCGCGATGCAGGTGCTCGGCTTGGCCTGGTCGAATGCCGAACCGAAGGAGATCCGCGAACGGGCGCAGGCTCTGCTGGCGGAACAACGCGAGGATGGTGGCTGGTCCCAATTGCCGGCGCTGGGAACGGATGCCTATGCGACCGGCCAGGCGCTGGTAGCGCTACAGCGCGGAGCGAAGCTGCCGGCATCCGATCCGGCGATCCAGCGCGGAATCGCGTTCCTGCTGCGGACGCAGTTCGCCGATGGCTCCTGGCTGGTCCGGACCAGGTCATTCCCGTTCCAGCCGTACAAAGAGAGCGGATTCCCGTATGGCAAAGACCAGTGGATTTCCGCGGCGGGGACAAGCTGGGCCGCGATGGCGCTCTCGCTGGCGCTTCCCGTGCAGCAGGAAGAACCGCGAGTTCTATACGCGGTGCGATCGAGCGGAGAGTAGTTTCAAGAGTTTTTAGCGAACCAAGCAATGGGCAAGAGACCCAACTGGACAAGAACTTGGTGAGCAATAGAAGAGGAAGAAAATGGACCGAATCTTTAAAGACCACATGTCGGAATTGTATTGGCTGGCCTTCCTCCTGACGGGGGACCGGGAGCGGAGCGTTCAGGCTTACACCGGCGCTCTCAACAGCGAAGCTCCCGCGCCAGGGCTCCAGAAGTTCATGCTTACCTGGGCCCGAAGGCTGGTGATTGTCGCGGCGCTTAGCACTATCCGCCGCCAACTGCGCGAATCCGAGCTGCGAACCCGCCCGGCGACCAAGCGCGAACTGGACGGGTTGGCCCGGGCGGCTTCGGTCGATCGGGCGGGCTTCACCAAGCAAGAGCTCGAAGACGCTCTGCTGGCGATGGACGTGTTCGTAAGGTGCGCCGTGATTCTGACCGTTTTCGAGGGGCTGCGGGTGGAGGAAGCGGCTGGGCTCTTGGGCACCGACGAGAACACGGTGAAGTCCGCCCAGGCTCGAGGGGCGACCGAAATGATCTGGAGGCTGGCGGGCGGGGTCCGGCCGGAGTCGCCGCGTTTTTTTAGCGTAGGCCAGAAGGCGATGGCTGCTTGCGGATGAAGCATCGGCGCGTTACGCTTTCTGGCCGGCTGTGATGGAGCGGGCGTTCGCACATTCGGGCATGATAGAACCAGCATGGATAACGATCTTGTCGTTCTCTTTGAGCATCCCGAATGGCAGAAGCCGCTGTTCTCCGCGCTGGAACGCCGTGGTGTCCGCTACGGAACGTTCGACCTGAAACGCGGAGCGTTCGATCCGGATCGCGTCCCGGATTCCCCGCTCTATTTCAACCAGGCCAGCCCGAGTGCATACGTCCGCGGAAACACGCGCGCTGTCCCGCTGGCCCTTTCTCTGATTCGCTCACTTGAACTCGGCGGAGCTAGAGTACTCAATGGTTCGCAAGCGTTTTCGCTGGAACTGAGCAAGTCCACGCAAGCTGCCCTGATGCGGCGCCTGAACATCGCGCACCCGCGAACACTCGCGTTTAACGATGTGGATTCGGCGCTCGCACAGTGGGGAGATCGCTGGCCCGCTCTGCTGAAACCGGAACAGGGCGGGAGCGGCGCGCGGATGTACCTGCTCAACTCATCCGACGAGCTCGTGCGCCTGCTGCGCGACCGGCCCGATGTTTGGCTTCCCGATCATCTGCTCACGCTTCAGGAGTATTTCCAGGTTGCTCCCTCGCAGGGCATCGTCCGGATGGAGTTTCTGGGCGGCGAGTTGCTCTACGCCATGCGCGTCATTTCTCACGGCTCGTTCAACCTGTGCCCGTCGGAGGTATGCAATCCCTTAACCGGCGATTCGCACTGCGAGATTCCGGAAACCAAACCTGCGCGTCCGGTCGAGTTTCACCCGTATCCGGAAGTTCCCGCGTCAGCCGTGGATGCGGGCAAGAGATTGATGGCGGCCGGCCACCTGGACGTCGGCGGTATCGAGTATTTGGAGGCCTCCGATGGCCGGCTGGTGTTCTACGACGTCAACGCGAACTCCAACCTTCGCGCGCCGATCGGAGAAGCTTTCGGTTTCGATCCATTCGAACGAGTGGTCGATTTCCTGATCGCACAAGCGGGGCAGGCAATAGGAAGTCCGGCGAAAGTTTTATCCTGAATCCGTGCTCTCCGAGTTTGATCTAGACGCATACCTTGCACGCATCGGCTATACCGGGCCACGCACGGCCACCATCGAAACACTGGAAGCCGTGCACGCCCTCCATCCCGCGGCCATTCCCTTCGAGAATCTGAATCCACTACTGGGCTGGCCCGTATCGCTCGATCTGGATTCTCTGCAAAAGAAACTTGTCGCCGGGGGCCGCGGCGGGTGGTGCTTTGAGCACAATACTCTGTTCCGTCATGCGCTCGAAGCGTTGGGATTTTCGGTCACGAATCTGGCGGCTCGCGTCTTGTGGAATGCCCCGCCCGGCAACCCGATCGGACCGCGCAGTCACATGCTCCTGCTGGTGGATTTGGGTAGTTCGCAGTACATCACCGACGTGGGATTCGGTGGAAACGTTCTGACTTCTCCCCTTCGCCTGCAACCGCACACCGTGCAGGCCACGCCGCATGAACCGCACCGACTGTCGCCGATCGAAAAGGGCTTCGTGCTGGAACTTTCGTTGGATGAAGGATGGAAACCTCTCTATCGCTTCACGATGGAGCCGCAATTCCCATCGGACTACGAAGTCTCCAATTGGTACCTGTGTCACCATCCAAGCTCCTTCTTTCGCCAGATGTTGATCGCCGCACGAGCGACTAAAGACGGGCGCTATGCGCTGCGCAACAACGCGCTTACCATCCATCGGAAGGACAAAACGGAAAAGAGGACGCTAACCGACGCTGCAGCGCTGCGTTCCTCGTTGGAAATCGACTTCGGCCTTCGGTTGCCGGAGTCACAGGAGTTGTCCGCCATGTTGAAGCGCATCAGCCAGATGCCGGCTGAGCCCGGTTCCCAGGAACAATGAGCGACTGACATCCGCTCTGCTTTCTGAAATCGCGGTTCGGAGCACGCTAAGATTGGTCCATCGTCATCCAGCGTGATGATCAGCATGGTGCCGGTTCGATTACCGTCTAAAACAATTCCGGAGTTGGTGCTCCCGCATGTGAAGGGGCTGGGAAGGGCGCTCTCCTTCCCGGTGGCGACCATTCTCCTGATCTCCCTCATCGAGATTATCGTCGGACCCTCATGGGTGTTCACGCCGGAAGGCTTCGATCAGTGGTTCTATCACGGATATTTCATTAACCTGAAGCATCATGTGGCGGCGTTTGATGGCTATTACTACGGAACACGCCTTGCATGGATCTTACCGGGTGCTCTTGCTCACTCTCTGTTTAGTCCACTGGTGGCCAATGCTGTTCTGCGCTTGTTCGTATGCTGGATCGCGGCGCTCTCGGCCTATTTTCTAATACGGCGCGAATACGGTACTCGTTGCGCGCTGGTGACGGCTCTTCTGCTCTGCTCCTATCCAGACTTTTTGTCAGCCGCGGGGTGGGACTACGTGGATGGAGCAGGCATCGCGTATATGCTGCTTTGCCTTGAGGAACTGGGAGCGGCGGCATTCAGCTTCCGTGACGCAAGAGGTTCATCCATTCGTCGTGCCGTTTTCGGTGGGATCGCGTTCGCTGCGGCGGTCCACTGCAATATCTTCGTGCTGAGTTTGGCACCCGTAGTGGCATTTCTGTTTTTAGTGCGGACTGGAATAAAGGGCATTTCCATGGCTGTTCCGGTGGTGATTGGATTTGGTGCTATGACGGCGGGTCTGGGCCTGATCAGCCTCGGCCTAGGAGGACATTTCCTGTTCTTTGCTCCCTCCATATCCAGCGCCGTAACTCTGGCAAGAGCCCCCAATCCGTATTACGCGAGCCCCTCAATTTGGATCGGGCATGCTTGGTGGCTCGTCATTCCCTGCGCAATAGGGCTCATCAGTATTGCTTTCATCCTCAGGTTGCTTTCGAATCCTCGTTCCGGAGGATGGCAGAAAGAAGCGGCGATTCGGTTGGCAGACATTGGGGCAGTGCCGCTGGTCCTCGCCGTCTTCGCCCTGTTGCATGCAAGCGGGATACTAGTGCTGCAAGCCTTCTACTACGCGAGTTATTTGACCATCTTCGTCCCCGTCACTGCTGGGGCTTTCATTGGACGAAGATTGGATTCGTGGCGGACATCCGGCTTTCTCGTTTTGGCGACGATGTGCGGATTATTGGCCCTTCTAGTGGGAACAGAGGTATCCCGGCTATTGCCCACTTCGATTGCTGTTACTTACGCTGCTGTTCGTGCAAAGCCGGACGCCAGCGCGACTTCACTGGCTTTGGCCTTGGCCGCCGCAATTCTCGTTGCGGAATTCATCAGACAACGGACAGCTTCCTTACTCATCGTTGGCGCGTCTGTCGGCTTCGTGCTGATTCATCTCGGGAGCTTGCAATTGAGGGAGTCTACCGGCGCGGCGGCAAGCCGCGAACTCTATTTGGCCGTAGACCGCATGTCGCGCGAGCTTGCACAACTGAGCAAGGACAGACCGCTTTGGTTCTGGTACTCCTACAGTACGGGCAATGAATACTACACGTCCGTGGCCTCTACTTATATGTGGGCGACTCGCCTGCTGAACAGGACTTTACCGGATACAGCCGGACTGCGGTACGAGGCCCTGGCGCGCGGCAACTATGTGGCGATCATGGACAACCGTCAAGCGGTCCACGATCAAGCTATCGCGACGTTACAACGGAGTGGCGTCACTGTTGTACCGGTCAAGCGCGTGGTTGCGACGATCGGAAGCACTCCATCGCTCGTCACACTGGTCCAGGTCACGCGTCGGGAACTCCCGCCCAAGGTCTACACGGAATCGCCCGCCAGGGAATCGCTGATTCCCAGCTCCCAACTGATGGACTTGGATGCGGAAGGCTTGATCACTCATACATCTCGCGCCCTTCACGGTCCGCGACGGCCAGCAGAATCGCTTCCCCCCTGGGCGATACGAATCACAGACACCAGAGATCACGCCGCAACGAACTTCCAGCCTATTGGCGAAGCAGATCAAATAGCCGCGATCGAGGTGAATATCGTTGACGAAAGACCGGAAGGTCCTTATGGGCCTGTGAACATGATTCTGCAAGACCAAGACTACCGTACGCTTTATGAGACCGGCACACTACGGGAAGGCACGCGCTCAACGCTCGTAGCTCTGCCCGGAACCGCTCGGGCAATCCGTATTGTCTTCCTGGCGAACGATGACGGTTACATTCGAATCGCCGAGCACGTGACATTGAACGGGTTCAAACGAAAGTGACCCGTCTGGAATCATTCCGGTCCAGCAAACATTCGCACCGACACCAAATCCACGCGGGATTCCCCAGGCACGTCCCAGTTTTGGATCACGAACCGCCCCAGAGCTTTAAGATCCCGCACGCGTATTTGTACTGATTGGAGGTGGCCATTGGCGCTGAACTTCTTGCGGAACAGAAAATCGTCGCCGGCCACATTAAGGATACCGATTCCGATCACGCCTCTTGTAACCGTGAACTCCGCCACCACGGCATATTCCACGGCGGATCTTGAAGGCCGCTTCAAAACCAGTTCCGCGCCGTACGCCCAGGGTTCGATGGGGGGGCAAATGGCGGCAGATCCTGTTTTCGGGTTCACAAAGCTTGATCCACGGCATACGTAGCTCTGTTTCTGTTCGAACCCGGAAGCGACGGTTTCCCAGTTGTGCGGGAGAACCTCGTAATCGACGCTGACGTGCAGAGGCCGCTTCGCCCAGAAATCAGCCAAACCCTTCCAGACATCGACGGGCGGGAGGCAGCGCGGGCGGCGGCGCCCGAGTAGCCGTAGCATAAGGGTAAGCTCATCATCGCGACGCCGGGGATGCTCCGCAAAGTTAGATTGTCCCGGTAAGGACCGGTCGAAGACACTCGTAGCGGCGTACGAGAACACCGGGTCGGCTTCCGCCAGCAGCGACAAAATCAGATAGCTGTCTTCAGCCGAATCCATTCCTGGATCCATCAGCACGTCCGAGGTCAGCAAGCTGGCCGACGCCACAAAACAATTCGATGCGAACGCAGATGCAACCGTATGCAAGGAACCGAACGACTCGATTCCGAAAGTGTACAGTGCTCTCAGATCCTCTCCGCCACCGTCAATAGCTTGAGGTTTGCCGCGGACGACGATGCTGCCCGAATACGCAAATAAACGGTCAACAGGAGCGTTGGAATAGGGCACCAGCAAGCGCTCTAGGTGATCGGAAAACCACCAGTCGTCTTCGTCCAGTAGCGCCCACAACTGGCCCTGCACGCACTTCAGGCCTGCCCAAAGGCTGGCGCTCCGATTTCCACCAGGGCTGTCTACGAGTCGTATCGAGCGGATACGCGGCCACTGCCGGCCCAGGACAGGAGAGACGTCGAGTTCCTTGTGCCGAACGAGAATCACTTCGTACTCGCCGAAGGTTTGGCGGGCTACCGATTGAACCGCCCGCTGCAGGTATTCAATCGCGTGCGATCCACAGCGGATTACAACAGAAATCAACGGTGAGGACGCCTGCTCCGCCTTCTTTACCGTAACGGCACGATCGGCGATCGAGGCCTGATGGTACTGAACCGCATTCTCCACCATGATCTCGGCAGCAAAGGTTGTTTCAAAAATTTCGCGCGCTCGTCTTGCCTTCTGGATGGCAGCAGCCGGGTCAGCATAGATGGTTTCCCGGATTTTCATGATCGCGTCCCGAAGCGCATGGTCGTTCAGGGTTTGATCGAAATAGTAAACGCTGTCCCCAAAATACCTGCGAATCCAAGGCAGGTCGCAACACACTGCAATCGCGCCAACGGATGCGATCTCAAAAATGCGATTGGAGATAATGTTGTCCGCCAGGTGCTGATCGGACAGCATACAGAGGCCGATTCCATTGGCAACATATTTTGCTTGTACGCTGTCCCCGTCAAAATCTACCGGACCACCGTACGCGCTGCGGCGAATATGGATCCACGATTTCTCCGGGCCGAAGATCTGCACCTTATCCGAGTCACCCAGTATCTGAAAGAATCTCTGGCGGCGCTTGTCCCAGTTCGTCCCGAAGTATGTAATCTTCAGTGCGCGAGCCCCCAACAGAGCGGCAAGGTCTGTTGCCCTTTCCTGACGTTGGCAGGTGTTGTAGCAGAACCCGATCCGAGGAGTTCGACCCGCCCCGTAATTGACATCGCGGAGAAAGCGCTCCAAGGTATCCGAGATTGTCAGATAGCCGTCATAAGACAACAAATTATTGAAGTAGGCGCGGTTGGAAAGAAACCTGTCCCGCGGCTCGTGAATGACGCCGTAGTGCGGGTAGTCGTTGAGTTTCGCCTGGGTTGAGGCCGAGACCAGAACAAAGTCGGGCGAGCAGTGGTCGACTTCCGTGCTATTCGTGCAGTGAATCATTTCGTGGTTCACACGGTTTGCCGCGATGCGCAAGGAGGCAAAAGCTTGGTTTTCAGCAGCATTTCGCCAGGGGTTCAGAAAGGCGATTTTCATGGGTTGTATGCTTCGACAACACGGCTTACGATCGTGTTGAACTGCTATTGTAGTCTAGGCGATTGGTCAGCGTGATAGGCGAAGAGAAGACGGAGTCGGAGTATTGGAGCTCGCGAGGCAGTTGTCGTTCGTGAGACCCTTGGGCCCCCGGGAGGCGGCCTTCGTCGGGCCATGGCACCGCGGCTTCAAGCTTTGTTGAATCTCGGCAACGAGCTTAGCTATTCCGTCTTATCGAGACGATTCAGTCCTGTCGGTATAACGTCTACGGCTTCGACCCGGAGACCGGGCTTCCGACCGCTGAACTCGCAGACAGCAACCTGAATCTAGTTGCGGTGCCTCAGGAACAAAAGGCACTGGCAACAGTGAGTGCCTGAGTCGCGGCTCCCGTAAGTGCCTACTAAATTAAGAGTTGTTGGTGCGCCCGGCATGACTCGAACATGCGACCTTCTGGTTCGTAGCCAGACGCTCTATCCAACTGAGCTACGGGCGCGCGCGATGGGACTCTTTGAACTTACCACAGCTTCCGCCTGCTCACCAATCGCCCGCTAATTAATGATCACCAATATGGAAGAGGCTCAGATAGCTTCGCTCCGCAGGAACATGTTCCGGTACCTCGCTCGTGATCCGTCATGCGATGGCAAGAACTGCAGCGCACCCAGCGCGTGTTGATCCGGTCCGGCACCCACACACTGGTGAATCCTCCCGCGGCGAGCTCCGTTCCGAAAAACGCCTTCATGGCATCCGCATGCCGGCCGCCGGCGAGCAGTTGCCGCGGGTCTTTGGCGCTCTCCCAGGCGGTAATCGTCATCATCCGGTTTCCCACCGTGGCGCCGACAAATCCCAGGAAGCCGTTCATCGCCAGCATCTCCTCGACCACGCCTTGTGACTGCCGCTGCACTTCCTGAATTTCCTCAGGCGACCGAGCCTCCAGGACGGTAACACTGAACGCACCCGGTTTGACGTTCTTACCAGCCCAACCTCTGGTCGCATTGCCGAACGCGAATGGACCAATCTCCTTCGGCTGTACCAGGACCTGCAAACCGAGCTGTTCCGGCACGGCCCGCGAATCGAAATAGCCATCCACGGTTTGAATCTTGCCGCCGACCACCCTTATGAAATCGGCGCCCGAAACCGTGACCGATTTCCCCGTTGGCGGCAGCCCCATCATGGATCCAGTGTTCGTACCGCGCATGATCCACTGAGCGGCGACTAAATTCTCCCCCGCCAGTCCCTTGCTCGCGATCTCAAACGAAAGGTCGGGAAACGCCGCCCATAGACCCACCATGTATCCTTTTAAGGCTTCGCCGCGCAGACGGCCGCCGCTGGCCGGATCGCAGTAGGTTCCCTCCGCGGCGAACGTCGCGAGGACAGCATCGGCGTCGCGATGGTTCCAGGCATCGAAATACTGCTGGACACATGCATTAAGAGCTTCGAGTTCGAGAGCATCCATTTCGCCCATGTTACACTGAAGTTTCCCCCACTTCTTATGCGATTTGGCGTCGTCGTGTTTCCGGGAAGCAATTGCGACCACGACGCGTGGTACGCGGTCTCGCACAACCTGGGCCACCAAGCTGAATTTGTCTGGCACGATTCCACTTCGCTCGGTAACGCCGACGCGGTGATTCTGCCGGGAGGCTTTTCCTACGGCGATTACCTGCGCTGCGGCGCCATCGCGAAATTTTCGCCGGTCATGGCCGCGGTGAAGAAATTCGCGCAGGAAGGCGGACTCGTGCTGGGCATCTGCAACGGATTCCAGATTCTGGTGGAAAGCGGCCTGCTTCCCGGCGCGCTTTTGCGCAATCGGAATCTCCGCTTTGTGTGCCGTCCCGTCACCGTTCGTATCGAAACTACCAACAGTCCGTTCACATGCGCCGCGACAAAAGGACAACTGATGAAAGTACCGGTCGCCCACGGCGAGGGTTGTTACTTCGCGGACCAACGCACGCTCGACGCGCTCGAAGCCGAGGACCGCGTGGTGATGCGCTATATCGATAACCCCAACGGCTCGCTGCGCGATATCGCCGGCATCTGCAGTGAGCGCCGCAACGTGATGGGCATGATGCCGCATCCGGAACGCGCCGCCGACCCGTTACTGGGATCTACTGATGGAAGAATCGTTCTCGAATCGATGGTCCGGTCGATGGTGTCAGCACACGCATGAGCGACCTGGCGCCTTCCGAGCTAGAGAAAGTCCGCAAGATCCTCGGCCGCGAGCCGAATCAAACCGAAACCGGCATCTTCACCGTCATGTGGAGCGAGCATTGCTCCTATAAGAGCTCGCGCCTGCACTTGAAGAAATTGCCCACGCGCAGCGATCGCGTCCTGGTGGGCCCCGGAGAGAACGCCGGGATTATCGATATCGGGCAAGGCTACGCGATTGCCTTCAAGATCGAATCGCACAACCACCCCAGCTTCATCGAACCGTTCCAAGGTGCGGCCACCGGCGTCGGCGGAATTCTGCGCGACATCTTTACCATGGGTGCGCGGCCCATCGCCGTGCTGGACGCGATAAGATTCGGCCCTCTCGACGATCCCGAGTGCGGCGATCGCAACCGCCGGATTCTGGAAGGCGTGGTGGCTGGCATCTCGCATTACGGCAATTGTTTCGGTGTGCCGACTGTCGGCGGCGAAACCGCCTTCGAGCGCTGCTACAACGGCAACCCATTGGTGAACGTGTTCGCGCTAGGCGTGTTTCGTCACGACGAAATATTCTTCGGCCGCGCTTCGGGTATCGGCAACCCAGTCATTTATGTGGGCGCAAAAACTGGGCGCGACGGAATACACGGCGCGTCCATGGCCTCGGCCGAGTTCACCGAGGAATCGAAACAGAAGCGTCCCAATGTGCAGGTGGGCGATCCGTTCATGGAAAAGCTCCTGCTCGAGGCCTGCATCGAGGCGATGCACACGGGCGCGGTGGTCGGCATTCAGGATATGGGCGCCGCGGGACTGACGTGCTCCACCTGCGAAATGGGGAGCCGCGCGGAAACCGGGGTCGAGATCGATCTGGCGCGCGTGCCACAGCGTGAATCCGGCATGACGCCGTACGAGATCATGCTGTCCGAATCCCAGGAACGCATGCTGCTCGTCGCCGAAAAAGGTCGCGAGGAAGAAGTCTTCGCCGTCTTCCGCAAATGGGGTTTGGACGCGGTGACCATCGGCGAAGTGACCGGCGACGGGAAGCTGCGCGTGAAGGATCACGGCGTGGTGGTCGCGGAGATCCCCAACCGCGAGCTGGCCGACGAAGCGCCTCTATATGAACGGCCACATAGCGTTGCACCCTATCGGCCAGCGCCGATGGAAGCTCCGGACATTCCGCGCAGCCGCGATTTGAATGCCGATCTTCTCGAGTTGCTGGCATCGGGCGATCTTTGCTCCAAGCGCTGGATCTGGCAGCAGTACGACACGTCCGTTCGCACCAACACGCTTCAGGGACCGGGCGGCGACGCGGCGATCGTGCGGATCAAGGAAACCGGAACCAGCGTCGCCATGTCCGTGGATGGAAACGGACGCTACTGCGCGCTATCGCCGCGCGAAGGCGCGCGCTTGCTGGTCGCCGAATGCTGCCGGAACTTGTCCGCAGTGGGCGCGACACCGGTAGCGGCGACTAACAATCTCAACTTCGGCAATCCGGAGCGGCCGGAGATCATGGCGCAGCTGGTGGACGCGATCGAGGGAATCTCCGAGGCTTGCAAACACTTCGAGACGCCTATTACGGGCGGCAATGTGAGCCTGTACAACGAGACTCTCGGCGAAGCCATCTGGCCGACACCAGTCATGGGCATCGTGGGCCTTATGAAGACCGCGCCGCCGGTGACCATTTCTTTTAAAGAGGAAGGCCGAACCGTGATGCTGCTCGGCGGGCTCGGCACGGTAGATCCCACGCGTTTCGGCGGCACGCAATACGCGAAAGTGGTCCTAAACAAGATGTGGGGACTGCCGCCGGCGCTCGATATGGACTACGAAAAGCGTGTGCACTCCGCGATTCGGGAGGCGATCGCGCTGGGGCTGGCGGAATCGTCGCACGACGTAGGCGACGGCGGACTGGCGGTCGCTCTAGCCGAATCTTGCGCGGAAGGCATTGGTGCGTCGCTTTCGCTCG
The DNA here is from genome assembly GCA_020073445.1 of Terriglobia bacterium. Classification (GTDB taxonomy): domain Bacteria; phylum Acidobacteriota; class Terriglobia; order Bryobacterales; family Bryobacteraceae; genus Palsa-187. The sequence continues at coordinate 57,784 of JAIQFE010000001.1, forward strand.
ATAGCGCCCTGCGGCCGGAGTTCGCGTTGTTCCATGAAGGTCCATCCAGAATCCTGGTATCCACTAGCGCGCCCGAAGCCATCGAAAAGATTGCGCGCGAAAACAATGTCGAGTGTCTCCGTTTGGGCGTTACAATGAAAGAGCGGTTACAAATCGGTAACGGTTCGGCGACACATGAGACATGGATCGATTGCCGCGTCGATCGCCTTCGCGAAGTTTGGGAAAACGCTCTGGAGAATCTGCTGAGTCCGATTCCAGTCGGGTAAGGAGATCATGTTCGACGAACTCCATGAAGAGTGCGGCGTCTTCGCAATCTACGGGCATCCCGAGGCTGCGAACTTGGCCTACCTGGGGCTCTACGCGCTGCAACACCGCGGACAGGAAAGCGCCGGGATCGCCTCCAGCGACGGCCGGCTGATCCACACGCATCGCGGCATCGGACAGGTCGCGGACCTATTCACTCCTGAAGTGTTAGGCCGGCTGCCTGGCGAAATGGCCATCGGGCACACGCGCTATGCCACCGCGGGCGATAGCGGAGTGCTCAACGCGCAGCCCTTCACCGTCAACTGCAACAAGGGACGCATCGCTGTCGCTCACAACGGCAACATCACCAATGCTGTTGAATTGCGCCGGGAGCTGGAACGCGAAGGATCGATCTTTCAAGCCAACAGCGATACCGAAGTAATCCTGCACCTGGTGGCGCGATCGCGGGAAAAAACACTGCCCGCCGCTCTACGCGAAGCCCTGCTGCAACTGGAAGGGGCTTTTTCACTGGTGTTTCTCGCAGAGGATCGCATCCTGGTCGCGCGCGATCCGCACGGTTTCCGGCCGCTGGCGATCGGCCAGATGGAAATGTCCGGCGGCCGAACCTGCAACGTCTTCGCATCCGAAACCTGCGCGTTCGACCTGATCAACGCGGTTTACTTGAACGACGTCGAACCCGGCGAGATGGTCATCGTCGGACCCGAGGGTCTGACGCGCGAGCGTTATGCTCCTGTGCGCGACCACGCGCATTGCGTTTTCGAGCATGTGTATTTTTCGCGGCCGGATTCGATCGTCTTCGGTCGTCCCGTGCAGCAATCTCGCGAAATGCTGGGACGCTTGCTCGCGCGCGAACATGCAGTGGATGCGGATGTTGTGGTTCCGGTTCCCGATTCAGGCGTCACCGCCGCGATCGGATATGCCTCTGAGTCCGGCATACCGTTCCGGCATGGACTGATCCGCAATCATTATGTGGGCCGGACCTTCATTGAGCCTTCACAGGCCATCCGCGATTTCGGAGTCAAGCTAAAACTCAACCCGGTGCGGCACCTGCTCGAAGGTAAGCGAGTGATCCTGGTGGATGATTCTCTGGTCCGCGGGACCACGTCGCGCAAAATCGTCCGCATGGTGCGCGGAGCCGGCGCCCGCGAAGTTCACATGCGCATCTCCTGCCCGCCGACGGTTTCGCCATGCTTCTATGGAGTCGACACCCCCAGCTTGGGCGAACTGATCGCGGCGAATCACTCCGTCGAGGAGATCCGTCGCTTCGTCGAAGCCGACTCGCTGGGTTACCTTTCGCTCGGATCTTTGCGCAACGCCGTGCAAGACAATAATCAGGATTATTGCTACGCCTGCTACACCGGCAACTATCCCACCGAGCTGATCAATATCGAAGAGCTCATGACGTCCCGCGACCGCCGCAACTAGCGCTACAGGTTGAACGGCAGCTCGTTGATCCAATGAAATCCGCGATTGACTAGCAAGAACTCGGAGGGATCCTTCCTGCGCAAGTTGACCACCAGTGGAACACCTCCCATGGTGCCACTCATCGTCAGGTGCTCTGCGTCGGGCCGCGAGTAGGTGAACACGGCTTTGTCGCCGCCCGTGAGGACAACCGTATTTTCCGCGGGCCGGTACACGGATGCGAACGCTCGCGCCGAATCGTCCATCATTCTAATCTGGAGGAGAGTTGGGTTTTGAGCCAGCACCATCTTCCATCTGCCCATGTCGGTGAGTAGCGGAGGAACTTCTTTGCCATTTTCCGTGAAACGCTCCACCTGGTAGAGGCCATAGAGTGGCGGCCTGACAGGACTTAGCACAGCTTCCCGATAGCTCCAGTAGATCCGCAGCGCGTTTTGCATCGGGAAGAATCCGATGAAGAGAACCTGGATGAACACGGCACTAATTCTCATCCAGCGCGTCTCAAACACAGGCCCGGACGTCGTCATGGGCGCGGCGGGCCGATTCAGCACCAGCAAACCTGTCAGCTTGCCGAGGTCGGGTGCCATCAAAAACACAGCCATGAGGAGCAGGTTCAAAGAGTAGAGCTTGACCGGCACGTCGTAGCAGAAATTGAGGACTACCACATTGAGCAACACTCCGGCAGATACTAGCGCTCCCAGCGTAGTCGTACGGCGGAACAAAAGCAGAACTGCGCCGGCCGTCTCCATCGCTCCGGCAAAGATCGTGTAGGCAGGGGACGATCCCATGAACTGCCACAACACGCCCATGGGTGAGAAATCGCCAAAAGGCTCGATCATCCGGCTCAGTCCGGGGAACGGGAACTGCATCGGGAAGACTTTAGAGAAGCCGTACGAGAACAGCGTGATGGAAAGCGTGTAGCGCACCAGCAATCTCAACCACGCGTGTAGCGTCTCATAATCCTTCCGGCCTCTGTCGAATAAGGACCAGACGAGTGCGGCGGCAAACGCCAAGACCAGGAAGCACAGGTTTTGAACGTAATCGAGAGTTGTGTCTCCGCTGCCGGTAAACCGGTACACGGTGACTGGGCCGCTCAAATGAAAGGCGTGGATCGCAACCCACTGCACGACGGCCTGCCAGACGTTTTTGTAAGCCTGCGCGCCGGGGATGACGCCGAAAAATGATATGCGCCCCGTGGAAGGAAGGCTATAGAGAAGCCAGTATACGCATGCGAATCGGAGGAAGGTCCGAGTCGCCACCCTCCATTCCGCCTGAGGTCCCGAAAGCGGCTTGCTCGCCGGCGCTATTTCTGCCAGAGACGCACTTGCGGACTCATTCATAACAGGTGACCGGAATTATATCGCAGCCGCGCGTGCAGGCTGCATACAAATGCGGTAACCTACCTCCACGAAGAGTTCCTCGAGGAGACATCCATGAAACGATTCGCCATACTACTGCTGGCCCTCACTGCACTTTGCCTGAGCGCAATCCTCTGGGCGCAAGCACCTGCTCCTGGACAGGGCAAGGGCAAGCAAGGCGGGGCTCCGAAGTTATACAACACCGCGAAACAGAAACTCCTGGAAGGCAAGCAGCTTGTCGGCGTCACGATCTTCTCGCCGGATCCCAACATCTATTGCGCGGCCGCGAACTCCGGTTACGACTTCACCTGGATCGAGATGCAGCATAGCCCCCTGACGTACGGGGACGTCGCGAAAATGATTTACGCCTGCCGCGGCGCGTCGGCCATGCCGTTCATCCGGGTGCCGGACGCAACGGAGAGCGATATTCAGAAGGCCACCGACATCGGCGCTCTGGGGATCATCGTTCCCACCGTGGACACGGTGGAGAAGGCTGAAGCAGCGGTCCGCTGGTCGCGGTATCCTCCGCAAGGGCGCCGGAGTCAGGGGAACGGCCAATACGGCGCGCTGTGGGGAAACGATTACCGGCAGACCGCGAACGACAACATGGTGGTGGTCGTGATGATCGAGACGCCCATCGGCGTGGCGAATGCGGAAAAGATCGCCTCGGTCCCTGGAATCGACGTGATCTTCGCGGCCAGCACGGATCTTGGGAACTTCTCCGGGACCCGGCAGGGCCAGCCCGAATACGAATCCATGGTCACCAAGATTCACGACGTCGTGCTCGCCCACCACATCGCCCTGGGCGGACCGCAGGCGTGGAAGGATCGGCCGGAGCGTCCGGGCTTCACGTTCTTCCAGGGGCCGGGCGAGACGAACCTGATTCAGCAGGGCGCGCGAGTGAATTTGGGGACTGCACCGGCAGCAGGACGCGGCCCAGCGGGGCGCGGAAACGGTGTGGCGCCGGTCGAGGGCCAAGAACGCTAGTTACCTACCGCTGACTCTTCCAGAGGCTCTTTTCAGCGCCATCGGCGTCGATCACAGAGGCCTCCTCGCTGTTTCTGTGCCGGATGTGCAGAACGGCGCCGTGGCTGTCGCCAACGCCTTCGGACATTCCAACATCAATAAGAAACAGCAAGCCGCGCCACTGGAACATCTGACCGGTGTTGCGCTGTTGCCCGTCCTCGAAGACGATCTTTTGATGCTGGTGGCCCTGCACCAGGTGTTTGACGCCCAGCGCGGCGACGTAGCTGCTTAAGAGCTGCTCTGCGCTTCGTTGAGGAGCCTCGATCTCGAACTTCCCTGGGTCAAACCATGCTTTGCCGCCGGGGCCTTCGTCGCCTATGCGAGCCTCGAGCATCGAGTTCGCGTCGATGAGCTGCGGGCTGCCGAATCCATCCTTGCCGATGCCGTTCTGGAAATCAGTGGTGAGCTGTGCGATGGTCCGGCCGCTGGTGTTGCCGCCGTGCGAGAAGAACCAATCGTCCACGCGAGCACCGAACGGCAGTGAGCAAAGGAATTGCCCTACGTCTCCACGGCACGCGGCGACCTCCTTGGTTACGAGCCCGGCGTCGCGAATGTCCTGAGCGAAATCCTTCACCTTCTTCTCGGTGGGATCCGCGAGGAACTCCGCTTCATGATTGCCCATCAGCGTGATCACTTGACCGCCGCTCCCGGCCGCTGCTTTGCGCAAAGCGGCTGTCAGTTGGACAACCTTGAGCGAGTGCGACCCTTTGTCGACGAGATCGCCGGTGAACACGAGTACGGCTTTGCCGGCGATCCATCTCACCGCATCCGGATCCGCCGCCTCCGCGTTGGCGGGGCGTTCGATGATCTTCGCCGCAGCGAGCAGCTTCACCAAGCGGGCGTAGTCGCCGTGCACGTCGCCGATGGCGAAAATATCTTCTCCGGTGTCGATCTGCACGATGGCCGGGTGTTTCGCCCAGTCGCGCGCGACTTTGCTCTCGGCGGACGCACTCCAGGTCCCGATGCAAAGCAGCAGAACCAGTCCCGTGCAGCGAAATCGCACTGCTTAGCGTCTGGGAGCGAAGCCCACCGTCAACGTGGCCATGATGCTGCGTCCTGGCAGCAGAGTCAGAAGATCGCCACCGTTGGGCGTGAAAGGCGCGGCCGAGGTTGGCTTAAGGGCCGGGGCGATACCCGTAATGCTATGGTCGTCGAACAGATTGTTGACGGCCAGCCCCAATCTGCTTCCCCTCAGGAACGACGAATTCTTCACGGTGTAATTGAGAAACAGGTTGGAGACGCTCCAGGGAGCGATCGGGATCGCCTGATTCACGCTCCCGTTATCGTTGTACATCTTGCCGATCCGTTTACTCAGCAACCCTACATCCCAGTTCTTCTCCTGCCAGGTCAGGCCCGCCGTCTCCGTATAGCCCGGCGCATTGGCCACCCATAAACCGGTATCGGAGTACCTCGCGGAGCCCAGCGTTCCGTTGAGGTACAGGCTGAGTCCGCGACGAATGAAGATCGTGCTCTCCGCTTCGATTCCCTTCGTGTTCGAAGGACCGGTGAGCACATATATCAATTCTGTTTGGCTGGTCGGATCGTTAATCGCCGAGTAGGGATTGTCGAAATGAATGAAGTACCCGTCCACATCCAGAGTCCACCGGTTGAACTTAATGACCGAACCAATCTGGTAGGTCTTCGCCACGGTCTGATTCGGCGGCGTTTTTACCGTGCCAGCGGGCACATCGAATACGTTGGTCGGCGGGATCTGGCTGCCCTCGCCGAACTGGGCATAGGCAGACCAGTTACTTCGCAGCCGGTAGCGCGCAGCGACGGACGGCAGCCATTTATCGTATTGGACGCTGTGCGGATAGAATTGCACGCCGCCGATGCAGGTCTTGCTCTTATCGAGGACGCCGCCCAGGCAACCGGCCTTACTGTTGTCCTGGTATTGCTCGAAGTGTTGGTCGTAGCGAGCGTCCTTGATACCGCCTGTGACAATCAGCCTCGATGTCGCTCTCCATTCGTATTCGGCGTACGGCTGATAGGTTTGCGTGATGAAGTGTTCGTGGAAGTTGGGCGTGGTAGCATTCGCCCAGTTAAACGGAGAGGACGCGTACTGATAGCGGTCGGTATAGGCCCAGTCGTACCAGATGCCCGTCCGGAAGGTCCCCCACCGTGACTCGTGACTCAACGTGACAATGTCACCGATGTGGTTCGCGCCGTTGAGCTTGTCGACGCCGCTGGTGGTAGAAAGCTTCGTCAAATCCTTCTCGAGGTTTTGCTTGTTCCAGTACCGGTAAGTGCTCGCCTTATTGTCCAGCCTCCAACCATGACCCAGGTCGGTGTTGAGGCCGATGTATCCGAAGTCAGTCTGTATGTGATAGAAGCTGTAGCCGTAGTAGTAAGGGCTGGTCGGATCCCCATTCAGCAGAAAGTTGTCTCCGAATTGCGCCACTTGAGCCCGATTCGGCTGGTTGGTATCGGGCGTGTTGTTCCACAGATCGATGAGCCCGAAAAAGACCGTGAAGACCGTCTTATCGCTGAGCTTGTACTGGTACTTCGTCGATCCGGCGACTCGCTTCTGGTAGTTGTAAGTCTGGTATCCGTCCGACAGCAGCTGGTGAAGGTCGATCCAGAGGCTCGACTTCTTGTCTTGCTTGAGGCCAAACTGTCCGGAGTCCATACTCAGATCGAACATGCGAGTGTTAAAGGACCCGTAGGATGCGGAGGCCCTGATTCCCGGGCTCGATTGCAGGTCCGGGGAGAGCAGGTGAATCGATCCGCCAAAGTTGGATGGACCAACCGAAGAGGCTAACCCAGGGCTGCGGTCGAAGTCCGTGCCGCCAATCCACTGGCCCGGAAAAAACGCCCAAGAGTGATGCGAGGGGTCGTTCGTATCTTGGAACGGGATGCTGTCGTAACTTATCGTGTATTGTTTGTCCGCGAAGCCCCGGAAATACGTCTTGCCCTGACCGAGCCCCACTCCGTTGGAGTTGACACTGAACGTGCCGGGAGCCATCTGGACGACTTCATTAAAGTCCGCGAGCGGCGAAGCGAAATACTTGATGAAGTCTCCGCTGATCTCTGTTTTCGCTGAAGTCGCGTCCAGCGTGTTTCCAGAGGGCGCGAGCTGCGCCGCAAGTGAAGCCACCGCCTCGACCGTAACTGTCTGGGAGACGTTTCCGACGCTCAATGGAACAGTGATATCCTCCGCTCCGGTCTCGGTAATTTGCTGCGCCGGCCGGCGGGAGGTGGCGAATCCAGCGGCCGTTGCCTCTAGCGAATAAGGGCCGGCAGGCAGGTCAGCAGCTGAAAAACGGCCGTTCGCGTCGGTAGTGAGAGTGCGAATTGCACCGGTCGATTCGTTCTTCAACGTCACGGCCGCATTCGGGACCGCTTTCCCTGCTTGATCCAAAATGGTGCCAGCTAAGGACGCTGCGCGCGATTGCGCGGGCAATCCTAAGATGCAGAGAGCGGCTAGTGCAAATAGACACGTCGACCGTACGGATCGCATAAAAGAGACTCCTGGATTGAATTGAATGAAAGTGATGATAGCGATTGGAAGTTACAAAAGACTTACAATCGTGCAAAAAGGGTGTGACGAGAGAGCGGTATCCTATTGCTGCGGCGCGTAATAGCCCTTGCGGTACTGAACGTGCACGCCCGCATCCATAGGAGCGGCAAGATCGAGCTTGACTCCCCGATATCGCCCGTCGCGCGACGCGTTCGTGGGGTTGTATCCGAGCAGATAACGGCTACGCAACAATTGTCCGATCCGCGTGCTCACCTCGGGCAGGGTCCCCAGGTTCAGAACTGGGAAATGACGGCCACCGGTGATTTCGGCAAGATTGTCGAGGACTTGCGGGCCCTCGGCTTCCTCGCGCGAACCTTGCGAGGCGCCCTCGGGATCGAAAATCCCCATCGCGTAGAGCTGGACGTCGGCCTCCAGCATGTCGCCCTTGATCGCTGTAAACGTGCGCCGGCTGCGATTGTCGCCGCCATCGGAAACGATCACCAAGGCCTTTCGCTCATGGCGAGCCCCCTTCATCACGCCGAGCGCCATGTGAATCGCGTCGAACAGAGACGTCCGCCCATAGGGCCGGGCGTGGCTGATCTCGTGATAGAGCAGGTCGGTGTCCTTGGTAAACGGCACTGCCAGCCTGGGTCGATCATCGAATTCGATCAGGAAGAACTCATCTTCCGAATTGGCAGTCCTGAAGAACGCTGCGGCGGCTTCGGATGACTTCTGCTTCTTGTTCCTCATGCTACCGCTCGAATCCAGCAACAAGCCGATGGACACTGGGGCATCGTCCTTCGCGAAATAACTGATCTCCTGTTCGGCTCCGTCCTCGTAGATCCGGAAGTCCTTCCGCTTCAGATCCATGATGGGAGCCCCCTCGCGAGTTGTAACCTGCGCGGGGATCAGCACCAGGGAACTGTCGACGCGAAGAGTCGGCTCCGGGAAACTGGTGTCGCTGGGCCGATGCTCACGAGACCGTGTCAACACGATCTGGACGTTGGGCCCGTCTAAGTCAGACTGAAACGTAAGGGCAGGGAACAGGAGTAGGACGAACAACAACGAAGCTCGCAGACACCTCACAAGCATTTCGCACTCCAGCTAGTTGGTGACCAAGTATCATATCACTTCTCACGTCACATTGAAGAGCAATTTGAATCCGTAATCCATGTGGAGTTGTTGATGGCAGTGGAAAAGTACTAGCCCGTCCATGGCCGGCGTGAAGTCCGCGTCGATTTTCTTGAACCCCTTCAGCGTCACGACGTCTTTGACCACGCCGCCTGTCGGCTTTCCGTGCACATTCGTCAGCTCAAAGCTGTTCCGATGCAGGTGAACCGGATGCGCGTCGTCAGTCTGGTTGTCGAAAGCCAGGCGGTATCGTTTCCCTTTGTGCAGGATCCTGGGCTCCGCCTTTTCATCGTAGACCTTGCCGTTTAGTGTCCACTGGTTGAAGCCTCCCGTCCCGCCGTTGATCTTCCCGATCACCAGGGGAATCACTTCATCTGGAGCTGGCGCCGTCCGGTTGTCACCGAAAAGTGTGTAATCCCACACACTCTTGGCGGGCTTGATCCAGCGCGGCTGGCCGGTTTTGTTGGCATACTCGACCACGATCCCCATACCATCCCGGCGGTCGTCATCCTTGGGAGTCCCCAGAATCCACACGCCCGGATTCTTCATCTCCACCACAGCATCGATCCGCTCGGCGGTTCCCAGATCGAGCACTTCTACGGCCTGCGGGTGCGGCACCGGATTGCCGTCCAGTGCGACAACCTGGAACATGTGGCCCGGGAGCGCGAGCTGGATATTCTCCGTCGCGCTGGCATTCAGAAAGTGAAACAGGACGCGTTGCCCTTCCTTGACGCGGACAGGCTCGCCGAACCCGAGACATTTCCCGTTGATGGTGAAGCGCTGGTAGCCGATCTCCCAACCGTTCGGCTTGTCATTCTTCTTGAGCTCGGCCGCCAGCTCCGCCATTCTGGCCTTCTGCTGCGGATCCATCTCCTCGGCATCTTCCGCCGAGGTGTAGAAGGGTTCCCATTCGTGCGTCGCCAGGAAGATTTCCTGATCATAAGCGCCGGGCTGGCTCTTGGGCTCGACGTAAACGAATCCAAACTGCCCGGTGTAAGTTCCCCGGCTCAAATCCGACATGGCCATCACGTGCGAATGCACCCAGCGCGCGCCCGCCGGCTGCGGAGTCAAGCGATACCGCAAGTGCCCATTGGCCGGCACCACCAGACTCTTTTCCTCGGCGGCGCCATCGACGTCGGCGAGGATGATCTGGCCGTGCCAGTGGACCAGCTCCGGCGAATCTGTGTCGTTGAACAGGTCCACGGTGACCGGCACGCCTTCGCGCATCCGGATCAGGGGACCGGGAACGCTGCCGTTGGTACCCGAGCGTGCTGATGGTGTGGTCCTTGGCGATATCGACCAGCACCGGACCGATCCGCAGAGTGATATCAGCTGGACCAGAATCTGGAGTCGCTTTCGTTTCGGGAACGGTCCGGTTGCAGCTCCCCAGCAGCAGACCCATTCCTGCCGTGAGCCCGGAAACAAAGTTGCGACGTGTATGTGGAGTTGTGTCAGCCATAAGGAATCTCTTGCGCTTTTATTGTCGCGCCCCGCGGTATACTTGCCAACGGTATCGCAGGAGTTTCATCCATATGGGAGAACCAGTCATGAAAACGCGCGTCTGGATATGGACATTTTCGGCTGGTCTCATGCTGATTCTTGTGGCCGTCGCCGGTCACGCACAGCAGCCCGCTCCCGCCAAAGGCAAGGCAGGAAAAGCGCCAACCGCGCCGCCAGCGATAAATTGGCCGTCGCCTCCTCTCGCTGACGGGCCGATCGTGCTCGACACCGGCATCCAGCATCAAATCCGGCTGATTGTGACCAAGGGATTCAACCAGCCCTGGAGCATGGCGTTTCTTCCCGACGGCGGCATCCTGGTCACGGAGCGTCCGGGGCGCTTACGCATCGTCCGGAACGGAGTGCTTGATCCGAACCCGGTCGCCGGCGTGCCGCAAGTGCAGGCGCAAGGCCTGGGCGGGCTGATGGACCTGGCGCTGCATCCACGCTTCAGCGAGAACCAGTGGATCTACTTCACGTATCACAAACCCGCCGGAACCGGCGCGGGCGTTATCACGCTCGCTCGAGGGCGATGGGACAGTGGCAAACTGACCGACGTGCGCGACCTGTTTTCGGCGATCCAGAGCGGCAATGCATCGCGGATCGTCTTTGGCCGCGACGGCATGGTCTATATGACCGTGGGCGTCGGAGATCCGCCGGCAGCGTCCGCCGCGCAGGATCCGAATGATTTAGCAGGTAAGGTGCTCCGGTTACGCGACGACGGAACCGTTCCTCCGGATAACCCCTTTGTGGGCCGCGCCGGCTACCGTCCGGAGATTTACACGCTGGGCCATCGCAATGCATTGGGACTCGCGGTCCAGCCGGACACCGGCGCGATCTGGGAATGCGAAGATGGACCGAACGGCGGCGACGAGATCAACATCCTGCAGCCGGGCAAGAATTACGGATGGCCGGTAGTCAGCTTCGGCCGGTTCTATCTCGGACAACGTGTGTCGGACAATCCGTGGAAGGAGGGGATGGAATTGCCCGTCGTATTCTGGGTCCCGGCCATCGCCATTTCCGGCATGACGTTCTACACCGGCGATAAATTCCCCAACTGGAAGAACAACGTCTTCGTTGGCGGCATGCGGCAGGGCGAAGTTCCGCGGTCCGGCCACCTAGAGCGGATCGATTTCAATGAAAAATGGGAGGAGCTTCATCGCGAGGGCATGCTCCGCGAGCTCCAGCAGCGCATTCGGGATGTTCGTCAGGGTCCCGATGGCTTCCTCTACTTACTGACCGCCGAAAACGAGGGCGCACTGATGCGCATGGAACCCTTTACGGAGAAAAAGTAATGAAACCAGCTTTTGTAGCAATGGCGATGTTGATTCCCGCTTCGATCGCGCTCGCGCAAGGAAAGGGCGGCCCGCCGGCGCCGCCTCTGATGGAATGCGGCGTACATGGCGACATCGACATCATCTGCGGCACACGCTCGCCCGAAGATCTGGAGCTGACGCCCGACGGCAAGTCGCTCATCGTCAGCCAGATGGTGAACGGTCCGGCAGGCACGGGAGTCGCGGGTCTCATGTTATTCGATCTCGCGAAGAAAACGTTTACCAAAATGACGCCCACTTCGGATCCTCGCAAGGATTGGGGCGATCCCGCATGTCCCGGCCCTATCGGCGATGCGCTCCGGCCGCATGGAATTTCGCTGTTGAAGCGCAGCAACGGTGCGATTCAGGTCTTTGTGGTCAACCACGGCGGGCGCGAATCCATCGAAATGTTCGAGCTCAAGCAGTCCGGCGGAACATCGGATCTGATTTGGCATGGTTGCGTCGTCTCCAAAGAAGCCTTTAATGACGTCGCGGCCGAGCCCGATGGCGGATTCATTGCGACGCATCCCACCGCGCTTCAACCTCCTGCTCCTCCGGGCGGTCAAGTGAAGGGCCCGCCGACGTTCGACCTCTTCAGCGGTCAAGCTAGCGGGTATGTTTCGCACTGGATTCCCGGCAAGGGCGAAGTGGAATTGCCCGGCACCCGCGCGGGATATCCCAACGGCGTGCTGGTGAGCGCCGACGGACGCACCATGTACTTCAATGCCTGGACGGCCAAGGAGGTCCACAAATACGATCTCAAGGCAGGAAGGGAAACTGGCAAGGTCAAGCTCGATTTCATGCCCGACAACATTTCCTGGACCAGCAAGAAGACCATGCTCGCTGCCGGCGTGAAGGGCGCGCGAGGAAATTGCCCGGCCAGCAGCAGCATTCCGTGCATCCAGGCATTCGGAATCGCCGAAATCGACCCGGGGAAGATGGCGTCGAAGACGGTCTTCGATTCCGAAGGCAAAGGTGCGCTGATCGGAGGCGTCTCCGAGGCGCTTCAGGTCGGCAACTCGATCTACATAGGAGCCTTCCAGGGCGATCGAATCGTCAAAATCCCAGCCAAGAAGTAACCCCGTGGCATCGGCGGGCCATTCGTGGGAACATCTTTGAGAAGATCCCAAGGAGTCTACATGCTTCGAAGGGTAGCTTTTCTTAGCATTTTGTCGGTAATCGCGGCGATGGCCCAGACCGCCGGACCAGCGAAGTGGCAAAACAACTTGGCCCCAATTGGTCCAGCAGATTGGAATTACGATTTCGCCGCTCACCTGCTGGAGCGCGCCGGATTCGGCGGCACGCCCCAGGAAATCGATGCTCTGGCGAAATTGACGCCCGCGCAAGCCATCGCACGGCTGGTCCGCTTCGAAGGAACCGATATCAGCCAGTTGCCTCCCTTCGAACATTCCGGGATTCACGATCCTGGACTCGAGCCGTTTCCTCCCACTCGTCCGGCCGTGACCGACCTCGCCAAGGAGAAAGGCGAGGCGCTCGGGATCAAGGTCAAACCTGCCGGAAACCGCCGCCTGCAGCCCATTGTCGACGAGTTTTTCTACTGGCTCCGCGCCAGCGTTCTGGAAACCAACCGCGTGTCCTACTGGTGGGCGAACCGGATGCTGACCAGCCCGCGTCCGCTCCAGGAAAAAATGGCTTTGTTCTGGCACGGCCATTTCGCCTCAAACGAAGCTAAAGTCCGCGACTATCGCAAGCTCCTCATGCAGCTAGAGCTGTTCCAGAAACAAGGGACGGGTAATTTTCGCGATCTTACGGTCGCCGTGGCCCAGGATCCCGCCATGCTTTCGTTCCTAGACGCGGGCGTCAACGTCAAAGGCGCATCCAACGAGAACTTCGCCCGCGAAATCATGGAAATCTTCACCATGGGCGTGGGCCACTATACCGAAACCGATATTCGCGAAGCCGCTCGCGCATTCACCGGATGGAATTACGTCGACACGAAATTCGTGGTGAACAAAGACCAGCACGATGACGGCGAAAAGACGTTCCTCGGACACACCGGCCGGCTGGATGGCGTCGACGTGATCGACATCATCATGCAGCAGCCCGCCACTGCGGACTACATCGCCGGCAAGATCTACCGCTACTTCGTCCGCGAGGACCTATCGCCCGAGCTGCAGAAACAACTGGGCGCGATACTGCGCCAAAACAAGTACGAGATCGCCCCTCTGCTCGAAACCGTCTTTTTGTCGCGCGATTTCTATAGTCCCGCGTCAGTAGGCACGCAGATCAAGAGCCCCGTACAACTGGCGGTGAGCACGTACAAGAAGCTCGGGCAAAACAATATCCCCGGCGTCCCGGACTTCAACTTGGCAACCTCGGCGCTAGGGCAACAACTGTTCTCGCCGCCGACCGTGGCGGGCTGGGCGGGCGGCCAGAGTTGGATAACGCCGGGACTTCTGCTCGAACGTGGCAACCTGGCCCGCGACATCCTTTTCCCCGACATCAGCTTTCTTCCTCCGGACCGGTACACCGGCGGCGGCGAGATTCGTCGCGTCGCGGAACGCATCCGGCAAGGCATGGACATCACCACCGCGACCATGGACGACACCAAGAGCGGCGACCGTGCCGAATCCAACAAGAATGCCGATCGCGATGAGGAATTCAACACGCGCTACGGCAGTTTTCGCGGCTCGCAGATGGCCATCCAGCGAGTCAAGCCAATCCCGCGCGACACCGCGCAGATCGATCTGGCCAAGATGGTACTGGACCAGCACCTCGCGAACACCACGCAAGTCGTCGATTATCTGATTCGTCGCTTCATGGCCGTCCCTCCTGGCGACGATGCCCGCCAGAAACTGATCGCGTTTCTCAACAAAGACCTGGGAAGTACCGACATCGCCGTCGCCCAGACCTATATGGAGGACTCGTTGCGACTGGTCCTTCACCTGATCATGAGTCAGCCCGAATACCAGTTGGATTAGAAGGAGCCCATCACCATGTCGAATCACTTTTCGTTTTCGAAATGGACGCGGCGGGATCTGTTGCGGGCCGGCATGTACGGTGTCGGCGTCACCACAGGCGCGCTTCCTCTGCCTCTGTTCGCGCAGACGAATGCTGCGCTCGCCGCCCAGGGCAAGCACGACGGGAAAATACTCGTCGTCCTCGAGCTATCCGGCGGCAACGATGGTCTCAACACGCTGGTGCCCTACGGCGACGACGCGTACTATAAGCACCGCCCGCATATCGGCGTCCCCAAGAAGGAACTCCGGCCGATCGACGACCATTTCGGTTTCAGCGGAGGCATGGCCGGATTCGAGCACCTATATAAGGATGGCAAGCTGGCCATCGTCCACGGCTGCGGATACGAGAATCCTTCGTTCTCGCACTTCACGTCCATGGCGTACTGGCACACGGCGGCTCCCAACAGCGGCGAGGAGTATGGATGGGTCGGCCGTCTGGCGGATTCCATGGCTCCGGAAGCGCCGCCGAACTTCCTGGTGAACATCGCCGCGCGGCAGTCGTTGGCGGTTCGCAGCCGCCGCCATGTCCCCGTGGTCTTCGACGATCCCAACAAGTTCACGCAAGAGAAATTCTACGAGGAGAAAGAGATCCTGGAATCCGCGGGGATCGCCAAACAGGTCGACAATCCCTCACGTCGATTTCTTCTGGAGACGGCCCAGAGCGCGAAGGACGCCTCCATGCTGGTTCGGGAAGCCTGGGCTAAGTACCATTCGCCGGTGGACTACGGCATCACGGGTCTCGACCTGCCCAAGGTCGCGGCGCTGATCGCGGCGGGCATGCCCACTCGCCTCTATTACACGTCCTACCGCAACAACGCGTTCGACACGCACGTCTACCAGAACGACACGCACAAGCGGCTGCTCACCTACGCGTCCGATGCGGTCACTGCGTTCCTATCGGATCTTGAAAGAATCGGGCGCGCGGACGACGTCGTCGTCATGATCTTCTCGGAATTCGGTCGCAGGGTTCCGGAAAACGTCAATCTCGGCACCGATCATGGCGCGGCCAATCTCATGTTCGTCGCCGGGAAGCAGGTCAAAGGCGGTCAATACGGATCGATCCCCAGCCTGACGAAGCTCGATCCGGGCGGCAACCTGATCCACACCACGGATTTCCGCCGGGTGTACGCAACCATGATCGATGGATGGCTGGGCCTTCACGACACGCACCAGTTGCTGAACGGCGACTTCGAAACGTTCAAGATGTTCCAGCAAAAAGCATGACGATGCGACTTGCGTTCGCGATACTGATCGCGGTTACCCTCGCCGCCCAGGTCCAGCCGCCGCCGGCACCCTGGCGAGGCGCTGGTCCCACCCCCTGCGTCGGATCTGACGGTGGGATCTTGCAATGTCCTCCACCTGCGCGCGTAATCGCCGTCCGCGCCGGGCGCTTATTCAACAGTAAGGCTGGCCAGATGCTGACAAAGCAAGTGGTGATTCTCACCGGCGAGCGAATCACCGACGTCGGCCCTGAGGCTCAAGTCAAGATCCCCGCAGGAGCGCAGGTGATCGACCTCAGCCAGGCGACGGTCCTGCCCGGCCTGATCGACGCGCACACGCACATGTTCAACAACCGCGGTCCCAAGGGGACCACGGATGCCTCCACTCTCATCGCCGTGCAGAACGCGCAAGCGGATCTGCGGGCGGGCTTCACCACAGCGCGCGATATGAGCTCGCACGGCAATGGATACGGCGATGTCGCCATTCGGGACGCGATTAATCAGGGCCGCATCGATGGCCCTCGATATCAAGTTTCGGGGCGCGGAATCGCTTGGGGCGCAGCTCCGCCAAATCCGGCCGCTCCGGGCAATCCTTTGGCTAGCAATGTCATCCGTTCCGCGGAAGAGGGCCGCGCCGCCGTCCGCGAACACGTGGAACACGGAGTGGATTGGATCAAGCTGTTCCCCACCGGCGCGTATTCTTTCGATGCCGCGGGCCAAGCTCACTATGTGCTGACCTATCCGATGCCCGTATTGCAGGCTCTGATCGACGAGACTCATCGCCTCGGAAAGAAAGCCGCCTGCCACGTCCTGGGGGGCGAAGGGCAAAAGAACGCGATCGTCGCCGGATGCGACACCATCGAGCACGCCTACGGCCTGGATCAGGAACAGGCCAATATGATGGTCGCCAAGGGTCTGTTCTACGATCCCACGCTCCAGCGCTACATCGAACCTTACATGGACGATAACGACGCCAAAAGCACCGGCGGCAAGTATCGGATGATCCCGATTTTTGAGAAAGCTGTGGCGATGGCCGCTAACACCAAGGGGATGAAAATCATGGTGGGCAGCGGAGCCGACGGCTCGACTTACGCTCACGGGACCCAGGCGCTCGACTTCGAAATGCTGGTGAAGCATGGCGGCTTGACTCCGGTGCGGGCTCTTCAAGGCGGAACGGTGATTAACGCCGAAGCGCTGGGATGGCAGGATCAGATCGGCTCCATAGACAAAGGCAAGTATGCGGATCTGGTGGCCGTCTCGGGCGACCCGCTCTCCGATATCACGGAGCTGCAACGCGTCAAATTCGTGATGAAGGGCGGGAAAGTCGTCAGGAACGACTTGAAGTAGATCTGGAGCAATGACGCGTCATCCCATGTTGGTCCGCGTCACCCACTGGATCAACTTCCTGAGTTTCCTTGCCTTGGCCGTGAGCGGCGGCGCGATTCTTATCGCTCATCCCCGCTTTTACTGGGGCGAGACCGGGTACTTCGATACACCAGCCGTCCTTGAACTCCCTTTGACTGTGAATCTGGACCAAACCGGCTGGGGTCGCGATCTGCATTTCCTGGCCGCGTGGATCGCCGTGATCAATGGAGTGATTTACGTCGCGTGGGGTTTGCTCTCGCGTCACTTTCGGTTCGCTGATTACACATTTCTTCAGCGATCCGTCTACCTAAGTGTGATATTCGGACTGCTGCCCGTAACGATATTGACCGGTGTGACGATGTCGCCCGCCATCACCGCGACATACCCCGCGCTGTTTTCAATGTTCGGTGGAAGACAATCAGCCCGAACCATCCACTTCTTCGCCGCGGATCTGCTCGTGCTCTTTTTGCTTATCCACGTGATCATGGCGATCCGGGCGGGACTCATCACCAGTATGATTACCGAGGCAACCGAGGCCAAATGATCACGCGGAGGAAGCTTCTGGCAGGAATACCCGCGGCCGGGAGCGTGCTCCTGACCGCTTGCAAGGATTCTCTTCCGCCTACCTTTGGCAGCTTGTTCGACGCCAGTAATACCCTGACATTTGCCTCGCACCGTCTACTGCTCCGCAACCAGCCTCTCGTCCGGGAATTCACTCGCGACAAAATCACGAAAAACTTTCCCGCGATCAATGAGACGAATCCCAAGAGCGATCGCTACCAGCAGCTGCTCGCCGGCGGCTTCTCCGAGTGGCGGCTACCCATCGCGGGCTTGGTTTCGAAGCCCGCAGAGTTGTCGCTCGAAACCCTGAGGAGTTTTCCCTCGCGGACGCAAGTCACGCAGCACAACTGCGAGCAAGGCTGGTCGGCGATCGCCGAATGGACCGGCGTTCCCCTTGGGCGCGTTCTGCAAGAAGTCGGGATGCTGCCGCAGGCTCGCTATGTCGTGTTTCACACCGTCGACGGGTGGTGGGACAGCCTCGACATGTTCGATGCGCTTCACCCGCAGACGCTGCTGGCGTATGGAATGAACGGCGGCGAACTTCCGGTCGCGCACGGCGCTCCGGTGCGGCTCCGAGTCGAACGCCAGCTCGGCTACAAACACCTGAAATACGTAAGCAGGATCGACGTCACGGATCGCCTCGACGACGTCGAAGACGGTACCGGCGCTGTGGGCGCAGCTTACGGCTACTCATGGTACGCAGGTATTTAGAGATTGCGCACGGGTTTCTTGCCGAGAGAGGGACAGACTACTCTGTCCCCTCTTTCAGCAACCTCACTTGTTGTGTTCGCCGGGATATAGAATGAGGAGCTAACGTATGATTCGCCAAGTTTGCGTTGTCATGACGATTTGGACGGTCTCAGCCGCAGCCCAGTGGATCGACTATCCCACTCCCAACATTCCGCGCCTGCCGAATGGGAAGGTAAACCTCTCCGCTCCGGTTCCCAAAGCCGCCGACGGCAAACCGGATCTATCGGGACTCTGGCAGCGAGCGCGAGGAACAAATCGGCCGACCCAGCGAACCGGCGCGGCGGGCCTTGCCATGGGTCCCAACCTGGCGGATTTCATGCGGCCCGGCGAAACCATCCCGCCCCTTCTCCCGCCCTACGACAAACTCCACCAGGAGCGCCAAGCGAACTTCATGGCGGACCGGCCCTCCTCGCGTTGCCTGCCCCACAGCATCCCCGACCAGATGCTCATCGGCGTGCCTTTTAAGATCGTCCAGAACCCCGGCACCACCTTCATCCTCTATGAAGAATTCGCGCGATTCCGGCAGATCTTCACCGATGGCCGCGGTCCTGCTCCGGTGGCGGCTCCCGCGTGGCTGGGTTATTCCATCGGCAAGTGGGACGGCGACTGGTTCGTGGTCGACACGCGTGGATTCAACGACAAAAGCTGGCTCGACGACAGCGGCCGGCCGCACACCGAAGCTCTTCACACCATAGAGCGCTTCCACCGCCGCGACTTCGGCCACATGGATGTCGAAATCACCATTGACGATCCCGTAGCGTACACCCGGCCCTGGTCGTTCCCGATGCAGTTTGATTTTCTCGCCGACACCGACATGATCGAGGACGTCTGCGATAACGAGCGAGATTCCACGCACTCCGTGGGAAAATAGCGTCGTGTGCAGGAACATCAGGACCTTATTCAACTTCGATCCTCCCGTCACCGACGAAGAGGTTCGAGCGGCTTCACTCCAGTTCGTGCGAAAGATCAGCGGCTTCCATAAGCCGTCGAAGGCCAACGAGGACGCGTTCCAAGCTGCCGTCGATCAAATCGCCGGCATTTCGACCCGGCTGCTCACTTCGCTCGAAACCAACGCGCCGCCCAAGAATCGGGAAGAAGAAGCGCAGAAAGCCAAACTCCGCGCTGCCGAGAGATTCGGCGGCTAATTCCGTATAAACTCATAGGAGCGCAAAGGGCGCAGACCGCCCCGTTTTGCGCGTAGGTCTATAGAGAGGTATTGATCGATATGAAGACCCCGCTCGCGATCCTGTTTGTCGCCGCCATCGCCTCCGCGCAACAAAAGGTCCCCTTCCAGAACAACATTCCGGTGGCCCCGGAAGGTCTCGCCCACCGGCCGCTGCCGAAGCTGCCCATGGAGTTCGATACCGGCGAAGGACAGCGGATTCGAGTCGTCGCGGTCGCCCGGGGTCTGGAATCGCCTTTCAGCGCGGCGTTCCTTCCCGACGGAAGTATGTTGGTGACCACGCGCACGGGCCAGCTCCGGATCATCCGCAAGGGCGTGCTCGACCCTAAGCCCGTCGCTGGAACCCCGGCCTCGTATTGGGCCGTTGAATCCGGATTGCCCGGCGCGGTCCACGGCTACATGGATATCGCTCTCCATCCGCAGTTTGCGCAAAACGGATTTGTGTACCTCACCTACACCAAGCCCCTCGACGAGAAACGCAGATTCGTGGCGCTGGCCCGCGGAAAGTGGGATGGCAACGCGATCACCGGGATGAAGGACATTTTCGTAACCGATATAGCTGGTGCCTCGCGCATAGCGTTCGGCCGAGATGGCAAGCTGTTCATGAGCTTGACGGGCAACGATCCCCAGGATCCCAATACGCTGGGCGGCAAGGTGCTCCGGCTGAACGATGATGGCAGCGTGCCGACGGACAATCCGCTCGTCGGGCAGTCCGGCAAAAGACCCGAGGTGTACACGCTCGGCCACCGCGGCACGCTCGGCTTGGCGATGCATCCCGGCACCGGCGAGATGTGGCAGAACGAAAATGGCCCGAACGGCGGAGACGAGATCAACATCCTTAAGCCCGGGCGCAACTATGGCTGGCCGATTGTCAGCTATGGCCGCGATTATCCCGGTCCCTGGCACAATGAAGTGCCTGGGCACGCCGGCTTCGAGGCGCCCGTGGTTCTGTGGATACCCGCGATCGCCGTATCCGGCATGGCGTTCTACACGGGCGACAAACTGCCCAAGTGGAAGGGTGACGTTTTCGTCGGCTCGCTTCGCACGGGTGAAATTCCGGGTACCGGCCATCTGGAGCGCATTCTCTTCAATGAGAGGATGCAGGAGCTGCGCCGCGAATCGCTGCTTACCGAACTGCGTCAGCGAATCCGCGACGTACGTCAGGGACCGGACGGACTCTTGTACGTTCTGACCGACGAAAAAGACGGCGCGGTCCTGCGGATCGAACCGGCGCCCTAGCCGTTCAGGCAAGCAAAACTTGCATTCGACCGCCGCGTGACTAGTTTTCTGAACTGAAAACACGTCACTTGATATGCGGCCCTTAACTTGCTCCTTAGCCAAGCGGCGGGAAACGGAATCCCGCTAGAAAGGGTCGCTATGCTCTACTACGCTTTGGTATTCTTGCTGATCGCTCTTGTGGCCGGCGCTCTTGGTTTTGGATTCGTGGCTTTTGCCGCGGCCGGAATTGCCAAGATCCTGTTCATGGTATTCCTGGTGCTGTTCGTGGTGAGCTTGGTCATGCACCTCTCACGTGGCAGGACCGTTTAAGCTTCCTGGGAGCGAATCATGGCACCAGGCAATCCGCCGGCGGATCGTATTTCAACGGTACTAGTGCTCAGCACGGTCGTCTTCGGGGCTGCCCTGACGACGGCAGCGGCGGTCGTCGTTCTCATGATGACCGCGCATTTCTAGTGCCCGGGGCGATTGACCAGGAACGTGGCCATCGCCCCAAAGAACGCTCGCAAGAGCTGTTGCACGTCGGCCGGAAACGCCGCTTCGTCCAGCGCGCGATCCATCAACTGAACCCAGCGGTCGCGGGCACCTTGGCCGATTGGAAACGGTGCATGGCGCATGCGCAGCCGCGGATGGCCGCGTTGCTCGATATATAAGGGCGGCCCGCCAAATCGGTAAATCAGAAAGTCCCGAAGCCTTTGTTCCGCGCCTGGAAAATCGTCCGCCGGATACATTGGACCTAACAGATCGTCGCCGGGAACCTGCCGGTAGAACGCTGCCACCAGCCGCGCGAATCCTTCACTGCCGATAATCGGGTAGACCTCGTGCTCTTCCACTCATTCATCGTACCCGGTCGCTTCGGCTATGGAGCGATCCTTCCAGTGCCGCCCGTAATTGTCTTGAGTAAAGAACGTGCGCGATTTCATCCGATCCACGTAGAGCACACCGCCCAAGTGATCGATCTCGTGTTGCAGGATACGGGCATACCATCCCGTCGCGTCAATAACCACAGGCTCCGCCTTTTCGTTGAAGCCTTGCACGCGAACCTGCTTCGCGCGAGGAACCACCGCCGTGAAACCCGCGACGCTCAAACAGCCTTCGAAGAATTCCGCGTCTTCGGATCCTAGACGAGTCAGTTTTGGGTTGATCAGAACATGGAACGGTACTGGGCTGCGTTCGCGCTCGGCTACTTGCTCCGCCGGGAGCTTCTGGATGAACTCCGCCTGATCTTCGATCACAACAAGCTGGAGCGAGAATCCGACCTGAGGCGCCGCCAGACCCACACCGGGAGCATCGTGCATGGTCTCGCGCATCGCTTCGATCAGCTCTTGCGTGGATCGATTCAGGATCTCGTCCGTGGACAGCGGGCGGGCTTTTTGCCGCAAGACTGGTTCGCCAGCTTGGCGGATCTTGAGTACCATCCCCAAACGGTAGCATTCCGCCCGCGCGTACGCTCCCTACACAGGAATGCGGCCTACAAAAAAGCCGGAGGAGGATTCTTAAAGTTCCCCAGGTTCGGAAATACGCTGCCGAGCTTCGAAGCATCCACGCCGAACCACGTTGCCAGAGACGCTCCGTATTGGTCCAGCGAGGTCGTGGGAATCCACACGCCCCGATTGTTGGCGTCGTCCGGACCACTCAACTCCAGCGTGGGAAATGTTCCGTAGATATCGCCCCCCTTGACAGCGCCGCCCATCACGAAATGATGGCTGCCCCAAGCATGATCCGTGCCGAGAGTCGAGCCTCCGCTGGGCTGCAACGTCCGGCCGAAATCCGACTCGGTGAAGGTCACAACCTGATCGGCGACACCCATCTCCATCGTGGAATCGTGGAACGCCTTCATCGCCTGGCTCACCTGGGCGAGCCCTGTTCCCTGATCGTTCAGTTCCAGATCGTGCGTATCGAATCCGCCGAGGTATGCGAAGAATATCTGGCGGCGCATGCCGAGCTGGCCACGAACATTGATAATTTTGGCGACCTGCGAAAGCTGCGATCCGAGTGACGTGTTGGGAAATACCGTGTTGAGCGCCTTCCCGCCTGCCAGCGCCTGATTGAGAACCGTAGCCTGATTCAGACCGGAAGAGGCAATCTTGTTCGACGCCTGCACCAGGGAAACTCCGTTGTCGAACGTCAGCAGGCTTTGCAGCGCGGACAATCGCGCCACGGAAGCGGCTGATGTGTTGAATCCCTGCAACCCGAGCACCTGTCCGGCTGTCACCGTAGCCGGGTTGGTCTGGGCGCCTGTATTGAACAGGTTGTTCCCGCCCACCGAAACGATGGTGGGGAAACCGCTGGTGTTGCAGCCCTGGATGGCGTCGGCGACCCTGCCTCCCCATCCGGTTGCGCCGGATCCCTGAGCCATCGCCGTCTGCCATTCCGTCTGCTGATCCAGGTGCGAGAACAGATTGGACGGAATCGCCGCCTGCTGATTCTTGTATTGAGCCTGCGTCAGCGGCGTGACCAGGGTCCCGACGTTCACCATCACCGCGACGTTCTTGTTGTTGTACAACGACGCCAGCTCCGTCAGACTGGGATGCAGCCCGTATTGGTCGCCCTTGGAATTCCCGATCACATTCAAATTTGCGACCGGCAGAGCCAGCCCGCCGCGGACTTGCGCGTATTTGCTGTACGAATTCGCGGGATTGCTTCCAGGCGTGGATATCGGGACCACCGTATTATTGCCGTCGTTTCCGCCAAACAAGAAGATGCACACGAGCGCCTTGTAATCCGCGGGGCACGAGTCTTGTGCCAGCGCGTTCACCTGGCTGAAGCGGCTCATCAGACTGGCCGCGCCCAGGGTCCCAAGCGAGCGGCACGATATACGCAGGAACTTTCTTCGGGAAGGTATCAGCATAGTCTTCTGCTCTCTAAATCCTAATGTTCCACGTTGTAGTAGGACGACGATACGGCTAGATATATCGCCGCTTGCGCCCGCGCTTTGTTCACTGCCGCCGAGGTTCCGGTGATAGCGTTGATAGCCCCCAGTAGCGCCGTCTGAACTTTCGGAGGCATCTGGCCATCCATGAATATCTGGCTGATCGCATCCACCAGCGCCGGCGGATTGCTGCCCAGGTTTGAAAACGGCGTGAGATCGATCGCGGCGCCCTGCCCTAGATTGCCGTAGATCATGCTGTTGACCAAATTGAAGCGAGCCACGGAATTGGACGGCGAATCGAGCTGGAATTCGGGACCCAGCAAGGCTGTTCCCGGAATGAGATCAGCCGGGATTTGATAACTTGGCGCGAAGTAGTTAAATACGGTGGGCGGAGCGAAGAGCGTCTGCCCGAGATTCGCCGCCTGCGCCGTGAGATTGTTGGTGTCGTTCACCCACGCGCCCAGGCCGCGAAGAATCGACGCAATCACGAAGACGGGTTCCCGCAGATGCGCGCTGGGAACGTCGGTTGGCCCTCCCGCGAACGGGCCGTTGTCACCTTGCCGAGCTTCCGGATCCAGCAGCACCGCGCGTATCACGGCCTGCAGATCGCCCCGAACACCAGAACCGTTGTCGTTAAACACCGATGCCACTCTTGCGACATAAGCCGGCGAGGGATTGCTGCCCACCAAGTGCTGGATAAGCTGTTTTCCGATGAACGGCCCGACGTTGGGATGGTTGAAGATGTTGTCGAGAGCCGCCTCCAGATCCTGCGCGGCCGTTTGTCCCGCCGGCAGCACCAGTCCGTTCAGCAGGGTTTTCGACGTGGTGTCGTGATTGGATTCGAATGGCACCATCGGGCCGATATAGTAAGCCGGATTGTGGATCCGCAACACCGCGCCGGGCTTGGTTGGATAGGTCCATCCCGTGTAGACTTTCGCAAAGTTCTGAATCGTGGTCTGATCGTAGGTCGGAATCGCGTTACCATTGGAATCCAGCTTGGGCGTTCCGTCCAGATTCAACTGGGACAGGCCGATGGTAAACAACTGCATAAGTTCACGGGCGTAATTCTCGTTGGCCCGGGTGTCACGCGTGGGATCGGCCTTATCGTTGTTCCGCATGTCCAGATACTCACCCATGGTGGGACTCAGGGTTACGTCCTTCATGAGCGTGCGGAAGTTCGCGAAGGCGTCCTTTTGCAGAATCTCCAGGTACGGCACCAACTGCGTCGGAGTATTCTCTTCGATCGCCGATACGACGAATATCTGGCCTAGCGCGAATGCCACCCGCTGGCGTAACTGATCCTGACCGTGAACAGCGTTGGTGAAGAACCGCGCTTGCACCTGATTGATCCCAAACCCGGTGGTGGCGGGATCCGGATAAGGCGAGATCGGCGCGGCGAACTGCTCTTTGAGGTATTCCTCCAGCCCCACGGTCTCAACATGGTCCAGCGTCGCCACGTCCGGACCGAAGGCAGCCTGATCCAGGAAATGAGCAGCAACGTTCGCGCCCAGGATATGGGGCCCGGATGATGGTCCGACCACCACGCTGACCACGTCGGTCGATGTGGCCGACCCAGGATCGGGATTCTTCACCGCAATCGGGATCTTCCAGCCGGCCTCAACCGGGAACGATACGCCCGAAGCGGTCAGCCTGGTTGGAGAAATATAGACCGTCTCCATCGGTGTGCCACCATTGAGGACCTGGGCTCCGGGCACGAAACCGCTGCCGTTCACCGTGATCGAGAACGAACCGACCGGAATGCTCGTGGGGTTCACCGAAGCGAGCGTCGGGTACGGATTCAGAATGGTCAAAGTGACACTGGCGGAAGTGGCGGGGCTGGCCGTACTCGTGGCGGTGACAGTAACAGTGTTAGGGGTGGGCAAGGTCGCGGGAGGCGTATAGCGTCCGCCTGTCGAGATCGACCCCGCTCCGGTCGCAGGCTTCATGGTCCAACTTACGCCGGTCGTGGAAGTGCCGCTCACCTTCGCGGCAAACTGCAGGAATGTGCCTACGTGCACCGACGCCGGCGAAGGAGAAACCGTGACGGTAACCTGGGCATACGCGGGCCAGAAAGCGCACAAACTTGCGAGCAACAGCCTATTCCCCATTCGACTCCTCCGTTGACGACTCCACCCGGTATAACACGAACGTCCTCTGATGAAAACCCCGAGAGGCCGCTGGAGTTGCCGATTGAAGCCAATTTAATGTCGGACTAAGTAAGTACCCTCGCGAAGAACCGGCGAAGGCTGGGGCAGACGATATTTCACCTGAAGCCGAACGATTCCATCAACGCGATGGATGTTCAGCTGGGCTCTTTTGTCCGATCGCTGAGGATCGATTTGAAGAGCGCCCCGAGATTAAGGAAGTCTTCCAGACGCGAGGGCTTGCGGATATGCTGGTCTGCGCCGAACCGCGCGGCATCCCTTCGGTCTTCTAGCGCATCCGACGAACTCAGAACCACGATCGGTATGTCCCGGCACTGCGGACTCTGACGCATTCGTTCGACAACGTCTCGCCCAGGTCGCTTGGGAAGGTTCAGGTCGATAATCGCAAGATCAGGACAGGGGAGCGCCTGAGACTCAACCTCCTGTATGAAAACAACACCGATCTCGCCATCAGCCAGAACCACGAGCTCCCCTTGAACGCCATGCGCCTCAAGGCACTTCCGAACCAATCCCACATCGGCTGGATTGTCCTCAACCAGGAGAATCAAGACCGCTTTCTTCTCAGCCGTTGCCGGCTGAGTCTTCTCTGAAGGGGATTGTAAAGCAAAACGTCGAACCCCGGCCCGGTTCGGAATCGACCCAGATCCTCCCACCGGCACGTTCGATAATTCTTTGGCTAATCGCGAGTCCCATGCCTGTGCCTGGATATTCGGCGACGCTGTGCAGACGCTTGAAGAGTTCAAAGACTTGCTCCTTATACCGCGGGGCTATTCCTATGCCGTTGTCCTGTACGGAAAACCGCCAGTCCGGTCCGTCGCGGACGGCGGCAACACGGATAATGGGAGGGTCTTCCCTCCGGTATCGAATTGCGTTTCCAATCAGGTTCTGAAACACCTGCTCCAGCTGGAATTCGTGGATACGCACGCGCGGCAGAGCGGTTCGAGTAACCGATGCTCCGCTGTCCTTGATTGGTCCTTCAAGATTCCCCAGCGCCTTGTCGAGGCTTTTCATTCGCGTCACTGTCGCCGGGCGCTTCTTGAACCGCCCCAACGCGGCGCTCAGCCGTTCCAATGCCGACCTCGAAGGAATGGATTCCCGCCGAGCCATCATTCCTCCGTTCCCTACGCCCGTGCCGCGGCGGCTTTAATCAGGCCGGTCGCAATCTTGCGAAGAGTCTGCTCGGCTGCCTGCTCTTCAGCCAATGACTTTTGGAGCAGAGTCACTACCTTACTGGCGCCGATGCGCTCCGCCAAGCTAATCGCGGTCATATATCCGGCCATTTCATAGTGCTCGACCCGGCTGCCGGCGCCGATGATTCCCAGATCCAACACGGCCTCGTCGCCTTCCTGTTCGAGAGCTTCCGCACCCTCCTTGATGACGCCCTCCATGCCCTCGCACTTTTTGCCGCTGGGTTTCATGTCAAGGAGCGTTCCCACTTCCTCCAGCCGCGCCACTTGTTCTTGCGTCTCCTTGAGATGGTTGGTGAAGGCTGCCGAGAGCGCAGCGTCATGCGATCCCTTGGCCATCTTTGGAATTGCCTTGGTCAGTTGCTTCTCCGCGGAATACAGGTCCTTGATTTCGTCTTCGAGCAAATCTTTCAATGTTTGTTTTTCGGCCATACTGATCTCCTATTACTTCAGTGCAGCGCTGATGCAGCACGTGGGTGGCCTTTGTTCGGCGCAACCGACGACGCGAGTGCAAAACCTTCACACGATTTCGGCATTCCGCGCCTGCCTTCGCGGCTCCCGGAGTAGTCTGCTTCCGTAGATTCCCAGAGACAAGCGTATAAATGAACGCGTTCTGGGACCTTGGCACAGAAAATGCACACTCCTCCCCGTTGATGGACTTCGCATCGCAGAAGGAGAAAGCGAAATGAACGTATTTGAACGGCGGGTCTTGGCCGAACTCCGGAAACTTCGCGAGGCAGAAGCGACGTTGGAAAGGTATGTACGAGACGTTACAACGTTCCCCCACCACCGGGGATTCATTTATGGCGTCACTGAGAACTTTGAACGAACGGGTCAACCAGTTCGAAATGCTTTTGGAGCATGCAGCATGAACGCCCTGCTGGTTTTGGTTCTTCTTCTGCTCCTGCTAGGCATCCTGCCGACTTGGCCGTACAGTGCCAACTGGGGATATTATCCCAGCGGCGGGTTGGGGCTTTTATTGATCGTCCTGTTGGTAGTCCTCCTGACGCGAAAACGTGCACTCTGAAGCCCGCGCGACGACTGCGGGCCGGTCACGGTGCGGCCGCGAAATCGACCATATCCTCAGCTCCCATGCTCATGGGGATAGTCGCTGGGATTAACGGAGTAGCGCTGTTCGTCTCACTGTTGTTTTGGGGATGGCTGTGGGGATTGATCGATACGTTAGTAGCGGTGCCCATCATGATGATCGTCAAGACTGCTTGTGAATGTATTGACGAACCTCAGGGAGTCAGCGAGCTTCTGAGCGAGAAGTAGACATCGAGCGCCGTTCATGGCTGGCATAATCGCGGAGTGGGCGATTAGCGCGAATGCACCCGCGGCGAGCGATCCACATCTTTCCTGCAGCGCTCGACGGCAAGAAGTGCACGCATTTCGGTATAACTTCCTCCTTTCGAAACGCAGCGGGTGCTGCAGCAGGCATTTGTCTGCTCAATGATTGACTGGGCACTCACGTGCTTAGTCGTAAGCGTATGCATCTCTTCCAGCCTAAGAAAATGACGGTTGTCACCTCAGCGTTATGGTTGTGCTCCGCTTGGGGAGCCGCTCTCCATGCGCAATCAACCTCAACTCAGCCACAACCCGACAATACCGCGGTCAACAAACGCGACCGGAATCCCGGAGAGGCTACCGCAGATCAGCAGAAGATTAATCCCGCCGACCGCGCGCTCACGGCCAAAATTCGCAGCGCGGTAGTGTCGGATAAATCCCTGTCGACATACGCCCACAACGTCAAGATCATCAGTCAAGGCGGAATCGTAACCCTCAAGGGGCCGGTTCGTTCCAGCGCCGAGGCGAAATCCATCGTTTCCAAAGCGGCGGCCTCAGCTGGCGGTAAAGACAAGGTAGTCAACCAGCTATCCGTCAAGCCGTAGCGTTCCGAATTTTCAAACTCAAAAGGAGATCTATCATGGCAGGAAAGAACACGGCCGTCTTTGGCATTTACAAGACAGCCACCCAGGCGGAACAGACCGTCGATCGGTTGCTCGCAGCAGGTTTTACAAACGATGATATTTCCGTTTTGCTGCAGGACAACAAGAGCTCGAAGGACTTCGCCCACGAGAAGAACACGAAGGCGCCCGAAGGCACCACCACTGGCGTCACCGCCGGTGGGGTCATCGGCGGGACACTCGGCCTTCTGGCCGGCATCGGCGCACTGGCGATTCCTGGAGTTGGTCCGTTTATCGCCGCAGGTCCGATCATGGGTGCGCTTGCCGGCTTGGGTGTTGGCGGCGCCGTCGGCGGCCTGATCGGTGCCCTGGTTGGTATGGGCATTCCGGAGTACGAAGCGAAACGGTATGAAGGCCGGATCAGGGACGGCGGGGTTCTGCTCTCGGCTCATTGCGACACTTCCGAGCAGATCACGCTGGCGAAGGACATTCTCAAGCAGATGGGAGCAGAAGACGTTTCTTCTTCTGGCGAAGCGAGCGCGGACACCAAGGCGACCGTTAACACATCGAGGATGTAGATGTTATCGGGTAGCCGTCCCACGGCTACCCTTCTTTATTTAAGAGCTGCGAAGAGAAAGGAAATAGCGATGGACAACAATCGAGGAATGCTGCTGTTTGGCTTTGGGTGCGCTGCCGGAATCGCGGGAACGCTTCTCCTAACGTCGAGATCAGGCCGGGAGGCCGTGGCGTATCTCCGCGGAAAAGCGGAGGAAGGAACTCAGGCTGTCAAGGACAGCGTGGACAATCTGGGTCACGCGGTCACCCACGTAGCCGAACGAGGAAAGAAGGCCGTTCGCTACCAGGCAGAAAATGTGGCCGCAGCTGTCGAGGCCGGGAAGCAAGCCTTTAAATCGGCGCAGGAAACCACACCCTAACCTGTCGTGCAACGGTCGACTAAGCCAAGAAAGCAGGCGGACCTCGTCGAGGAAGTAGCGGCAGGGGGTACCGCTACTTCCTACCTCCGATAGCTGCACATGCGATTCTAACGATCGCTTGCGGAATAGTGACCGTCCACGCGGGATCGTTTCAAGATTCTTTCGGCCAGCCGGCACGTCCACGCGAGGGTCTTACGGTATGTACACCTGGTACGGCGCCCAATAAAACGGTTTGCGTGCGGAGCCCCTTGATTGAAGAAGAGCCAGCTTCGCTTGTCTCAGCGCCGCGGCCGGGCGCATTCCCGAGGAGATCCCCCCGTACAGCCTGTCCATCAGCGCGGAAGAGGTTTGATCGCCCACATCCCACAGCCCCGCGATCACGGCGTGCGCGCCCGCCCGAAGAAACGCCCAGGCGAAGCCGACCAGGCCTTCCCCGCCGTATGCTCTTGCGCCGGCACTTCTGCACGCTGAGATCGTCACCAAATTGGCGGACAGTTTCAGAGCGGCGATGTCGCGCGCGTACAGCTTGTACTGGTCCCCGCTCTTGGACAGAATGACCGCGGACTCCAGCGGGCGCTGCGCATTCGTCTCGGCATGAGCGGCAAAGTGAATGATCGAGAATCGTTCCGGCATGGAATCGAGAAACGCTCGCGGCGTGGCCTCGTATCCGACGCGAAGCAACTGTTCATCGTTCGCAAATCGGTGGCCGATCGATTCGATCTCCGCCCGCGCAGCCGGCAACTCTGGATATTGCGGGGTCGCGGACTGCGGCGCGCCGATGAGGAGCAAGGATGGCCGGTTCCGATCCGGGCGAGCCTCCGGTTGGGTCTCAGCCAACACGCTGACAGATGGCGCCATGGAAAGTTCTACTTCCTGTATCCAATAGCGGCTCCCATCGGCTGCCGGAAGCGCTTCCAAGTTCAGCGCGTGTAGCGGACCGTCGGAAACGACGACCACTCGCTCGGCGGGCCCAAGTAGCTTCCGGACCGGCCCCAGAAGCATTTCACTCAGTCGTTCGCCCTGGACCATCCGTTCCCTCACCGGATCGCGCAGTTCATCTTCGACGGCATGGCGGTAAATGCGAATCAAGTCCGCGATCTGGCTCTCCCCGGGCAGTTCTTTCATTCGAATTTCATCCGGCTTGATGACCCAGACGAAGGAGCGTCGCGGCGCGATCCAAAACGATAACACCACCTGTCCGCTTTGGCGGGCATACTTCTTAAAGTTATCCAGCCGTACCTGCTGGATGGTGCCGGGCTGCAAGCCCAACTTTTCGGCCAGTACGCGCGAGCGACTATACTCGGCGACCTGGAGAGCCTTGTCTTCATGCCCTTCAGATACCAACAGGTCTACGTAGTCCTTGAAGAACTGAATTTGCAGGTTGTAATAGGTGAGTCTGGAGTCATCGTTGATTAAGCCCGAGCGGACCTTCTCGATCACCTCCAGGCCACGCTCATATTCCGAGTTGGCTTGACCGTACTCCTTCTGGCTCGCGAACAGAGACGCTAGGCGAACGTGGGAATTCCATTCCAGGTACGGCACGTTGCTCGACTTCGAGATCACTTCGCGATAAAGACGTACGGCCTCTTCCGTGCGTCCACGGCCTGTGGCTATCGCCGCTTCATTCAGTTGCAAATAGGGGTCGTCCGGATCTCGCACCAGCACATAGGCCTGGCGATTCCATGACTCGGCTTCGCTCCACTTGCTCTGCTCAATGAACGCCAAGGCCAGTTGACCGGCCCATCGCGCCGCGTCCCTGGGATTCACGCGTTTGGCGACTTCGATCGCCTGCTCGAAGTCAGAGACAGCCCGTTCGGGCTGGTTTCCCAGGAGATGAGTGTTGCCAAGTTCTCCCAGAGCGTCTTCCAGATTCCCCAGATCGCCGATCTCGCGGAGTTCTTGAATCGCCGGAATCAGATATTGTTCCGCGCGATCCAAATCACGCAGCACGCCGTACGCGATCCCGAGGTTGTTTCCGGCAAGCGCTTCAAGCTGGCTGGCGTGGGCTCGTTTTGCGACGTCTAGGGCCAAACGGCCATACTCGGCGGATTCGTCATAGCGTCCCAACTGCTTCTTGGAGAAGGAAAGGTTCAGCAGAGCCGCGGCTTGATAGAAAAGATTTCCGGACGCGGCGGCGCGGGCGGCGGTCTGTTCCAGCAGTTCTTCCGCACGGTCGAAGCTTCCCTGCCGGGCGAGCATGGCTCCGCGCAATATCAGCGCCTTGAATTTTGAGTCGACGTCGGCGTCCATGACTGGATCAGCTTCATCCAAAAGTGCTTTGGCTTTTGCGCCCTCGCCCATCTTCCACAGCGCATCGGCTCGGTCCACCAGCCAGCGAAGATGAAGGGCAGGATCGCTCAACGCGGCCAACCGGTCGAGAATTTTCCAGGCGTCGCCGGTCTGCCGGCGTCCCAGCAGGATTTCGGCCTGCAGCAACTCCAGCCGCACGGACGCTGGATCAGAAGGCCGGCTGTTGTGTTGTGCTAAAGCCGCGGTGAGGACGTCTTGCGCGTGCCCGAAATTTCCTTGCTGGAATGCAGGCCAGGCTTCCAGGTAGGCTTCCTGGGGCGACGGCCGGCGCGAACAAGAGACTGCGCCGAACACCACCAGCAGGACGAACCAACATCGCATTGTCTATGGCCAAGTGCTTCCGCCGGAGCAGCCGGAGCCAATTTCCGTATCGGAATGCTTCAAGCGAACCAAATTCACGCGGCGAACGTAGGGGCCGATGAGAATCTCGCCCAAGATGATCTTGCCGAATGCGGGCCAGTTAATGATGTAGCCGTTGTCTTCGATCGAAGCACCGTCGGGTAGCCGGCCCTCGATCTTCTTGACCATCGACCCCACGATATAAGCCGACTGGTTTTGGTGGAGGCGGCCGTTCGCATCGTCTTTAAGGAACGTAGAGAACGGGGCACCGCGCAGAGCGCCGTTTTTGCCGCAGTGCGTCAGAAATTCTGCCTGGGTCGGGAGCGAATTGAAGGAGTCCGTATCCAACTGGACCTGGAGCGGATATCCGCCCAGCTTGAGGCCGTCAATCGTGGCTTTTCCCAAGGTGATGCTCGGGAATGGAGCGCTCAAGGCCTGAGAGGACGTCATATGAAGCTCGCAATGCTCCAGTGAAAAACCCTCCGCCACTTCTACCTTCGAAACTTCGCTGATGGTTCTGGACACAAACGGCTTGTCCGGGGCTGGCGCATCGCTCTCCGCCAAGGAGCGAGCCGATCCAACGGAAAGGAGTTCCCGTTTCCTCAAATCGTCGAGGATATTCGCGCTTACCTTGCCCGCTGGGATGTGCCGTCCGTCGATTATCAGTTTCCCGATCGATTCGGATCGTCCCCCCACCATCGGCAGATGCGCCGGAGCGACTGTCTCAATCGGCAAGTCGATGGGCACGTCGCCGATCTTCGTGAGTCGTCCGCCTACTCCAAATGCGCCTGCAATATGCAGGTACCGCCTGTCGTTTCGAGAGTCCATTGTTAGTTAGAAGTTGTTACCGTTCGAGTTTAAAAGGGTATTGTCCCAGTTCCCGCGGGCTGCCGGTTGACACCGCGCTTTGGACGATCAGACTGTAGTCTCCTGGCGGCACAGTCAGCCGAGGGATTGAGAGAGTGATTCGCTCGCCTGGATTGGGCGTCTCTCCAGGCAATTCGAACATCGTTCGCCCGTCTGCCGATTTCACCGTGAAGCGCAGTGGAGTGCCAGAGGCCAATTCCGGGGATTCGGGCGGGTCAAACACGAGGACTACGGCTTCTCCGGCTACGG
Organism: Terriglobia bacterium; assembly: GCA_020073445.1. Taxonomy (GTDB): domain Bacteria; phylum Acidobacteriota; class Terriglobia; order Bryobacterales; family Bryobacteraceae; genus Palsa-187. The sequence goes on from JAIQFE010000001.1 coordinate 91,379, forward strand.
TCCGCACCGTCGAGGCGTCTCCTCTCGTTACCGGCCTAAGGACGATCGATTTGACGGTCCTGGGAGTTTCGAATTCGTTCACTTGACGCCGCAAGCCAGGGATGGTCGAGAACGTTTCAATGCCGACAACAACCACCAGAACGGCGAGCAGCGCGGCTGCAGCCTGTGGCCGGAGCCATCCGAACCAGTCCCATCCAGACGGCTTTGGCGACTCCACTGCACCGGTGTAGGACCGGGCAGGGACAGCCGACGAAGCCTCAGCCGCCATGAGATCCTTCGCATCTTCTATGAATTGCGCAGCGGCGCGAAGGTCTTCGGCGCAGACCGAGCATTCAAAGTAGTGCTCTTCAAACGAGTCCCGCTCAGCCGGAGACATCTCACCGAGCAGATACGATTCGACCGCCAGGTTTCGGACCGCTGGTTCGTGTTCCATGCTCCCTCGGGCTATAGTGACTGACACCTACGAATCATTACAGTTTTCAACGAATTTCCCTACCCCGCAGCACCGCGCCCCTGGTACAAGGCCGTTCGCAGCCTGGTCCGGGCTCTGTGCAGAAGAACCCGAAGGTAGTCGCGGCTGACGCTAAACTCCTTGCAGACCAGATCTTTATCATCCTCATCCAGAAAGATCCTTTGGAGCAGTGCGCGATCCTTGGCGGGAAGATCGTCCAAAGCCCGCTTCACCAACCCCCTGCGCTCCTCGGCTAACATTCCGGATTCCGCGCCAGCGTGGCCGCTGGGAAGATCCCCGGGAGGAAGCTCCGTAAGACGCTTATCCCGCCGGAACATCTCCAGCATGACGTTATTGCAAACCGTGTTTACGTAGGCCCCCAGCCGTTCCGGGTGCTCGATGGCCCCCTTCCGGAGACTCCTGAGCACTCGCAGCAGTGTCTCCTGGCGAATGTCGTCGGCGGCTTGCCCGGAGCGCAAACGGGCATTCGCCTTGATTCGGATCAGGTCTCCGAAATAGCGGGCGAAGTGGTCTTCTATTTCCGGGTCGCCCTCAGTGAGCCGCCGGAGATAGTCCACGTCAAATGAAAAGCGGGTCTGCAAGGGCCCCCTGGCGTCACTAAGTTTCCATCTTAATACAAGCACCCGGAAGTTCTTGGGTTAAGAGACACCTTAGAGGTGAAACGTTCCAGCACCAGCCGTCACTACACTAGGCAGCCTCGCGCAAATCCAGCGAGGCGCACATTTTGAGGAGGAAGCAAGTATGGCATCAGGAATCGGAAAGTCGGCTACTGTGAGCCTTAGCGGTCACAATCAGACCCTTGACACACTGAATCACATCGTCGCCACCATTGCAGGACGGGGCGGGTGCGACAAGTGCGGCAGAATCGCGCTGCTGCGAGTGGAGTACGTGGTGGATCCGCCCGCGGATCTCGCCAAGCAAGGCGTCATTTCCTTTCAGACGGAAGGATTCTAAGCATGTCCGGCAGCGGCGCGAAATTCAAAGCGGCAGTCCCTCGACTTGGGATTGGCCTCCCGTACTTCGCGTCGCTGCCGGCAGAATTTTATCAGTGCGGCGCGATCGATTTCGTCGAGATCACGCCGGAGATCCTGTGCCGCCAGCGGCCCGCCGGGAACGCGACCGAACTTAAGATTGTTCCGCAACAGATGGAACGGGCGCGGAGCACGTGCGCCGGACTCCCGGTGGTCGTCCACGGGGTCGAACTGTCGATCGGTTCCGCGCACGGCTGGAACGAGGCCTATCTCGAGATGCTCGACACTTTCCAGAAAATGTGGCCGTTCGTGTGGCACAGCGAACACCTGGGGTTCCAGACATTTCGCGGATCCGATGGGTGCACTCAGGAAGTAGGCGTTCCACTTCCCTTGCCGCCAACCAACGAGGCGGCGGATTTGGTGGCCCGGCGAAGCGCCACGATCCTCGAACGCTACGGAGTGCCGTTCCTTCTGGAGAACCCCGCGTACTACTTGCCGGATCCGCCCAGCGATCCGGAGATCGGCGACGACATCGGGCTCATGCGGAAAATCCTAGAGCGCAGCGGCAGCCTGCAGTTGCTCGACCTGCACAACGTTTACTGCAACGCGATCAACCATGGTTTCGATCCGTTCGCCGCAGTCGACCGGATGCCCCTGGATGCGGTTGCGGAAATTCACATCGCGGGCGGCTCCTGGGACGGCGGATTCTGGATGGATGCGCATGACGGGCGCGTGCCGGAACCCGTTTGGGAGTTGTTGGAATACACCTTGCCTCGATGCCCTTCGGTAGGCGGCATTGTTTTCGAGATGCTGGACGACCACGTCTCGCGGCTGGGCGATGGGATCCTGCAGGAATTGACCCGTGCCCGAAAAGTTTGGATGAGTTGCGGGCAGGGAGGCGGTTATGGCGCTACTCGATTTTCAGACGTCACTCGCGCGGTTAGTGCGTGTCTCTAACGGCGGCGATCCATCGCCGGGCGTATCTCTGACTCCCGGTGAGCGGCGCTATCTTTCGGATCTTGCGGGAAACCCTGCATTCTGTTTCACGGTCAAAGTGCAGCGATCCTGGTGCGCCGGACGGGCGGCGAAGGCGGCATATCTCACTCTGTCGATTCTCCCCAGCGAGACGCGCGACCAGTTGCTGGAAGAGTGGGTCGGCTCCGGCGGCGGCACGCACTCGTTTGTCGGTGCCGAGTCGGAGGCCTTCCTGGAGTTCATTGCCCGCAGCCTTCCGGACCCCTCGCATGAGTTGACCATTTGCAGGATGGAGCTGGCGGCCCTTCGATCGAGCGAGGGTTCAATACGCTTCCAGCGGCCCCAGCTATCCCGGATCGATCGCACGGATTGCCTCCTGCGGCGAGGACATTACGCCGGAGTGGTCCACTTCTACGCGGAACCGGAGAGGGTGTTGAACGCCCTGCTGAAACGGGACCCTTGTCCGGCGATCTCGTCGGACGTTACGACGCTCATTTTTGGACCCGGGCTCGATCGGCTGTACATGCGGGCATCGTGGAGTGAAAGGGCCCTCTATGACAGGCTACGGTCGTACGTTTCCACTGCGGATTTATTCACGGAGGGCTTCACCCGGGAAACAATCGAGCGGCTCCTTGAGGGCGGGGTACTCGAATACGCGGAATAGTTTGAAGTACTGCACTACAAATCCACCAACAGGAGAAATACAATGCCAGTGAATCGCAAATACGGTTGGGCGCCCGACTTGCCCGATCACCGTGACCATCTTTATTCGGCTCCCCAGCCGATACTCGCCAAATTGCCGCCTAAGAAGGATCTTCGGTCCGGTTGTCCGCCCGTGTACGACCAGGGACAACTTGGCAGTTGCACCGCTAACGCAATATCCGGCGCTATTCAGTTCGATCAGAAGAAGCAGGGCTTGAAGGTATTCATGCCTTCCCGGCTATTCGTCTACTACAACGAGCGGACCATGGAAGGGTCGGTCAATTCCGACGCTGGGGCACAGATTCGCGACGGCGTGAAGTCTGTAGCGAACCTCGGAGTCTGCCCGGAACCCGAGTGGCCGTATGACATCAATAAATTCGCGAACAAGCCAACGCCAAAGTGCTACACCGACGCAACCAAGTGTGAGGCAGTGGGCTACCAGCGGCTCGATTCCACCAACCTGAACCAGCTGAGAGGTTGCATCGCATCCGGGTTCCCCTTCGTCTTCGGGTTCACCGTCTATGATGCGTTCGAAGGGCAGGACGTGGCGAAAACAGGCGTCCTGGACATGCCCGGTCCCAAGGAGAAAGTCGTGGGAGGACACGCGGTGCTAGCCGTGGGTTACGACGATTCTTCGCAGCGCTTCACAGTGCGCAATTCGTGGGGCAAGGATTGGGGCATGAAAGGCTACTTCACCATCCCCTACACGTACCTTACGACGACCAACCTCGCCGATGACTTCTGGACGATTCGCATCCTGAAAGAGTCGTAGCTCCGGAAGGAGTGTGAGATTGCGAACACTGATCGATTTTTCCAATCGGTGTTCGCAGTATCTCGCGATTTTCTTTTCGGCGATCTCTACCTAGTCCTGAAACGCCGGTGCGGTCGCAGACACTATCCGACGAGATCGACCGGACCTCAAAAAGGAGTAAGTAATGAAGGATGTAACAAAAGCTTCCGCTACAGACAACATGGACTGCTGTCCCGAGCTATCGAAAGATCCCTGTTGCGACATTCTGGATCTTCGCTATCGGCTCCCACATCGGATCCAGGTAAAGGACGCTGCCGGGCGCGTGGATGTGGTCACTGTTGAAGTGATCTTGCATGTCCGCATTACCCGCTGTCCGGGGCCGTTGTCGCTGGGCGATCCCATCCATACGATGACGCTGCTGCCGGGGGAGAAGGTGAAGCTGTTCACTTCAGACCGCCGCACCAGGTACACGTTTGACAGCTCGACTAAGGTCTCCTACCGCAATGAACAGCTGTCGGAAGAGCGTTACTTCATGGCGGCGATGCAGAACTCCATGCAGGATCTGACCGTTACGAACTCCAGCCACAGTTCGGCCTCGGAAAGCGGCAAGTGGGACTTTCACGGGGATGCAAGCGGGTCCATCGGCTTCTTCTCGGCTAGCGCCGATACCAATGCCAACGGGTCGCACAGTGGATCGTCGACATCGGATTTCCTGAGCCAGTTATCCTCGCACGCCCGCGCGTCATCCAGCCAGTCGGCGCAGGCTACGCACGCCGCCGCGTCCCTCTCGATCGGCGAAGTTTCGACCAGGACTCATACGGAAGCCGAATCGGAGGATCATTTCGAATCCTCGTCGCGCGAGTTCTCCAATCCCAATCACTGCCACGCCGTCACTTTCTTTTTCTATCGCCTGAACAAGAAGCAGACCGTCAAGATCACGCTGGAACGGATCGAGCGTCGTGTCGACGATCCTGCGGCGCCCACGCGGGTTTCGCTCAACCCTCCGGTATCGAGAGGACAGATCGACGTGGTTCCGGCAAGCGTGCTCGCAACGCAAAAGGACCGCGTGGCCATCGAGCAGATCGGCCGCGACAGTCTGGCGGCGGACGAAAGGCAGCGATTTGGCACCAACCTTTCCAGCGGGACCGCTTCGCTGGCGTTTGCGCCCGTGTTTCAAGCCGCGCAGGAGCCCCTCTCCGCGGCAGTTCGTAAGGCCGCGCTCGAACAGGCGGATAAGGACCTGGTGGCTGCCGGGCTCCTGGCCTCCGTCGGCGGTGCGGTTGCTCCACAAGCCCAGAAGAACTTTGAGGTGGTCAGCGAATCCTGCCTGCCGACCGCGGGTGTGATCGTAAAAGGCTGTATCGACACCTGCGATATCTGCGAACCCGAGGTTCAACGAAGGATTGAGCTGGAGCTCGAGGAAAAAGAGCTGCGCAATCAACTGCTAAAGAAGCAAATCGACCTGCTGGAGAAATCGCAAGAGTACCGCTGCTGCCCGCCCGATTCTGAGTCGTAAGGTTCTTTTCGATAGGGGAAGGCGGAAACGTTGTCCACGCCGCCTTCACTATTGATCGCACAACAATCTCTCTCGATCGAAGCTGAAAGGAAATCTCACATGGCTATCACGATGCAAGGAAGTTGGACTGTCCGCGTTTCGACGCTGAGTGCGGCGTTCAAGCAGCGGTTCGTCATAACAGGCGCGTCCGCGGGCAACGGAACTTATCCAGGCACGCCGGGAACCAGCGTGTTCGCAACCGGAGCTCAGTGGTCCGTAAACGTTCAGAACTCCTCGGACGGAGGTGCAACCTGGGTGGACTCGGCCCAGCGGATCACTTTTCCAACCGTGTCGGGCGGGTTGCTGAAGTTCGATATCCGCTCGGACGATAGCGCCGGCGATAAGGACTACAACGACCTGATCCTCACTTGCTCCATGCCGGCGAGCTCCAGCGACTACGTCGTGTATGGAACCGCGAAGACTTACTCCGGACGTTGCTTCCGGAATCCATGCCGGAACGACTATGTGGTGCTGGATCCGCACATCCATCTCGAGAACATCTGCCAGCGTTTCCCGGAAATCTGCGGCGTCATAGAAAAACTCTATCCGGAACGGATCGTCAAGAGGCCTTTCCCGCTGCCGGATCCGCCGCCGGACCTCCGTCCCATTGTCCTCCCGACTGGCGTGGTGAGCGCTGCAACGGGTATCGCGTTTTACTCAAAGGGGCTGCCCGCGCAGTCCGATGTCGCGACGGAGAAGCAGGCCGTAGAAAAGCTCACGCCGGACGCGAGGGAGAAGCGCGCAACGGAACAGCTGCAGACTACCGCCCGGGCCGTGACTTTCAACGCAGCCGCAGCGAAATCCGGAGCGGATCTCCTGACAGCCGCGGATCGCGCTGCCATCGCCTCGATTATCGACGCCGGGATCAAGGCTTTTCCGTGCAATGTGGATCCGGCCCCGGGACTGCTCTTGCGTTTCCAGGAATACGACCGGACCGCAGGGGAGAAACTGGGCGGACCATACACCGGAACCGGCGATCGTCAAGACCTGGGCCTAGCAGTAACCGACGAACTCGGGAACTACATCTTCCGCTTCGCTCCAACCCTTGCCGATATAGCAGCCGAGGTATCCGACGTGGCCAGCGGGGAATCTCTTGCGACTCAACTCCGGCCGGACGTGATCGTTCAAGTCCTGGGCACGGGCATGACGATGACGTATGAGACCGCTCCGTATTACAACATCCTGAACGTCCAGCGGATCGACTTATGCATTCCTTATGCGAGTGCGCATCCCAATCGGGCGTGCTCCGGCGATCGCGTCATACAGCGCATCGGCGATGTCATCGTGCTGCACTCGGCATTGGGCGGCCATCCCAACACTTTGGACGCGGACGGGAAAATCACCTGCAGAAATGCCAACGCGCCTGTGGTGGATTGCGCCGGTTGGCGCGGAGGCTTGCGTCTGTATTGCTGCTTCGGCAAGCCGGAAGCGCTCCGCTACGCCATCTTCTTCAAGCTCCCGTCAGAGACGAACTGGCATCCCGTCAACCAGACCCACGTCCTGAACTACATACCCGACTTCGCGCCCGGATACACAGGCACCCCGGTCGGGCCCACGTTGCATAACGTGAATCCGAGCGTCCCCACGGGGCTCGCGCCGAACACGCCGATTCCGACGTACGCCAACCACGAGAACGATTTGAACTGGATCGAGAACGATCTGAAAATGATCCTGAGCTCGAGTTTGTATCGCGCCCAAGACGATCCTGGTCCGGTGGACTTTCACATCGAAGCGTATGATGGCGCCGGTAATTTTATTGCAGCCACCGCCGACACGATTACACTCTATATCCACAACCAGACGACCATGGTCGGACGGCCGCAAAACAGCAAGGGCGATATCCAGTCCATCACCATGGGCGCCACCACACTGGGCGATTGCACGCTGTTCAATCTCAGTTCACCGAATGTCGCGCTGACGGTGAAGTATCGCGCCGTGGATCCCGCCGGATTCCTGCAAGGCTGGACGCTGACGGTAACTCGCGGAAACAATAACAATGTGCCGGTAACCGTGGCCGGCGGGGTCGCCCCTCGCACTTACAACACTCCGCCTGACCCGCTCGACTGCGACTTCACGGGCACGCGCGAGTTCGGGAACGTGGACGACTATGTCACCACGGATCTGCAGCCGTCAGGAGGCGCGAACTGGCTCCCCGATGACGTTACCTTCTGTGCCTTCGCTTTCACGCTGCGGGCATATGATCGCGTCACCGATGGTCGTGACTGGCATCCGGAGGTCGTGTTCTGGCAGGACCTGATCGGATTGAGTTACGGATCCTGACAGGTCGAAAAATGCAGTTCTACAGGCTGGTCCTGGCAATCCTCGGCGTGTGGCGGGTAACTCACTTGCTACACGCTGAGGATGGTCCAGCGGACCTTTTTACGAGACTCCGCACGGCTCTCGGCTCAAATATGGCCGGAAGAGCGCTCGATTGTTTCTACTGCTTGAGTCTGTGGACCGCTCTTCCCACCGCATATTGGCTTGGGCAAACATGGGGCGAACGTGTTCTTGTGTGGCTAGCGACGTCCGCTGGGGCGATTCTGCTGGAACGCATGACAGCGCCCCGCTCTGCCCAGGCCACGTATTTCGAGGATCCCCTGGAAATGACCGAGGAGCGCGATGTGCAACTGCGGTAAGAAAACTCAGCCCCGGCCCACCATCGGCACGGCCGAGCCTCCGCCAGCCGCGCTCAAACATCCGCCGCCTCAACAGGCAAGCGTGGAATTCGAGTACGTTGGTCCGACGGCCATGACGGTACGCGGCCCGTTCTCAGGCGCGCGATACCGCTTCCACTACCCAGGCGCCCGTCTCCGAGTGCATCCACATGACTCGAGCAGCCTTGCAGCCATACCAAATCTTCAAGCTATCTCCCCGCCTAAGGTATAAACCTTAGGCTGCATTTAAGGTATTAGGGCCATAGAACTAATCGCGAATTCGTACCATACTCGTGAATACAATATCGACGATTTCGGGGAGACGGCATCGCGTGACTTATCAGGCCTTTGATGACGATTATGTGAATCGTTTGATCGCGCAAGACGCGGAAACGGAACATCAGTTCATTTCATATTTCAATGCGTTATTAGTCATCAAACTCAAACGGACTCTGCGTACACGCCAGGCCATCGAAGACGTCCGCCAGGAAACCTTCCTGCGGGTGTTCCGGGCGATACGAAGAAACGAGCTGGCCAAGCCGGAACGTCTGGGCGCATTTGTAAATGGAGTCTGCAACAACGTCCTGGCGGAATACTACCGATCCGCGTCGCGCCTCGGCCCGCTTCCAGCAGACGGCCTCGACTCGTCAGCGGAATACCGGAACCCCGAGACAGAGCTCCAGGCGGAGGAACGAAAACGGCGCGTGCACGGCATCCTGAAGGAACTGCCCGCCAAGGATCAGGAGATTCTTCGGCTCATTTTTATCGAGGAACAAGAGAAAGACGAAGTCTGCCGTCGTTGCGGCGTGGACCGAGGTTACCTGCGGGTGATGCTCCATCGCGCCAAGAACCGCTTTCGGAACCAACTGCCCAAAGCGGGAACTGCCAGTCGCTCGGCCTCCGTTTAAAGCGGTTTCCGGCCGGATCGCTCCAACGAACTCTTAGTACAGTGAGGGCCGTGCGCCTCCGCCCAGCAGCGACGAGTTCATGTTGACCGTGGTATGCCGGCCTTCATCTCCTCCCCAGGAAAAGAGAATGTAGATCAGCGGAAAGCCGCCGGCGCGTAGCGTTAAGCCCGCGGAGTAGCTGTGCCGGAGATGCGTGAAATCGAGATCGCCGCGCGTGTTGGCCACTTTTCCTTCGTCGATCATCGCAGTCACACCCAGGGGCAGGTCAAAGAGAGAGTGTTCGAAGCTCGCCCGGAACAGCATCGTGTTGGGCGCGCGAAAGCGATAATCCCGATAGCTGCCGAGCGATGGAGCGCCGTCAATATCGGACCCTCCCAGAGTCGGCTGAAAGTAAAAAGGCACGGCGTGTCCGGAGGACACAAAGGACTCATTCATCATGAACCGCAGGTTAATGCTGCCCTCCAGATTCCGCGATGTGCCTCCGGTGACTGCCGGACAGTCATGCACGGTGAGCCCTGCGGAGCAGTCATTCGGTCCGTTCGAATCGAGCGGAATCAGCGATCGGGTTTTTCGGTATAGCGGGAACTGATGCGCAAGGTCCAGCGTGAACCGGTTGAAGGAAAATTGCGAAGCGCCCGGCGAAACGAATTCCTTGAATTCGGCAAGATAGTTGAGGCGCACGAAGCCGCCCGCGAACTGGGGACGGATGCGCACGCCTTCCCCGAACTGCGCGAACGCGCTTTGCTGGGTGAGTCCTGGGGCTGTGGCGTCCGTGTAAAGCTGGCCGATCGAGGGGCTGGCCTGGTTCAGACTCGGCCGGATGTCCACAAAGCGGCCGTTGGCCTCGCCCAACAGCGATACATTCAACTTCTTGAAGACCGGCCAGACCGCGTTGGTCCCGACCACGGTCTCCTGCATTCCGAAGTACGACCGTGCGGATTCCTTGGTGTCGGGACCGATTCCGAAGTAGCTGACCTTCTCCAGCGAAATACCCTGAGCGTAGAGATGGAACACGGGGTATTCCTGAACCGCCAGATTGGACGTGGTTCCCGAACCACCCGGGCTCACCACGATCTTCCGCCGGGGCACAAACACCGCGGTCATGTATCCTCCGGCTCGCCAGGACCCATTGGGAGTGGTCACGCCATCCGCGTCCCAGTTCAAGCGCCAGGATTCGTTAGGAGTCCAGTGAGTCACCAGTGCCAAGCCGGCTCCCACGCCGTTTCCGGGCGCCAGGCTGCCCACGGCGATGTGCAGCGGCTGACCTGTAAACAAAGTCTGCCCACATCCGATGATGGTCTTGAAACCGGTGCAGTCTCCAAGATGATCTTTTTCATGCCGGAACTCCGCACCCAGGCCGCTTTCTTGCGCGTTAGCCCATCCGGCGAACAGCAAACACCCAACCAATAAAAGATTTCGCACGATCGGTTTTACCTTCCACCGCTCTTGGCAACCTTCGGATGAAGGATAGCCGTCATTTTTCGGATATACTCGGCAGCGCTTCCTTCCGTAGTGACGGACTTGGGGTCCGTGCCAGTCCGTTTTTCCGGAGGAAAGGTTTTCTCCAGTTCCTGAAGATGCTTCACCTGATTCAGCAACAGGGAGTTCTTTGCCAGCGGCCGCTGCATGTTGAACGAACCGCGCGAGGGCTTGGGGACCCGAATTAGGTTTGAAGGGGTTGCCATGATTTCTCCTGTCAAGCGAAGTGGAAGACCGGACAATCGGCGTCCGGCCGCATCGTGTCTGAAAGTAAGTCTAAGAACGTGAGCGCGGCCTTCTCACGAGGGGAACGCTCGTCGTAGGTTCCGAGAAATTGCTTGGTTACGGTCGCCGGGATGGAAGCGTGCTCAAAAACCCGGCCGTTCACTGGATCTTCTGTCCCCGGCACCACGGTCGCCTTGGGAATCCAGGGCGAAATCAAGATGGCGGGAACGCGGACGCCCAATCTGTCGAACGCAAATGGCTGTCCCGGAACTCCCGTGTCCTGATCGGTTGCTTTGAAACCGTCGGCCAGGCAGGCAGGTGGAGGCACGTGATCGTAGATTCCGCCGTGCTCGTCGTAAGCGATCAGGAGCGCCGTGCTTTTCCAAAGATCGGGGTTCTGGCGGATCGCGTTGTAGATAGAGGCGATAAAGATTTCTCCCGCCTGTACGTCATGATCGGGGTGCTGATCGGAAGCCAGCTCTTCGCCGCCGCCATCGCCTAAGTGATCGCTGTAATTCGGCTCAACGAAAGAGTAGTCGGGCAGTTCGCCGCGCTTGCAATCGTCCAGAAACTGCGGATAGGTGGCGAAGATCTTCGGCTGGTTCTTCAGCAGATTCACGATCTCCATGGTGGAGCTGGCTTGATCGTAGTAGTACAGCTTCGTGTTCTTGCCAGCCTTGAGCATGCGATCGTAAATGCTTAAGAAGGGCGTCTTCGGGTAAAACAGGTTCATGCCCACCTGGCCGAACGACGTCCCGTAGTGCGCGAACGCGCGATTGCAAATCGTGGGACCGGGGATGGAAGCGAACCAGCCGTTGAAAACCGCGTAGCTTCGCGCGAGCGTCGTCAATACCGGCAGCTTGTCGGGGGAGAAGTAGAACATGATCTGCCGCGAGTGTTTTACGTCTTTGCGCTGGTCGTAGTAGCTTTGGACGAAGCCGCCCATGGATGGCGCGGCCGGTGGCCCCGTAGTGCCCGCGTACAGCTGTTTGTGCACCGCCGGGAAGTGATGATCGGGATCCGGATCCAGCTGGCTCTGGAACTCCGCGAGCGGTTGCACCTTGGCAGGCTCGTTGCTGGTATCGAGATTGGACTCCGTGCCAGTGAGGCCATTGATACGGGGATCCTGCTTTTTCAAGCCCCCCAGCATGTGGTCGAAGGACCGGTTTTCCATCATCAAGACAACGACGTGCTTCAAATTATCCAGGCCGGCTGACATCTGGCTCCTTGTTGAATAGACAGGATTAATAGACAGGATTCGGTTGTGCCCTTAAGTGTTACGAAAAAGCCCACAGCTCGTTTCTTCGAGTTATTTCTTGCGAAACGCGTCATCCGCTTCCGCTCCAGGACGCGGCTTCCAATCCAGAGTGTAGTATTCGCCTCGATCTCTGGCCCATGGGTCAAAGGCGTTAACGACGGTGCTTAGCTCCGCCGAAAGCTCCGGCATCGTCCGCAGGAGCACGCGCTTCAACGGAGAAACCGGCTGCGAGTGCCCATTGGGAGCTCCCTTTTCCATCTGTGCGGGTCCCGGCCCGTTGTTGATCACCCAATCGAGCCCGAGCTGGGTGTAGAACTCCGGCCGAAAACTGGATGTGAAGAAACGATCGCTATACAGCCTTCGGGACGCATTGAGAATAAACACCACGAATTGCGTCTCGGATATCGCAAATCCGTGGGGACGCGTGGATTCCGCCAGCCAGCCCACAACAGTATCCACATCTTCGACGTTGTCCACCATGCTGCCGTTGGGATGTCCGAGACAGTCGTTGATGGGCGATCCGTCTTGATTGCGCTGGGCGTCCGTTATCACCTTGCCCGCGTCGCAGATATGCTGCCCATATACTTCGCGTAGCGTCGCAACCAATCTTTGCTGGCTGGATTTCTCCGCGGAATTGGCGGGAAGATGCCGGTCGACGAAATCATCGAAGCTGGTGAGCTGCCGCAATCCATACTGGCGCCGAAATTCATTGAAGCGCGGAACGCCGCGTTCCCGGTCGCGGATCAAATCCAGCGCGGCCACGTCGATTTGCTGCGTTTCCGAATTCAGGCGCGGGATTCTTAGATTCTGGAGGAACATCGGCGAGTTTTGCAGCGCCAGCAGCCCTAATCGTTGCCGGCCCATGGTGAGCGCCCAGTTGGAAAGCCCCCGCGAACGCATCGCATCCGTGGCCTTGGCCTGGAACGTTTCCACCACCGGAATCTTGTTTTTGATCTCGTTGGGGGTGCCCAGGTCCCGATATTCGAGCAGATCCGGTACCAGCGCATGAAGCCGGTAGACAGTAATGAATTCTTCCGGGAAGTTGAAGGGAGATCCGAAGTGATTCACCCCACCGTTCACGTGCTGCGGGTTGGAAAGGTCCCAGGTATCTTTTTTGTTCGGGTCGATGAGTGCCAGCACAGGGTCGTCGGCATAGACCCGGCTTCCCAGACCGAAAATTCCCGGCCCGGACGCAAAGACGGAGTACCACTGCGTGGCTTTCTTGACGTCGGTCGAAGTACCGAAGCTCCGGGACACGATCTGCCGCAGAGCCTCCGAGACCTCTGGGGCATGGTCGCCCAGCAGCCCGTTCCAATTGGCGTTCATCCCAAGGTACAAAGGCTCTCCGTACAGGAGTTGGGGCGTCCATTCGATGGTGTGAATTTTGGCGATCTCGGCCGCCACCACCAGGCGTGCCGCCTCGAACAACTCGTCGGGCGTAACGTCGCGATAGCGAATCACCCGGGCCGGCTGCGCGGGATTGCGAAGTCCCGAGTCGGCGTCGGGCGTTCGCGCGGCCTGCTTGCGAAACTCGTCGACGAAGGCGTTGTGTTCCCGGGCGAATACGTTGTGATAGAAGCTGATCCCGATGGTAAAGTTGTCCGGAAACGCCGTTGCCTCCTGCCCCGCCCATTCCGGATTCATCGGGTCGGACGCAGCGAGCGTGGGCAAATATCCCTGTTGATCACCCGCGACGGTGCGTCCCGCGACGGCCGGTAAAAGGAGCTTGGCCGGATCTTTCGGATCCCGCTTGACGCGCATCCGGGAACGATCGTCGTAGCCGTAGATTTGCGAGGCGTCCCACCAGGCTGTGACGTTGTTTCGAAACGTTTTCGGGGCGCGCTCGGCGTATGTCTTCCCGTCTTTTGAGAATTGCTTCGCATCGGTGCTATCGGCGACGTAGGCTTTGTCGATCTGGTCGCCGGGACGGCATCCCAGCTTCTTGGCGTCCTCCGGCGTGAGCGGCTTTTCGACTCCGTTCACTTTCTGCGAAGAGCAGCCGACCGGCATGTATTCCGCCTGATTGTGTCCCTCGTCCAAGTGCGAGAACCAATCGTGGGTCATGAACTGGATCCAGAACGCCGCCAGCACATTGAAGAACGGTGCTTTTTTATAGTCGCAATCGGCATCCTTGGAAAATCCCGGCAGCCCGTACCCGGAGTTGCACTTGCCTGGATCAGTCTGCTGCCGGGTGAAGAGCTTGCGGCTGATCACCTGCGGATCCGGGCTCATCAGGCTGAGTCTGCCGGCGTGCCGATTCCTGGTAAGATCCGTTCGGCCTTGATCGGGAAAGGTGGTATCGAACGTGACGTTCCGTGCGAACAGCTGGCCGGTCGAACCCATCGCCGGATTGAAAATGTCATTGCAGATGCCGTTGACGTTCCGGTGGCGGATCAGTTCGCCCTTGCAGACCTGGTCTCCGGCGCCGCCTACGCGGCCGTAGTCCGGATTTGCCGGCGGGAGGCGCATTTCCTTCCAAGTCTTGAGGGCCGGGCCTCCTACGCCGTTCCGCCCGGAGATGTAGTCCTTGTACGTGCCGTTGTTGTCGAACAGATTGAACTTGATCAGCTCGATGCGCTCATATTCCAGGTCGAGCAGAGCGCCATCGATGCCGCGTTGCGTGGGACCGAGATGACCGGCCTGCTTCACAAAGTCGGGGGCCTTGGAACTCGCATCTCCGGCACCCCAATAATTCGCCCAGTCCACCCACGGAGCCGTCCTGAACTGCACCGCCCCGTTTCCTCCCCGGCATAGGGCGGTCGCGGCTTGAACCTTCCCCAGAAATCGTTCCTCGCGCGAGGCGGCGATCGGACGCAGACCGTCCCGGGCCATTTCCTCACAAGCCTGTAACGAAGCCAGCTCGGCCTTCACTAGTTCAGGTGACGTTCGATTACAGCTTGTCGCGAGTACTAAGGCCAGCAGGAGGCCATACGGAATCCTTGACATGGAACTACCTTTCGATGCTGACATCCATCTCACTAGGACATAGTGGAGTTTCCGTGCGGAACGTTTCAAACTTATGAGCCGGATACCCCAGGACGAGGTTCGTCCCCTTTCTTATCTTGAGGTTCTGGACGAAGAAAACCAGGCTCTTACCGGCTCAGAGCCCTCCCATGAGGATCTGCGGCTTCGCGAAGACTATAGGCGGGCTCTGGGAACGGGCTCCGCGGAAAGCGCCGAACCCACGCGAAAGTATCGCGACAGCGTCATGGCGCGGCTTCACGCGAGCGCCCGGAGCGCACTATGCTTTTCAGGCGGCGGCATCCGTAGCGCCACTTTTGGCTTGGGCGTGCTTCAGGGACTTGCGGCGTTTTCTCGCAAACCGGACGGCCGGCGTCCCGGCCTGCTAGGTGAATTCGACTATCTCTCGACCGTATCGGGGGGTGGGTACTTGGGCTCGTGGTTTTCGGCTTGGGCAACACGCCGGTCGAAGATCGACAAGCATGCCGGCGTTTCCGGCGAAAAGCTCCGCGATTGCGAGATCCCCGACCTGCGAGACGGAACCGCCGCGATCATTCATGACCTGGCGTCGGTGCCCGACGTCGCGTTCGAACCGGAGCGCGAACCGGTAAAGCATCTGCGCGCCTACAGTAACTACCTTTCGCCCAGACTAGGTTTCTTTTCTCTGGATACGTGGACGCTGGCGGCCATCGTCTTGCGAAACATGTTTCTCAACTGGCTGGTGCTGATACCCGCATTTGCCGCCTTCTTGCTGATCCCGGTCTTCTGCTGGCGTGTGATGTGGGTGCATCCTCCCGACATCGCGTCGGCAACACTTTGGTCCTTGATCGTCGCGGGAATGCTGCTGGGCGGTCAGGCGACCGCATACGTCGGTTTCGATCTCCCTAGCGCCGGGGACGCCGAACGCCCGTCCAAGCACTTCCTTATTTATTGCCTGGCGCCGTTGTCTTTGGCCGCGGTCGCGCTGAGCGTTTTCTGGGCATGGCTGCCGCCTGGATCGCCTGCCGCTCCCTGGTGGGACGTGGTAAGCCGCGGCAAAGAGGGCGTCGCGTGGTGGCACTTCGCGGTGTTCGGATCCGTAATGCACGGCGGAGGAATGCTGGTCGGGATGAGTCACGTTCGACTCCGTTTCCATCGGCCGCCCACCAAGACTGGTGTAGTGGCTACCAGTGCGGCGTTCGTGACAGGGTTCGTCGGGGGACTGGCTGGCTGGGCCGTGTCGCAACTAGCCGCCGTTGAAACCGAGTATTCGGATTTCTTGCAAGACCCCAGGCTGTATTCCTGTCTCGCCTTTCCAATGTTAATGGGGGTCTTTCTTTTCGCGGGAACCCTGCTGGTGGGATCCACCAGTTACGTGACCAAGGACGAGGATCGCGAATGGTGGGCGACCTCGGGCGGATGGTTTCTCACCATCGCGCTCGGCTGGCTGGCGTTCGCGTCCGTGGTGCTCTATTCTCCACAAGCCCTGGACTGGCTGGATAGTCGGATCAGCGCGGCCGTCACCGCCCTTACCGGCTTCATGGGTTTCGCCGCAGCCCGAGCCGGGAACAGCCCTAAGACGCCGACCGGCTTGCAGGACCCCGGCAACGTGAATAACGGCGGAGGCGCCGTAAGGTTCCTGAAGCGTTACGGTCCACAAGTGCTGATGGCCTCGTTCATGCTTCTGCTGGTGATGCTGCTGTCAGGGCTCAATCAGAGGATTCTCATCATGTTCGGTTTTCCAACAGGACCGTCCTTGTGGGGGTTCGTTGCACCGGTTGTCTGGATGGCGCTAGCTTACGGCGCGCTGTGCCTGATGGCTTCGTGGTTCATCAACGTGAATAAGTTCTCCCTGCACGCCATGTATCGCGAAAGACTCATCCGGGCGTATCTGGGAGCCTCCAATCCCTGCCGCAAGCCCCATCCATTTACCGGCTTTGACGAAAACGACAACATTTCGATGTGCACTCTCACGGCGAACAAACCGATGCACGTGGTCAACATGGCGCTGAATCTGGTGCACGGCGAAAATCTCAGATGGCAGGAACGCAAGGCCGCTTCCTTTACCTCAACACGGCTGCATACCGGAGGACTGTGCGTCGACTACCGCTCTTCGGCGTTCTACGGCGGGCGCTACGGCACCAATAAGACGCCCATCTCCCTGGGCACGGCGATTACGATTTCCGGTGCTGCCGCGAGTCCCAACATGGGTTATCACTCCTCGCCCCTGCTGATGCTGGTGATGACTCTGTTCAACGCCCGGCTGGGCTGGTGGCTGGGGAATCCGCGGCGCAAGCGCCGGATCTGGACCTCGCCGAGCCCCCGCTGGGGAATCCGGCCGTTCCTGGACGAGGCGTTCGGGCTGACCACGGACACGAACTCGTGGATCTATCTATCCGACGGCGGCCACTTTGAGAATCTTGCCATCTATGAAATGGTTCTGCGGCGCTGCCATTGCATTGTGGTGTCCGATGCCGGCTGCGATCCAGACTACACATATGAAGACCTGGCCAACGCGGTACGCAAGATACGCATCGATTTCGGCATTCCGATCGATTTCGACAATCCTTCCATGCCGATGTCAGCCGACAAGCTACCTACGCCGCGGCACAGCGGCAAGCACTGCGCCATCGCCCGCATCCGCTATTCCGCGGTGGACGGGCCGGAGGCGCCCGATGGCATTTTGATTTACATCAAACCGTCGCTCAACGGAAACGAGCCCGCGGACGTGCAACACTACGCGGCGGCGGACCCCTTGTTTCCACATCAGCCGACATCCGATCAGTTTTTCGATGAATCGCAATTTGAAAGCTACCGGCGGCTGGGTTTGCATGTGATCGAAGAGATCCTGCACACGCCCGACCGCTCGGCTTACGAATACACTCTTTCCGAGTTCCTCACGGCGGCTGAGGCGTACGCGAGCAATACTTGAGCGATTGGAGTGCTCACTTCCGGACGCAGCGAATGCCTCTTAAAGAGCCTGGATATCTTAGTTCTATCACGTAGCATATGATCCGAAATAATGATCTTAAGCTATTGTTCGTCCAAAACCTCAGTGCTAATCTCGGCCCATACGGATGCTTCTATGGATTTAGTCATCAACGCCGCTCTTATCGCAACTTCGGTTGCTCTATTCTGCTATTGGTTTCGGTACGGCTGTTTGCTGATCCTCGCAGCGGAAGGGCCTCACGACTTCACTGAGGAAGTTGCGGAGGCGAATCAGCTGTCTTTCCGTGAAGTCCGATCCAGGCTTCGGAAGCATGATGTCACGGACCTTGACCGCTCGCACAAATGCTTGGAGCGGGACTTTGCCGTTATTGCTTACCTGCTGGAACACACTCCCGCAACCGGTTTTGACGCCGGGTTTGACGACGCAATGCTCAAGGTCCACTTCCGGGCCATGAGCGCCTGTTTCCGCTTGACTCGCAAGAACCTGCGTGAGTCTGCATCAGACGCGCTGGAAGAGATGACTCTGGTGGTGGCGCATCTGGCCAACCAATTAGGCGAGCGCAGCGCAGCGCCTGCACGCTGAATCATTCGGATAGAGTAATCTCGTCAAACCGGCCATTCTAGGACTATCCCAAGGACGTGGGTCTGTTACCGCGAAGAAGCCCCGCCCACTCTATCTCAACCCGAAGGTGTACAAGGCGCTCCCGCACTGAATGCTTACATACTGCTTTCCGTTGACCACGTAAGTCATCGGGCCAGCCGAAACAGATGGTCCGAGGTTCGTCTCCCAGAGCAACTTGCCATCGCGAGCATCCAAGGCAACAAATTGTCCGTCACGTCCGCCGGCGAATAATAAATTTGACGCGGTAGTCAGCACTCCACCCTCTGTGGACGGAGCCGCCAGCCGGAACGCCCACTTGCGGTCGCCGGTATTGGGATCCATCGCGACGATCGAACTGAACATTTCATCATTGGCGCCTCCGCGGCCCGGGCCTCCTCCGGTGAAGCTCTGGCCTTCCTGGAATTCGGGCGGAGCCTCGTTTTTCCTGTAAGTGCTGGAGCTGTTCTCCCACGCCGGAATATAGAACAGGCCGGTAACCGGGCTAAACGACGGGTTGTACCAGTTGGTTCCGCCCTGGTTGCCGGGGTACACCAAAGTTCCTTCCAAGGTCGGCACGATTCCGGGGGCGCGCATCGGCCGGCCTTTTTCGTCGAAACCGGTATACCAGTTTGTCTTCACAAAAGACTTGCCCGACAAGAACTGGCCGGTGGTGCGGTCGAGCACATAAAACACCCCGTTCCGATTCGCCCACATCATCACTTTCCTTGGGCTGCCCTTGAAATTGATATCGGCCAGCACCGGAACCTGGGTCGCGTCCCAATCGAATTCATCGTGCGGAGAGAACTGATAGTGCCACTTCAGCTTTCCGGTGTCGGCGTCGAGAGCGATCACCGACGAGCTGTACAGATTGTCGCCCAACCGGTTATCGCCGTTATAGTCCGGACCAGCATTCCCCGTGCCCCACATGGTCAGGTTCGTCTCGGGATCGTAAGATCCGGTAACCCAGATCGGCGCTCCGCCATGTAGATAGGAATCGCTCGGCTTGCCGTCTTTACCGAGCCAGGTCTCGTATCCCGCCTCTCCCGGACCGGGCACCGTGTTGAAACGCCAAACTTCTTTGCCGGTGTTCACGTCGTAAGCGGCCAGAAAACCGCGAACGCCGTGCTCTCCGCCCGCAACGCCGGCGATCACTTTATCTTTGACCACGATAGGCGCCACCGTCATGGCGTATTGTTGCTTATAGTCCGCAATTTGCGTGTTCCAGATCTCCTTGCCGGTTTTCGCGTCCAGCGCGATCATCTTGGCATCGAGAGCCGCCAGAAACAGTTTGCCGCCCAGAATCGCCACGCCCCGGGTCAAATTCCCGCAGCAGGGATTTCGGGTGCCTTCCGCTGGCTTGTGTGAGTATTGCCAGATCGTCTTACCCGTGGCCGCATCCAGCGCGATCACATCATTGGGACTCTGAACGGTGTACATCACTCCGTCCACCACCAGCGGCGTCACCTCATGCTTGTCGAGCGAGCGGGACTGAAAGACCCATTTAAGAGTGAGGTCCCGGGCATTCGCCGGACTGATCTGCGTGAGCGCGCTATGCCGCTGGCTGTTGAGATTTCCCGAATAAGTCAGCCAGTTCTGCGGCTCCTGATTCGCGCGCAGGATCCGCTCGAAAGGGACGGCGGTCACGGGCGCTTCGCGGTTCTGTGGGCCGCGGCCTCCCTGAGCCCAGAGTGGCGCGGTGATGGTAGCGAACAGAAGTAAACGGGTGGTCATGGTTAAGTCTCCCAGCGGCGTATCGCCGGTATCTTAACACTTGGGCATCCGTGCGTGCGACACGCGCCGTGCCGCCCCTTCAGCCGCTGCCCGAAGCGCAAAGGCGATATCGTGTAGACTTGCCCAGGGAGGTGTTCATGAAGCGTTTATTGACCGGGATCGGGCTAGTTATGGTGGTGTTCGCGCCGGCCGTTGCCAGTGCGCAGATTCTGGTGGCTGGAGAAGGCCCCGTTGTGTACGGGCATCACCATCTGAACACCACGAACATGGATGCTCAGAAGAAATTCTTTGTCGACACCCTCGGCGGCAGCGTGGTCAAGATCGGTTCCGGTGACCGGCAGCAGGAGATCATCCAGTTCCCGAATGTTCTGATCTTTTTCCGTCCGATGCAGGCGCCGACGGGCGGCTCGATCGGCACGACGGTGAACCACATCGGCTTTTCCGTCCCCGATCTCAAGCCGGTCGTGGCGAAGATCAAGGCGAACGGCTTCAAAATGATCACCACCGATTCGGTCGCCGCGAACGTGAAAGTGACCGACGACATCGCGGCTTCCAGTCCGACGACAAACCTCGCGTTTGCGCTCGGTCCGGAGGATGTCAAAGTGGAGTTCGTCGAAGTCAAATCGCAAAAGGTCCCGATTCAGCTTCATCACGTCCACTTCTTCGGGCAAATGAACACCGAGATGCAGGCGTGGTACGCGAAGACGTTCGGCGCGAAGATGCTCCCGGCCAATCCGGCGTCCGCTTTTGTGGTGGATCAGCTGCCCGGCGTGTCCCTGAACTTCTCGCCGTCGCCGACGCCGACCGTCGGCACCACCGGCCGAGCGATCGATCATATCGGCTTCGAGATCAAAGACCTGGAAGCATTCACCAAGAAGCTTGAAGCCCAGGGCATCAAACTGGATCGACCCTACACCAAGGTGCCCCAGCTCGGCATCGCGATCGCGTTCATCAAAGATCCCTGGGGAACGAATATTGAAATGACGGAAGGGCTCGCGGACCTCAAGTAGGGGTTTCGTCCAATGAGAACAGCGATTTTCGTTCTGGCGGGGCTGTCGTCAGTTGCAGCGCTGCCTGCTTTCGCACAACTCGTGAGTCATCCCGACGCACCGGTCCGCGTCGGCCACTATCACCTCAACGTCACCAGCGTCGAAGCCCATAAAAAGTTCTGGGTGGGCACACTCGGCGGTAAAGCAATGAAGTTCGGCGGTATCGATGTCATTGAGTTTCCCGACGCGTTCATATTCCTGCACGTACAGAAACCGGCCGGCCCGACCCGCGGAACAGCCTTCGATCACATCGGTTTCGCAGTGCCCAGCGTGCCGGCGATGGCGGCTAAGCTGGCAGCCGCGGGATATAAGGAAACTACCAGTAGGGAACCGAAGCCGGGTGAGCCGCCACCAGCGGCATCGGGCACGTCGGCCGTGTATGGACGCTTTGCGTATTTTCTCGGCCCTGACGGGGTGAAAATCGAGCTCGTGACGAGTGATCAAAAAG
Source organism: Terriglobia bacterium (assembly GCA_020073445.1). Classification (GTDB taxonomy): domain Bacteria; phylum Acidobacteriota; class Terriglobia; order Bryobacterales; family Bryobacteraceae; genus Palsa-187. The sequence continues at coordinate 113,047 of JAIQFE010000001.1, forward strand.
CTGGCGATCAAAAAGACGCGCCGCCCATTGTGGCGCATCATATCCACTTCATCAACAAGCAGTACGTCGAGATGCAGCAGTGGTACATGAAGGCGTTCAATGCGACGTTACGTCCAGGGCAAACCGACTTCTTCATTGGCGCCGACCTGCCTGGCGTCGGATACAGCCTCAACTTCTTCCGCTGGGAAGGCGACCAGTCCATTACTCACGTCCCTACGGCCGGCCGCGTTGTGGATCACGTGGGTTTTGAAGTGAAAAATCTGGAAGCGTTCTGCAAGGCGCTCGAAGCCAAGGGCATCAAGCTCACTCGGCCTTACAAGAAGAAAGATCCCGCCATGAACAACATCGCCACTGCGACGATCGTCGACCCTTGGGGAGTTTCAATCGAGCTGACCGAGGGCCTGGACAAGATCAACTGACTTCACTTCCGAATGCACGCACCAGTACACTTACGGATTCCTGGGCATTGCAACCTCTCTTTCAAAGGGACCTGGGCTATTTGCGAGGAACGGCTCGCGGAGGTGCGTTGCGTGACGCAGGACCAAAATCTTCTTGGTGGAAGCTCTATCGAGGAGCGCCGTGATAGGGCAGAGTACGGGATCGGCGACAGTGCACACCAACCCCGCCCAGAACGATTATCAGAGTGGCGACTCTTTGTGTCAATACGATTCTCCCAATGCGGCTGATAAGAATTGTTGATGAATGACGTTTCGAGCGGGTTCGCTCAGCGTGGATCGTTTAACTGTGGGCCGATTCTTTTAGGACCGCAAGCTATCTGCCGCCGGATTCTTCGGAGAGGTCTGACGGATCGAAGCTGGCGGCCGAGACCGGTCTGGCTTGGAACTTCGCCAGCGTAGCGTGGTTGAAGTTGAATTGATCGGCCAGGACGTCGCGCGTCGTAAAGGACGGCTTGGCTACGCCATCTTCGTCGTGTCCCGGCTCATTGGAGAGGATGTGATATAACTCGTGCGCGACAATGCGGCCCATCGCCCGGCCGTACAAAAATTCGCGGCGTGTATCCGGTTGATCCGTAATAACAGGCGTTATGAACTGAGTCAGTGTTTTGCAGTTGACCCAGCTAAAGGGGAGAATGCGGCCGTCCGTGACTGCCGTACTCGCGAGCTTCGCGCCCGGAAATACCGAAGGTACAGCCGAATGGTCGGGCGCCTCGCAGACTCCGCGCAGTTCCAAAACCGTTAGAAATCCATCGGTTTCGGTCGAGCTCCCATGCTCGCGCCACTCAATTGTGTAGCCTGCTTCCGCGAGGAGCGCTGCCGTTTCGCGTTTCATTGCAGCTACGGGACCGGTAGGCTGGGAGGCGTCGGCCTGCAGGTACACCACAACCTTCCGATTCGGGAGCGTAACGGGCTCCGACCGGCATGTAACGATGCCGAAACTGCTCAGGCAGACGAGTGCCAGTAATCGCGCAAACACGGCGCAAACCCATTGGCATTATACACATACTGTCGGGCTGGATATTTGGAGGTGGATTAATGGGTCGGCCGGGCTGGTCGAATCGAGATGGTGAAATCCGGCAGCGCGATCGATTCAGCACCTTCCTTTCTACGGGTGAAAGCATCGTCTAATTCGAGAACATGAGCGCGGCTCAACTCCAGACTGTGTTCTTCGGGCTGGTAGGTAGTGCCGCGAGGATAATCCACATAGGCCGTCCGCGACTGTTCAATGTGCGTCCCCAGGACGTGCGCAATCGGATGCGCCCGAGAGAATTCCGCCAGGCGCCGGGCGCTGGCAGCATACACCGGCAGGTTCGATTCGTTGACATACAATCGGCCAGGATAAAGACTGTCCCCCGTCAGCAGCAGTCCGGTGCGGCGATCATAGAGCGCGATGCTCGCGGCGTCGTGCCCGGGAATCGCGAGGACGTCGAGGATCCGGCCGCCGAGGTCGATCAGGCCAAGGGCCTCCGGCCATTTTGAAATCCCGGCGGCCTCCTGAATAGCTGCGACCGTGGGTGGAATCAACTCGACTCCCGGCATGTCCTTCAGTTCCTGGTCACCGGCCACATGGTCTCCGTGCGAATGCGAGTGAACAACCAGGAGAACCGGCGGCTTGCGGTTCTTTTTCTTGGCCCATTTGGACACCAGGTCTTGCACAAAGACGGCGGTATGAACCGTGCCTGCCCCAGTGTCTTCCAGAAGAACCTTCTGCTCTCCAAAGATCAGATAGAGAAACGGCTTTTCATAATTTATGCAGCCCGACTCGCGCAGGATATAGAAGTCGTCGTTGTAAGCATGAACCTGCCAGTCGGGAACCGTAGTGCAATCGGGTCCGCCGGTGATCCAGGACGTGGGAAGTGTTCCTGGCGTGAGAGCTTCGGCAGCCCACATCGGGGCGCTGACCAGGATCAGGAGCATGACACGGGTCATCGTACGTTCCTCCTAATCCGGAGATGGCTTCGTTCCGAAGCTGCTATGCCGCTGCAAGTCTTCCGAGAGTATGAGCGCTTCCGCGAGTTCTTTCATGGGGCGATGCAGCTTACGGCTCTGATTTCTGAGAGTAAGATAGGCTTCTTCTTCGGACAGGCCTGTCCTTTGCTGCAGGATGCCCTTGGCCCGTTCGATTACCTTGCGCGCCTCGAGCTCGCGGCGGGCCTCGATCGTCTCTTGCAGCAGCTTGGCTTTCTCCGCTTCGAGAACCGACTTTGCTACGGCCCCGCCCAGCTGCTGTCCAATAAAAGTAAGAGTGCTCACTTCATAGGGAGTGTGGATATGAGGAGCGCGATGGTGCACATTGATCACCCCCACCAGATCACCACCACTGACGAGCGGCACCGACAGGAAAGCCTCGTACGTATCTTCCACGAGCCCCGCGAAGCGCTGGAACCGCGCGTCCGCGCTCGCGTTGCTCGAGAGAGCGACCACGGACTGGTGCTCTGCTACCCAGCCCGTGATGCCCTCACCCACTTTCATTCGAAGGTTTCCCAGCGCTGCCGCGTGAGGCACCTGCGACGCACGCAGCACAACCTCGTTTGCCTCCTGATCAAACAGATACACCAAACACGCTTCACACGCAGCGGCTTGAATCGTCAGCCCGATCACTTCTCCCAGCATCTCGTCGAGAGACAGCTTGGAGCTGACGATTCCACTTATGCGATGGAAAATCGACGTGTCTATTTCAGCCGCAGTCATTGACTCCTTCTAGAACCTCTGCCATCTAGAAGTCGAAACGAAGTGCTAACTGCAGGACGCGCGCTGCGGTTGACGAGTTGGTCTTCGTGATCTCACCGAAGGTCGTCGGAACAGCGGTGCTCACGGTTGGATTCGCAAAGTTCTCGTGGTTGAGCGCATTATAGGCCTCTCCGCGAAGTTGCAGCCGGTATCCCTCCTTCGGCAACTTAAAGAACTTGCTGACCGAGAAATCGTTGTTCCACAGGCCCGGGCCCCTGAGAGTTCCGCGGTTTCCCACGACGCCGGGGTAACCGGCGACAAAAGCGCTGCTAGCGTTGGTGTTGGCGAAGATGCTCGGGATCCCATTTTGATCGAACGCGAATCCGCTCGCGGGCAGTTGAGCGCCTGGCGCGAGGATGCAATAGGAGGAGCTCAGGTAGTTCACGTTGTACACGCCGTTGACGGTGCAGTTGATCGGCGTGCCGGTGCGGAACGTATACAGCGTGCTGATCTGCCAGCCGCCTACAGCTTCATCGAGCCACGCAGGAACGCCGCCGAGAAACTTCTTGCCCTTCCCGAACGGCAGTTCCACCACCGCGTTCGCGGAGATGGCGTGGCGGGCGTCGAAGTCCGAAGGACCGCGGAACGCATTGGGATTGAAAGCATCCTGCAGCGTTGCGCCCCCGCTGGTCTCGGACGCGGACCCGTTGTCGATACCGTGCGACCAGGTGTAGTTGAAGTCATAGCCCCAACCATTGTTCATAGGCCTGCGTAACACGATGGTCATTGCGTGATAAGCAGACTTGCCCGCGTTCACGAATGAGGTCAGACCGGAGTTCTGAAGCGGGAAGAACGTATTGCAGCCTAAGGAGGAAATGCAACCTCCGCTGGGCTGACGGACACGATCCATATCGTTCAAGCCGTCCAGGAAGCTGCCGGCATAGTTGCCGAACACATCATAGAAGAAATTGGCGCTTGCACTGCCAGGGATGTATAGATTCTTCGCACTGGTAAAGATGTCGTCGAAGAACGGCTGGTTCGGGACCAGGCTCGGATTCGCTTTCACCTGGGCTGGCGTGACTCCAGAGTTGTAGAGCTGCGAGAGGACGGTGCCCGCCTGGCTAAACGTCTGGCCCGACTTAGCATCCTTGAACAGAGAGAGGGGTTGGCCGAAGTCCTGCCGGAGAATACCCCGATGGCTCAAGCGGCCGGCGTAACCGATCTCCAAACTCATGTGATGAGCAAGCGGTTTGGCGTAGTTCACGTTAAGTACATACTCGTAGGGCGCCTTCAAGTCACTCGAAACGCCGCTGAACGTGGTGAATCCGCCTTTGACAAGCGGCGGTGTATAGGGGAACGCGCCGCCGTTCGGAGCAACCAGAGTCGGCAGCGTACTTCCGGAGTAGCGGAATCCGGTGGTGAAGTTGGTGTTGACCGGCTGGGCGACGGAACTCGCCAAGCCGGGCGAGCCGCCGGTCGAGAACGTCTGAGCCATCGCGTTGCCATAGTTGTCATAGACGATGCCCGCGCCCGCTCGCAGGACAGTTCCCTTGCCCAAGATTTTCTCCAGGATCGATCCTGAATCGGGAGTGTAAGCAATTCCGAGCCTCGGGGCGAAATCCTTGTAGTCGGTCGGATAGTAACCTGGGCCGTTGTTCACGGGTCCGCCCACTGTATACGTGATCATCGACGTGGGCAAAAGGGAATTGGGAATTCCGTTCGCTTGTGCTCCAATGCGGTCCGCGAAGTACTGACTCAACGAAGTGACCGGGACGACTTCGACTCCGTTCCCTTCATAAGGGACGCCAAAGATGGAGTAGCGGAGCCCGGCGGTAATCGTGAGGTTCGGACGCATCTTGAAGCTATCCTGCACGTAGAACTCAGGCGACTTGGAGATATAGTCGCGCGTGATCGAGGTACCGAACGGAATGGCTTGACCGTTAATTCCATAGTTATAGGTAGCGCTGTATTGATTGATCAACCCAAAGAGCGCGCCGAAGGCGTTTGTAACGTTGGTGGGCGAGGCGAGCGTCGCGCTTGGGCCGTAGATTCCTTGCAGGTAGCTAGTGACATTCGCGGTAATATCCGCGCCAAGGCCAAGCAGTGTGTTGCGGCTAAAGCTGTAACTCGGCTCATTGTTCCCCGCTAGGCGGAGGTTGTCCATATACCGGAAAGCGAAGCCGGTCTGAATCGTGTGGCGTCCCGATATCCACGTCAGGTCATCTGTGATGCTGTGCGTCGGCGCGATCCGGGAAGATGGCCGCGTCGTCGCCGACAGCGCCGTAAAGCCGAAGGTCGGCAGGACCGTCTGGGTTCCCGTAGTGGCGACACCCAGCCGCGTATAGCCGTAATCGAGGACATTCACTAGGCTGGGCGACAACACCGCTGTATAACGCACCGCCAACCCGCGGGAATTATCCAAGGTAGTCTGGGACGGAGCCTGTCCGGGGAAGATGGCAAGCCCGGCGGTCGGCGTCGAAGCCGCGCCGTTCAGCGTGCCGCGAACCATGATGGTGTGCTTGCCGGAAGAATCAATGTTGTAGTCCATACGCGCTACCTGCGCGTGATTGTTGAGGACGTTTGGCGCATTGAATAGGAGCTGATTGAAGTTGAGTCCCTTGTCAGTGGCGCCCAGGGGGTTGTTGCCAGGTACATACTGACTCATCAGGTTGAGCATGTACGGATTGGCGCCAATGTGCAGGGGATCGATCTGCGCGATGGCATCAGGACCCAAGGCAACGGTTTGCCCACTCTTCAGCAGAACATTGATGGTGCCGTTCTTTAGGTTGTCGGTAGGGACGTTCGCCGTTGTGGAAGCGGCGCTGCGATCTTTGCGGCCTTCCCAGTTATAGAAGAAGAACAGCCGGTTCTTCAGGATCGGACCGCCAAGGGAACCGCCGTATTGATTGCGGATCAACGCCGGACGCGCCACGCCGGCACGATTATTGAACCAGTCGTTCGCTTCAAACAGAGTATTCCGGTTGAACTCATAAAGCGTCCCGTGGAATGAGTTCGACCCGCTCTTGGTCACGATGGATACCTGGCCGCCCGCGGAGTGGCCCATGTCCGCGCCTTGACCGGCGATGGTCGTGCGGAACTCCTGCACTGAATCCAATGGAATTGGCAGAACGGCATTGAAGCCGTCGGCTCCCTGGCTATCGTTCACGTCCGCGCCGTCCAGAAGAACGTTATTTTGGTCCGGCCGCGCTCCCAAGACTTGCCCCGTCGAACTTACGCCCGGCTGGATGCTCAGCAGGGCCACAACGTTGCGGGTCTGCAGCGGAATTTCCTTCACTTGGGTTTCGGTGAAAGGATTCCCGATCGTCGCGGTCTCCGTATTGACGACCGAAGCTTCCGCAACAACGTTGATGGTCTGGCTCGTCTGCCCGAGTTCGAGCTTAACGTTCAGGGTGGCCGGTGTGTCAACTTGCAGGCGGACTTCCGTCTGGTACGTCGCAAAACCTGGCTTTAGAACCTCGAGCTTATATGCGCCCGGAGGCATTTGTAAAAGACTGTATTTCCCCGATTCATCCGTGAGCACACTGCGCGAAGCCGTGGTGTCTAAATTCGTCGCGGTCACATTCGCGCCGGGCATGATTCCGCCCTGAGCGTCGCTTACAACGCCCTGCACGGAACTGGTCTGTGCAACCACTGGAAGCAGTGCAAGAAAGAATGAAAGGGATAGCCGTTTCATCGGGTCGAACTCCTTTTAAGTATGGCTACCGTCGGAAAAACGGCAGATTTCTTGAGATTTCAGATAAAGACTAATCTCTCGACCAGGAGAACGACGAATGGCGACACATACCTGAGCCGCCTAAGGAACCCCAACACAGGGTGTGATCTGTTCTTTTAGTCTAGTGCGAACACCACAGCGAGTCCAATAGAAATGCCTGATGCGGCGCATAACCAACGCCCATGGAGTACAAATTAGACAGCTATCAGGACGGGTTACTTCGGTCCGTATAAGCAAAACGGCTCCCCGGCGACCAGAGTCTTGCAGACACAGAGGACCGCAAGCTCCATGCGCAAAGGAGCCGAGAGTTGTTTTGCCTTCCTGAAGCAGCCGCGATTACGCGACCAAATCGTGCAGCACGTTACCCGCGACGTCGGTCAGCCGGAAATCGCGTCCGCTATACCGGTACGTTAACTTCGTGTGATCAATTCCGAGCAGATAGAGAATGGTGGCATGAATGTCGTGCACATGCACCGGCTTCTCGACCGCTTTGAAACCGAAGTCATCCGTGGCGCCATAGATGGTTCCACCCTTGACCGCGCCGCCAGCCAGCCACATCGTGAACCCAAACGGATTGTGATCGCGGCCACGTTTGACGCCACCGCCACCGCTGCCGCCCACTTCCCGTACGGGCGTGCGCCCAAATTCGGATCCGCACACGACCAGCGTATCCTTCCATAGTCCGCGAGCCTTGAGGTCTTTAATCACAGCGGCAAAGGCCTGGTCAGAGTTCTTCGCGTTGGTCTTGTGCGCGAAGATATCGGTGTGCGCATCCCAGGGATCGCCCTTCGAATAGTACACCTGGGACATCCGTACGCCTTTCTCAGCCAGACGCACAGCCATCAAGCAACCGCGGGCAACGGGGCCCGGACCATACAGATCCAAGGTGGCTTGAGGCTCTTTGCGGACGTCGAATACATCCGGTGCTTCGGTCTGCATGCGGTACGCCGTTTCCATTGACTTCATCACGGCTTCGACCTGAGCGTCCTTACCGGTTTCCGCTTCCCGCAGACCTTCGAGCTTCTGCAGCAGATCCAGTTCGCGGCGCTGCTCTGTCAGGGTGAACTTCGGGTTGTTCACATAGTTGACCATCTTCTTTGGATCGAACTGACCCTCGATCACAACCTTCTTCGGCTTCTCCTTGCCGTCCTTATCCTTCTCCACCGTGTCGGCGGGCATCGGCTCCTCGGCCGCGTCCTCCGAGTCGCCGTTTTGCGGTCCCGTTTGCACCGCGTTGGAAATGTAGGTCCCTTGGTTGATTGCCGGAAGGAAGCCGTTGCTCCATAACGGTGGGCCGACGGTCGTCGGAATGTCTGGACAAAGTACCATATAGCCGGGAAGATTCTGGTTCTCGGTTCCCAACCCGTAGGTCAACCACGCTCCCATGGAGGGTCTGCCTGCTTGATTGGCGCCCGTGTTCACCATCAGACAAGCGGGCTCGTGGTTCGGAATCTCGGTGTAAACGGAGCGCACCCAGCAGATGTCGTCCGCCACTTCGCCGAGATGGGGCCACAGTTCGCTGAGTTCCATGCCGCACTGTCCGTACTTCGTGTACTTAAAGGGCGACTTCATCAACTCACCGGTGCGGCGTTCGGTCTTCACGGATCCGCCAGGCATGGGCTGCCCGTCGTATTTCTCCAGGGCCGGCTTAGGATCGAAGCTGTCGATGCTCGAGCAACCGCCGTTCATGAAGAGAAAAATGACTCGCTTCACACGCTGGGGGTAGTCGAGCCTCATGCTCGCCACGCTACCATCCGGACTTGCTACGGCGTCCGCTCGCAGGATCGATTGATTTACCAAGCTGGCAAACGCCATCATGCCAAACCCGTTTCCAATGCGCCGCAACGCCTCCCGGCGAGTGGCTGGCGGTTTTTCTGTAGGATGCATCATAAATTATGTCCCTCAGTTAATGAAAAGAAACTCAGAAGAACTCAGCAGGACCTTGGCGTAGCGCCCTCGGGCCGTCGGCTCATACTTCGCGGGCGGAGGGTCCCCGGCGCCTGGACCGCGACGCCCGCCCGGACCGCCCATTCCGGGAACACCATCCATCAGTCCCGCGGAGTTTTCGGCTGGGGCCACGCCATTGGCACCGTCGGTTGCCGGCGTCTCAGAAGAGGCCGCAGGGGCATCTGGCTTAGCTTCTGCCTGGGCTTCTGACTTAACTTCCACCTTGGTTTCGGCCTTGGCTTCCATTTGGGCTTCCGGCTTGGGCCCACTTCCTTCACCCACAGCGGCGTCCACTGCCGCGGCGGAGCCGTCTGGCTTTGCGGCTAACGTGCCGACGGCCTTGTCCTCCGCATTCGTTTTGCTGGTCACTTTACCGCCGCCGTTCGGACCCTTCCGTTCTCCGCCACGCCGTCCTTTTGTATCGGCAGGCTTGTTCTTCTCTTCTTCGTACTCCTTCATCGGTTCGGTACGAAGGTAGTCGAGACCGAGCTTGATCTCCGATTCGCTTGGGTCGCGATTGAAGGCCAGCTGGTAGAGCTTCTTAATTCGAGCTGTGTTATCAGGTTCGCTGGAGACCCGGTTGGCCAGTTCTTCCGCCTCCAGTTGCATGAAGTCGCTGTTCATCAGGAACAGGCGTTGCAGAGGAACCGTGGTCACAAATCGCTTCTCCGCGGTGATGTTCGGAGGCGGGAAGTCATAGGTCTGCAAATATGTGTCGAGCTTGTACCGGCTCACCTTGCCGTACACGGTGCGCCGCATGAAGGTGGGGGTTAAGGCCTCCGACGGTCCGCCTGCGGAGTCGTCCAGGTTCCCAGACACCATCAGGACGGAGTCGCGAAGCTGTTCGGCATCCATACGATGGCGATTAAAGCGCCAATACATCCGATTGCCGGAATCCTTGGCGAAATCGGCGTCATCATTATCGGAGCTAAGCTGGTACACCGTACTCAGCATGATTTCGCGCTGCAGCTTCTTGATGGACATCCCGTTCTTGACGAAGTTCGCCGCGAGATACTCCAGCAACTCCGGGTTGCTGGGACGCTCGCCGGCCGTGCCGAAATTGCTCGGCGTATCGACCAGACCGGTGTCGAAGTGTGCTTTCCAAATGCGGTTCGCGATCACGCGCATGGCGATCGGCTGCTGGATGATGTCTTCCGCCAGCTCCAGACGTCCGCTGCCCTTGGTGAACGGCTTCGGATCGTCGGGAGACAGCATGCTCAGAAAGTGGCGTGGGACTTCATCCCCGAGGATCTCCGGATTCCCGCGAACCGCCAGTTTGATGTTCTCCGGAGTTTCGGAGTCCTTGACGCCGTGCGAAAAGGGATAGTGCGGATCCAGCTTTTTGCGAGCCGCATCGACATCATCCTGCATCGACTTGATGCGGGCCTGAGATGCGGGTCCGATCCGGGTCTGTAAGCCCCACCCGCGGAACATCAGCACCCCGGGATTTCCTTGCCGCGCGCCAGCGGCCATCATCGCGGTCGGATCCTCGTCATCGCGCAATTCGCGCTGGAAGATTTCGGTGTAGAAATTGGTCTCCTGTTCCGGCAGGCTCAGCAGCCGTAGCCACGAGCCGGGGTTGAAGTCCCGGTTCGTTACGAAATTGCTGGGCTTATCCGTGCGCTTCTTCGGCTTCGTCCCTTCAATATCCTTGTCGGTGATAACCCGGTTCTGGGAGTCGATATCGTTCCTTGCCAGCATCACCGCGATCACATCTTCCTGGAACTTCTCGGCCAGCTTCTTCGCTTCAGCCGGCGTGCCACCCTTTTTGATCATGGCCTGCCACTCGACCTTGTTCTTGTACTTGTCGGTAGGCTTCGCCATGTACTTGACCCATCGATCGAGCAGTTCGAAGTCGAGCTTGCGCTGTTCCACCACCTGCGCGATGTCGCGTTTCCGGCTCGTCACATCGTAGGCACCCTCGAGGTAGTTGGCGGTCTGGAACGCGAGAGAACGCGATAACTCGTTGGTGAGGTTTTGATTTTCTTCCTGGAGAATCTTCTGCTTCTCGTCTAGGTCATTTTCCAGTTTTGTATACTCGTCGACAACTTTCTTGGGAGCATTAGGATACTCCTCGTAAATCGTGTTGTAGAACACACCGGCCAGGGCGTAATAGTCAGTCTGCGGAATCGGATCGTACTTGTGGTTATGACACCGCGCACACTGGACCGTTAGCCCCAGAAAGCCACGGGTCACTGCATCCACCCGGTCGTGGCGCTCGTCGGCGCGAGTGACCTCCGCAGATCCGTTGTCGTAGTACCACGGGCCAAGCCCGAGAAACCCAGTCGCGGGAAGCATCTTATAACGTACCGATTTATCCATCAAATCACCGGCCAGCTGAGCCAGCACAAACTGGTCATACGGCAGGTCGTCGTTGAAGGCCTGAATCACCCAATCGCGATACTTGTAGGCATTCGGATAGGGACGGTACCCTTTCGGATTCGGGTTGAGGCTGCGATAGTCGTCCTCGCCGTAACGCGCGACGTCCAGCCAGATGCGGCCCCAACGTTCCCCGTAATGCGGAGACGCGAGCAACCGGTCCACCACCTTCGCGAAGGCGTCCGGCGAGGCGTCTTTCTCAAACGCGGCGGTCTCTTGCAGGGTGGGTGGCAGGCCCGTTAAATCCAGAGTGGCGCGGCGGATGAGATCGCGCTTGTTCGCCAGCTTCACCGGCTTCAGTGAGTTCTTTTCCAGATTGGCGAGCACGAAACGATCGATGTCTGTTTTCGCCCACTTGGGATCCGAGACCTTCGGGACAGGCGGGGCCGCGAGCGGCTGGATGGACCAGAACTTCCGGCGTTCCGGCGCGATCACGTACTTCCCATCGTCCGAAGCGGAAATGGTAGCCACGGCGCTCTTCGGCCAGATTGCGCCGGCTTTTACCCAAGTGGTGAGGTCGGCAATTTCGCTGTCTTTCAAACGGCCGCCCATGGGCATCTTCAAATTCGGATCACTTTGGCGAACCGCCTGTATCAGAATGCTCTTGTCGGGATCACCGGGGGTGACCGCAGGCCCTCGCTTCCCGCCCTTGGCCACAGCCTCCGGGCTGTCCAGGCGCAAGCCGCCGAGTTGGGACGCAGTGTGACAGGCGTAGCAGTTGGTCGCGAGAATGGGGCGAATCTTCGTCTCAAAAAACTCGGGAGACGCAGCATCGGGCCGAGTTTGCGCCGTTGTCACGCTTGCCATCAGAAACGTTAAGGTGATTAGAAAAACGGTATTTTGGAGAAGCTTTCGCATGTGGGACTCTGTTCTGAAAAGTATCTAGTTGCACAGCCGCTTTGAGGAAAACCTACACGGGATGCCCAAGACTTGTGGGCCAAGATGTGACAGGAACAGAGGTCGTTGGAGGCTTGCTTCGCCGGGAAGAGACCTTACAGGAGGTCAGACAAAAGCTCGAGACTCGGAGCTAACGTCGGAGAAACGGCCTTAACCGTCTCAGCTAATATGTATACTCCTTTCGCGCAACGCTTGTCAATCCACTTGTCAACCACTTAATCAAGCCGTATACTAGAGTTCCACGCTCAGTAGCGTTTCCCCCGTCTTTCCAAACCCACGCCGGTACGGGCTTCGTAGCTTTCCTAACCTCATAACACGAGAAGGGTTCTCCAAATGAGATCATTGATCTGCCTCGCTTCCTCCCTGGTCGTCTGCGTGACTCTGACTGCCGGCGGCCCGGCGAACTCGACTAAAGCGAAGACCGCCGCCGCCACTCCTGCCGCACCTGCGGCACCCAAGAACGGCGTTAAGACTCCTGGCGTGCAAATCCCGTTTGCCAGCCTCAAATCCGAGGCCGAGTTTCCGGTTGAGGGCGCCGCCTGGGTGACCACCGGCGCTGCCATCCTAGTCCCCAGCAAGCCCCAAGATATCTTGGTGCGCATCGACCCGAAGGGCAACAAGACGATTGATCCGGTCACCGGACTGAACAAGCCCTGCGCCGGCGCTATCGTTGCGTTCGGAAGCATCTGGACCCCAAACTGCGGATCGAAGGCGGTTGTCCGCGTGGATGCGAAGACAGCCAAGATCACCGCGACTCTCGCAGTAGGAGCAAGCGATGTCCCAGTCGGGATCGCCGCAACCCCAGATAGCGTGTGGATGCTGACCGACGATAAAGCGACGCTTTCGCGAATCGATCCCGACCAGAACGCCATAGCCGGCGAGATCCGTCTGCCCTCCGACTGCAATTCTCTGGCCTTCGCCGAGGCGTCGCTTTGGGTGACTTGCCCTGCCGAAAATCGGATCCTGCGGATCAATCCGGTAACGAATCTGGTTGAGAAGCACATTGAAGTTTCCGCCAGCCCCCGTGCACTGGCATCGGGAGGCGGCTCGGTATGGGTGCTCTGTGAGAAGGACGGCAAGATCGACCGTATTGACCCCAAGACCAACAAGGTAATTAAGACCATCGACCTTCTGACCCCCGGCGCTGGCGGCAACCTTGCTTTCGGCGAAGGCTTCTTGTGGGTGACGCAGACCGGCTTCCCGCTGACGCGGATCGATCCAAAAAGCGATGAGGAGAAAGTCGTCCAGCAGTTTTGGGGCGATGGGGGCGGGTTTATTTCCGTTTCTACCGGCGCTGTGTGGCTGTCGAACACAGCCCACGGTACAGTTACACGCTTCGACCCGAAGCGGGTCTACTCAACGCTCGCGGAATAGGAACCATCCTAATGAAGACTCTCGTCAGAACGTTCGTTGCCGTCGCTGTCGTCGGCGTGGCAGCCCTGCTCGTATTCGCGCAGGAGCCCCAGAGCGCAGCGCCCGGAGAAGACGCCGCGAAGAAGAAGGGTGGCGGCAAACGTCCGAACCGGCCAGGCGTCTCGACGCCTGGAGTCCGCCGCGAGATGGCTTCGATCACTCCGCTCGCCGTGTTCCCCGCGGAAGGAACTCCTGACTGGCAGGTGCTGACTGACGACGCGGTTTGGGTGACCAACGGACCGAAGAACACGGTCCATCGCCTGGATGTGAGGACCAACACGGTGGCCGCCGTGATCCCCGTGGGAAAGCGCCCTTGCTCGGGATTGGCCGCGGGCTTCGGCAGCGTGTGGGTTCCGAACTGTGTCGATAAGACCGTTTCGCGGATCGACATCCAGACGAATCAGGTCGTTGCGACGATTCCTGCTCCTCCAGCGGCAAGTGAAGGCGGCATCGCGGCGAGCCCCGAGGGCGTTTGGCTGGTAACGGATGCCAAGGGGATTTTATCCAAGATCGATCCGGCCACCAACACAGTAACGGCGGAAGTCGAGATCGCGCCAGGCTCAGCGGGAGTTACCTACGGTGAAGGACTTGTGTGGGTGACCTCGCCGGAGAAGAACATACTGACGGGCGTGGATCCCAAGACCGCCAAGGTCGTGTATTCCACTGAAGTTGGGCCCGGGCCTCGCTTCGTAACCACGGGCGCGGGCTCGGCATGGACCTTGAATCAAGGCGACGGAACGCTGTCGCGGGTCGATGCCAAAACCGGCAAACTGGCTGCAAACATCGAACTGGGCATCCCGGGCTCGGGCGGCGAGCTCGCGTTCGGTGAAGGACACGTGTGGGCCACCGTGTTCACCGTCCCGATCACGGAAGTGGACCCCGCTACGAATACTGTTGTGAAGCAGTGGTTCGGCAACGGTGGAGACTCCATTCGCGTGGGCCACGGATCCGTGTTTCTTTCGAACCTGCGAGATGGAAACGTGTGGCGGATCAGTCCGGAACAACCGTAGCCCGGTAGTCGGCGAGATTATCAGTACTACGGTTCTCCTTATGGACATCATCGAATCTTTTATCTTGAGCCTGCGGCCGTTCCGCTACATACTTACATTGTGAGCCTTCAGTGCAATGTGAGAAACACGGGCAGCCGGATCTCGCTGCGCGTATTTCTCCGTTTGACGCTCATGGATGTTTGCTGTGGCCCACCCGCCTAGCCTCTGAAGCTCAACCAGCTCAGATCTTCCAGCAGCCGAAGGAGGCAGTGTGTCTATTCCTACAGCACATGCGCTTTGGGAGGAAACGATCCACCCAGGCGCGACATGGTCCCATGTTCTAAAACGCGGCACGGCGCTACGCATGACCGACACGGGAGGCGGCGCCAACGCGGGAACGATTGCTTACAATTTCGAATGTCCGGCGGAGCGCTTCAACATGCCGGACACTCTCAAGGCCCAGCACACTGCTCGGCTCACAACGGGTCATGTGCTCTACTCCGACATGGGGCGGGTCCTGTGCTCGATCACAGACGACTCGGTGGGCTGGCACGATCCGATCGGCGGATCATCCAACGCAGAACTAGTGAAGGCCCGGTGGGGCGTCGCACGCTATCAGGAACATCGCAACAATTACCACAAGAACGCCCACGACAGCTTCTTAATTGAGCTGGCCAAATGGGGCTTGGGCCCGCGCGACCTCACGGCAACTGTGAACTTCTTCAGCCGTATCGACGTCGCCGCGGATGGCAAAATGACCTTCCATCGGGACAACTCCGCTCCCGGTTCATTTGTCGAGCTACGGGCGGAGATGAACGTCCTCATCATCATCAATACCTGCCAGCATCCGCTCGATGATTCGCAGTCCTACCAACCCAAACCCGTGCATCTCACCCTCAAGCGCGTTCCTCCGCCCAGTACGGACGATCCATGCCGAATATCGTGCCCAGAAAACGGGCGAGGCTTCACCCTGACGGAGTGCTATTTCCTATGAGTCTTACTGCCAGCCGCCTCAATCCGTCTCACGCGGTGCACAGCGCCGAGGTTCCCGCCGGGGAACCGTGGATGCATGAACTCCGCAAAGGGCAGTACTTTCGCATTGTCGACCTGTACGGGAACCAGGCGGTCGACACTCTCTTCTACAACGCGCGCGATTACTCCGACCGGTACAGCGCGCAAGATACGATCCGGGCGCAAGGCAATCTGTATCTGACCACCGGCACGCGGCTGATGTCCTCGGAGGGGCACGTGCTTCTCACGATCGTGGCCGATACTTGCGGCCGTCATGACACGCTCGGCGGAGCGTGCGCTAACGAAAGCAATATGGTGCGCTATGACATTTCCAAGGGCTCGATGCACGCGTGCCGCGCCAGTTTCTTGAAGGCCGTGACGGAGTGGAATCGCGGAATGAGCAAGCGCGATATCGCACACAACATCAACTTCTTCATGAACGTCCCGGTGACGCCGGAAGGCGGGCTCACGTTCGAGGACGGCATTTCGGAGTCCGGCAAGTATGTCGAGATGCGCGCCGAGATGGATGTGCTCGTGATGATCAGCAATTGCCCACAACTGAACAATCCGTGCAACGCGTACAATCCCACCCCGATTCAGGTGCTGATTTGGGAGCCGCCGGGAGAATGAAGACCGGCAATGTTTCGTAAAGTCCTGATCGCGAATCGCGGCGTGATCGCCTGCCGCATCATCCGCACGCTGCGCCGCATGGGGATCGCGTCCGTCGCGGTGTATTCGGAAGCGGATCGTGCGTCGCTGCATGTTGAACAAGCTGACGAGGCGGTTTGCATTGGCCCCCCGCAAGCCGCGCGGAGTTACCTGTCCGTGCCGGCGATCCTCGACGCCGCGCGTGCCACCGGCGCGGAGGCGATCCACCCGGGGTACGGCTTCCTCAGCGAGAATGCGGCGTTCGCCGAGGCATGTCAGGCCGAAGGTTTTACGTTCATCGGACCCACGCCGGATCAGATGCGTTCCTTCGGGCTAAAGCACACCTCGCGGAGCATCGCTGCAGAATCACAACTGCCTCTCCTGCCCGGAACCGGATTGCTCGCCGACGCAGGCGCTGCCATGAGCGCCGCGGAAAAGATTGGCTACCCGGTCATGCTCAAGAGCACAGCGGGCGGAGGCGGCATCGGCATGCGCCTGTGCAGGACACCGGAAGAGCTGGCGAGTTCTTTTGAGGTAGTCGCAAGGCTCGGCCGCGCCAACTTCGGCGATGCGGGCGTATTTCTGGAACGGGCCGTCACGCGGGCCCGGCACATTGAAGTACAGATTCTGGGCAATGGACGAGGCGGCGTGGTCGCGCTGGGCGAACGCGACTGCTCTGCTCAGCGCCGCAATCAGAAGGTGATCGAAGAGACGCCCGCGCCGGGCATCACAACGGAAGTGAGAAAGCGGCTTGGAGATGCCGCGGTACGGCTCGGGCAGTCCGTGCAGTATCGCTCCGCCGGGACTGTGGAGTTTCTCTACGACGACTCCACGGGCGAGTTTTATTTCCTGGAAGTGAATACTCGCCTCCAGGTTGAACACGGCGTCACCGAGGAGGTGACTGGTCTCGATTTGGTTGAGTGCATGATCCGGATCGCGAGCGGCGAGACTTCGCTCCCACATGTTCAGCCGCAAGGCGCCTCGATCCAAGTGCGTCTGTACGCCGAAGATCCGGCGCACGACTTTCAGCCTTGCGCAGGCCGGATCACAGAGATTGTATGGCCGGCCAACGCGCGCATCGAAACGTGGATCGAAGCCGGGTCGGAGGTGTCGCCGTATTACGATCCTATGCTCGCCAAGATCATCGTGAGAGGCGAACACCGGGCCGAGGCCGTTCAGAAACTTCGTGACGCGCTCGCCACAACGCGCTGCGCCGGCATCGAAACGAACCTGGGCTATCTGCGCCAGGTCATCGGCGATGAGACGTTTGCCGCGGGCAAGATCACCACGGCGTTCCTGGGGAGCTTTGCGTATGATCGGCATGCGATCGACGTCGTCGCGCCCGGCACGCAAACCACAGTGCAGGACTATCCGGGCCGCTTGGGGTTATGGCATGTGGGGGTGCCACCCTCGGGGCCCATGGATGCGCTCGCATTTCGCCTCGCGAACCGTCTGGCGGGAAATCCGGAAGGCTCGGCAGCTCTTGAGATAGCGGTTACGGGACCGGCGTTGCGGTTCAACTGCGAAGCGACCATCGCGGTTACCGGGGCGGACTTTTCGGCCAAGCTCGATGGCGCGCCGCTGGAACGATGGAGATCGCATCGCGTCCCGGCCGGTTCGGTTCTCGAGTTTGGATCGGCACAGGCTGCCGGCAGCCGGGCTTACCTGGCGGTCGCCGCAGGCATCGATGTGCCGGAGTATCTAGGCAGCCGCAGCACATTCATCCTGGGGAAGTTCGGAGGCCACGCAGGCCGGACCCTTCGCGCCGGCGACGTGCTGCACATCCAAGTGCCCCAACCGGATGTCCCGCGCGAGTTAAAGATATTCCCTCAGTACAGCAACCGGTGGGAGGTTGGGGTCCTGTACGGACCTCACGGTGCCCCCGACTTCTTTACGGATCAGGACATCGATACTTTCTTCTCGTTTGACTGGAAGGTTCACTACAATTCCGATCGAACCGGTGTCCGGCTCATTGGTCCCAAGCCACAATGGGCACGCAAAGACGGAGGGGAAGCTGGCCTCCACCCATCGAACATCCACGACAACGCCTACGCAGTCGGGACAGTCGACTTTACGGGCGATATGCCGGTGATTCTCGGGCCCGACGGCCCTAGTCTTGGCGGGTTCGTCTGCCCTGCGACCATCGTGCAGGCGGAACTGTGGAAGATCGGTCAGGTAAAACCTGGCGACTTGGTCCGCTTCATCCCGATGACGCAGCACGACGCGGAGCGGATGGAACGTGAAATGGACCGCGCCATCGACGACCTGACCAGTCCTCTCCCCGTTTTGCCAGAGCCTCAGCGCGATCCTGCCGTACTTCGGAGCACGCCCGCGCTTGCAATCCGCGCCGATGGCGACAAGTATCTGTTGATCGAGTATGGCGCAAATGTTTTGGATCTGAACCTGCGCTTCCGCGTTCATGCACTGGAGAACGAGTTGCGAACAGCTGGACTTCGGGGCATCCTCGACATCACACCTGGCGTGCGATCCCTGCACATTCACTACGACACGCGCCGCTTGCCTCGCCAGGCGCTGCTGGAAGCTCTGGATGCATGCGAGCGCCGCATCCCCGACCTCGATAACATCTCCGCGCCGTCCCGGGTGGTGCATTTACCGTTGTCGTGGGATGACCCACAGACGCAGCTTGCCATTCGCAAATATATGCAGTCGGTCCGGCCCGATGCACCATGGTGCCCGAGCAACATCGAGTTCATTCGCCGTATCAATGGTCTCGGCTCGATCGACGACGTCTACCGCACGGTTTTTGATGCAAGCTACCTGGTACTGGGGTTGGGAGATGTCTACCTTGGCGCTCCCGTGGCGACGCCCGTTGATCCGCGCCACCGTTTGGTCACGACCAAGTACAACCCGGCGCGCACGTGGACTCCGGAGAACGCCGTCGGGATCGGCGGCGCCTATCTTTGCGTTTACGGCATGGAAGGGCCCGGAGGATATCAGTTCGTAGGTCGAACGTTACAGATGTGGAACAGTTGGAAGTCCACCGATGCCTTCGAGCCCGGCACGCCGTGGCTGCTGCGCTTCTTCGATCGAATTCGGTTTTACCCGGTGAGCGCGGAGGAACTGCTCGATATTCGTGCGGCGTTCCCTCTGGGGCGATACCCCGTGAAGATGGAACACGGCGAGTTCCGGCTCTCCGAGTATCACGCGTCGCTCAAATCAATCGAAGCCGAATCCGCGTGGTTCAAGAAACGCCAGCAGGCAGCGTTTGATGAAGAGCGCGAGCGCTGGACCGCAGCCGGACTGATCACCGCGGTGCCGGAGGATCGGGGCGTCGAGGTTCCCTTTGCGGACGACTCCCTACCGGAAGGCTGCCACGCCGTACCGTCTCCCATCACGGCCAGCGTGTGGAATGTCACGGTCGAGCCCGGTCAGCGCGTGGAAGCGGGTCAGACTCTGATCGTGTTGGAGGCGATGAAGATGGAAATAGCCGTTGTGGCACCCAGCGCCGGTACTGTGGAGAGGTTGTATTGCTCCTCCGGAACCCTCGTATCTGCAGGCCAGTCCCTAGTGGCCCTGCGGCCGGAGCCGGCGGTATGAACCTCACGTCTTTGCACCAGCAGTATGCCTCGGGGCATAAACCCTCGCAAGTCGTCTCCGCCATCTACGACCGCATCGAGGCCGAGCCTCTTCGGCCGGTCTGGATCTCCATCGTTCCGCGTGAGGTCGCTCTGGAGAGAGCACGCACACTCGAGCGCCGCCGAGCGGCACGCGCACTCCCGCTCTATGGTGTACCCTTTGCCGTCAAGGATAATTTCGACGTGGAAGGCATGGCGACCACCGCGGGATGCCCCAGGTTCAGCTATTCGCCCGTGACGACGGCCACAACGGTGGCGAGGCTCCAGGAGGCAGGCGCGATCCTAATCGGCAAGACCAACATGGACCAGTTCGCCACCGGATTGGTGGGTGTGCGCTCCCCGTACGGGGCCTGTTCGAGCATCTTCGACGAGCGCTACATTTCCGGCGGTTCCAGCTCGGGTTCGGCGGTAGCCGTCGCTCGGGATCTGGTCGCGTTTTCGCTCGGCACCGATACAGCGGGATCGGGGCGCGTTCCCGCAGCTTTCAACAATCTGATCGGCCTGAAGCCGACTCGCGGCATACTTAGCGCCAGCGGGGTCGTTCCCGCGTGCCGCACGCTCGACTGTGTTTCGATCTTCGCGCACTCCTGCGGCGATGCCCACACGACGTGGTCGGTAGCGCGGGGCTTCGATCCGGCTGACCCCTATTCGCGCGAGCCGGGGACCAGCGAGGATGCAGTGCCCTGGAGTGGGAGCACGTTCCACTTCGGCGTACCTCCCAAGGAACAACTGGAGTTCTTCGGCGACGAAGAGGCCGCGAGGCTGTACGGTGCAGCCGTCGAACGATTGAAAGAACTGGGCGGCCAGACGGTCGAGATAGACTTCTCCATCTTTCGTGCCGCCGCTGAGCTACTGTACGCCGGTCCGTGGGTGGCCGAGCGCGCCGCCGCCCTGGGTGGGTTCCTCGACACTAACGCCGACGACATTCATCCCGTGGTTCGCGGCATTATCTCAGGCGCCTCTCGCTACACCGCGGTCGATTGTTTCAAGGCGGAGTACAAGCTTCGCGAGCTGTGCCGGGCCGCCGAGGAAGAGTGGAAGCGCATGGATGTATTATTCCTTCCCACTGCGCCCACCATCTATACCATCGAAGCTGTCGCCCTCGATCCGGTGAAGCTGAACAGCAACCTCGGCTACTACACCAACTTCGTCAATCTGATGGATCTGGCGGCGGTGGCTGTGCCCGCGGGGCTGGACCGGAATGGCCTGCCGTTCGGAGTGTCTTTGATTGGTCCGGCCTTCACTGAGGAAGCCCTGCTGGGCCTGGCGGACCGGTTCCATCGAACTTCTTCCCACGAGCCGGAACTGGCGGCACAAACCGCGATGGAGCAGGACGCTTGCCCGGCTGGATGTGTGGAAATCGCCGTAGTTGGGGCCCACCTTTCCGGGCAGCCGCTGAACAAGCAACTCACGGAACGCGGCGCCCGGTTGCGGCGAGCCACGCGCACGTCGGCCAACTATCGTCTTTATGCGCTCGAAGGCACCGTGCCGCCCAAACCAGGCTTAGTGCGCGATGACGAAAACCCCGGCCCGGGAATCGAACTCGAAATCTGGGCTATGCCCGAGGACAAGTTCGGAGGCTTTGTAAAGGGGGTTCCACCACCCCTCACCATCGGGACCGTGGAGCTGAAAAATGGCGGCCTGGTGAAGTGCTTTCTGTGCGAATCCGCTGCGTTGCAGGGGGCACGCGACATCACACGCCACGCCGGCTGGCGCGGCTATCTAGCTCAAGCTAAAGCACATTCGCCCTTCGGGAAGTAGCCCGTTGCCTTGCCCACAAAAAAATCAATCGGGGCCATAAAAAATGGCGAAGAAAGCCCAACGGTACGCCATGATAAGCTTAAGAGGCCCGCCAGTCGGCCTTGTCTTGCCACTGACACTTTTGCGCTCCCGTCAGCAGCTCATTCAGCAGGACAACTATGCGCCGACTCATCGTTAGCCTCGTTCTAACCTCGTTTTTCTCGTTCTCCGCATTGGCTGAAAAGCCGACGTTTACCGTTGGATGGTCGATTTACGCGGGATGGACGCCGTATTACTACATGGCGAAATCCGGACTTATGCGCAAGTGGGCCGACAAGTATGGCGTGACCATCAAGGTCCAGCGCTTCGACTATGCGCCGTCCCTCGACGCCTTTGTAGCGAAGAACATTGACGCCTGCACCATGACCAATATGGAGGCGCTCGATATGCCCTCGGCGTCGGGCGTCCCCACCACCAGCATCATCGTCGGCGACTACTCCAATGGCAACGACGCTCTGCTGGTGCGCAACGGGCTCACACTGAAAGACCTCGCGGGGAAAAAGACGTTATTGGTGCAGAAGACCGTATCGGAGTATCTGCTCGACCGCGCGATGACCATCAACGGCTTGCGTGACGAGCTGAAGAAGATGCAGCTGGTCAACACCTCGGATTCCGATATTGCGACCGCATTCCTGAGCGAAAAAACTCCATTGGGCGTGGTCACTTGGAAACCAATGGTCTCGCAGCTTCTGAAGCAGAAGGGGGTCTCGTCGCTTTTCAATTCGTCCCAGATTCCCGGCGAAATCATGGATCTGACCGTGGTGCGGACAGATGTACTGGAGCGGCCGGATGGTTCGGGCCAGCGTTTCGCCAAGGCACTCGCGGGAGCCTGGTACGAGATGATGGCGGAGATGTCCGCCAGCGGGCCCGCAGCCGACAAGACGCTCGCTTCGATTGCGGAAGGCTCGCAGGACACACTCGCCTCCTATCGGGAGCAGCTCAGCACCACGAAGATGTTCTTCACGCCGAAGTCGGCGGTCGATTTCAGCACGGCCCCCGACTTCAAAACCAAGATGGCGTTGGTGCGCGATTTCTGTTTCCAACACGGCCTGCTGGGTTCGAACACAAAGTCGGCAGACGAGGTTGCCATCCGGTATCCCGATGGAACCGTTCTGGGCAAGCCGGACCGGGTTCGCTTGCGCTTCGATCTCACCTATATGCAGCTTGCCGCGCAGGGCAAGCTCTAAGGCACGCGATGTCCGCCGGTTTCCTCCTCATACACGCAAAACCATCGCGAAGCGCGGTGCTGGTCCTCTCCTGGTTTCTGTTCGCCGCCGGCATCCTCGCCTACTTGTACGCTGCCAGCGCGCGTCACCGCGACAATCCGGAAGATCGAGTGACACCCACCATCGCCCAGATGGCCAAAGGCATGTATGATGCAGCCTTAAAGCCGGCAGAGGAGGACGAAGCCGGCGAAGAAGCGACAACGCTGCCCAAGCGGTTCTTGGGCAGCATGCTGTGGAAGGACACGAAGGCTAGTGCGTGGCGCTTCGGTGTCAGCATGGCACTGCTCTTCCCCGCTGTCATACTCGGGCTGCACATGGGACTGTTCCCGTATGTCGGTGCATTCTTCCTTCGCTTCGTGCTCTTCTTCGACAAGATCGTTGCACTGTCTCTTCTGCCGATTCTCTTCATTGCCTTCGGAATCGACGAGCTATCGAAGATCATGCTGATCGTTGTTGGGGTTGCCCCAACGATCCTCCTCGATACCTTCAATCTGACTCGCGGCGTTCCGCCCGAACAGATTGTGAAAGCATTCACGCTCGGGGCGAGCGACTTCGACGTAGCATACCGTGTGGTTCTGAAACAGATCTTTCCCAGGGTATTCAATAGCATTCGTCTGAACCTGAAGGCCGTGGTGCTTTTCCTGTTCGCCGGCGAGATGATCGCCTCCACCGATGGCTTGGCGTATCGCATTGCCCTGCTGCGGCGCCATATGGGGATGGACGTGATCATCCCTTACGTTCTCTGGGTCGCGCTGCTGCTGTTTCTAGTGGATTTGAGCATGCGCCGCATCAATCAGTGGCTGCACCCATGGTTCAGGGAGGCGTGACGGTGTCTCTGATTCGGATCCAACAGCTTTCGGTCTCCTACGGAACTCCTCCTCGGCCCGTCTTGAGCGACATCGACCTCAATATCGAAGATGGCGAATTTGTCTGCCTGTTAGGCCAGACCGGCTGCGGAAAGTCCACGTTGCTGCGCCTTGTTTTGGGATCGGAGCATCCCACCCAAGGCCACATCCTGATTGACGGCGTCGAGCACCACCAACCGGATCGGACTCGCGGGTACGTGCCGCAGAAGTACTCGCTGTTCCCGGACAAGACCGTTCTCGGCAACATCACTTTCGGGCCCGAGGTAAGCGGGTTCGGGTTGTTGGGCCACTTGTTGCCGCGATTCTACCGCCGCCGGCGCGAATTCCGGGAGAAGGCGTACGACTACCTGCGCCGCATTGGCCTCCACGAGAGTGATGCCGGCAAATACCCGGATCAGCTCTCGGGCGGGATGCAGCAACGGGTCGCGATCGCACAGGCACTCATGACAGAGCCGCGCATTTTGCTGATGGACGAAGCATTCAGTGCGCTCGACCCCGGCACGCGCAAGGAAATGCAGCGCTTGATCCGGGGCCTGTCCCAAGATCTCGGGATCACGGTGCTGTTTGTCACCCACAGTATCCAGGAAGCCATTCAAATCGGATCTCGCGTCGTCGTATTGGCGCGAGAGTCGGCGTCGAACGGGTCCAGCATAGTTCTCGACTGCGATCCCCGGAGTGGCGACTCGGGCCTGCTCGCCCGCCAACTCTTGGACATCATGGAGACCTCGAAGGAGACTCCCAGTCTTAACCTGGCAGCGGTCGAGGTGGGAGACACCCAGTTCGCAGGCTTCTGACAGCAGGTGGCTTAAGGGTCCCTCGGAACTTTGCCTCCCGCTAGTTCGCTCAGCAAGCTCTATTCGTAACGCAGGGCAACCGCCGGATCCACACGCCGGGCGTGACGCGCGGGAACCCGCGCTGGCCAGGGCGGCGACAGCCAGCACGAAGCACGCCAGGCTTGCGAAGGTAGCGGCGGAGGGCCTCTGCGTTCGACGATCGTATCGCGTTCCCTACCTGCTGTTTTTCGGTGCAGCAGAGAATGCGTCATTTTGCTGACAAAAATGCGGAAAGATGAGACCGATGAGACGGACGAAGCGCGCAAGTGACTGATTCTATGGAGCCACCCGCCGGGATCGAACCGGCGACCTGCTGATTACGAATTAGCAAATCCTGGCTCCTTCCACCCCTCTGTAGCTAAGTTGTTAGTTTTCAATTTCAATTACTTGCCGACTAGGCTATACTTCTGCCTATCTGGCCATTTTGGCAGAAAAAGTACCGCCCGGAGTACCGCCCGCAGGGCCGGACAAGGCGGTAATCTCCAGCCAGTTTGGGAGGCACCGAGAGATGACTATCGTAGCGATCCGCAAGCCAGCCAAGACCCCGACGGAATCTAAAACTGTAGCCGCTAATCAGAAGGCAATCGAATCCTTGCCGCTAGAGAGTGGCACGTGGCGCGTGGAAGGCGTGCCGGGCCTATATCTTCGCTGCCGAATTAAGAGCAAGTCGTTCTTCCTTCAGCGACGCGTACAAGGCCAACTCGTGAAAGAGACGCTCGGGGAGTTACCAATGAAGCGCGCACGAGAGCAGGCCATGAAAGCGTGGAGCGGTCTGAAACCCAAACCGGTTGCGCATGAAGTCGTGACCCTTGGGGCTGCAATCGAGCGCTATCTGGAAGAGAAGACGCTTGCATCTAAGACCGTTCAGAATTATAGCTACAACTCGGAGCACTATCTGAAAGACTGGAAGTACCGCGGACTGCATGACGTGGGCAACGACCGCGCCGGTTTCCGTTATTTGCAACGTCAGATCCGAAAGAACCACGGACCCGCTGCTAGTAACCAGGTGGTGCGGCTTGTTTCCGCCGTCTATCGCTGGCAGCGGAAGATTGACCCCACGCTGCCCGAGTCTCCCACCACAGCCGTTGAGATCGAGGCGATACCGGCGCGGGATTGGGCGTACACACCTGAGGAACTTCGCTCCTGGTGGTACGCGCGGGAAGAAAAAGACGGCAAGATGACGGAGAGCGGCGTAAAGACGCTCGGGCCAATCAAACGTATGTGGTGGATCACGGCGCTTTTCACTGGCGCGCGAAAAGGAAGCATCGAAGCCCTTCAGTGGACGGATCTAGATTTGGAAAAGAAGACGATTCGCTTCCGAGTGACGAAAGGTGACAGACCCTACATCGTTCCAATGAGCGACAGGCTAGCAGGGTTTTTTACTGCCTATCGCCACAGCGGCAACGTTCCACCTTCTGATTGGGTATTTCCCTCGAATGCGAAAGCGGGGCACCATATAGTGGGCGTCAAGAATGACAGGGAGGGGGTCGGACCGGCCCATCGGTTGCGTCACACGTTTAGGACTGCGCTTGCGCAGCTTGGTGTCCCCAACGATCAAGCCCGGATGTTAATGGGGCATTCCATGAGCGGTGACATCTCTCTTGGATACATTACGGCACCCTTAGTGTTGGAGGCACTGCGCCCAAGCACCAACGGCGTCGCAGACCATTATTTGAGAATGGTAGACATAGACTAATTCTCATGGCTTCGGACATCGTGGAACGACTAAAGGAGCTCAGCAAGCAGGCGAATGAGCTTCGAACCTTGGTGGTGCCCGCATTCGCGGCCCTCGACGAGGCTCGCCCGTAGAACGCGGGGGACTAAAGAATAGGATCTCTGAGACGGTCAGCCGCATTCAGCCCGATTCGTCCGGACGAAGATTGGACACGCCGGAGGTCGCCGAGTACCGCAAACAAATCGCAGAACTCAATGCCAAGGTGGAGGCCCTCTATGCGCGCCTTGTGTCCTTAGGCGATTCATACAAGGATCTTGTTTGTCGCGTCGTATCGACGCTGCAATTTGTTCCGCGCAGAGGAAGAAAACACTGCCAGGAGATCGAGACCTTACCGCTGCTCACTCGTGGGATGGGGCCAAATTGCTCGGACGCTTGTGACGATTTTGAAGCACTTAGTTTCCGTCTCGATGAACTCATTGCTTATCTTGAGGCAGCCGAGGCGAATAGGCCGGGTGTGCTCAGCAGCGCTCCGCTGATGGACCCGAAAACTGATGGTTTGTTACGCAGCCTAAAACGTGAAAGTGGCCTCACGTGGGATACCATCGCAAACGAATCCGGTATTTCCGTACGCCGCCTCTATGACATCTCCAAGGGGGCCAATATCTCGTCCGACACACGGGCGAAGTTGAGCGCCTGTTTTTCGAGATTACTCCAGCGGCCTTTACAGTTCTAAGGCTCTGCTGCACTGTGCAGCACTATGCCGCACTATACAGCCGAAAGAAACGGCCATATGCTTCTGAGTAGATGGAATTACAGGCGCCGAAAACGACTCAGAATGTCGGGCCTGGCCGATGGGTCACGGAACGTGTCTACGCCGAGTACCACGGACTCGCACGGCAGACGCTGACCAATTGGCGTTATCGTGATCGCAAGGCCGGGCGCAATCATGCTGAGCCCGGCTATCCCCAGTACTCCTACTTCGGACGAGCGGTGAGGTACTGGGTCGCATGACCGCGGCAAAGATTGCACGCGCGCTTCTCCGCGGCCGCAAGAGTGGCGCGGGATATATCGCGTGCTGCCCGGCTCACGAGGATCACAACCCGAGTTTGAGCTTGAAGGATGGAGAGGGCAAACTGCTCGTGTGCTGCCACGCGGGCTGCTCACAAGAAACCGTGATTGCAAAGCTCAAGGAAATGGAATTGTGGCCGGAACACGATAGCAGCAAGAAGTCACGCATTGTGGAGGTATACGACTACACCAGTGCCTCCGGCCACATCCGGTACCAGGTGGTCCGCACGGATCCCAAAGGGTTCTATCAGCGCAAGCCAGACGCCACTGGCGGTTGGACCAACCGCGGCCCAACGGACCGCGAAAAATTACTCTACCGCCTACCGGAAGTCATCGAGGCTCCGATTGTCTTCGTTGTGGAGGGAGAAAAGGATGTAGAGACGCTCCGGGCGCACGGCTTCGTAGCTACAACGAACGCGGGCGGCGCCAAAGCCATATGGCTCCCGCAATACACCGAGGTGCTGAAGAGCCGCGAATGCATCATCATCCCCGACAATGATCGCCCCGGCTGGAGGCGAGCTGCCTCAATCGGTCGGGCCCTCTTGGGGGTGGCGGAGCGCATTCGAGTGCTGGATCTGCCGCCGGAGACCAAGGACATTAGCGATTGGTTTGCCGGTGGCCACAGTGACTCGGAGCTCATCGCTCTGCTGGAAGGTGTGCATGCCCTTTGAGATCAGCTCTGAGGCCGATCTCAGTGAGGTTGAAGCTCGGGCGAAGACTAGCCCGAACCCAGACGATCAACTCCAGATTGCGAATGGTATTGAGTCTGGGCCGGAGGTCATCAGTTGGCCGGACCGCTTGCGGGCAGAAGCATTCCACGGTGTGGCGGGCGAATTCGTGCGCCTGATTGAACCTCACTCGGAAGGTGATCCTGCAGCGATCCTCATTCAGACCCTTGTCGCCTTCGCGAACGTCATCGGCCGGTCAGCCTATTTCCGAGCCGAAGCCGATCGCCATTACACGTCACTCTACTTGGTGATCGTCGGCGCCACATCCAAGGGCCGCAAGGGAACGTCCTGGGGTCAAGTGCGGCGGGTGTTTGAGGGGGTCGATGCCGAATGGGCCAAGGCGCAAATAATGGGCGGTCTGGCGTCTGGAGAGGGGCTTATACACGTTGTTAGCGATGATGGCGGGCGTTCGGATAAGCGCTTACTAGTGATGGAGCCGGAGTTCGCCCGTGTACTGCAGGTATCTGAGAGAGAAGGCAATACGCTCTCAGCGATCATCCGTCAGGCGTGGGACACCGGCATGCTGAGCATGTTAACGCGGAAGAATCCACTCCATGCTAGCGATGCCCACATCTGCATCATCGGGCACATTACCCGCGACGAGGTGAGGCGGCTTCTGACAGACACCGCAGCAGTGAACGGCTTTGCAAACCGGTTCTTGTGGTGCTGCGCACGCCGTTCGAAAATGCTCCCGGACGGCGGAGCACTGGACACCGAGGACTTTGAGCCT
This sequence comes from Terriglobia bacterium, assembly GCA_020073445.1. GTDB lineage: Bacteria > Acidobacteriota > Terriglobia > Bryobacterales > Bryobacteraceae > Palsa-187. The sequence goes on from JAIQFE010000001.1 coordinate 141,714, forward strand.
ATCGTACAGCGCATCCGACTTGCGGTGGATTTTGCGCTTCAACTGGGTGAATTGCGCCGGGATGATTCTGCACGTATCTTATGGCACGAGTTTTATCCATCGCTTTCAGAAGGGCACCCAGGGTTATTAGGCGCAGTAACCTCACGAGCTGAAGCCCAGACGATGCGGCTGGCATGCGTCTATGCCGTCTTGGACCGCTCGCCCGTGATCCGTAGGGAACATCTCTTGGCCGGACTAGCTGTCTGGCAGTACTGCGAGGCATCAGCGCGGTGGTTATTCGGCGCGACGCTGGGGGACGCCACGGCGGATGAGATCCTACGCATTTTACGCGAAAGGCCAGAAGGCCTGACTAGGACAGAGATCAGCGCCCACTTCCGCCGACACAAGCCGGCGGCCGAAATCGGGCGGGCCCTGTCACTGCTGTCTGAACTTGGCCGAGCGCGCATGGACCGACAGCCAGAGGGGGAGGGTCGGCGTACCGAACGATGGTCTGCGACGTGAATCCATGGCACTCCGCGAGTGCGAAAAAAGCGAAATAAGCGAAATAAGGTGCAGACTACTCGAGTCGTTTCGCTTATTTCGCATTTTTCGCGGCGGTGGAGAAACTGGCGTAACCGCTCATGCCGTGACGACTACGATTCTCGGAATGATGCCAAATCGGCGAAGCCGCCCGCAAACGGGCTCTGGCTCCCCTTCGTGGATTCGTTTAGAACTTTTTGCCTGACGCCCAGCGTCGAAAAGAAGGCGTTAGTTTTTGAAGCCCGAGGCTTTCACCTCTTGCCAGCAAGCAATCCATCAGTTTCTGGAGACTGCACCGCATGAGGGTGGCTATTTACACGCGCGTCTCCACTCGGGATAAAGGTCAAGACGTCCTTAACCAGGTCACTCCCATTAGAAATCTGTGCGTTCAAGAGGGCTGGGACATCTGGCGTGAGTACGAGGACCATGACTCCGGAACCAGGGCCGATCGAACTCAGTTCCAGCGGATGCTTAAGGATGCCGCTGAAAAAAAATTGACCTTCTAGTTTTTTGGTCGCTTGATCGGTTGACCCGAGAAGGCACTCTCGCCACCTTGAAATATTTGGAGCTTCTTGAAAAATATGGAGTTCGCTGGCGAAGTTTCATGGAGCCGTGGATCGACAGCGCCGGGCCTTTTCGCGATGTAATTATTAGTCTGCTTGCCAGCCTGGCCAAGCAAGAGCAAATTCGGATTTCGGAGCGAGTCAGAGCCGGCTTGAATCGAGCCAGGCTCGGCGGAACGAAGAGTGGCAAACCCTTCGGTCGACCAAGAGCCGTTTTTAGGCGCGATCAAGTCCGCACCCTTCGAGACCGAGGTCTCTCATGGCGCCAGATTGGCAAGCTGCTGGGCGTGAGCGGGTCGACGGTCCGGCGAGCATACGAGGCCGAGGCGACTGAGTTACCCTTGCCAGAAACCGCTCTTGGGGGTTTTGTGCAGCCGCCAGAGAACTTGGCCGGTCCCCGTAAAGCCGGACAGCTATCCCAGGACAACCAAGAGAGCTGACTCCGAGCAGCTGAAGGGACCAAACGCTTGGCGATTGGGTAAACGGCTATCCCGCGTTAGAGAAGAGCCGGCTCCGCTTTGGTTGGCCTGAATGATCTTCGTCCAAGCGTGTTCCCTGGGCATGGTGCGATCTGAATGGTTCTGCGTGGATCGGGCCAAGGTTACAATTTCTCCTATAGCTATACCTATAGCTAAAACTACACTTCGGGCCCTCACAGCCCAGACCTTGCTTCTGAGCAAAGGCAGCTGGATCACGCCCCAAAACAACCTAGGCTCCTCGCGCGCGCGCTTATATTTAAATATATATATATAGCCGCCGAGCCCTGCCAGAAGGCGCGATCTCCTAAGTCCGGGCCGTTTTGGAAGCAAACTTTTGGATGGCGGAGTCAACCTAAAGAAAATTTTTCTCTATCCCGTTCCGGCTTAGTAAAAGAGAGCCAGACTACTGATTATGCGGGAGTTGGAGCATGGTCCAATCTGAATCGCGCCGCGCGGTGAATGCGAATTGGGCATGGGCGACTTTTTTTGAAGCGAGTAGTCTCTTGCCCAGACGTGCAAGAAAAACGTTGAGCCGGCAGCTTTTTTTCGACGCGCTGAGCTTTTTGCCTCTACCTCTAACTCTACATGTAAGTTTTCAGAAGATTCGCGACCGTCAGCGCAAATGCGCGAATCCCGTGGTGGCGTGTGTCAAAACGAAATGATTCTGGCACAGTGCCACGGGCAGCCAAAAAGGGTCACCATCTGGATACACCATCAATCCGCTAGTGACTGGAATGGCGAGACCAATGGGAGCGATCAACCAGGTCAGCGCTCAACTGTTTAGCGCTGGCGGCGCCAATGCGCGACATCATTAGCCCCGAATAGCCTCCACTTAACATGGACCGTAGTGGTAGTTCAGCGACCGCAAAAGTCGTTACGTCCTTCTAGGAGAGCGCGCTTAAGCGTAGTAGGTCCTCGACCTCGCCCGTAAATCCGACAACCGGACGGACTTGGTAATTTAGCCCATGAACCCACTGACATTGCTTGTTCGCGGTTCCCTGTAGACTAGACGCGCGAGTTGACGTGCTCTAGACTACTTTCACGCGATCCTGCTCTCTCGTTCCTTCCAATCCGTGTGGCCACCGCATCAAGAACGGAATTAATCGGCGTTGCTCTTTTCCAAACGCACCGTGAAGTGGAAGGTGCTGCCTTGCCCGACTTCGCTCTCCACCCAAATCCGTCCAGCCATCATTTCCACCAGTTTCGCCGAGATCGCCAGGCCGAGACCCGTTCCGCCGAACTTACGCGTGGTTGAATTGTCTGCCTGGGAAAACCGTTCGAAAATCACCCGCTGTTTGTCGGGCGCAATACCGATTCCGGTATCCTGCACGGCAAAGTGCAATCGAACGTAGTCTCCGCTGTCGGGATCCGGCTGAACTCCCAAAGTGACACTGCCCCGGGGCGTGAACTTTATCGCATTGCCCATGAGGTTCAGAATGATTTGCCGCAGCCGGTGCGGGTCTCCTCGCATAAACTGCGGTACGTTGGTGGCGATCTCCAAGAAGAGAGTCAGCCCTTTCTCATGGGCACCCGGCATCAGCAATTTCAGTGTCTCCGCAGTCTTATCGCGAAGATCGAAGTCCACTAGATCCAAGACCAGGTGTCCAGCCTCGATTTTGGAAAAGTCCAGAATCTCGTTGATGATGGTCAGTAGCGATTCAGCTGATATTTTGACTGTCTGCAAGTAGTCCCGCTGTTCGGAGGTCAATTCCGTTTCTAGCGCCAGATCCGTCATGCCGATAATCCCATTCATCGGAGTGCGGATCTCGTGACTCATATTGGCCAGGAACTGACTCTTGGAGCGCGCGGCTGTCTCGGCGGCCTCCTTCGCTTGCCGCAGATAATTTTCCGCCAGTTTACGCTCGGTGACGTCGGTCAATATGGCGACAGTGCCGTCGAACTCGCCAGTGCGACTGAACATCGGCGATGCGGAGACGATGGTCCACAATTCGCGGCCGTCTTTCCGGCGCCAACTCAGGTCGTATTGCTCGGTGTTCCCATTTCGGCGGCATTCAAGCTTCGATCGCACTATGGAAGCCGACTCAGCGTCCATGAAATCAAAGATGCTGTGGTCGACCATTTCAGAAATGTCGTAACCCAACCGCGAGGCGAAAATGTTATTGACATAGGTCATTTCCATGACACTGTTGGTCTCGCAGATACCCTCATGGATACCCTCAACGATGGTGCGTAATCGCTTCTCGTTGTCAATCAAGAGCGCTTGGATCTGCCGCATTTCGCTGGCGTCACGAATAACCGCAATCGACCGGTGTCCGGCAGCCATGTGCGTATGGCTGAGCATGATGTCTACTGGAATCTCGCGCCCGTCCTTGTGCAAAGCGAAGAGGTCTTGCGCCATACCCATGTGGCGTGTTCCGTGCCTTTTCGAAAAACGGGCTCGATGACCGGCGTGATCTCTGTTGAAACGAGTCGGAAGCAGATCCTCGACCTTCCGGGCCTCCAGTTCTTGGCGGCTATAGCCAAGCATGCGCGCCAGTGATGCGTTGACCCGTAGGATGCGTCCGTCATCATCGGCGACCAGTACGCCGTCCGGCATGGTTTCGACAAGTACCATTTCCTCTGTGATACGTCCTAACGATCGATCCTCGTGTTGCTTGGAGACGGTCTCCAGAGAGGTCGGGTTATCGCACTTCACGTTCTGCGCGGCAATCAGTTCTTCCACAGCCTTCTAGTCCCGTTCGTACTCACAAGCCACTTTAAGCGCGACCTTTGTTCCCGCCAACTCGACGTCGCCCCAGAACTTCGGTGCGCCGTTCAGAAGAGCAGTAACCTTTCGATCAAGAGGATAATCAAGGGCGAGGACGTCACCGGCCTCAAGATTGAGCAAGGTTCCTGCTGAAATGGTTTCGCCGTCCAAACGTACCTCCATCTCCACGCCAACTCTAGCCAGCAACTCCGCCATGTGAACCTGGTCCCGGCGTTTTGATTCGGCGCGGTGAACCCGGCGAAGGCGGTCAAACATATGCCGCAGCCGTTTAATGAAGATGGAAGGAATCGCCAGGTTCATCATGCCTGTCGTCGAGGCTACACGAACTTCAATCCCGATGGTAACCACGGCTTCTGCGGGAGATAGAATGTGGAAGCCTTGGGGTTCGTCCGCTAACGATTGAACGGCGAAGCGGATATCGGCAACCGTTTTCCAGGCGTCACCGAGGTCCTGAAGAGCGATCCGGAGCAGGTTCTGCATCAGATGTTTTTCGATCTCGGTTACCTTGCGCTGAGGATTCCCAGCCGTTTTGCCGCCTCCCCCGAGCAGCATCTCGACGAAAGTGAAGACGAGCGCAGGGTTAAGTTCCATGACCGCGGTGCCGTCATAGGGCCGCAGACCAACGTAGGCAATGAACGTCGGCGAGGCAAGTCCTTCCAGGAACTCCCCGTAAGAGATTTGTTCCAGACTCACTAGATTCATGCTGACGTAATCGCGAAGATATGCGGAGAGGCTCGACGCCAAGTTCCGGGCGAAGTTCTCGTGTACCAGGTGAACAGATCGGATTTGAGATTTCGGAATGCGGTCCAGCCGGCTAAAGTCGAAGGGGACTACTGCGGGCTTGCTATCGCGGGTTGCGTCACTCGACCCCTGGAAGACGGCGTCAATCTCTTGCTGTGACAGTTCACGTTTCATCGGTTCACCCAGACTGCTGATTCTTGCCGCCGTTCCTCCGTCAATTCCCCGCGGCTTGATGACTGACGCGCGTTGCCCGGGTGACCGCCGAACTCTGTAGCGCGAAGCGATCCTTACGGCTGATCACCTCCTGGATCTTGACGCCGTAATTTCCGCCAACGGACACCACTTCCCCACGCGCCACTACCGCACCGTGCACAACGATTTCGACGGGCTCGCCTACATGATGATCCAGCTCCACAAGCGATCCTGCCGTCAGCTTGAGCACCTCTCGGATTTGCAATTTTGCCCGACCCAACACCACCGAGACCGGCAGCTCCAGGTCAACCAACCGGTCGAGCCTTGCCGATTCGTCCGACGTACTCAAGGCATCCCCGAGTGGCTCCGATGGGCGCTGCTCTTTTTCCCGCAGAAGGGCGGCAAAGGCCGGGTGAACACCCACCAGGATTGGGAAACGTTCTCGCCCCGGCATCACGAGCCATGCGGTTTCGACGTCGGCCAGGTCCGGAGGTAAGGAACCGTCTTCGATCGCTTGCTTACAGACGATTCTTGGCGTGAGGCCGGAACTGAGCACATGGGCCGCACCCTCCAAAGACTGCTGCAACAGCTCCTTGTAAAGCGCTTCCCGGCCCGCGGAATCCTCCGCAGAAGTCTCGGTAAGAGCAGTGCATGTTGCAACCGGAGTTCCGATCCAGACGGCGGCGCCTTCTTCCCGCTCGAATATCTGCCCCTGCCACAGAATTGAGTCTCCCGCGTCGAACGTCTTGCCCGACCCGGTTGCCCCATCATATTCCAGCTTCACGGGTTGGCCGGTGAACATCTCGACAGACTTCTCAAATTCGGCGGTCCACGCTTCGAGAAACGTCTGCAATGCTTGTTGGTTGCCGTGCGCCATAAGATTACTCCCCGCGACTGCGAACTCCTTCGGGCTCCACTTGATCCTCTTCCTGCAGGTCTGGGAGGCGGGCGTTGCGGAGATCGGCGAGTCTCACTGCCATCGTCCCGTCCAACAGCAGCACCTCACCCCACCCCAGCAGGATGTCTTCGATGTAGATGTCGATGTTTTCGCCGGTCGGCCGCGATAGCTGAATCAGGCTGTCCACATCGAGGTTCAGCAACTCGGCGAAAGTCAAGATGGTTTGATCCAACTCGGCGCGCACGGTGACCTGAATATGCTCGATTCGGTCCATTCGATCTAGGAGCGGGTCTGGTTGGTCAGGTTTCATGCCGTGGCTCAGTTTCTAGTTGATATACTGCTCGGCCGGAGAATTCTTGAGACTGATGGTGCCGTCCTTCTCGAGCTGGCGCGCTAGTGTGATGATCTGCTGCTGGGCAGCATCAACTTCCTTTATCTTGACGGGGCCTAGGGCGGCCATGTCTTCCTTCATCATTTCCGCGCCTCGCTGGGACAGGCTCTCAGTAAAGCGTTTCTTCAGTTCCTCGCTAGTGCCCTTCAGCGCGATCATCAAGACTTTGCGATCGACAGCACCTACCAGCTCCTTGAATCCGCTGGCATCGAGTCCCGCAAGATCATCGAAAACAAACATGAAGCGCCGGACACTCTCAAACAACTCTGGATTCTCTTTTTCCACCGTATCCAGGAGCTGACTGCAGTTATTTGGATCCAGCCGATTAAGCATGTCGGCTACAGCTCGCACGCCACCGCAGGCCTCACGGCTGAGCTCTCCAAGGTTTCTGAGCTTTTGCCCGATGACCGTTGCGATTGTCCGCACGGCCTCCGGAGAAATCTGTTCCAGACTGGCCATCCTCACCGCGATGTCGGAACGCTTTTCGACCGGGAGTGCGGCAATTAGTGCGGCCGCCTGGGATGGATCAAGATGCGAGAGCACGAGGGCAATCGTCTGGGGGTGCTCGTCCTGGATGAATTTCGCCAGCTGCTGCGGATCTACCCGGCGGAGATTACTGAAATCGGGCCCGTCCCGGTCCAGGGTCTTCGCGATGCGATCGACAAGGCGGGTAGCGTGATCCTCCCCAAAGGCCTCGGTGAGCATTGCCCTGGTGCGTTCAAGACCTCCCTGGGTATCGACGTTTCGAGTGCTAACCGCCAGTTGAAATTCGCCCAGCACCGCTTCGGTTTGCTGAGACGTGACTGCATCCAGCTTGGCAATCGAGGCGGTGATCCTATCGACCTCTTCGTCACTCAGCTGCTTCAGGATCCCAGCGCTAGCAGTCGGACCGAGGGACAGCAGAACGATCGCGGCCTTCTGGAGCCCGGTGAGCGAATTCTGAAGTGACATACCTGGACTTGACATTTACGTGACCTACCCTAGCTATCGTCCTAAGCAGAACCACGTACAGAGCAAAGATGGCGGGTGAAGATAAAGTTTCCATAAATTCCTGCGAGGTCCATGCGGTTGACCTCTTTCGAGCTGGAAGGCATCAGATCGCGCTCAGAAAACATTTTTGACATACAATGTAATTGGATGGCGTTCCGGCTCGTCCAAGCCTGGAGGCCGATTGCTTTTGAAAGAAGAGCATCCACATGTCCCCATTCTCCAACTCCTACACTGCATTGACCGTCCTTCCTGATTCAAGACCCGGCCTAGAGAAAGCCCCGGAGTTGCTATGAATCACCGGCAGGTACTTGTAGTTGAGGATGAGCAGATCGTAGCGCTCGATCTGGAGATGTTCCTTGGAACGATGGGATACGACGTCGCTCTGGAAACGACCGGCGAAGGCGCGGTGGAAGCCGCTGGAAGGCTGAAGCCGGATGTTGTATTGATGGATATTCGGCTTGATGGCGATCTCGATGGCATCCAGGCGGCAGAGCGGATCCGGAAGGAAGCTGAGATCCCGGTTGTTTTTCTCACGGCATATACCGATCATCAAACAATAGAACGCGCTGCACGAGTGGACCCTTCCGGTTATGTTGTCAAGCCCTTCAATGAAAAGGACCTGGCCGCGACTCTCCACCTCGCGCTCCACAAACCCCGAATTCGACGTCGAACTTTCGCTGGCGGTCCGCAGACCCGGGGTACAGGAAGCCAGGGCAGTGATTCTCCGCACGAAGAAGGAATCCGGGTAGCTTCCGTAGTCCGAATCGGCGACCTCAGGATAGATTCCGTGCACCGTCAGGTTTTCCGGCGGGGAACAGAGATCCAACTCACCAAAAAGGAGTTCGATGTGCTTGAGTGTCTCGCCGAACATCCAGGCGTACCAGTGAGTTCTGAGGCGTTGCTAACCAGGGTGTGGGGTCCCCAATTTGTGCACTACATCCAGACGCTCCGCGTTCACCTCGGGAACTTGCGGCAAAAGATCGAGAGTGATTCCTCCTCCGGAATCCGGATCGAAGCCGTTCGCGGCGTAGGATATCGCCTAATCGAGGCCGGTCTGACGCATCTAGAGCACGTCAGCCTGACGAACTGAAACACTCCCACGCTTCCGCGCCAGGAGCAACTGCGCGAACGCAAGCTATTATGCGCGCTCCTGGTCCGACACTTGCACGAGGGTGACCCAGAAGGGACCCAACTCACTCGAGAAACCGAACGTCTTGGAAGCATTGCGTCCACAGATGTGAAGCGCGTAGTGATTCCCCTCCACCACCGACGGCATGGAGAGCGCGACTCCAGGAGGCAGTACAGACTTCAGGTTTCCCCCCACCATGTTGGCCAGTTCGCCGAGGGCATCCCGAACGTCCTCGTCGAATCGGGAGGGCTTTTGGCTAGGGATCAAAGAGGTTGTGAAAGCAAACGCTTGCCGCGGACTGCATCGCAGCAGCACGGCCCCCTTCCAATCACCGACGAACTGGACGGCTGCCGTCAGCAATCCCGGTTCGGATGAATCGCCCGTTTCGGACGTAGCGACTTCCAGACACAGCATCGTGCGGAATACGTCCTCCACAATGCGGGCGACGTCTGTCTGATGGGCATCGATCTCAAAGGTAACGGGCATATTCCTCCTTGTCTCAGGGCGCCTGGTAGAATACCGTGCGGCCTGCCGGCACGCGCCGGAACTCGTTGTCCAGATTCAGCGTGCTCTCCGATCCGCCCAGGATCAGATAACCTCCCGGGAATAGCGCGCCGCGCAGCTCTTGCAGGATCTTTTTCTTGGTCTCCACATCGAAATAGATGAGAACATTGCGGCAGAAGATTATGTCAAACGGACCCTTCGTTCGCATGCTCTTCCTAAGGTCGAATTGCTCAAACCGGACCATGTTTCGAAGGTGATCCTTAATTTGCCAGTCCAGACCCCGGCGTTCGAAGTGTTTGAGCAGGTAGTTGGCTGGCAATCCCCGGTTGACTTCAATCTGCAGGTAGCGTCCTTCCCGTGCCCGCGCGAGAATCTGGTCGGAAAGGTCCGTTCCCAGAATCTGAATGTTCCAGCCAGACAGTCCCATTTCAAGCAACAACATGCCGAGGCTGTAGGCTTCTTGCCCAGAGGAAGCCGCAGCCGACCAGAAAGTCAGTTTGCGGGTCGTTTTTCGTTGCTCGATGAGCGGGGGGAGAATCTCGGTCTTCAGCGCATCGAAGGGCGCGATGTCGCGGAAGAACAGTGTTTCATGAGTGGTCATAGCTTCGACCACTCTCTTGTGGAGCGGCGGGTCACCGTGGTTGCGCAGGGCCGTGCAGAGGGCGTCTAGGGAAGCCAAGTGAGATTGCTGCACGATGGGCAGCAATCGCGCCTCTAGCAGATAGTGCTTGTCGTCGTCCAATACAATTCCCGATTCCCGGTAGACGTACTCCTTCAGGAAGCGGTAATTCTCCGCGCAAATCGGCGACGTTGTTGTGGTGGTCTCTGGCATCATCTTGTGCTCAGCGCTTCGGTGCGCCGGGGAGAGGTCGTCGCCCGGCCGGTCCTGCGGAGGATTTCCGGGATTACTCCGTCCAGGGGCACTACCGAATCGGCCAGCCCGGCGTTGACGACGGCGCCCGGCATGCCCCACACGACGCTGCTCGCCTCATCTTGGGCGATGATCCAGGCGCCATGCGCTTTCAGAATTTCCGCGCCACGCAGGCCGTCGTACCCCATGCCGGTCAGCACGGCCGCGATCACGGAACCGCCATAGACTTCCTCCACCGAGCGGAACATGACGTCCACCGCGGGCCGGCAGGAATTTTCAGGTGGTCCTTGATCCAGCGTCACGGTTTTCGCCAGACGTTTCTTGCTCAGGCGCATGTGATAGTTGCCGGGTGCGATCAGCACCTTTCCAGGCTCGACGACCGCGCCCTCCGTAGCTTCTTCCACTTTGAGCTTGGTTGCAGCCTGCAGCCGCTCCGCGAGAAGACGCGTGAAAACGGGCGGCATGTGCTGCACGATCAGGATAGGAAGCGGGAAGTCGGACGGAATGGTCGGGATGATGGCGCCCAGCGCAGTAGGCCCTCCCGTCGAGATTCCAATGGCCACAACTTCTGGAGCGAAGGACGGCCGGAAAGTGTTCGGGACTACCGGCTGCGATCGAACTGTCGCGGCTGTTGCCACCGGGGAAGGAGCGGCATGGTCTTGCTCCAGGCTGAAGAATTGCTTGATCTTGGGGATCAGCTCGCTCCGCAATGTGGTCAGCGAACGGTCGAGGGAGCCCTCGTTAGACGCCTTGGTGACATAGTCGTCCGCTCCGAGAGACAGAGCCTCCATGGTGGAAGCCGCCCCGCGTTCGGTGAGCGTGCTGAACATGATGACACGGAGGTCCGGATAGGCCGGCCGCAGGCGGCGCAGCATCTCCAGACCATCCACTTCAGGCATTTCAATGTCCAGCGTGATCACGTCGGGATTGAGCTGGGGGATGCGCGCCAGGCCGATCGCCCCGTTCGGCGCCGAGCCGACGACCTCCAGCGACGGATCTGCTTCCAGCGCGTGCGTGACCAGCCGCCGGATCACGACGGAATCGTCCACGACGAGCACCCGGATCCGGCTGCCGCGGCGAATGATCTTCTTAGAAAGGGCGCCCATCGTTCACTCTTTTACTGAATCACGCCCATCAGTCGCAGCTTGTCGGCAATGATCTCCTTGGTGAAGGGCTTCATTACGTATTCGTTTGCGCCGGCTTCGAGGGCTACAGTAACTTGCTGCATCTCCGTCTCGGTGGTCACCATCATCAACGGAACAGAAGAAAACCGTGAATCCGCACGAAGGCACTTTATGAACTCCAGGCCGTTCATTTCGGGCATGTTCCAGTCCACAAGAATCAGAGAAAGTCCGCCGCTCTCCCGCTCTGCTAATGCGAGGCCTTCTTTGCCATTCGCGGCCTGGCAAACCTCATATCCCAGCTCCGCAAGAGTGTTTGTGAGAATCATGCGGATGGCACGCGAGTCGTCGATCACCATTGCTTTAGGCATCAGAACTTCCGATCCTCCCACTGATCATGTCTAGGCCACTAAGTTCGCTACGGCGTTCTGGTCAATGAATCCGGAGGCTTCACGGAGCTCGTCTCTGTTCGCGGGATGATGGCCGGCAGAGCGGCGCAGCCTCCAGCGGCTCCAGCGGGACAGCTCCTGGACTAAGATGGCCTCGACGCGCGGAACTTCCTTGCGTCGCGCGGAGAGCGCCTGCTCTTGTTCCAAATCGAGTGCATCCAGATTCATCAAACGAACCTGGGACAATTCCGCCACTGCGGGATCGACGTTTCGGGGAATCCCCGCGTCTACGATCAACAGTTGCTGGTGGCGTCCCGCCGTGAAGCGTTGTACTGAATCCCGATCCAAGATTTCCAGACGTGCCGAGGTCGCCGCCACCAGGACATCGATGTCAGCCAATCGATCGCGTACCTGCTCCCACTCCGCGGTGCATCCCTGAAATTCACGCGCCATATGGGCCGCCTGTTCAGGATTTCGGGCAGCGAACGTCCGGCTGGCGAGGTGAACTTTAGACAGGTGATAGGCGATGTCCCGGCCTGCCTCTCCTCCGCCCAGAACTAGCGTACGAACTTGTGTTAGATCGGGGAAGGCGTGACGAATGGAGCGGAGAACGGCGGCACCCACACTCGCCGCCCCTTTGCCGATCGCCGTCTCCCGCCGTGTCCTCTTAGAGGCACGGAGGCTTTCGGTGACCATGCGATCCAGAGTGGGGCCCAGCGTTCCGGCTTCAAAGGCGGTGCGATGCGCCTGCTTCACCTGCGTAACGATGTGCGTATCTCCCAGGATCTGGGAGTCGATCCCCGCAGTTACTCGGAACAGATGCCATGCGGCACGGTCGTCCAACTCCACGAAACGGAGACAATCTTCGTGCAGTGCGCGGGCGTGGCGGCGGAGCGTGCGAAGACTCTCCAATATGGAAGCGACCGGCGACTCACCCTGGTAAGCCAGGTAGAATTCGGTGCGGTTGCAGGTCGCCAACAAAAGCGCCTCCTGTACGCCGCCGATCTCGACAAGTCGCGGCAACAGCTCCAGCGCCTGCTCACGCGTGAATGTAAGTTCTTCGCGAACTTCCACCGGAGCGCGGCGATGGTCCACACCGAGTAATACGATCTGTTGGGCCATTGGTTGGGGGGGCGCGGGTGACCCGCGCCCCTGGGTGTCTGCGAGTATGTCTACTGGCCCTTCGACTTGAGGACCAGCCCCTGGAGCTGCGCCGCCAGTTCGCTTAACGCCTGGGCTGCCTTTTGGGTGTCGTTGGCCCCCTGCGTCGTTTCACGAGCAGCCTGGGCAACGCCCGAGATGTTCTTGGCGATGTCGCCAGTCCCCTTGGCCGCTTCAGTAACATTCCGGCCGATCTCGTTCGTGGTCACTGTCTGTTCTTCCACCGCGGAGGCGATATTGTTGGAGATGTCATTGATCTGATTGATCACCGAGCTGATCTCTCCAATCGCCTGCACAGCGCCCTTGGTATCGGCTTGAATCGCCTCGATTTTCTGACCGATGTCCTCGGTTGCCTTTGCGGTTTGCTTGGCCAGTTCCTTCACCTCGTTGGCCACCACCGCGAAACCCTTGCCCGCCTCACCGGCGCGCGCGGCTTCGATGGTTGCGTTCAAGGCCAGCAGGTTCGTCTGCTGAGCAATCGAAGTGATCACCTTGATCACCTTGCCGATTTCGACGCTCGATTCACCCAATTTGGAGATGGTCTGGTTGGTGGTTTCCGCCACGGAGACTGCGTTCTTGGCCACGCGCGCGGCTTCATTGGCGCTCTTGGAAATTTCGCGAATAGAAGCCTGCATCTCTTCGGATCCGGTCGCCACGACGCTGACGTTCTTGGACACCTCTTCGCTGGCGGCGGAAACTACATTGGCTTGTGTGGCCGTCTCTTCGGCGTTACCCGCCATCTGCTGGCTGATCGCGGTCAGTTCTTCGGCCGACGATGACAAGGTGTTGGCGTTCTGTTCGATCTGGCTTTCCAGCTCCAACTTCTTGGTGATGAGGCTCCACGTCACCATGGGCCCCATGTAGTTGCCCTTGCTGTCGTAGATCGGACTGACCAGCAAGTCGAGCGTTTCCGGTCCCAGCTTGATGTTCGCGCGGTGGGGGAGGTTCTTGGGGTCCGCCAGCATGCGCCGCTGGTGTTCCGGATTCTTGTGGAAGATATCGATCGATTTGCCGATGATGTCCTCGACTTTCACCGGTAGAAGGTGCTGCACGGCTTTCAACTGCTTCGTCGAGGCCGGATTCACGTAGCGAATAGTCAGGTCCGTATCGGCATAAAGAATGTTGATGGGCATGTTCTCCATCATGGACTGCGCGCGAGCCGCCTCCACTTCCAGGCGCTTTTTCTCGCTGATCTCTTCCCAGTTGACGACAATGCCGATGTACTCGCCGGTCTCGCTCAGGATGGCGTTGACGTTCAGATCGAGGATCAGATCCGCCAGCTTGATCTCGGTGCGAATTGGCAGGCTGCTGGCGTCGCTGAGCATGCGGCGGATCTGTTTGGCCCGGTCGCCGTGAAAGCTGTCGATCTTGGTCCCAATCAGTTCACCGAACGATACGCCGAACAACTTTTCGATGGTTGAGCCGAGCTTGCGCATGATGTCGGTGGCTCGACGGTTCATGTAGATCAATCGGAGGTCCCTGTCGGCGATGAAGACGTTGGTCCCCAGACTGTCCAGCGCGCCCTTCATCCCTTCTAGGGCGTTCGTCAGATCGGATTCTACTTCTAGGACGGCAGACCCGCCCGAAACGTTGGTTTTCTCTTGCGCCATGTTATTCTCCTTGGATTCCTTGATATTCACAATGTCAACCGCGAGCGGTGCTACTGCCGCGACAATTTCCCCGATAGTTTCCTGGTCCACGCCCAGGGATTGAAGGGTGTCCACAAGATGCCCGGCCACTTTATCGAAGTGCTTTTGAGCGATTTTGAAGCGCGCGTGCGCGGTACGCATATCGCGGCCCCGGTATTCCGCGGGTCCACCTAGCGCCTGCGCAAAGAAGGCCCGCTGTTTGAATTTCAGGGCCTTCATGTTCAGGTTTGAAAAGAACCCCCGCAAATCCGGATCGGCCAGGACGCGGTCATAGAAGGCGTCTACCGCCGCTTGAAGGGCCGAGGCGCCGCCGATGCGATCGTAGATGCAGTCTGCCACAGCGCTGTTCTGACCGTTGTCGGTCTTACCTTTTAATGCCATTACTTTCCCTTTCCCTTTCGCGAGTCTCAGATCATCCAGCTGGTGATGTAGTTGGCGGTCCGGCACGCACCGAACAGCCAGGCGGTGCGGCGGTGCCAGGGACGGAGTTGCTCGGCGCCTTTGCGCACGCGTTCGCCCAGCACGAACATGACGCCATAGAACACCAAGGCGGACACGGAAACAGTGACGTGAAACAGTAACAAGGGTGGCGGCGCGGAAATAGCTTTCTTGATGGCGCCACGGCTCACCTCAATCGCCAGCACCGATGCCAGGTCCAACCCGAATGCCGTGATCATGATGGGCACATGAATCCGGCGCCGGCGCCGCAGCAGGATGCCTGCGATCAGAATCAGTAAGACCAGTGTGGATGCGATATGAAACACGTCAAGCTCCCTTAGTTGCAGACCTGCGTTTGCAGCACACGTTCCGCATTCAGGACCAGCAGGAGCCGGCCCTCCAGCTTGTATACGCCCTCGATCAACTCGCGTTGCTCCCGCGGCATGTTGTCCGGAGGCGGCTCGTAACTTTCCGGCGGCACTTCCAGCACGTCTCCAATTTCGTCCACCAGCAGGCTCACGGCGCCTTCCTCCGAGCGCACCACCATGTTCATCGGAGTCTGCCCTTCGCCGCGCTTCGGCAAGCTCAGCCTGCGCCGCATATCCACTGCCGTGACGATCTGGCCGCGCAAGTTGATCAATCCCTCGATCACGTCCGGCGCCAGGGGCACACTGGTCATTTCGAGGTATCGGAGCACTTCCTGAACCTTCAGCACTTGGATTCCGAAGAACAAGTTGTCGACGAAGAAAGTGGAGTACTGCTGACTTTGGTCCGATGCGGTTTCCCGCCTTGGATTGCTCGCATCGCGGATCGTCATGTCGCTCATCGTCTGTCTCCTGCCAACTCGGGCACCGCCCGCAGCGCATCTTTTTCTTCCAGGGCTGCCGACAACTGCTTGAGAGAATCGAGTAAGCCGATCCGGTCGAACCGTTCCACACAAGCGTCGAAGGGGCTGGTGTCTTGCGTCCCGAGTTCTTCTTTTAGATCGCAGAGCGCCACTACGGGAATGCGCTCCATCCCAGGACGCTTGCGCATCTGCTCCACAAGCTGCTTCCCTCCTCCGGAAGGAAGACTGCGAGAGGTCACGACGGCCGCAATATCGTTCCGGTCCAGCTTTTCGAGCGCGTCGGGCTGGTCGATGGCTTCCAAAACCGGATGGCCGGCAAGTTCGAGGTAGTTGCGCACCAGCCCGCGCGAAAACGCCCGGCCATCGGCAACCAGGACGGCGGTGCGCGTCCAGGAAGCCGCGGAGCCCTGGGTGGACCAGCTCTGGTCGCCGGCCGCCAGGATCGCCGGCAGATCCAGGAAATCCGTCACCTTTCCGCCGATCACAGCGGAACCGGACAACCCCGGCCGGTCGCTCTTCTTGCCTATATGGATGCTTTCATCGTGGATGTCCAGGATCTGATCGACCATTAAGCCCGCCATGCGGTCCCCATCGGAGAAGACAATGACCTGCGCGGGGTCGGCCAGGTGTTCGGCGGACGATTGCCCATTTTGCAGCTCCGCGGGAAGCGATGTGAGGTGTAGAATCTGCTCGCGGTATTGCACCACCGCCTTGCCGCCAGCGTGTTCGATCCGCGCGGCGGGGAACTCTTCCAGGCGGGCGACCAGTGAGAGAGGCACGGCGAGCCGCTCGAACTTCCCGGCGCGGAACAGCAGGAAGGTCTGGCGCTCCTGATGCGACACTTCGTTTCTGGCGGAGTCGGCGTGCGCCTGATCCCGTGATTCGGATAAGACGCCCGATCGCTGTCCGATGCCCAGCACGTCCAGGATCAGCGCCACTTTGCCGTCGCCCATAATAGTCGCGCCCGCATACGATGTCAGGCCCTTCAACTGTTTCCCGAGCGGCTTGACCACGATCTCCTGCGTGTCGTTGATGGCGTCCACCACCAACCCAAATTGGCGGTCTTCGGCCTGCAACACAACGATGTTGAGCACTTCGGAATCGGCGCTCGTAGCGGGCAGGTGAAGCACTTCGTTGAGATACGCAACAGGCAGGAGGCTGCCTCGGCGCCGGTACACGGGGGTACCGTGAATGCGCTCGATCTGTTTCTTGCCAGCTTCGCCTTCGAGCCGCAAGAGCTCCAAAAGGCTGACCTGCGGAATGATGAATCGTTCGCCGCCGCTGTTCACAACCAGTCCGGGAATGATCGCCAGAGTCAGCGGAATTTTGATTTTGACGGTAGTGCCTTCTCCCGTGCGACTGGACAGATCCACCACGCCGCCAATCTTTTCGATGTTGGTTTTGACCACGTCCATCCCGACTCCGCGTCCGGAGATGCTGGTCACTTTCTCGGCAGTGGAGAATCCCGGCAGAAAGACCAGGTTCACGGCTTCGCGCTCGCTCAGACGTTCCGCCTGTTCCGGCCGCAGCAGGCCTTTTTCTACTGCCTTCTGCTTGACCCGGGCGGCGTCGATTCCCGCGCCATCGTCGGTGATTTCGATATTGACTTGACCGCCTTCGTGATAGGCACGAAGGAGAAGCCGGCCCTGAGCCGGTTTGCCGTTTTTCGTCCGCCTGGCAGGGAGCTCGATGCCGTGGTCGCAACAGTTGCGAACAATGTGCGTCAGCGGATCCTTGATGGCTTCGATGATGCTCTTGTCCAGCTCGGTCTCAGCTCCGTCCATGTCTAACTGGATCTGCTTGCCGCAGGATGCCGCTAAGTCTCGCACTACCCGCGGCAATTTGTTCCAGACCACGCCGATCGGCTGCATCCGGGTCTTCATGACACCTTCCTGCAACTGCGTGGTGATCAAGTTGAGGCGCTGAGCGGTACCATTCAATCCAGTGTCATCTTGCCTCGAGTTGAACTGAAGAATCTGATTGCGGGCCAAAACCAGCTCACCCACCAGGTTCATCAACTTATCGAGCAGGCTAACGTCCACCCGAATCGTGGAGTCCGCAATCGAGCCGGTCTTCGGTGAAGCCGATCTTTCAGGCTCTGTGGACGATCCCATCGGCTGCGCGCCAGAAGCCGGTTCCTCGGCCTCAACACCGTGGAGGGAGTCTGACGGTGAAGCACTTTCCACGGAAGCCGCTGGCTCCGGAGCCGTCTGCTCCTCTGTGCTCGCCGTGGCTGGCGTAGCTTTTGCGCCGCTTTGGATTTCGTTGCATGTGAGGGTCAGGCGCCGCCGTAAATCTTCGTATACTTCTCCGCTTTCCTTCGACGTGGCCTCGATGCTCGCGAGTTCCTTCTTGATGGCGTCCATCGTTTCGAGGATCAGCGAAGTAAGCGCTGGCGTGAGGTTTCGCTCGCCGTTACGCAACTGAGACAAAATGTTCTCGGCAACGTGAGTGACGCGCTCCAGAGTTGTGAAAGCCAGAAAGCCGCATGTCCCTTTAATGCTGTGGATGGTGCGAAAGATACTGGCCAGCAGCGCCGGATCGCGGGGACGCTGTTCCAGCTCCACGATCTCCTGCTCCAACCGCGTCAGGTTCTCGTTGCTCTCGATGAGGAACTCGTTGATAATGTCCTGATCTTCCACCTAGAACCTCCAGTCGTTACTCACTTGTTGTCCACAACTCCGAAACCTGCTAGTACTCAATTCTCAAAGCATCTATCGTCTTCGTCCCTATGCCCAGTAGGTGAATTTCCGTAATCCCGAATAAAGATTTGCTAAAGATCGATGCGGCCGCGAAAACATCTCATGGATCGCGCCACACGCGCAGAGAGACACTCGCGCGGAGTCTGCCGAGTTGATCTTTAGCGAATCTTTAGCTAACACAACTCGGCTCCTCTCGAATCGATTCGCTTTTCCTCGATATATAGGAACACTGCAAGGACAGGCGTAAGAAGGCCGGAGCCGGATGTGGCTAACGGCTCCGGCACAACATAAGGAGGCGCAATGGCGCTTGATGTCTTGATCGTGGATGATTCTACGGCGATCCGGAAGATTCTCCTGCGGGTGCTTTCGCAGACGGATCTCACGATTGGCGACGTCTTAGAGGCGGGCGACGGGGTCGAGGCACTTCGAATACTGGAAGAACGGAAAGTGGGCCTGATTCTGTCTGACATCAACATGCCGAACATGGATGGTCTCCAGTTGCTCACTTCAGTCCGGGCCCGCCCGGACTGGAACAGCATTGCGGTAATCATGATCACCACGGAAGGCAGCCAGGCCAAGGTCATGGAGGCCGTTCAGATGGGAGCGCAAGGTTACGTCCGGAAGCCTTTTACAGCCGAACAAATCAAGGAGAAGATCTCCTCTTGTCTGGGATCGCCCGCAAACTAATCCACGCCTATGGAATCACCACTGACACGCGATGAAATCGCGGATCTGATCCGCGCTAATACCGAGAAGGTATTTACAACGATGCTGGATCTCCCGATTCACGCTGGCCCCGTTACCGTGCAAACGACTGGAGCCGGCGAGGACGGCGGAGTCGTTTCCCTGGTTGGATTTGCGGGCGAATGGAGCGGCTCGGGCACCATCCGCTGCAGCGGCGGCTTGGCGTGCGCCATCAGCGCCAAGCTGCTGTTGACGGACTTCGATCATGTGAACGATGACGTGCTGGATGCCATTGGAGAAGTCGCAAACATGATCATCGGCAACTTCAAGGATGACGCCGCCTACAAGCTGGGTCCACTCGGCCTGAGCACGCCGACAGTCATCTACGGAGACAACTTTCAGGCCAGGAACTGGAACGGTCAGAGCTGGACTACCGTACCGTTTTCATGCGAGGGCGAACTGTTCGAGGTGAAGATATGTCTGGTTCCAAGTCACGCGCTTCGCGGGTCACTCCGGCCAACGGGCGTTGGCGGCTGACGCGAATGTAACCCAGCCTTGAAGGAGGCGGCAATATTCTATGATTGGAGGTCAAACCTCGACAGGTGATCTGGAAATAGACCGCACCCAAACGCCGGCTCCAGATACCCTTCAGGAAACTTGCGGATCCGAAGGCGAAGACCCCGGGTCAACGGTTCTTCTCGCGCGCCAGCCCATCTTCGACCGTAATCTGCACACATGGGGATATGAACTCCTGTACCGGAATGGTCCGACGAACCACTACGAACCCGCCGGAACTCCTGCCCAGGCAACTGCCAACGTGATCGTGAACTACCTGCTGAATGCCGGCTTGAACAACCTCGTCGGATCTGCACTGGCCTTCATCAATGTCGACCGCGAGACCTTGCTTGGCGGCAATCTGCTGACGCTTCCCCGAAACAAGGTCGTGCTCGAAATCCTGGAGACCGTCGAGCCCGATGCCGAAGTCATACAGGCTTGCACAGAGCTGAGAAGCAAAGGGTTCATGCTGGCCCTGGACGACGTCGACCATCAGTTGCAACCTAGTCTCTTGCTGAATCTGGCAAGCCTTATCAAAGTTGATTTCCAGAAGACTACGCCGGCTTGCCGCAAGGAGCTGGTCAATCGCTACGGTCCCGGCGGGACCACAATGTTGGCGGAAAAGGTCGAATCGGAAGAAGAGTTCGAGCAAGCGGTATCTTTCGGTTACCAGTACTTCCAAGGCTACTTCTTCGAGAGACCTGCGCTGGTGTTCGGCCGTCCACTCCCGATCTCCACGCTTGCGCTACTGCGAATTCTTGGGGAGTTAGCGAACCCTGACGTGAGCGTGAATCGCCTGGAGGTGCTGGTCAAACAGCATGTGTCACTGTCCTACAAACTCATTCGCTATATCAACTCCGGAGCATTCGCGTGGCGGGGATCCATACAATCCTTGCGGCACGCTCTCGCCTTGATGGGTATGGATCAACTCCGGAAGCTGCTGTCGCTCATGGTGGTGGCGGACATCAACGGAAAAGGCCCGCGCGAACTCTTGGTGACAGCCCTCGTGCGGGCCCGCATGTCAGAAATCCTCGGCCCCCGTTTCGGCTTGGAGAATCGAGAGGCGTCGCTCTTCCTAATGGGCCTGTTCTCCCTGCTCGGAGCCATCCTCCACCGGCCTCTGGAAGATGTTCTCAACGAGCTGAACCTGGAACCAGACGTCTCCGACGCCTTGTTGGGACGGTCTCCCAGCGACTATCCCCTCCGTCGTTTATTTGCGTTCGTGGTGGCTTGCGAATCAGGGGATTGGTCCTCCCTGGTTGCAGCCGCCGAACGCGCACGGATTAACTTGCACGGCCTCTCCCAAGGACACATTCAAGCCCTGCAATGGGCCGAGGAAGTCGCGAGCGCCTGAGGGTTAGCGATTTGCGCGACCACCGTTGGTAGTGATTACGGGCCGACCCGTTGCGCTTGCGCGGCGGATGGAAACGCAATCCGGATTTCTGTGCCTATGCCGGAATGCACTTCGATCTTCGCGCGCAGTTGTTTGGAGAGGGAGTGGACCAGACGGAAACCTAGCGATTGCACTGCGTTCCAGTCCACGTCGCCCTGCAGTCCGATGCCTGTATCGGCGACGGTCAGTATTGCCATGTTGTTCGGTCCAGCATGAAGCCCGATGCTGATCTCACCTTCACGACCGCCGGAGAACGCGTATTTCAGCGCATTTGACACCAGTTCGCTTACGATCAAACCGCACGACAAAACGTCATCCGGAGCCAGAGAAATCCGGTCTAGGTCGGTCCGGAGCCGAATGCGATCGCCCGTACCGTCATAGGAGCGGAACAGATGTTCGGCTAGTTTGCGGATGTACCTCGCGACGTCGATCTCGACGAGGTTTTCGGACTGGTACAGTGTCTCGTGCAGGAGAGCCATCGAATGGACCCGCTGTTGGCTCTCCAGGAACAGTTTGCGAAAGCCGGGGTCGGAAATGCTCCGCGCCTGCAGTCCGAGCAAGCTTGAGATGAGTTGTAGATTGTTCTTGATGCGGTGGTGAATCTCCTTGAGCAACGTTTCCTTTTCACGAAGCAACGTCCAGATTTTCTCTTCTTGGATAACGCGTTGGGTCGTATCACGGAGGATGACTGTGAGAATCGTCTGCCCATTACCTTCGATCTTGGAGATAGATGCCTCTGCCGGAAACTCGGATCCGTTCTTGCGTCGGCCAAAGATAGCCCTCCTTTCACCCATGCGGCGCGCCGATACGGAGGACTCACAGAACTCTTGAATATGGGTTCGATGGGCGGCGACTAAAGACGGCGGCATCAGGATATCAAGCTGCTGCCCTATGACTTCCTCAGCCGGATAGCCGAAGATCTTCTCGGCGCCTTGATTGAAGAGAATGATTCGCTGCTCGCGATCGACCGATATGATTGCATCATCGGCTAAGTCGATGATCTTGGCCAAGTCCATGAGCGGGTTCTGGCAATGCTCGCACGCGCTGAAGTGGAAGTCAATCGATGCCCCCTGCAAGCGCTCCATTTCGCGTAGCCCTGGATCATCGTCGTTGCCCATGAGTCATGTCTGGTCATTCCAGCGGAAGCCTACGGGGCCGTATAATGTTCTGTAAGTCATGAAGTCCTAGGTCCCGGAAGAGGTTTGTGAGGTCTCTGGAGTTCCTACACAGCGCTTTTGAGAATTGTCAGGACTCCATTGTCGTTTCGGATGCCACCGTTGCGGATCTGCTAGATGGCCCGGTACTCTGCGTAAATGCCGCGTTCTTGAGGCAGTCTGGTTACCTGCCAGAAGACGTTGTGGGACGACCTCTGCGGAATCTTCTTGCATCCGGGTCTCAAGGTGCTCTCCGGAAAGAGAACCTTACCGGCGCGAAGCCCCAGTTGCATCTACCTCTAACAGCCCGCCACAAGAACGGTTCAGAAACCCCGGTCGAGACGACCGCCTGGCTCATTCGGGATCCCGCGGGTCCGAACGACTACGCCGCGTTCCAGCAGCGGCCTGAGAGCGAGGAGCAACGGCGGGTAGAGGCAGACCTTGTCGAGCTGGCCCGTGCCTCTATGGTCACGGTAGATCTGGCTGGAAACATCGCAAGTTGGAATCCAGGCGCTACCCGGCTGACCGGGTACTCCGAGATAGAAATGGTCGGCCGAAGCGTGGAGGTGCTCTTCCCGGATGAGGATCGCCCCCAGTTGGAGCAAGTTATTATTCCCACATTGCTGAAGGAACGCTCCCTGGACATCGATGTACCTCTCAAGAAGAAGGATGGAAGCATCGCCTACCTCGGTCTTGCGCTTTCGGTAATTCCGGATGCTTCTGGCGCGCCCGTGGGTTTCCTGGGTGTCTCCGTGGACGTCACCAATCTCAAACTCTGCGAAATTGCTCTGCAGGAGAACAATGGCCTCCTGACCGCGATTCGGCGCTTGCAGAGCATTATGATCTCAGTGCAAGACAAGCGCGTTGCTCTGAAGGAGACAGTGTCAACGCTATTGACGATCACTGGTAGTGAGCACGGTTTCCTGGGGGAACTTCGCGATGATGGCACAGGGCAGCCCCACATTCGGGCCTATGTTGTCCAGACGCGCTCAGAGGACCCCGAGGTCCTAGGATTCTTTCAGACGAACTCAGAACAGCCGGTTGAATTCCATCGGTCAGACAGTCTCATCGGGCACGTTATCCATCGTAAGGAGGCGATTCTAACAAACGCACCGTCCTCGGATCCGCGAAGCACCGGCCTGCCGCTGGGCCATCCGCCGATTCTTTCGTTCGCGGGTCTTCCTTTGAAGATCGGGGATGAGATGGTAGGGATGCTCGGTCTCGCAAACCGCCCTGGAGGCTACGACCAGGCGCTGATCTCGCACATTCAGCCTCTCCTGGAGTGTTGCGCGGCCTTTATCGATGTCTACCGCAACCGCAACGCTGCCCGCGCATTGGGCGTGAACTTGGAGCGCGCTTTTCAAAACTCTCGCGATGCGCTGGTGATCACGGACGAGCAAGGCAAGGTCATCAACTGGAATCCGGAGGCCGAGAGGCTGCTGGGATACAGCCGGGCGGAAGCTGTGCGTGTGAATCTCAACGTGCTGCGTGGAAACTGGGACTCGTGGGAATTACAGGGCATTTTCTCCAGCGCCAAGCAGAATGGAAACTGGTCCAAGGAAATCACCTTTCGCAGTCAGAGCGGGAGCGAAGTTGAGGCAGAGACCACGGTCATCTCAGGAGACGGGTTCTTCACCTGGGTAATCCGCGACATTGGCTGGCGCAAGAAGGCTGAAAAAGAGCTCCAGGAGGCTAGCGACCGGTTCGATGCGTTGGCCCAGAACACCCACAGCGCGTTCTGGATGGCCACTAAGGATGGCGCAACGGTCCTCTATCGGAGTCCTGTCTGCGAGACCATCGGTGGGGTTCCGAACAGCGGTTTGCCAACCAGTTCCAAGCCTTGGACCGACCTGATTCATCCGGAAGACTACGAAGGATTTCAGGCGAACCGGCGGATCTACCTTCAAGGAGTCCCGGTCCGACAAAAGTACCGGATCATTCGGCCGGACGGCAAGGTGCGCTGGATCGATTCCTACGTGTTCCCAGTGAAAAACACCAACGGGGAAATCTATCGCATCGCCGGTTTGCTGGAAGACATTACCGAACAGGAGGAGGCCGATGCCCGCCTTCGCTCGGCGCTGGGGGAGAAGGAGGCTCTTCTCCAAGAGATTCACCATCGGGTCAAGAACAATCTGCAAATCATTTCCAGTTTGTTGCGCCTGCAAACGGTATCGGCCGCCGAGTCCGATCCGGTCGCGGTGCTCCAGGAAAGCCGCGGCCGCGTGGAAACGATCGCCATTATTCACGAGCATCTCTATCAGTCCGGGAGTGTCTCGCGCGTCAGCCTCCAGGCGTATGCCGGGCGTCTCGTTGCGAACGTGATCAGCGTCAATCAGGTCACGCCGGAGCGGATCAAAGTCAGCGTGGATATCGGGCAAGTGACTCTGGACCCTCAGACCGCCGTGCCGTGCGGGCTGATCTTGAACGAGCTAGTGTCGAATTCTCTGCGCCACGCGTTTCCCGATGGCCGGAAGGGCAAGATTACCATCACCTCGCATGTGGGAGCCGGCGCGGTTGTGGTCATGAACGTCAGCGACAACGGCGTTGGGCTGCCCCAAGATTTCGATGTCTCTCGAGTCAATACATTGGGCCTTAGGCTCGTCCGGCAGTTGACTCGCCAGCTTAAAGGGACTATGTCGGTTTCCGGTCACAATGGCACTGCCATAGGAATCGAGTTTCCCCTTGCGGAGTCCACATGACACCTCAGTATGTGCAGGTGTTGGAAAATGAGGGCATCTGGCTCTTGATCTGGAGGAGTTGCTGACAGGCATGGGGCACAGCGTTTCCGTTGTGATGAGCGGAGAGGAAGCTATCGCAGCCGCTAAGCGCGACGGACACTCGCTGTGGTTTTAATGGATCAGGCTGGACGGAGCCTCCGACGGAATCCAGGCGGCGGAACAGCTCGGCGGAAATGAAGGTCCCAGGTCTTTCTTACGGCGCACTTAGAAGCCGCGGCCGTCCGGTTACATCGTTAAGCTTTTCAACGAAAAGGCGCTTGGCGACGATCTATCTGGCACCTCTGTGCGGCCCGACCCGATCGGGCTGGCAGCGGACTGATCAACCCCCGCGTTGAAATCTCTATGCCACGATCTCCAGTCCCTGATAAGTATGGTCCGTTTCGCTATGCCTACAGGCGGACGTTTGACCCGCACGGCTGCTGAAGAGATCAAACATCCTCTCTTGCATGACGTCCCAGTCAGCATGCGGCACCTACGCGCCCCGTGCCACAACCCTTCGCCGTTGAGCGTCTTGGCAGCACAGAAAACACCGACTTTAACAGCCCCCGGATGCCGCGCCACAAGGATCAGGTTTCGGCAAGGATTAGGTAACGCTAGCACCATCCGACTGGAGCTTACGCTTGTCATGTTACTGCTCGGTTGCATGACAGACCGTTATGCTACGTCCAGCTTGGGGATAGCACGTAGATTGAAAATACAAAACTTAGCGTCTACTGCGTGTGTTTTGAAGCGATAGCAAGCATTTCAGTTTCAGCAGGTTGGCTTCAAGGCTCTCTTCATGGAGCCATTTTGGAGCCACTGCGACATTCATCAAGCGTGGCTCAAAAGAGCCTGGCCTCACCGTTATCCGTTGAGAGCAGTTCCAGTCTAATCCCAAGCGGGCTCGGCTCATGCCCGGCAATATTGCTCGGCTGTCACCTTCTCCATCCACTCGACACTTTTGCCATCAAGCGCCTCAGCTATAGCAATGTGCGTCATCGCCGTGGTGGACGCAGCTCCGTGCCAGTGCTTCTCTCCGGGTGAAAACCAAACAACATCACCAGGGTGGATTTCCTCGACAGGGCCGCCGTAACGCTGCACCCAACCGCACCCGGCTGTAACGATCAGTGTTTGGCCGAGTGGATGAGTGTGCCACGCCGTTCGTGCGCCGGGCTCGAATGTAACGACTGCGCCCCCAATCCGCGCTGGGTCGACTCGTTGAAACCTGGAGTCGATGCGCACTGTGCCAGTGAACCAATCGTCGGGGCCTTTCGCCGACGCCTGAGAACCCACCCTGGTAATCTCCATATCTTGTCCTTTCGCGTTAAGGTCACTGCGGCGCGAGTTCGCCGTACCAATAGGAAGCAGTCACTCCGCCGTCCATAAGGAAATCGCTACCAGTGATGAAGCCGCCATCAGGTCCCATCAGAAGTGCCGCAACATTCGCCACCTCATCAGGAGTGCCGGCGCGCTTTGCTGGAGCGCCTTCGATCATGCGCCGATAGCCCGCGCCGCGCGGCCCTGTCAGTTCGTCCTTAGCCAGCGGGGTGATGATAATACCTGGGCTGATCGTGTTGATCCGCGCTCCGCGCTTTCCCCAACGAACAGCCTCGGCCATCACGCGGAGCGAATTACCCCGCTTCGAAAGCTGGTAAGCCTGAAGCGTGTCGGTCACCTTGTCGGGCTGGAGAAACGGAAGGCTGAGCAGTTCCTCAACCGGAGTCGTGGCCAATGCCTTATTCTGTTGGACTGTGAGCGGAGGAAGCCTGTGTCCGGACTGAGACGCAATCACAATGCCCGAGCCACCGCGAGCAATGACATTTCCGCACTCTTCGAGGACGAGCGCTGTGCCGTACAAGTCAACTTTGAGAATTGTCGCTACCGAAGCCTGACTCGGCGATACGCCGGCAGCATGAATAAGGCCTGTAATGTCGCCACGACCGGCTGTGTTCTGGATCAGCTCATGCACCTCTTCCCGCGATGACACATCGACGGTTGCCACACTCACGTCGTATCCAGCGTTCGACATGACCTCCGCGGCGGCTTCCGCGTTCTCACGGCGCAAGTCGGCGAGGATTATCTGCTTCCCCACGCCGACACGGCGTGCGATCGCTTGCCCAATCAGGCCAGGTCCGATGACAACAATGACTTTTGCCATACCTTCAGTCCTTTCGTGCTTCTATTGCATGTCTCTCTTTGTGCGGCTTACTTTGCCGGAGTACCGCGCTTTTACCGCATCCAAGTCCTGACGAACTCTTTCTGGTTCCATATTGAGCGGCATGTTGGCCGTGCCCGCCACGGGATCGAGCGCGTCTTCTGGATCGGGAGTCAATGCCGCGAAAAGCTCACTGAAATCGTCTTGTGCAGGACCTCTGGTGGAAACCAGCTCGAACGTCTTGCGAATGGCCTGGTCTGATGAAAGGCTTCGGAGCAGCACTTCGGCCAGTTGTTCCCGAGAGACGGCTCCATCGCTCGGCGTGCCGGACTGGCGCTTGTCGCCTTGCAGCAGGACGAGCTTACGCTCCCCCGGAGCGTTGTAATCAAACCAACCTGGTCGCACGATCGTGTACGGCATACCGCTGGCACGCACGAGTCGTTCAGAACGTCGTTTCCAATCGTGCGCCTCAGTGGACCGGTTATGGGCCCCCGTCCGGTTCGTCACCCCGATCGCGGTCATGAGGGCGATGCGCACACTACGCGATCCGAGTGCAGCCAGGATGTTACGGACCCCGCCGTAATCGACAGACTCGGAGGCGGCCTTTCCACCTCCGTCAGAGCCATGCGTGAAAACAATTGCGTCAACGCCGTCCACAGCAGCGGAGAGCGTTTCGGGCCGCGTTAAATCGCCGATCACGGCCTCGGCATCACTGGGAAGCTGACGAGCCTTAGATTCACTGCGCACTAGGGCGCGGACCTTGTGTCCCTCGCTGATACCCTTCTCGACGACAAGGCTGCCGATACTGCCGGTAGCTCCGACTACCAAGATCTTCATCGCTTCTCCTGCTTTTGCGGCGCGAGACTTGCGGGAGTTACCTCATTGATTGCTCGCAGAGCGTTCAAGGTTCGTGGGTAACCGATGAATGGAAGGAGTTGCGTTACTACGTCGATCAGCCGCGCTCGATCATTGCCGACGTTTAGATTCGCGGCCACATGGCCTTTTACCTGTGGGTCACATCCGCCGAGTGCAACGAGCATGCTTAGCGTCAGCAACTCCCGGGTTGGGATGTCGATGCCAGTTCGGGTGTAATTGTCCCCAAAGCAGTTGGCCGAAAGGAAGCGCTGGATATGCATCTCGTCCTGCGGAGAATTTGCATACAGCTTCTCAACGACTTCGTTGCCAATGATTTGTTTCTGGACGGCAAGGCCCTTTTCCATCCGGTTTTCGCGCGTCGTCGTGGATTGGGGCGGCAGCGGCAATTTGATACCGCACTCTTTCAAAACATCGTTGGTTGCGTGCAGGAAATCGATTGCCTTGGCGATCCCTATATAGGGCACGGACTGATACATCACCTCCTTTGCTTCCGTCGGAGTAACGCCAACATTCAGCGCCGCTCCGAGCATCACACGATATTCGGTGAGCGCCTGGCACCCGATGATCGCCGCAAGCTGCACCATAAGACGTGTTCGAACGTCCAACCTGCTCTCGCGAAGTACCTCGTCGAAGGCAAAATTGTCGAAGGTTTCGATAAGCTCAGGGTCGGTCACTGCAAGCGTTGAAACGTGATTCGGAAATAGTTGCTCGTGGGACTTAGTCGCTCGTTCGTTCGGCATGATCGTTTCCTCCTCACCCGCTTACGGCTGCAACAGCGACTTGATGGCGCGGCGCTCATCCATGGCGCGGTATGCCTCCGCAACCTGGTCGAGCGGCAGCTTGAGATCAAAAACTTTTCCGGGGTTAATCTTTCCGTCGAGTACGAGCTTCATCAAGTTGGGCAGGTAACGCCGAACCGGAGCAGGACCGCCGTGAAGACGGACGAGTTTGAAGAACACCTTTTGCAAGTCCAGGTGCGCGTCATGTGGAACTCCGACGTAGCCGATCGAGCCACCCGGCCGAGTGGATTGAATCGCCTGCATCATCGATTCCAAGGTGCCGACGCATTCGAGCACGGAATCCGCGCCGATACCTTTGGTCATTTCCTTAATACGAGCAACGCCTTCATCTCCGCGTTCTGTGACAATGTCGGTTGCCCCGAACTCTGTCGCCAGCTTCTGCCGCGATTCGTGACGGCTCATGGCAATGATCCGTTCTGCTCCCATCTGCTTGGCCGAAAGGACACCGAGCAAACCGACCGCCCCATCCCTACGACGACTACCGTCGCACCGGGTTTTACATTCGCAGCGTCAGCCGCAAACCAGCCCGTTCCAAGCACGTCCGAGACTGCCATAAGGCTGGGAAGTAAATCGTTTGGCGGCATCTCGGGCAACGCGACCAGCGTGCCATCTGCAAGGGGGACCCGAGCATACGGTGCCTGCGCTCCGGTCATGAATTCCAGGTTCTGACAACCTCACCGTCGCGTGGCGTTACCTCCTCTTCGCGAAAGTTAGTCGTGCTCGCATTGACGTTCAGGCTCTTCCCAAGGGGCTGATATCGGCCTCCATCGCTCACGACGAAGCCATCAGGCAACAGAAAGAGAGTCGAGCTACCGACGCATAGGCCAAATGCCACATTCGTCTCAAATCCCGAAGCCTGATCCACTAGTGTCGGCGAAATTCGAGACCGAGTAACCAGTGCACCAGCCCCCGCGTTGCGTTTCCAATCTTCTGTTCGTTCCTCTCTTTCGTAACGCCACACACAATCGCATTGGACGATAATCGCAAACGCGTTCCGAAGCGCCTGGAATTGCCTGAAGCTATCTCCCTGAAGATTGTAGAAGAGGGGGACGTGAGCCGGATCGAAGTGCGTGTATACGGTCCCATCAGTTTCCTTAGCGCCGGCTTCGGCGGTCCCCGTGACGGCTCGCATGTGCGTAACGAATTCCTGGCCACTCTCGGGTCGCGACGTCATCAGCCGTGCCTGGAAAGCAGGAGCGGCGTCAATCTCGACCAACCCGTAATAGAGAACCGGAATCGTGCTCTCGTCCAAGAGCGAACGTCGCATTGTGCTTTCGATCGGCGCATCCAGGGGCTGTCCTTCCCGCTCAAGAAAGGTAACTTTTGCAAAAGATAGTTTTAGATTGCCGTAGTCGACCGCTGCAAACTGTCCTAAACGCCAGACAAACAACCGATCAGGAAAAAAATAGAGCGTGCTGTCCGTCAATTGTAGGGCGGGAGGGGTTATGTTGGCACGAATGTATTTTGGCAATGGAGGCGGCTCGCTTCCAACCTTTGAGCGGTTGAGCGTAGGGGGATGTGCCGTTAAACCGTTCGCTAGACTTGCCTCGCGCACTGACCAGACGGAATCGGCCGATCGCAAAGCTGTGACGGCTTTGTGAAGACTCTCGAGCCGATGGATGGTCTCTTCTTCATCCCCGTAAACCAGAGCGCTATATTTCGAACGACGGTGCTGCAAAGTGACAAGAGCGGTTGAGAGAACGCTGATCACGACCGCGATCGGCCAGGGCACGGATGCTGCGACCAAACCAATCGAAATAACTAATCCAACGAGAAGGGCGAAGTTGGACCGCTTGATCCGCCTATTCATCGCCTCGACAACCGCGTCCGATGTTGTGTCACCGAAAATCTCTGGTGGTGGCTGTATCGGCGGCATCGCATCTGCTGGTGATTCGGCGAAGGGGCGAGAGGGTTCCACCGCTTCCCGCTGTGTGAGCGGGACCTGTGGACTCATGGACTCCCTTCGCGAAGCATCCAGCCGCGTCCGGTAGTAGAACCCGCCTTTGGAGAATGATACGTGGGTTCCACGAGGCCCTGCGGTGAGACGAGCGCCGCCAGCCCCCACCGACATGCTGACCCCGGACTTCGAGAGGGTCATCCGAAATGGACCCGACTTGAAACCCTTACGGAATCCGAAACTCATTGTGTCTCGCTTAGCGCAATACGTCGCGACGCGCGCTTCGCGGTCGCAGTGGCGATCATAACATCGCCCAGGCATCTCACCTTGCGATGCCGACGGTCCTGCTTGTCGTATGCGGAATCTCGCAAGCACAACGATCAGGATCTTGGGCCGCACGGCTTTACTTGAAACGGGGTACCGTGGGCCGGATTCTAGCGAGTGGCACAATCGCCGACCGCTACCAGATCGGAAATCATCGTACAATCCGGCGCTGGACAGACAATAACAATCGCCCAAGTGATAGAGACGACATGGAACGGACTCCGGCGCACGCAAAACCTCCCAATTCGCGTCCAGGAGGTCTTCTCTCAGGTATCCGGGCGCACTCTGGCCTGACCTGAATGCAGCACCGACGACGCTTAAGAATGATGCCCCGAAGTACCGCCCGTAAAAATCCAGGATTTATTTAACTTATTTATTTTTATGGAGCCACCCGCCGGGATCGAACCGGCGACCTGCTGATTACGAATCAGCCGCTCTACCAACTGAGCTAGGGTGGCCCTAAGGCGGGCGGGGCCCGGCAACTTCTCTAAACTTCTTCGCGCCCCTCTTTCGGAGGATATCATAGCGTTCCTCCAAACTGCCGATAGATTAGCAGGCTTCGCATGAACGGACAATTGCAGGAACAAGTTTTAGATCGGGCTGCCGCGCTGGCTCGGGTCGGCGGGGATCTCGATTTGCTGAAGGAAATCGCCGCGCTCTTCCTGGAGGAGTACCCGCGCGAGCTGGACGACCTCCACAAGGCCATGGCCACCGGCGACGCCCGCTTGCTTGAGCGCACGGCACATGGATTAAAAGGTTCGGTCGCGAATTTCGGCGCGCGCGCGGCAGTCGATTCCGCCTTCCAATTGGAGCGGCTCGGCAAAGCTGGCAAGCTCGACCAGGCCCCGCCAGCCTTGGCCGCACTGGAACGAGCGCTCGCATCTCTGCACGCCGAACTGTCTTCCATCGAATAACACGACGATTCCGTTACAGAACCAGCCGGCGCGCCGCCGCGTCCAGCTTGTTATCATGAGAGTTGAATCAACCCATGCTTACCGCCGTCACGGAAATTACGTGTGCGCACAGCCCGGATTCCGATGATGCATACATGTTCTATGCGCTCGCGACCCGGAAGGTCCGGAGCCCTCTGCTCACGTTCCGCCATGTGCTCGAAGACATCCAGACGCTGAACCAGAAAGCCCGCGAGGGTGAATACGAGCTCAGCGCCATCTCCTACCACGCCTATCCTTACGTTGCCGACAAGTACGTGCTGCTGGCCGCTGGATCGAGCGTCGGCGATGGTTACGGTCCCATGGTGGTGGCTCCCCATCCCATGTCGCCCGCGGAGCTGAAGGGCAAGCGCATCGCGATCCCCGGCTTGCTGACCACCGCGTATCTCACGCTGAAGCTGATGCAGCCCGACTTCGAAGCGGTCGTGGTTCCCTTCGACCGTATTCTCGAAGCCATTCAGAACGGAACGGCCGATGCCGGCCTGGTGATTCACGAAGCCCAACTCACCTATGGCCGCGGCGGGTATCACAACGTGGTCGATCTGGGCCGCTGGTGGAAAGATACCTATAATCTGCCTCTGCCGCTGGGCGCGAACGTCCTGCGGCGCGATCTGCGTCCGGATATCGCCAAAGAAGCGTGCCGCGTCATGAGCGAGAGCATCCAGTACGCACTGGATCATCGCGAGGAAGCGCTGAATTACGCTATGCAGTTTGCCCGCGACCTGGATCCGTCCCTGGCCGAAAAGTTCGTGGGCATGTACGTCAACCACTTCACCGTGGATTGCGGGGAGCTCGTGCCGAAAGCCGCGCAAAAGCTGCTCGATATGGGTTATGAGGCTGGACTCATCCCGCACCGCGTCGTACTAGAGTTTGTACGTTGAAACGTTTAACACTTTTACTCTTTTCGGCAGTCCTGACGTTCGCGCAACCCGATCCCAAACAAGACCAAAGTGACGCCCGCCAGCGCGTCCGCGCCGTACGCGCGATGGCCTCGCAGGGCCAGGATGCGATCCCCAAGATCGTTCCATACATACGCGACGCCGACACCAGCGTTCGTCTCGAAGCCGTCAAGGCCTTGGATGATCTCGGTGGACCCAAGACGGTGGACGGCCTGGTGGAAGCCACGCGCGATAACGATCCCGAAATTCAGATCCGCGCTGCCGATGGCCTGGTCAACGTCTATCTTCCGGGTTACCTCAAGACCGGCGTTAGCGGCACTCTGAAGCGCGCGGGGGATTCCATCCGCGCGAAATTCACCGATACGAACGACCAGATTATCGATGCCTACGTGGAAGTTCCGCTTCCCGTGATTCAGGCCCTGGGCCGCCAGGCCCGCGGTGGCGTGAGTTTCGAAGTCCGGGCCAACGCCGCCCGCGCGCTCGGCATTCTGCGCGGCCAGGCCGCCGTTCCCGATCTCCTCGAAGCTCTCAATTCCAAAGACAACCGTCTGATGTATGAGTCCCTGGTGGCGCTGCAAAAGATCCGCGATCCCGCCGCGGGACCCGGCCTCGCTTTTCTGCTGCGCGATCTGGATGAAAAGGTTCGGATCGCCGCGCTCCAGGCCACCGGGATTCTGCGCAACCAGAAAGCCGCCCCGGAAGTTCGCGAGGCCATCGATCATCCGCTCACGTCCAAGACCCAGCGTGAAGCGCTGGAGGCGCTCGCTATGATCGCCGATCCCGCCGATCGCGGCGTTTTCCTGCGCTATTTAAATGACAAGGATGACGGCCTTCGCGCCGGTGCCGCCGAAGGTCTGGCGCGGCTCAAGAATCCCGGCGATCGTATCGTGCTCGACAAAGTGTTCGAGAGTGAGCGCAGCTCCAACGCCCGCGTCTCGGAAGCCTTCGCTTTGGTCTCGCTGGGGAGTCGCCAGATGAGCGAATTCAGCCCGCTGCAGTATCTGCTCAACAACCTGAATGTGAAGGCATATCGCAGTACGGCGATCGCGTTCCTCACCGAGCTGGCGCGCGATTACGAAGTCCGCCAGGCGATTTACCCCATTCTGACGCACGCCACCCGCGATGAGAAAACCGGAATCAGCATCGTGCTGGCGCGTTCCGGGGATCGGGACAGCGAGCCGTACTTGGAAGCGCTGCTAAAGGATTCGGATCCCGAAGTGATGCAAGAGGGTACACGTAGTTTGCGTACCCTTCGTACCCGTGTTCGGTGAAAAAGCGCGCTAAAAGCGCACAGCGTGGGGCGCGCTCATAGGAAATAGAAAACCATCGCGGCCCACTGCGTTGTGCGCGATGATCTGAAAGAAAACGGCTACTTCGCCTTCTTCTGCTTCTGCTGTCCGACGCGGATCTTGAACTGCTTCGCCTGGGCTTCCTGGTACGCTTTCCAGTCAAAGCGCTGTGAAGCTTCCGAAAGATACTTGTTGACGTCGATGTCCTTCGGCAACACCGCCATAAGGGATGCGTTCATGGAGCCGTCCGGGCTGGTGATCTTATAGCGTTTTACGTTGGGAATGGCCATAACGTCTTTAGAATAGCACGACTATTGCACCACGATCTTTGCTGCTGGCGACGTTCGCCCTCCTAGCGAAACCGTAATCGGATAGGTGCCCGGGCGGGCCAGCGTCGGCGGCACCACCACGTTTAGCACGTACAGCGTACCGGATCCCGGCGTCAGACCGCTGAAGAGCACCGTCGCCTGCTGCGTGCCGATCACCACCACGGGGGTCGGCGTCTCCGCAAACGGACCGTTGGGGGCGGGATCTCCGCTGGCCGGCTGGTTGGTGACCGGACCCAGCCCGTTCGCGTAAATCTGGATGGTCTCGCCCGGGTGCGCGGGATCGCTGGCGTTGATCGCGTTGTAGTTCAAATCGCGAGCCCACACGTTTCCGTCTGCCATCAGGAAGAAAGAAGGCGCCACAGGCGCCAGCGCAATGGTAAAGACGTTGCTCGGAGAGAAATTGACGTTAACCTTCACCTGAACCGAGGGCTGGCCCGCCAGCTCCCATGGAACCTGGACATTGATCCACGTTGCACTGGCATAGATCAGATGGCCCGGCACGCTGAGATGCGCCGAAGGCACGTCGAAACTCACGCTGACGGAGTCGATCGCCAGCGGATGCGGCGCCGACAGGTGCGCGTCGGTGAAGTCGCTGAGTCCGGATCCCACAATGGAGATGTAAGAGCCGGGGGCGAACGGGCCCGGCAGCAGGCTGGCGCCATCGACGACGCTTGAGATGGTTGGTTGCGCGCGTGCGAACCCGGTGAAGCTGTGGCTCATGCCTCCCCGTCCGCCAGCGGTCACCGTATACGAATACGAACCGGATCTGGACCCCAGTAGCGGCTGCGCCGCGGCGACACCGAACGAATCGGTCACGATGTCCGCGTTGATCACGGACCCGCCGGATGTTGCGCTCCAAGCGACTGGAACTCCCGAGACCGGCAATCCAAAGGCGTCCACCAGTTTGATCGCGATAATGCCCTCCGAACTCCCGCCCCCGACCACTCCGTCAAAAAAATCTCCGGCCAGCGGAATCAGATTGGCCGCCGCGCCGCTTGGACCGAAGAAAAGATACGGAATGCGCAAGGAATTCGTCCCGCCCTTTACGGTAATCGCGCCGGAATACGCTCCCGCGGTGGGAACCGAACCTGAAAGGGTCGCCACTGCGGTCACCGAATCTCCCGGCGCTAGTGTGACGCTTGGCGGAGCGACAATAACCGATACCGTACTGCTTGCCACGGCCTGCGTCACGGCCAACGAAAGACTCACGCTCGCGGTGCCTGAATTCTTGATGGTGAATAGTTTGCTCACCGGCAGCACGGCACCCGGCTGGATCGAGCCGAAGGAAATCGTCGCGGGGTCGGAGGTTACCGTGGCACCGACGGCTGCATCCGCGGTGAGCATGCCGCCGCCCAGCCAGCGCACGTCGACTACATCGCCGGAATCGTCATGAGTCACCACCGCAGAGGCACTGTTCACCACGGCCGACTTCACCTGCGCGGCCGTGAACCCGGGATGTTTTTGTTTCACCAGGGCCGCAGCGCCCGATACCATAGGCGTCGAGAAGCTGGTGCCGTCGGCATTCGTGTATCCGTCGGCGCTGTACAAGTCACCCAGTGGATCGAGTTTTTGCCCGGCCATGTAAATGCTCCCGGCGTTGTTCCAGTTGCCTCCCACAGCCACCACCTCCGGCTTCAGGCCGATATCCGCCGACGGTCCGATGGACGAAAAACCGACCACCAGATTCGGAGTCGCTTCGACTTCGATGCCGTGCCCGTCGATGTCGGCCAGCGGAGGAAACACGCTCGCCGCGTAGTCCGCCAGGGATTTCCCATCGGCCAGCGAAATAAGGGTCACCGGTATCCCGACGGAAGACAGCCCGCTAGGCGTGGGCATCGACGACGAGTCGGCCATGTATAGGATCACACCCACGGCGCCCGCATCCCAGGCGTTCTGGGCCTTGGTCGCGAAGGTGCATGTGCCCCGTTGAATCAGTGCGATGGTCCCGTCCAGGGAAAAGGGCGGAAACGCCGAACAGCCCAGCGGCC
Source organism: Terriglobia bacterium (assembly GCA_020073445.1). Classification (GTDB taxonomy): domain Bacteria; phylum Acidobacteriota; class Terriglobia; order Bryobacterales; family Bryobacteraceae; genus Palsa-187. The sequence goes on from JAIQFE010000001.1 coordinate 178,036, forward strand.
CTGCTCCAAACACCGAAACATCCACCAGCGGGGCACGGACCACGCCCGGCGGGATCAACGCATCGCCCGGATTCGCGGCGATCTTTTGCAAATCCGGCCGCCCCGGCACGCCCACGTTTTCGGCAAAGGAGTGCGAATTGGTGGTGGCGCCCACGGTAATAACGGACGGCGCATCCCCGGGAGAGGAGATGGAACTGAATGTCGGATAGTTCGTGCCGTCGCTGCCCTCGTTCCCGGCCGCGACCACGATCACCATTCCGGCTTTGGCCGCGTTCTCGAACGCTTGCCCGGACAGGTCGCACGGTTGGCCCAGACCCACGCCGCAGGCCGCGCCTGTATCCAACGGCCCCGTAAACGCCGGACCACCGCTGGAAAACGAAACGATGTCCATGCCGTCGTTGATGGCATCCTCCAGAGCCTGGATGATCACGTCGTCAGTGGTGAAGTCGTTCACTTGGGGCGACCCGTAAATCTTGTAATTGCCGAGGTACGCCGCGGGCGCGACTCCCGAAATCGTAAACTGTCCCGTGTTGGTGTGGCCCGCGGCCGTGGAAGCCACCGCCGTCCCGTGACCTATGCGATCCCGCGGCGAATAATCGTCGGGCCGCGAATCGGCGGCCGGGTTTAGGGGAGAACTTCCCGCCGCCAATTGCTTCACGTAACTCCGCGCGACGATCACCTTGTTGTTCGTGTAGGCGCAATCGTCGCCGTTGCAGCGGGGATATCCTGCCGGCATCGGCAAAGAAGGATCCTGAAACGCCGGATGCTGCTGGTCAATGCCGGTATCGAGGATCGCGATTTTGACGCCCGCCCCCGCATTGGCCACCCCGCCGAGAACGTTCCACGCCGCGGGTGCGTTCACCAGAGCCGTAGCGCGATTCAGCTTGCGGTGATACGTCCGGATCGGAACCACGCTGCTAACGCCGGGGATGCTCTGCAGATCCGCGATACTACCCGCCGGCGCGACGACGAATACCGCGTTCAACAGCGTGGTCACCGATCCCGTCGTCACGATTCCGCGCCGCGTCAATTCCGTCTGGACAGACTGCTGCCGCTGGCGCAAGGTGCGCGCGTAATTAACGCTCGCGGTCTCCGCCATCCGTGCCCGGGAGAACTGGGATGCAACCGGCGAATCCTCCAGAATCAGTGCATATCGGTTGCGAGCCGGCTGCGCGAACAAAAGAGACGCGCCCAGCAGGGCCATCGCAAGAATCGGAATGTTTCGAAACGACAACGGCATTTCCTTCCCTTACTTCGCAGACTCCGCATTCGCAGGCACGCCAAGGAACACAACGATGCGGACCGCCTCGAAAGCGCCGTCCAGTGAACTCTGCATATCGATGTCTACGGTCTGGCCGGGCTCAAGTGAAGAAGTCTTAACTTCCTTCGAGACGTTCTTGCCTTGGCCGTCTTTCGACTGGGCGAAGATCTTGGTCTTGTGGGTCATCCGGAACTTCATCTCGTGTTCATCGTCCACTTCCACGAATAGCTGCGATCCCGAAATCGACTTAATAACACCATGAGAAGTGGGATATACCCCTTTGGGTGCATTCGGATCCGCCGGCGCCGCCGATCCGCCACGGCTGACCGGCCCCTTGACGCGCTTCTGCCCGGAGGCCCCGGCTTGACCAAAACAAACCAGCGGTAAACACAATCCTGCTAACACGAAAACACGCATTCCGACTCTGCAAAGGTTCAGACGCACTGCGAATACTCCTGTGGGACGCTACCCGCGGGTCCCTCGGTTTCGTCGAAAGGCCCGATCAAGCCGGGCTCGATTAAGAATTTACACCTAGGACACGGCTTTTGAAACTCTTTTCGTCCATCACCATCGGACTGGCGGCGGTAAGAATCGCGTCGCGATCGGCGGGCGGATAGATTAGTTGTGTGTTGATATGCCGCTTGATGGCTTTGGCACGTTCCCCCGCGGCTTGCACGATCCGATCCCAGCCTGTAGTGAGCACCGCGCCCGACTCACCCAGATCCAGGCATGTCGTGTAGAGTGGCTGCCGATACGCCTGCAGCGGCAAGCCCGCAAGATCGGCTGCCGCATTGAAACCCGCGAATCGCCCGGTCATCTGCGCATGCTGGCAGGATTGCAGCGCGGCATGGCCCCCATCGTCCGCAACCGCGTGTGCCACGTCACCTGCGGCAAATACGTGATCGACTCCTGCCACTCTCAACTCCGGGGTAACCTCGATCCGCCCGAGAGCATCGGTGCGCGTCGAAATCTTGGCGGCCAGAGGGCTGGCGCACATCCCTGTGGTCCAGACCAGTGTCCGGCAAGCGATCCGTTCCCCGCTCGATAGCACCACGCTCGCCGAATCGGCGCTCGCGATTGCAACGCCCGTGCGTGTTTCGATTCCCGCCGCTGCAAGAGCCTCGTGAATGGCCGATTGCGGCCCGTCGCCCAGACTCGCTCCAATTCGATCCGCTATATCCACTACAATCACGCGAATCTTGCCGCCCGCGGCGATCGAGCGCAGTCGCTCCGGCAGGTCCGTCGCGAGCTCGATTCCGGTAAAACCCCCTCCGGCGATCACCACCGTCCATCGGCCTTCCGTCTCTGGGTGGGCCTCCGGCTGCGCGGCTAGCCCGTGCAAATGCCGGTCAAGAGCCGCGGCGCCCGCCAGAGTGTCGATGTCGAATCCGCGCGCACCCAGCGCGCCAGCGGGGCGCGCCAATTGGCTTCCGGTGGCCAGAACTAACCGGTCATACGAGATCACGGACGCCGCGGCCCGGATCACCTTGCTGGCGACGTCGATGGCAGCAATCTCGCCCTGTTCAAACCGGACGCCGATCGCCTCCAGTCTCGGAACCAGCGCGACCGTCATGCTCGCCGGATCCTTCTCATACAGCCGCGGCCGGATCACCAACTGGTCGTCCCGCGAGATGAGCACTATTTCCAGCGAAGCCAGCGATGGGACATCGCGCCGCATGCGAGCAGCCGCAGCCGCCGCCCAGAAACCTGCGAACCCCCCGCCCGCGATGACCAGTTGCCCCATCAGCTCAGCTCGCGATCGAGCCATGCCAGATAGCTCTCCGAGCCATCCACTACCGGGACCGCCAGCAATTCCGGCACTTCGTAGGTATGGATTTTTCCGATCGCCGCGCGCAGTTGCTCCATCAAGTCGCGGCGAGACTTGATGATCAGCATCCACTCCGCGGCATCCTCTATCTGTCCCTTCCAGTGATAAATGCTGCGCGCCCCGGGCACAATATTGACGCACGCGGCCAGCCGCTGCTCCACCAGCGCACGCGCCACGCGACCGGCCTGCTCCTCGGAATCGCAGGTGGAAAACACCACGATCTTGTCCGTCATTTGTGCGACTTATCGTCGGGCCACTTGTCCATCTTCTTGCGGACAGCGTCTTTTTCCTTGGGATCTTCGGCCAGCTCGATGTACTTCGAGTAAGCCTCCCGCGCGGGGCCATACTGGTGGAGTTTCTCGCGGGCTTCACCCAGCTTCAGAAACCCTTCCGCCGAGCCGGGATCCCAGCGCGTTGCTTCCACGTAGCGCCTCGCCGCCGCGCTGTAGTTGGACTTCTTGAAGTACTGGTCTCCCACCACGATCTCTTTCTTGGCTTGCACCGGATTGAGCGCGTAGACTTTAGGCGCGAGCGATTCGTCCTCTTCGGGCGGTTCGGGGGGCGTTACGGCGGGCTTTTGAGCACTCAGAACACAAGCAAATAGAGTAGCCGCAAAGAAGGTACGTGCCACAATTTAAGTATAAGACCGTACTCCGAGTTGCGCGCCCGTGCCGCCGAACTTCCCACATCGCCGGGAGTGTATCTATACAAGGACGCCAACGGCGCGGTGATTTACGTCGGAAAGGCCAAGAACCTTCGTGCCCGGGTCCGCAACTATTTCCTCGACGAGCGCCTGGCCGACGTCAAGACCGGCACGCTGATCCACGACGCGCGCGCCATCGACTTTATCCAGGTCGATAACGAAAAAGAGGCTCTGGCGCTCGAGAACAACCTGATTAAGCAGTGGAAGCCGCGTTACAACATCCTCCTGCGCGACGACAAGACGTATCCCTACATCAAGCTCACCGCCGAGCGTTATCCGCGCGTGTACGTGACGCGCCGCTTAAAGAAAGACGGATCCAGCTACTTCGGCCCCTATTTCCCCGGGAACCTGGCCCATCGGCTGGTGCACTTCATCCATCGCCATTTCAAGGTGCCGTCCTGCAATGTCGATCTGACTCGCAAGCACACTCATCCGTGCCTGGAATATCACATCCATCGCTGCCACGGGCCCTGCGTCGAAGGCCTGGTAACCGACGAGCGTTACGCCCAGTCTGTCCGCGACGTCCGCCTGTTCCTCGAAGGCCGGCACAAAGATCTCGAACAGGAACTGCGATCGCGCATCGAAGCCGCGAGCCAGGCCACGCGTTACGAAGAGGCGGAAGCCCTGAACCACTTGCTTCACACCGTGGAAGAGGTGGCCGAAAAGCAAAAGATGGCCGCCGCCGAAGGCGACGACACCGATATCTTCGCTTACTATGCCGAGCCTCCTCTGGTCGCCGTGAACCTGTTCCACTTGCGCCGCGGCCACATTGTCGACCGCCGCGAGTTCTTCTGGGAAGACCAGCGCCAGTTCGATCCGCCCGAGTTCTTCGCTTCGCTTCTGAAGCAGGTGTATCTCAACGATCCCTACGTCCCTGCTTTTATCCATGTGCCCGTCGAATTCGAAGATTGCCCGGTTCTGGAGGAATACCTTACCGAAAAGCGCGGCCGCAAGGTGGAGATTCACACTCCCCAGCGCGGGCAGAAGAAAGCCATGCTGGCGTTAGTCGAATCCAACGCCCGCCACAGCTTCGAACAGCGTTTCCGCGTGATGAAGCCGTCTTCCACCGCGATCCAGGAGGCCCTGCGCGACGCTCTCAGTCTGGAAAAAGCCCCGCGCCGGATCGAGTGTTTCGATATTTCGCACATCCAGGGCACCGACAAGGTCGCCAGCATGGTGGTGTGGGAAGACGGCCGGATGAAGAAATCGGACTATCGCAAGTTCATCATCCGCATCGTGGAAGGCAATGACGATTTCGCGTCCATGCGGGAAGTCATCACGCGCCGCTACGGCCGCTTGCAAGAAGAAAAAGCCGACCGCCCGGGATTGGTCTTAGTCGACGGCGGTATCGGCCAGTTGCACGCGGCCGCCGCCGCACTCGAGTCACTGGGAATTACCGACCAGCCTCTCGCGTCGATCGCCAAGCGCGAAGAGTGGATCTACGTCTACGGCCAGGAAGACGAACCGATTGTGCTCGACAAGTTCTCGCCGGTGCTGCACCTGGTTCAGCTGGTGCGCGACGAAGCTCACCGGTTCGCCGTGACCTTTCATCGCACCCGGCGCAACGCGGACCGCCTGCGCGGTGAACTGGCGCGCATCCCGGGTATCGGAGAAAAGACAGCGGCTAAACTGTTGCGCCACTTCGGGAGCCTGGACCGGGTTCGCGAAGCCTCGGAGGAAGAACTGAGTGGAGTAATTGGAAAAGCGGCGGCGCGCAAGCTGCGCACGGCGCTTCATGCTTCCGTGCCCGCACCCGATGGCGCGGCACAACTCACGATTCTAGAATAATTCGGCGATCTGCTTGGCCGTATCGCGCGCTTCCAGGTGAATCAGACCAGCGTTTCCGCCTTGCGGGCTGAGTACCGCCAGCACGGCCTTTGTGCCGGCCGAGTACACGAAGAGTGCACCCTCTTCGGCCTGCACCGAAACTTCACCCAAAGTCCCGGCGTTCATTGTTTCACTGACGCGGCGGCCCAACGCGGTCGCGGCCGCAGCCATCGCCGCCACACGATTCGGATCGGCGCCGTTGGTAAACGAGTGCGCGATCGGCAGTCCTTCGCTGGACGCCAGCAGCACCCCTTTCAATTCCGGAATGGCGTTACGTAACGCCTCTAAGTGGTTCTTCAGAGCTTCCACCTTGGCCATGCCTCAACCTCCATCTGCTCCCGCTAAATTCAACTGATCGGTGTTACATTCATCGTCAAGTAGGAAAGGAACTTTAGGCCCGCTAGCTGGTGAAATTGCTTACCGCCGTTAGGGTCTTCGGCGTAACTCGATTCCCAACCGTCCAGGACATCCGTACTCGTACCCGGTTCGCCCTTGGACCGGGCGTTTCCCCTAACGCCCTCTAAGGTGTCTCACCCAAAAGCTCTAAATAAGTGCTTTACCGCAGAGAAACCTCTAAGTCCCCTCTTTAGCATCGAGCCCAACATGACGATGTAAACCTCGTATGCAGTGTCTTTTCTGCGGGAAGGAGCTTGCCCTCCTCAAGCGTCTGAGGGGCGGGGGCGAGTTCTGCTCGGAGGCTCATCGTAAGGAGTACCAGGAACAGTACGAGCAACTCGCGCTGGCCCGGCTCCTGCAAGCCAAGCCGCCCGCCGAGCCCGCGTCGCCTGTTCGAGCCCCACTCAACGCGCCCGATCCCCGCCTGGAGAGTCGCCACACGGAGTCGCCAGCTTCGGTCGCGACGTTTGAAGCTCGGGATGACGCGCCGGAGGAGGCTCCGGCCCCGGTGACAGCGCAGCAACCCGACGCTTGGCAACAACCCGCCGAAGAGTCCGATCCAGCACCGATGGCGGGATTCCTGGCGGAACCGGTGGTGCCGGCCGTGACGCAGTTCGACCAGGCCGGTCTCATCGAACTGAACAACACCTGGGAGCGGGTGGCTACCCTTCCCAGTTTTTCCCCGCGGAGTTCGGCAAACGGATCGGATCTTACGAATTCCGAGTCCTCCGGGGATTCGAAATCACAGGGATGCCTGCCCCCTGCACCGCGTGTCGCGCTCTCTCTTTCTCTGCAAGCTCTGGAACACCACACGCGGACCAGCGAACGCGGATTGGAACTACGCGAATTCACCAGCCCGGCTCCCGTCATGGAGCTGCTACTGCGCCCGGAAACCGGAAGTGAACCGGCCGGCGCCGACGATGTCATGGAGATTCTCATGTCGCCTCATCCTCCCCAGAAAGCCAAGCCTTGGCTCGGGCTGCCACGCGGTTTTCCCAGCGCGCCCGCCGAGCTCGGAGATTTGGCACGTCTGGATTTCGCCACCACAGGTTTTGCTTATTCGGACGGTCCACCAGCCGCACCGCAAGCAGCCGTTCTGGCTCCAGAAATTCCCCAAGCGCCGCCGCAGGTTTTTCACGAAACGCCTCCTCAGGCGCCAGTGTATGCCGAGCCGGCGCCCGAAGCTTTCATCGCCCCAGCCGAGCCTGTGTCGCAGCCTTCTTTGGCTGCCATACCGGATGTCACTGAACCTGTGCCGCCCGAGTCTGTCGCACCCGAATTGGTGACCCAGGCCCTGCCGGTAACTCTTCATGGTCTGGCTGCCGCTCGCGGAAAGTTGGCTCAGGCCTTCCCCACCGCGCTCACCGCGGCTTCCGACGTACAGATACCTCCGTCGACAACTCTGCCGCTACGGCCGGTGATCGTTTTCGGCCCAGCTCCCGCTGCGGCTCGTACACCCGAGACACCGGCTGCTCCCAAAGCTGCGCCATCCCAACCTAAAGAAGTTCAACCCAAACAAGCTCAACCTGCGCCGGCACAATCGTTGCCGCCGCAATCCCGGCCGGTACAACCCACGCCTGCTCAGCCCAAGGCGGAAGAACGTCCGCGCTCGTCGGTGGTTCCCGCGCCAAAGCCGGTGCCGATCAAACGGCAAGCGGCAGCCGAGGCCCCCGTTCCTGAGAAGGTTCAGGCGCGAGTTCCCGAGAAGAATGTTCCGAAGGCTGCCACCCGCCAGGAATCGCCGGCGCCCAAATCCTGGGAATCCGCGGCCCCATCTGAAAGCGCTATTCCGTACGAGTTGAAAGCTACCGAAAGCGCTTGGTCCAAGCTTTCCGCAGGTGTCAAAATCGGGGTCGCCGCGGGGCTCGTGGTGGCCATCTCCGGCGTCGCCTATCTGGTCACGCGAGGCAACGGGAAAAACACCCCGGAAACGCCGGTCTCGGTTTCTTCGACCCCGGCGGTTGCCACCGGTGTGGCCATCTCTGGCGGCTGGATCGACGATTGGGCCAACTCCGCCAAATCCAAGCGGCACATTTCCCTGCTTAGCGGCTCCGCCAAGCTCAGCGATTACCGCTTGGAGTTCCAGGCGCAGATCGAAAGCAAGGCCATCGGTTGGATCTTCCGCGGGCTGAATCCAAGGAATTATTACGTCACCAAGCTCGAAATCGTCACGCCCGGCCTGGAGCCGACCATCGCGCTGGTGCACTTCGCCGTAGTCGATGGACAGGACGAAAACCGCGTGGTGGTTCCGCTGCCCCTGAAGGTGCGCGTCGATACCACTTATAAGATTCGCTTCGACGCGATCGGCAATCATTTCGCCACGTGGGTTCAGGGCCAAAAGATCGACGAATGGACCGACAGCCGTTTTGGCTCCGGCGGCGTAGGTTTCTTCTCCGAACGGGATGAGAAGGCCGCCATGCAGGGACAGGTAAACGTAGTGCCGCTGATTCCGAAGAATTAGCCGCCAACGCCCGCGGCGTTGCGCACGATGGAAACGAAGGAGTACTGACATGTCGCAGAATGACGAACAAGCTTTCTTTGTAGATAACGAACTGGTGGAACGGCTGCTGCGCGGTGATTCGCCGGCCGCCAAGCCCAAGACACAGCGTCCCGCCGAAACCAGCGCCCTCGGAAACGCGGTGAAGCTCGCCGCCGCCGGCCGTTTGGACGAGGCCGTCAAGGAACTGGAAGGCGCGGCATCACGCGGAGAAAAACCCGCCGAGGTGTACACCGGCCTGGGCCATCTGCGCTTCGAACAGCAAAAGTGGGGAGAGGCGGCCGCCTGCTACTCCAAGGTGATCGCGGCCGACGCGAAAAACGCCACGGCCCATTACAACCTGGGTCTCGCCCTGGAGCGCCAGGGCCAGTTCGACCAGGCCGGCCGCTCCTTTGAGACGGCCCTTTCGCTCAATCCGCAGTTGTGGCAAGCCCATACCGGGCGCGGCCTGTGCCTGCTGCATCTCGGTCAGCCCGACCAAGCGCTGCCGCATTTCGATCAGGCGCTAAAGTCCAGCCCCGGCCAGGACCGGACCTTGTTCGGCAAGGCCGTAGCCCTGCATCAGCTCGGCAAGTTCGATGAAGCCGCCGAGATCTACCGGAAACTGCTGCCCAGCAACGCCAGCTCGACCGAGCTGCTGGTCAACCTCATCACGCTTTCCATGGCGCGCAAGGACGACTCCAAGACCAAGGAATATTCCGAGCGGATGCTCAAGATCCGCCCGCAATCGCGCCAGGCCCTGGAGGGTCTGACGGCCGTCGCGCTTTCTCGTGGCGACTTCAGCGGCGCCGTGCAACACTGTTCCAACCTGGTCAAGATCGCTGCCGATTCCTATGAAGCATGGTTCAACCTCGGCCTCGCGTATCAGAAAACCGGCCGCATGGATCAGGCCGGGAACGCCTATCGCGAAGCCGCCAAGCTTCGTCCCGATGCCCCCGAAGCCAACGCTCATCTGGGCGTCCTGCTCGAGGAACGCGGCGACCTCCACGGCGCACGTCACGCCTGCGAAGCCGCTTTGGCGGCTGCTCCCGATTCGCCCGGGCTCTTGTGGAACCTCGCGCTGATCGACGAGCGCGAAGGCCGCACGCAGGAAGCCGAACAGCACTTCGCCAAATTGGTCGGCGTGAAACCGGATTGGGAAGACGCCGCTTTCCGCCTGGGTTTCCTCCAGATCCAGCGGGGCGATTTCGCCGCCGCCGTCGACTCCTTCGAGCTCTGCACCAAACAGCGCGGCGATTGGGTGGAAGCGCTGGTCAATCTCGGCCTGGCCTACTGGAAATTCCAGGATCTCGACGGCGCCACCCAGACCTTCGAGCGGATCCTGTCGCTCCAGCCGCAGAATACCGATGCGCTGCGCGCCCTGACCGCCATCGCCATCGAGCGCAAGGATCACAACCGCGCTTGGGACCTGCACCAGAATCTGATGTCGTTGGGACAGCGCTCCTTGGAGCTGTCCTACAATCTGGGCCTCCTGCTCCAGTCCGCCGGAGAACCCGACCGAGCTGCCGAATGCTATCAATTGGCCTCGGAAACGCAGCCTGATTTCCCCGCCGCTCTGACGAATCTTGGCCATGCCCTCAAGGCATCCGGCAAGGATGAAGAAGCTCGCGCCGCCTGGAGCAAGGCCGTGGAAGTAGACCCCGAATTGGCGGCTAAGTATTTCCAGTAGAAGTACGTAACCGGCCAAATCCTAACTTCGAAAGCACGCTCCGCCTCCGATGGATACTCGGAGGCACATACTTGAAACCCGAGGTGCTCCAAGCCCTCCAGATAGGAGCGGACCGCGTCGAGCTGCCCCCTGACTGGCAGGTCGATTACGCTCCAACGATCGCCGAGGGCGTGGACCGCCTAGCCAACGTCCACTACGACGTCGCGATCGTGGTCCCGCCGGTACCCGACTTCACGCCGGGCTTCACGATGGAGAACCTTCTGGACCGGCTCTTGTCCTTGCGCCGTTCCGTGCCGATCGTGATCTGCGATCGTCGCGCCCGCTTGGCCGACGCCGTGCGCTACATGCAACTCGGCGCATACGATGTCGCGGGTCCGGAAGACGATGCCATCGCCAAAATCCAGGCTGCCGCCGAAGCTTGCCGGAGCCGGCCCGCCGAAGCCGTTGGCGAGCCCTGGCGCGAGATGCTGGTCGGCACCAGCCCTGCGATCAGACGAACCGTGGATGTGATCCGGTTGGTCGCCCGGCGCCGCTCCACGGTTCTGATCAGCGGCGAAACCGGCACCGGGAAAGAAGTGGTCGCGCGCGCCTTGCACCTGGCGAGCCCGCGCGGCAAGTTCCCGATGGTCGCCGTGAACGTCGCCGGACTTCCCGAGACGCTGCTCGAAGCCGAGCTGTTCGGCCACGTCAAGGGCGCCTTCACAGGGGCTTCGCAGCAGCGCCTCGGCCGCTTCGAGCAAGCCAACCGGTCGACGCTATTTCTCGACGAGATCGGCGATCTGCCTCTGGACGTCCAGACCAAGCTGCTGCGCTTCTTGCAAGAAAGAGAGTTTCAGCGCGTCGGCAGTTCGGAAACCATCCGCGTGGACGTTCGCATGATCGTGGCCGCCAACGTGAACCTGCTCGATCTCGTCCGGCAAGGGAGCTTTCGGGAAGATCTGTACTACCGCTTGAACGTGGTTCCCATCGTCGTCCCGCCCCTGCGGGAGCGGCCCGAGGATATCCCTCTGCTCGCGAATCACTTCATCGCGAAAGTTTGCGCACAGGAGAACATCGCCCCGCGCCGCCTGGCCCTGGCCGCGCTCGCCAAACTGCAAGGATTTAGCTGGCCCGGCAATGTCCGGCAGCTCGAGAACGCCATCGAGACCGCCATCGCCCTCAGCGGAGATCGGGAGCTGCTGATTCCTTCCGATTTCGCATTCGCCGGCCGCGCCTTGCCGGCCAGCCCTGTGCAATCGATCGCGGTCTCGGAAAACGGCCTGAATTTCGACCAGACTGTGGGCCGGATCGAACGGCAGATCATTGAAGAGGCCCTGCGAAAAGCGCGCGGCAACAAGACCGTCGCCGCCGAAATGTTAGGTTTGAAGCGGACCACGTTATCCGCTAAACTGCGCAGCCTAGCCGTGTCCGCCGGATAGCGTAAAGGGACAGGCTACTCTGTCCCCTCTCGTAAATCTGTGACTTCGCCCACGAGCTTGGGAGTGGACAGAGCTGCCTGTCCCCACCCTCAGCGAACCGTTGGCGGTCACCGATCCAGCAGATGCCCCATCTTCTCGCGTTTGGTCCGTAAGTAATCCGCGGTCGATTCCAACGGCTCGACGATGGACGGCACACGTTCCGTCACGCTTACCCCGGCTTTCTCCAGAGCCTCGATCTTTTCCGGATTGTTGGACATCAGCCGCACCGCCCGTAACCCGAAGTGCCGCACCACGGCCGCGGGCGCTTCATAGCCCCGCAAATCCGCCTCGAAACCGAGCTTTTCGTTCGCCTCCACGGTATCCGCGCCGTGATCCTGCAACTCATAGGCGCGCAGTTTGTTCAGCAGCCCGATCCCGCGGCCTTCCTGGTTCTCGTAAACCAGCAAGCCCCGGCCTTCGCGCGCGATGGTTTCGAGCGCCAGTTCCAATTGGGCCCGGCAGTCGCATCGCAGGCTGTGGAAAACATCGCCCGTGAGGCATTGCGAATGAATCCGCACCAGCGGAGGCCCGCCATGCTCCAGATCGCCCATCTTGAGTGCGACCACGTCCTCGGATTCCGCGCCCGCCGTGTAAGCAAACCCATAGATCCGGAAGTGCCCAAAACGGCTAGGGAAATCCGCCTCGGCTACCTTTCGAAGTTCGGATGTAGGGGGCATTTATACTAACGAAACAATACCGGAGAGGTAACTCCATTATAATGTCGGCAGGACGGTTCCTGTATATCGGCGCCGCTCCCGGCCTTACATGCCTGCACAGCATTTGCTGATTTTGCTGGTCAAGCTCGCCGTGGCGGCTTCGCTGGCGAGCATCCTCACCCGTTCCACCGGTTTCCAGCGAATGCTCATGCGCGAGGAGCGCACGCTCACCCAGCGCGTCAAAATGGCCCTGGTTTGCGCTGTGATCTATGGATCGGGCGTCGCCGTCCGCGTCGCCAACCCCAGCGCCTATCAGGCCGTCGACCTGGGGATGGAAGGCAGCCTGGTGATGGGGATGCTCGGGGGCTACGTCACCGGCATGCTCGCCGGAATCTTCATCGCGATCCCCTCCCTTTTCGAAAGCAAACCCTTGACCATCCTGTTGTTTGCCGCAGCCGGCGTCATGGGCGGCTTGCTCCGCGATCTCGCTCCAGACAAGGAATTCATCTGGAAGTTCACGCCGGACCCCACCCTGGCCTCCGTACGCCTGCTGCGTCGTGGCGACCTCCGGCTGGCGGGTTTCAGCATTGCCTGCGTAGGCATGATCGCGCTGGCCGAAGTGCTTCGGCAGACCCTGGCCTCCGTGTTCCCCAACGGGGGAGTCTTCGCGCTGCAAAAAGACTGGAATGACGGACCCTGGATGCTGGTAGCAGTCTATGGGACTACGCTGTTCTCCGTGGCACTGCCCATCAAGGTCTGGAACAGCAACCTGAATGAGAAGAGATTGGAACAGCAACAGCTTCGTCTCAATGAAGCGCGTCTGGCCGCGCTCAGCAGCCAGATCAATCCGCATTTTCTGTTCAACACGCTGAACTCCGTGGCCTCGCTGATCCGCCTGGATCCGGATCAAGCCCGTCAGGTGGTCTACAAGCTTTCCAAGATTCTCCGCCGTCTGCTGCGCCAGCAGGATAATCTCACCACGCTCGGCGAAGAACTAAGCTTCATCGATGATTACCTGGCGATCGAAATGGTCCGGTTCGGCGACAAGCTGCGCTTCGTGAAGGAAGTCGATCTCGATACCTTGGACCTGCTGGTTCCCAGCATGCTGCTCCAGCCGCTGGTGGAAAACAGCATTCGCCACGGACTCGCCAGCAAAGTGGATGGCGGGACCATCCGGGTTCGCAGCCGCCGCCTCGGCAACCAACTCCAGATCGTGGTGGAAGACGACGGCGTCGGTATACCCGAGGCCCGGCTCGCACGTATGTTTGAGAAGGGCGGAATCGGGGTCAATAACGTCAACGAACGCCTCAAAGTCCTCTACGGCGACAGCTATCGGATGTGGATCGACAGCCGCCCCGGGGAGGGCACCAGCACGGGGATCGAAATTCCGGAGCAAGTCAGTGGTACCGTAGTGGGAGTTGAATCCTTAGTGGGGAGCGGGTAGCCCACCAGCGACAGCGATATCGGGAGCATGTCGGAGTCATTATTTGAGCAACCTTAACTATTCCCTCCTTCTTCCCCGCGAAGACCGGATGCCGCGCACTATCGCCGCGCGAACGCGCCGGGTATACGACCTGGTCTCTTCGGTTTATCCGGTCAGTACGTTCTTTTTCCATTCCAAGGCGCACGACTGCGCGTTGAAGCATTCCGGGATTCGCAACGGCATGCGCGTTCTGGAAGTGGCGACCGGTAGCGGAGAAATGTTCCGCCGCCTGGTGAAAGCCAATCCCGATGGGCAGACCTTTGGCCTTGATCTTTCTCCCAACATGGCCGCTCACACCCTGCGCGTGGCTCGCAAGGCTTGCCCCCAAGCCGAGGCGCATACCGGCGCCGTGGACGTCCGCAGTCTCCCCTTCCGCTCCTCCAGCTTCGATGCCGTGATGTGCTGCTATCTGCTGGAGCTGTTATCGCAGGACGATATTCGGCGGACGCTGCGCGAGATCCGCCGCGTGCTGCGTCCCGGCGGGAAGTTTTCGCTGGTGGTGATCGGGCAGAACGTGAAAATGTTCAACCACCTGTACACGGTGGGCGGCAGTCTGGTGCCGGCCTTCTGGGGCCGCCAGGTGGAGAGCAGCGTTCCCGAGCTGATCCGCGAGACCGGGATGCGTGTGGTCACCGACCGCTTCGTGCGCCAGGGATTCTACCCCTCGCGCGTGCTGGTGGCGGAGAACGCCGCTGCACATCGCCGCACCGCTCGAAACGGACGCTAACTCCGCATGGGGTCTGGCTTTCCAGCCGACGCGCCTAATAGAACAGGTACTTCCGCCACTGGTCGTCGCTCTTGCCGAGCAGGCGCATCAGGTGCCGGCTAGTGTGCAAGCTGAACGGCCGGGGGGCGCGCGCCAGACGCATCCCGGCTTCCTCCGGCGTCCGGCTACCCTTGCGATTATTGCAGTTATGGCAGCAGGCCACCAAGTTCTCCCACGTGGTTTCACCTTTGCGCGAACGCGGCATCACATGATCCAGTGTCAGATCGCCCGAGCTCATGGTCTTCATGCAGTACTGGCAGGTGTAGCGGTCGCGCATCAGGATGTTCTTGCGCGATAAAGCTCGCGTCTGGTGCGGAATGCGGCGGTATTCGAGCAGGCGGATCACACTCGGCACCTTGATCGCCGAGCGTGCCGAGTGAACATGGCCGTTGGCGTGTTCTTCAGCCGCGGCGACTCCCTTGAGCACCAGCACCAGAGCGCGCCGCGCCGCGCACACGTTAATCGGCTCAAAGCTCGAGTTCAGCACTAGGACTGGCCGGTGCAGACGTTCCCCAGTCGTGGTTGAGGCATGTGTATAGATCTGTGCGGCGCTCATACGCGTCCTCCCGTGGCAGTTAAAGAAAGTTCTACGGACTGGCGGCGGTCGGTCCGCGCCAGTGCCAGCAAAGCGACATGCGCGGCTCCCGCGCGTTTCAAAACTCGTGCGCACGCGCTGGCCGTGGCGCCCGTGGTGACTACGTCGTCCACCAGCAGCACTCGCATTCCGGCAAGCGATTTACCGCGCGGCATTCGAAAGGCCCCGCTCATATTGAGGCGGCGTTTCGCGTTAGTAAGTCCGGCTTGCGGACGCGTGGCCTTCTTCCGGCGAATCACGTTTCGCACCGGAACATTCCACTTCTTCCCGATTTCGCGCGCCAAGAGATCCGACTGGTTGAACCCGCGCTGCCACTGTTTGAACCAGTGCAGCGGCATAGGAACGATGACGTCGAAACTTACCTCGCGCGGCAGCGCCTGCGCCAAGAACCTTCCAAAGGTTCCCGCCAGCGGCCGCACGCCGCTGTATTTGAATAAGTGGACCAGTTCCCGCAGCGTGCCTTCGTAGGATCCGTACGAATACACCGCATCGAAGCCTTGCAGCCCCAGCCGGCACAGCCCGCAGCGGCCGGTTTCATCCAGCGGGAAGCGATTGACGAACGGCATTCTGCACGCCACGCAGAAGTATTCGGCGATCAGCGGCTCTGGCTCCGCCAGGCACTTGCCGCAAACCGGGATTCTGGAAAACGCCTGCAGGGATTCGCCGCAGACGCGGCAATCATCTGGAAAAACAAGGCGGGAAGCGGCGTCGAGTAGGCCGCAGGATACCCTTTTCGCGACGCGACCGACGCCGTTCGCCGAAATAAAGTAGCTCCGACTAGGGAGCAGGCTACTCGAGAAAACTCACCTCCGAGGCCCAACCCAAATTCCAGTGTACACCCAGCGCCCTATGGGGGGTCGGTGCTTGAGGGGGACAGGCTACTCTGTCCCCTCGCGTAAACTTTCGACTGCGCGCACCAGCCTGGGAGTGGACGGAGCTGCCTGTCCCCTTCGGCGTCGCCTTATATGGACATGTAAAACAAGCTCAGCCTCGGCAGGCCCGCTGCTTCCATTACTTTACGATCCAGGAATTGCCTCTCGAGCGTGGCCAGTTGTTCGGCGCTCATCTTGCTGCGATACGGCTTCAGCTCCTGATCGAGCGAGCGGCGCGCCTCAAACAACGCTTCTTCGCTGGCCGTCGAACGGGCGCGAGCAATCATCTTCTCTTCGATCGCCGTCAGCCTCTGCTCCAGTTGCTCCAGATCGCGATACAGCTCTTCGAGGTTTAAACGTTCAAGCGACTCCGCGAGATCGACATGCCCCGCCGCCCGCAGGGCATCGGCATTTCGTTGGACGTGTGCGCGAACATCGTCGATCGAAAACGGCGGCGGCGTTTCCTTGCGCTTGGCTGGTGCGCCCGCCGCCAGCGACTGAACTTCCTCCGCCACGGCCTGGGCGCAATAGGCGAGGGAGTTCACCATCTGGAAACGCGCCCGCGGCGGACGAGCACGCCACTTCTCGAACGCCGCGTCGATCCCGCGCAGAACTGCTTCCAGGGGAACGCCCGAATTCTTCCAACCCTCGATCAGCGCCCAATCGAGCGGCGACAGCAGAAAGAGTCCCGTACCCCGCGCGCGCTGGAAATGCTCCTCGATTTCCGTGAAGTAGTTGAAGTAATTCAATGTCGCTGCTGGTCAAGTTAAGGATTCGCGCGATGCCAAATCATACGCAGGCCGTTCAGCGTCAAGTCTTCGTCATAAATTTTGACGAAGCGCGACGCCTTCACGATTAACTGCCCTTGCCCGCCCGTCGCGACAGCCTTTGTCTCGGGACCCAATTCAGCAATGACACGCTCCAATATGCCGTCGATCATACCTATAAAACCGTAAAAGAGCCCGGAGGTTATACTTCCCACCGTGTTCGAGCCGATCAGTTTCTCGGGCTGGCGAAAATCCACCATCGGCAGGCGCGCGGTCTTCGCAAACAAGCCGGAAATCGACATCCCGATCCCGGGGCAGATCACGCCGCCCAGAAATACTTTGTCCTTCGAGACGATATCGAAATTGATGGTGGTGCCGAGGTCGACCACCACGCACGGGCCTCCGTACTTGGTGAAACCCGCGACAGCGTTTACCAGCCGGTCCGCGCCCACCTCACGCGGGTTGTCGTAGCGCACCGTGATCCCCAGATCGGTGGATTGGTTGACGAACAAAGGCTTGCGGCGGAAGTAACGTTCGGTCATCGCCTCCAGCGGCTGATCGACGGCCGGCACCACACTCGAAATAATCACGTCCTTAACGGCGGCCAGATCCAGCTTCGAGAGCGCAAACAGGTTGCGAATGAGAATGCCCCATTCGTCGGCGGTCTGCTCCTGGATGGTGCGAAGACGCCAGCGCCCGACGATGTCCGAGCCGTCGAAGGCGCCGATGGTCACGTTCGAATTACCGACGTCGAGAGCAAGCAGCATGTTTATAGTGGTCGCACTCCACCCGCGAGAATGGTGGTCTCCGTTCCATTATCTTCGCGCACCCGCAGGAATCCCGCCGGGTCGAGCCCGCAGGTCACGCCTTCCAAGCCAGCTTCTACCCGCACGCGTTTTCCGACCACGTAGCTCGAAGCGTTGGCAAACTCCCGCAGAATATCATCGGCGTCGAGCCGCGTATAGCGATCGATGGATTCAACCAGCGCGATGAGCAAGTCTTCGCGCGCGACCGTCACGCCTTCGAGCAGAAGCGAGGTGGCCGGTGTTTCGAGATTGTCGGGAAACGCTGTCTGGCTGACGTTGATCCCGATACCCGCGATGATCGTGTCGCCTTCAAGCTGTGCAAGCACGCCGGCGCACTTCTTGCCGTTCAAGAGAACGTCGTTGGGCCAACGTATATCGCCGCAGCCGATCGCTTGGTGCGTTGCAAGACCCAAAGCGAGCATGACCACCGGAACGGGCTTCGCCGCCAACACCATCGAGACATAGAGTCCGGTTCCGGCTTCCGAGATCCATTTGCGGCCGTGCCGGCCCATGCCCGCCGTCTGCTCTTCCGAACCCACGATGCGTCCGGGCTGCATGTCCCGCCGCGCCTCGATCATCGTGGAATCGATGCTGTCGAACCAATCGATCTTCCGCCCGTCTAGCCGCGCGCGGACGGAATCGACGTCAAAGCGATGCACGGAGTTTGGCAAGCTGGGCCTCATACTCGGCCTGTTTTTGCCGCATGCCGGCGACAATCTTTTCGGGAGCCTTGGCCAGAAACGCCTCGTTTGAGAGCTGCCGCACGGAGTTGGCGACCACCTTTTCGAGCTCGGCGATTTCCTTGGCAATCTTTTCGCGATCCACCTTAAGAGCGAGCTGCAACACGAACTCGGCATCGACTCCCGGCGGCGCTTCGTTGCGCAAATCCAGTTTCACCTTTGCCAGCCGTGAGATAGCGTTTTCGTTCGCTTGTGCCACGTGAAACGCGCGATGACGAGCGTACAGGATCCCTTCCACCACCTGCTTGGGATCCACGCCGTTGTCCGCTCGCGTCACCCGCGCCGAAGTGACGATCGCCTTGAGAGTTAGCATCTCGGACTCAGCTTCGGGATTGGGTTCGTTTTGCAAATAACGCGGATACTCCGCCAGTGCGATCGATTTCCCCGGCATCTCCAGCCGCTGCCACAGCTCCTCGGTCAGGAACGGCATCAATGGATGCAGCAGCCGCAGCGCCTTCTCGTACACCGTATACGCGAAACTCCAGTCCTCGTCGAGCTTCTTCAGCTCCAAGTACCAATCGCAGAAATCGTCCCACCAGAAGTGATACAGCTCGTCGGCGGTCTGATCGTAGCGATGCTGCTCGAAGTTGCGATTCGCCGCCTCGGCGCAGGCATTCAGACGGCTGGCGATCCAGCGGTCGGCCAGCGACACCGGCTTGCCCGAACCTTCGCTCGGCTTGCTGAACAACAAGCGAGACGCGTTCCAGATCTTGTTGGCGAACGCTTTCAGCGCGTCGATGCGGTCTTCGCTCAACGCGATGTCCCCACCCGGCGCGGCGCTGATCAGCAACGCGAAACGGACCGCATCGGTCCCGTACTTGTCGTTGATGACCAGGGGATCAATCGTGTTGCCCTTGGTCTTCGACATCTTCTGGCGCTCGGCGTCGCGCACCAGGCCGTGAATGTGGACCTGTCGAAACGGCACGTCGCCCATAAACTCCAGGCCGAACATGATCATGCGCGCGGCCCAGAAGAAGATGATGTCGAAGCCCGTCACCAATAACGAAGTCGGATAGAACGTGCGCAGATCTGCCGTATCGTCCGGCCAACCGAGCGTCGAGAACGGCCATAGCCCGCTCGAAAACCAGGTATCGAGCACATCCGGATCCTGCTCGATGTTCTTTGATCCGCACTTGCCGCATTGCGTGGGATCTTCTCGTGTCACCGTAACTTCGCCACACGCGCCGCAATGCCACACCGGAATGCGATGGCCCCACCACAGTTGCCGCGAGATGCACCAGTCGCGGATGTTGTACATCCATTCGAAGTAAGTCTTGGCCCAATTCGCCGGAACGAAGGTGATGCGGCCTTCTTCCACTGCCTTGATCGCCGGCTCGGCCAGTGGCTTCATCTTCATCCACCACTGCTTCGAAACCAGCGGCTCCACGACCGTCTTGCAGCGGTGGCACTTGCCGACGCTCAGCCGGTACGGCTCGATCTTCTCCATCAGCTTGAGCGTTTCGAGATCGGCCACCACCTGCTTGCGCGCCTCGTAGCGATCCAGGCCGGCGTACTTGCCGGTCGCGGCCGTCATCTTCGCGTTACCGTCGATCACCTGGATGCTCGGCAGGTTGTGGCGTTTGCCCGCCTCGAAGTCGTTGGCATCGTGCGCGGGCGTGATCTTTACCGCTCCCGACCCGAATCCGAGTTCGGCCATCTCGTCGAGGATGATCGGAATATCGCGATCCATCAGCGGCAGCCGGACGGTCTTGCCGGCCAGTTCTTTGGCGCGCGGATCTTTCGGATTGATCGCCACCGCGGTATCGCCCAGCATCGTCTCCGGACGCGTGGTCGCGACCACCAGCTTCATCGAACTGCCATTGACGGGATACGCGATGTGCCACAGATGACCCTGCGTGTCTTCGTGCTCGACTTCGAGGTCCGACAGCACGGTCTGGCAACGCGGGCACCAGTTGACGATGTAGTTCGCGCGATAGATCAGTCCTTTTTCGTACAGGCGGACGAAGGCTTCGCGCACCGCGCGCGACAGGCCCGGATCCATCGTGAACCGCTCGCGCGACCAGTCGCAGCTGTCGCCCGCGCGCTTCATCTGCTCGACGATGCGGCCGCCGTGCTGGGCTTTCCATTCCCAGACCTTCTTGAGAAACTCCTCGCGGCCCAGTTCGCGCTTCTGGATGCCCTGCTGCGCGAGTTGCCGGTCTACCATCAGCTCAGTGGCGATCCCGGCGTGATCGGTTCCCGGTAGCCAGAGTGTCCGTTCGCCGCACATCCGATGCCAGCGGATGAGCGCATCGATGATGGAATGCTCGAACATGTGGCCCATATGGAGCGAGCCTGTAACGTTGGGCGGCGGGATCACCAGCGAAAAGTACGGATCGCCGGGAGACGGCTCGACGCGGAAGAGCCGTTCGTCGACCCACCACTTGGCCCAATGCGGCTCGAACCGCTGGGGTTCATACACTTTCTCGATTTCCATGGGAGATTCCAATTTTAGCAGGCGGGCTTTACAATGAGGGGTATGAATTACTACTCCGCGAAAGATATGGCCGCTGCATTTCGCACGGTCCGGAACAACACCATCAAGATCGCCGAAGAGATTCCTGAAGACAAGTACAGCTTTCAGGCTGCATCCGATTCCCGCACGGTGGCTCAGACGCTGGTGCACATCGCCATGGGCACGCGTTTTGCAACCGCCGTACATGGCGAGAAGCTCAAGACCTTGGAAGGCTTTAACTTCTACAGCTTCATCCACCCGATCATCGCGGAGGAGCAGAAATCCCGCAGCAAGGCGGAGATCATTCAGCTTCTGCGCACCAGTGGCGACCAGTTCGCAAAGTGGCTGGAAGGATTATCCGACGAGTTCCTGGCCGAACAAGTGAGCTTCCCCGCCGGGGCGCAGCCTCCCAGCAAGACCCGTTTTGAGATGCTGTTGAGCCCGAAGGAGCACGAGATGCATCATCGCGCGCAGCTCATGGTTCTGCAGCGCATGCTGGGCATCACCCCGCACCTGACTCGCGAACAGCAGGCCCGCATGGCCGCGATGCAGGCGGCTAAGAATTAATGACGACGGGCGAGGCATGCCTCGCCCCTAACTTGAGGCTCGCGGTCGATTCCACCACCTCGATAAGCTTGGCTGCATCGAATGGTTTGGTCACGTAGGTGTCCATTCCCGCGGCCAGACATCGATCGCGATCGCCTTTCATGCTGTGCGCGGTCAGGGCGACAATCGGCGTACGCCTTCCGCGGTTCTTCTCCCATTCCCGGATTAGCGCGGTGGCCTCCAGTCCGTCCATATCGGGCATCTGCACGTCCATCAGGACCACGTCGAAGGTCTCTTCCTGGATGCGGTGCAGAGCCCCGCGCCCAGTGGCCGTCACCGTGACCTGGTGGCCGCGCTTTTCGAGCAGCTTCGTGGCCAGCCGCTGATTCACCGGGTTGTCCTCGGCCAGCAGAATACGCAGATTGGTGGCCTGTTCCGAATTGAATGCCTTGACCACATTCGCCAGCTTGCGGGCCTGCTCGTCGACTTCGGCCGGTGTGCCCGTCACCACGCCCAACCGGGCGCTGAAATGAAAGGTACTGCCCTTACCAGGTTCACTTTCCACGCCGATGGTCCCGCCCATCATCTCCACAAGCCGGGAGCAGATCGCCAGGCCCAACCCTGTGCCGCCGTATTTGCGCGTAGTGGATCCATCCGCCTGCCGGAAGGCATCGAAGATCACGCCCTGCTTGTCCGCCGGAATTCCCACCCCCGTATCGCGCACCGCAAACAGCAGCGTTACCCCATCGGCATCCGCGGCACCAGAAGCCTGGCGGCGGACCGAGACTGATATCCCGCCCTGGTCCGTGAACTTGATGGCGTTGCCCACCAGGTTCAGCAGAATCTGGCGCAAGCGATCCGCATCGCCAACCAGCCGGTCGGGAACGTCGTCGTCTACGGACAAGGAATAATCCAGCTTCTTGTTTGCGATCTGCAGGCTGAGCATGCGCCCGGTCTTCTCCACGCACTCCTTGAGCGAAAAATCCACGGGGTTCAGGTCCAGGCGCCCGGCTTCGATCTTGGAAAAGTCCAGGATGTCGTTCAGAACCGTGAGCAGGAAGTCGGCGGAGAGGCGCGCCGTCTCCACATACTCGCGCTGTTCGTCGGTCAGCTCCGTCGTCAGAACCAGGTTCGTCATGCCGAGCACTCCGTTCATGGGAGTTCGGATCTCGTGGCTCATGTTGGCCAGGAACTCGCTCTTGTGACGGCTGATTTCCTTGGTTTCGTCGAGCAGACGCTCGATTTCCTGCTTCTGCCGGTCGACCACGGCTTTCTCGTGTTCGGCGCGCAGTTTTTCGGTGGCGAGCGCATGGGTCCGTTCAAACACCGCCTCTTCGAGCGTGGTTCGCTCGGCCACCAGGCGGCGCGTTTGGCGCCACAGAACCATGCGGGCCAGAATCACTAACAACACAACCATCCCGCCTGCCAACCAAACCGAATCCCACCACGGCGGCCGCACCGGGAAGCTCAGCCGCGCCGGCGTCGCGCTCCAGACACCTTGTTCGTTACGAGCCAGCACCTCCAGCGAGAAGACCTTCGGCGGCAGTGCCGCAAAGTTCAGCTCGCGTTCTGACGTTTCCTGCCAGGGGTCTCCGCCTAAACGGTAGCGGAACACGACGCCGGACTCGTTGGCGTAAGTAAGCGCCGAGAACCGCACCTGCAAAGGCCGGCGGTTCCACGGAACGGCCACCTCGGCCACTGGATCCAGTGGGGCTCCGCCGAGCGTCACCGACGTGAACACCACCTGAGGCGGAATACTGGGCGGCGGAACGGCCTGCGGCTCGAATCGCGACAGACCCCGGCTGGTGCCGATCCACACCGCGCCGTCTTCGGCGGCGAGAAAGGCGTTGGCGTTGCAGTCATCCCAGATCAGACCCTCGGATCGCCCGAAGTGACGCCAGCGAGTGCGGTCGAAGACGTCGGCGCCGTGGTCCGTGCCGACCCACAGCCATCCCCGGCGATCGAACGCAAGGAAATTGGCCTTGTCGGATCGCAGCCCATTCGCGGTGGTGAAGTGTTCGACCTTTGCCCGCCCTCCAGCGAAACTCATGTGCGTAAGGCCGAGGTCGTCGCGGTAACCGATCCAGACCGACCCGTCCGCGTCCGCGGCCACATGAGAGATGGCGCTGTTCCTGAGGCCGTCCGCAGTCGTGTAGCGGACCCATTTTCCTGTGGAGTACCTGGCCAGTCCGAGATCGCCCGCGGCCCAAATTCCACCGGTGCGGTCTTCGGCTGTCATCGAGAAACGCTCGGAAGAATCGGAACCGAGAGGCAAGACCTGCTCGAATCGCATGGGAGCGGCGGCTTGGACAGGCTGCGAGGCCTTGTATAGGCCTTGCCTGGTGGAAGCCCACACGCTGCCCTCGCGATCCACCATGAGATGTTGAACGCCGCCAGCAAAACCTTCCGCGGTTCCGATCCGCTGCACCCGGCCAGAGCGCGGATCAAACCGGATGACGTCGGTTTCGTTGCCGGCGATCCACAAAACTCCATCGGGACCGGGAACAACCGCTTTGACCCTTTCGAGTCCGGGAAAGATGCGATGCCTCCAGTCGATTCTGCCTTCGCGGCTGCCGTCCCGAACCTCCGCGTAGTCCAATCCTTCCTGCGTGCCCGCCCAGAACGTCCCGCTCGCATCCCGGCCGACTGCCGTTACAGAGGAACGGCTCAGGCCTTCGCGGTCCGTCCAGCTCTGCCATTCGTTGTAGCCCAGCCAGCGCGCGAGTCCCGAGCCCACCAGGCCCAGCCAGACATTTCCTTCGCGATCCCTGTAGACCGCGGAAATGCCGCTGGAACCCAGGCCGTCATTGATAGTGACGGTCTCCCAGCCTCGCGCTGTCCGGCGCGCCAACCCATCGCTGGTGGGAACCAGTAAGCGTCCCAGCAAGTCGAGCCCAAGCGTCGGATAGGCCACGTCGGAATCCGCCACCTCGGGCTGGGACTCGAATCGATCGGAGCCACGGGGACGCATGTACAGGCTGTTCTCACTGCGAACCCACAGCGCGCCGTTGGGATCTTCCAGGATCGCGTCCCAGCGTTCTTGCGGAAGACCCATCTCCCGGCCGGCCGCGCGCGCACTCCCGTTTTCGAGAATGCACAAGTCCAGCCCGCATCCATACCAAAGTCGTCCCGAGCGGTCGACGTAGACGCTAGCAGTCTCACCATCCGCCGGATTCACCGGCGTGAACGTTAGGACGTTTCCTTTCGACGTTCCGGCAAGCAGACCACGATCTGTGGCGACGTACAAACGGCCTTGCGAATCGGCGGCGATACTTTCGCGGCCGACGACGGCGCGAGCCGCCCCCGGCTGGTTACCTAGGGGCATGAGTTCGAATCGTCCGCCCTTGCGCCACGCCAAGCCGGTTGACGTGCCCACCCACAGCGTACCGTCGGCGGCTTCCTGTAGCGATTCGATGCGAGCGCCGGGGAGTCCGTCGTCTTTGGTGAATCGCTTGAATTGGCTCCCGTCGTAGCGGAACAGCCCGTTCTGCGTTCCCACCCAGAGGAATCCCTCGCGATCTTGCAAGACGACCTGCACGGCGAGGTTCTGCAGGCCGTCTTCCTGGCCATAGAACTTGAAGTTGTAGCGTTGCGCCTGTAGCGGCGTGGAACCCAGCAGGCACACTACGGCCGCGAGGAGACTCACGAACGCGCTTCGGGTCATTGACATCTACGGGATATCTTCCGGGGAACACCCTGGCTCCCCACTTAGGACTATCGTCGATTCTTG
This sequence comes from Terriglobia bacterium, assembly GCA_020073445.1. Lineage (GTDB taxonomy): Bacteria > Acidobacteriota > Terriglobia > Bryobacterales > Bryobacteraceae > Palsa-187. The sequence goes on from JAIQFE010000001.1 coordinate 203,090, forward strand.
TTGATTCGATTAGAGTAGTTGGCCGCTGTGCTAGCCTCGATATCTTGGCATCGAACCCATTCAATAGCCCCTCGAAACCCCGTATCGCGGTGGTCGGAGCCGGCAGCTTTGGCCGGAACCACCTGCGCATCATTCACCAGTCCGAACATGCGGAACTGGCCGGAGTTCTGGACAGCAGTCCCGAACGCGCGGCCGAGGCGAGCAGTACGAACTCGTGTCCGGTACTAACGTCACTGGAGGAACTGGCTGGAAAAGCCGACGCCGCCGTCGTGGCGACACCCACCCACACCCATGCCGAGATCGGCCGCCGGCTGATGGAGCTGGGGTTGGACGTCCTGATCGAAAAGCCGCTCGCCCGCACCGTCGACGAAGCTCGCATGCTGATCGAGACTGCAGCGCGCACCGGTCGCATCTTGCAGGTGGGACATCTGGAGCGTTTCAATCCCGCAGTAGCGGCGCTCGAGACCGTGATCACCCACCCGTTGTTTTTCGAGGTGCACCGGTTGAGCGAATTCAGCCCGCGAAGCCTGGATGTGGACGTGGTGCTGGATCTGATGATTCACGATATCGACATCGTGCTCACGCTCACCAAACAACTGCCGGAGGAGATCCGCGCCGCGGGCATCCACATTCTTTCGGAGAAGGTGGACATCGCCAACGTGCGGATGCAGTTTCCGGGGGGCTGCGTGGCCAACCTGACGGCTAGCCGCGTTTCCACGGAACGCATCCGCAAGCTACGTTTGTTTCAGCCGCATGAATACATTTCGCTGGATTACAGCCGCCAGGATGCGGTCCGATTCACAGTGACGCCGCCCCTCTCCATCGGCTACGCGCCGCTGCCGGTAACCAAGGACGAGCCGCTGCGGCTGGAGCTCGAAAGCTTCTTCGATTGCGTGGTTTCGAGGGCCATCCCAAGGGTAACCGGGCACCAAGGGCTGGTGGCGCTCGAAGTGGCTCAAGACATTCTTGATAAAATCGAAGCGCACGCCCGACTGGTGGCTCAGGCGCTCAATGTCACGGGCAAATCTTCATGAGGCAGGTTCGCAGCAAGACACACTCGAGTTGTTCCCCGAGTGGTCCGAACCCGTTACATCGCGGCGCTTGCTTCGTGCGGGTATCGGTTCGCTAATCGTTCATGCGATTGTCGCGGCGGTGCTGCTGGCGCTTCCCGAAACGACGGGCCGGTTCAATGGGACAGTTATCACCGCCGAATTCCGGAAAACAGCCGTGCCCCTGGTTGCACCAAAGATTTCCGAAGTGACCCAGAAGGAGCCAAACAAGGGCAAGGTGACGCCGCAGCTGGATGTGCGCAGTGCACTGCGCGAAGCTCCTCCCAAGGCCAAGACGTTCGTGCCACCCGCGCCGGCAGGCCCTGTAGTCCCAGCGGCGGCGACCCTCACGCCCCCTCCGCAAATTCAGGCGGCGGTGACCGCGCCCCCCGTTTCCGGCGTGGCGCCCACGCTGCCCCCGCCCGCCGAAAAGCCCAAGATTGTTCTGGAGAACGTAGGTGCGGCCGCCACGTCGGTGACGCCGCCCGACAATCCCTCCATCAAATTGCCTCCCACGCCTCTGGATGAGGTCGCGCGGTCCGGACAACCCGGCGGCGCCGGGGGCATGATAATCTCGCCGGACGGCGCCAGCGAAGCGACGGCGCTGCGGCAGATGCAGCTGTTAAGCGATCCCATGGGCGTCGACTTCAAGCCGTATCTGTTACAGGTGTTGTCTAAGGTCCGCCGGAATTGGATGGCCATTGTTCCGGACAGCGCCAGGATGGGCCGGCGCGGCTTGGTGCTGATCCAGTTCAGCATCGATCGCAGCGGGGGCGTGCCTAAACTTGTGATTGCCTCGACCTCGGGCATCACGGCATTTGACCGGGCCGCAGTGGCCGGAATCAGCGCGTCCAACCCATTTCCGCCGCTTCCTACGGCCTACAAAGGCGACCAGATCCGCCTTCAAATGGCCTTCTCCTACAACCTTCCGCCCGCTAAACCCTAATGAACCGCAAGTTTGCAGTCGCCTTGGCAACCTTCGCGGGACTCGCGATTCTGGCCTATTTCACTCTGGACGGCAAGATCCTGCTGGCCACGTGGATATTTCTAGGGGCTTTTGCACTCAAGTCCTGGCTGGTAGTCCTGAAACAGCGTCAGAGCTAAGAACCCGACATACGCCAGGTCGGATAGATTACTAGTCCGCACTAAGGTGAATCATCGAGATACTCAACCCCACCGCTGCCTTTAAGCTGCTTTCTAACGCTACGTTTTGAAGCGTCCGCGGTCCCGATCAGGGACCAATGTTTCAGATTGAGATAAAGCAGTGATAAAGCAGTTCCAATTTGGTACCGCCCTATTGGCCGGGGCGATCGAGGGAGTCGGCAGTGCTCCCGTGCGACGAGTCGGAGACTCCGGATTCGCCGTTGATTCTAAACTGCTACCCCCCTGTTCGGGGCGTATTTATCGAATCGGCAGCAATGCCGCTTTTCTTCAATGCCGCAGATGGTCCAGGGCGTGCACTTAGGGGAAGAGTTCAGCGATACCGATCAGGAGGATGGCAGGAAATGACGATGCGAGCGACGATGCGGGCCACGGCGGAAGTAAAGACGCGTGGGGCGAACGCCGTGAAGGCTGCGACGGCCGTCAGACAAGTAACGAAGACGGCGCTGCGCGCGGTCCCCAACAGCCGCCAGCGCGTTCCCGCGAAGCCCGTGGCAGCCAGCACCACCCGGCACGCGGCGCAGACGAACCCCGCTGCGGCTAAGGCTATGGCGCAAGCCGCCAAGCTGGCCCGGCGCGACCGCGTCGTGCTGGAACACGTTCCTCTGGTGAAAGCCATCGCCGTGCGGGTTCACGAGAACCTTCCGGTTCACGTGGATCTGGACGATCTGGTCCACGCCGGCATCCTGGGTCTGTTCGACGCCGCCAGCAAGTTCAATCCCGACAAGCAGGTTGTCTTCTCGAGCTACGCCAAGCACCGCATCAAGGGTGCGATCCTCGATAGTCTCCGCCAGCTCGACTGGGCTTCGCGCGACATGCGCCGCCGCCACAAACAAGTAGAGGCCGCTACGCGCGATCTGGCCGCCGAGCTGCAGCGCAATCCGACCGAACAGGAAGTGGCCCAAAAGCTGGGAATGGACGCCGAACGCTGGCGCACCATGATGATCGATCTTCGCAACGTGGGCCTGATCTCCGCCTCCACCCGCGGCAACGAAGGCGACGATCTTCCGGCTCCCGATTTCCCGAGCAAGCCCGAAACTCATCCCGATTCCATCTGCGCGCGGGAGCAACTGCGCAGCGTCCTGGGCGTCGCCATGAAGACGCTGCCGGAGCGCTATCAGAAAGTGGTCCTGCTGTACTACACCAACGAGATGACCATGAAGGAAATCGGCGGCATCCTGGGGATCAACGAAAGCCGCGTTTCGCAGATCCACAAGTCCGCGCTCGAGAAGATGCAGGTGGCGCTCGAAGCCAACGGGATTACGTCGGCGCAAGCGTTCTAGAAACCCACAGTCAGGGTTTCCGGCCACTGGTAGAATCGTCCAGTAGGTGGCTGCATCCCCCAAAACTCTCACCGTTCGCCAGTTCTTTGGCCGCAAAGGACTGCTTTCCGAGTGGCACCCCGGTTACGAATACCGCGAGGGACAGCTACGTATGGCGGAAGCCGTGGAAAGCGCGCTGGCCGACAAGAAACACCTGATCGTCGAAGCCGGCACGGGCACCGGCAAGACTCTGGCGTACCTGGTTCCTGCGATCCTTTCCGGCAAACGCGTCGTCATCTCCACGGGAACCAAGAATCTTCAGGAACAACTCTTCTTCAAGGACATTCCGTTCCTCGAAAAGCATCTGGGACCCTTGCGCGCCTGCTACATGAAAGGGCGGGCCAACTACGCATGCCGCCAGAAGATCTACGATGCCGAAAAGGAACCGGTACTGGCGGGGCTGGAAGAGGTCGCCGATTTTCAGATCATTCAAGCCTGGGAAAAGACCACGGAAACCGGCGATCGTGCGGAGATCAAGAGTCTCCCCGAGAACAGTCCGGCATGGGCCAAGATGGACGCGCGCGGCGAGCTGTGCAGCGGCCAGAAATGCCCGCAGTTCGAGCGCTGCTTCATCACCCGCATGCACCAGAAGGCCAGCGAAAGCGACCTGATCATCGTCAATCATCACCTGTTCTTCGCCGATCTCGCAGTCAAGGAAGACGACCGCGGCGCGATCATCCCGGACTATCAAGCCGTTATCTTCGACGAGGCTCATGAGGTGGAGGACGTCGCCGGGCAGTACTTCGGCGTATCGATTTCGAGCGGCCAGGTGGAGGATCTGACGCGCGACGTGGCGGGGCTGGCGCATCGCAAGCAGTTCGGCAGTGAGGAGCTGGATCGTATCCTGATCACGGTGACCGAGAAGGCCGCGCAGTTCTTTGCGCTCTTTAGCTCGGCGGAAGGACGCACCGGATTCCGCGCGCACGAGGCGTTTCTCGAAAAGAACGAAGAAGCCTATCGCGACGTCCTGCGCGCGCTGGAACTGGTCACGCTGCAACTGGAGCTGGTAAAAGCTCCGCCGGAAGATTCAATTCCATTGGTGAATCGTGCTCGCGAGATGGCCCGCAAGCTGCAGTTCTGGATGGAAGGCTCAAACGGGGTGCCCGACAAGCGCTACGTGTACTGGATCGAGCGCCGGGGCCGCAGGACTTTTTTGCAGGCGACGCCGATCGAAGTTTCACAACTCCTGGACGAACGTTTGTTCGATCGTGTCGACTGTGCCATCCTGACGTCGGCTACGCTGGCAGTCGCCGGCAGCTTCGAGTACACGCTGCGCCGGCTGGGACTGCGCGCGGCCCGGACGGAACTGGTCCCGAGCCACTTCGATCACAAGAAGCAAGCGTTGCTGTATGTTCCGCAGACTTTACCCGATCCGCGCAGTCCGGCATTCACGGCGGCCGCGGCGAAGGAGATCGTCGAGATCCTCACGCTCAGCCGGGGGCGGGCGTTCGTCCTGTTCACCAGCTATCAGCAGATGCGCCTGATTTACGATCGAGTGTCACTCGAAATTCCGTATCAGACGCTGCTGCAGGGAACGGGGCCGCGTAGCGCTCTGCTGGAAGAATTCCGCGCCACACCCAATGCCGTGCTGTTCGCGACCTCCTCGTTCTGGCAAGGCGTGGACGTGCCGGGCGAACAGTTGAGTTGCGTTATTATCGATAAGCTGCCGTTTGCGGTGCCCAGCGACCCGGTGGTGGAAGCTCGCATTGCGGCGATCAAGAACGATGGCGGGGATGCATTCAACGGCTACCAGGTTCCGCAAGCCGCCATCGCGCTGAAGCAGGGTTTCGGGCGGCTGATCCGCAGCAAGACGGATCGCGGGGTGCTGGCGTTGCTGGATCACCGGATCACGAAAACGCGGTACGGGCAGATTTTCTTCGACAGTCTGCCGGAATATGATTTCACCACGCGGCGGGAAGAGGTAGAGAAGTTTTTTAAACATGTTTGAAGTCACTGTAGAACAGACTTTCGCGGCGGCCCACGCGCTCCGCAATTACAAAGGGAGTTGTGAGAACCTGCACGGGCACAACTTCAAGGTGCAGGTAGTGCTGGCGGGAGAGAAGCTAGACGACGCCGGCATGCTGGTCGATTTCATCGACGTCAAGAACCTGATGGGCCAGGTGATGTCCCGCCTGGATCATCAGAACCTGAATGAGATCGCCCCGTTCGATGTTAAGAATCCCTCGGCGGAGAATATCGCGGAGTATTTCTTCACGGAGATGAGTGGGGGACTGGCCAACACACCGGTGCCGGTGCGCATTCTCGAAGTAAAGATCTGGGAGACGGACATCCAGAGCGCGACGTACCGTCCCTGAAGCGCCATGAACGTCGCCTGGGTCCGCGCTCACTGCATGGCCCTTCCGCATACGACGGAAGAAATCCTGTGGGGCGACGACCTGGTGTTCAAGATCGGCGGCAAGATGTATGCCGTCGTCGTACTCGCGCCGGACTACAAAGTAGTCATGTCGTTCAAGTGCACGCCGGAGATGTTCGCGGAACTGGTGGAGCGGCCCGGCATCATTCCGGCGCCCTATTCGGCCCGCAGCCACTGGGTGGCTCTGGAGACGGAAGACGCGCTGCCGCGCACCGAGATCAAACGCCTGATCTCACGATCGTATGAGCTGGTGGTCGCGAAGCTACCCAAGAAACGGCAAGGGGAACTGGCGAAGCCTGTGAAAAAACCCCGCCCTAATCGATGAAGCCCTTCCAGGTGTTGCCGCGGTCGTCGCGCAGCGTAACTGTGCCGCCACTCGAAATACCCTGCAGGGCATTGCCTTTGGGATCGCGGAATCGATACACGATGGAATTGTCCGGATTGCGGATCGCCGAGCCAAGCCAGACGTTGCCGTACTCGTCCTTGAGCTTGATATGATCGCCGTGTCCGTAACCAAAAACACGAGTTTTGCTCTTCTCTTCTTCGAGATGGAAGAAGCCGCCGGGGAGTTGCTGCCTTTTGCGGAGCTTGGCGTAGATCATGATGGTCGCGGGTACTGCCGCATCCATTATGGGACCAACGGGCTGGTGCGGCGATAGGGTTTCTACCCTAGTTCCAGGGGTACACTCTCCGGTATGCGCGCTGTGATTCAACGTGTGAAGTTCGCGAAGGTTGAAGTGGAGGGTACTGTTCGCGGCGAAATCGGTCCGGGCGTGCTGGTGCTGCTGGGAGTCTCGCGTACGGATGCCGCGGGGGACGCCGAATTCCTGGCGGGAAAAGTCGTAAATTTGCGCATCTTCAACGACGACGCGGGGAAGATGAATCGCAGCCTGCTGGATACCGGCGGCGCGATGCTGGCGGTCTCGCAGTTCACGCTCTACGGCGATTGCCGCAAAGGACGGCGGCCGAGTTTCGATGATGCAGCGCCGGCCGACCAGGCCCGGCATCTGTATGAGCACTTCGTCGAGGCGTCGCGAGGGCTGGGCGTGCGGGTCGAGACGGGCGTGTTCCAGGCCGATATGGCGGTGACACTGCTCAATGACGGACCTGTCACTCTGATCGTCGAAAGTGCATCTTCCTCTGGCTGAAGGCTCTTATGAATATTCCCAGTGGAAACGCTGGATGAGTTCGATCACGTCGCCTTCTCCCGCGATCCGGCCCTGATCGAAGAACACCGCACGAGTAGTCAGCGCTCGCGCGAGGTTCGCGTCGTGCGTCACCACGACCTTCGCCTGCGGCAGGCTTCGCAGGAGCGTCAGAAGATCCCGTCGCGTAGGTGGGTCAAGGAACGTGGTCGGTTCGTCGAGCACCAGAATTTCGGGATCCATCGCCAGTACGCCGGCGATCGCCACACGCTTTTTCTCACCGGCGCTCAAATGATAGGGAGCGCGTTCGAGCGCATGCGCCATGCCAACGCGCTTCAGGACCGTTCGCGCGCGCGTAAGCGCATCGTCCGGAGATAAACCCAGGTTCAGCGGGCCGAACGCCACGTCCTCGAGAACCGTCGGCATGAAGAGCTGCTCGTCGGAATCCTGAAACACCACGCCGACCTTGGAACGGATCTGCTCCAGCGTCTCGTCCGACAGCGGCATGCTGCAGACTTCAATGGACCCTTCGCCTCGCAGTAATCCGTTCAGGTGCATGACGAAAGTGGTCTTGCCGGATCCATTCGCGCCGAATAGCGCCACCGATTCACCCGCGTCGAGATGAAAATCGATGCCGTTGAGCGCCTGGGTACCGTCCGGATACCGATAGCGCAGCCCCCGGATTTGTATGGCTTTACTCACAGCAATATCCGGACGGCGAGGCACCCCGCGAGACACGCGGAGAAGAAGAGTGCGTCGGCCGCGCGAAAAGGCGCGGGAGCGGCGGGGACGAAGCGTCCGCGAAATCCGCGCGCGAGCATGGCGTGATAGATGCCGTCGGCCCGCTGCCAACTGCGCGCGAAAAGTACGCCCACGAGGCCCGTCGCTAATCGAAACCCGCCGGTCTTATGGGACCCGCGGCACACGGCAGCCCATCGCATGCGCTGGGCTTGCTCGGCGATCACGAACAGATAGCGGTAGACAAACTGGATCACCAGGATCAGCATTCGCGGAGCACGCCAGCTTTCGAGAGCGGCGGTCCAGCCGGTGAGCGGCGTCGTGGCTACCAGCAGCAACGCGGCCATGCCGGACAGGAAGCTTTTCTCGGCGAGTGCCAGAGCGCGCAGAGTATCGCCCGACCACCAGGTGAGCAACGCGAACGTCGCCGAGAACGGCAGAACCAGGGCAGCGCGGCCTGCCAGTCCGAGAATTGGAAGCCGGGCGCTGTGAACAGCAATGATCAGCATGATGGCATAGGCGGCGAAAGCCCATTGCGCAGCCGGCCGGGTGGTCGAAAGCACAATCAGAAACACCAGAAGCGCAGCGAGTTTAGCCCGAGGATCACGCTGGTGCAAAGAACTTGACCCGCGGCTCCAGCGATCGATTACGAGATGATGCACCGTCAGGCGCTCCGCCGGCGCGACTTAAGTTTCCCGCCCAGGTAACACAGCGCAAAGATCATCGCGATCCCCGCCAATCCGCCCATGGTCCTCTGGGGCCAACTGGTGGAGTCAACTCCCTGCCCGGTCAGGCGTTGGATACCGTCGGGCGCCACCGATGCGATCAGGGTTCCGAGGACCACCAGGAGCAGCGCGGCCAGGGCCACACCGGCCACCGTGCGTGACGATGCCGGCTGCGGACCGGCGACCCAGGCGGGATTCAGACGTTCGATCGCGCGCACTGCGCCGACGGTGATCGCGCCTTCCATGAGCGCGCTGACGACGAACAGTCCCAGCGAAGCCCAGAACACGCCGCCCGTCATCGGCACGCCCGAGATCAGAAGCTGTCCGAGCGCAAGGCATGCGCTGGTCATCACGCTCAGCGCGCCTGCGGCGAAGATCGCACCCGACCGGGAAGCTTGTCCCCACAGCCGGTAGGAAAGGTACGCGGCGGCGACTCCCGCGAGCGCCATGTTGAAGACGTTCGCGCCGAGCGCAAGCACGCCTCCATCCTGGAATATCAGCGCCTGCAAAACCAGGATGGCGGTCAGCACCAGGGAAGCGGCGGCCGGTCCAAGCACAACAGTAAGCAACGCGCCGCCGACGAGATGTCCGCTGGTGCCCGGGCCCACCGGAAAGTTGACCATTTGCGCCGCGAAAACGAACGCTCCCATCACGCCCAGCAGAGGGATGCGGTGATCTTGCGTATCGCGCTGGGCGCGGCGAGCCACCCATGCCACGGCGGGGGCGCTGACCACGTCCAGCGTGGCCCATACGGGCGTGCTCAGGAATCCGTCGGGGATATGCATGGAGGAAGTTACGACAAAAGCGTCCTTAAACAAACGGCTACGCCGGGCGCTTCTCCATTGGTAACACGATTGCCGAATCGGTGTCACCACGTCTTTGCATAATGTGCTGGCTTACAATCGAACACATGCAGGGGTGGATGTGATCGTGGGCACGGGCGTCGATCTGTGCGAGGTCGACCGGATCAAGAAGGCCATTACTTCGCCGCACGGACGCCGTTTGGTAGAGCGCGTATTTACGCCGCGGGAGATCGCCTACTCCGAGCGCAAGGCGAACCCTTACGAGCGCTACGCCGCCCGATTCGCGGCCAAGGAAGCGGGAATGAAGGCGCTCGGAACCGGCTGGCGCGGCGGGCTGGGCTGGCAGGATCTGGAAGTGATCAATCTTCCTTCGGGCCGGCCGACACTCCAGTTTCATCGGCGAGCGGCAGAAATCGCGGAAAAACTCGGTGCGATCAACGTCGCATTGTCGATCACGCACACCGCCGAGCAGGCTCTGGCGATGGTGATTCTCGAGTCAAAGTAATTACCTTCTGGTTACGATCACGCTGCGCCAGCTCATGTTGCCGGCTGTATCGTAGGCGCGGATCACCACCTGGTTGAACCCTACCAGCAAGGGGATCGCGGCACTCCATGCGTTGGTTCCCGATGCCGTTCCGGCGCTGCCCGTATTCGTCGAGAACGTCACGCTGGCGACTCCCGAAGGATCCGAGGCCGTGCCCCTAAACGTCAGCGACGCTTGTGTCGTCGCCAGCGTGGTCGATGGATAGGTGATGGTCAGCGCGGGTCCGGTGGTGTCCGTACCCGTGGGTGGCGGACTCACCGTCCGGGTTGTGCTCACGACGCGGGAGATGCTTCCGGTGGAGTCCGCGGCCGTGATCGTGATGCTGTTGAATCCGATCGCCAAAGGAACATTCAACGCAGTCCAGTTCGTGCCGTTCACAGACGCTGCGCCGGACGCCCCCGTGCTCGAAGACCACGTTACTGCCGGAGTGCCGCTGCCTCCGGTTACGGTTCCCGAGAGCGAGATCGTTGCCGAAGTGGTCGCGGCAGGAACAGCATTCGCCGTCAAGGCGAGGGGCGGCGGAGTAACTGCCTGCCGGGTCACGCTCACAGTGCTGGAGGAGCTTCCGGTGGTATCGGTAGCCGTTACCGTGATGCTGTTGAGCCCCATCGCTAGCGGGATACTCGCCGCGGTCCAGCTTGTCCCACTCACCGAAGCCGTGCCGGATGCGCCGGTGCTCGTAGTCCACGTCACGGTGGGCGTGCCGCTGCCTCCCGTAACGGTTCCCGAGAGCGATATTGTCGCGGAGGTGGTGGTGATGGGGGGAGGATTAACGGTGAGTGTGAGTGGCGGCGTTTCCGTCCGTGCGGCGTAAAGCGTCCATATGGCGTCCCGATCTTCTTGCGCAAGTCCGGTCCTCAGCCTGTAGTAGGGATACATCACCGAATCCGGATTGTCGGAGCTTCCCAAGCCCAATGCGTGACCGATCTCATGCAGCGCGACACTAAACACGTCGAAGTTGGAGCCAAAGTGCCAGGATTCCGCGTCGTCGAAATGCATGTCCCCGGCGAGAGGCTCCGCGGCGGGTAGCGACGGATAAAACGTGTGGGCCAGCACTCCTCCGGGTCCATCGAACGGGAAGCCGTCGCCGTGATCTCCTGTGGCGAACAGGATGTTGATTGTGCGGTCCGCTGTCGGGCTCGCATCTGGCACCCAGGTAATCTGGGCGACCTTGGCCCATTCCGCCAGGGCACGCGCGATTTCACTCTTCGTGACAAGATCCGGGAGCTGGGAGGTCAGTTGGCTGAAGAAGTAATTGAGAGTGACGGCGTTCTTGCCAGGACCGTCCCACCCATCCCCAAAGGAGCTGACGAGTTGGCCCAGCACTTCACCGCTAGCAAGCAGCAACCCGGGGGCCACTGGGAGATCCACCCCCACGGGTAGGCCCTGAATCAACTCCGGAGCCGCCGGGAAGATATACGCCACCGCGTCCTGAGCGGCCAGGCTCGCAAGCGCCTCCGCTTCTCGGGAAAGATCCATAACGTGCAGCAGCACATGCCGACTGGCTAGATCAGGATTGTCGAGCAGTTCCAGCAGCGGCAAATTAAGGATCACGCGCCGCGCAGCGCTAGCATCTATGTCGGGATGAAATTCGACCAGATAGTTTCCCCTGATAACGGACGGATTCCCATCCGCAATCAAAGGGCTGATCTTTTGGTACGGACTGAGCGGCGCTGCATAGTGGACGGGCAGATCCACCAGGCTGACGGCCGCATTCATGGTCGTCAGCACGGCATTGTCGGGTATATACGACACCGTCGTCGCGCCGCGCCCCGCGAGTGCTTGCAGGGTGTCGGGCGTCGGGGGATCCTGAAACTGCACGATCACGTGCACGGCCGCCGGGGGCTCTGGGAGAAACATCGCCGGCGCGTTGGGGTCGGGAGGAACCTTTAGCCGAAGCGGCGGCGCCTGCTGCGCCAAGGCCGCAACCTGGACACCGAGGAGAATCAACCATCGCAGTTTTCGCACCCTCTTCGGATCGGCACTGGCGCGAGAAAATCGCGATGCAAGGCGTACTGAATAAGGACAAGAAATTTCTTATCCCATACTTGCCCTAGGAGCGTGTCGCCAGCCCGCCAGTATAGATCCCCCGTCCTCACGGACGGGGCTGACAGTCGATCTCAGCCCCGCCGGTAACGGCGGGGGATCAATCCTTGTTCTTCATGAACCGCCTAGGTACTGGACTTCTTCTTCCAGCATCAGGCCGCAGCGATCTTGGACGCGGCGCTTGAGCGTCTCAATCAGTTCCCGCACCTCTTGCGATGTGCCGGCGCCGGAATTGTAGATGAGGTTCGCGTGATAATCAGCCACCTGGACGCCGCCCAGAACCATGCCCTTTGCGCCTGCCAGTTCCAGGAAGTAAGCCGAGGGAACCTTTCCTTCACGAATCACCTGTGCGGGAACCTGGGCGCGCACGGACTCGGGAAGCTCGGCGAGAATCAGATTCTTGAAGATGCTCCCGGCGCAGTGCATCGTCGGCGGATACTTTTCGTTGCGGACTCTGAGAATGCCTTCCGCCGTGGAACGCAGTGCGGCCGCATCCCCCGCGGGAAGCCGCAAGGTGGTCTCGAGCACGATCCAGTCCTTATACCGCTTGAAGATGCTTTCGCGGTACCGGAATTCGCACGCCGCATTGCCGATCTTGCGCACTGCCGGGCCTATGGTCGAACAATCACAATAGCGCACGGATTCGACGAACTCATGGATCGAGTGGCCGTATGCCCCGGCGTTGCCGTAGATCGCACCGCCAACCCATCCGGGGATGCCAGTCATGGTGTGCAAGCCCTCGAGTCCGGCTGCGATGGTCGCATCCACCAGATCCTGCAGCACCGCGCCCGCGGAAACCCGCACCACCGATCCATCGATTTCGATGTTCTTGGCCGTATAGCGCAGGACGACGCCGGGAAATCCGCGATCGTCTGCGACCAGGTTGCTCCCGCCCCCAATAAGCGCGTGGGGGGTGCCACCCACCACTTCCAGCGCCGCGATCAGAGCGGCTTCCGACGAGGCATCGGCCAGAATCCGCGCCGGGCCTCCGATCGCAAATCGCGTCAACTGGCTCAGCGGAACGTTTTCGGTAGACTGTAGTCCTGGGATTGCCCCGAGGCGTGCCAACAACTCGTCATCCATCTCTGAACCAGCGTAATATGTTTCCCGGATTCTCTCCCGATGCTTTGACGTTTTTGCGAAGCCTGAAGCGAAATAATCGCCGCGAATGGTTTCAGCCCCGCAAGGAGATCTTCGAGACCAAGCTGAAGACTCCCATGGTCCAGCTGGTGGAGGCCATCAACGCCGAACTGCTGGATTTCGCCCCGGAGCATATCACGGATCCGAAGAAAGCCGTGTACCGCATCTATCGCGACACTCGTTTCAGCGCCGATAAGACACCGTACAAGACGCACATCGCCGCTATTTTTCCGGATCGGAACCTGGGAAAGCAATCCGCCGCGGGATTCTACTTCCATCTCACCGACAAGTCGGTAGGAATCGCGGCGGGGTCGTACATGCCGGGGCCGGACGAACTTCGCGCGATTCGCGCGTGGCTCGCCGAAAACCACGCCGCGTTTCGAAAAGCATCGCGTGGGCCGCAAAAGCTGCTCGGGAAACTGGAGGGCAGCGCCGTGACGCGCATGCCCAAGGGTTTCGACGCGGCTCACCCGGCCGAAGATCTCATCCGCATGAAGCAGTGGCTCTATTGGGTGGAACTGGACGCCAAGATCGCCACCACCCCGCGGTTGCTCCCGGAACTGGTGAAAAGATTCCGCGCCGCGGCGCCCGTAATCGCCATGCTGAACGCGCCCTTGCGAAAAAACGCGCCGAAATCACCTACCGCTACTTATCCGGCCTGAGGTTGTTGGTCACCTTGAACACGCCACTGACACCGTTTGCGGCGATACCGGCGACGTCTTTGTCGGCTTGGTTCGCAACCGCACCTTCCAGAGTCACATTCCCGTTCTTGACGATGATATGGATCGGGGGCACGGCGCCCATCTGATAGCGTTGCAGCGCCGGCTTCGAATAGATCGCGCGATAAACCGCTATCCGCGTCTGATCGTCCATGCCCGACAGCGGCAGAACTTCGATCTGGTTATCCACCGCGGAGACGCCTTCAATGCCCTTGACGGCTTTGCCCGCGTCGTCCTTAAGCTTCGGATCGCGGACTTGTCCGAACAGCGTGACCTTGGACCCATCCACGCGGTACGTCAGGTTGTCGAACACCCCGTAATAGGGCAACATGACCAGCTCGTGCCGGACTTCCTTCGTGAGGTCCGAGGCAGCGAACATGGCCAAGGGCAGCAGCAACAAGATTAATCGTTTCATCGCCCATTGGATACCACCGGACACCGAACGTTTCAAGGGACCCGAGTTCGGAGGCGGATCAGGCGGCTCGAGACGGAGCCCGCAACCCGCTCCATTCCTCGCAGATCAGCATGGAATTGGCGGGATTCCGCGTCGAATACTTGAGGCTGGCTGGTCCGATCAGGCGTTCCGGCTCGGGAGGGAGCAGATCGCGCAGCGCGCTGACATCCTGAGACGCCTCGTACTGCACCCCACCTACCGAGTACGAGTAATACAACATGGATTCCGACGCCTCGGTAATCAGGGCATCCCAAAGCCGACCGTTCTGGTGCAGATCCAAGCGCCGTTTGCGCTCGCGTTTTTCCGGATTCGCCTGCATCGCCTTCATGGCCATACGTACGCCGAAGGAGACCACTCCCACTCCTAGTGCTCCCAGGAGGATCACCTTCGTGCCGGGTGAGATTGGCGGTAGGTTCACTTTGAAAAGGGGTTGAGCGCTATCGGGCGACCGGGAGGTCCTGGAAGGCCTTGGCGTAGTCCTTGAGGAACTGGTCCAAGCCCTTGTCGGTCAGCGGATGATTGAACAGGGCGTCGAGAACCTTGAACGGCATGGTCCCGACGTGAGCGCCGGCCTTGGCGGCGTCGATCACGTGGTTCGAATGACGCAGCGACGCGGCCAGGATCTGCGTGGTGAAGCTGTAGTTTTTGTAAATCTGCGAAATATCGCGGATTAACTGCATGCCGTCCCAGCCGGTGTCATCCAGGCGCCCGACAAAAGGACTGACAAAATAAGCACCAGCCTTGGCGGCCAGAATCGCCTGCCCGGCGGAGAAGCACAGGGTCACGTTTACGCGAATCCCTTCGCGGCTGAACATGGAACACGCCCGGATGCCGTCGCGGGTCAAAGGCACCTTTACCACGATGTTTTTGTGGATTTTGGCCAGTTTCCGGCCTTCGGTCAGCATTCCCTCGGTGTCGGTGGCCACCACCTCGGCGCTGATATCGCCGTTGACGATATCGCAGATCTTGCGCACCTGCTCCTCGATCGGCACGCCCTCTTTGGCGATCAGCGAAGGGTTGGTGGTGACGCCGTCCACAACGCCCCAGCGGGCTCCGGCCTTTAGCTCGTCCAGATTCGCCGTATCGAGAAAGAAACGCATGGGAGGACGCTCCTTACGTCCAAGTGTAGCATCCATCGGCCTAAATCGCCTATAATATTAGTGTTTTACGGCTTCGTCAGCCGTCCTGTGCTAACGAAAACGGAGCCGCTTCTTCAGATGACAACATTGGTGCCGATACCCGCGTTCTTGCTGGCTACCGGAGTCCCCTCGTTCAGCAGCCGGATCTCCGATGTCCTGTTCGACGATACCTTCAAGGGCATTCACCATCTGCAGTTCTTCGACTGGGCCATCATGGTCCCGTATTTCGCGGTTCTCGCGGTGCTCTCCGTCTACGGGCTCCACCGCTATGAGACCATCCGCGGCTACATGAAACATCGCAAGCACTTCGGCGAAATCGAGCCGCCCATGCGCTTCGCCGAACTGCCGAAGGTCACCATCCAGCTCCCGATTTTTAATGAGCGCTTCGTGGTG
Organism: Terriglobia bacterium; assembly: GCA_020073445.1. GTDB lineage: Bacteria > Acidobacteriota > Terriglobia > Bryobacterales > Bryobacteraceae > Palsa-187. The sequence continues at coordinate 218,842 of JAIQFE010000001.1, forward strand.
GAACGCCTGCTGGAGGAAACCTCCAAGATCGACTATCCCCGCCACCTGCTCCAGATCCAGGTGCTGGACGATTCCACCGACGATACGCATCCCTTCACCGAGGAACTGGTTCGCGAGTATCGCGACGCCGGTCTGCCCATCGAGTACATCCACCGGACCAATCGCCACGGATACAAGGCCGGCGCTCTGGAAAATGGTTTGAAGACCGCTACCGGCGAAGTGGTCGCGGTGTTCGACGCCGATTTCGTCCCGCCCGTCGATTTTCTGCAGCGAACGGTGCACCATTTCACCGATTCCAAGGTCGGCATGGTGCAGACCCGCTGGACGTATCTGAACCGCGGGCATAACGTCCTGACCGAAGTCCAGGCGATCCTGCTCGACGGGCACTTTGTGCTGGAGCACGTCGCGCGCTTCGGCGGCGGCCTGTTTTTCAACTTCAACGGCACGGCCGGTATCCTGCGCAAGTCCATGATCGCGGATGCGGGTGGCTGGCAGCACGATACGCTCACCGAAGATTCCGATCTTAGCTATCGCGCGCAGCTCAAGGGCTGGAAGTTCGTCTACGCGCCTGCGGTCGAGTGCCCCTCGGAGCTGCCCGTTGAAACCTACGGCTTCCAGGTGCAGCAATCGCGCTGGGCCAAGGGCTTGACCCAGGTCGCGATAAAGCTGCTGCCCCAGATCCTGCGATCCAAGCTGCCGTGGCGAGTGAAAGCCGAAGCGTTTTTCCACCTGACTCCGAATGTCGGCTACCCGCTGATGATCGTGGTGAGCGTGCTGATGCTTCCGGTGATGATCGTGCGCTTCTACATGGGCTGGTTCGAGATGCTGGTGATCGACCTGCCCCTGATCGCGGCGTCGTTCTGGTCGATTTCGGCATTCTACGTGGTCGCCCAGCGGGAGTTGTACCCGCGCAACTGGAGGCGAACCATCCTGTTCCTGCCTGCCTTGATGGCGGCCGGCGTGGCGCTCACGATCATCAATACGAAAGCCTTCTTCGAAGCGCTGGTCGGATATCAGACGGCGTTCGCGCGCACCGCCAAATACGGCGCGCAGAAGACCACCCTCGCGAATCTGCAATACCGCCGCCGCAGCGGATGGCTCCCGTATGCCGAACTGGCTGCCGGGTGCGGATTTCTGGCGATCGTGATTTACGCGATCCAATCCTACAACTACCTGGCGATTCCGTTTCTGATGCTCTTCGTGGGCGGCTACTTCTGGGCCGGTGTCACCACGTTGTGGGAAGAATATCAGGGCAAGCTGGCCTTCGAGCGGCAGCGCGCACTGAGTGCTCAGGCAGACGCCGCCGAAGCATAAGTCGATTCACTTCAGCTCGACAATCGTAGCCCCTGTCCCGCCTTCTTCAGGCCTGGCGGAATAGAATTTCGCGACGTGCGGGTTGCGCGCGAGCAAATCGGCGATGGCTTTTCGCAGGATCCCCATCCCATGCCCGTGGACGATCCTCACCAGCTCCGCCTGCCCCAGCGCCGCGTTGTCCAGAAACTTGTCGACGCGCTCGCAGGCTTCCTCGGCACGCTGACCGATCAGATTAATCTCGCGAATGGAGGTCGCGAACTCCGGACCCTGATTGAAGGTGATCGATGAGCTGCGTGTCTGCGTCGGCACTTTCGCGATTACTTCTTCGATGTCAGACGTGGGGACACGCATCTTCAGATACCCGGCTTCCACTTCGATCTCGCCGTGGTCTAGGATGCGCCGCACGGTCGCCGGTTGACGGATTCCTTTGAGGCGGACCTGCGCGCCGGCTTCCAGTTTGAGTCGCGCCGGGGAAGCGCCTGCCGCAGGCAAGGGAGCAAGGGACGCGACCTGCTCCTGAAACTCGCGCTTCGTTTTGGCGATTTTCGTGCGGGCCTTCTGGCTCAGATCCTCGATCGTCTCCTGCGCGCGGCGTTCGAACTGCACGGATAAGTCCGCGGCTTGCCGTTCCACCTCTTGAATCTTCGCGATGTATTTTCGTTCCCAGGTCTGCTCCAGCCCCTGTTCGCGTAAGGCGAGCGCCTGGCTGCGCGCAGCGATCTCCGCGCGCTCGGTCTCCAGCTGCTCCAGCTTCTGATGCATCTCTCCCAGAAACCGCGAGACATCCCGATCCGACGCAGCCATCCTCCCGCGCGCCTGCTCGATCAACGCCGGATCGAGGCCCAGGCGGCTGGCGATATCGAGACCCGCCGATTTTCCCGGCGCACCCAGCCGCAGGACGTAAGTCGGCTCGAGCGTCGCTTCGTCGAATCCCATGGACCCGTTCAGCACACCACTTGTGGAAGCTCCGTAGACCTTCATCGCCATCAAGTGCGTCGACGCCAGCGTGAACGCGCCCCGCATTCGGAACGTTTCGAGCACGGTCACGCCCAGCGCTCCGCCCTCTTCGGGATCGGTGGCCCGGCCGAGCTCGTCCAGCAGGACTAATGAATCCCCGGTCGCCCGCTCGAGCATCGAACGCACAGCGACGATGTGAGATGAAAAAGAGCTGAGGCTTTCGGCCAGTGACTGATGGTCGCCGATATCGGCCAGCACTTCGTCGAATAGCGGGAACTCAGCTTCTTGCGCAGGCGTCGGCAGACCAGCGTGAGTCATCAGCGCCAGCAGGCCGATGGTCTTCAGCGCGACGGTCTTTCCGCCCGTGTTGGGTCCGCTGATCAGCAACGTGCTCTGGGCCGTATTCAGTTCGAGTGAAACCGGAACCACCGTCTTCTTTTGGGCGCGCAGAATATCTTCGAGCAACGGGTGCCGCGCGGCGCGCAACACGATCCTCCGTGAGCCTTCGCGGCTCAGCCGCGGTACGCAGCATCGAAACTCCACCGCAAATTCCGCTTTGCCGAACAGCAGCTCCAGGCGGCTCAGTGCCTCGACCGAAGCCGCGATCTCGGCGGCGTGTTCGCGCATCCTGGTGGTGAATTCGCGCAGCAGCCGGTGTACTTCGCGCAGCTCTTCCTCGTGCAAGCGGACCAGTTCGTTGTTGAGCGCGATGGTCTCCAGCGGCTCTACGAACACGGTGGCGCCGGAGCCGCTCGATCCATGAATCACGCCATCCACGCGCCGCTCGCGGCCGGTTACGATCGGCACCACGAACCGGTCATTGCGAATGGTGACGAAGTCTTCCTGCAGGGTTCCATCTTCGTGATGCGCGCGCAGGAAGCGGGCCAGCGAATCCTCAATTTGCCTGCGCTGCCGTTCGCTGTCGCGGCGCAGGCGCGCCAGCATGACACTTGCATCATCCGCCAGCGTACCGTCGGGCAGAATCTTGCCGCGAAGATCGCGGGCCAGCTCGCGCAGATCGGCGATCGCCGATGCGTGCCTTGCCAGCCGGGGAAAACGGTCGCGCGCGGAGAGCACCACCGACCGCGCCTCGGATGCGACGTCCAGGAGCCGCGCCAGCTCGAAGATCTCCGTAGCTTCGAGCGTTGCTCCCTGGATCCGCAGGCGCGCGACCAAAGGCGCTGGATCGGTACCCAGGTCGAAACGAGGCCGAATCGCCGCGCCGCGACTGGCTGTTTGGGGATTCGAGGCGGCGCGTAGATATTCGATCGCCTCAGCGGCATCGGCGAGCGCGTTTTCGATCGCCTCGCGATCGGTCAGCGGCGTTACACTTTGCAGCTCCGCTTGTCCCATGGGACTGCGGACGTAGCGGCTGAGCAGCGCACGCAAGTCATCGAACTCCAGTGCCTTTTCGGCACGCTCAAGTGCGTTTTCGGCTTGCACCTGAGTACGCCTTCTCGATCACGTCGCGAGTCCCTTCGGTCATCTGGTAATCCCCCAGCCGTTCACGCGGCACCCATTCGACGCGCGCCACGTCGTCCGCCGCTTGCAGTTTTCCGCCGGTAATCTTACACACGTAATCGACCAGAAGGTAATGATACTCGGTGCGGCCGCGCGCATCTTTCATCACTCGTTCGAAAACTCCCGCCATCTCCAGAGGCTTGACCTTCAATCCCGTTTCTTCCAGCACCTCACGCCGGACCGCTTCGTCGAGACTCTCACCGGTCTCGACCAGCCCACCCGGCAGCGACCAGTAGCCTTTCAGCGGATGGCCGCCGCGTTCTACCAACAGAATCGGTCCGCGCTTTCCCGGCCCGCGGAAAATCAACGCGCCGACGCCCGGCAGCGGATGTGCGGGATATCTTCTCGAAGCTTTCGACGGCGACTTAGGGGGAATACGGCACCGCCCCCTTCACGCCCAACTTGATGCGATACACCGACGTCCGCGCAGTCACATAGAGCGTGGAAAAATCCGGATCGCCGAACGCCAGATTGGACGGAGTCTCCCCCATGCTGATGGTCCGCACGAGTTCGCCTTGCGGCGAATATATGAACACATTCTTTGCGGCGACATAAATGTTGCCCATCTCGTCCGTTCGCAGTCCCGCGGGCGCGCCTGGAATCTTCGAGACCACTACCCGGTCGTTCGATCCCGCACCCGCTCGATCCAGATCGAACGCGTGAATCGACCGGCCGTCCGAATCCGACACGTACAGCGTCCGGCCGTTGGGTGATAGCGCCAACCCGTTGGGCCGGGTCTTCCACTTGGCGATGGCCTCGATTTGCCCTCGCGTGGTCACCCGAAAAACGCCGTAGAAATCCAGCTCCCGCGCGTCTTCCTGATTACCGAACGCCGGATCGGTGAAATACACGTTGCCGTCGCGCCGCACCACCACGTCATTCGGCGCGTTAAGACGCTTTCCCTCGAATCGCGCCGCAATCACCTCGACCTTGCCGTTCTTGGCGGTGCGGATGACGCGCCGCTCACGGAATTCGCAGGTGTAAAGATTGCCCTTGTCGTCGTACGCGTTTCCCGCGGTGCCGCCCGGATGGCTGCCGCTATCGGAAACGCCTTTCCCGGGCGTGAACCTGTGCTGCTTGTCGGTGACGGTATCGCTGAACAGCAGGAAATCTTCGAGCGACCACACTGGTCCATCGGCGAAGCGCATGCCGTTGGCCACGACCTCAACGGTGTATGGAGGGCCTTGCCCCCAGGCAACGACTGCGAACAGCAATGCGGCGAAGCGGATCACTTTTGTCGACTTACTTCTTGTCTCTTCTTACTTCTTAACGAGCGCGCTGTGATAATACACCGGCTGCTTCCCAGGCTTCCATTTGATGTTGCATCCAGTGGCTGGATGCTGGTCGGTTGCAGGGCGGGCGCCTTTGAGCAGTGCGTCCATGGCGGCGCGCAGATCGCGGCCGTCCACAGGAATGGTGTTGCCTGGGCGACTCCCATCGATCTGGCCACGATACGCTAGTTTCCGGTCTTTGTCGAACAGGAAAATATCCGGCGTGCAGGCCGCGGTGAAACTCGTGGCGACGTCCTGCGTCTCGTCGTAACACAGCGGGAAGTGGAAGCCGAGCTCTTCGGCCATTTCCTTCAGCTTCTCCGGAGAATCCTCCGCAACGTATCCGGCGTCATTGGACGAAATCGCGATGATCGCCACTTTGCCCGCGTAGTCCCTTCCGATCCGCGCCAGCTCGCTCTTGACGTGGATCACGTACGGGCAATGCTTGCAGATGAACATCACCAGGATCGGTCCGGGCGCACACTGTTCAGGCACGTGCACCATCTTGCCAGTGCGGACATCCGGCAAAGCGAAGGAAGGGATCTCAGTCCCCAGTTCCATCATGGTCGAAGCGGTCAGCGACATACCAACATTGTCCTACTTTAAAAGCTGTATCGAATCGCCAGCGACCCGTAGGAATTCCTACGGTATTCGCCCAGGAAATCCGTCATGTCTCCCCTGATCCAGGCGATCCCACCCGTCGCCCGCCAATGTTGCCCGAAGAGTTGGGAATATTCGAAGCGCACAAACGATCCCTCGGCCCGCACCGCTGTTTCGATCGCCAGACTGCGATTCGCGTCAATCGTCAATCCCGCGCGCCCGACGAATGACTTCGCAAATCCGCGATCCGGGGCGAATTGCAATGGCGATGCCGCGTCTCGCGTCACCACGCTGCCCGCATACCCGCCGACGAACGACCATTCCTTCACTTGCCGTTCGAGCTGGATCACATACAGCGCGTACTCTTCTGCTCCCGGAGTCGACGAAGTGAAGTACGCCGCTTCGCCTTTGATCGTCAGCCAAGGCAGGGGAACCGCCGCGTCGCCTCCGTATAGCCGCAAGTCTGGATAGGTCCGCGTTAACGCCACGGACGCCGTCACGGGAGTGAACAGCGCATCGAACGACGGCAGGTTCTGATATCCATCGAAAAAACAGAGCGAATACTCATAGCCCGACCCGATGTGGTTCCAGCGCGCCCCATACTGCGAGCCACCCGGATAATGCGCGCCTGCGTCGATGAAGCTCACACCCGAAGCTTCCGGCGGCAACGCCGTCCAACGCTGATTCAATAGCGGCGTGCGGCTGGGGGTGAACCACGGCTGCCAAACCAGATCGACGGTGTCGCCGCCCGATTCATAGGTCACTCGCGCCGCCGATACTCCCAGGAAATCCGTATCGACAACGCTCGATAAGTAATCTTTCGGCGCGAATCGGTCGGTGGGATTAAGGATGTCCGTCTTGCCCCAGCGGATCAGTTGACGCCCGATTTCCGCGGTCACCTTGCCCCGATGAACGGTGGCGCTCAGCCGCCGCACCGAAAACGCAGGGCGCTGTATGCTGCGGTCATCGGCATCGACAACTCCATCGCGTGCAGTTTGCCGATGGGAATCCGTGCGAGCGTCGAACGATCCGTTGACGGTGAACCAGGGCGCGAGCTTGTAGGACGCTTCTTCACGAAACAGAAGTTCGTCGACAACACGGCCGCTGTCATTCGACGCAGTCTGGGGATACACCACGGTCCGGTTCTCGATAAATCCGCGCTGGTCAAAGCGAACAGCGCTTTGCGCGTTGTTCGCGTCAGAAAGAGGCTGTTGCGCGAGCAGAAGGACGAGTAGCGCGCCGGGCCCGATCATAAATCGCGACGCAGAGCCTGCAGGGTGAAGTCGTCGTCCTTCATCGGCAGGTTGTATTCGAGTTTCTCGTACTTGAGAATCGTTCGGCTCTTGCGCACGACGTCGTACACCTCGGTCAACCGCGCGGTCCAGATCCCCTTGATCTGCTCGTAATTCTTGTAGTCGATCGTCCGCACCAGGCCCTTCTTGTTATAGGCCTCAATCTTGACGAACGTATAGTTGTCTTTCTTGATCCAGAAGTAGGAATACTCGTACTGCGACGATTTCCGCGGACGCGATTCCAGCTTCCACATCCCGCCCTCATCCGCGAGCAGTTTGTAATCGTACTGATCGACGTCGCGCTCCTCCAGATCCTCGAAGCTGAAATCCGTGCCGAAGAAGCGCGTCGAGCGATCTTGCAGTGCGATGCGCTGATCCCTGCCAATTGCCGGCCGCCACATCCACTGGTCGCTGGCGCGATCCGGATGATTTACGATCAGCAAGCCCACGCCTTTCACTTCCGCAGGAGCGGTGAACCGCAGAATGGCCTTGCTGTTGCCGAACGATCCGATGCGCTGGTAGACCCAGCGTTTGGTGGCCACCTGGTTGCCCTGGCTGGTCACCTCCAGCGTTCCTTCGTAACGTTGCGAATCCGAGTGCTGGCGCTTCTGCACTTCCAGGATGATCTGCCGAGGATCCTGGGAAAACACCGGCAACGCGAGCAAAAACAGCAGGAGCTTACTCATATTCCAATGCCTCAATCAACGATCCACGCACAGCGCTCTCCGCTGGGCCGAGCGCTGCGAGCAGCGCCGACCCCAGAATCACCGGTATCAGGATCAATGCCGTCTGGAACGGATACGCGTAGTCGATGCTGATCCCGACCAGATCCCTGCGCGCGATCTCGATGCTGTAAAACAGCTGTACCGCGCCCAGCGCCAGCCCCAGTGCCACGCCGATGATCCCGATCGCAATCGCCTCCATCCAGATCGTATGCCGGATCTGGTTTCGCAGCCCGCCCACCGCCTGCAGTACGCCCAGTTCACGCCGCCGGTCCGTTATCGAAACCGTCAGTGCGTTAACGATTCCCAGGATCGCCACGAGCACTGCTACAGCCGTTTGCACATTGGTCAAGCCGAACCACTGGTCTGTAAGCTTGGTGATGAAATCGCGGACTTCCCGGTTGGTCAGTACGAATAGCCGTTGCTGGCCGCCGAACGCCTGAAGAATGCGTTGCCGCACTTGCGGGGCATCGGCACCGGGAGCAACGTACACGCGAAAAACGTTCACCGAATCATCGTGCCAGTAGCGGATGAAAAGGGCGCGATTGAGCAGCAGCGTTCCCTGCTGATCGGAGAAATCGTCGACCACGCCCACGATGGGCAGACGCAGAATCCCAGCGGGCGTGGGAATCTCCAATACTTCGCCCATGTGCGCGTTGTGCAGCCGCGCGAAATTCGCCGAAACCACAACGCCTTTCTCTTCGGCCGCCAAGCGGTACATTTCTTCCGAGTTCCCCTCCACCGGAGGCAGATGCACCCGTTTCGCAATCATGCCGATGTCGCCCGCGATGATCATGATGGGAGCATTCTTCACCATCACACGCACGCTGCGCACCGGCTGCACTTCAGCCACTCCATCAATCCCACGCAAGCCATCGGCCAGCGATCCCGGGAACACGAAGCTTCGCGAGGACAAGGTTTCCGCGGTGGTCACGAAGAAATCCGGATTCAGCGCGATGCGCATCCACTCCGCCAGCGAATCGTAACTGGATCGCGCGAGGCCACCCAGCGAAATCACCAGCGCCAGCGAGAGCATGAGTGCCGCAATCGTACCGGATGTTCGCCGTGGCGCCTGGATCAGACTGTCCGCCGCCAGCGCTCCTTCCACCGGCCGTAATCCCGCCAGCAATGGACGAAGCGCCCGCGAGAGCCAGAAAGACAAAGCGGGCGAAAGCAGCACCGCCGCCAGAATCGCCAAGATGAAGCCAGCGTAGGTTACGAACCAAAACCGGTTGAAGGCAAATGCCACCACGGAAGCAACGCCGAATGCGAGCGCCCATCTGCGCCGCGCGCGATTCTCGCCTTCTCCCAGCGACTGAAATCCGCCTTTTTGCAGCGCCTTCACCGGATCCACGCCAGCCGCGCTGCGCGCCGGAATCACCGCCGCCACCAGGCTCGTGACTAAGCCCATCGCAACAGCGGTGCCAATGAGCCATGGATCGAGCGTGAGATCGCCGGGGCTCTGCGCCACGCCGTAAATCTCGGTGAGCATGCCGCCGATGTATCCCGACATCGCTCGTGCCATCGCGATCCCGAACAGCACTCCCACGCACGTTCCCGCCAATCCCGCGATCGCGCTCTCGGTCAAAAACAGCGTCCGGATCTGGCCCCGAGTCGCACCCAACGCGCGCAGGATTCCAATCTCCGAGCGACGCTCCGTCACCGCAATCGCGAATGTGTTGTAGATGATAAACATCCCGATGAACAACGCGAACACGCTGGTGATGTTGGACGCCAGCGCATACATGCGTGACGTCGATTCGAACTGTTGGCCGCGCGAGCTGGGCGGCTCCACTTGAAATCCCGATCCCAGCAGCGTTTGCAACTTCCCAGTAGCGCCTTCGAGAGCGGTGCCTTCTTCCAGCGCTATGTCGATCCGGTCGAATTTGCGCCCGCGCCCGAACATCTTCTGCGCCGCGTAGATGTCCATGATCGCCAGATCGCCGCCGAAAGCGTTCGCCAGGCCGCCCGGCTTCATGATCCCGCGCACGGTGAACACCTGGTCGCCTTGCATGGTCCGCATGGGCAACTTGCTGTTGACCTTCAGTCCGCGCTCGTCGGCGAACTTCTTGGTCACCATCAGCGAATCCGGCTGCGCAAGAAAGATGAGAGGATCGTCAATAGCTTCGTCGTTCCCTTCCAGGTCGTAGTTGCGGATGTTACGGTCGCCGAGCATGTCCACGCCCAAAACCAGGAGATTGTTTTGCCCAGTGCCGACGGTAGCTTCGATGACCGGAGCCGCCGCGCGGACTTCTGGGAGCTCGCGGATCTTGTCCAGCACATCTTCATCGAAACCCGCATCGCCCGCTGTGACCTGCAACTGGGAAGCGCCCGCAATGCGATCGATAGTCTGATTGAACGCCGCCAGCACGCTCTTGTTCGCGGTGCGCATCCCCACGAACACGCCCACGCCAAGCACGATGCCCGCGGTGGTCAGCAGAACTCGCAGCAGGTGCTTGCACGCGTAGGGCCAACTGATGAGCCGCAGCAGGATCATCGGCGAACTTCTTCTCTTTGTATGTCGGGCCGGCGCGTGTCTGCAAACACCCGGCCGTCGCGGAGTTGGATTGTACGGGGGCAGCTCTCCGCTACCGTCTTGTCATGCGTGACCACTAAAACCGTCGCTCCCAGCCGGTCGTGCAGATCGTGAATCAGATTCAGGATCTCAGCGCCAGTATGCGTATCCAGGTTCCCAGTAGGCTCATCCGCAAGCAGAATCGGGGGATATACGCTGAGTGCCCGTGCGATCGCGACACGTTGACGCTCTCCTCCGGAGAGCTCGTCTGGCAAGTGATCCAGTCGTGCGCCTAGCTTCACCGTGTCGAGCAATTCCCGTGCGCGCTCCTCCACCTTCTTGCGAGGCCAGCCGCGCAGATGCAGCGGAAGCGAGACGTTCTCCAGACAGGAAAGCGTCGGCAACAGGTTGAAGAACTGGAAAATGAACCCGATCTTGTCGCGCCGCACGCGCGTCAGTTCGTCGTCGCTGAGTTTAGAGAGCGGCTGCCCATCCAGCTCGACCTCGCCCCGAGTAGGCCGATCCAACCCGCCGATCAGGTTGAGCATGGTCGATTTACCCGATCCGGAAGGCCCCACGAGCGACGCCATCTCGCCCTTGGCTATCGATAGGTCGATCCCGTCGAGCGCGGTGACTTTGCGCTTTCCTTCAAATGTCTTGGAGACACCCCGCAGGAGGATCACTACCTTCTATGATGACACCTGAATAAACTGGGTTATGCGCATTGGCGTAGACTCGGGCGGGACGTTCACCGATTTCGTGGTTCTCCACGACGACGGCCGCCTGGAATCCTTCAAACTCCGGTCGAATCCACGATCACCCGCGAAGGTGATTCTGGCCGGACTGGAGCAAGCCGCGGCGGGTCAGAAAAGAGTCGACGTGGTGCATGGCTCCACCGTCGCAACCAACGCTTTACTCGAGCGCAAGGGCGCGCGGACGGCCTTCGTCACCACCGCAGGATTCGAGGATCTTCTCGAGATCGGCCGCCAGAACCGTCCCGAGTTGTACAACCTCACGCCGGTACCGCGGCGTCCCTTGATTCCGCGCGATCTATGTTTCGGTGTCCACGAACGCACTTATCACGATGGAACCGTCGCTCGCCGGTCCTCTGCGGCTGAACTGAAGCGATTGGCCGCGCGACTGAAGCGTGCGGGAGTCCGCTCGATCGCGATCTGTTTCCTGCACGCGTATCAGAATGCAGCGAATGAGCGCGCTGTGTGGAAGGCGCTGAAGGAAACCGGCGTGTATGTGTGCGCCTCCCACGATGTCAGCCCCGAATTCCGCGAGTATGAGCGCAGTTCCACGACCGCCGTCAACGCCTACGTCGGCCCGCTCATGGAAGCGTATCTAGGAGCATTGGGGCGCGCGCGAAAGTTTCAAATCGCCATCATGCAATCGAATGGCGGATTCCTTTCCGCTAGAGACGCGAGCCGCCATGCTGTGCGCACCGTGCTTTCCGGCCCTGCTGGAGGCGTGGTGGGCGCCATGGAAACCGCACGCCGAAGCGGCTTCCGAAAGATTCTGGGCTTCGACATGGGCGGCACGTCTACGGACGTGAGCCTGGCCGATGGGGCAGCTCGCGAGACCACCGAAGCCTCGGTTGACGGTTTCCCAATTCGCGTACCGATGCTCGACATCCACACGGTGGGCGCGGGAGGCGGATCGATCGCGCGTGTGGATGCGGGCGGGCTGCTTCGAGTAGGTCCGGAGAGCGCGGGGGCCAATCCCGGTCCGGCGTGTTACGGCTCGGGCACAGAGCCTACAGTAACGGATGCGCATGTAGTGCTGGGCCGCATTCAGTCGTTGCTTGGCGGCAGCATGCGCGTGGACGCGGATCGCGCCGCCGCGGCGATCGATGGTATCGCCCGCCGCTTGAAACTAGATCGCGCCGCGGCCGCCGCAGGCATCCTGCGCGTCGCCAACTCGAACATGGAACGGGCGATTCGAGTGGTCTCGGTGGAACGTGGCTACGATCCCCGCGAGTTTGCGTTAGTCGCTTTCGGCGGATGCGGCGGCTTACATGCGTGCGAGATCGCTGAGCAGTTGGGAATCCGCTCCGTGATCGTCCCTCAATACGCGGGGGCGCTATCGGCGTTGGGCATGCTGATCGCCGATGCGGTGCGCGACTATGCCGCGGGCGCGCTGGGCCACCACAATATCGAAAAAGTCTTTGAAGTGCTGGAAAAACGCGCGCGCCGCGAATCGCCGGGTGCGCGTATCGAACGATCGGCCGATCTGCGCTATCGCGGCCAGAGCTATGAGTTGAACGTGCCCTGGAAGTCCCCGGAGCAAGCGTTCCATCGCGAGCACGCTCGGATCTACGGCTACTCGCTTCCCAAGCGCGAGGTGGAAGTCGTCACGGTACGAGTACGCGCCCGAGTCACATTGGCCAAACCACGCATCGTCCGTCCGACGATGCGAAAGGGAGCCGCGGAGGTCCGACGAGTCTGGGTTTCAGGCTCATGGCGGCGGATTCCGGTCTGGAATCGCGAACAGCTCGCCAAAGGTCCTCTCAATGGACCCTCGCTGGTGCTCGATTATGGTTCCACGACGCTCGTGCCGTCGGGTTGGCGTTTCCAGGTGGATCGTGCCGGAAATCTGCTGATTCAGCACTGAGCTTATCCGCACCGTATACACTAAAAGTTCACACATGAGACAAAAGATCCGCTCCACGACCATCCTGTGTGTCCGGCGCGACGGCAAGGTGGTGATGGCGGGCGACGGCCAGGTGACCCTAGGCTCGGAAGTGCTAAAGTCGTCCGCGAAAAAGCTCCGCAGGCTCTATAAGGACAAGATTCTAGCCGGTTTCGCAGGATCCACCGCCGATGCATTCGCGCTGTTCGGCCGGTTCGAAGCCAAGCTCGAACAGCATAACGGGAACCTCGCACGCGCTTCCGTCGAATTGGCGAAGGAATGGCGAATGGACCGATCCCTGCGTCATCTGGAGGCGCTCTTACTAGTCGCGGACAAGGACAACACCTTCTTGCTCAGCGGCAATGGCGACGTCATCGAGCCCGACGAATCGGTAGCGGCGATCGGGTCTGGCGGCGCTTTCGCCAAATCTGCCGCGACGGCGCTGATTGAGAACACCAAGCTCTCCGCGCGCGACATCGTGGAAAAGGCTATGATCATTGCGGGCAAGATCTGTATCTATACGAATGAATCCGTAGTGTACGAGGAACTGGCCTGATGGTCATCTATCTTCCCGCCCAAGCCGCCGAAGACACGCCACTCCTGGATGAATTGACGCCGCGCGAGATCGTGCGCGAGCTGGACAAGTACGTCATCAGCCAGCACGATGCCAAGCGCGCCGTGGCCATCGCTTTGCGCAACCGCATTCGCCGCCAGAAGCTCGACCCCGAGATGGCCGAAGAGGTGATGCCGAAGAACATCCTGATGATCGGCCCCACCGGCGTCGGGAAAACCGAACTGGCGCGGCGACTCGCCAAGCTGGCCAATTCCCCGTTTCTCAAAGTGGAGGCGAGCAAGTTCACCGAAGTCGGCTATGTCGGCCGCGACGTCGAATCGATGATTCGCGACCTGGTGGAGATTTCGATCGACATGGTCCGCGAGGAGCGCCTGGCGGAAGTAGAAGATCGCGCCGAGCGCAATGCCGAAGAGCGTTTGCTGGACCTTCTGATGCCGGCCCAGCCCGAGGAAAGCGAAAGCGCCGAGCGCACTCGCGAAAAACTCCGCGAACGTCTGCGAGCCGGGAAGCTCGACGACCGCATGGTGGAAATCGAAGTGCGCGAGCGCGGGCCGTCCTTCGAAGTCACCACCAACAGCGGCATCGAGGAGATGGACATCAATCTCAAGGACATGCTGCCTGGCTTGTTCGCCGGGCGCACCCGCAAGCGTAAGATGCGCGTCGGCGAGGCCGTGGATTATCTGGTGCAGGAAGAAGAGCAGAAACTGGTCGACATGGACCAGGTCACGCGCACTGCTATCGAACGCGTGGAGCGCAGCGGCATCATCTTCCTGGACGAAGTCGACAAGATCGCCGGGCGCGAGGGCGGCCACGGTCCCGATGTGAGTCGCGAAGGCGTCCAGCGCGACATCCTGCCGATCGTGGAAGGCACTACTGTCAACACGCGCTACGGTTTTGTTCGAACGGATCATATCCTGTTCATCGCCGCGGGCGCATTCCACGTGTCGAAGCCCAGTGACCTGATTCCCGAATTGCAGGGCCGTTTTCCGATTCGCGTAGAGCTGAAATCGCTGACCGAAGCCGATTTCATTCGCATTCTGAAAGAGCCGAAAAACGCGCTGATCAAGCAGTATCAGGCGCTGTTGGACACAGAAGGCATCAAGCTCTCCTTCAGTGAGGACGCGCTCGAAGAGATCGCATCCTTCGCCGCGCGGGTGAACGAGACCACCGAGAATATCGGCGCGCGCCGCCTGCACACCATTCTTGAAAAACTGCTGGAAGACGTATCGTTCGACGGGCCGGATCTCAAGAAGAAGACCGTGAAAGTTGACGTCGGATACGTGCGCAAACAACTGGCGGACATCGTCAAGGATCAGGACCTCAGCCGGTATATTCTGTGAAGCGTTGGGTTCTCTCGGTGACGGCAGCATTGCTGTCTGGGTGCGGTTATGTAGGGCCGCCACTGCCGCCGACCCTCGATATTCCTGTCACCATCACCGATTTTCGCGCGTGGGAGTACGGCGACAACATCGAGTTCGTTTTCACCTTGCCGAACAAGACCACGGAGAACCTGGACTTGACCAGCGTTCGTTCCATCGAGCTACGCGCCGGAGAAGACCCGTCTCAGAGCAAAATCATCACGTTGCCTATCGCTAAGCCCGGGCCGTACACCGGCCGAGTGCCAGCTCAAACTTGGATCGGTAAGACAATTCTGCTGGCCGTGCGCGCCACTGGACCGAAGGGAAAAGCATCGGATTGGTCGAATCCCTCCTCGCTCGCCGTGATTCCGCCTCTGGCGACGCCGTCCGTGCCGAAGCCGCAGAACGTCGAGCAAGGCGTGGAGCTGACTTGGACCGGATCGGGCCCGCATTACCGGATTTTTCGAGCCGAGGCCGATGGTCAGCCGCAACGGCTCGCCGATTCCGATAGCCCCCGGTATCTGGACGAGACCACTGTGTACGGCACTCGCTACCAGTATCTGATCCAGGCCATCGCCGGCGAAAACCAATGGAGCGTTTTGACCGATGCGGCTCAGATCACTCCCGTGGACACGTTTCCGCCCGCGGTTCCCGAAGGTCTGTCCGCGGTGCCCACTCCGCAGTCGATCGAGCTTGCATGGACGCGCAATACGGACATGGATTTCCGCGGCTACAATGTCTTCCGTTCCGTGGACAACGGGCCGTTCGTAATGATCGCGCCCCTGATTGAGGCTCCGACTTATAGCGATTCGAAGGTTGAAGCCGGGAAGAAATATCGATACGAGATTTCCGCTGTCGATCTGACCGGCAACGAAAGCGCCCGAACGGCGCCAGTGGAGGCTGCTGCGCAATGAGTCCCGAACCCCGTCCTACGGAAGCATGGCTCCGCGGGCCCGTCGAAGGGGTGCCGCCGCACCTGATGCCCGTGTTTCACTCTTTCGCGATGGTGCGCGAGGACCTCGCCTACTATACCCAAGGACTCACAACTGACGACGTCTGGCGACGCACCGGATCGCTTCCGCCGCTTGGGTTCCATCTGCGCCACATCGCCCACAGCGTCGACCGGCTGGTGACGTATCTTTGTGGCAATCAACTGAGCGACGCTCAGATCGCCACGCTCAAGCAGGAAGCTGAACCTGGGGCGACACTGTCCGAACTGCTCGAAGACATCGATGAAAAGCTAGGCGATGCCGAACGCCGGATCCGCACGATCGAGCCTGGCATGCTGAATGAGCCGCGCTACATCGGGAAAAAGCGTCTGCCCTCGACCGTGCTGGGCCTGCTGGTGCACGTCGCCGAACACACGCAGCGGCATCTGGGCCAGGCGATCACGACGTCGAAGCTGGCAAGAGAAGCACGCCGCTAGAAGACTGCCTCGAAAAAGGGGACAGGCAGCTCTGTCCACTTTCACACTGGCTCGAAGTCACAAGCTAACTGGAGGGGACAGAGTAGCCTGTCCCCTTTTTCGGGTGGGACCGGCCTCCAGGCCGGTCGCGTAACTCAGCGTTCCTTCTTTCGGCGGACCAGCCGCTTCCGTCCGAATCGCGCCACAGTCGGAGCGGCGAACGCGGCGTCGATCAGGTGTGCTTGCTCGCGCTGGTGCACTTTGGGCGATCCCGGCGCCGGACTCGCGCTGCGCGGCCGGCCCGCGTACCCGATCGCTAGATTCGGGCCCAGCATCGGCTGGATGCGTCCACGGATAGACGACCACGCGCCCATGTTACGCGGCTCCTCTTGCACCCACACCACGTGCTGCGCCGCGGGATACCGGCGCAATATTTCGGCGAACTCGGCTTGCGGGAACGGATACAACTGCTCGAACCGGACGATAGCGAAAGGTCCGCCGCGCGCTTCATGCGCCGCCAGCAGGTCATAGTAGATCTTGCCGCTGCACGCCAGAATTCGCGTCACGCTGGCTGGATCGGTCACGCGAGTGTCGTCCAAAATCGTGCGAAACACGCCGCTCGCCAGTTCATCCACCGACGAAACAACTTTCGGATGCCGCAGCAGGCTCTTGGGCGTCATCACCACCAGGGGTTTCCGCAATCCGCGCCGGTCGCCGCCGCCACGCATCTGCCGGCGCAGGAGATGGAAATACTGGGCCGGAGTGGTCGGATACGCCACTTGCATGTTGTTCTCGGCGCACAGTTGCAGGAAACGTTCCAGCCGGGCGCTGGAATGCTCCGGTCCGCCGCCTTCTTGCCCATGCGGCAGCAGCAGCACGATACCGCTGGGCTGACCCCACTTGGCCTCCGCCGCGGAAATGAACTGATCGATGATGATCTGCGCGCCGTTGACGAAGTCGCCATATTGCGCTTCCCACAGCACCAGCGAAAGCGGATCCGCCACGCTGTAGCCGAATTCAAAACCCACGACACCGAACTCGCTCAGCGGGCTGTTGTACACCTCGAAGCTCGCCTGGTTCGGCGCCAGATGTTGCAGCGGCGTGTACACGCAATCCGTTTCCGAGTCGTGAAACTCCACGTTGCGCTGGCTGAACGTGCCGCGACCGCTATCCTGGCCGCTCAGACGGACCGGCGTTCCTTCCAGCACTAGGCTGCCGAAGGCCAGCGTCTCGGCCAGCGCCCAATCCACGTGCGGCCCTTCGTGAGCTTGCTTCCGGCGCTCGATGAATCGAGCCAGCTTGGGGTGCAGGTGGAAATCCGCCGGAAATGTCGTGATGCTATCGATGATGCGGTCGAGCACCGTCCGATCCGCCGCGGTGGGAGGCAAATCCCCCGGCATGAAATCAGCCGCGATGGGATTCATCTCCAGGAGTTCGAACTCCTCCTTGACCTTCTGGGTGTGATCGTAGATTTCGTAGAGCTGCTTCTTTTGCGCTTCCTGCCAGGCGGTAACTTCCTGCGCGGTGACCACGCCGTCGTGGATCAGACGCTCGGCGTATAGGGTCGCCACCGGCTTGTGGTTCTGGATTTTCTGGTAAACCAGCGGCTGCGTGTAGCTGGGATCGTCGCCCTCATTGTGGCCGTGCTTGCGATAGCAGACCATGTCGAGCACGACGTCTTTGTGGAATCGCTGGCGGTAATCGAAAGCCAGCTCCATCGCGGCAACGCACGACTCCGGATCGTCGCCGTTCACGTGGAATATCGGCGCCTGAATCCCCAGCGCGACGTCGGTGCAATACATGGACGACCGCGCCTCATGCGGATTGGTGGTGAAGCCGATCTGATTGTTGATCACCACATGGATAGTCCCGCCCGTGGTGTAGCCTTTCACCTGGCTGAAGTTCAGCACCTCCGCGACGATCCCTTGCCCCGACATCGCGGCGTCGCCGTGGATCAGAACCGGAATCACGCGCTCGCGTTTGGTGTCGCCCAAACGGTTCTGCTTGGGGCGGACGATCCCTTCGACTACGGGATTCACCGCTTCCAGATGACTGGGGTTCGCGGCGACCGAGACCGTAATCTCCTGGCCACCTGACACCCGGCGAACGCTGCTGGCGCCCAGGTGATACTTCACGTCGCCCGTGCCCTCGGCGACGTCGGAATCGATATCGCCCTCGAATTCCGAAAATATTTGCGCCACGCCCTTCCCGATCACGTTGGCGAGCACTGCCAGCCGCCCGCGATGCGCCATGCCGATGACGACCTCGTGGACGCCGGCCGGAGCCGCGCACTCCAGCAACTCCTCGATCATGGCGATGGTCGTCTCGCCGCCCTCAATCGAGAAACGCTTATGCCCCTTGAAACGGTTGTCCAGGAATCCTTCGAATCCGTCGGTCAGGACGACGTCCTTCAAAATGCGCCGCTGCGTGGCCGCGTCGAGTGAGAATTGGTCCGCGGCGGATTCCATGCGTTCCTGAATCCATTTCCGCTCTTCCCGATCGTCGATGTGCATGAACTGCACGCCCGTCTTGGCGGCATAGGTCTCGCGCAGCCGATCGAGCAGCGTGCGCAGAGGCAGCACTCCGAATGATTCGGCATGAAAGGTGCGATCCAGGTCCCAGATGGTCAGCCCGTGCGCCGATGGTTCCAGATCCGGATGCGCCGACCGCGGCAAACCCAGCGGATCGATGTCCGCCACCAGGTGACCCCGTTCGCGCCAGGCATGGATGAGTCGCGCGACACCGGCCTGCTTCAGGGGATCGGAGCTGACCATCGGAGCGGTCGCTATATCGGGCTGCCAGCGCCAGGCCTGCGCCGGAATGGCCAGATCGCGGAAGATCTGGCCGAAGAAACCGACACCTTCCTTGACGTCCTCGCCCTCAAGCAGCGCCTGCACACGCGCCAGGAACATCCCCGACTCGGCCCCTTGGATCACGCGATGATCGTAGGTGCACGTCATCGTCATCACTTTGCTGAGACCCATGGAAGAACGCACGTCTTCCGGCACGCCGCGATACTCCGGCGGATAGTCGATGGCGCCCGTGGCGATAATCGCGCCCTGCCCCGGCATCAAGCGTGGGATGGAACCCACGGTCCCGACGGTTCCGGGATTCGTCAGCGAAATGGTCACGCCTTCAAAATCGGCGACGGTCAGTTTGTTGCTTCGCGCCCGCGCGACCAGATCGTCGTAGGCCGCGACGAATTCCGCGAAGTTCATACCCTCGGCGCGCTTGATGCACGGCACCTTCAGCGACCGCGATCCGTCCTTGCCGGCGACGTCCACGGCGATCCCCAAGTTGACGTGCCCGCGCGCTACGCGGAACGATTCTTCACCGCGTTCCGAAAAAGCCTGGTTGATCGCCGGAACCGATTCGATCGCGCGCACGATGGCCCACGCCACCAGATGCGTGTACGAAAGCTTGCTCTGCCCCGCGGCCGACCGGTATTGATTGATAAGCCGGCGGTTTTCATCGATCACCTTCACCGGCATCATGCGCTGGCTGGTGGCGACCGGAATCGTCAGGCTGGCTGCCATATTCTCGGCGATGCGCAGTGCAGGACCACGCAGTGGGATCAGCTGATCGTCTTCCGCTACAGCGACAGTCGGGACTTCTGCCGCGCGGACAGCCAGCGCCCGGGTAGGTTCAGCCACAGCAGCGGCTTTCCCAGAGGGCGCGGCCGTGTGTCCATTGCCTTCTAAAGACGTGCCTTCTAAAACCGGCGCCCAGGTGGCGTCGACGGTCTTGCGGTCGTGCTTATATTGCTGAAAAAGCTCATCTTCCAGCCAGCTATTGATGTCGGGTGAGTTTGGGTTGTCTAGCATTGAATCCTGACAGTGATTCTATCGGCGAGCGAGCGCTATTACTATGGTATCTAACTCGCCTATGCCTCGCCTTTTAGTTTTTTCCGATATCCACAACGACGTGCGCGCTCTAGAAAAACTGATGGACGTAGACGCGGACTATTACTTCGCCGCCGGCGACCTGGTGAGCTGGGCTCGCGGCCTGGATAAGATGGCGGAACCGATGAAGCGCCGCGCCGAACACGTGTATGTACTCCCCGGAAATCACGAGTCTGAAAGAAACATTGCCGATTTTTGCGAGCGCCACGGGTTCGTCAACTTTCACGGCGGAACGATGGATATTGGTGGGACGCATGTGGCCGGTCTGGGTTATTCGACGCCGACTCCTTTCGACACGCCAGGCGAATATTCGGAGGAGGAGATGGCCACTCGCCTACAAAAGTTTGCTCAGTGGAAACCGTCCGTGCTGATCTGCCACGCACCGCCGCTCGACACCGATCTCGACCGCATTCGCACGGGTCTGCACGCGGGCAGCCGCGCGGTGCGCGAGTTCATCGAGCAGCATCAGCCCGCGTATTTCTTTTGCGGCCATATCCATGAGGCGGAAGGCGCCGTGATCCAGATGGGCACGACGCGCGCGCAGAACGTCGGCAAGAAGGGATATCTGCTGGAACTTTAGAAGACCGTCACTCCCTGCGATTCGGAGCTCACACCGGCGAACTTCACTAGAAAATCATGGGGGCCCTTCGGCACATCGGGCGGGGCTTTTGCATTCACCTGGCAGAACCCGCTCTTCTCCATCGGTCCGATGAAAGTGATCTGAAGCGGGATCTCGCCCAGCACCACCCGCAAGGCCGGCGCGCTGCGGTTCTCAGGTAGTCCGCTCACCCAAAAACTTACGAACCCTCCATCGGCGATCCTGACCTCGCCACGGTTCCACGATTTGCCGTCGAATACGTCCTTGACGACGATCTGTGCCGGACGTTCGAGGGGAACGTCGACTGCGATCCGGAGTTCGTTGCTGAATCCGGTGTCGGCAAAGCGCAGCCGCACGGGATGCCATCCGGAATCGAGAGCCGGCGGCAATCGGAAAGACGCCGCCCAGCCACCATCCTCTTTGCGCTGCACATGGATGGCCCTAGTGCCGAAACCGCTGACTTCGAGGCGTAGATCTTCCGGCCGCACCTCCTTATCGTGGCCAGCTTCAAAGGCGCACTCGAGATACTCTTCCGATTTTCGGCAGGAGAAACAGTTGCCCGGCGTTCGGCTGTTGGACACGAAGAGCAGCTGCGGAGGCGGATTCGCCGGCTGTGCGGGAGCCGGTTCCCACTTGCGGTAGCACGCCGCACCGGCGTACGTGCCTCCCGCGAACATCAGCTCCACGCGGCAGAAACCCGCCGCACGGCACATCGCGAGCAGGCAGGCGACCGTGAGGCCGCTCCAGTTGTCGTACTGGTTCCCCAGCTCGAACATCTCGTAAAACTCGAGAGTGGGAATGGCGTTCTGATGTTCCTTCCAGGTGTCCGCGTCAATGACGTAGGATTCCACCACGGCGACATCGCTGGTCAAGCCACAAACGATCTCGAGCGCCAGCAGCGGATGGCGAAGGTGATACAGGACCCCCAGGAAAAACACCACATCGAACTTGCCCAAGCCCGCCGCCGGCAGTTCATAGAAATCGAGCACACGATAATCGACGTTGGACTTCAGCCGGCGGTGGACCTGCAGGAACGTCGGGATCTCGACGCAATCGATCGCCATGACCTGAGCCCCGTGGCGTTCAGCCTCGAAGCTGAACCATCCGTCCCACGCGCCAATGTCGAGCACGCGCTTTCCGGACAGGTCATCAGGAATCGGATAACGGGCATAGCGCTCTTTTTGCACGGCGAGCGGCATGTATCCGTCGATAATGCCGCCATCCGGAAATTCGAAGCTGTGGTACCAGCCGATGGCGAGCAGATCCTCGCTGAAATCCAGCCCTCGTGCGGATTCGCGCGGCGTATTTGTCATCACTTGCGGAACCGGCTCAGCTTGCGGACGTAAACCATCGTAGGCGCAAGCATCGCGATCAGGAACACCACCAGGAAACCGCGCCCCGCGGTCCTCATCCGGCCCAGCGGCGTGTGCAGGATGATCCACAATAACCCCGCCAGCAACACCATCAGAATCGTTTTGAGCACGATGGTCATCTGCAGCAGCAGTTGCTTTACTTCGGGACGATCGCGGTCGATCTCGAAGGGCACGCTGACCAGCTGCTGGTAGTGCGATGCGAAGGTCAGAAGCAGGTAGATGCCGGCGTTGAGCAAGACCATGATGCTATAACTTCCGCCGCTGCCTCGGCGCGCGAAGATTGGCAATCTCTGCCAGTGCCCGAACACCATCGCGAACGTCGCGACGAGAGCCGCGAACGCGATAGCTTCCAGCACCCAGTCTTGCGTGGATCTCCGGGGTTGCATAACTCGTGAAACTTCTAGCATACGGTACACTCGTAAAAGAATGACCTTGGACGAATTGCAACGCGAATATACCACGCTCCGCCAGCAAGCCGACGCTGTGCGGAGCTATCTTTGACGCCCCCACTCGAAAAACTCAGCTAGCCAAGATCGAGGAGCTTACCAATGCTCCCGACTTCTGGTCGAACCCCGAAAAAAGCCAGAAGATCATGCAGGATCGCAAGCGCCTGGAGGAGCAGATCGCCCAGGACGCGAAGATTTCCGGCCTGACCTCGGATCTGGACACCATGTTCGAGCTCGGACGCGAAGGCGAGAACGTCACGGCGGATCTCGAGCGCGACATGAAGAGCTTCTCCGGATATCTCGAAAAGCTCGAAACCCAGATGCTGCTGTCGGGCGACAACGCCTCGAAAAGCGCCATCGTCACCATTCATCCCGGGGCAGGCGGCACCGAGAGCCAGGACTGGGCCGAGATGCTGATGCGCATGTATTACCGCTGGGCCGAGCGCAATCGATTCGAGATCGTCGAAACCGACCGGCTGGAAGGCGAGGGTGCGGGCATCAAGTCGGCGACCTTCGAGGTCAACGGCGAGAACGCTTACGGGCTGCTGCAAAGTGAGGTGGGAGTGCATCGGCTGGTGCGCATTTCACCGTTCGATTCGGCCGCGCGCCGTCACACGTCATTTGCTTCCGTGTTTGTTTACCCGCAGATCGACGAGGAGATCAAGATCGATATTCGTCCGGAAGATCTGCGCGTGGATACATTCCGCGCTTCGGGTGCGGGCGGCCAGCACGTCAACCGCACCGATTCCGCGATCCGTATGACGCATTTGTCCACGGGCATCGTGGTGCAGTGCCAGAGCGAGCGCAGCCAGCACAAGAATCGCGCCACCGCGATGAAGCAACTGCGCGCCAAGCTCTACGAGCACGAGATGGACAAGAAGCGCGCCGAAGACCGGAAGATGGAGGATTCCAAGCTCGAGATCAACTTCGGCAGCCAGATTCGCAGTTACGTGCTGGCCCCTTACAGGATGGTCAAAGACCATCGCACCAGATTGTCGATCGGCGACGTGGACCGCGTGCTGGACGGCGATCTGGATGCGCTGATCCACGCGTTTCTGGTGTGGCGTAAAACCGGCAAGACGGCTTCTGACAAAGATGAGCCTCTCGATTAAGGAGGCGGCGGAGATTCTTCGCAACGGCGGGCTGGTCGCGTTTCCCACCGAGACGGTTTACGGACTGGGCGCGAATGCACTCGATCCAGCCGCAGTTCAGAAGATATTCGAGATGAAGGGTCGCCCCGAGACCAGTCCGCTGATCGTGCATGTTGCGTCGGTGGAGATGGCTCGGACGATCGTGGCCGAGTGGCCGCCGCTGGCTGAAGAGCTCGCCCGGCAGTGGTGGCCGGGGCCTTTGACGTTGGTGCTGCCGAAGAAGAGCGTTGTTCCGGACATCGTCACGGCGGGTTTGCCGACTGTCGGCGTTCGCATGCCGAACCATCCCGTCGCTCTGGAACTGATCGAAGAGGCCGGCGTGCCAGTGGCCGCGCCCAGCGCGAATCGCTTCACGGGACTCTCTCCTACAACTGCGGACCACGTGAGAGCCGCGTTCGGCGATGCGGTACCGGTGCTCGAAGGTGGGCCATGCGCGGTGGGAATCGAATCGACCGTGGTTGCGATTGAAGGCGGCAAGCTCAAGTTGCTGCGTCCGGGAATGATTTCCTTGGGTGAGATCGAGCAGGCGGCCGCGCAGGCCGGCGCATCTCATCCGGCGCCGGGCATGCACGAGAAGCATTACAGCCCGCGTACGCGACTGATTTTAGTGCGCAGCGCATCCGAGCTTCCGGATCGCACGGGAGCCTATGTTTGGCGCGTAGCGCTTGGCCCGGTCGCGCGCGCGGTGCGTATGCCGCTGGATGCGGAGCCCTACGCGGCGCAGCTTTACCGGGTGCTGCATCAGCTCGACGCGGAGAACTGGCCGTGGATCGCGGTGGAGATGCCGCCGGACGCGCCGGACTGGTCGGCTATCCGCGACCGGCTGCAGCGAGCGGCGGGACGGTAGAATACCCTCAAGTGAATAAACCGGTGAAAAGCGGTCCCGATCTGATCGAAGAAATCAACCGCACGCTCTCGGTCACGCCGGCGCTCTGGTGGCTGGGCCACGCCGGATTCGTGGTGCGCTTCGCGAATATTACGTTCTACGTCGACCCGTGCTTATCAGATCCCCCAGGGCGTACGAGAAGAATGGCCGCGCCGCTGGCCGCGAGCGACATTCGAAATGCCGACATGGTGTTCGCAACGCATGGGCACCCGGGCCATCTGGACGCTCCTTCCGTCTGCACAGTCCTCGAGACATGCCGCGGCGCGAAGCTGGTACTTCCGAAAAGCTCCTCCGATGCCGCAAACGCCGCGGGAATTCCGTACAACCGCATGACCACCACGGATTCCGGGCTGCGCATCGAGTACTTCAAGGACAATCTCTATGGGCGCGTGTACGCTGTGCCCTCGGCGCATCCGCAACTCGACTGGACCGCGGCGGGCGGATATCCGTACCTCGGTTACCTGATCCGCTTCGGACGCTGGACCATTTATCACGCGGGCGATTGCGTGATGTATCCGGAGCTGGCGGCGCACCTGCGCCCGTTCAATGTGAACGTCGCACTGTTGCCTATCGGCGAGGGAAACCTGTCCGTGAGCGAAGCCGCACAGCTTGCTTCCGATATAGGCGCTGCCTGGGTCGCTCCGATGCATTACGGCACCTTTGATGAGGATCGGGAGAGCGAGTTCGTCTCACACATGCTGGGCCACCGGCCCGAGCAGCGATTCAAGGTGTTCCAGTGCGGCGAAAAGTGGACTGTGCCGGAAGAGTAGTCAGACCTTCAAGATCCCGCGCTTGATGGCGGTGACCACGGCTTCGGTGCGATCAGACACACCGAGCTTTTCGTGGATGCTCAGAACGTGAGTCTTCACGGTGCCTTCGCTGATGAAGAGCAGCGCCGCGATCTCCTTGTTGCTTTTTCCCTCGGCGATCCACTTCAGCACTTCGATTTCACGGGTCGATAACGGGCCCCCGGCCATAGCGCGCTCAGCCAGGCGGGACGCGGCGCGCTCGGAGACGTGGGTGCCGCCGGCGCTGATCTTGCGAATCGCGGTCAGCAGGTCAGCAGTCGAGCAGTCCTTGAGCAGATAGCCCTTCGCGCCGTTCTCGAGCGCACGAAAGACGCTCTCGTCGTTGTCGTACGTGGTCAGCACCAGGATTCTCGCGTCTGGAAACTCCCCGCGGATCGCGAGGATCGCTCCGGCACCGTTCAGTTCCGGCATGGCCAAGTCCATCAAGACAACATCCGGCTTCAGCTCGCGAAATTGGGCCACGGCTTCGAGGCCATTCTTGGCAAGCCCCACAACGGCCATGTCAGCCTCGAACTTCAATACCGCGGCGAGGCCGTCGCGGACTACAGCATGGTCTTCCGCAATCAATATGCGTATGGGGTCAGGCATGAGCCTCAGGCATTCGGGACGGTGACCACAATCCGCGTGCCGCACCCGGGATCACTCAAGATCTGGATCTCGCCCCCGATTTGGCGAGCGCGCTCCCGCATGCCGTCAACGCCAAAACCGGACGGTTCCACCCCGCTCATCCCCCGGCCGCTGTCGTCAACTTCGAGCACTACCGAGCCAGTCCGATACGCCAGCCGGATGCCGATACGCTTTGTGCCGGAATGTCGAACGGCGTTGGTCATCGCCTCCTGGGCGATTCGAAGAAGATTCGCTTCATACTGCTCGGGTAGCGCATAGGGTTGGCCTTCGAGCTTGGTCTCGAGCTGAACACCAGAATCGGACGTGAGCTTGCGCCCGATCTGCTCCATCGCTTCGAGCAGGCTGCCGTCGGAGAGTGCGCCGGCCCGTAGAGCCGATACGGAACGACGGGCTTCTTCCAAACTTTCGCTTGCAAGCTGACGGGCTTTCTCGATATGAACGCGTGCGTCCGAGGGTTCCCCCTGCAAGCGTTGTTCGGCCGCGTTCAACTGCATCATGATGCCGGTGAAACCTTGCGCCAGCGTATCATGGATATCCCGTGCGAAACGCGTGCGTTCGGCGACAATTGCGTTGCGCTGCTGCTCCTCGGCGGCACGGCCAACCTCGAACAATCGCTGGAGGTGGCGCGAATACAACGTCACGATCCAGGCCGAAGAGGCGTAAACCGTACACCAGCCCGCATAGGTCGTCCAGCTATGGGTCTCCATCGCGCCCGTTCGGGTAATGCAAGCAAATACCGTCCAGCCCCATACCGACGATCGCCCGAACAAGAGTCCGGCGACCAGAATCGTCAGCACCGTCGCGGCGCCGTATTGGGGATAATCCACGAGCCCTTTGCTCGCGGGCAGAGTGACCGTCAGCACGAGGGCCATGAACAGCGCGACAAAAGCGAAAGGAGGGATCCGTTTCCGCGTCAGGATGGCCGCCAGAAGCAACGTTCCTGGAAAGAGACTGTATCGCCAGTCTTTGATCTCGGTCCACCAAAGCAGCCCGAACTGAAGTGCGAGTGTTCCTATGGTGAAGAACAGGATGCGCAAAAACAGTTCATTACGAAGCGGCGCTTCACGCTCGTGAACCAGGATTTGCTTCCGGTTAAGCTTCAGCCAAGTGTCGAAAAAGGCCACTGAATGTCTCCCACAGCAAGAGTACCGGGAAGCCCGTGGCGAAACCATCGAGATTTCGGAGGGTTTTGGAGTCCACCGAACGGTGGATTCTAGGATTCTTCGTACCAGTGCCGCCAGCGCTGGCGCGAGGGAAACAGGCGGATCAGCAGAATCCCGGCGATGAAGCCGCCAACGTGCGCAAAGTAGGCGACGCCACCACCGGTGTAGTTCCGTTCCCCGATGGATTCAAAGCCGTTCAAGAACTGCATCCCGAACCAGAAGAGCAGGTAGAACGGCGCGGGAATCGCCAGGCGTGTGAAGAAAACGAACAACAGGACCAGCGTGTCGATCTGCGAACGCGGGAACTTGATCAGGTAGGCGCCCATCACGCCGGCGATCGCGCCGCTGGCTCCGATGGTGGGCTGCGGGAAACTAGGATTCGCAAGAACCTGAACCACTCCGGACGCCACACCGCACACCAGATAAAAAGCCAGGAAGCGGACGCCGCCGATCAGGTCCTCCAGGTTACGGCCAAAAACCCACAAAAACAGCATGTTCCCGATCAGGTGCATCCACCCGCCGTGCAGGAACATAGAGGTGAACAAGGTCACCAGATGCAGGTCGTCCGGCACGATGCCCCAGCTTCGGACGAACTGATCGAGCCGGTAATAGCTCAGTGTATTTTGGTACAGAAAGATGATGGTGTTGATGGCGATCAGTGAGCCTGTGACCACCGTACGCGAGTAAACACGCTCGCTCGAGCGTAACGGGATCATCGGGAGATAGGATTGCGGGAGAAATCGGGATGCGAGCGGCGGTCGCCGCGCTCGATCAGATCACGCGCTTGATCCGCCGTCGCGATTCCGCCCCTGGCCCCTAGACGTGTGCAATTCAGAGCAGCCATGGCGTTGGAAAATTCGAGTGCGTCCCGCACGGATGCTCCCTTGAGCACAGAATAACAGAACGCTCCGTGAAACACGTCTCCCGCGCCGGTGGTGTCGATGCAATTCACGACGAATCCCGGAGAATAGACGAATTGTCCACCTTCGCGTGCGAGCGCACCGTTGGGTCCCAGAGTCATGGCCGCGACTCGCATGCCGTACTCGTCTTGGATCCGCTCCAGGGCGCGGAAGGGATCGCGCTCGCCCGTCCATCGCACGGGAAATTCGGTGCTGCCGACCAGGTAGTCGACGCAAGCGAGCACCTGGTCGAATCCCGGATAAATATTGTCGACATCCACGCTGACCGGGATCCCGTGATCGCGCGCGATGCGGGCCGCACGCGCGACGGCGGGCGTATCGTGCCCGTCGACATGGAGCATCCGGCCGCAAACGATCTTCTCCGGGGTGATCTGGGCCGGGTCGATGGTCAAACAATCCGGGCGATGCCAGAAGATGGTGCGCTCTCCAGTGGACTGGTCGATGACGATATAGGCGCTCTGATTGGGGCAGCCCGCGCGGATCTGGAGATCGTCGAGATTTAGAGCAGCTTCGCGAAGGCTGGCCATCTGGATGCGTCCGCGTTCGTCGTCGCCGACAGCGCCGATGTACTTGGTCCGCAGGCCGAGCTTGCCGCAGGTAACGAGGGCGCTGGCCACCTGGCCTCCGGGACTGATAATTTCACGCTCGAAGGCGACCTTGCCGCCGAGCTCCGGATACTTCGGAACCAGCAGAAGCGTATCGGTGGCGTTGAGACCCACGCCGACGAGATCGAACGTGGGCGTCGTCACTGAGTATTGATGGCGTTCAAGATTGCATCGATCAGTAGGCCGTGATCCTGCACCAGACTGATGACTTCGGAAATATGGTTCTCGCCCGGAACGTAGAGAAGTTCGGCCCCGACGAAATTCTTCTTGAGGGCCCTGGTGAAATCGCGGGCCTGTTTGGGCAAGCCGAAGTAATCCCACTGGCAGTAGCTGATCAGGAAGGGCGGCGAGCCGGAATGTGTGTGGGCCATAGGCGAGGCGTCATGCTTATCGCCGCTATCGGCGGCCACGAGGAATGTATCGAGCTTATCTACGTCGTATATGCCGCTCATGGCGATGACGCTGCGAATGGACGTGCGAGGCAGCCCGAACTTCCCGAGATATTTTTCGTCCAGGGCCAGCAGAGCCGCTAAGTGCGCTCCGGCAGAGTGTCCACTGAGATAAATGCGCGACGGATCGCCGCCATGCTGAGCGATATTCTGGACCACCCAGGCGAACGCGGCAGCGGTGTCGTGGATCTGCGCCGGATGCGGGTTCTGCGGCATCAGCCGGTAGCTGGGAATCGCGACGCCGATGCCGGCCCGCGCCAGCCGGTCCCCCAGAGCCCTGTACACTGAGCGATCGCCCGAGCGCCAGGATCCGCCGTGCAGGAACATCAGCACCGGAAAGTTCTTCTTATCGCGGGGAAGGTACAGGTCGAGCTTGTGCTTATCGGCATCATCGGGCGCTCCATTCGTATACGAGATGCCAGCCACCATCTCCACGCTCGGCGAAATCTGCCCGGAAGGCAGCGTCACATTCGTTGGTGGACCAACCGTGATTGGATTGGTGAAGATCCAGGGGCGTTCCTCGCCATCGATGGAGAGCGACGCTTCCACGCGGTAAGCTCCCGTATCCCGCACGATGTAGTCGAGCCTCCAATCGTGAGCCTCGGCGACGACCATGTTGTCGCGCAACAAACGGATGTTGGCCGGGACGGGAAAGCGCGCGCTGATGGTCACGGCGCCCGTCAAGGGATTGTGAACCACCGTGTCGCCTATTTCGAACACGCCGAAATAACTCTGCGCGATAAAAGCCGTGCCCGTGGGATCGCACAGCCAGTCGTGAGCCGCGTATGCATGTCCGGCGGCCAACGAAGCTTGGATCGCTGCGGGAGTCAGCTCGGTCGCCAGAATGTGGGTGGTCGCGTGGCGGAAGGCGGCGGTATAGGCGTCGGTCAGATCTTTCGTAACCTTCGTGGGCGGCAAATGGGTTCGCGCGAACAGCACGGAACTCGTAGGTACGGGCTCCTCAGGTGTGTGCACGTCGGTGCCGAAAGCTTCATCGGGACGCTGCTTGAATTTCGAGGGCAAACGCTGCGCGTCCTCTTCCCGAGGCATGCCGAAGATGTCCGTCCCCTTGAAATCGGCGGCGGGCGCATGCAGGAACAGAACTCCGTCGTGCATCCCCATGGTGGCAGCGCCGAAGACGACACGGACACCGGCATTGTGCGCGGGCTCCACAAGTATTTGCCGGGCGGCGGGCTCGGGAAGAAAGACGGCGCGGTAGTCCTGATAGACTCCCTCAGCGGGGAAACTCGCGCGAGTCTTTTTCCATTCGACAATCTGGGAGTGGACGGCTTCCAGGCGGTCATCCTTCAGGCGCTCGGTGGGCGTGCGGGCCGAGGCCACACAGCAGAACCCGAAACTGCAAAACGCGGCGAGGGCAGCCGTTCGCACGACTCCATTTTAAGCGCACAGGCCAAATGCCTGTGCTTATATGCCGTGGAGGAGTCCGCCATCGACCTGGAGGCTGGCTCCGGTGATGTAGCTGGCGGCGTCGGACAGCAGAAACACGGCGGCTGCCGCGAACTCATCGGGATCGCCGTAGCGGCCCATGGGAATCGTCGCGAAAATGCGCTTTTGCTGCTCGGGGATGGTGATGCCGGCGCGCTTGGCGTTATCTTCGTCGATCTCCTTCACGCGGTCGGTGGAGATGCGCCCGGGGATGAGCTGATTCACCCGGATCTTGTTCGGCACAAGTTCGTTGGCGAGGATTTTCGAAAGCGCCGACACCGACGTCCGCATCACCGTGGAAAGCGCGAGATTGCCGATCGGCTCTCTTACGGCCGAGGAAGTCGGCAGCAAAATCGCCCCGCCGCCGCGGGCCGTCATCGATGGAACGGCCAAGCGGATCATGCGCACGGCGCTCAGCAGCAGCAGTTCGAATGCGCCTTGCCAGGCAGCATCGTCGAACTTGAGCACGGGACCCGGCGGCGGACCGCCTGAATTGGTGTAGAGCAGATCGACGCCGCCGAAACGATCGACGGTCTCGTGGTGCCAATTCGCAAGCGCATCCGCCGAACGCACGTCGGCGGGTACGGCCAGAACATCTGCACCCGTTTCCGCACTAATTCTGTATCCGGCGTCGGACGCAGCCTCGGGACTGCGAGAAGACAAAGACACTTTTGCGCCTTCGCGAGCCAGAGCGCGGGCCACGGCGAATCCGAGTCCGCGGCTGGCGCCGGCGACCATGGCAACTTTGTTGGTGAGACCGAGGTTCATAGCAAACTTCGATTGTACGAGAATTAGAGGTTTGAACCCGCAAAGTTCCCCGTCCGTCAAAAAGCTCACGGAAATCTTCTTCCGCGTCGGCAACACGACCTTCGGCGGCGGCTACGTGACCATCGGCATGCTGGGACGGGAACTGGTGGACACGCGCCGGTGGATCAGTTCGGAGAAATTCGATCTGGCCTTTGCGCTCGCGCGCGTGACGCCGGGAACCAACCTGATCGCGTTCTGCGCGGCGATCGGCGCGCTGATTTGCGGTGTGGCGGGAGCGATCGGCGCAGTGCTCGCTCTCACGGCTCCCTCGTCCGCGCTGGCCGTGCTGATCGCGTACGGATTCGAGCGGTGGCAGGGGAACCGGGTCGCGATGGCCGCCATCGGTGGAACGGTCGCGGCCGTGGCCGGCATGATGTGGGCCACCATCTGGGTCATCCTGAAGCCGCACGTGGGCCGCATGACGATGCGGGGCATGACCCGGAACCTGCAAGTGGTGCTGATCACAGGCGGAGCGTTCGTGGCGTCGCGGATTTTCGAGTTCACTCCCCTGCCCATCATCCTGGTGGGCACGCTGATCGGATTCTTGTGGAAGGACGCGAAAGACTCGTGAATCTGCTGGTTCTGTATCTGCTCCTGCTGAAGGCCAGCGTGACGTCATTCAGCGGCCTGGGATCGCTGCCGATGGTGCGGAACGATTTCGTGGTGGAGCGCCACCTCCTCACGGATCACCAGTTGAATATGGCCGTGGTTGCGGGGCGCACCGGGCCGGGGCCGTTCGGCCTGTACCTGGTCTGCGTGGCCTATGCGGTCGGTGGCATCCCTGGAGCGTTCATGGGCTTCCTGGCGCTGATCACGCCGGCGTTCCTGGTGATCCCCCTGATGCGCTGGATAGGAGCGCGGGCCGACATTCCACGTGTCCGGAGCGCGATTCGCGGGCTGCTGCTGGCCAGCGCCGGCCTCTTGGTTTCTTCTTCCGTGCCCCTAACGATGGACGCGTTCACCGGGCTGTTTTCCGCGATCCTGATGGCAGCGAGCTTCGGCGTTCTCACATTCACGCGAATCGATTCGGCGTGGCTGATGCTGGGGGCGGCCGGCGCAGGGCTTGCCGCCAGCTTATTTCGCTAGGCGCGGCCACCCAGAACACCTGAGCGCTATCGCGCAGCTTAATAATTGCGGATAGCGGCCTGATAGAGATACAACGCCGCCAAAGCCAGGCCGAGAATCACGGTCACGATCGTCATGGTGATTCCCCACTTGTCGATGGCGCCGATCTTCTTAAACGTCGCTACTTGTTGAGGAATCAGGCGTTCCTCGCCTGCGGAGAGGTGGACATAGTCATCCTCCCGCATGGAAACGAACTTCCGGTAAAGAGCCAATGCCAGGGTTGCAACTCCCAGAATCGCCCAAAAAATCACGAATGCAGTCATGGTCGTATTGCCTCCAGGCCATTACATTCGCAATCGGATTACCAGGCGCTTTGCGGGCTAGAAAAACGAAACCGCGGCGAGCGTCCTTCGAGCAGGCAGCTCACCGCGGTCGGTTCCGAAACGGAAAAAAACCTTACTTCGTGTCTGCGTCCTTACCCTTTTTGCCTTTGCCCTTCTTGCCGGTGTCCTTGCCATCCTTCGCGTCACCGGTCTTGGCCTCGCCCTTTTTCTTGCCGCCCTTCTTCTTCTTGGTTTCTTCCTTCTTCGTCGTGTCCTGGGCCAGGGTGACGGTGGCAACGCCGGCGGTCAGGGCTACGGCCAACATGATGTTGATGAACTTCTTCATTTGGGTGAAATCTCCTTGAGTGTCTTGGCCGAACGGCGAATGCCATACCGGCATTCCTATGGTTGCAACTCCACATGAACAGGCCCTTAAGCACCCATTAAAATCGTTTCATTCTATAGGGTTAACACCTCCAAACCTTCAAATAACCCTTGTTCGCCCGTGAGTTGCCGAAACGTCCGGCTTGGCCGGCCCCGATCCGGGGTAGTCTGAGGGGCATGAAACAGGCTGAACTGGCCCGGGAACTGGCCCGGGAAGCCCGGCTGCCGGCGGCGGCAGCCCAGGACCGGATCGATGAACTGGTGCACCGGATCATCAAGAATCTGCGCCGGGGGCGGCCTGTAGAACTGCCGGGCCTGGGAAAACTGGTAGCCCGCACGGGAGCCGGGAAAAAGCCGTGAAGAATTCCGATCGGATCCTCACGACGATCCGGCGCGCCCTGGACTGTGGCAAGACCGTGGAGATCGACGGCCTGGGGAGGTTCCGGCCGGGCGCTGACGGCGCCTACGAGTTCGTGGCCCAGACCAAGCCTCAGGTATTCATCGCGTACGTGGAGGAAGATCTCGCGCTCGCGCGGCGCCTGCGGGACAGGATTGCGGCGGCCGGGTGTTCGCCCTGGATGGACAAGGACAAGCTGGTTCCAGGGCAGGATTGGCCGCGGGCGATCCGCCGGGCCATTGAGATTTCCGACACGTTCGTCGCGTGCTTTTCGGCGCGATCGAGCTCCAAACGGGGACCGTTTCAGAGCGAGCTGCGGTGGGCACTGGAGTGCGCGCAGCGAATGCCGCTGGAAGAAACCTTCGTGGTCCCCGTCCGGTTCGAGGCGTGCGCCGTGCCCAGGCAGATCCAGGAGCGGGTGCAGTACGTGGACCTGTTTCCTGACTGGGAGGCCGGGATCAAGCGGGTGGTCCGAGCCGTGAAAAGGGCGGGGAGAGCCGGGCGGAAGCTCCGCTTCGGACAAGCCGGCTGCAGGCTCGAAAGCCTGACCCCACTTTAAAAGTTCAAGCCGTCTTAATTCAAACTTAGGATCGGAAGGATGCTGCTGTAGTCGTCGGTCCAGCCGCGGAACGTGGCCGCAGCAGAGGCCGGATACATGTTCGCACCCTCGAAGCTCGGGTTCTGGAACACATTGTTGTCCGGAGCCGTGATAAGAACCCATGTGGTGGAGTTGGCGAAGGTGTTGTCCGAGGCGTCGTCGGCTACGACAGTGGCTTTCTTGCCGACAAACTCCGCGCCCCGCTCGCACACCGGCGCAAGGTCCAGATAGCGATTGGAGATGTGCACGGCCAAAACGCCATCGGGCTTCAGCAACTTGAAGTACAGCTGCATGACTTCCTTGGTGAGAAGGTGCACGGGAATGGCATCGCTCGAAAACGCGTCGATCACGAGCACGTCGTAATTCGGCGGCTCCTGTTTCTCCATAGTGAGACGCGCGTCGCCCATGAGCACTTCCTTGTCTCCGGCGCAGTGCCCGAAGAAGGTGAACTCGCCGCGATCGGACAGTGACTTCACCAGCGGGTTGATTTCGTAAACCCGAACGTAGTCTCCAGCGCGGCAGTATCCGGTCATCACACCGGCACCCATGCCGACGACTCCATAGCGCACGGGACCAAGCCCCTGCTTGGCCTGCATGGTCCGGCCGATGCCGGAGCTAGGCGCGTAGTAGGAATTCACCTCATAGCGATGTTCCGGGTTAAGCCGCTGCGATCCATGGTTGATGGTCCCATGCAGCAAGTTGCGAAGGGCGAATTCCTGGCCGACATCGTCGTCCCGAATGCGCAACTCGCCATAGAAATTCCGCGCGAATAGATGATAGCCCTTACGATCTTCGAGTTCCTTGCGTACCAGATATCCCGCCAGGAGGCCGACGCCGACAGCCAGGGCGAAACGCACCGGCCAGGGTCCCAACTTCGGGATTTCCAGGTTAAAGAGAACGATCGTTGCCAGGACGCCGCAGGCGACCAAACCGATGGGAAGCTCCAGGTAGGAGTTGAACACGCGCGGCGCGATGATGGCGACGAAGATGCCACCGACGGCGCCGCCCACCGACACCATCAAGTAAAAGAGCGTCAGGTACTGCGGGGCAGGCTTGCGCAGCGCTAATTCGCCGTGGCACAGCATGCAGCAGATGAACAGACCGGCACAAAAGATCGGGATCGAAAACTTGATGTGGAAATTTCCCTCGCCGGCATAGAGTGCGTACGCCATCCAGCCCAACGCGGGGGCGACCCAGGGCAGAAAGATCCAGCGCTGGTAAATCTTGTCGCTTTCAAAGGCAAGGATGAAGGTCAGCAGATAGATCGCCAGCGGTACCACCCAGAGCAGCGGAATGGGCGCCACGTTCTGGCTCATGTGGTTGGTGATGGAGACCAGGAGCGTTGAAGCGCAAGCCGCCAGGCTCACCCAGAGCAGTAGTTGCAAGGCGCTGGGCCGCTCGCCGGATTTTTCTGCTGACTTCTCTTGGATCGCAGGAGATGCCGGAACAGGCACGGACTCACCGGAAGCCGCCTCGCGGCTGACCCAAGCCGTGATCAAACAGAGCGCGGCGAACACTACAAACCCAGCGCTCCAGAAGTAAGCCTGCTGGCGCGATGCGAGATTCGGCTCCACGACAAAAGGAAAACTCAGCAGGGCCAAAAATGATCCGAAGTTCGATAGCGAGAAAAGCCGGTACGGGACGCTGCTACCGGTGCGGCGCACATACCAGGCTTGCAGCAACGGGCTGGTGGAAGAAAGCAGGAAATAGGGCAGCCCGATGGTAGCGGCCAGCAGCTCCAGAATGCGCAGCGTGGGATCGCCAATGGCCGTGGGTTTCCAGGACACGCTGGGCATGATGGGCAGAAGCGCACAACTCACAACCAGCAAGGTTCCGTGGACCAGAAGCTGCGTTCGGGCCTTGGCCAATTTAATAAGAGCGTGCGCGTACGCGTATCCGGCCAGCAGCGACAACTGAAAAAACAACAGCGCGGCGGCCCAAACGGCAGCCGAACCGCCGAACCAGGGAAGAATGATCTTGGCGATCAGCGGCTGCACCTGGAACAACAGGAATGCGCTCAGGAAGATGGTAACGGCGTAGAGGATCATGAGAATTTGGCGTTTTTCACTGTAAGTCTGTCAGCGCAGTATCTGGATGATGTTGCTGTAGTCGTCCGTCCACGTCCGGAACCCTTTGCGCGGCTGCAGCGCGGAAGTGCTGCCGTCCTGAAAATTGGGGTGGGCGAAAACCGCGGGCGACTTCGACAACAGAACCCAAGTATTCGAAACGTAGTAGGCTTCCGAATTACCTTCATCGTACACCACGACTCCGGTCCAGCCCATTTCTTGGGCGGCTTGAGCCATGATCGGTTCGAGATCCAGATAACGGTTGGAGATGTTGACGGCCAGAATACCATCCGGTTTCAGGTGGCGCCCATAGGTAGCGTAGGCTTCCCGCGTGAGCAAGTGCATAGGCACAGCGTCGCTGGTGAAGGCGTCCATGGCGAGAAAATCCAGGTTCTCGCTCTCTTTCTTGTTCTCTAGTGTTAGACGGCCGTCGCCGAATTCTAGTTGCTTGTCGGCGGGACAGTCCTTCCAGAAATCGAATTTCTCTTGCGCGATCTTGAAAACCAGCGGATTGATTTCGTAATAGTGCAGCGTATCGCCGGCGCGGGCGAGCGTGGCGGTCACACCGGCGCCCAGGCCCAATATGCCGATTCGAATCGGGCCCCGTTCACCCTTGCTGCGGATCGCGCGCGAGATCCCGGAGGTTTCTCCGAAATACGACGTCGGGATGCGCCCGCCGCCAGGGCCGAGGAGCTGCGTGCCGTGATTGATGGTCCCGTGGATCAGGACGCGGACG
Source organism: Terriglobia bacterium (assembly GCA_020073445.1). Taxonomy (GTDB): domain Bacteria; phylum Acidobacteriota; class Terriglobia; order Bryobacterales; family Bryobacteraceae; genus Palsa-187. The sequence goes on from JAIQFE010000001.1 coordinate 255,756, forward strand.
CCGTCCACACCGCCGTCGGGCGGATCGTCGCGAACACGCAACACGCCATAGAAATTGCGGGCGGCCAGGATGTATTCCTGGTTGGCGCGGCGTTCCAAGCGGGCCAGATACACGCCGAAGGAAAGCGCCACGATCAGCAGCGACGCGCGCACAGCCAGCGGCCGGGCGGCGCCATCATCGTCATAGGAAAGCACGATGGCGATCAGGACACCCAATGAGGCGATCGCAATCGGCATTTCCCAGTAGTTGGGGAAAATCCGGGGAGCTATCAAAGCGACGAATAGTCCGCCGATCGCGCCCCCCAGGGAGACCATCAGGAAAAATAGCGTAAGGTAGCGCGGATGCGGCTTGCGTTGGGCGAGCTCGCCATGACAGACCATGCAGGCGATGAACAGGGCTCCGCACAACATGGGAATCAGGCGCTTGATGACGTCGGTGTTGTTTTCGTACTCGCTCATGCCGTAGGTGAATGTGCCCAGGGCGACCAGGCCGAGCGGAAGAAACAACCAGCGCTGGTAGATCTTGTCGCTTTCAAACGAGAGGATGAAGGTCAGCAGATAGATGCTCAGCGGCGCGATCCACAGCAGTGGAATCGGCGCCACGTTCTGCGTCAAGTGACTGGTGGTGGCAAGCAACAGCGTAGAAGCGCAGGCCGCCAGCGAAACCCACATAATAATCGTGGAGAAGCGCGGGGCCGGGGCATCCTCTTGGGCGGCCGCCTGCAACGCGTCGGTCCCGCTGCGGCTTTTCCAGGCCGCTAATCCGCAGGCGACCGCAAACGCGGCAAATCCAACGGACCAAAAGCGGGCCTGCAGGCGCAGGGCGATGTTGGGCTCGACCAAGAAGGGGTAGCTTAGCAGCGCCAGCATCGATCCGAAATTCGAAAGCGCGAACAGACGGTAGGGAATGACGTCGGCCTTGGTTCGCAGATACCAGGCCTGGAGCAGAGGACTGGTCGCGGAAAGCAGCGTGTAGGGCAGCCCTACAGTCGCTCCCAGCAGCAGCAAGATGCCCACTAGCGGATCGGCTCCGCCGACCGGCTTCCAGTAATCTTTCGGAATGATCGGCAACGTGACCAGGCTGATCAGGAGCAAGGTGCAATGGACAATGATCTGCTGCTTGGGTTTAAGGTACCGGATCAGGCAGTGCGCGTACAGGTAGCCGGCGAGCAGCAAAAGCTGGAAAAAGAGAAGAGATGCGCTCCACACCGCGGCCGATCCCCCGAACCACGGGAGGACAAATTTCGCGATCATCGGCTGGACCTGGAACAGGAGGAAAGCGCTCAGGAAGATGGTAGCCGCGTAAACAAACATGGACCGTCTAGCATACCGTAAATCGGGTCGGCCGCGAGTGAAGGGGCGTTAAGAAAGTTTTCTGAACCGACGATAGATGCATATGCATCTATCGGGATGTGAATGAATCTCCAGTAAGGCTTCCCAACCTGCCTTGCATGTGCGCGAGTATTCGCCGGGCATCGCGAACGCTCACCCAGATCTATGACCAGGCGCTTCGTCCGCTGGGCCTGCGGGCGACTCAGTTCACCGTCCTGCAGGCGCTATCGATTGCCGGCGAAGTACTTCAGGGCGACCTGGGTCAAATGCTTGCGATGGATAGCACTACGCTCACCCGAACGCTTGAGATCCTAAGCCGTCATGGCTGGATCGACAAGCGGACGGGAGAGGATCTTCGCGAGCGGCGGATCCGGCTAAGCAAAGCGGGACAGCTTCAATTCGAGAAAGCCGTTCCGCTCTGGGAAAAAGCTCAGGCGAGCTTAAGGCGCAAGCTGGGCGAAGGCCAGTGGAATGCCCTTCTGAAGTTCACGAACGAAATCACCAATCTGATTAAGGAGTAAGGAGAACTTGTTATGAAGTATCGAAATGTCATCGCAGCACTGGTCGGTGTCTGGTTCACATTCGCTGTTGCGGCAGGGGCGCTGGGCGTGTTCAAGAACGTTACCGATAGCTTGGCGCTACCGGTTGCCGTAGCGGCGCTGGCACCGATCGCGGTTTTCTTGTTCTGGTTTACGGCGTCAGGCGGATTCCGGCAGTACCTGCATAGTTTGAATCCGCGCACGCTGACTCTGGCGCACGCCTGGAGGGTGAACGGGGTGGTGTTCCTGATTCTTAGCGCCTATGGTCTTCTGCCCCTTCCTTTCGCGCTACCTGCCGGCCTGGGTGACATGGCGATCGGCGCGACGGCATCGTGGATCGCAAGCAGGTTCGCCAATCCCGATCACAAGAGTGCCTTTGTTCTCTGGCAGATCCTCGGGATCGCGGATCTGGTGATCGCGGTGACGATCGGCACAACCGTAAGGTTGTTTGACCCGAGCGGCCCTGCGATGGGCCCGATGGCGGTATTACCGTTGAGCCTGGTCCCGACGTTCTTCGTGCCCTTGTTCCTCATATTTCATATTGTTTCGATTGCTCAGGCGCGGAGATGGCAGGGCCGCAGCTACTCGCACTTAGGGGAGCAAGCACCTTCCGCAGCGCGGTAATGCGGAATGGGGAATGAGCAGGTCAGCGTTTGCGCACGGCGGTTAGCACTTCCTCGGCGGAGTGCACCAGCATGTGCGTGACGACGCCCTGCTCATTCCTGACGAACTGATACGTCCCCAGCAGCCGGGGCGAGAACATCGTTTCCGAAAGCGGGATCATGGGCACTTTTCCTTTGCCCTGCAAGTCGATCAGAAGCTCGCCATCGACCAGCGTGATGGTGAAAACGTTCCGCGCAGCGCGAGTGTCGAAGGCGTTGGCCGAGCCGACCTCATATACGCCAACATACTGCGCGAGAATTTCCGGGGAAACGGTGACCTTCTTTTCCTCGGATGTCCGCCCGATCAGGTGTTGGCGATCCTTCTCGTTTTCCAGGCAAACGTATTCGAGCAGCTCGGTGTCGGCGGCCAGCGCGCCGCCCGCGGAAACGGTCCAGGGCTTGGCATAGGCCTTGGGATCGTCGAGCGTCACCTGTAAATCCAGGTGTCCGAAGTCGCGGCGGCGGTAGCGCTCGGTCATGCGCAGAGCTTCGGTGTGGCCGTGACCCGCGAAATCGAGCCAGGTACGGTCGTTGAAGCCGGCGGTTTCCACCACCAGCGTGTCGCCTTCCCAATGGCCGACCGAATATCCCATCCAGCTAGGATTGGGATCCTGCGGAAGCTGACGTCCATCCAGGAAGATCTGGCGATAAGCGAGGTCTTCATACAGCATCGCCATGAGTCCCTGAGTCTGGATGATTTTCGTCAAGCCAGCGCGGGTGATGTGGCGCGGTCCGCCGGGCATGCAGCCGGTAATCTCGGGGTCATCTTTCCCGAAATCCTCCAGGCGACGGCGGGAGAGTGCGGCCACCCAGGGTTGGATGTCGGCCGGAGCCAGATCGGCGGTGATGTTCGCGCCGATGCCGATCTCCACCCCCAGGCGCCACAGGCCGGAAAGGTCGGGCTTGCCGTCAGGCGCCTTGGGGGCAGGCGCGGCGAGGTTCGGTTTGCCGTCGGCGGTTCGCGGGATTCCCTGGGTCGGCTGATCGAGCCACTGCGCCGAAAGCGGTATCGTGGCAAGGCAAACTAAAAGGGTGCGCGCTGAAGTCGGCATCGAAGCAATAATGCCATTAAATCTCGTGACTTGGAAGTGCTATGTCGATTTCCGAAACGACTACCACGGCGGTAACATCAAAGGCAGAAGAAGGGCTAAAAGGGCGACATGAACAGATCACGGATGCTTTTGTTTACAAGTTTGGTTCTGGCGGTGGGGATTCTGAGCGCGCAGACCACGATGACGAATTCGGACCTGGTGAAACTCAGCAAGTCCGGGCTCAGCGAGGACTTCATCACGAACCTGATCGACCAACAGGGCTCGCGGCTGGCCAGCGACACCTCAGCGCTTATCGACTTGAAGAAGGAAGGCGTCAACGAGAGGATCATTTCCGCCGTGGTGAGGAAGGCGCCCTCGCGCGAGCCGCTGAATTCGGACTCCGTGCTGCGGCTGGTCCAGGCTGGATTCAGCGACGGATTCGTCATCAACCTGCTGAACGCGCAGCCTTCGAAATTTACAGTGGACGCGGCGCGGATCGTGGATCTGAAGCAGGCGGGCGTCAGCGAGCGGATTTTGGCGCTGATGGTCCAGCAGGGCAGCACGCGGGAACTGCCCAGCGGAACCGAAATCAGCGTGCGGCTGATCGACTCCGTGGACTCGGAGCGAAATAGAGAAGGCGACGAGTTCCGCGCGAGTCTCGAAGATCCCATCACGCTGGGCAACGACGTGGTGGTTCCGAAGGGCGCCGACGCTAGAGTGAAGCTGGTGAACGAACAGGAATCGGGCAAGCTATCGGGCAAGGCGGGGCTGACCGTGCAACTGGTTTCGATCAGCGTCAACGGCAAGCCGGTTCGAGTCGACTCTTCCGATGTTTCCGAATACAGCGGATCGCGCGGCGCCCGTACTGCGAAATCGGCGGCGGCCGTGGGCGCGGTTGGAGCGATTATCGGAGCGATCGCGGGCGGCGGTAAGGGCGCGGCCATCGGTGCGGGCGCGGGAGCCGCAGCAGGCGCCGGAGCACAGACCGTGATGAAGGGGCAGCAAGTGCGGATTCCATCGGAGACGGTGCTGACATTCACCACGCAGAAGAGTGTGCAACTGCCGTAAGGAAGAAAGTCTTACTTCTTTACGCTGACGGTTACATCGCCGTCGACATAGGCGATGTATTCGGTTCCCGCGGCTGCCACTAATTCCTTATTCTTGGGCTTCACGTTGGTTTCCACCGGACGCTCATTCTTGCCGTCGGAACTACGAGCCGACTGCGCACGCACGCGGACCTTACGGCCGTCGATCGCGTCGGCCATCTGGAGGCGCATGGTCATTTTGCCTCCGCCGATCCCGAACGCTCCTTTTCGCGCGGCCTGACCGATTACACCCGTGACAGCGGCGCCTTTGGCGATCACCACCAGGTCGCCGACGCGCACGTCCCTGGCTACGGTGAAATGCACCTGGGTGCCTTCCTCCGAATTCTGCGGAATATCTTCGGCCAAGGTGATGGAAAAGGGCATTCCGTCTGTCAAGGTTACCGCGACGATGGAGCTGGAAGCGGCAGAAGAAGCTGGAGCTGGTGCCGGCACGGACGCCGGGGTTGCGGACGCCGTCGTTGTCGAAGCCGGGGTGGTCGCGGCAGGGGCTGAGGATGCAACCGGGGCGGCGGGCCTGGAAGGCGCAGCTTTGGGGTTGCGCATCGCCTCGATCACGGTTTCTGGCACGCTGGCCTTGGTAAGCCGGATCACTTCGGGCGCCGACAGGCTGAATGCGGTTTTCGAATTGCGGATCTGGCTGAGAATGACCGCGGGCGCGACTTTCGCTTCCACCATCTGGATGATGTTGTCGTTGGTGAGGGCCTGATCCGCGGGCGCGGCCGGGGCGACGGGAGCAGCCACGGGAGTAACGACGGGGGACGGCTGCACGGCTGCGGCCGGCGGGGCTGCAACGGGGGTTTGCACCACGGCCTCGGGATTCGCACGGTGCGTCCACCACCACCGGGCGCCGCCTCCCCCGATTGCCACCACTGCGGCAGCCACGCTGGCGGCGATGATCAGCGGCATACGGGACCCTTTGGGTATGGGCCCGGCGTCGATTCCCACCCGCGTCCGGTACAGCATGCCGGAATCGGATTCATGTTTCAGCGCGCCCAGCGCGATCTGCACTTCTTTCATCGTCTGGAAGCGCTGATCGGGATTCTTGCGAAGACAGCGGTGGATCACCTGATCCAGTTGCGGCGGGGTATCGGGCGCGATCTCCGGAATCGGCCGGACTTCGTCGCGCAAGATCGCCGAGAGCGTGGAGAGAGCGGAATCGCCCGCGAACGCTCGCGATCCGGTGACCATTTCGTACAGCACCACGGCGAAGGAGAAGATATCCGACCGCGAGTCGACTTTCTTGCCCTGGGCCTGCTCCGGCGACATGTAACTGACGGTGCCGATAATCGAACCCTCCACCGTGAGCGGCGCGTGGTTGATGGTTTGCGTGGCATCGGTCTGGGCCGAAGCGCCGGTCTGGCTCAGGGGACTGTTGTCCGTGAGCTTGGCCAAGCCGAAATCCAGAACCTTCACCAACCCGCTTTCCGTCACCATCACGTTGCCCGGTTTCAGATCGCGGTGAATGATGCCGGCGGCGTGGGCGACTTGCAGAGCGTCGGTCATCTGGACTGCATACTTCAGCACCTGCGGCACGCGCAGTCCGCCCTTGGGGATTAGATCAATGAGCGTTTTGCCCTGGACGTACTCCATCACCATGTACTCGGCGTTGCCTTCTGAAATGATGTCGTGGATGGTGATGATGTTGGGGTGGTTTAGCGCGGAAGCGGCCTGCGCTTCCTGAATGAAGCGGCGGCGGCGCTCGGGATCGCCGGCGCTGGCTTCGGTGAGAATCTTGACGGCGACAATCCGGTTGAGGCGGGTGTCTTGGGCCTTCCAGATTTCGCCCATGCCTCCGGCTCCGAGCTTCTCTAGGAACTGATAATGGTGGACAGTTTTCCCGACCATGGGCCCACTCCGGGAAACTTTAGTTTGCCACACTTGCGGCGGGAAGAGTAGTCGCCGCAGTGATGCTGCGCGCTTTGACGCAGCAGGTGGCTCAGGCAGGCTTCGGTAACTGCCCCGTTTTCAGTCGGGTGCCGAGTGGCGCGCCGATTGCATCACGCCCTAGTGAAAAGAGGGCGTATGTTAGCGATCAAGAACATCCTGTTCCCCATAGATTTCTCAGAGCGATGTTGCGGCGCCGCTCCCTTTGTACACGCGATGGCGCAACGTTTCGGCGCGCGGGTCACACTGATGAGTGCTCTTTCGCCATTCTGGCAATCCGCCTCCTCCGGCGACCTTTCGGGCTCCTTGGTTGTGGACATGGACGAGCTCAAACGCGACTTGGAAATGCGGCTGGACAGCGCATTCACGCGCGAGTTCGCGGATCTGAAGGTGAACCGGGTGGCGGAGATCGGCGACCCGGCTGAGGTGATCACGCGTTACGCGCACAGCGAAGGCGTGGATCTGATCATGATGCCGACCCATGGCTATGGACCGTTCCGCAGCCTCCTGCTGGGTTCGGTAACCGCCAAAGTCTTGCATGACGCCCAGTGTCCGGTTTGGACGGCGACCCACGTGGAGGACAAGCCGGCGCTCAACCACGTGGCTGGCCGCAATATCCTCTGCGCGGTGGACGCCACGCCGAAGAGTTCTCCCCTGATGGAGTGGGCCGCTGAATACGCCAAGTTTACCGGCGCGACGCTGCGGCTGATGCACGTCGTCTCGGGCGTTCAGGGATGGCCGGAACGGCAGCTGGATCGGGAATTCGAGGAAACGCTGCGAGCTCAGGCGCGGGAGACGATCGAAAAGCTCCAAAAAGCAGTGGGACTGAAGGCGCCTCTATGCGTGGCGGTGGGAGAAGTCGCTGGCGCCGTACGCGAAGAAGCGGAACGGCACAATTCGGACTTGATCATCGTCGGGCGAGGGCTGTTGGATGAGACCATGGGGCGGCTACGGACCCACGTGTACGGGATTATCCGGCATGCGCCGTGTCCGGTGTTGAGCGTGTAGTCTGTGCGGTAAGGGGGAAAGACCCTCCGGGAAACTCGTGACCCTATCCGCCAGCGTGGGAGTGGACAGAGCGGTCTGTCCCCTGTCCAGCTCATCACTACAGATTGTGCTTCTTGAGTTTGTAGCGGAGCGCGTCGCGCCCGATCCGTAGGATTCGGGCCGCCTGAGACTGGTTTCCTCCGGCCGACTGCATGGCTCGCATGATGAGCTGCCGTTCCTGCTCCTCAAGAGTGCCCATTCCGGCCTCAGTTTCGCCAGCCACGAGGGGTTCGTGTGCCGCACCCTGAACGGCTTCCCCGGTTTGAAGATACGGCGGCAGATCCTGAACGTCGATGGTATCGCCCAGTGTCATCATGCAGGCGTGGCCGATGACGTTTTCGAGTTCGCGGACATTGCCCGGCCAGGAATGCATCGCGAGGCGCATCTGGGCGCGGCGCGTCAGGCCGCTGATCTCCTTGCCGTACTGGCTGGCGAACTTAGTAATAAAATGGCGCTCCAGCAAGGGCAGGTCTTCCTTGCGATCCTCCAGCGCGGGCACGTGAATCTCGACCATGGAAAGCCGGTAGTAGAGATCCTCGCGGAAGCGTTTTTCAGCGATCTCCGTTCGCAGGTCGCGATTGGTGGCGGCGACCACCCGCACATCCACTTTGCGGGGCGTCAGCGATCCCACCCGCAGCACCTCCTGGTTTTGCAAAACGCGCAAAAGCTTGGCTTGGGTAGCCAGAGGCATATCGCCGATTTCGTCCAGGAACAGTGTTCCGCCATGGGCATGCTCGAACAGGCCGGCTTTGTCGTGCGTCGCGCCGGTGAAGGATCCGCGCACATGCCCGAACAGCTCGCTCTCGAATAGCGTTTCGACCACGGCCGAACAGTTCAGCACCACATAGCGGCCTTGCGAGGCGGGACTCAGGCTGTGAAGTGTTTGCGCCACCAGGTCCTTGCCGGTGCCGGTTTCGCCGGTGACCAGCACTGCGCGATAGTGGGGCGCCACGCGCCGGATGCGCGAAAACATATCCCACATGCTGGGGCTGTTGCCGATTATGCCTTCGAACTCGGCGCTCGCCAGCAGCTCATCCTCAAGCTGGCTGGCTCTTTGGCGCTTGCGGGCGATTTCCAACAGCGCGCCGATTTTTTCCCGCAGCGCAGCAATCGAGACCGGCTTGTTCAGATAATCCGAGGCGCCCTTTTTGATTGCCTCCACGGCGGATTCGGTGGAGTAGTGCGCCGTCATGAGAATCACTTCCGTGGCCGGATCAAATGCCATCACCCGATCTAGCACTTCCATCCCGGTCATTCCGGGCATGATCAGGTCCGTGAGCACGATCTGAGGATGGCGGGTGTGAACCAGATCCACGCCCTCTTCTGGATCCGAGGCAGTGAGGATTTCAAGATCGGGCTGTGCCAGAGCGCTGGACAGCATCTCCAGGCTGCCTGGATTGTCGTCGATGATCAGCAGGGATAGCGCGGGCCGGGAAGGCATCGTTGTTTATGCTAACAAACGCTCGACTTCGGCTCGCAGCGCATCCAGGCGGATGGGCTTGGTGATGTAGCCGGTGAAACCTGCAGCCATGGCGCGCTCGCGATCTCCCATCATGGCGCTGGCTGTCAGAGCGATGATCGGCGTGTGAAGAAACGCTGCCTCGCGCCGGAGCTTTTCGATAACCCCAAATCCGTCCAGACCGGGCATGTGGATGTCGAGGATGATCAGATCAGGTTGAATACGGAGCGCTTCCACAACGGCTGCTTCGCCATCGCTGGCCTCGAAGACCTCGTGACCGGCTTTCTCCAGAACCGTGCGAACCAGTTCCCTCCCGGTGTCTTTGTCGTCCGCCACCAGCACTTTTTTCATGCGCCCTGATTCTTTCGTTCGGCTGACTCCAGGGGAAGCGTAAAAAGAAACGTGCTCCCTTGTTGGGGCTTGCTCTGGACCCAAATCCTTCCGCCATGCTGTTCCACCAAACGTTTTGTGATCGCCAAACCTAGTCCCGTGCCTTCCCGAACGCCCTTGGTTGTCGCACCCACCTGGTGAAACTTCTCAAATATAGACTCGTGTTCTTCCGCGGGAATGCCGATTCCCGTGTCGCTTACAGAAACCACGACAAAAGAGTCTTGCACGCGAGCCTCCAGACCGATGCGCCCCCCCTCCGGCGTGAACTTGATGGCGTTGCTAAGCAGATTCACGAGGATTTGCTTGACGCGCAGCCGGTCGGCTTCGATGGCCGTGGGAACGTTGGAAGTCGTTTCGAGAATATGCGATTTGGCGTCCGCCAGGCTTCGAACTGAGGCCAGAGACTCGGCGATGAGAGCCGTGAAGTCGAATGCCTCCGGACGCAGTTCCAGGCGGTCCGCTTCAATCTTGCTGATGTCCAGGACGTCGTTGATCAGTTCCAGCAGATGCAGCGCATCTTTGTGGATGTGCTGAACGAACCTCATCTGCTTCTCATTCAGCGGACCTTCCAACTTCTCGGCCAGCAGTTCGGAGAAGCCGATGATGGTGTGGAGTGGGGTCCGCAGCTCATGGCTCATGCTGGCCAGAAATTCGCTTTTGAGACGATTGGCCCGTTCGAGCTCGCGGTTGGTCATCTCCAACTCCGCATTGGCTTCGGCGAGACGTTGCGTATAGTCTTCCTGCACCTTTCGCAGGCGTTCCTCGGCCGTTCGGCGCTCGGTGGTGTCGCGAATGATCGCGGTTACGCGGAAGCCTTCGGCAGACTCCGATGGACTCAGGCTGATTTCGACTGGAAAGCGGGATCCATCCTTGCGAATCGCTTCGAGAGCGAGGCCGCTTCCCATGGTTCGAGTCATGGGCTGCTGCCGGTAATGCGCGCGATGCTCGACGTGCCGGGCGTGAAGCTCTTGCGGGATCAAAGCCTCCACCGGCCGGCCCATAAGCTCATCGCGGCTGTACCCGAACATGTCCTCGGCGACCCGGTTCAAGAGAATGATCCGGCCTTCGGCGTCCACCTGCATGATGGCGTCCGGCGCAGCGTCCAGTAATTCGCGAAATCGTTTTTCGAGGAGCACCCAGGGACTCCTTTCACCAGGGACCTCCCTAGTATTAACACAGTCCCCACTATGGCAATCGGAATGCGAGTGTATGCAGTTAAGAAGGCGTATCCATTAGAGAAGAATGGTTCGCCGCGGCCAGCCTGGGTGATTTCGCCCGCGGGAGCTGCGTGTAGTCACCCAGGCAGCCTGGGTTTTAGAGGATTTGATATGACGACCGGGGAAGATCAGACAGCGCCAGCCGAAAGCATTATCCAGCGTTTAGTGCGCGAGCACCGGCGCTGGCGGAGCAAGGATTTTCCGCTGATCGCCCACCTGTTCGACGAGGCTCAGTCGGCCGAAGGGCAGCCTCCGTGTCTGGCGCCGTTGCGGACCGCCTTTTCCCGGCTCTGCGCGGAGATGGAAGGTCACATGTCCCGCGAGGAACATGTCCTGTTTCCGGCAATTCTAGAGGCGGAAACCGAGCCCCAGGCGCCCGAGAAGGGCTTCGGCTCCATCCGGAACCCCATCGGCATGATCGAGCAGGAGCACGATTGGGAAGCCGAGCGCTTAGAGAAAATGCGGCAGATCGCCCGGGATTACAAGCTTCCCGAAAAGGCCGATCAGAAGCTGGTTTTGCTGTTCCGGGAACTGGAAGCGTTGGAGGCGGCGATGCATGCCCACTCGCGGCTGGAAAGTAGCATACTCTTTGCGCGTGCGCTCGCTGCGGAAAAACGCGCGCCTACGCAGGCCCTGAACCCGACTATTTGAGCGCCGAGAATTCCGTCGGATCGAGCCAGACTCGATCCACTTTCAGCACCAGTTTCCCGTTGGCTTCCGATTCGGCGGATACTTTCTTCCATTCCGGATCGTTCTGGAAATCGGTCCAGTGCTTTTCGGCTTCCTCGCGGCTGGGGTGCTTCAGAATGTAGATGAGCGTATTCTTGGACAATGCCGGGTCTTCCGGAACCCAATAGCCGACACTCTCCATCCCGTGCTTCTTGAAGATGCGGATGGTGTCGTTCTTGAAGCGGGCCTTCAGGGCATCGAGCTTGCCATCGGCCGCGGTGTAGGTTCGCAGTTCGTAGACGGGACCCTTGGCGAACGCCATCGTCGCCATGACGGCGGTTAGAAACGTCAGCAGCAGAGTTCTTTTCACCATGACTGTCTAGTTTACACGGCGTTTAGTTGCTTGTGGGGCAGGTTTTCAAAACCTGCGCGCCGATTTCTAATCGGCACTGCGCACGGCGCTCATCGGCACAGTACACGGGTTACAAACCGTCAGAAACCCGCGCACAGGATGCAATCCTGCCCCATCATTTACGGCGCGAGCTGCGGAGCGACGTAGGCGTAGAAGATCACGATGAAGCCGATCACCGTCGCCAGCGTGACGCTGTGGCGGATCGTGAACCGGAACAGCCGGGCTTCGTCCGCGCGCTTCATTCCGGTAGCCGCCGAAGCGACCGCGACGCTGGTGAGGCTGATCATCTTACCCATCACGCCACCCGCGGAGTTCGACGACGCCATCAGTACGGAATTCATGTTGAGCTGGTTGGCGGTGACTACCTGAAGGTTGCCGAACAGAGCATTCGCTGACGTATCGCTGCCGGTGAGAAAAACTCCCAGCCATCCCAGCCAGGCGCTGAAGAAGGGGAATAGCACGCCTGTAGCGGCGAATCCCAGTCCCAGGGTTCCCGTCGCGCCGGAATAATTCATGAGGTACGCGAGGCCCATGACACACGCGATCGTCAGCTCCGCCAGGGCCAGCTGGCGCACGGTGCGGAAGAAGACGCTTACCAGCTTACCGGGGCTCATGCCCAGCAGGAACGCCGAGACAACCGACACGATCAGGCACGCGGTGCCGGAAGCCGAGAGCCAGTCAAACCGATAGGGAGCCGCGTAGGGGCCTGGAATTTTCGAGACCGGCGGAACGATTTGAACTGCGTTGTGCAGGCCGGGCCAGTTGAACACCTTGCTGACGCCTCTCAAAAACGTCTGGTTGTAGCCCCACACCAGGACGATGATCACTAAAAGAATGTAAGGCAGCCAAGCCATGAAGATTTCGCCCGCGGGATGGCGCACAGGAGCTACACTCTGTTCGGCGAGGCTCTTTCCCTCCGACATGGCGAACTGGTCTTTCGGCTTCCACACTTTGAACAGCAGCGCGAGGCAGGCCATGGCGGTCAGCGACGCGAGAATGTCGGTCAACTGCACGCCTACGTAATTCGAAACCACAAACTGTACTCCGGCGAAGCTGATACCGCAAATGACACACGCCAGCAATACGCCCTTGAGCGCCTTCATCCCGCCCATCACCGCGATCAAGTACGAGGGCACGAACAGCGAGAGCGGAGCGCAAATCCGTCCGACGCCAGCGCTGAGACGCATCTCCGGCAGCCCGGTCACCTGAGCGAGTGTCGTAATCGGGATTCCGATCGATCCAAACGCGACTGGGCATGTGTTCGCGAGCAGACAGATCGCCGCCGCGTAAAAGGGCGAGAATCCCAGACCGGTGAGCATAGCGGCAGCGACCGCGATCGGCGTTCCAAAACCCGACGCGCCTTCGATGAACGCGCCGAACGCAAACGCGATCAGCAGGGCCTGCAGCCGGGGATCGGAGGACAGCGATCCGATGGAGTCCTTGATGATCTCGAATTTTCCAGTTTCCTGCGTGATGCGATAGAGCAGCACCGCGGTGAACACCACCCATCCGATGGGGAATAAGCCTTGCGCGGCGCCGTACGTCACCGCTGCAAACACGATCGGCGCGGGCATGCCGTACAATCCCATCGCCATGAGCACCGCGGCGCCCAGCCCGCACAGCGCCGCCAACCACGCTGGCTTGCGCAGAATGCCTAGCAGTACCACCAGAGTAAAGATGGGAACTGCGGCAACCAAGGCGGAGAGTCCGAGGCTTCCGGAGAGGGGTGTATAGTTATGCGTCCACATAGCGCGAAGGAGTACTAATCTTACTTCACTCTTGCCGAACGGCGCTTGCCTGGGGGCCTGTAATCGTTGTGTAATCAACATTGCCGTGCGCGATCGCCAGTGACTACCGCTTCTAAGGCTTCTTTCATCTCGTTCCGGGAGAATCGCCTCCTGCACCTGCTGTGCGTGGCGCTGGCGGCGGTCATCCTCGTCACCGGATACCGGCCCGAGAAAGTTTTCGACTGGTGGCTGGAAAACGCGGCTGCCCTGTCGTTCGTGGCCGTGCTGGGAATCAGCTACCGGCGATTGCCGCTGTCGGATCTGTCGTACCTGCTGATTTTTGTTTACCTGAGCCTGCACGAATGGGGCGCGGAGTACAAATACTCCGACGTGCCACTGGGCGAATGGATGAAGCCCTGGTTGCACACCACCCGCAATCATTACGACCGCGTCATGCATTTCAGCTACGGACTACTTCTGGCCTATCCGATGCAGGAGTGGTTCATGCGGGTAGTAGGGGTCACCAGCCGCTGGCGTTACCTGCTGCCGGTGGAGATGACGCTGTCGTTCAGCGCCTGCTACGAAATGCTGGAGGCCTTGGCGGCTTCCGTCCTCACACCCGAACGTGGTGAAGAGTTCGTCGGCATGCAGGGCGACATTTGGGATTCCCAGAAAGACATGTTGATGGCGGGGCTGGGCGCCGTCGCGGCGATGCTCGTGATCGCGACCGTTCGGACCGTGCAAGGCCGTCGCCGGAAAGAAATTGTCGTGGCAGCCGTGGTGGGCGCAGGCTATGCGGACCGATACAGGCCGAAATGATACGACTGGAAGCGACCGCGAGCACGCATCCACTCAGGGTCGGCATTGACCGTGGTCCAGGCGCGATCGCGGGCTGCGAGATTTTCGAACGGGATGAGATAGGTAAGATTCTCGCCGTTAGTCTCGCTTAGGAGCGGACGAATCCCCGCGCCTCGGAAAACAGTGGCGACCTGCGTCGCGAGCGCGGGTGCCGCGCCTCGATAGGTGCGCAGTTCCCACAAACCTTGCCGCAGTTTTTCGGGGAAACTGGTGGTGATCGCGAGCGTCTCCGGAAGCCGTGCGCCGGCGATCGCTCTGAGGACGACTACAGCCGATGGGTCGGCTGATCCAAAACCAGGGAAGGCGACGAAACCCGCAAGAAGCCCAGAGAAGTTCCGGCGGGTCATAGCTCGGCCAAAATCAGGAAGCCTGTTTCTTCCGAATCGCGGCCCAGCGCTTGCGTTGCGCTGCCGCCATCTTCTTGCGCGTCTCCGCGCTGAACGGCCGTCGTTTGCGAGCCGGACTGGCATCGCCTGCCTGGCTCAGCGCCTTACTCAAAAAGAGCGGAGGCCGGCCACGGCGTTTGCCCTGGCTTCGAGCAAGCCGTTCGAGCATGATCATAGTTTGTTCGAGAGCCTGCTTCTGCTCTTTTAACTCCGCGATCATCTTGGTGAGGTTCATGGGTTAGTACAATTGTAGATTATGAAAACACTGGTCGCGGAGCTATGTGTTGCGCTGTGCTTTACGGCGGGGATGGCGCTGGGCGCTTCCTCGGTGCACGAATTCACGATGAAATCGCTGGATGGCAAGCTGGTACCGCTGGCGAACTTCAAGGGTAAAGTGATGCTGGTAGTGAACGTCGCCAGCCAGTGCGGCTACACGTATCAGTACGAGGGTCTGCAAGCCTTGTACGTCAAGTACAGGGACCGCGGCCTGGTTCTGACCGGTTTCCCGGCCAACAATTTCGGCGGGCAGGAGCCGGGAAGCGATGCGGAAATAGGGGCATTCTGCAAATCGAAATTCGGCGTGACTTTCCCCATGTTTTCGAAAATCTCGGTCAAGGGCTCGGACAAAGCGCCTCTGTACCAGTTTCTGACCGACCCGAAGTCGAATCCCAAGACCGGCGGCGAGATCCAGTGGAACTTCACCAAGTTCCTTGTGGACCGCAACGGCAAGGTCATCCAGCGCTTCGAGCCGGCCGTGGAGCCGGATTCCAAGGAAATCGAAGCCGCCGTGGAAGCCGCCCTTAAGTAGATCCTGCACGCGGCAGGCCTTCGCAGCGTCAATCTCTCAGGGGCTGATTTAGTAGCCCGGAGTGTGCATGGCTGAATGGTCGCTTAAATACGCGGACGCGCGGGGGGAAATCCACCAGCAGGTGGCCGAGGCCGAATCCGAACGCGAACTGCGTGACCGCTTCACCGAACAGGGCTACCTGATCTATTCCATCCGGCCCCGCAGCGAGGGGGTCGCGCAGAGCCTGCGTCCCCGCGGCAAGAAGCTCAACGTCGAAAAGTTCCTGATTTTCAACCAGCAGTTTGTCACTCTCATTCGCGCCGGGCTGCCGATCCTGAAGGGCCTGGAACTGCTGGCCGACCGTCTGACCGACCCGAAATTGTCGCGCTACATTCAGGGCGTCCGCCAAGAAGTGAAGAACGGCGCGCTACTGTCCGATGCGTTTGCGCGTCAGGGCGTATTTCCGCCGATTTACGTCACCACCGTGCTGGCCGGCGAGCGCAGCGGATCGCTGGCGGACGTGCTCGACCGCTTCATTACGTATCAGAAACTATCGCTGTCGGTCCGGCGGAAGTTGATGACTTCGCTGCTTTATCCGGCCGTTCTCGTGGTCCTGGCGGCGTGCCTGATCGTGTTCCTGGTCACCTACGTAGTCCCGAACTTCGCCACACTGTATCGGGACATGCAGGCGACATTGCCCGCGCCAACCCAGATCCTGATCGCCTTGGGCACCACGGCTCGAAACTACGTACTGGCGGGGTTCGGCGCATTCATTGTGGGAATCCTGGCGTTCCGGGTTTGGTCTCGGACGGCGAGCGGAGGGGAGAGCGTGGACCGCTTCCTGATGCGCGTGCCGATGGTCGGCGAAGTGTGGCTTAAGTACCAGGTGGCGCAGTTTTCGCGCGTGCTCGGAACGCTGCTCGTGGGCGGCATTCCGCTCTTGCAGGCGCTCGAAACGGCAGCCGACTCGCTCGGCACCCAGGTGCTTAAGAAAGTGCTCGAGAAGGCCGTGAAAACGGTACGGGAAGGGCAGTCTCTTTCGCAATCGCTGCGGGCGGCCAAGGTTTTCCCTTCGCTCGCTATCGACATGATCGAGGTCGGCGAAGCCACCGGCGCGCTGCCGGCGATGTTATCGAGCGTCGCGGAGTTCTACGAAGACGATGTGTCCACGCGCGTGACCGCCATGCTCAGCCTGGTCGAGCCCGGCATTATGATCGTCATGGGGATTTTCGTGGCCTTTGTGCTGGTTTCCCTGTATCTGCCGATCTTCTCCCTGGCGGATTCCTTCCACGGATAGTTGATGTTCCCCCATACCTTTCGTCCAGCCCCGCCTGTGAGGGCGGGGGATAATTGCTTCCACGCCGGAAGCCCAGAGCGCGTCATAGCTTAGTAGTAGGACTGGCTTAGGACAAGTGTCCTTGGTCTAACTGATTGATTATAAATGGCTAGCAGCGACCGCATGACGCCCGTCGATCCCCTCCAGGAAGCTGCGCGCGCACGCGCCGTGGCCGAACGGTATTACCACGAGTTCGTGGATCTGCGGGAAGTGCGCATCGACCACGACCTGTTCACCTCCATCCCGGTGGACCTGATGTTCCGCTACAACTTCGTGCCCATCGAGGGGCACAACGGGACGCTCGATATCGCCCTGGCCGACCCCCGCAACCTGAGCCTGATCGACGAGCTGGCCGTGCTGCTGGGCAAGAAACTGCGGGTCAAAGTCGCGACGCTATCGCAAATTTCCGACCTGCTGAAGAAGACCGAGCAATCGCAGCGCGTGCTCGACGAGGTCACCGAGGGCTTTACGCTCGACGTGGTCGGCGACGAAGAGAATCCCGACGAGACGTTGTCCATCGACCGGCTGGCCGCCGGCGATTCGGATATCGCGCCGGTGATCAAGCTGGTGGACACCACCATCTTCAATGCACTCGAACGGCGCGCCAGCGATATTCACATCGAGACTCGCGATCAGGAAGTGGCCATCAAGTACCGGATCGACGGCGTTCTGCACTACGCCATGCCGCCCATCGCCAAGGACTGGCACTCGACGATTATTTCGCGCATCAAGGTCATGTCGGAGCTGGATATCGCCGAGCGCCGCATTCCGCAGGACGGCCGTTTTCGCGTGCGTTACAAGACCCGGCTGATCGACTTCCGCGTCTCCATCATGCCGACGATCTATGGCGAGGACGCTGTACTCCGCGTGCTCGACAAAGAATCGATGAGCGAGAAGTTCTCGAATCTTTCGCTGGACGTGGTCGGATTCTCGGCGTCGGAGCTGGCAAAGTTCCGGCGCTATATCAAAGAACCCTACGGCATGGTGCTGGTCACCGGACCCACCGGCTCGGGCAAGACCACGACGCTATACGCGGCGCTGAGCGAGATCAAGAACGACGAAGATAAGATCATCACCATCGAAGATCCGGTGGAATACCAGATTCGCGGCATCACTCAGATCCCGGTGAACGAGAAGAAGGGTCTGACCTTCGCGCGCGGCCTGCGTTCCATTCTCCGCCACGATCCGGACAAGATTCTGGTCGGCGAAATCCGCGATAACGAGACCGCGCAGATCGCCATCAATGCCGCGCTCACCGGACACCTGGTGTTCACCACGGTGCACGCCAACAACGTCCTGGACGTGCTGGGCCGATTCCTCAATATGGGCGTGGAGCTCTACAATTTCGTCTCCGCGCTGAACTGCATCCTGGCGCAGCGGCTGGTGCGCATGATCTGCCCGCACTGCAAGAAGCAGGTCACGTATCCGGATTCGTACTTGGTCGAGAGCGGCCTCGATCCCGCCCAGTGGCGCGATGCGCCATTCTACGAAGGCGCGGGATGTTTCGAGTGCGGTGGAACGGGATTCCGCGGGCGCAGCGCGATTTCCGAGCTGCTCGATCTGAGCGACAACATCCGCGACCTGATCCTCAACCGGCGGCCCAGCACGGAAATCCGCCGCAAGGCGCGCGAAGAAGGGATGACCTTCCTGCGCGACTCGGCTGTCGAGAAGGCGCGCGACGGAATCACTACGCTCAAGGAAATTAACAAGGTCACGTTCATCGAAAGCTAGATCCCCATGGCCTTGTGGAAACAAATTGCGCGTCTGGTGAAGGATCCTCCGCCGGATCACATCTTCGAACTGTCGGAAGCGGGCATCGCCTACGCGCGGAACGGTGAAACCGGTTTCCAGACGTTTGAGCCCGGAGTGCTCGCAGTCTCGCCGGTGTCCGACAATCTCCTGCGGCCGGACGCGGTAGCGTCGGTGCTGGCGCGCATTGCCCCGCCTAATGGAAACAAGCGTCGCCCCACCGCCGTGATTCTGCCGGATTACGCCGCGCGCGTCAGCTTAATCGATTTCGATTCTTTCCCTTCCTCACCCGAGGAGCAGCTGCCGCTGGTGCGGTTCCGTGTGAAGAAGACGATTCCGTTCGATATCGATTCGGCCGCTGTCAGCTATTGGGCGCAGCCGGCTTCGACCAAAGCCGGCGTGAAGAAAGTCGAGGTGGTCGCGGTCACCGTGGCCATGGAGATTCTAGCCCGCTATGAAGCCGTATTCCGGAACACCAACTTGTATCCCGGCGAGGTGACCACATCCGGGCTGGCCGCGCTGAATCTGTACAATGCAGGCGGCGTGGCGGTGATCGCCAAATTAACCGGCAATGTCCTCACCGTGATGGCCGTCGACGACGGGCGTTTGAAACTGTTTCGCTGCCTGACGATTGAAGGCGGAAGCAACGAGCAAGGCAATAATGACGAAATTCTGGCCGTGCTCAATCCGACCTTTGCGTATATTGAAGACGAACTGGGTCGTAAACCAGAAAAGCTGTTGTTGTGCGGATTCCCCAAGCCGATTGAGGGTCTGCACATGGAAATGGAGCCGTTGAGGAGCCGCTTGGGTACGCCCAATGCCTATAATGCGGGGCTGCTCGGGTATCTGGAGGCGGCCGGCTGAGTATGCGCATCCAGATCAACCTCGCCAGCGAACCCTTTCGCCGCGACCGGCCCATGCTGGTGGCATCCACTGCCTGTGGCGTAGTATTGCTGGCGCTGCTGGGCGTGCTGGTGTTCCTGATCGTGAGCGAGCGCGGCCGGCAAACCGAGACCCGCGCGGCCGTGGCGAAGCTCAATTCCGAACTGCGCACGATCTCCGCGGAGCAGGCCAAGCTCGACGGCACGCTGCACCAGCCCATGAATGCCGAGGTGCTGGAGCGCAGCCTGTTGCTCAACTCGCTGATCCAGCGCAAATCGATCAGCTGGACCAAGCTGTACGCCGATATCGAAGGCGTGAAGCCGGATAACGTGCGGCTGATTCAAGTGCGTCTTCCGCAGGTCAACTCCCGCAATGAGGTGACGCTCGATATGGAAGTCGGCGCGAAAGATCAAGGGCCGGTGATCGAGTTTCTAAAGCGCCTGCAGGATTCTCCTCTGTTCGGGCCGACGAATCTTTCGCGTCAATCGCCGCCGACGCAAAACGAGCCCTTGTGGCGTTTTCGGGTGATGGTGAGTTATGCCCAGAAACTCTAGTCGCCAGGGGCCGGGGGCCAGGGGCCAGGCTCACAACCTGAAGCGCGATCTAACGCGCAGGATTCGGATTATCTTGGGTGCGCTGCTGGCGCTCAACCTGATCGCGGTGGGTCTGGTGCTCTATCCGCCAGGAGGCTCCGCGGACGATCTGGAGCATGAACTCGCTGCCCTGCAATCGCAAATCATGCAGAAGCGCGCGCTCCTGGATCGCACCCGTCTCAACGTCGCGGCTATCGAAAAGGCGCGCGGGGAAGGCGACCATTTTCTCGACAATTACTTCCTCAGCCGCCGGACCGCCGACTCCGCTTTGCTTTCCGAGCTGACCGCTGCCGCCAGCAAAGCTCAGATCAAGGAGCGCGATCGCGCCCAGACCACCGAGTACATCGAGGGTTCGGATTCGCTCAGCATGATGACCATCTCGGCCAACTACGAAGGAACCTACAAGAATCTCCTGAGCTTCATCAACGAGCTGGACCACTCCGATCAGTTGCTCATCATCGAATCGATGAGCGCCGCCCCGCAGCAGGGCTCGAATATCCTGACCGTAAGCATGAAAATCGATGCTTTCATCCGGGATGATTCGGCGGCTCCGGCTGTGGAAACCGCTCAGACCGCAGTGCGGGGAGAAGGTGGACGATGAGCCTGGCTCCCAAAGGCGTGGGCGCGGAGCCCAAGAAGCTCGCCATCCTGGTTGTACTGTTGGTGGCAGCAGCCGGGACTTACTACTGGATGAGCCGGCCCGACACTCCTGCTGGGGCGAACTCGGCTCCCGCTTCCGCAACTTCCACCGTGAGTACGCCAGTTGCGCCCGCACCCTCGACATCCTCGAGCGCGCCTCGCCCCACGACGTCTTCTTATGGTCCGAGAACCGCCACGCGCGGTGGCCGCACTTCCTCATCCGGGGACGATTTCCGCCCCACGCTGAAACTGCCCGATGGCATGGACGTGAGCCGCATCGATCCCACTCTGAAGCTGGATCTGATGGCGAAAGTGCGAGCCGTATCCGTCGAAGGCGGGTCGCGCAGCTTGTTCGAGTTTTACACTCCGCCTCCGCCCCCGCCGCCACCGGTTCCCAAACCCCAGCCCATCGTGCCAAAGCCTCTGACAGCCGCTGAGCAAAGGGCGGCCGAACTGGCGAAGGGACCACCTCCGCCTCCTCCACCGCCGCCGATTCCGCTCAAGTTCTACGGATATTCCGGAGCCTTGCGCTCCAACGTGCGGCGAGCCTTCTTCCTGAGCGGCGAGGACATCGTACAGGCCGGCGAGAACGAGACGCTCCTGAACCGCTATAAGATCATCCGGATCGGTGTAAACTCGGCGGTAGTAGAGGACACCGTCGCCAAGAATCAACAGACGTTGCCGCTGGCCGACGAAGCCCAATGAAGTGTGTCAGAAGATGAAGAGCGTCACTAGAAGACGGCGCGAATCGCAGCAAGGCTATGCCCTGCTGATGATCTTCCTCATGGCCGCCATCATTGCGCTGATGCTCTACCAGCAATTGCCGCGCGTGGCCTTCGAAAGCGAGCGGGAAAAAGAACAGCTCCTGATCGATCGCGGCGAGCAGTACACACGCGCCATTCAGCTTTACTATCTCGCCAATAACCGGCAATACCCCACCAGCCTCGACGATCTGGAAAAGCGAGAGAAGCGCTTTCTGCGCCGGCGCTTTGTGGATCCCTTTACCGGCAAAGCCGAGTGGCGGATCGTTCACACTAACGGCGGATTCCTGACCGATTCCCTGGTGCAAAAACCGCCGACGGACACTCAGGGACAATCGGCCGGCAACTCGACGAATAGCAGCACCAGCACCGCTAGCAATTCGAACAACACGAACAACCCGAACGGCACCAACGAACCGCCGCAGGTGAACGCCGCTGTGCTGCAGCGCCCCAGCGATCGCCCGGTCACGCCACCTGGATTTGGGCAGACCGTAGGTATCCAAGACCCCTCGGGACAGGTAAACTCGCCGCTTCCTCCCATCACGCTCCAGCAGCAAGCGGGGCAAGGCGCCCTTCCGCCGATCACCTTGCAACCCGGGGCCGTGAATCAGCCTGGAGGACTTCCGCCCATCACGCTCGCACCTATCGGCGCAGCGGGCGGTCAGCAGAATCCGGGGCAGATCCCGGGACAGATTCCTGGGCAGGCACCGGGCCAACTCCGGACGCAACAGGGCGCGGTTGGACCAATCCCTGGTCAGCCCGTCGCCGGAGGATTGCCTGGTTCGATTCCGGGAATTCCGCCCGGATTTCAGATCGATCCCAGCGGACAATTGGTGCCGACCGCTCCAGGACAGGGCATCCCAGGACAACCGCAGGGCTTCCCCGGTCAGCCGGGTATTCCTGGACAGCCGTTTACGCCGCAGCCTCCAACCGCGCAGGGTCCCGTACAGGGATCGCCCAGCGCCGCGCTGAATGCGATTAACCAGCTTCTGACTACTCCGCGTCAGACAACCACAGCAACCTCGGCGCCGACGAGCAGCAATCAGGTCGGTGCAATTGCCGGCATCGCCAGCACGCACAAGGGTCCCAGCATCAAGATTTACAAAGACCAACAGAAGTATGAGCTGTGGGAGTTTGTGTTCAGCCCCACGGCAAGCACCGGACCCGGCGGCGGGGCTCCGGCGACCGGCATCCCTCAAAACGGGCCAGGCCAGGGCGGAATTGGCCAACCTGGAGGAGGCCCTCCCTCCACCTTTGCTCCCAGCGGAACGTTTGGTCCGAGCGGCGGGCAGCAGCCGGCATTCGGAGCTGGTCCCAGCCGCTAGTTCCGCGCAGAGAATCCCAAATCCGGACAGTTTCCTAAATTTAATCAATCCTATTTTCATGAAGATACGATAGGTCCCTGAATTGCCATAGTCTCAGCTTCGGTAGAATCAGGTTTTACAACCAATCGAGGATATTTGGCAAACGACGGACGGATTCTCATCGCCGATGATCAGGCGGACGTACTGGAAGCCCTGCGGCTGCTGCTCAAAGGAGAGGGGTTCGGAATCGAATCCGCCAACTCGCCCGCCGGGATCATGGCCGCGCTCGAGACCAGCGATTTCGACGTGGTCCTGATGGACCTCAACTACACGCGCGACACAACCAGCGGACAGGAGGGGCTAGATCTCCTTTCGCGTATTCACTCTAACGATCCCTCCACGACGGTTGTAGTAATGACGGCATGGGGCAGCGTGGATCTCGCGGTGGAGGCCATGCGCCGCGGCGCACGCGATTTCGTGCAGAAGCCCTGGGACAACGCCCGGCTGCTGGCCATCCTGCGCACGCAGGTGGAACTCAGCAACGCGCTCAAGCGCGGGCAGCGGCTGGAAGCCGAAAACCGGCTGCTGCGAACGGACGGTGGGCCGACGCTGATCGCGGAATCGCCTGCCATGCAGCCAGTGATGCAACTGATCTCTCGCGTAGGGCCCTCCGACGCCAACGTGCTGATCACGGGAGAAGCCGGCACCGGCAAGGAAGTGGTCGCGCGCACGCTGCACGCGGTGTCCTTGCGGGCTTCGCGCCCCATGGTGACCGTCAACGCCGGGGGTCTCGCCGAGGGAATATTCGAAAGCGAACTCTTCGGCCACGTGCGCGGCGCCTTCACCGACGCAAAGATGGATCGCGTGGGCCGTTTCGAGCTGGCCGATACTGGCACGCTATTTCTGGATGAGATCGCGAACGTTCCGCTGAACCTGCAGGCCAAGCTGCTGCGGGCGCTCGAAATCGGCGAGATCGAGCGCGTGGGATCGTCGAAAACCAAGCGCGTGGATGTGCGCGTGATCTCGGCGACCAACGCCCGGCTCCCGGAAGAAGTCGGCGCGGGACGGTTTCGCGAGGATCTGCTGTTCCGGCTGAACACCGTCGAAATCCACCTGCCTGCGTTGCGCGAGCGGCGCGAGGATATTTCCGCACTGGCATCGCATTTCCTGGGCGTGCACGCCCGCCGGTATCGCAAGGACCTGCGGGGGTTCGATCAGACCGCCATGCAGGCTCTGCTCGACAATCCCTGGCAGGGCAATGTCCGCGAGCTGAACCACGTCATCGAGCGCGCCGTCCTGCTGGCGCAGGACACGGTGATTCGGAGCAGCGATCTCGCCCTGCGCTCCGGACCTCAAGGGTCGCCCAAACTGGATGACATGAGCCTGGAAGAAGTGGAAGCATTCCTCATCAAGAAAGCGCTGGCCAGGTACAACGGAAACGTGAGCCACGCAGCGAACGGTCTGGGATTGAGCCGTAGCGCGCTCTACCGGCGCCTGCAGCGCTACGGACTGTGACACGCTACAGTTTGTGAAACTCGCCGACCAGCTTAAGCCCGTGCACGAACAACGCATGCGGCTGCTGGCGTTAGGCGCTGGACTTCCCGCGGTTATCGCAGCGCTGGTGCTTCTGTGGATCGCGGACTATACGCCCAAAGTCCAGTGGACGGTAACCGTCCTGATCCTGGGGATCTGGTGGGCCTGCGCTTCGGCCATCCGGGAGCGTGTGGCGTCGCCACTGCGCACGCTGGCGAACCTGCTCGAAGCCATGCGCGAAGGCGATTACTCGATTCGCGGACGCGGCACGGGCGAGCACGAGGCGGAAGACGCGCTGGCCGACGTCATGCACCAGGTCAACGCCATGAGCGCGACGTTGCGTGCGCAGCGCCTGGGCGCGCTCGAGGCCACGACGCTCTTGCGCAAAGTGATGGAGGAAATCGACGTGGCGGTGTTCGCGTTCGACGGCGAGCACAGGCTGCGCCTGGTGAATCGCGCGGGCGAGCGGCTTTTGAAGCAGCCCGCCGAACGCATCCTCACATCCAGCGCGGAAAACCTGGGATTGGCCGAGTTCCTGGAAGGCGAACCTGCGCGAACCGTCCAGCGGGCTTTTCCGACCGGCGCCGGCCGCTGGGCCATGACGCGCTCGATGTTCCGCGAAGGCGGCCTTCCGCACCAGCTATTGGTGGTCAGCGATCTGACGCGTGCGCTGCGCGAAGAGGAGCTGAAAGCCTGGCAGAGACTCGTTCGTGTGCTCGGTCACGAGCTCAATAATTCTCTGGCGCCGATCAAATCCATTGCCGGGAGTTTGGAGTCGCTGATCGCGCGCGAGCCCCTGCCCGACGATTGGCGCGACGACGCGCGCCGTGGTCTTTCGATCATCGCCACGCGCAGCGAAGGGCTGAGCCGATTTCTGGGAGCCTATGCGCTGTTGGCCAAATTACCGCCTCCTCGGCCCGCTCCAGTGGAAGTGGGGACGTGGATCCGTCAGTCGGCTACGCTCGAGCAGCGCCTGACAGCCCATGTGCGGCCGGGACCGGAGATGACCATCCAAGGCGATCGCGATCAGCTCGAACAGGTGATGATTAACCTGCTGCGGAACGCCGTGGACGCATCGCTTGAAACCGGTGGCGGGGTGGCCGTTTCCTGGAAGCGGCACGGAGCGCAGCTGGAAATTTCCGTGGAGGATGAAGGTCCGGGCCTCGCCAACACCGCCAATCTTTTCGTTCCGTTTTTCACCACCAAGCCGGGTGGCTCGGGAATCGGCTTGGTGCTCAGCCGTCAGATCGCGGAGGCGCACGGCGGATCGCTCGATTTGCGTAACCGCGAAGACGGCCGCGGGTGCGAGGCTCGGCTCGTGCTCCCCGCTTAGTACTGTTCTTGGAATCCTCAGCCGGATTTTACAAGTTGTTTACAACCTGTACACGACTTCCCTCGGGCCTGCTTCGTAGGATGGGCCTGTATGAGCACCCAAGCTGTCACCCTTGCAGACTTTTCTAATCTCCCTCTGTCCGATCCGCTACCGGAGCCGGGCGAGTGGAAAAACCTTTCGGACGAAGAACTTGTCAGCCTCTATCGAGAGAACCGGGGGAACACTTGGGAAAACCGGACGCGGGAAGACGCGGCGGCGGAACTATTCCTCCGGCATCAACCGCGGATTACTCGCTGGTGCTACCGCTTCACCCGCGACCGCGAATCCGCCTGTGACCTGGCCCAGGAAATCCTTTTGCGCGCGTTCCGGAATCTGGACAGCTATCGCGGGGAATGCCGCTTCTCCACCTGGCTCTACGTGATCGCCCGAAATCTGTGCATGAGCGCCATCCAAAAGCGATCGAACGAGCCGGTGTGGGTCGCCAAGACCAGCCCGGTGGATTTCCCCGATACCGCTTCGGTCGACGTGCACACCGCGGTCGAGACCGAACAAAGCCGTCGCCGGAGCTGGCGATTTATCCTGGAGACGCTGGATAAAACCGAGGCTCGCGTGATGATGCTGCACTACGGCCAGGAGGTGCCGCTCAACACGGTCAGCCGCATGCTGGGCCTGACCAACAAGAGCGGCGCCAAGGCGTACATCGTGAGCGCGCGGCGCAAACTGACCGCGGCGATGTCGACCACTGCGACAAGAAAATCGGTGGCTTAGCGATTCTAAACCGGCAGCCTCAACATGAACCGGGCGCCGTCTTCCTTGCTGTCCGACCACAGATCGCCGCCGTGCGAGACCACCGTTTCGCGGGAAAGCGCCAGTCCCAGGCCCACTCCGTTCTTCTTGCCTGCCGTGACGAAAGGCTCGAAAAGCTGGGCGGCGATGGAAGCCGGGATTCCGGGACCATTGTCCTCGACACTGACCACGATTTCGCTGTCGCGCCGGTTTGCGCGCACGTTGACGGATCCGCCGTTCGGCATGGCTTCGATGGCGTTGCTGAGCAAGTTTTGGAACACGCGTTCCATCGGTGAGCGGTCCAGCGGCAACTCCACGTCTTCTTCCAAGTCGATCTGAACTGCGACTCCGCGAGACTCGGCCATAGCGGCCAGAGGCTCGTACGCCGCCGTGACCACTTCGCGTAACCGGCAAACTTCGCGCGCGTGGCCGCGGCCCTGGGTGACATCCGCCAGCTCTTGCAGCAGGCTCTGCACCTGGCGCGACGCCTTGTAGATGTTCGCAGCCAAGCGCTCCACCTGCGCTCCGGAGAGCTTGGTATCCACCAGCATTTCCGCGCCGCCGTAAATCGCCGCCAGCGGATTGCGCAGATCGTGGATGATGGAAGTCGACAACCGACCAATGGTGGCGATCCGCTCTTGCCGTATGAGATCCTCGCGAGCTTTGCGGATCGAAGCGCACATGCTGTTGAAGGTTTCCGCCAGCCGGCCGATTTCGCCGCCTCCGTGCACCGGTACGCGCACATCGTAATTTCCAGTCGCGATTTCCGCCGCCGCGCGGTCCAGCTCATCTACCGGCCTCAAAAGCCGTCGGGCCAACAGATAGGTCAATCCGATCCCCGCCAGCACGGCGCCCAGCCACAGCACGGCCAAGTTCGATCGCACCGCGGTGATCTGATCCAGGGCCCCTTTAAACGAGCGCAGGATCCGCAGCTCGCCCACGGCATTTCCATCGATATCGGTCAACGGAAACGCAACCTGCAGATACTCCGAGCCGAGAAGCGCGACTTGGCGCTGGGCAGAGGATGTGGGGGCCAGAGCACGCTCCGCCGCGGGTTCGAGCGACGAAGCCACGACAGATCCGTGAGCCAGGAAAACGAAGTCGCTTCCGCCTGTGGCGTTTTTGAGTTCGCGGACCAGATCCGCGTCTACGGCGATTCCCGCCACCAGAACATTCAGCAGGGCCGAATCCTGCGTGGTTGCGACATAAACCGGTGTGATCACAATCTGATAGAGACGGCCACCCAACGTGACGAATCCGCGAGCCTGCTTGGGAAACCCCCGGGCAGCCGAGCGAACTACGGCGATCTGCGACATTTGCTCCGCGGATTTGTCTTTGCCCTCAAGGCCGGCCACGGAGGCGATCACCGCGCCTTTGGGATCGCACACCAGGAACAGAGTTTCCGGGCGCGAAAGCTGATCCCAGACCTCGCTGGCCGAATCGCGGATGGTGGCACCGTCCCCTGTGCCGAAAGCCGAACGAACGCTCGGCAGGCGGCTGAGGATCAGACTGATGCTGGCCAGCTGGTCGCCACGGGCTTTCCACAGGGATTCGTAAGCTCGAAAGCTCGCACGCGCCTCGTCTCCCAATGTGGCGGACGCAATCCGCACGAACTGGTCCTGCAACAGCCATCCCATGGCGGCGAACAACACCGTAATCGCGATGGATGTGGAGAAGAGGATTCGCCACAACAGAGAAACGGAATGTAGCTTGAACTTCATTTCATTTGCGGGCCATCATTTACGGACGGCCGGGTAGATTCCACCGTCGTCGGGCGGATCGGTATAGTCGTGGCCGTATTTATTATGATGCGGAATTACGATGTATCCGCTTTCTGAGATCCCGATCGCCGGCAGTGTGATGCTTCCATCTCCGATGGTGATGCGACGCGCGAGGGAGTCGAGCGTCGTTTGAGTAGCGCGCTCGTGGAAAAACCGCAGAGTGTATTCGCCGGGAGGAATATCGTTGAACTGAAATTTGCCGTTCTTCTGGGTGGCTTCAAAGTACGGTGTGTTGAGCACTACGATCACGGCGCTCATGTTCGCATGGATGTTACAGAAAACCCGCACCACGCCGGGCCGGGCGAAACGCACACGCCGCGAGGTTCCGGGCGGATACAACCCCACATCGAACAGTTGGCCGTTGTAGTTCGAAAACGCGTTGTGAAAGATGGGGTCGAAGTTGGGGAAGTCGACGCTGGTGCCCACCCGGATCGGCAATACATGCGGCGTGAAGGTCTTATCCTTCTGGATCATCTTCGCGATCGTGCCGGCGGGCGCCGGATCCGGCGATCCCGCAACCGGTTCGAGCCACGCCACCACGCCCGAAAAATCCATGTGCTTGCGCACGGCCGCATCCTGCGAATCCCGCAGCTCCACGCGGCCCGACACCGACCCGGCAACTAGAGTCGTCGCCGCCGCGAGAGCCACAAGCGAACTAAAAAAGGTACGCAAAGGCCAAGTCATAGTGCGGATTGATTACGGTACGCGATCCCAAGTACGTCGTGCGCATCTGTGAAGTTTCAAAACTTGTCAGGATGTTCGAACCTAGGCGATAAATGATGTTGGCACCATAGCCCTGGTTCTTGCCGATCCCACCGAGGCTCAAATCCCGGTTGCGGTCGTCTTCCTGCCCGCCGTAAACATTGAACGACGCTCGCCGTGTCGCACGGAAGGTAAACTGTCCCCATCCTCCCGTGGCGCCAACGGCATGGGCTTGGCCGTTAATGACGTTCACGCCTTGCCGCAGACCGCCAATCACGCCGGTGTTTTCTCCATGGAAGAACGTGCCGGTGAAATCGATGCGCGCCGCCGGACGGATCAGCCAGTCGATGGAAAAAATCCGGGACGGGACCGATTGTCCAAGCACGCGCGTCGAGCTGACATGGAACCCCGGTGCGATTTCGATGCGTCGGCTGCCGGATTTCGCCCAGAACTCGAAGCGCCCCTGGTAACCCGGGCGGGCTCTCGCCAAATCGGGATATTCTCCCGATAATCCCGTGCCGCTTTCCGAAGTTTGATAGACGCCGAACTGCGCGCGCAAACCGGCCTGCTCCGACAGCGAGATCCGCTGTTCCACGCGTACTTGCGGTTGCCATAGCCACAGATTCCCCGCCGCAGTGAGCGGCGAAAAGCCCACCTGGGCCAGCGAATCCGGCTCACGGGGCGCGATGATCGGTTTGTCGAAGGCCAGCCCCAGCGTGGTGTTCTTCCACGTTGCATCCAGCGTGGCGACACGCAGGCGAACGGTCTGGTTGAGTCCGGTGCCTCCGCCGAAGAAATCCATGTAGGCGGCGCCGGTCAGCTTGCCGCCGCCAATCAGGCCGGGTCCGTCGACTTTCAGACCGATCACGCTCTGGCGGAAGGTCGCGCCGCCGGAAGCTTGCCCGCCGTTAGGGGGCAACACGGTCGGGTTATCCGCTCCGCCGGAGCCCTTGCCGTTCAGAAAAGTGTTGAACAGCAGCATTCCGGTCAGTGTCACCGGCAAGCGATGATCGCTGGAGATCTTGGATTGGTCCAGGTCGGCGATGCGGCGCTCGGTAACGTCCACGCGTTCCGCCAGAGGTTGCGGCGGCGCTTCGGCCTCCGCAGTCTGGGGAGCAGATGGAAACGCGGGCTGGCTTGCCGCGAGTTCCAGCCTCAATGCCTTGATTTCCGCCATCAGGTCGCGATTCTGGGCTTCCAAGCGATCCAGCCGGGTCATTACTTCCTGCAAACCGACAGCTTTCGAATCGGGCGTTTGCTGCGCACTCAGAGATCCCGTGGCACAGGCCGCCAATAGCAAGCAAGAGAGCTTACGCATGTATGAGCTCCTCAAGTTTCTTGCGTATCGCGCTCGGCGAAAAGGGCTTGGCGAAATACGCGTTGGCCCCCAACCCTAGCGCACGGCCAGGCGTCGAAGGATCGGCATCGGCGCTCACCACGAGAATCGGCAGCGAGCGAAAACGAGGGTTCTGGCGGATCCGCGTCACCAGCTCCAGCCCAGTCATTTCGGGAAGATGAACATCGGTAATCACAGCCGAGACTGTATCACTCTCCAGCGTCACCAGCGCGGCTTCCGCCGAAAGAGACGGCCGAATTACGACTCCCGGGAGTGTTTGCAGCGCCAGATCCAACGTAGCGATGCAGTCTTCAGAATCGTCTACCA
Source organism: Terriglobia bacterium (assembly GCA_020073445.1). Classification (GTDB taxonomy): domain Bacteria; phylum Acidobacteriota; class Terriglobia; order Bryobacterales; family Bryobacteraceae; genus Palsa-187. The sequence continues at coordinate 286,323 of JAIQFE010000001.1, forward strand.
GCAGGATCGTCATAAAGAGCCTGTCATAAAGAGCCGGTCATCGCCAAAAGCCGGTCAGGGCAGGAACCGGTAGCCGACGCCGTGCATGGTCAGGAAATGGCGCGGGATCTCGGGATTCGGCTCGAGTTTCTGCCGCAGCCGGACCACGTGGGCGTCCACTGTTCGCGTGTTGGGAAACGACTCGTAGCCCCAGACTGAGTTGAGAATCACGTCGCGCGATAGCGCTCGTCCCGGATTCTGCAGGAAGAACGCGAGCAAGTTGAATTCGGCCCGCGTCATGCGAGTTTCCGCACCGCCGCGCTTTACCATGCGCTGGTCCAGGTCGACTTCGACGTCGGAAAAGGAGAGGACTAGGTCGGAGCCTTGGGTCGTGCGCCGCAGAAGTGCCCGGATGCGAGCCAGCAATTCGCGCGTTCCGAAGGGCTTCACGACGTAGTCGTCCGCGCCGATTTCGAGCAGCAGGACCTTGTCGATTTCGTCGCCCATGGCGCTGAGCACGATCACGGGGGTCTTCATGCCGGCCGCGCGGAGGCGCTTGCAGACCTCGACCCCGCTGAGCCCGGGCATGCGGAGGTCCACCAGAATGAGGTTGGGCCGAAGTGCGAAGGCTTGTTCCAGGCCGGTGCTCCCATCGGCCACCAATACCGGCTTAAATCCTTCATTTTCAACCATTAACCCTATGGTGTCGCGAAGGCTGTCGTCGTCGTCGATGACTAAAATCGTCTGCATGCTGGAGGGCTTCTCTATTGTAGACAGTAAGGCGCCGGGCACCGGAACGGAGAAAAAAGGATCACCACCCCAACTGCTACTGTATGCACCCTGTTATGACCCGCTTCCACCCGACCGCCCTGGTCGAGTCCGGCCACGTTGGCGAAGGAACGCTGGTATGGGCCTATGCGCACATTCTGCCCGGAGCCCGCATCGGCCGGGATTGCAATATCTGCGATCACACGTTCATCGAAAATGACGTGATCGTCGGCGACCGGGTCACCATCAAGTGCGGGGTCCAGTTGTGGGACGGCCTGCGGGTGGAAGACGACGTGTTCATCGGGCCGAACGCGACGTTCACCAACGATCGTTTCCCGCGCAGCAAACAGCACCTTGCCGAGTATCCGCCGACGATCATCAAGCGCGGCGCTTCGATCGGCGCGAACGCTACGCTCGCTCCTGGAATCGTCATTGGCGAAATGGCGATGGTGGGTGCGGGCGCCGTGGTGACGCACAACGCTCCGCCGCATTCGAAACTGGCAGGAAATCCGGCGCGCATTATCGGGTACGTGGATGCCACTCCGGAGGAGGTTTGTGGAAATGCCGCGCCCGCGGCGAAGCTGGTCGAAGAAGTTCACGATGCGACACCTCTGGGCGAGGCCACAGTATATCGTCTCCCACGGGCTAAGGATCTGCGCGGCAGCCTCAGTTTTGGCGAGATCGATCGTCAGGTGCCGTTCGAAGTGAAGCGCTATTTCCTGGTCTTCGACGTCGCCAGCGAGCATATTCGCGGGGAACACGCCCATCGCACCTTACAGCAGTTCCTGGTGTGCGTTGCCGGGCGATGCAACGTGGTCACCGACGACGGTGCCAGCCGGCACGAAGTCGTGCTCGATTCACCCGCCAAGGGGGTCTACATCCCGCCGATGGTGTGGGCCACGCAGTACAAGTTCACGCGCGACGCGGTCCTGCTGGTTCTGGCGTCGGAATATTACGATGCCTCAGAATACATCCGCGACTATGGCGATTTCCTGGCGCTGCGCCGAACGGCAAGTCCAACCAGCATTGACAACCTCGCGGCACGTTGACATACTCACCCGAAGGGGCATCCTGGTATGAAACCTGTTCACGCTAATAGAGTTCTCTATATCCTGTCATTTGCAGTTATTTCGACCTGCACTATTTCGGCTGCTATTCCCGATCCTGTCCGTCTCGACAGTGGGTCCGTTTCCGGAAATCCGGCGGACGACGCTGGTGTCCGGGCTTTTAAGGGAATCCCCTTTGCCGCACCTCCGGTCGGCGACCTACGCTGGCGCGCTCCCCAAGCCGCGGCGCATTGGGACGGCGTTCGGAAGGCCGAACAGTTCAGTCCGAACTGCACAACGGGCGGCGGCGGCGGACGGGGCGGCGCGGGCAAGGGCAAGGGTCCCGGCGGTGGTGATAAAGGTCCCGCACCGGCGAAGGCAGCGGCTCCCGCGGGCCCAGCACCCAGTGAAGATTGCCTCTACGTGAATGTCTGGACTCCGGCGAAAGCCGCGGGCGACCGGCTGCCTGTCATGGTCTGGACCTACGGCGGAGGGTTCACGGGCGGTTCAGGCGCGGAGGGGCGATACGACGGCGAGGCGATGGCCAAAAAGGGCGTCGTCGTAGTTACATACAACTACCGGCTGGGTGTCTTCGGCTTCCTGGCGCATCCCGAGCTGACCAAGGAATCCGGCCACAACGCGTCCGGCAACTACGGCATGATGGACATGGCGACCGTATTGCGATGGGTGCAGAAGAACATCGCGGCGTTCGGCGGCGATCCCCGCAAGGTGACCATCGCCGGCGAATCGGCGGGAGCAATCATGGTGTCGGCCATGGTCGGCTCGCCCGAAGGCAAGGGTCTTTTCCAGCGCGCGATCGCGCAGAGTGGCGCGTGGATGGGTCTGAGCATCGGCAAGATGCGGACGCTCGAACAAGCGGAAGAAGCCGGCAAGCGGGCATTAGGCACGCATACCATCGCCGAGCTGCGCGCGATGTCGACACAGGAAGTCGCTCAGAATGCACCGGGTGTGCAGGCGGGCATTATCGTCGACGGCTGGCTGGTTCCCGAGGATCAGTCGCTCACTTTCCTCAAGGGGAAGCAGAACGATGTCGATCTCCTGGTCGGCTCGAACCAGGATGAGGGGACATTCTTCGGCGGTCCGCCAGCGACGGCAGAAGCATCCAAGACTCGCGCTAAGCAGACCTATGGCGACCTTTCGGATGATTTTCTTAAGCTGTATCCGGCCAATTCGGACGCCGAAGCCGTCGCCTCAGGATTGATGCGCAGCCGCGATGAAACCGGCTGGCACCAGCGGGAGTGGGCGCAGCTGACGGTAAAACGCGGCAAGAAGGCGTACCTCTATTACTTCACGCACGTGCCTCCCGGAGCCGGGGCGCGCGGCGCCTCCCACACGGCCGAGCTGCCGTATATGTTCAACAATCCTCCCGCGAACGATTCGTGGCAGGTCGGCGACCACAAGCTGGCGGACATGATGTCGTCCTACTGGGTGAACTTCATCGCCACCGGCGATCCGAATGGCAAGGGTCTCCCTCCGTGGCAAGCCTACAGCGCCAAGAACGATGGCCAGGCCATGGTGTTCGGCGACACGGTCCAGTTCGGACCGCAGATCGATGCGCCGCGGCTGGCGTTCTTCGACAAATATTACGCGGTGGTGATGAAGAAATAATGGATCGGGCGAGGCGTGCCCGGCCCTAGGCGTTCGTAATAGGGGACGTCGCGCTGATCCGATCCAGATCGAGCACCAGATGTCCGGCGGGCGATACGTCGAACGCGGGCGCGAATCGCGCCGACCACTCGACCTCTTCCCAGCGATACGAATACCGTGTATTCACCACCTGGGTGAACGAGTCGTCGTATCCGCGGATCAGGATCAGCACTTCCGCCTGCAGTCGCTCGAGATCCGCTGCCTTCATTCCCTTCAAGGGGCTGGATTCGTCGATGGGGTGAACCACGGTCCAGGTGAGCGCCAAAAAGAAAATCTTCCTCCGTTCCAGCTTCAGCTCCACGAAATTCCTGCGAAGCTGCCCTTCCGCATCCTGCTCCACGGTCATCAGCATCATGTCGACCAGGACGTCAGTGAGGACGTTGTTGCGGCGGTTCGCCATGCGGAATTGCAGGCTGTGGCCGTCGCGGTAGGGCGCGACCACCATTCGATGGCTGAATACTAACTGCGCGTTGGGACGCGAGAATCGGGCGAATAGCAGGCCGGTGGCCAGGGCGAAACCCATCAGGCCCAGCGCGGCCTCGGCCGAGGCCACCACGTTCGCGGCTAAGCCCAGCGGATAGATATCGCCATAGCCCACTGTGGTGAGCGTGTGGACGCTGAAGAAAAATGCTTTCCCGAAAAAGCCCAACCCAATATCGTCTTCGGCGGCACGCAACGACTCGGATCCAAGCACGGTATAGATCATGGCGAAAACGATGTTCGCCGTCAGGAACGCCAGCGCCACCAGGCCCCAGAAACGGGGCCAGGACAGATTGACCAGGTGCATATAGACACTGCCGGCCAAGCCGTGCAATCCGCGCCGGCGAACGTTGAACGAGCCGTCCTTGTTGATGGCGCGCAGCAGCGGTCCGGTGTACTGCTGCGTCAATCCAGGATCGAAAGAGGGGGTTGCGGGAGGCATCTCTTGCACTATGCCATGTTGTACGACCCCCGGTGAATCCGATGATTCGCGTACACGAACGGGTCTTATTCTGGACACGAACGTTTTGAAACCCACGAGTCATCTGCTCTGCCCTCGGGCTCGACCCGCCCGTCTGTCGCTGGTGATCCCGATGTACAACGAGGAAGTGGTCGTCACCCTGCTCCGGGACGCCGTCGACAGCTTCGCGCGTACTCTCTGGTGCGATATAGAGCTGGTTCTGGTAAACGATGGCAGCTCGGATCGAACGCTCGAGCGGCTGGCGGAATGGGCTGCGGCCGACGATCGCGTCCGTGTTCTGCACCTCTCGCGGAATTTCGGGCACCAGATCGCGGCCACCGCAGGTCTGGATCACGCGACCGGCGATGCCGTCGTGCTGCTGGATGCCGATCTGCAAGATCCGTTGCCCGTGATCCACCGGATGATCGATCGCTATTGCGATGGGTACGACGTGGTGTATGGACAACGAGAGTCGCGCGCCGGTGAATCCGCCTGGAAGCGCTTCACCGCTTGGGCGTTCTATCGGATCATGCGTGCCTTGGTGTACCGGCAGTTGCCGCCGGACGCGGGTGATTTCCGGCTGATCTCCCGCCCATGCCTGGATGCCGTGAGCCGGATGCGGGAGACCCACCGGTTTTTGCGCGGCATGGTGGCATGGGTCGGGTTTCCGCAGGCGGCTGTCCGCTACCGGCGGGAGCGGCGCGTTGCTGGAGTTACGAAGTATCCGCTGCGAAAGATGCTGGCATTTTGCTGGGCGGCCGCTACGTCGTTCTCGACTTTGCCGCTGCGGCTCAGCATGATCTTCGGAGCGATGGTGGGAGTGCTTGGGATCGAGGAGGGAATTCGGGCGGCACTGGCTCACTTTCTAGGCTGGTACACCATTCCCGGATGGACGTCGTTGACCGTGTTGGTGGCGCTGATCGGAAGCGCGCTGCTGATCAGTATCGGAATTCTTGGGGAGTACGTGGCGAAACTCTACGAACAGTCTAAGGACCGGCCGTTGTACATCGTGGCGCGCACGTTCGGAGGCCATGCCCCAATTTCCAATAAGACTCGGGAATGGGATGCGGCCGTTCACACCGAATGACGCCCTTCGACCGGCTGTCGCCGTCTTATGATGAGCTACTACGCGACCCGATTCGAGAACGATTCACGGGGCACGAATCGGCGTTTTTCCATCGCCGCAAAGCTGACTTAATCCGGCGATTTTTCCGGCGCCAGAGACAGGCCTCCTCCAGTCTTCGTTATCTGGACGTGGGTTGCGGAAAGGGCGAGCTACTCCAACTGCTTCAATCGGATTTCAAAGAAACAGCGGGGTGCGACGTTTCCTCGGGGATGATGAAGGAGATCTCCGGAATCGAAACCCGAGTTCAAGAAGACCGTCTACAAATACCTTTTGGCGACGCTGAGTTCGATCTGGTGACAGCTGTTTGCGTCTATCACCACGTTCCTCCACCTCGCCGGGCGGCACTGACCAGGGAGGTCACCCGTGTAGTGCGGCCGGGCGGAATCTTCTGCATGATCGAGCACAACCCCTTCAACCCCGTGACGCGGCTGATCGTGAGCCGGACTCCTGTGGATGCCGATGCGATCCTTCTTCCGGCGGCGGAAGCCCGGCAATTGACGGCCTACGCAGGACTAGCTTCACTCGAACAAGATTACTTCTTGTATTTCCCTCAAACGATCTACCGCTACCTGGGTCCAATGGAAGCACTGCTCAGCAAGGTTCCGCTGGGTGGCCAGTACGCCTTGTTCAGCGGAAAGCACCGCTAGCGCAGAATCCGGATACGGTTGGCTTCGCTGTCCCCCACATACAGGACGCCATTGGCGAACAGAACCGAGTGCGGACGATTCAACTTGCACTTCAGCGGATCGGGCTCCGGCCCGTCGCCGATCTGGCCCGTACCGAGCACCGTGGAGATAATCCCGGTCTTAAGATCGATCTTGCGGATCGCGTGGCTCTCCGTATCCGCAACATACAAACTGTCATCCTGCCCCAGTGCGAGCCCCTTGGGACCCGCGAGCCTCGCCGCACCGCCTGTCGCGGAGCCGCCGAATTTGGCTTGAAGAGCGAGTCCACCATCGCCGGTGAAACCCAGTTCTCCCGTACCAGCGAGGCGATGATACGTCTGGGTCCGCGCGTCGATCCGGTAGATGGCATTGCCCTCGCGCAGCGCCAGGTACAAGTCGCCATTGGCCGCCCGCACGATGGTGCGCGGCCCGGTCACAGGTGTTCCCTTCACCGGAGAACCCTCTGGAGTATCTTTGGTCTCGCCCGTGCCGGCATAGGTCTCGATAATTCCCGTGTCCAGATGCAATCGGCGAATCCGATGATTCCCGATGTCACAGATCAGGATGGAACCGTCGCGATCGAGGACGATACTGTGCGGCTGGTTGAGCTGCGCCTTGACGCCCGGCCCTCCATCGCCCGCAAATCCGCGCATCCCGGTGCCGGCCGCGGTCGAAATAATACCGGTCTTCATGTCGACCTTCCGGATGACGTGGTTATCGCGCTCCGCGATGTACAGGTCGCCCTTGGCATCGAACAGCAACTCATGGGGCATGTTGAGTGAAGCCTCGACGGCGGGGCCGCCATCGCCCTTGTAGGCTTTCTGACCGTTCCCGGCGATGGTGGTCACGCGCTTAGTGGCAAGGTCCATCCGCCGGATGCGGGAATTCTCCAGGTCACAGAAATACAGCGCGCCGTCCGGTCCGATGGCGAGGCCATAAGGATTATTGACCTCGGTATCCGAAAATCCGGCCTTACCGGTGCCGATGAGAGTGGTCACCGTGGCGGCGAACGAATCGGTTCCGGCGACGGACATCAGGGCGCACATGAGGACAGGGCCGCACAGCAGGATCTTCATCAGTAATACTGTAACGCCGCGAAAGATGAGGTTGTGGCTGGCTGGAGGGGGCTGTGACCGGAAGGAAGTTGTGAGATGATGAGGGCGGGAAGTCACCGGGCGGCTCGGGCGTCCATACCGGGCCTGTGGGTGGCGACGTTCTCGCCCTCAAGTTGTAATCATCGGCAAAAACCGCCGGAACCCCTATAGGAGATTGGTACGGATCGTACTAGAGCGGGATAGGACCAATACTAGTCCTTTCCCTACGCCTGGCTAGGACGCTAGCCCCTAGCAATGTTTCAAAGAAGCCCTACGCTTCTGCTGCTTTGAAGCCTCTATTCCGAAGGCTATGGTGCGCGTAAGCGTTCTTAAATCCCGATTGCCCGGAGGAAATGATGGTTTTCAAGCCCATCGTATTGGTCGCTGGCTTGGCGTTCGCGACAGCCGTATCCGCACAGTTTGACCCGCAAGGGTCGCAGGTAACCTCCTATTTCCCGCAAGTGGCGGATGGCGGATCGGCAAGTCAGCATTGGATCACAAGCCTCACGTTCGTTAATCCGAACGCAACACTTTCCGTGACTGGAACCGTGAACTTCTATGCGAACAACGGCAGCGCACTGGCGCTCGATTTTGGCGCGGGGCCGGTGACCAGTTTCCCCATTGCGATCCCACCACAGGGCACGGTGGTTTTCACGACCATAGGAGCGCCGGAAAGCGTCGCCATCGGTTGGGCGGTCGCCACATCCAATTTGCCGGTGCAAGGGGTCGTACAGTATCGATACTCCGTCAATGGCGTTCCCCAGCAAGGCGTGTCCGCCCTCGCCACGGAGGCCTCCGCGCTCTTCCGATCGCCGGCATCCTCGACGACGGGTGTGGCGATCGCCAATCCTTCCCTCAGCGCCCTAGGAGTGAAAATTGCGGCGTTGGACCCGAGTGGCGTTACCGTTACCAGTAACACGGTGACTCTTGGACCGCTGGGTCATGGGTCGTTTACTCTCAGCCAGGTATTGACTGGCCTTCCGGCCAACTTTCGCGGAACCGTGATCGTTTCCACCACGGCTCCGAATACCTACGCGGTTGCATGGACGTTGAGTACCGATCTTGGCGTTCTCGCCAGTTACCCGCCATCGGCACTGAACTGGCCGATCTCGCAATACGAACGGATCTCGAAGGTCTGGCAGAAGGTTCTTGGCGTCGCTGCCGCGAACTATCCGCTAGGCACAGCCCCGCGGCTGGTGATCGATCCTTCCGTGGGGCAAATTAATTCTTTCGCGAGTACCAGCCTGAATGAAGTTCACATCTTTATGAACATGGCAGAGTTGATCAGTGACTCCGAAAGTGAATTGGCATTTGTTCTCGGCCACGAACTCGGGCATATCATCCAAACGGCCAGCGGAGGCCTGCAATTCTCCTCGAATACGGAAAGAGACGCCGACGGCTATGGTTTGCAGCTCGCTCTCGGCGCGGGGTACGACCCGTATGGCGGAGGAGGTGCGCTGGCAAAACTTGCGATGGCTTCCAGCACGCCAACTCTGATTAATCCCGGCTTCGACAACATTCAAGCGAATCTCGGCACGGATCCTCACAGCTCATTCTTGGACCGCCTCGGGGTGATCTTTCAGAGCCTGCAATCGGTCTGCCTCCTGCCACAGAACCAAGCCCTGTGCGGTATGTATAAGGCTACGGTTCACTCGCACTTCCCCTTGAACGCGCCGCTCTGAGAACTCGGCGGCCGAAATAGCGGCTGATCAGCCATTACGTACAGTACTTTTCGAACCACTCGTGTCTTAGATTCTGCTTGTCCCGAGTGTCAAAACTCTTGATCGCGAAAGGGACCGCGGTGACAATCGAACAGTGCGTCCTGCCGTTATTCTTCTCGCGGCCACCACATGCCTGTGCTTCGGGCAGGTATCTGTCCCGATGGCGCAGTATAATTTCGATCGCACGGGCGCCAACTTAGGCGAGCTCATCCTCAACACCAACAATGTAAATCCGGCCCAATTCGGAAAGCTCTTTTCGCGGGCCGTAGACGACAGCGTGTACGGGCTGCCGCTGATCATCCCTAACCTGACAATTGCCGGCGGCGTGCGCGACGTGCTGTTCGTCGCCACCATGAACAATTCGATCTATGCGTTCGATGCGACCGATGCGTCGCGCACGCTGCCCTATTGGTCAGTGAATCTCGGTACGCCAGGCTTGGGCGACTCGTGGATCGGCCCGGTCCACTTTGGAATTCTCAGCACCCCGTTCATCGATGTTGCCACCAGCACGATATACGTGGTCGCTGAGATTCAGAATGGCCCGGATGTGGGCCTGTACGTCCATGCTCTCGACATAACAACGGGGCAACAGAAATACGGCTCTCCGCGGCGGATGTCATTCTCGTTTCCTACTGAGGGAGTCACGCTGACCAACGTGGCTGGAGGCATTCAACGCGCCGGCCTGCTGGTGTCCAATGGCGTCTTGTATATCGCGCTTGCGAACATCCGCTCCGGCGATTACGATTCGCAGGAAGGATTTGTGCAGTCCTTCGACGCGCATGATCTAACGCACCAGCTCGGAAATTTCCAGGCAACGCCCGGCGCCCCCGAAGGCAAGGGCGGCATCTGGGAAGCCGGACGGGGTTTGCCAGCCGATGCATCCGGAGTATATTTCTCGGTTGCCGGCGGCGCCTACAGTTCCACAGGAACGCCGCGGGACTTCGGCAGCAGCATTGTGAAGGTGGCTCCCGGAACCTTGAGCGTCCAGGACTGGTTCACTCCCCAGAACTGGCAGTACCTCTTCGATAACAATCTCGATCCGGCTGCCGCGGGCGTAACGCTGATACCCGGAACGCAACTCCTGTTCGCTGGCGGCAAAGAAGGCGTCATCTACCTTCTGAATCGAAACAACATGGGGCATCTCGAGGGTACCGATGGACAGGCCATCCAGCGGTTCCAGGCCGGTTTCGGATGCGCTCAGAATACTGCCGCCCCGGATTGCGCCCAATCCTTGGGGACCGCGTATTGGGATCGCGGCGGCGATGGCATGTTGTACGTTTGGGATAAAACCGGCGTCCTGCGGGCGTTCCACTTTAACGGGCAGATCTTCGATACTGCGACGCCGCAGGTGGGCACGCTGGACGTCGGCATGACAGGTGGTCCTTCTGTATCCGCCAACGCCGGCGACCCGTCCAGCTCCATCGTGTGGGCGGTGACGACGTCCAACGTCGACAGCGCCACGCCAGGTCCGGGCACCCTGCGCGCTTTCCGCGCTGATGACATTACCCATGAGCTCTACAACTCGGATATCAACCAGGCGGCAGACAGCCTGGGAACGATGACCAAGTTTGCGCCACCGGTGGTCGCGAACGGGAAAGTCTACGTAGCGACGCAATCGAACTCCGTTCAAGTATACGGTTTGCTCCCTGCGGGCGGCGACACGACCATCGCCAGCTCGCCCGCGGGTTTATCAGTAACTGTCGATAACGTAGCTTGCATCACTCCCTGTGTATTTCGTTGGTCTTCGGGATCGAACCACACCATTGCGGCGTCCACTCAGGCGGGGCCTCCCGGTACTCGTTATGTGTTTAATGCTTGGTCGGATGGCGGCGCCGCATCGCATGTCATCACCGCCCCGTCCGCAGCCACCACCTACACCGCGAACTTCACCACGCAGTATCCGCTAGACACAAGCTTCGTGACCGGCGTCGCATTGAACTCGCCACCACTGCGCAATGACTTCAGCGGCTGGATCGGAATGAAGCTGACCGTCGGGGCGTCGCCGCTGACGGTGACTGCGTTGGGCCGCATCTTTCTTGCCGGTAATAGCGGGATCCATATAGTCAAGTTAGTGCGAGCCGGCGATGGATTGGACGTTCCAGGGGCATCGGTTTCGGTAGCAATGTCTGGCGTTACGGCAGGCCAGTTCCAATACGTGTCCCTGCCTGGCTCTGTGACCTTGGCGGCCAACACGGCTTACTACCTTGTGAGCCAGGAAGCCTTGGGTGGAGACAAGTGGTATGAACATGGCGCACTGTCTTCGACCAGCGTCGCCACAGTCAACAGCTCGGTGTATTTCTACAACGGTTCGTGGTTCTCGGTGGACGCGTCCAACACTTCCTATGGACCGCCCAACCTCCTGTACTCGCAGGACGCGGCACCGCCACCGCCGCCGGATCCAGGTCCACAGTTTGTGACCAGCTACAACCTGAACAACAAGCCACTCAGGAACGACTTCTCCGGCTGGGTCGGCATGAAACTCACGGTGGGAGCGAGCGCATTGACGGTCAACTCCCTCGGCCGCATCTTTGTGTCCGGTAACACCGGTACGCATGTTGTGAAGTTGGTGCGCGCTTCGGACGGGACAGACGTGCCGGGCGGATCGGCGTCGGTAAGCATGGTAGGCGGCGCGGCAGGCCAGTTCCGATACGTGTCCCTGGCTAGCCCGGTCACCCTGCCAGCCAACACCACCTACTATCTGGTCAGCGAAGAAGCAGTTGGGGGAGATCCATGGTATGACCATGGCGCGCTCTCGTCATCTAGCGTGGCCGCGGTGAACAGCTCCGTCTATTTCTATAACGGCTCCTGGATTCCCCTGGATGGACCCAACACTTCCTATGGGCCGCCTAGTTTCCTGTACGGGCCGGCGGCCGGAACAATTCCAGTGACCGTCCAGACGAATCCACCGGGACTTTCGTTCAGCGCGGACGGGACAGCCTACACCAGCACGCAAGTCTTGAATTGGATACCGGGGTCGACGCACACGATCGCAACCACTGCACAGAGTGGAGGCAGCGGGACACAGTATATATGGAACACCTGGAGCGACGGCGGCGCACTTTCTCATACCGTAGCACCCTCTAGCGCGACCACTCTTACGGCGAACTTCACTACGCAGTACCTGTTAACTACCGGCGTAACTGGGAGTGGCGGCATTACGGCCAATCCCGTCTCAGCCAGCGGGTATTACGACAGTGGAACCTCGGTTCAGCTGACGGCGGCTGCCGGCGGCGACAACGCGTTCGCAACCTGGAGCGGCGATCTGAGTGGCAGCGCGAATCCGCAGAGTATCGTGATGTCGGCGCCGCGAACCGTGACGGCAAACTTCCAGCCTCCAGCGGGATCCTCCACAAGCTTCCTGACTGGCGTTGCGTTGAACTCGCCCCCGCTGCGAAACGACTTTGGTGGCTGGATCGGCATGAAGCTGACGGTGGGAAATGCGCCGCTGACAGTGACGTCACTGGGCCGCATCTTCCTATCGGGCAATACCGGAAGTCACACCGTCAAACTGGTGCGAGCCAGCGACGGCGGGGATGTGCCGGGCGGATCCGCATCGGTGCCAATGGCGGGCGGCACGGCTGGCCAGTTCCAATATGTGTCCCTGGCCAGTCCGATCACTCTGCCGGCCAACACGGCTTACTATCTGGTCAGCCAGGAAGTTGTGGGCGGCGACAAGTGGTACGAACATGGCTCGGTGTCTTCGACCGGCGTCGCCGCGGTCAACAGCTCGGTGTACTTCTACAACGGATCCTGGATCTCCGTGGATGGGCCCAACACTTCTTATGGACCGCCCAACTTCCTGTACTCGGCGATTTCACAGCCGCCACCGGATCCGAATCCCCGGTTCGTGACGGGCTACAACCTGAACAATAAGCCGCTCAGGAACGATTTTTCCGGTTGGGTCGGCATGAAGCTCACCGTGGGAGCCAGTGATCTGACGGTCAAAGCGCTCGGCCGTATCGTTGTGTCCGGTAACGCTGCTACTCATTTGGTCAAATTGGTGCGCGCTTCCGACGGGACGGATGTGCCGGGCGGATCGGTATCCATAGCGACGGCGGGCGGAACTTCAGGCCAGTTCCAATACGTGTCGCTGCCGAGTCCCGTCACCTTGACGGCCAACACTGCGTACTACTTGGTCAGCGCCGAAGTGAATGGAGGCGACACCTGGTATGACCATGGCACAATATCGTCGGCCAGCGTGGCCGCTGTGAATAACTCCGTCTACTTCTACAACGGCGCCTGGATCTCCGTGGATGCACCCAGCACGTCCTATGGTCCTGTCAGTTTCCTGTATTGAGACGCGCTCAATTCCTGACGCGCCAAATCGAGATTTGCGTACGGACGGAGAGGACGCATAGACTACTGAAGTAACGGTTTCGTCATCGCCACGCCGCGTATTACACCCCGTCGTTGTACAGGTCCCGCCACCTCGTGAGGGGCGCTCTTAGCCCGACTGGGTTGTGCCACGCCTTGCCAACTCACCCTTTGGGCGGCCGTCTCATGTCGCCGCGGCAGGCGCTCGCGCCACAGTGGCACTCTTGCGGATCTTGATTGGTATCAAAAGAGTAGTCGACTGTTAGTTCCTCACCGGCTCGGATTGCACGCAGTGAGACGTAATAGATCCGCCGACTGGCGACGATGTGAGCTTCCAGATTCGGTTCGCATGAATGATTAATGATCTCCGCCCCTGATCCGTTGACCGCCCCGTCGATCCCCCAGTAAGAATCCAGCATGAAGATATAGGTGAACTCCCCCTCCAGGCGACGACTGATGAGGCGCCGGCTGATCCGCTCTCCGGTATACTCGATGACCCTTTTGCGCTTGGGGATATCTTCCATCGCAAAGACGCCAAAACGATGGATTCGCGATGGTCTGAGCCGGAGAGCAAATTTGGAAGCCTTCGGATCGAGCTTCGGTTTGTGGATCAGCTCATCAGCCAACGACCAAACTCCTGACGGAATACGAGACTGCTCTGTGAGCGGTTGCTGCGGCAGGGATCATGGCTTGTCGGTAACTATCCTCTAGGCTATCTCGGCTGTTTTTTTTCGTCGGCGCGGGCGCCCCCGAGAATTCCCGCAAGACCGTAGTTGCCCTCATGGCAGGCGTGTTCGAATAATGGTCCGTCACTCGCGATCATGGGGATTTCCCCTTTCCAGGGCTTGATGAACGCGGTCGAATCCTCCACGGTGAACTCGTATAAGAGGAGATCCGGGGCGGTTCTGGTGAAGCGCTCGATCAGATGCAGATTCTCGTCGGCGCCTCGGAACCGGGTCTTATCCGTGAAATTAGTAGAGTCAACCACCAGAGTATTGCCTTCCCAGTGCCCGCGCGCATCGCCCTTCCATTGACGGACCGTCGGCGGCAGATGAGGACTGCCGTCCAGGGGAATGATGCGCATCTCATGCATGACTTCCATCAGCAGCGCCACATATCCGGGCGCCTGCACGATCTGATAATTCGTCGTGAGCGGACCGTACTGATGGTTGTCGTAAAAACTAGGAAGCATCGGTGGTCCAGTCATCGGGAACACAATGCATCGCTCATACAATGGGCGGTCTTCGGGACCATCGGCCGGATGTTCCCTGGCATAGGCCCGGTCTGCCTCGACTCTCTGTTGTGCTTGCGGAGTGAGTGCGGGAACTTTCCCATCTTCTGGAACCACGATGATGGACGTGCGCAGATTTGGTGCGCGTTTCGAGTCTGCGTCCCACCAGAAGTCGTTGTAAGTGCCAACCTGCCCAGCAGACAGCGGCTTTTCGCGGGACGAGCGATTGAAAACTTTCGCTTCGTAGGCGTCCATTTCCTCCGAAGTGAGAAACTGCTTCCCCTCAAGTTCCTTAGGTCGCTCCAATGGGATGATCGAGGCGTTGCTCCAGATTCCCTGGAGGTCCGGTTGGCCATCCACCGTTCGTGGGGGAGTCCAGGGCCTCTTCGCTGATTCTGGCTTTTTCGGCGGTGAGCCTCTCTGAGCCAAGGCCGAGACAGCCAGAGGTAACATCGCCACCACCGCTAGCACCAGATTCCCGGTCGCCCGCTTCTTTTGCCGGTAGAGCCGTGTCGGCATGAAATCGTCCTTTAACTGCGTTCCGTAGAATACAAACAAATTGATCACGGCGCAAACGATCTGGGCGGTCCTTGTCGGACGGGAGGTCCTGGCGAGCCGGCTCGCTGTCAGACTATACTCGACCAGTGTCCTGGAAACCCATATGATCTCGATCCGCGTCGGATTCCTGGTCGCGCTGACCGCGCTTGCTCAGAGCCAAAGTGCCCTAAGCCCGAATGCGTCTAAATCCGCGCCCGGTGGGACGAAGAACCCTACTCAAATCGAATTCGTGAAGATTGCTCCCGGCGAATTCACGATGGGCTGCGTGCCGGGCGACACGGATTGCATAGAAGATGAAGTGCCTCGCCACAAAGTGCAGCTGACGAAGGGCTTCGAAATGGGCAAATACGAAGTCACCCAGGCCCAGTGGGAAGCCGTCATGGGGTCGAACCCCAGCGACAATAAAGGTGCGCGGAATCCCGTGGATAACGTGAGCAAAGACGAGATTCATGCATTCCTGGACAAGCTCAACGCGCACAACGACGGCTATAAATACCGGTTGCCTACCGAAGCGGAGTGGGAATACGCCGCCCGCGCAGGCGCGCCCGATCCTCCGAAGTCGTCCCTCGGCGATTATGCCTGGTTCGCCGATAACTCGAACGACGAGTCGCATCCGGTGGGTTTGAAGAAGCCCAACGGCTGGGGCCTCTACGACATGCTCGGCAATATGCGGGAATGCGTCGAAGATCGGGCGGCCTATTACGACTACGCCCCGTTGGCCGAAGTCAGCGTAGATCCCAAAGGGCCTCAAGGCGGCCGCAGTGGGGGTGGCGGCGGCCGTGGACCTGGCGGTGCGGGCCGGCGAGGTTACGATGACAAGGGCAGGCTCGTGATCAACGGCGCGGCGATGCCGATTTTCCGCGGCGGCGGATGGGATAATTTCGCTCCCTACGTGCGGAACTCCGCGCGTTACTACTATTACGATACGAGTTTTAAGGCCAACGACATCGGCTTCCGAGTGGTGCGGGAAGCGCAATAGAATTTCCGGAGGATCTGATGAAGAAACCAGCGTGGCTGTTCTCGCTCGGTGCCTGCTTGTTGTGCTCTTGGATTCCGATGTTCGCGCATCACTCCTTCCAGGCCGAGTATGACGATGGGAAGCCGGTCACTTTGACCGGCAAGGTGACGAAGGTTTCGCCGGACAACCCGCACGGGTGGATCTATATGGATGTGAATAACGACAACGGCAAGACAATCCACTGGGCGGTCGAACTGCCTCCGCCGAACGTTCTCCAAAAGAACGGCTTCGGCACCTCCGTCTACAGAGCCATGGAGGAGGCCCATGAGGAGGTCACGGTGCAGGCGTTCCTTTCCAAGGATGGCTCGAAGCACGCCTGGGCCGCCGGCCTTACGCGTGGCGACGGCAAAACAGTCATTACATTGGGAGGCCTTCCCGCGCAGCCCTTCAACGTCAAGCCTACCGGCGACCGCAAGGTGAAGCAGTAACCAATTGAGTTATTCCTTGTCCTTCGGCTGCGTGTCGCGGACCTTGATCAACCACTTGCCATTGACGCGCACCAGTTCGTTGCGTTCCCAGCCTACAGCCGCGATGCGGGCCGGAGCGTTGGGTGCGTCACCAGCGAAGATGGTGGTCCAGTAAGCGCGCAAGATCGCGTGATCCTTATCGATGAACTCCAGATACGGGTTCATGCTCGTGTGATACATCGCGGGACGCTTTTGCCCGGTCTTCGATTCGGTCTCCACGTTGCGCTGACGCAGGTCGGCAATCATCTTGTGCAGTGCATCATGGCCTTTCGTCGCATTTGCTCCGCTGCCGAATTGGCCATCCGGCGTGAACGTCGCGATATACGCATCCGCGTTCTCCGTGTCCAGAGCACGCGCATACTGCCACATCAACTTCTCGATTTCGGCGCGATCTTTTGCCTCGCGCTCGAAAGCGCTCTGCGCGAAGGCCGGCAGCGCGGACAACGACAATCCCAAAGCCACGGTCATTGCCAAATGTTTCTTAGTCATCCTCCACTCCTTTCAAACAAGCATAGCTGTCCTTAATATGGGCAGGTGGTTAAGTGTCTAAAGGGTTGGGAGTTGCTGGTGCGCCCGGAGGGACTCGAACCCCCGGCCTACTGGTTCGAAGCCAGTCGCTCTATCCAGCTGAGCTACGGGCGCATCGCCTCATCGTATCATCCTATGAGTAGAGATTCATTATGGCGGTGGAAACCGAAGTAAAGCTGCGTCTGCCCGGAGGCGCCGGACACGCGAGGGCCCTGCTTGAACGGCACGGCTTACAAGCGACCGGCCCCCGCCAGCTCGAGACCGACCAGACCTTCGATCTGCCCACCGGCGAGTTAAGGCAGAGTAGCCGTCTGCTGCGGCTGCGCTCGGCGGGCGACCGGTGGACCGTCACTTATAAAGGTCCGCCCGCTGCCGGGGACCGGCACAAGAGCCGCGAAGAAATCGAGACTGAAGTGACTGATGGCCCGGCGTTCGTGCAGATCCTGGAAAGGCTCGGCTATCAGCCATCGTTCGCTTATGAGAAGTTCCGGACCACCTTTAAATCTCCCGGCGGCGATGGAATCGCAACGCTGGACGAAACCCCCATCGGCGATTTCATGGAACTAGAAGGCCCGGGGTACTGGATTGATCGAACCGCCCAACAGCTGGGGTTCGGGCCTGCCGATTACATCACATCATCCTATGCAACGCTTTACGAGGAACATCGGCGATCCCATGCAACAGTACCTCGCGACATGAAGTTCCAGAGCCCTTAGACAAAACCACCCTAGTACCTCAGAAGGTATTGTTCATTTGGAAAGCGGATGGTATTCTTCCAATAGATTCGTGGCCAAGATTTTCACAATACGCGAGACCGGCATGACGGAGAGCAGATAACAATGCTTGAACTCATCGTCACCCTGGTCATCACGGTAAGTTCGGTGCTCATGTTGGGCTACTGGTTCCGTTACAGTTGCCTGCTGATCCTGAGCGCGGAAACCACCCGTGATTATGCGGCCGACATCGCCACTGCGAATCAGTTGAGCTTCCTCCAGGTCCAAGCGGAACTGCGCGAGCAGCAACCGGCCGATCTGAACCGGCTGCAAGCTTCTCTCGACCGCGACCTAGCAGTTGTCACCTACCTGATCCAGAATGCCTCCGGGCAGGGCGAGTGGGGAATCGAAGCGCGGATGTTGAAACTGAACTATCGCCTGATGAGCACCTGGTGCAGCGTCAGCCAACGCTTCTCGCCGGAAGCGGGACGCCGCGCGCTGGACGAGATGTCCATGATCGTGTCGCACTTCGCGAACTCGCTGGGCGAACAGGCTTCCGCCGGCGCGGCAGCTTAATCGCAAGCGCAGCTTAGTCAAGTCGGGCGGCTTAATCCTTAAGCGACGATCCTTCGGTTTCCGGCACTTGCCAACGACCGCTCTGCCACTCCAGATTGAAATTCTCGCCCAGGTAAACACGGCGGACCTCGGGATCGTTCCCTAACTGGTCGGGTGTGCCCGAGCGGAAGATGCGTCCGTCGTTGATGATGTAGGCGCGGTCCGTCACCGCCAGCGTTTCACGAACGTTGTGGTCCGTCACCAGGATGCCGATGCCGGAGCGTTTGAGATCGAAGATGATCTTTTGCAGTTCTAGCACTTGAATGGGATCGATTCCGGAAAACGGCTCGTCGAGCAGCAGGTAGCTGGGTTCGATCACCAGGCTGCGGGCGATCTCCACGCGGCGGCGCTCGCCGCCCGAGAGCATATAGCCCTTGCTGTGACGGACGGTTTCCAATCCCAAGTCCCGAATCAGGCGATTGGCCCGGTCACGCCGGTCGTGCCGCGAAAGCCGCAGTGTCTCCAGGATCGCCATCAGGTTGTCTTCGACCGACAGCTTGCGAAACACCGACGCTTCCTGGGGCAGGTAGCTGATGCCCTTCCGGGCGCGCTGATACATCGGGGCGGACGTAATGTCCTCGTCGCCCAGCAGCACCTTGCCGGAATCCGGCGAAATCAGTCCGACGATGCAGTAAAACGAGGTCGTCTTGCCGGCGCCGTTGGGACCGAGCAGGCCCACGACTTCGCCCTGCTGGACCTTAATCGAAACGTTATCGACGACCTTGCGACCGCGGTATGCTTTGGTGATTTCCGCTGTATGAAGCGCTTTCACATGCTCTACTTTTTGCGGATAGTGCCTTGAGCGGGCTTGTTTGCCTCGCCTTCAACCAGCAGCCTATCATTGTTAGCCCACCAGGTCAATTGCTGCCCGGTAGTGTTACCTCTCACGCTATCCACTAGCAGCGGCTCGCCCTTTTGAAGGATCACCTTCTGCTCGTCGGCATAGTATTCGGCGTGCTCGGACGTGCCGGTGCGCGTGCGAGCGGGCTTGACGTTAGTGGCTATGCTCACGATTTTCACAGCGCCATCGGCGAAGGCTTTATCGAGCGACGAATCGGAGTCGGCGGGCTTCAGGAAGGCTCTTAGCTCTTTCGAATTCACGGTAAGCGCCGGCCGCGTGAGAACCACCCCACCTTGGTAGGCCGCGATGCGACTTTCTTCGGTGTATACCAGGTCGGTCGCGCGAACCACAGTGAAGACGGGCGCAGCGGGCGCTTTCGGCTTCGCACTCTTCTCCTGGCCCTTGCCCTCATTCTTTTCTTGGGACTTGTCTTGTGATTTGTCGGCGAACTGGCTGACCACTTTGCCGTGGGCTTCCATGACACGCCGGTCGCGATCGATTTCGATCCGGTCTGCATCCACTCGGTTAGCCCCCTGCCAGGCCCGGGCGTTGCCTTCGTAGCGGATGTGCTTGTTCTCCCCGGTGGAGATCATCTTGTCCGCCACGGCCTGCAGCACTTCATCGTTCGAGAGCATGGCCGAGGATGCGCCCTTGCGGTCCGGCTGGCGCGTGGACGACACATGACCATCGGCGGTGTAATCTCCCGACTTCTGATTCATCACGATGCGGTCGGCATTCACCGCGCCGGTGGGATCCAGAATCCGCGCCGAGCCGTCCAGCGTCATCAGATCTTTGGACTGCTCGAGCGTGGCTTTATCGCCGCGGGCGCGGCGGTCGCCCTCTTCGTATTGGAAGTTCGTGGTCTGCTCCAGGCGGACCAGTTCGCTGGTGTTCGGATCGAAGGTGGCTAGGATGTCCTTGCTCTGTGTGCGGGTCAGGGTCGGCATCGTTTTGGGAGCTTTCGGCGGACGCTCCGTCAGCGTCGATGCGTTGACCGACCGCACGGACTGGATGCGATTTTCCTTGCCGTAAGCCATCCAGATGCGATCGCCCTGCATGGAGCGTTTCGGCTGATCGGGCTGGTTGGGTTGGAATTCAAGTTTGCCCGGGCCATCGGTTTCCACGCGATCGATCTCTTTGCCGCCGGGCTTCATGGCAAGTCGAACGACTTCGCTGCGGAGAACGCGAGTATCCCCCGGCAGGGTTCCGGGGCGTGGAATGGGGGTCGCCTGGACCACGCTTTTCCCAGTGGCGACAGCGGTCTTGAGCGTACTCTCTTTGTCAGTAGTCTCGAAGTCCATGTCAAGGCGGTCGGAATTCACGGTGGTTCGCGCAGTGTCGGACGTCGAAATCAATTGCGCGTGATCGTGACCATCGATGGTGCGAATCACCATGCCGTCGTCGAAATTCAGGTTCAATTCGTCCGCGCCATATTCCACTTTGCGACCCGGATCGTCGTGGACGCCGCGGGCCATCTGCATTTTCGCGAACCGAATTGCGCCTTTATCGAGCTGAACATCGCTGCGGCCGCCTTCCATGCGCAGTGTGTCGCGAGTAAACTTCGAGACCGGGAACAGAACCACTTTCGAATCGCGCTCGGTGTAGATGGCCTGATCGGATTCGACGTGCATCGGCTTGGCTTCAGGAGTCTTGCCGGCCCAATCGAGGACCACTTTGCTGTGCAGCTGGAGCTCGCGACTACTAGGATCGTATTCGGCGCCAACGGCTGAACCATTGCCGCGGCCGAAGCTAAACGTAACCGCGCGGTCCGTGGTGGCTTTGCCCGTATCGCTCGCGAAATGCATTCCGGAGCCTTGGATGCGCAGCAGACGGCCGGTGGGCGGCTGGTCCGCCGGCACACCCATGACGATGTCGACTGCGCCGTCTGAGTACAGCGTCTTGGCCGCAGTATCGAACTCGGCCTTCTCCGAACGTATCAGGTCGGACTTTTCGCCGTTCTCGTGAAAGAGCTGTAATTCAACCCCATCCAGTTCGATGAGGGAGGGCTCCTTAATCGAGCGAAAGTTGCGGGCACGAAGCGTGAAGTGCTTCTGGTCGCCCTTGAAGACGGTATACTGCCAGCCATCGGCGCGGCCGTCGACCCCTTTTTCGAGCGGCTTCGGGTGCACCGCAGGCTCTTTGTCGAGAAGGTCCCTGCGTTTGACATAGGCGGCGCCGACGATGAAGACGATGGCGACGATGGCGGCGAGAAAAAGCCACCGGGTATGGCGCATACAGGTATTTACATGGTAGCGCGCGTGAATATTGGGGCTATAGAGCAGCTACGAGCTTCGCCAGCAGCGCCGTCCGGTCGGCGATGCGGTTGACCAAAATACTCTCATGAGGCGCGTGCGCGCCTTCGCCGATCGCGCCGAGGCCATCGAGTGTCGGAACGCCCAGGGCGGCGGTGAAATTGCCGTCCGATCCGCCGCCACTCGAAGATTCCTGGACCGTCACGCCAAGTTCCTCCCCCAGCATGCGGGCTGTCTGGAACAGGCGCCGGACTCCGGCCGAGCGCTCCAGTGGCGGCCGGTTCAAGCCGCCCGAAACCTCGACCGCGCAGCGTTTGTCGAACGGTTTTAACGATGCAAACTGGCGTTCCAGGTATCGCTGAGCGGCTGCGCTGGGCGCGCGAACGTCGACCTCCACGTGACATTCGGCCGGCACGACGTTGCTTCGCGTGCCGCCCTGGATGACGCCCGGACTTACGGTAATTCCTTGCTTCAGGCGCGTGAACGCCGCGATGCGCTCGATTTGCCGGGCCATTTCGACCACCGCGTTCGCGCCCTTTTCGAAATCGAGACCCGCGTGCGCGGCGCGGCCGCGAACCGTGATCTGATAATCGCCGACGCCCTTGCGAGCGGTCTTGAGTTTTCCGTCCAGTCCCGTGCCGGGTTCAAGCACCAGTACGGCGGCGCTTTTTCTTGCTGCTTCCTCTGTAAGCAGCCGCGATGTTGGGCTACCCACCTCCTCGTCGGAATTCACTTGCAGAATTACTTTGCGCCGCACGGGCACCTCGAACTCCCGCAGAATGCGCATCGCGAACACGAAGAACACCAGCCCGGCTTTCATGTCCAGCACTCCGGGTCCCCACAAACGTCCGCGCGATAGCCGGAACGGCATGGGTTTGAGCGTGCCCAGCGGCCATACAGTGTCCGAGTGGCCCAGGGCGAGAATCTGGCCCTGCTGCCGCTTTCCCGGCAGTTGAAATTCGCACCGCATGTGCCTTCCCGGATACGTCCGGACCCGAGCAATATCGCTCACCATCCCGCTGAACAGCTTCACGAACTTGTCGATGCCAGCCGGGTCATCGCTGGGAGATTCACATTCCACCAGCCCTTGAATGCACGAAATCATGTCTTTTTGTTTTGCGCGAGCCAAGCGAAGGAACGGATCCACGCTTGCTATAATAGCGGGACCGCACATGCCCTCTCTGGACATCCAGGCCATCCGCGACATTCTTCCGCATCGTTTTCCGATGCTTCTGGTGGACCGCATCGAGGAATTGGAAGAGGACCGCGTGGTCGGCATCAAGAACGTCACCGCCAACGAGCCCTTTTTCGTGGGCCATTTTCCCGATTTTCCGGTGATGCCGGGTGTTCTGATCGTGGAAGCCATGGCGCAGGTGGCCGGCGTGCTGGTGCTGAGCAGCATTCCCGATCGCCATAAGAAACTGGTCCTGCTCGCGTCGGTGGAAAGCGCCAAGTTCCGCAAACCGGTGCGGCCAGGCGACCAGCTTCGTATCGAAATGAAAGTCGGCAAGCGCAAAGAGACCGTCGCCAAGATGTTCGGCACGGCCAGCGTTAACGGCGTGGTGGTGGCCGAGGCCGAAATGCTGTGTAAGCTGGCCGATCGCCCCTAGGTGTAAGCGGGTGCCGATTCATCCGTCTGCAATCATCGATCCTGGAGCGCGCGTCGATTCATCTGCCGACATTGGTCCCTACTCGGTGATCGGCGCGGATGTCGCCATTGGCGCTCGCACGGTCCTCAAGGCTCACGTTTTCATGGAAGGTCCCGCCGAGATTGGCGAGGACAATCTCTTCTTTCCGTATTCGACCGTGGGCGTAGCGCCGCAGGACCTGAAATACAAGGGCGAGCGCTCATCCACGCGCATCGGAAGCAGAAACAAGATTCGCGAGTTTGTGACCATCCATCGAGGCACGGAAGGCGGCGGCATGCTGACCTCCGTCGGCGACGACAACCTGTTGATGGCGTACGTCCATGTCGCGCACGATGTGCACGTGGGCAGTCATTGCGTTTTGTCGAACGCGGCGACGCTGGGCGGCCACGTGAATGTCGGCGACTGGGCCTTTATCGGCGCTTCGAGCGGCGTGCATCAGTTCTGCCGCGTGGGAAGGCACGCGATCATCGGCGGCTATAGCGTGATCACCCAGGACGTGCTGCCGTTCTCGAACACGGTGACCGAGCGCGAAGCGAAGGTGTTCGGGGCGAACAAGATCGGTCTGGAGCGCCGGGGGTTCACACCTGACGCCATCGACGCGCTGCACAAGGCATTCCGTTTGCTCACCCGCGCGGGACTCAACACCTCGCAGGCAGTAGAAAGCATTCGCGAGGAGATCACCGGTTCGCCTGAAGTGAACGAGCTGCTGGAATTCATTGCGGCGTCGCAGCGCGGGTTCATAAAGTAACTCCATGCCTTTGGGCCCGCCATTAGGAATGATCGCCGGCAACGGACGCTTCCCCGTGCTCGCGCTGGAAGCGGCGCGCAAAGCGGGGATGGAAGTGGTCGCTATCGCGATCAAGGAAGAAGCGTCGCCCGAAATCGAAAAGTTGGCCGCGCGCTGCCACTGGATATCGTTGGGCGCCCTCAGCAAGCTGATCGACATCTGCAAGCAGGAAGGCATCCGCCAAGTGATGATGTGCGGGCAAGTGAAGCACGTCAAGATTTTCTCTTCCATCGTGCCGGACTGGCGTTTGGTGAAGCTTCTGGCATCGCTCGAAGCCAAGAATACCGAGGCGTTGATCGGCGGCGTGGCCAAGATCCTGGCGGACGAAGGCATCACGCTCACTGATTCGACGTTGCTGCTAAAAGAACTTCTCGCACCCGAAGGAGTGCTGACGCGCCGCAAGCCATCCTCCGATGAGGAGCGCGATATCGCCTACGGCCGCCGCATTGCCGGCGCGCTTTCCGAGCACGATGTCGGGCAAAGCGTCGCCATCGCCGAACGGGCTTGCGTGGCCGTCGAAGCCATGGAGGGCACCGACGCAATGCTTCGCCGGGCGGCCTCACTGGTCGCTTCAGAAGAGATGGGCGGGAAACCTCTGCGGCTGGTCAAAGGATCGCGGCGGCGCCAGCACCTGCTGTTCGACGTCCCCGTGGTTGGGCCTCAAACTATCGACGTAATGCGCGAGACCGGGACCACGGCCCTGGCGATCGACGCGGGCCGCACGCTGCTGCTCGATCGCGACGAACTGCTCTCGCGCGCCAATGCGGCAGGTATCACCATCATCGCAGGGTAATTGCGTAGGACTCTCTAAGTAGAAATCCCTAAGCCGCTCCTGCTTCTATTTTCGAGGGCCGATATATCGATCGTGGATACTTTCTCCCGGTCCTGGGACATGATTGGCGAGAGTTTCGCGGTCCTTCGCAAGGACAAGAAGCTGGTACTGTTTCCGATTTTGAGCGGCATGTCCACGCTGGCGATCGCGGCCATGTACTTTCTGCCGCTGTTCCACATGGGCGTTCTCGAGCAGTACAAGGCGTACCGCACGGTGGACCCCACAGTCTATGCGTGGCTGTTCCTGTGGTATTGCACCAACTATTTCGTGATCATTTTCTTCAACTGCGCTCTCGCGGCGTGCGCGCAAATTCGCTTTGGCGGCGGCGAACCGACGATCGGTGCGGGCATGGCCCAGGCCGGCTGGAAGATCCCCAGCATTCTGATGTGGGCCGTGGTGGCGAGCACGGTCGGCATCATCCTTCACGCGATTGAAGAACGCTCATCATGGTTAGGCAAGATCGTCAGCGCAACACTGGGCATCGCGTGGGCGATGGCGACGTACCTGATCGTACCGGTGCTGATTTTCGAGGACGACGGCGTGTTTGGTTCGATCCAGCGTTCCGGTGAACTACTGCGCCAGACGTGGGGAGAGCAGATCGTCAGCGGTTTCGGCTTCGGCCTGCCCTCGCTGTTGCTGGCGGTTCCCGGGATCCTTCTGGGAATGGTCGGCTTTAAGCTACATCCGCTCGGATTCCTGATCGCGGTGCCCTACTTCCTGTTGCTGAGCGCGGTGATGAGCGCCGTGCGCGGGATTTTTACGGTCGCTCTGTACCGCTACGCAACCGCGGGAGAAGCGCCCGCCGGATTCTCCTGCAGCAGTTTCAAGGAAGCGTTCGTCGACAAACCGAGCCGGTACTAGGTTTTTCGGTCACGCCTTCTCGATCCAGCCGTCGGCGATCTGGATCACCCGTTTACCGTACGAGGCGTTCGACTCCGAATGCGTCACCTGGATGATCGTGGTGCCGGATTCGTTGAGTTTCCGGAAAACTTCCATAATCTCTTTGGCCTGGTTGGAGTGAAGGTTGCCCGTGGGCTCGTCGGCAAGGATCACCTTCGGATTGGCGATGATCGCCCGCGCGACGCCTACCAGCTGCTGCTGCCCGCCCGATAACTGATTCGGAAACAGGTCTTTCTTCCCGACCATCTGAAACCGGTCCAGCACGTCGCAGACGGCGGCGTCGCGCTCGGATTTGCGGACGTTGCGGTAGGACAGCGGGATTTCCAGATTCTCGTAGACGGTCAGCGAATCCAGCAGATGATAGCTCTGGAACACGAAACCGAAATACTTCTTGTAGATCTCGTCGCGATCCTTCTTCTTCATCGCGTGGATCGGGTAATCCAGAAAATGATACTCGCCGGTCCAGCTGCTGTCGTGCATTCCGATCAGGTGCAGCAGCGTCGACTTGCCCGCCCCGGAAGGACCCATGATCGAGACGAAATCGCCCTCCTGAATATCTACGTCGATGCGGCGGAGGACGAACGTCTTGGTCGCGCCGTGCTGAAAAAACTTCTCGACGTTACGGAGCCGAATCATCTTGAATGTGCCTACAGTTTTTCTTTCAGAAGCCTGGTGACCGCAGCCGGATCGGCCTGGCCGCGGCTGGCCTTCATCACCTGGCCAAGGAAGAAATTCATCACCGTGGTCTTGC
The DNA here is from genome assembly GCA_020073445.1 of Terriglobia bacterium. Taxonomy (GTDB): domain Bacteria; phylum Acidobacteriota; class Terriglobia; order Bryobacterales; family Bryobacteraceae; genus Palsa-187. Next base: position 312,786 of record JAIQFE010000001.1, read on the forward strand.
CGCTGCGGTATTGTTCGAGCTGCTTGGGATTCGTGGCGATAACTTCATCGATGATCTTGCCGAGCGCACCTTCGTCGCTGATCTGGGTGAGGCCTTCCTCCGCCATGATCACATCCGGTTCCTTCCCGGTGGTGAACATCTTCGGAAAGATCTCCTTCGCTAGTTTTCCGGAAATCTTTCCCTGAGACACCATGCCGACCAGGCTTCCCAAAGTTCCAGAAGAAATTGGCGACTCCTTGATGTCCTTGCCAGCTTCCTTCAGGGAGTATGTAAGGTCCCCGATGATCCAGTTTGCTGCCGCTTGCGGATCTCCAGAGCTAGTAGCCGTCCCCTCGAAGTAAACGCTTGTGGCGGAGTCCTGCGTCAACGCCTGTGCGACCGCTGGTTGAATCTTGTAGTCCTTGATGAAACGCGCACGGCGTGCCGCGGGAAGCTCCGGCATCTTGCTCTGGATATCGCTCAGCCAGGTTTCGCTGATTCGCAGAGGAACCAGGTCGGGCTCGGGGAAGTAGCGATAGTCATGCGCGTGCTCTTTGCTGCGCATGCTCACGGTTTCGCCGGTCTCCGGATTGAACAGGCGAGTCTCCTGCAGCACCCGCCCGCCGCTTTCGAGGATCCCTACCTGCCGTTCGATCTCCTGATCCACGGCCATTTTCAAAAAGCGGAAGGAGTTCAGATTCTTGACTTCGGCCTTGGTACCGAACTTTTCCGCGCCTTTCAGCCGGACACTGACGTTGGCATCGCAGCGCAGATGCCCCTTTTCCATGTCGCAACTAGATACTTCCACGTACTGTAATACTTGTTTGATCGCGGTTAGATACGCATGGGCCTCGTCGGCACTGCGGATATCCGGATCGCTGACGATTTCGATCAAGGGCGTTCCCGAACGGTTCAGATCCACATACGTGTAGCGCTCCGAATCCTTGAAACCTTCGTGGATGCTCTTCCCGGCGTCGTCTTCCATGTGGACGCGCGTGATCCCGATCCGCTTATGGACGCCGCCCACTTCGATGTCGACAAAACCGTGCTCGGCTAGCGGCTGATCGTACTGCGAAATCTGGTAGCCCTTAGGCAGATCCGGATAGAAGTAGTTCTTACGGGCGAAAATCGACCGAGGATTGACCCGGCAGTTCAGCGCCAGCGAGGCCTCGATCGCGAGTTCGACGGCGTGGCGGCTCAGGACCGGAAGAGCGCCGGGCAGCCCCAGGCAGACCGGACAAACGTTGGTATTGGGCGGCGCGCCAAAGCTGGTTGGACAGCCACAGAAAATCTTGGTCCGGGTAGCGAGCTGGACGTGCACTTCCAGGCCGATCACCGGCTCGTACCGGGCGATCGCCTCAGGAGTTACGGCGGTTGTCATGCTCGACGCCATGAAAGTCATTATACCGGCCAGGCCCCTCCGGCTGATAAAATTCCAGGAACATTCCCGCCAAAGAGGACGTAGGGGAGAACAGGGTGCTGCAATGCTGAAACGTATCTTGTTGACGGTTGGGATCGTCGTTCTGACCGGGTGTGGGGATAACATCCGCCTGGGACCGATGGAGCATGAGACCAAGACCCTGGATCTGGATAAATCCGAAATGACGCGGGCGGAACTCAAGATGGGCGCGGGCGAAATGCGCGTCGCCGGCGGCGCAGTCAAGCTGATGGAAGGGAACTTCGACTATAACGATCCGGGCTCGAAGCCGCAGGTGGAATATCACTCGACGGGCGTGCGGAGCGATATCGAAATCCAGCCGTCGGGAACGGTCCAGCACGGGGAGAGCAAATGGGACGTGCGCTTCAATGACTCCGTGGGCATGGATCTAGTCGTAAAGATGGGCGCCGGCAAAGCGCACCTCGACCTGGGAACTCTGAATCTGCGTAGCGTCGCTTTCGACCTGGGCGCCGGGGAAGTGGACGCGGATTTGCGCGGCCATCCCAAGCGCAGTTACGACGTGCGGATCAACGGCGGCGTCGGTCAAGCGACCATTCACCTGCCGAAGAGCGTCGGGATCTCCGCCACGGCAGCCGGCGGCATCGGCGAGATCAACGTCAGCGGGCTGGAGAAACGCAACGGCCGCTGGATCAACCCCGGTCACGAGAATGATCCCGTGAACATCCGCCTGGACGTGAAGGGCGGCGTCGGCGAGATCGACCTGGTAGCGGAGTAACCGTTCGCGCTAACCTAACAAGTAGTGAGCGCCAGCGCCGCAGAGTCAATCCGTATTTCCGTTCCTAAGTGCGATCCCGGTATCGGGCATGTGATCCGCACTTCGGATTCAGCCGACCTGATCGACGGCGTGATCCTGCGTCCGTTCGACTTGTGGCCCGACGACCGCGGCTACTTCCTGGAAGTCGCACGGATCGGCCAAGGTTTGGCCGCCGGATTTCCGGCCGAGAGCACGCAGGTTTCCGCAGCGCTGAGCTATCCGGGCACTATCAAGGCCTTTCATTATCATCTGCATCAAACCGACCTGTGGGTTCCAGCCACAGGTATGTTTCAAGTGACTTTGGTGGATCTGCGTCCGGAATCCCGCACCTTCGGTCGCAAGAATACGATGTACGCGGGTGCACTGAAGCCCTGGCAGTTCCTGATTCCACCCGGCGTGGGGCACGGCTACAAAATCATCGGCGAGCAGCCCGCGATCCTGGTCTACGTAACCAATCGCCTGTACAATCCCAAGGACGAAGGGCGCGTCGCTTACAACGACCCCTCCATCGCCTACGATTGGGAGCTCCAACACAAGTAATGAAGTTCCTGGTCACCGGAGGCGCCGGCTTCATCGGAAGTGCGTTCATCCGTTTACTATTGGGCGATCCCGATGCCTCGCGTCGGGTGGTAAATCTCGACAAGCTCACCTATGCGGGAAATCTCGAGAACCTGGCGACGATCGCGGGTGATTCGCGCTACCGCTTCGTTCACGGCGATATCTGCGACGCCGCACTGGTGAACGCGCTGGTGGCTGAAGAGAAACCGGACGTGATCGTGAATGTCGCGGCCGAGTCGCATGTCGACCGCAGTATTCTTTCGCCGGCTCCAGTGTTCGAAACCAACCTGCGCGGAACGTTCACGCTGCTGGAGGCGGCGCGCACTCACCAGACTCCGCGGTATCTGCAGGTATCAACCGACGAAGTCTATGGGAGCATCGATCCGCCGCACGAAGCCGACGAGAATTATCCGCTTCGCGCCAGCAGCCCTTATTCGGCATCGAAGGCGGGCGCGGATCTACTCGCCCTGTCGTACTTCGTGACGTATAAGATGCCGGTGAGCGTAACCCGCGCTTCGAACAACTACGGCCCGTATCATTTCCCTGAGAAACTCATTCCGCTGATGATTTCGAATGCCATGGAGGACAAACCTCTTCCGATTTACGGCGACGGCCAGCAAATACGCGACTGGTTGTACGTCGACGACCACGCCCGGGCCATCCTGGCGGTGATCGAGCGTGGCCGCGCCGGAGAGATTTACAACATCGGCGGCAGCCGCGCGCTGCCGAACCTCGATGTGGTGCGCAAGATCCTGGCAGCGGTGGGAAAGCCGGAAAGCCTGATGCAGACAGTGAAGGATCGCCCCGGGCACGATCGCCGGTACGCTCTTTCCAGCGAGAAACTGATGCGCGAAACTGGCTGGACGGCTCGGGTAGCCTTCGAAGATGGTCTGCGCGCGACCATCGAATGGTACCGGTCGAATACGGCCTGGACCGCGCATGTCAAGAGCGGCGAGTATCAGAAGTATTACCAAAGCAACTATGGCGGCCGCGCGGTTTAGCTCCTCACTCACGTCAAATCGTTCGTAATATCATGATTTAGGGAGGAATCCGCGTGCGCTGGTTCCCGCTGGCCCTGCTTTTGGGCGCGTTCCTTGCTGACGCGCAAAACACGCCGCTGCCTGCCGCAAACACGGACTCCGGACAGAAAGTCCGCATCGAGGGGACGATCCTCAGTTTGAATGGCGACCTGGTTCGCAAAGCCACTGTGCGCCTGCAGGGGACTGGGGGTCAGCCCGGCCAGCCGACTAGTTACATCGAAACCACCGACAGCGCGGGCAAATTCATCTTTGACGACGTCGCTCCGGGCCGATACACGCTGTCGGCGGAGAAGCCGGGATTCGTAACCGCCCGATACGGCGCTCGGCCCAACGGACTCGGCGGCACGCCGCTCGATCTTACCGGCCGGACCGAGATGAAAGATCTGCAGGTTAAGCTGACTCCTCAGGGCGTCATCGCGGGAAGGGTAGTGGATAAGGACGGCGACCCGGTCGTTTCCGTGCAAGTGCAAGCGATGCGCTTCGCCTATACCGGAGGACGAAAGCAGCTGCAGCCAGCCGGCGGGACAACAACCAATGATCTCGGTGAGTATCGCCTAATCAGTCTTGCACCGGGGCGCTATTACATCAGCGCTACCGACAACCGCCGCGCGATTCAGGGGTTCATTCAAGAACGGCCTGGGCGGGCCGGGACCGTACCGGAAGGAAACATCACAACGTTTTATCCGAACGGAGCGGATGTTTCCGCCGCCGTTGCGGTGGATGTCGCGGCGGGTGCCGAGATGCGAGGCACGGACATCCGGTTGCTCCAGGGGAAAGTTTACACCGTGCGCGGCAAAACGGTGAATGCGTCCGGAGCGCCTCCATCGGGCTTTCTGCAACTCATCCGTAAGGACAGTGGCGGCAATCTTCCTGCCATTCTGAACGGCGGCGGCTCCAGCCAGGTGCGGCCGGATGGAACTTTCGAATTCCGCGGTATTCTTCAGGGAACGTATGTCCTGCAGTTAGCGCAAGTAAACTCGGTCAACGGTAATCCGGCCGCCGATCTGACTGGACGCATGGAAGTCACCGTCGGCGACTCCGACATCGACAACCTGGAGTTGCCCCTGGTCCCTCACCCCGAAATCATGGGGACGGTGACACTGGAAGACGGTGATATCGCAAGTCTGGTCAAGCCCGCGCAGAAGACGCCGGGAGTAGCTGCCGCCGGAAACGCGGTGCGGCCACAGCCTGGCCGTCTGGCACTTACGCTCTTTCAAACTGAAAACGGTTTCGGCATTGCCGTCACCGCTCAGGTGAAGGAAGACGGCACATTTCAATTCAGCTCCGTTGGCCTAGGCAGGTATGCTCTGAACGTGAATTCCCTGCCGCAAGGAACGTACCTGAAGTCGGCCCGCTTTGCAGGACAGGACGCAATCAAGGGATTCATCGACACAACCTCTGGTACAGGCGGAACGCTGGAACTGGTGCTCTCTTCGAAAAGCGCCGACATCGCAGGCTCGGTCCAGAACGATAAAGGAGAAGCCCAGTCAGGCGTGATGGTCACGTTATGGCCCAAGATTCCTGATTCGAACCCCATTGGAGGAGTCCGGCCGGCCATGACCGATCCGAGCGGCGGATTCCAATTCAAAGGTCTCGCCCCGGGGGACTATTACGTCGCTGCCTGGGAGGATCTGGATCTAGGGCTCGTCCAAAGCGTCGATTTCCTGAGCCATTTCACCAGTGAAGCGACTGCGGTCACGTTGTCCGAGAGCAGCCATGAGAGCCGCGATGTCAAACTTGTGCCGGCCGACAAAATCGCCTCCGAGGTTGCCAAGCTACAGTAGCGAAAACGGCGTGTTCATGGGGGTGTGATACCGTGCGGAGGTGAGCCCCGCCCAGGCCGCCGAACGACGCGCATCGCATCAGCGCGTCTTCACAAACGCGGCCCTGGTGGGCGTCCTATCCACCGCCGCCAAGCTGGCTGGAGCCGCCAAAGTAATGGTGACGGCGCGTTATATCGGCGCCGGAGACCAGCTGGACGCATTCGTAATCGCTTTCCTGCTGCCCGCGTTTTTCACCGAAATCGTGGCGGGATCTTTCAGCGCAAGCTTTATCCCCGCCTTCATTCGCGTGCGGTCAGACCAGGGAGAGGCGGCGGCGCGGATGTTCGCGCGAACCGGGCTAGCTCTGGTTGTGGGAGCGATGCTCGCCGTAGGCGTCTTGCTGGCCATGGGCGGACCGTGGCTCTTGCCGCTGTTGGGGTCCAGTTTCTCAGCGGAAAAATTACGCATCACCACGGACCTGTTTTTGGCGCTGATCCTGTGGCTGCCGCTCAGCGGGTGCATCGCGTCGTGGCGCGCGGTATTGAACGCGCACAACGCATTCGCCCTGGCTGCTGCGGCGCCGCTGACCACGCCCCTGGCCACCATCGTTTTTCTGTACGCGGGCGCGAATCGATGGAATGTGTTCACGCTGTGCTGGGGAACTTTGGCGGGAGTCGCGGCCGAAACCCTGATCCTGGGATGGGGCGTGCACCGGTTGGGAATCCCGATTCTTCCGGCTTGGCGTGGCTGGACCCCGGAGATGTCGGCGATCCGCGGCCAGTATTTGCCGCTGCTGGCAGGAACGATGTTCGCGGCCCTGTGCCCGCTGATCGATCAGGCGGTGGCTGGCTCGCTTGGATCGGGGAGCGTATCGGCGCTGGCATACGGAACCAAGTTGTCGTCAGTATTGGCGGCGATCAGTGCGACGGCTATCGCCATGGCGGTTCTGCCGGAATTCTCCCGGCTGGCGGCGCAACACGATTGGAGCCACCTTCGCCATACGGTGCGCGTTCACTCTGCGGTGATCGTCGGGCTGGCTTTACCGGCGGTGGGCGCGATCATCTGGCTCTCCGGCCCCATTGTGCGAACGTTTTACCAGGGCGGCGCGTTTGATGCGTCGGCCGCGCGGGTGGTGACCACCGTACAGCAGTTTGCTCTGCTGCAAGTACCGTTCGCCATTCTGTTCGTGGCGGCGGGACGGCTGGCGGTGGCCATTTCCGAATCGGCCGTCATGATTCGGGCGTCCCTGCTGACGGTGGGCGCAACCGTCGTAGGTGATCTGATTCTGTCCCGCACCATGGGCATCGCCGGAATCCCCCTGGCCGACGCACTGGCCCACGCGATTGCCATCGCAAGCCTGGTCTACTTTCTGTACCGCCGTGAGCCGCGCTTGTTCGTCTCACGGACCAACCGCTAGGCTAGTGCAGGGAGTCGGCGTGTCCAGCGAAGTTCCACTACAATCGGGCTCAACATCCGGCAGGGCGCCTAAGGAGTCGCGCCGCTGGCTCAAGCGGCAGGTACCGAAGGAGCACCTCTACCGCCTGTCCCCGCGCCGTCCCAAGCCGAAGCGGCTGGGGCGAATGGAACGCTGGGACCGGATCCGCCGCGTGATCCGCGCCTGGTGGGTCTGGCTGGCTGTAGCGATCGCCGCGCACCTGGCCGGAAATTGGATTCTGACGTTTTTTGCCGGCATCGTGTCGTTCATCTTTTATCACACGACTCCCGAATCGCATCCCGCTGTCTATGCGCTCGAAACGGACATCGACGTGGAATCCCGGGAATTCCCTATCACGATGGCGGGCATGACCGGTATGCCGCTGGTTCCCGGAAATCAGGTCGCTCTGTTCAACAACGGTGACGAATTCTTCCCGGCGATGCTGGAAGCGGTGGAATCGGCAAAACATTCCATCACGATGGAGCAGTACATCTTCTGGGATGGCCGCATCGGACAGCGTTTCGCCGAGGCCTTCGCCGAAAAGGCCCGCAGCGGAATTCCAGTCAAGCTGCTGCTGGACGGCATCGGTTCTTCTACTCTGGGCGAACCGGTGCTTCGGATTTTGGAGGCTGGCGGATGCCAGCTCGCCTGGTTCCGGCCGATCCACTGGTACACGATGAACCGGTCCATCCACCGGGATCACCGCAAATCCCTGATCGTGGATGGCAAGATTGCGTTTACCGGTGGCGCGGGGCTCGCCGATCACTGGCTGGGCCGAGCCAAGAATGCGCGCTCCTGGCGGGACATCATGATTCGCGTGGAAGGTCCAGCCGCGCTCGAACAGCAAAGCGGGTTCGCGCAGAACTGGCTCCAGTGCACCGGCGAGATCCTCACCGGGCACGATTATTTCCCGGTTCCGAAGCCTACTGGAAACGTGGATGTACAGACAATCTCGAGTTCGCCTTTTGAAGGAACAGGCGCGGCCGGAACCATGCACCTGATCGCGCTCCAGTGCGCGCGGCGGCATCTGTATATCGGCAACCCGTATTTCATTCCGGACGCACGCATGATTGAGATGCTCGCCCGGGCTTGTGCGCGGGGCGTCTCCGTTAAATTGATGGTGGCGGGCAAGCACAACGACACGTGGTGGGCGCGCCAGAATAGCGTGCGGCTGTACGGCAAACTGATCGAAGCAGGCGTCGAGATCTACGAGTTCCTTCCGACCATGCTGCATCAGAAGATTCTCATCGTGGACAACGCCTGGGCCTCGGTGGGCACGGCTAATTTCGACAACCGGTCGCTTGCGCTCAATGAAGAGACCAGCGTGTGCTTCCACGACCGGACGCTGGTCAACAGTTTGCACGACGTCTTTCTCGCCGATCTGGAGCGGTCCCGCAGAGTGCAGCTAAGCCGCTGGAAACGGCGAGGCTTCTGGCAGCGCGCGGGCGAGCAGTTTGCCTCGTTAATCGAAGATCAGATGTAGCGCTCATCCATCGATCACCCATGCACCGATTCCGAATCGCAACTTACAACATTCACAAGTGCCGGGGCGTGGACGGGCGCGTTCATCCGGAACGCGTCGCCCGGGTTCTGGAAGAGATCGATGCCGACATCGTCTCGCTCCAGGAAGTGGTGAGCCACGAAGGAACCACTACCGCCGATCATCAAGCCGATTATCTGGCCGGCCGCCTGGGTTTCTTCGGCGCGATGGGTGAGACGCGCAAACATCGCGGCGGCGCCTATGGAAACGTGACCCTGAGCCGTTGGGATTTCAAGACAGTCCGCCCGATCGACATCACCATCGGAGGTCGCGAGCAACGCGTGGCGCTGCGGACCGATATCCGCTTGGGCGGCCACATTCTCCATCTCTTTAACGTGCACCTAGGGACAGCCGTGCGCGAGCGCCGCCAGCAGGCGCTTCGCTTGGTCGATCGCGATCTGCTGCGGGCCATCGATATTTCCGGGCCACGGATCGTGCTGGGCGACTTCAACGAATGGGTGCGCGGATTGGTCACGAAAACACTGGTGGCTGAGTTCCACCTCACGGACTTGCGCGCACACCTTCCGCGAGCGCGCAGTTATCCGGCCCTTCTTCCCTTTTTGCACCTGGATCACATTTATTTCGACCATCACCTGAGGGTCGAAAAAGCGTTCTACCATCGCAGCCGGCGGTCGCTGATTGCTTCCGATCATCTGCCACTGGTCGCAGATCTGGTTCTTCCCGAATAAACTATGCAGACATTTCGTTTGACACTGGAATACGACGGCTCGCGCTTCTCCGGCTGGCAGGAACAGATCAACGCCCGAACCGTACAGGGCGAACTGAAGCAAGCCGTGCAGGAGCTGTTCCGCACTGATGTGGAAGTGCAGGGCGCGGGCCGAACCGATGCCGGAGTGCACGCGGTCGGCCAAGTGGCGCATTTGAAAATCCGCGGCAAGGGCCCCGCGCTCACGGCTTCGCAGATTCTGCGCGACTTGAACGACAAGCTTCCCGCGAGCATCGCCGTCTTGGATGTGACCGAGGCCCCGCCGCGCTTCCACGCGCGCCACGACGCCAAATCGCGAGCCTATTTCTACCAGATTTCGACGCGCAAGGCGGCGCTTTCGAAACGTTTCGTCTGGTGGGTGAAGGAACCGCTGGATGTCGCGCGCATGCAGCAGGCGGCGGCGCTGATCGCGGGGCGCCATGACTTCGTCGCGTTCCGTGCGGCGGATCCCTCGAAGCCCGGCGAGTCGACCATCGTGGTGGTGGACTCGGCCGAAGTGTCCGTCGACGACAACCTGATCGTCTTTCGCATCGAGGCGTCGCACTTCATCTGGAAGATGGTCCGGCGGCTGACAGGGACACTGGTGAAAGTCGGCAAGGGAGAAGTGTCCGTGGAAGAGTTTCGAAATCTGCTCAGCGGAAAGAAGAATCCGAAGCTCGATATCGCGGCGTGGACTGCTCCAGCCTCGGGCTTGTTTCTGGAAGGCGTGCGCTATTGAAGCGCGTTATTCTCGCGCGATCCCGCGCTTGCTCGATCGGATGAATGCCACCAGATGCCGCGTGTGCTCCGTGGGAATCTCGGTTTCAATGCGCTGGAGCGCGTCTTCTAACTTCAAGCCCGACCGGTACAGAAGCCGATAGGCCGCCTTCAGCGCTGTGATATCGGCTTCGCCGAACCCGGCGCGCTTGAGTCCCACCAGATTCAAGCCGTGCGCCGCGACGTTGAAGTCGGTGTAGAGAAAGAACGGCGGAAGATCGCTGTTGACCCGCGTGTTGCCGCCGATCATCGCCAGCCGGCCGATGCGCGAATACTGATGAATCACCACGCCGCCGGAGATGAACGCCTGATCCTCCACGTCCACGTAGCCGGCGACCAGCGCGCAACTGGCGATCACCGCGCGGTTCCCGATCCGGCAATTGTGCGCGATGTGGCCCGAGGTCATGATGTAGTTCTCGTCGCCGATGACAGTCTCGGACTCGGGCGCCGTGCCGCGGGAAATCGTATAGTGCTCGCGAATGATATTCCCGTTCCCGATCTTCAGATAACTGCGCGCGCCCGTAAAATTCTTATCCAGCGGGTCTGTGCCGAGCACCGTACCGGCCGAAATCTGATTACGCTCGCCCAACGTGGTCCAACGCTTGACGTAGACATACGGTTCCAGGCGCGAACCGGCGCCGATGGCGACTTCGTCTTCGATAATCGAGAAGTCCCCGATGATGACTCCCGGGCCAATTACAGCACCCGGATGCACACGAGCCGTAGGCGCTACTTGCGCGGAGGGGTCAATTGGCATGTCTTGGATACACGTGGAGTCAGGATATAAGAAGAATCACGAACAGCGCGACCCACAGCACCCCTAGGAAGTGCCAGTAAAAGGCGACCGTGTCCACGGTTTCGCGGCGGGGCCGGCCCAGCACCACGATGAACAGCGCGATCAAGCCGCCGATCAAGTGCGCCGCATGCAGTCCCGTAAACATGTAAAAAAACGAGCTATAGGGGTTCTGCGCCAGATAGTATCCACGATGGACCAGGTTCAACCAGGCGGATAGCTGGGACGCGAGAAACGCCGCGCCCAGGCAGGCCGTTACCACGAGCAGCCTGGCAGCCGCCGGATGCTGGCCGCGGCGATACGCACGCCGTGCGGCCTCGAACGTCCCGCTGCTCGCCAGGATGATCGCGGTGGAAAGCCACAAGGTCTGGGGTAACGTGACCGGAGCCCAAAACGGGGGCGTCCGCGAGCGCCAGTAGAAGGCGAAGACCAGCGCCACGAAGAACGCCAGGATCGAACCGCAGGCGATCAGCAGGCCCAGGCGGTACATGCCGGGCGGCGACTTCGAGGGATCTTCGAGCGAGGCGGGAAGCACAACTACCCGGGAGGTTTTCCCGGCCCGATCGCTCAGCAACGCCATACCTCTATTTTACGCCCTACCATGGAATATGAGGCACATCGTCCGTACTATCATCGGCGTTGGCCTGCTGATCCTGGGTGCGATCGGCAGCCTGTTACCGGTAGTGCCCGGATTCGTGTTCATCGCGGCGGGGATTGCCGTGCTCGGCACCGACCACGCCATCGTGCGCCGTTTCACGCCGTACGTCCATCGTGTACGGGCCTGGCTGGAGCGGCGCGGAATCCTAAAGCCCCGTGCTCCTTAGGTGGGACCGGCTTTTAGCCGGGCTTTTTCGGTTGCTTGAAGCGTTGTGCCGTTCGAATCGACCCCCAGCGGATCAGTCCGCCCGGCAGCAGCCTGAGGATCCACACCAGCAGCTTGTAACGCATCCCTGGAACCACGAACAACTCGCCCCGGTCGAAGCCGCGCAGGCTGTCTTCGACGACGAAATCCGCGGTCATCCACCAGGCGGCGGGAATCCGCGAGCGATCCATACGCACGACATCGTGAAACTCAGTCAGGATGAAACCCGGGCATAGCGCCTGCATGGTCACAGGCGACGAATTCACGGCCAGCTCCATAGCCAGGCCCTCGGTGAATCGATTCATCCAGGTTTTGGTGGCGCCGTAGCTGACACTCTGGGGCGATGCCGCAAACGCCGCCACGGAAGAAACGTTGATGATGCCGGTTCCGGCTTTGGCTCGCGGCAGCAGATTGGAAAGTGCCGCATGCGAGAGACGCATGGTCGCCAGCACGTGCAGACGGTGCATTTGCTCTTGGATATGCGGATCGGTTTGGACGAAGTAACCCAGGCTGCCGAATCCTGCATTGTTGACCAACAGACCCAGGTCGGCTGCGTCTCGAATGCGCGCGGCAGTCGCCGCTAGTGCAGCATCGTTGGTCAAATCGGCGGCCAAGACCTCGGCGCGGATGTGATATTGTTCGCCGACCTCGCGCGCTAGCGATTGCAGCCGGTCCTCCCTGCGGGCGATCAGCAGCAGATCGTAGCCGCGCGCAGCCAGCTTTCGCGCGAACACCGCGCCCAGACCGCTGGAAGCTCCTGTGATGACGGCTAGCATGTCGGCATTCTCACTCTTCCATCTTCACTTCGTCATTCCGTCTTCACTTCGTCCTGGCGGTGGCCTCTGGCGGCCCATTCCGCGCCGGCCAGCACCAGCATGGTGGCTAAGAAACTCAAGAACAGAATCGTGGCCGAGTAGCGGAACACGCCGTACTCCCTCTGAATGCGGGCGTCCACGTGAGGCCAGACCAGAACGTTCAGGTACTTCAGCGCTTCGAGCAGCAGCCCGGTGCCGATCGCCGCGGCGATCACGCGCGGAAGCGGTGGCCGCCCGTTCGGCAGATAGCGATAGATCAGAAACAGCATCAGCGAGGTCAGCGGCACCGCGGCCAGCTTGAAAAAAAGAATCGAGGTCCACTGCTCGATCCGCAGACCGGCTGACGAGCCGACGCGCAGTTCGGTGATGCCGAGCGAAAGCAGTGCCAAACTGCCGCAGGCGAAGATCAGCGCCAGGCTCACCACCTGATTATGCAGATAGCTCCGATTCTTGCGGATGCCCCAGATCTTGTTGAGCGCCACCTCTAGCGGCTCGAAAATGCCGTTCGACGAAAACAGCAGCAGCAGAATCGCTATCCAATCGGTCACCGGCCGCGCCGGAAGGTTGCTGCTCAAGAAGGAGCCGAGGGCGTCCGGGAAGTAATCGCGCAGCGCGAAGTCGATCGCCGCGACGGTGGTCTGGCGGCTGAAGAATATCCGCGAAATGGAAACGCTCACGATCAGGAAGGGAAAGAATCCCAGCAGCACGTTGGCGGCCACGGAGAAGGCGAGCGCGTGCACTTCCGTCTCGGTCCAGTAGCGCAGAGTGGGAAGAATTGCGTCCCAGATCGATAGGGGAAATCCCCGGCGGTGCTGCATGGTCTCTATAGGTTAGCGATTAGACTTAGCGGGTACACTAGGGGCATGAATACTTCTATTCTCCGGCGCCTGATTGCGCCCCTGATAGCCTGTGCTCTCTTGATCGGCGTGGCCGCGGCCCAAACCAAGGACGCTTCGAAGACTGCGACCACCAAGACGCCTGCGAAAGCAGCGGATACCGCCAAAGCAGACACGACGAAAAAGGCTGGCGCCCTGCTCGATATCAACTCCGCCACCGCGGACCAGCTTAAGGCCCTGCCGGGCATCGGCGATGCGTATTCCGCGAAAATCATCGCGGGCCGGCCCTACGCCAAGAAGGACCAGCTGGTATCGAAGAGCATCGTTCCGCAGGCCACCTACGACAAGATCAAGGATTCGATCATTGCCAAGCAAGGCACCGCGACGAAGAAGAAGTAGTGACGGTTGTCCTTATCTCCACGTATGAGCTCGGCCACCAGCCGTTCGGGCTGAGCTCGCCCGCGGCCTGGCTCGCCCGGGAGGGCCATGACGTGGCGTGCCTGGACCTGGCGGCCGGTACCTTCGATGAAGCTCCGGTTCGGGCCGCGGACCTGGTCGCCTTTTATCTGCCGATGCACACGGCGACGCGGCTGGCGATGCCGGTGATCGAGCAGGTGAGGCGGCTCAACCCCACCGCACGCCTTGTCTGCTACGGCCTGTACGCTCCCCTGAATGCAGACCTGCTGCGCGGGCTCGGCGTCGAAACCGTGATTGGCGGAGAGTTTGAAGCAGCGCTCGTGGAACTCGCGAACGGCGAGAAAGTCTCCACCCGAAGCATCGACCGCCTCACCTTCATCACACCTGATCGCCGAGGTCTGCCGGGCTTGGAATCGTATTCCCATCTGCGGCAAAACGGGAGCAAAACAACCGCGGGATACACCGAGGCTAGCCGCGGCTGCAAGCATCTGTGCCGGCACTGTCCGGTGGTTCCGGTCTATGACGGACAATTTCGCGTGGTTCAGCGCGAGGTGGTGCTCGAAGACGTCCGGCAACAGGTTGCCGCGGGCGCGCGCCACATCACGTTCGGCGACCCCGATTTCTTCAACGGACCTACGCACGCCATGCGCATCGTGGAAGCGTTCCATGCCGAATTTCCCGAAATCACTTACGACGCCACCATCAAGATCGAACATCTCAAGCAGCATCGCGAGCTGCTGCCGGCTCTGAAGCAGACCGGCTGCCTGTTTATCACCAGCGCGGTCGAATCCATTGACGATTCCGTTTTGGCCCTGCTGGAAAAAGGCCACACACGTCAGGATTTCTACGAGGTTGCCACGTCTGTGCGCGAGACCGGACTGTCACTCCAGCCGACGTTCATCGCTTTCATGCCCTGGACCACCATCGAAGGCTACGGCGCGTTATTGCACGCGATCGCGGAATTGGAGCTTGTTGAGAACACGGCGCCCGTGCAGCTCGCATTGCGCCTGCTGGTCACGCAGAAGTCGCGGCTGCTGGACCTGCCCGACATCCGGGCTGTGATCGGCCCATTTGACCAAAAGGCGCTGGTGTATCCGTGGAAGCATCCCGTTCGGGATGTCGACACGCTGGCGAATTTGGTGTTCCAACTGGTGAGCCGCCGCCAGGATGAGAACAAAACACGCGCCGAAATCTTCGGTGAAATCTGGGAGCTGGTTCTGCATACTCCGGCTCCGACGCTTCGGCCGCAACCCCCGGTTCCTCATCTCGACGAGCCCTGGTATTGCTGCGCCGAACCGGCACCGCAGGTCTGAGTCATGAAGCGAGTGCTGTTGGTCGCCGCGACCACCGGATATCAGGTCCGCGAATTTGCAGAAGCCGCCCGCGCGCTCGAGGTCGAACTCGTTCTCGCTACCGACCGCTGTCACATCCTGGAGAATCCCTGGGGCGACGATGCCGCCCCGGTTCGTTTCGAGGACCCCGAGCCAGGCATCGAGGCATTGGCCGCACGCGGGCCCTTTGACGGAATCCTCGCGGTGGGCGACCGTCCTGCGTGCGTGGCGGCTCAGGCCGCCGAACGTCTCGGCTTGCGTTTCCATCCCGCCGAGGCGGCTCGCGCGGCGTCGAATAAGCTGCTCGCGCGGGAACATTTTCGAGCCGCCGGAATGCCGGTCCCGGAGTTTCGGCGGATGCCGGTCGCGGAAGCCTCTCCCGCAGGCGTCCGGTTCCCCTGCGTTCTGAAGCCGCTCGATTTCTCCGGCAGCAGAGGCGTCATCCGCGCTAACAACCCGGAGGAATTCCGCGAAGCGGCCGCTCGAATTGGCCGCATGCAAGACGGCGACTTAATCGTCGAAGACTACATTCCGGGCCGCGAATTCGCTCTCGAAGGCGTGGTTACTTCCGGGAGGCTCCAAACCCTGGCGTTGTTCGACAAGCCCGACCCTCTGGAGGGGCCTTTCTTCGAAGAGACCATCTACGTCACCCCCTCCCGCGAGCCTGATCGGGAGCCAAATGACGTCCAGCAACAGATCCGCGAGACGGCCCAGGCTGCCGTGACCGCCCTGGGATTTACGGACGGCCCGGTGCACGCGGAATTGCGGGTGAACGGTCAGGGTGTTTGGATTCTTGAGGCCGCCGCCCGGCCGATCGGCGGGCTATGCGCGCGCGTGCTCCGTTTTCGCGCCCCTTTTTGTACACTGGAACAGCTACTGCTCCGCCACGCGCTGGGCGAAGATGTTTCGGCCGCAAGGCTGGCGCCGGGAAGCCATGGAGTAATGATGATCCCGATCCCTCATTCGGGGGTATATCGGGGGGTGAGCGGGGTCGAAGATGCCCGCACGGTGAAGGGGATAGAAGATATCGTGATCACCGCCAAGGAGGGCCAGGAAATGCTTGCGCTTCCGGAGGGCTCTACCTATTTGGGCTTCCTGTTCTCTCGGGGTGAATCCGTCGATCTAGTACTGAATGGGCTGCGGGAAGTACATCAGCGCTTAAAGTTTGGGTTGTCTCCCGCGCTTCCGATCGTAAAATAGGAGCTTCATGAACGTCGCAATCCTTGGAACAGGCTATGTCGGACTGACCACCGGAGCCTGCCTAGCTTACTTAGGTCATGAGGTCACGTGCGTTGACCCGGATGCCGGCAAGATCGGCGCTCTCCAGCGCGGGGAAGTTCCCTTCCACGAGCCACATCTGGAAGACCTGCTGGTGGCGGCCCGGCCGAATTTAAAGTTCACCATGGACTATTCGGAGGCCATTCCCGACGCCCAGGTGGTGTTTATCGCCGTGGGCACGCCCCCCGGCGTGGGAGGCGCACCCGATCTTCGCTATCTGCAAGCTGCCGCCGAGGGCGTTGGCGAGCGTTTGGGCCATCACTTCACCGTGATCGTGAACAAATCCACGGTGCCGATCGGAAGCGGTAACTGGGTAGGCGCGCTGGTGCGCGATGCGGCCGAGCGCCGCGGGCGCGGCAAGGATTGTTTCGCCGTGGCTTCGAATCCCGAGTTTCTCCGCGAAGGCAGCGCGCTGCTCGACAGCCTGTACCCGGATCGCGTGGTGATCGGCGCCGATGATCCTCGGACCGCCGAGGTGCTCTACACGCTGTATCGCCCGATCCTCGATCAAACCTTTCAGCCGCCTTCGTTCTTGCCGCGGCCGGACCGCGTGGGCGGCGTGCCGCTGATTTCCACCGATCTCGCTTCGGCCGAACTGATCAAGTACGCTGCCAACGCGTTCCTGGCGCTCAAGATCAGCTATATCAACGAAATTGGACAACTCTCCGAGAAAGTCGGCGCGGATATTTCGCAGGTAGCCCGCGGCATCGGCTTGGACGCCCGTATCGGCACGCGCTTTTTACAAGCCGGCATCGGGTGGGGCGGATCGTGTTTCGGAAAGGACACCGCCGCACTGGTATCGACGGCATCCGAATACGGGCTCGATATGCAGATTGTAAAGGCCGCCCGCGACGTCAACAAGCGTCAACGGGAACGGGTGGTGGAGAAACTTCTCGGCGAGCTGAAGATCCTCAAGGGCCGTACCGTCGGCTTACTGGGTCTGGCATTCAAGCCGCACACGGACGATCTGCGGGAGGCCCCGGCGCTGGACGTCGCGCGGCATCTTCTGGAACGCGGCGCGCGCGTGAAGGTCCACGATCCGGTCGCGATGAGCCGGTTCAAGAAAGAACATTCCGGCATGGATGTCTGCATGGCCAACGACGCGCACGAAGTGGCTCGGGATGCGGATGCAGTGGTCCTGGTCACCGAATGGCCGCAGTATCTGGAATTGGATTGGGAATCGCTGGCGTCTGTGATGCGAACCCCCATCCTGTTGGACACACGGCACGCGCTGGATCGCGGGCGCATCACCCGCGCAGGATTCCGCTACATCACGCTGGCTGGCTGATACGACAGACCGGCTGATAAAGCAGGCCGGATACAATAGGGGCAGGTGAGCCATCTGCACCATCTGGAACAGGTCCTGGCACAGGAAAGCCCCAAGGTCCGAATGGACCGCGCGGCGCTGGATCTGGCCACGATCCACTTCCCGAATCTCGAGCCAGAGCCCTTCCTGGATCAATTGAACGATCTCGCCTCGTCGCTCGGGGATCGCCTTCGCAACTTCAACGACGGACGCGATTTCGTCGAAAAAGCCAGCAGTTATCTGTTCGGCGAGCTGGGTTTCCACGGTAACGAGACCGATTTCTTCGACCCCCGGAACAGTTGCCTGAATCAGGTGCTGGAGCGGCGGACCGGCATCCCCATCACGCTGGCCGTCATGTACATGGAGATCGCGCGGCGCCTGCATATGCCGGTATTCGGCATCGGCCTGCCACGCCATTTTGTACTCGAATTCAACGACGGCAATTTCGCGACTTATATCGATCCGTTTCATGGCGGCCGCATCATCTCCGCTCAGGAATGTTACGCGCTGGCCGGCGCCAAGGTCGCTGATCCCATCCTTCTGCAGCGGGCGACTCCCAAACAGATCGCCATGCGGATGTTGCAAAACCTCCAGGGAGTTTACTTGCGGGCGGGAGATCACGAGAAGGCCGTCTCCACGCTCGATTTGCTCCTTTTGGGAGCGCCCGAGATAGGATCCTGGTACAAACGGCGCGGAGTGCTCTCACTGGAGTTGAAACGGTATCACGCCGCTCGCCGGGATTTACTGAAATATCTGGAGTTAGAACCGGAAGCCACGGATCGTGAAGCGATCCAGAAACAGCTTCATGCGATTCATTTATTGCTGGCGCAGGTGAGTTAAGTACCCCCGCTGTGCTAACATTGCCATCAAACTCCTAGTACCCATGCAGGATTCTCTTCCAGATAGCGACGCGGTACTTGCCCAGTTCAACCGGCTGATTCAGGAACTGTTGCGCGGCAGCATGAACCGCAACACCTTCCGTCCCTGGGAAGTCGAGCTGCTGCTGGATATCGAAGCTTGCAACCTCCGCGATTCCTCGCGGCGGGAGACCCTGCGGCGATACCAGCGCGCGGTGCAGCGGCACATGGAAAAAGGCGCGCGCCTGCCCTTGAAGCTGTCCGAATACCTGGAAGCAGTAAAGGCCAAGAAGGCTCCGAAGGATGGGGCCGAGGAGCCTTAACCCACTGCGCTATCCTGAAGTTGAGGGGAACACAAATGGGTTGCGGTACTGGTGGGAGAGGGCCTAGCGTCGAAGAAACCAACAAAAGCGGACGTACAGTGATGTGCGTCAAGTTCCAGCGCGAGATGCCCGGCCTGGACGAGACGCCTTTCGATAATCCCCTGGGTCAGCGCATCTTCGAGAACGTCTCCAAGGAAGCCTGGAAGATGTGGATTGAGCAGATGAAGATGATCATGAACGAATACCGCCTCAACCTGGGAACCCAAGAGGCGCAGGAGTTCCTGCTCAAGCAGATGGAAGAGTACTTCTTCGGTGAAGGCGCCGCGCTACCGCCCGGCTTCGTTCCGCCCCAGGCCAAGAAATAGGCCTAAGAACTATTCCAGCACGCCGCTGAACTTAATCCAGCACGCCGCTAAACGATGGCTCGTGGTGCGGCTTATACGCCACGCAGTCGATCTCCACCAGCATTTCCGCCTGGTGAAATTTCGCCTCGACCGTGGTGCGCGCCGGTTTGTGTTCCCCGAAAAACTCCGCATAAACGCGGTTCATTTTGGGGAAATCCGCAATGTCGCGCAGGAATACCGAACACTTGACGACATCGTGAACCGCCACACCCGCGGCGTGGAGAATCCGCTCGATGTTTGAGAGCGTCAGGCGCGTCTGGAATTCGACGTCGCCCTCCGCCAGCTTATCCGTAACCGGATCGATGGGACCCTGGCCGCTCACGTAAACGAAATCCCCGGCATGTACGGCCGGACTGTAGTGTCCCCGCGGCGAGGCTCCGCCGGCGGGGACAATCTTTTTCACGCTGACGCCGGACCAGGGCTTATCCATTTCCTGAATTATCCGTTGCCGGGCTTTTTCCGGCCACGCGGACGGCGGCTGGCTCCCCCGCTACCGGGTCCCGCGGGTTTCGGAGTGCGCCGGCGTACGGAGGGCGCTCTCTTGGGTTTGGCGGGCGGCGGATTCGGCTCGAAGATGGTGGGCTGGCCTTCCACGTAGGGCTGCGGCTCCTCAACCTCTTCCTCGACTTCCGCGGCGGCCTGCGGCTCGGGAGCGGGCGGCTCGGCCGGCGGATAAAACTCCGCCCCCAGATACACCATCATCACGCCCTGCTCTTCCTGCGGTTCCATGCGGACCACGGTCTTGTCCTGCGCGTAGTTCAGAAATTCGCTGAATTGCTGGAAACCGTATGCTGTGGTGTCGATACTGGGATGCTCTTCTTTGAACCACTGCGCCAGATCCTCGACCGGGACGCCGTTCTCGATATCGAGACGGTGGTTCTCGGCGACATCGCGAAGCGCCGGCAGCAGATCCTCGGGCTTTAGCGTGGCCCGCTCCGGCTGCGACGAACCTTTGCGTTCGATGATGTAGCGCCCGCCGGTTCCGCTGACGTTCACCAAGTCCTCGCGCTTGAGCTTTTCCACGAAGTCCGAGAAGCTCGTTCCGCCGTAAGCACGTTCATTGAACGCCGGATCCAGCTGAAGCATTGTGGATTTGAGCAATCCGAGCTGCGGCTGCACGCCGCGGCGTTCGAGCACCTGCAGGGCGCGTTCCACCAGTGGCATGGCTTGCGCCAATTCGAGCGGAGCAGGCCGCTGACGGCGGTCGCCGCCCCGATCCGGACCGCGCTCAGGACGATCCATGCGTTCGGGCCGGTCGCCCAAGGGACGATCACCGCGCGGACGCGCTGCCCGCGTTTCACCCGGAAGGATGACGCTGGCCGGCAAATCCGATAACAGCGATTCAAAGCTGATGAACTCGTGGCAATTCTGCTGAAGGATCGTCGAGGTGAACGCTTTGCCGCCCACCACGAACACGGTCTTGCCGTACTCTTTCAGCTTGTTGACCAGCGGAATGAAATCGCTATCGCCGCTGACGATGGCGAAGGCGTTCACATGCGTATGGGTAAACGCCATCTCCAGCGCATCCAGCGCGAGATTGATATCCGCTCCGTTCTTATCGCCGCGCGGCGAAGGAATTCGCTGCACCATCTGTACGGCGTTTTCCGCCATCTGACGCGTCGCTCCGTCCTGGCGTCCCCAGTTGGCGTAAGCGAACTTGGCCACCAGATCCCCGCGCTCCTTGAGCGCATCCAGCGCGAGCGACACGTCGAACTCGCGACGTAATGTCGACTTGAGTCCGATCTCGATGTTGTCGTAATCGACGAACACCGCGATGTTTAACTTATCTTGCATTGTCAGTTTCTTCTCCAATCCGCACGCGCCAACGGCGCCATGCGTTGCGCTCCATCAAACTGTCTGTTTGACTGAGCTTCGGATGAATTCCACAATCTCCTGGAGGGAGGCTCCGGGTTGAAAAACCGCGGCCACTCCCAGCCGTTTCAATTGCGCGGCATCTTCGTCCGGTACGATGCCGCCTACGATGACCAATACATCGGTCATCTTCTGTCCTTTAAGTAGCTCCATCACGCGAGGCACGATGGCGTTGTGCGCTCCGGAAAGAATGGACAGGCCGATGACCTGCACGTCTTCCTGTAGCGCGGTATTGACGATCATTTCCGGGGTTTGCCTGAGACCGGTATAGATCACTTCCATACCTGCATCCCGCAAAGCGCGCGCGATTACCTTCGCGCCCCGGTCGTGTCCGTCGAGGCCGGGTTTGGCGACCAACACCCGGATTCTATGATCCATAAAAAACTGCGATTGAGACTCCGACACGCCCCTGTTGCCTACCCGGCATCAGCGGTGCATCCTCGACTTGAGGATATCACGGCAAGGCGGGGTCAGGCCCCCGAGCCGCAAAATGAGCCCAATTCGCAAAAAGCTAAGATTGGAATTACCAAGTGAGCTTGTTTCGAATCGCTCTCGCGAACCTAAGGTTCCCGGCGACTCCCGAGGAGTCGGTTCGGCTAGCCGAACAAGCCGTCGCGCAAGCGGGCAGCGAGGGCGCGGGCCTCATTTGCTTTCCGGAATGCTTCGTTCCCGGTTATCGCTGCATGGGGAAGCAGGTGCCGCCCCCCGATCCCGTCTTCCTGGAACGCGCGTGGTCTACTATTGCGGCAGCCGCGGCGAAGGCGCATCTCGCCGTGGTTCTCGGCACCGAGCGAGTCCTGGAGGGCGCGCTCCTGATCACAGCTCTGGTCATCCAACAAGACGGAACGATCGCCGGGTTCCAAGACAAAGTCCAACTTGACCCCTCCGAGGACGAGATTTATTCGCCCGGCTCCGGAAGGCGGGTTTTCCACACGGGTCCCCTGACGTTCGGAGTCGCCATCTGCCACGAGGGCTGGCGTTATCCGGAAACCGTCCGCTGGGCTGTCCAGAACGGCGCGCACATCGTGTTCCACCCCCATTTAGGCGAAGCCGAGCCGTACAGTTACAGACCGTCCAGTTTCGCCGATCCGGCAAACTCCTTCCATGAGAAAGCAGCGCTATGCCGCGCCGCCGAGAACACCTGCTATTTCGCAACTGTGAACTGCGCAAGCGCTGGGTCGCCGACCACTTCCGCCGTGGTGCGCCCGGACGGGACACTGCTCAGCTATCAGCCCTATGGCAAAGAAGGTTTGCTGATTGCGGATATCGACATCGCAACAGCCACAGGATTCCTCGCGAGCCGCTACAAGACCGTCTAGCGTTCCATGGCTCCGACTCAATGCCCTGCCGATCCCGCCCGCCACATTGCAGGCGAACCGACCACGGACCGCCGGTATTCCCCTGGCGCGATCCCCAAGACCCGCTTGAATGCCTTGTGGAAGGCTCCATCCGAGTCATAGCCGACCGCTTGGGCCACATCCGCCAGCTTCCGGTCGCTCTCGCGCAGCAGGTCGCTCCCGCGGTACATCCGCCAGCGCGTGAGATATTCGAGCGGCGATTCGCTCATCAGCGCCTTGAAGCGCTGCGCGAATGCCGAGCGTGACATACCGGCTTCGGAAGCCAGGCTGGCGACCGTCCAGGGATGATCGATCCGCTGGTGCATGGAATTCAGCGCCGCGCCGATGTGCGCATCGGAGAGAGCGTGCAGCCATCCAGTCCCGTTGCCCTCACCGTCGGTGAGATGTGCCCGCAACGCCTGAATCAACAGAAGGTCTGCCAAATGGCGAACCGCTACTTCCGAACCTGGCGTGGACCCGCTGACTTCAGACGCAAGCAGCTCCAGTGTCTTCTGGAGTGGAAGCGCTTGCGGTTGGCCCCCTCGAATCAGGATTAAAGGCGGAAGGAAATCGGTGAGAGGCTTGCTGTGCGTATCGTCAAAGCTGAACCTGCCTGCGATGATCGCCGCGGGAGCGTCTCCCGCGGTAGACAACACATACTTTCGGCCAGGGGCGAGAAGAAAGAAATCGCCGTGCGAAAGTTGCAGGCGCTCAGCCGCGTCGGAGAAGTCGATCCAGGCCTGCCCGTAGGAAATCAATCCGAATGCGGAGTGGGACCCTGCATCGGCTCGCGGAGTCCACGTAGTACTTAGCTGAATACGTCCATAACAAACGCCTTGGACACGAACAGCGCTCAGAAAATCGGTGATTGCATCCATGCTACGACTGACCTCACTCATGCGATCGAACAGCTTTGGACGATCGGACAGAATCTACGGACTAACGATCAAAGCCGTTCCTGGCCCCTGCACATCCATAGCTGTGTAGATGCAAATGAAAGCCGGCGGGTTGCCGGCAAAGGAGAGAACTCGCATATGTTCGGAAATAAAGGTGTTGTTGCACTCGTGTTAGGAGCGTCGGTACTGGGGCTGCCGGCCTTCGCGCAGAGTGAGGAGTACAAGTCTGACGTGACCGTTCAAGCGTTGGGCAGTTTCGTAAAGAGTACGACGGATAACGGTGTGACCCATTCCGCTACCAACAGCGGCGGTGTCTTGGGGACGTATCGTTATTATTTCGGCCGTCACAACGGCGTGGAGTTCAACTACGGCTACGCGCTCAACACGCAGCAGTACGCGCTGGGCGGCAATGTCTCGAGCACGAAGGCGTACTCGCATGAGGCGACCGCGGCCTATGTGTGGCGGATGCCGCTTCGACGGGTCACACCATTTGCGCTGGCCGGAACGGGCAGCTTAGTCTTCGATCCGAAAGATATCGGCGGTGACGCACTGGCTCGTCCAGTGTTCGTTTACGGCGCCGGGGCGGACGTCGATCTCGGCGCGCGCTTCTTCCTGCGGGCTCAATATCGCGGACTGGTTTACAACAGTCCGACGCTGGCTGTTTCGACGGTGAGCGCGGAACTGCTCACACATCGCGCCGAACCGTCAGTCGGTTTCGGCTTCCGGTTCTAGTCACAACTGGACAACAAACCGGAGAGGGACTGCCGGGCAGAGGCAGTCCCTTTTTTATAGGAAGTTCGTTTCCGTGTAGCTGCCGAACACTTCTTTCAGCGCCTCGCAGATTTCCCCGACCGTCGCATAGGCCCGAACCGCATCCAGAATATAGGGCATGGTATTTTCGGTGCCTTCCGCCGCACGCCGCAGGTCACCTAAGGTCTTGACGACTGCATTTTCGCTCCGTCGCCGCCTTACTTCGCGAACCCGTTCGATTTGCTTGCTCTCCGCCGATTCGTCGATCTGGAGAACCTCGATGGGCTGCTCAGCTTCTTCAGTGAACTTGTTCACACCGACGATCACCTGCTCGCCCTGCTCGATCTCGCGCTGGTATTCGTAGCTGGCCTGCGCGATCTCGGATTGCGGGAATCCGCGCTCGATGGCCGGGATCATTCCACCCATTTCATCGATGCGCCGGATGTAATCGTTGGCAGCCGCTTCCACATCGAGCGTCAGGCGTTCCAGGAAGTAGCTTCCGCCCAAAGGATCGGGTTCGGCCGTCACCCCGGTCTCATACGCGATCACCTGCTGCGTCCGCAGAGCCAGCGTCACGGCATCCTCCGACGGCAGCGCGTACGCTTCGTCGAGCGAATTGGTGTGCAGGGACTGGCATCCGCCCAGCACAGCCGCCATAGCTTGCACCGCCGTGCGCACGATGTTGTTGCGCGGCTGCTGCCAGGTCAGCGAGCATCCCGCGGTCTGCGCATGGAACCGCAGCTTCCAGCTGGCTTCGTTCGTCGCGTGAAACCGATCGCTCATTACATACGCCCAAATCTTTCGCGCGGCCCGGTATTTGGCGATTTCCTCGAAGAAATCGTTATGCGCGTTGAAAAAGAAACTCAGGCGCGGCGCGAAGGAATCCACCGGCAGGCCGCGAGCCAGGACGTGTTCCACATATTCGATGCCATCGCGCAGAGTGAAGGCCAGTTCCTGCACCGCCGTCGATCCCGCTTCGCGAATGTGATAACCGGAAATGGAGATCGGGTTGAATCGCGGGACGCGCTGCGTGGCGAACTCGATGGAATCGGTCACCAGCCGCATCGACGGGCGCGGCGGATAGATGTATTCCTTCTGCGCGATGTATTCCTTGAGAATGTCGTTCTGGAGAGTGCCCGACAGCCGCGCCCAATCCACCCCCTGCTTCTCGGCGACCGCCAGATACATCGCCCATATGACGGATGCCGGCGAATTGATGGTCATCGAGACGGTGACGTCGCCCAGCGGGATTCCCTGAAACAGCGTTTCCATGTCGGCGAGCGACGAAATCGCCACGCCGCACTTCCCCACCTCGCCCAGTGCCGTTGGACGATCCGGATCGACGCCCATCAATGTCGGCAGATCGAACGCAACGGAAAGACCCGTTTGGCCCTGCTCGAGCAGATAGCGAAAACGCGCGTTGGTCTCCTCGGCCGTGGCGAAACCCGCGAACTGCCGCATGGTCCACAGCCGCCCGCGATACATCGACTCGTGGATGCCGCGGGTATACGGAAACTGCCCGGGTGCGCGCTGCTCATCCGTGAGCTCGAACCCGTCTAGACTCTTGGGCGTGTAAACCGGATCGAGCAGCAACCCGCTTAAGGTGCGATACGACTTATTGGCAGTCGGGGGAGCCGCCATCGTCTCCATTGTATGTCGTTGAACGTGAAACTCCGTAACGTTTTTGACCGCCGGTGCATCTCCCCAAACTCAGCTGACGTAGTAGGATTGTTAAAGCAGTTCAAACAAGGAGGCGCCCTGAGATGTGGAATCGGCGCAAAGAAGAAGAAAAACCAGCACCTAGGCCGATCGCGGCTCAGCCGGCTCAGCCGCCACCGCAACCAGTCAAGACGCAACCCGCCAAGGAGACAAGCCCCATGTCCAGTGTTCCGATTCGCCCCACGGAGTCCTTTGATGCGACGCGCGCCGGCAATGCCGTGCTCGGAAAATCGGTCGTCGTCAAAGGGCAGATCCTTAGCCGCGAGGACTTGACCATCGATGGCGAAGTGGAAGGCACCATAGAAATGCAGGAACACCGCCTCACCATCGGGCAGAACGGGAAAGTCCGGGCCAGCGTGAAAGCACGCGAAGTCATCGTGCTGGGCACGTTGCACGGAAACGTGGAGACCGGCGACCGGATCGACATCCGCAAGGAAGCCAAACTAGTGGGCGATATCCGCACCGCGCGCATCGTGATCGAAGACGGCGCGTATTTCAAGGGTAACGTCGACATCGTTCGCGTCGAGCTTTCCAAGCCCGCCGCGGCCGCATCCGCCTCGAAGCCTTCGACTGCTCCACCCGCAAATTCTCCCGTTTCGACCGGTCCTGCCATGGCAGCTGGCGTCGGCGAAATCAAGCGTTAGGCATGCTGGATTAGATCAGGTTGGAAACCCGCAGCAGCAGCGGTCTGGATCAATTCTGCTCTTTGCTGGTAGAGCGGCCCGGACTAACACTTTTGGATCTGGCCGGCGCTAATCAGAGCACCATGGGGTTCCTTACGAACCTGGGCCATCGGGTCTATTCCGACGACTTTCTTTTGCAAATGGACCGCTGTTTCGGCGACGGCGATTTTTATGAAAACCAGTCGGATCCACAAAAAGCGGCCCAGTTCTTGGCTTCCGCGCTGGACTATCCCGCCCAGCATTTCGACGGGGCGCTGGTCTGGGATTCGCTGGAGTTTCTGACCGGGCCGCTGCTGGAAAACGTGGTTGAGCGCTTGAACAATATGCTGCGCCCAGGCAGCTACATGCTGGCGTTATTTCACAACGAGGAGCGCGTCGAGACCATTCCGACCTATTCCTACCGGATCCAAGACCGCAAGACGATCCTGCTCGCTCCGCGCGGAAGGCGCCGGCCCGCGCAATTCTTCAACAACCGCAGCTTGGAAAAGCTGTTTCAGGATTTCGAGTCGGTCAAGTTCTTTCTGACGCGCGACCACCTGCGCGAAGTCATCGTCCGGCGGTAGTGCTAGTTGGGCCACTCGCTGGCGCTCGTGGTCCGGTGAAGGCGGAGTACCGAACCGCGAACGATAGTGAGCGGCTCCGGTGTCCTCTATACTCCATTTAAGGAGTCCCTTTCTTGTCCCTGGAAGACGATCTATTTGCTCAGCGCCTCCGCCGCACCGCGGAAATCGAGGCTCTGGGC
Source organism: Terriglobia bacterium (assembly GCA_020073445.1). GTDB lineage: Bacteria > Acidobacteriota > Terriglobia > Bryobacterales > Bryobacteraceae > Palsa-187. The sequence goes on from JAIQFE010000001.1 coordinate 340,018, forward strand.
TTTCGCGCTTACGGCCAGCGCTTCGACGCGAGTCACACCATTCCGCAGATACTGGCCGATTACAGCGCCAAGACCGCGGAGGAACTCGCCGGCAAGCCGCGCGTCCACATCGCCGGCCGGATTCAAACCGTCCGCCGCATGGGCAAGGCCGGCTTCATGCACCTGATGCAATCGGGTGAGCGTCTGCAAGTGTACGTCCGCAAGGATGCGGTTCCAGAAGCGGATTACTCGCTGTATGAAGGACTCGACTTGGGCGATATCGTGGGCGTGGACGGGTATCTGTTCCGCACGCGCACCGGCGAGCTCTCGGTGCACGCCGAAAAGCTGACGTTTCTCTCTAAGATCCTGCTGGCGATGCCGGAGAAGTGGCACGGGCTGGAAGACGTGGAGATTCGCTACCGCCAGCGCTATCTGGATCTGATCGCGAATCCGGAATCGCAGAAGATTTTTATAACGCGGGCAAAGATCATTTCTTCCCTGCGGCGCCAGCTCGAAGAGCGCGGCTTCGTGGAAGTGGAAACGCCCATGATGCAGGCGGTCTACGGCGGCGCGACGGCGCGTCCGTTTGTCACGCACCACAACACGCTGGATATGGACCTCTATTTGCGCATCGCGCCAGAGCTGTATCTCAAGCGTCTGATTGTCGGCGGCCTGGAGCGCGTGTACGAGATCAACCGTAATTTCCGCAACGAAGGAATCTCGACGCAACACAACCCTGAGTTCACCATGCTCGAGTTCTATCAGGCGTACACGGATTACCAGGGACTGATGGATTTGACCGTGGACCTACTGAAACAGACGGCCCTGGATGCCACTGGATCGACCGTCGTCGACTACCAGGGAACCAAGCTCGATTTCGGAAACATCCGGCGTCTTTCGATGCAGGAAGCCGTGGGCAATTCCTCTCTAAAGGGGCACGCGCTGGTCGAAGCGTTTGAACGGCAGGTGGAACCGACTCTGGTCGAGCCCACCATCATTTACGATTACCCGGTGGAGGTCTCGCCACTCTCCAAGCACAAGCGCGACGACCCGGCTTTCGTCGAGCGTTTCGAGATCTACGCGGCCGGCATGGAGATCGGCAACGCTTATACCGAGTTAAACGATCCCAAAGAGCAGTGCCGCCGCTTCGAGATGCAGTTGGAGTTGAAGGCTGCGGGCGACGAAGAAGCGCACCAGATGGATGAAGACTATCTGCGCGCTATGTCCTATGGGATGCCTCCGACGGGTGGCGAAGGTATCGGCATCGACCGTCTGACCATGATCCTGACGAACTCGAAATCCATCCGCGACGTAATTTTGTTCCCCCTCTTGCGGCCGGAAGGCGAGATCGGGATGGCGGAGAAGCTGAAGAATTCAGAAGGCAGAAGTCAGAACTCAGAATGAGCGAGCGCGCCAGTGCCAAGATATTTCAAGATCTGCTCGTCTGGCAAAAAGCACACCAATTCGTGTTGGACGTTTTATCGTTTTTCCGCGGCAAGGGTCTCTAGAAGAGTGCCGTACTACTTGATTCTGCCCCAAGATCTGAACTACGGTGACAGCGGAGAACTTATGCGCCAACTCGAGGAGGTAAGCCGCATGCTGTCCGTATACTCGAAAGCGATTCTGACTTCTGCATTCTGACTTCTGACTCCTGTCTTTTTATGTTCGAACTCTTCATCGCCCGTCGCTACCTTCGTGCCAAGCGCAAACAGGTAGTTATCTCCGTGATCACGGCGATCTCCGTAATCGGCGTGGCCGCGGGGGTGATGGCGCTGGTGATCGCGCTGGCGATCAACAATGGATTCCGCAGCACCCTGGAACGCAATCTTCTCGGTCTGACCGCGCATGTCTCGATCCAGGAAAAGACGATCGGCGAAGGCATCGAGGGCTGGGAGCCGCTCTCCAGGCAACTCGCGCGGCTGCCGCACGTCAAGACCGCAGCGCCCGCCTTGTATGACGTCGGGTTTCTCTCAGGACCCGTCAATGGCGATGGCGCCTCGATCAAGGGAATCTCGATCGCAAGGGGCGCGCCGGTACCGGAAGCACTGCTGCACTTGAAGGCGGGCTCGATCGAAGCGCTGCACAGCGAAGAAGGAGAACAGCCGGGAATCATCCTGGGCTATCGGCTGGCGGAGCGGCTCGGCGCCGTAGTAGGAAAATCAGTCGCATTGACCATCGCCAACGGACACATGACTCCTTACGGTGCCCGGCCCAGCACCATCCAGCTGCGCGTGGCTGGAGTATTTGAATCGGGCTTCTTCCAGTTCGACTCTTCCCTGGCTTTCATGGATCTTCCTACCATGCAGCGGCTTTTCGGATTGGGCGACGTTCTCAATGCCATCGAGCTGTATCTGGATGACGTCGACGCTGCTCCGCAAGTCGCCGCAGCGGCAGAAACTCTGATCGGATCCAAGCTAGCCGCGACCACCTGGCAGGAGCAGAACGGCCAGTTGCTGAACGCTTTGAAAATGGAGCGCGTCGTTACCGTAGTCACCATCGGACTGATTCAAGTGGTGGCGGCGCTGAATATCCTGATCGCCTTGGTGATGATGGTGATGGAAAAGCACCGCGACATCGCGATCCTGATGTCCATGGGCGCCCGCGCCAAACAGATTCGCAGGATTTTCGTATGGGAAGGCGCGATGATCGGGGCGGTGGGAACCATCATCGGACTGACGGTGGGTTACACGATTTGCTACTTCGCGGATAAATACCAGTGGCTGCGCCTGGACGAGCAGATTTACTCGATTTCGTTTGTCCCCTTCACGACGCGCTGGGTCGACGGCGTATGGATCGCTGGGGCGGCCATCGGGGTCAGCCTGATCGCGACGATTTATCCCGCGCGCAGCGCGACAAAGATCGCCCCGGTCGAATCGCTGCGCTACGAGTAGGCGCTGCGCTGCCGCACTGCGAAAGCAAGTGATATGCTCGGTCTGAATATGCGACCACTTTTCGTATCCGCATGCCTGTTTTTCGCCGCGCTCGCGCCCGGCCAAACCGCCCAACCCGCCGGTCCCAACGCCGTCAAGTTGACGAAATACATCCTGGGCGTCGCGGATCTCGACAAGAGTTACGCCTTCTATCACGCGCTCGGCCTGGATCTGCAAAATAATGCGCCCGCGCTTACGGCCAAACCGAATGCACTGAATGACGCGCTACGCGGCTTGGTGGACGTGCCGCCCGGCACAAAGTTCCGCAACATGATGCTCAAGATCCCCGGAGCAGAGTTTCCGATCGAGGTCACCGAGTTCACCGGCATGGACGTGCATGCGGCCAAGCCGCGTATTCAGGATCCCGGCGCGTCACTGCTGGTGCTGAACGTGGATGATGTGAACGCTGCGCTGGCAATCGCAAAAAAGGCAGGCGGGGAAGTGATCACCACCGGCGGTTCGCCGGTCAAGCGTGCCAGAGGCGCCGACCGCGTCGTGACGGTGAAAGATCCCGACGGCTATTACGTGGAACTGGCGCAACCCACCGCTGCAGCATCGGGCAGCGGGAAAGTTATCGGCGCCACGTTTGGCTCGATGGTGGTGCAGAACGCCGAAAAGGCGGCGGCCTTTTATCGGGATCACTTCGGTTTCGCAGCCAAGACGAATGGCCCGACCCCGAATTTCAACGCCAATCTGGGAACTCCCGGCGCCCAGGTCGTAACCGCGGAAATGACGGTTCCCGGTACAACGCTGTCTTGGCGGTTCATCGAATTCCAGGGCGTGGACCGCAAGCCCTACACGCCACGGATCCCTGACCCCGGTGCACCGGCGATCGGCCTTCAGGTGCGCGACATCGATGCTGCCATCGCCGCGGTGAAAGCTGCCGGAGGGTCCTCGGTCACCCAGGGCGGAAACGTCAAGCTGGGCAACGGCAAGGTCGGCTTCGTGCGCGATCCTAACGGCCTTCTGGTAGAACTCGCGCAGAACTGATATATTCTCCGGGAAGGAGCGGACCCATGGACCAAGCGCGACCCAAACTGCCCAAAGAGGCCATACAACTCTACAATCTCTTTATTCACGGCCGGATCAGCCGCCGAGCTTTCATGGAAGGCGTGCAAAAGTTCGCGATCGGCGGCCTGACCACGGCGGCCGTCGTCGAAGCGCTGATGCCGAACTACGCTCTGGGACAGCAGGTGTCCAAGACCGACGACCGCATCAAGGCCAGCTACGAGACCGTCCCGTCGCCGCAAGGCAACGGAAGCATCAAGGGATATTTCGTGCGGCCCGTCAGCGCCGACACTCGAAACGCGATGCCGACGAAATTGCCCGGCGTTATCGTCGTCCATGAGAATCGTGGTCTGAATCCTCACATCGAGGACATCGCAAGGCGGTTCGCACTGGCCAACTTCATGGCGTTCGCGCCGGACGGACTCACCTCGGTGGGCGGCTTTCCCGGTGACGATTACAACGGCGGCCAGTTATTCAGCAAGGTCAACGGCCCGAAGATGCTGGAGGACATGATCGCCGCTGCCAGGTGGCTGAAGGCTCGCCCGGATTGCACGGGTAAGATCGCCGCGACCGGCTTCTGCTACGGGGGCGGCGTCGCCAACACGTTGGCAGTGAGGCTGGGAGCCGATATCGCTGCTGCGGCTCCGTTCTATGGCGCGGTTCCCGGCAACGACGACATTCCGAAAATCAAGGCGGCGATTCTGGTCCATCATGGGGAGCTCGATACGCGGCTGGCCGCGAGCTGGCCGGCGTACGACGCTGCCCTGAAGACAGCAGGTGTTCCGCACGAAGGCTATATCTACCCTGGCGCGGTTCACGGCTTCAATTGCGATGCGACGCCGGAGCGCTACAACAAAGCTGCGGCCGATCTCGCTTGGCAGCGCACGATCGACTGGTTCAATAAGTACACGCGTGCTTAATTCCGCCAAGTTGCCGCTCGCTCTGCTGGGTGCCGCATACCTGTGCGCTGCGCAGCCAAAGCCCGCCCCGTCGCAGAAAACAGTTTTCGAGAACGAATTTGTTCGGGTGGTAGAACTCCGGGTTCCGGCTGGTGTTTCCGAAGCCAGGCATAGTCATGCTCGCGGGGTAACCGTTGCTCTGACCGCTTACGACAATGAGATGACCGCCTTCCCGGCCGGAACCGTGACCAGGAGACATACGAACTTTGGCGAGGTGCGCTGGGCCGATCCGGTCACCCACGAGGCGCGCAATACGGGAACGACCGAACAGCGCGTGCTCCGGGTCGAGTTGAAGCGTGAAGCGCCGGCCGTATCCGGTGCGGCCACCAGAACGCCCGATCCACTGGATTCGCTGATCGTGTGCAAAGACACCCAGAAGCTGATCTTCGAGAACCCGTTTGTGCGCGTGATCGAAGAGCGAGTGCCCGCGGGCGTGGCCCAGCCCAAGCACCGCCATGGCCACGGCGTGCTGATTCCGCTCGCAAATTCCGATATTGAGTCCGTGGACGATCCTGGCGGCCCGCCCACCCGGCGGCAATTGAAATTCGGCGAGGCAGGCTGGAGGGAACGCGTGGTTCACGCGGTCAAGAACGTCGGTACCACGGAGTTGCTCAATATCAGAGTCGAGCTGAAATAAGCTATGCCCGAACTAATAGCCGGACCCCACCTGATCCCTGTCCCGGGGAACAAGATCATCGAGGAATACGTCGGCCGAGTGAACAACAAGGAATCACAGGTCAGCGTGGCGCGCATGCGCAGCCCCGCGGGGTGGTCCGAGCCCGGCCAGCGTCCCGATTTCGACGAATTCACGGTGGTACTAAACGGAACCCTGCACGTCCAACACGACAAAGGCGTGTTGGAGATTCAAGCGTGACAGGCCGTGATCGCGCGGAAAGGCGAGTGGGTTCGTTACAGCACCCCGCAGGGAGCTGAATACGTGGCCATCTGCGTTCCCGCTTTCGCGCCCGATACAGTCCACCGGGACGCATGAAACCCTTTGCGGGTGAATAACATCCCAAACCGGCTGGATTGACAGTTCGGGGCCCGTCCCTCTATGATATGGAGGGTCTGTACGACCATCTCCACTCGTCCTGAGTACACCTTATGATCAAAGTCGAAGGGCTTACCAAGCGATACGCCCGAAACGTCGCGGTCGATCACATTTCGTTTGAAGTAGAAAAAGGCCAGATCGTCGGTTTCCTGGGGCCGAATGGCGCGGGAAAGACCACCACCATGCGCATGCTCACCTGTTTCATGCCGCCCACCGAGGGTTCGGCAACGGTGGCCGGGTTCGATGTTCGCGAGAACCCCATGGAGGTGAAGCGGCGCATCGGTTACCTTCCGGAAACGCCGCCCGTTTACCCGGAAATGGAGGTCATCGAGTACCTCGATTTCGTGGGGCGAATTAAAGGCGTACCCAAGGCCAGCCTGCGGAGCCGCATTGATGAAGTGATGCAGAAGACCGCCGTCACCGACGTCCGCAACAAGGAAATCGGCAAGCTGTCCAAGGGCTACCGGCAGCGTGTGGGCCTGGCTCAGGCGATCGTGCATAATCCCGACGTCCTGATCCTGGATGAACCGACCTCCGGCCTCGATCCCCATCAAATTATCGAGACGCGCGATCTGATCAAAGGGCTGGCCGGAGATCACACCATTATTCTTTCCACCCACATCCTGCCGGAAGTCGAAGCGATGTGCCAGCGCGTGATGATCATCAATCGCGGCAAGCTGGTGGCCACCGACACGATGGAGAATCTGAGCAGCCGCCTGCACGGCGCCGAGACCGTGGCGGTCGAGGTGCTATCGCGCGACGGAACGTCGTCGCCTGAATGGGTGCGGAGCGTTCACGAGAAGCTGGAGAAGGTGGCCGGCGTTAGCCGCGTGATCGACAAGGATGCCAAGGACGCCCGGGCCCGTTTTACCGTGGAAAGCCAGAAAGGCAGCCATGTGCGTCCCGAGCTGGCGCGAGCTGTAATCGAGGCCGGCTGGCAGCTCAATGAGCTGCATGGCATGGGCCTGAGTTTGGAAGAGATCTTCCTGGAGTTGACGACGACAAAATCGGAGCCCGCGCCGCAAACCGTGGCGGAGGAGGCAAAATGAATACCTGGACTATTGCCCGCAAGGAATTGAGCAGCTATTTCCGCTCGCCGATCGCATACGGCGTGATGTGCTTCTTCGCTTTGATCACCGGCTTCTTCTTTTATTCGGCCGTCCGCTTCTTCCTGGCGCAGAGCCTGCAAGCGACGATGATGGGCCAGTCCGTGCCGCTCAACGTGAACGAATGGGTGGTGCGGAACGTTCTTTCCAACATGAGCGTGGTGGGACTCTTCATCATTCCCATGATCACCATGCGCCTGTTCGCCGAAGAAAAACGTACCGGCACCATCGAGCTTCTGGTGACTTCTCCTCTTCGCGATAGCGAGATCATCCTTGGCAAGTGGCTGGCGGCGTTTATCCTGTACCTGACGATTTTGGCCGTAGCCGGACTGAACATGCTAGTCCTGTTCGCTTACGGAAATCCGGACTGGCGGCCGATGGCCGTCGGTTATCTCGGCCTGATCCTGCAAGGCGGATGCTTGTTATCGATCGGTACGTTTATTTCGACGGCCACGCGCAATCAAATCGTCGCCGGTGTCGCGACGTTCGGAGTTTGCCTGCTGCTGTGGGTGTTGGATTGGGTATCGCAATTTGATTCTTCTAAGCTTTTTTCGGTGATCAGCTATCTTTCGGTGACATCTCATTTCGAATCGTTCGCGCGCGGCGTGCTCGATTCCAAAGACGCGATCTATTACGTGAGCATGATCGTGTTTGGCCTGTTCCTGACGGCGCGATCGATGGAATCGATCCGGTGGAGGGCGTAATGGCAACTACTAAGACCCATCGCGTCGCGAACTTCGCCCAGGCGGCCACCTACACTCTGATCGTCATCGCGATTCTGGGCGTCGTGAATTTCCTGGCGCAGCGCTACAACAAGAGCTTCGACTCGACCGCCAACAAGAAATACACGCTTTCCGATCAGACCGCCAAAGTCGTCAAGGGGATACAGGGCGACCTCGTCATTACGTATTGGGACCGGCCCAACGGCTTCCCCAACGCGGAGGATCTGTTCAACCGCTACAAGGGCCTTTCGCCGAAAGTCACGGTGGAGTATCAGGACGTCGACAAAAAGCGCACCGAAGCGATTGCGGCCGGTGTGAAGAATCCGCTTCCGAATATTTTCGTCAAGGTCGGCAATAAGACCGAGACCGCCAAGAGCCTCACGGAAGAAGAGGTCACCGGCGCGATGGTGCGCGCACTCAAGGGCGGCGATCGCACTGTCTGCTTCACCAGCGGTTTTGGCGAAGCATCCACCACCGATACCACGGCCGGCGAAGGATTCGGCAACGCCAAGGATCTGACCGAGAAGAACAACTACAAGACCAAGGTGGTTCCGCTCATTCCGAAGCCGGATATTCCGCTGGATTGCACCATCCTGGTGGTGGCTGGGCCCAAGCGGGATTATCTCCAGCCTGCGGTGGACGCGATCAAAGCCTACGTCGAGAACGGCGGCCGCGCACTGATCATGCTGGATCCTCCGTTGAAATTCAAATCCGAGATCGACGAGAATCCGGGTCTGGTTGCGGTGCTGGATAGCTGGGGCGTGAAGATGGACAAGGACCTGGTGCTCGATTTGAGCGGCGTGGGCCAGCTGTTCGGACTCGGCCCCGAATTTCCCATCGTGACGAAATACGATGATCACGCCATCGTGCGCGAGATGAAGGACCTGCCGACCGGGTTCCCGATCGCGCGTTCACTGCAGGTCGCCAAGGGTGACAAAACGATGGTCTCGGCGCTGTTTTCGACCACCGATGACGCCGTGGCCACGGAAGATCTCAAGAATCCGCAGGTCAACGTAAAAGCCGCCAAGCCCGGCGCGCGCGTCTTAGCAGCCGCCGGAACCTACACCACCGGCAAAGAAAACGGCAACGGACGGTTTGTGGTGGTCGGCACCTCACGCTGGATCGGCAACGGATTTCTCGCTTTCAACGGAAATCGCGACCTGTACATGAACATGCTCAACTGGCTGAGCTCGGATGAGGATCTGATCTCCATCCGGCCCAAGGATCCCGAGGATCGGCGGCTCAATATGAATCCGCGCCAGGCCACCATGCTGTTCTATCTCAGCGTGGTACTGATCCCGCTGGCGATCATCTTCGCGGGCGTGGGCGTGTGGTGGAAGCGCCGCTAGTAGTCTGACAGGAAATAGCCATGAAGCTCGCACGTTTGTTGATCGCAGCCGTGGTTCTTGCGGGGCTCGTCGGCTTGCTGTATTGGTCGAATCGCACGGAAGAAGCCAAAGCGACTAAAGGCGACCCCAAGGCTGCACCGAAAATCCTCGATCTCAAAGAAACCGACATCAAGCAAATCGAAATCCGGCATCGCGACGGTGAGACGACCGTCGTAAAACGGGACGGTTCCGGCAAATGGACGATCACTGCGCCCCAGGCCCTAGCCGCCGACCAGAGTGCCGTGGGCGCCGTCACTACGGCCGTAGCCACTCTGTCTTCGGATCGTGTGGTGGACGAGAATGCCAGCAATCTTTCGTCTTACGGCCTGGATCCGCCGCGCATCGGCATCACCCTGACCATGGCGGACGGGAAGACTCACGTATTGCGCATCGGCGAGGATACGCCGACCGATGGCGGTTCTTACGCGATGCTCGACGGCGATAAACGCCTGTTCACCATCGCCAGTTTTGGAAAGACTTCGCTCGACAAGCAATCCAAGGATCTGCGCGAAAAACATCTGATGGTGTTCGACCAGGACAAGCTCAGCCGCGTGGAGCTGGAAGTTGCCGGGAAACCGCCGATCGAGTTCGGACGCGCCGGAACCGATTGGCAGATTCTGAAGCCGAAACCCATGCGCGCCGACGGCTTCCAGGTGGACGACCTGGTTCGCAAGCTGAAGGATGCCTCGATGGACACCGAGACCGATCCGAAGGCTGCGGCAACGGCGTTCGCCAGCGGCCAGAAGACCGCGACCGCCAAGATCACCGGCGCCGAAGGGACACTGACGTTCGAAGTTCGCAAGGCGAAATCGGGAACAACGGACGACTACTACGCCAAGTCCAGCACCCAGGACGGCCCCTACAAAGTCACCAAAGAAATCGGCGACGGGCTAAACAAGTCGCTGGACGATTTCCGCAACAAGAAAGTATTCGATTTCGGTTTCAACGATCCCAACCGCATCGAGATCAAGGACGGCGCCCAGAGCAAGGTGATCGAAAAGTCCGGCGAGAACTGGACCTCAGGCGGCAAGACGATGGACTCGATCTCGGTCCAGAATCTGATCGACAAGCTGCGCGATCTCGCCTCGACGAAGTTCGTCGACAGCGGATTCACCACGCCTGTCCTGGAGCTGACCGTGGCTTCGAACGACGGCAAGCGGACGGAGAAGGTCCAGATCGCTGCGGCGGGTGCCAATTTCCTGGCGCGCCGTGAAAACGACAGTTCGCTGTATCAGCTGGATGCGAATGCCGTGACCGGTCTGCGCGAAGCGGCGGCTGGGGTCCAGCCGGCGCCTCCTCCGGAAACCAAGGACGGAAAGAAGAAGTAGTGGGCGACCCCTCCGAGCCCGCTCGGTCCGCGCCCCAGCCCATTCAGCCGCAGTTGGGTGCGGCTCTCAACACGGATCTGTACGAGCTCACGATGGCGGCCGGCTATTTCGAAGCCGGCAAGGCCGAAAACCGCGCGACGTTCGAACTATTCGTGCGGCGTCTGCCGTGGAATCGCAACTTCGTGGTCGCGGCTGGATTGGCCCAGGCAGTCGATTACCTGCTGAACCTCAAGTTCACCGAGGCGGAGATCGCTTATCTCAAGACGCTGCCGCAATTCGAACACAACCATTCCGAGTTCTTCGATATGCTCGCCGGGATGCGGTTCACAGGCGACTTGTTTGCCGCACGCGAGGGAACGCCGCTGTTCGCGGGCGAGCCGTTTCTGACCGTGCGGGCACCGTTGATCGAAGCGCAGTTGATCGAAACCTACCTGCTGGCCACCATCGGATTTCAATCGACCATCGCGACCAAAGCGGCTCGCGTGGTGAGAGCTGCTCTGGGACGCGACGTGGTCGAATTCGGAACCCGCCGCGCACATTCGCCCGAGGCCGGGGTGCTAGCCGCTCGCGCGGCCTATATCGGCGGTTGCACGGGGACCAGCAATGCGGAGACGGGATTCCGCTACGGCGTTCCGGTATTCGGCACTGCGGGGCACTCCTGGGTCATGTCGTTTCCCGGCGAGCTGGCGGCCTTCGAACGATTGCAGCAGTTACTGGGCGAAAGCACGGTGTACCTGATCGACACGTATGACACGCTTGAGGGTGCGCGCCGCGCCGCTTCACTGGGCCGCCCGCTGTGGGGAGTAAGACTCGATAGCGGCAACCTGGGCGAGCTCGCGATGGCCGTTCGGCGCATTCTGGATGAAGCCGGGCTGCGCGATTCCAAGATCATGGTCACCGGGGATCTGAACGAGTACAAGATTCAGGAGCTGATGGCTGCCCGCGCGCCGATCGATGTGTTCGGCGTCGGCACAGAGCTGGCGACCTCGGCCGATGCGCCTTCGCTCGGCGTGGTCTACAAGTTAGTCGAACTGGAAGACGCCGGTGGCCGCCGCTATCCCGTGAAGCTCAGTCACGACAAGCAGACATTGCCGGGAGCCAAGCAGATCTTTCGCGCGGCCGACCACGACGTGCTGGCGCGCGCCAGCGAGTGTATCGCGTGCGGGGAAGCCGGAGCATGCGAGGCGCTGCAGCGCCCGGTGATGATCGCCGGCCAACTGGTGGAATCGCTACCGACCATCGCCGAAACCCGCCGCTATGCTGCCGAATGTCTGGGCCGATTGCCTGCCACCTGCCTGAGCTTGTTCGCCGCTGAACACGCTTGGCGCGTGGACATCAGTCCGGAGCTCGCGGCGTTAAATGAGAGTGTCAGCAAGGGCACCGCAGTATGATGGCGATATGAAGACGGTCTTTTTCGACGTCGACACCCAGTTGGATTTCCTGTATCCGGCGGGCGCTCTGTACGTTCCGGGCGCGGAACACATCGTTTCGCGCGTGGCCGCGCTCAACCGGTACGCCGCGGAACACGAAATCCCGGTGGTCTCCACCATGGATGCGCACACGGAAGACGACCCCGAATTTCGCGACTGGCCGCCGCACTGCGTCGCCGGAACTGCGGGCCAACAGAAACCCGCCGCTACGTTGCTCGAACCGCGCACGACGATTCGCAGCGCACGTGAAGACTTCGACTGCAAAGGCGCCCGGCAGATTCTCCTCCAGAAGCAATCCATCGATTGCTTTACCAATGCGAACCTGCCCGCTCTGCTGGACCAGTTGAAGGTAAAGAGTTGCGTGGTGTACGGCGTAGTCACCGAGATATGCGTGAGAAACGCGGCTTTGGGCCTGCTGAAAGCAGGCCTGAATGTGATGCTGGTGACCGACGCCGTCCGCAGCCTGGACGACACGAAATGCGCGCAGTTTTTCCAGGAGTTCGCGGCCGCCGGCGGGGAGCTAACCACCGTGCAACAGGTGACCGGATTCTCCCTACCCGTCTAAGATCTCCTCGCCTGAGAGATTCCCGCATCGCCCACACTAACAAATCGACGGAGGATTCGTCCTCTGAACCGTGGACTAGGCGTTCCGTCAGACTCGCGCTGATCCTGACCGAGCGCGGCTCTTCTGGGCAACCAGAGCGGGGCGCCTATTTCTTTCACCCCCCTAAATCGAATACCCTGTAAATTACAGGAGCCTCAAGACTTGCGCGTCAAAGAACTGGCCGTTTTGCTGGAAGCGCCGTGGGAGGGCGAAGGAGACCGCGAACTCCGCCGTGTGGCGACGCTAGAAGACGCCGGCGATGAGGACCTTTCGTTCGTTTCCAACGGGCGCTCCGTCAAGCTCGCCAGCCTCTCCCGCGCGGCGTGCCTTCTGGTCCCCGACGATTTCGTAAACGAGCCTCTTCGTACGGTTATTCGCACGCGCGATCCGCGAGCCGCCGTTGCCCGGGCCATTCCGAAGCTGCATCCCCATCCTGAGCCGTCCCCGGGTGTTCATCCGACCGCCGTGTTGGGACCCGGCGTGGTGATCGGCAAGGGTGCTTCCATCGGACCCCTGGTGAGCCTGGGCGCCGGGGTACACATCGGCGAAGGCTCCTTCGTCGGAGCCGGGTCGGTGATCGAGGACTATGTCCACATAGGCCGGCGCTGCGTCCTGCACCCGCAGGTGACGGTATATCACGACGTAACCCTGGGAAATCACGTGATCCTGCACTCGGGTTGCGTCATCGGAGCCGACGGATTCGGCTTTATCCTGACCGACGGTGCCTACGAAAAATTCCCGCAGGTGGGCCGCGTGATGATCGGCGACAACGTCGAAATCGGCGCCAATTCCTGCGTGGACCGGGCGGCGTTGGGTGTCACCTCTATCGGCGAAGGGGCCAAGCTCGATAACCTGGTGCACATTGCGCACAACTGCCGCATTGGCCGCCACGTGGTCATCGCGGCGCAGACGGGACTCTCGGGCGGTGTGGTGGTCGAGGACTACGCGGTAATTGGCGGGCAGGTTGGGATCGGCGACAAGGCACGGATCGAATCGCGCGCCGTGCTGGGTTCCGGAAGCGGCGTACTGACGTCGAAGATCGTGCGCGCGGGGCAGGTTATGTGGGGGACGCCGGCCCGTCCGCTGAAGCAATACCTGGAGCAACTGGCAGTGTTGTCCCGCATGGCGAAGAAACGCCGCCCCGACAGCTAACGTCTACGGTGCCCACTCCAGCGCCTGCGTCACGCTTAACCCCGCATCGAGGTTAATCACCAACCGGAAGCGAACCTTGTTGGACATATTGCGGTAAACCATACTTCCGTTGCTGAGGTTGGCGCGGTCGAGGTTGACGTGCTTGGTTTCGCTGCCATCGTCAATCTCCAGCTCACCGCTGCTGGCCAGGCGCACCGCACGTGAATCGGGATTCCAGCGGACCGTCAAGTTGTCGCCGGTGCGCTCCACCGCGAATAACAGGGCGAAATCGGAAAGGCCACGCTGCGGAGCGGTGATGCGCGAAGCCTCATAGCCCAGCAGGACTCCCAGCAGCAAGAAGACGAAGCTCGCCACCATCCACATCCCAGTCCGCGATTTCGTCGCGCGAGGCGCTTGCGGTGTGTGTTTGGGCTCCTCCTCAGGTTCGGCGGAAAAGATGCGATAGTACGGCCGCGGGGCACCCGAGGATTCCGGCGCCGCGGCCACCTTATCTTCATTGGATGGCGGCGGAGCGGCGACTTCGTCTCGCTTCTCTGGCTGCCGCTCCTTCCGCTTCCTTTCCTGCATCGGCGCACGCCGGGGCGGCTCTTCCCCGGTCATCTCCCAGCGGCGGAACGGGAATTCCAGCGGCGTTGCGGCAGGGAACGCGCCATTTTCGCGCACGAAAAATCCCGCCACCCCCGGTTTGGTTGCGAACGGTTTCACCAGCAACGCGACCCGGGCGGCGGAAGGCAAAAACTGGCCCAATAGCTGGATGTCTTCCGGCTGCAAGGCGAGCCCCTCGCGAGTGTGACTGCGATAATATCCGACGATTTCCGCACTCCGGCGCTGGCACACCTCGTTAAACAACGCTCGCTCGGCGTCGGTCAGAAGATAGGACGGCCCGCGAGCATAGGTGCAAGGAATGGCTTCGAAATCCTCGATGCGAATGGTGTCGGACTCGATTGTGCCGATCAGAACGCCGCCGACTTCGGCGCCGCGCTTCGGAACCAGCCCAAAGCCGCGCATGATGTCGGCGCTCAAGCGGTCGACCACCTCGATGCTGAGGTGGATCGCCACCGGCTGGCCCGGGGCTTGCCACACGAAATAACCGGGGACGGCTTGTGTAGCTGGCTCCATTTCAGTTAAGGTTCATGGTACTACGATGCCCGGTTCGCTCTACCTTGTCGCGACTCCCATTGGCAATCTGGAAGACATCACGCTGCGCGCCTTGCGCGTGCTGCGCGAGGCCGATCTGATCGCTTGCGAAGACACGCGTCAAACCGGCAAACTATTGCAACACTTTGGCGTCGACAAGCCCATGGTCAGCTATCACGAGCATAACGAAGCAGCCCGGACTCAGGAACTGGTCGCGAAACTCGAAGGCGGTGCGGACATCGCTTTGGTTTCCGATGCGGGCACGCCTCTGGTGTCCGACCCGGGATACCGGCTGGTAACCGCGGCGATCGGCGCGGGAATACCCGTGGTCCCGATACCCGGCGCGTCGGCGCTGCTGGGGGCGTTGTCGGGGGCGGGCCTGCCCACGGATGCATTCCGGTTCTGCGGATTTCTCCCACCGAAGAGTGGCCAGCGTAAGAAAGCTCTGGAAGAGCTTAACAGTGAGGATTGCACGCTCGTTTTCTATGAAGCGCCACACCGGATTTTGGATGCGCTGTCGGATGTTTCCGCGGTGTATGGCGAACGCCCGGTTGTTGTCGCGCGCGAGCTGACCAAGCTGCACGAAGAATTCCTGCGCGGCACCGCGGAGGAAGTTCGAGCCCAACTGTCCGCGCGTGCGTCGGTGAAAGGCGAGATAGTTCTGTTAATCGGCAAGGGCACACCGGTCGTCTCCGATACGCCGGTGGAGGAGGCCGTGCGCGAATTGGAACAGAAAGGAATGCCGCGCATGGACGCCATCAAGCAGGTGGCTCGCGAACGCGGCCTCTCCAAGCGCGAAGTCTATAAACAGGTCACGTAGTAGGTCTGGCTTGGAAGCCGGACGCTACCGGCCTTCGGGGAGCCGCACAGCACCCTTCCGCACACTGCTCGTGATCCTGCTCGACCATCTCGGCAATCATCTCGATCATCGCCGGATGCGTGCCCGCAGTCCCGGCGCGGACCATCTTCACGCCCAACTCCTGGCATACCGCTCGAGCTTCCGTATCCAGATCGTAGAGCACTTCCATGTGATCCGAGAGGAACCCGATCGGCACGATCACAACGTCGGAACGAATTTCACGCAAGTAGTCGCCGATATCGGGTTCGAGCCAAGGCTGCGTCGGCGGGCCACTGCGGCTCTGATACGCAAGCTTCCAGTCGTTTCGACCGACGCCCTGCGCGACTGCGGCGCACGCGCTCTCCAGCTCCCGGACATAAGGACTCGATTCGGCCATCGATACGGGCACGCTGTGCGCGGTGAACACCAGCCTCCCGTGCGGCAACTCTGCCAGTGCCGCGCGCACGCGATCGGTCATCGCCTGGTTAAACTTTGGCTGCCCCGAAAACGGCCGGATTTTGGAGACCTGCGGGGCACCCTCGCCCACCGCGGCGCGAGCCCGCTCGATGTCTTCGATGTACTGCCGGCAACCAGAGTATGAACCGAATGCCGAGGTCACGAACGCAACCGCCCGCTTGATTCCATCGTCGGCCATCTGGCGCATCGTATCTGCCAGCATGGGGTGCCAGTTGCGATTGCCCCAATAGATCGGCATGTTCACAACCGGCCGCAGCGCTTCGATCAACGCCCGGTTTTGCTCGTTGATGGGGCTGCGTCCGTCGAAGTGGTAATAATGCTCGGCGACCTGGAGGATGCGCTCGCGCGGAACATTCCTGCCGCGCAGGACGTTCTCCAGGAACGGAATCACGTCTTCGCGTTTTTCGGGCCCGCCAAAAGAGACGATCAGCAGTGCGTCGTATTTAGACACGTTCTCAGCCTATCGCGGGTAGGGATGTCCCCGCAGCGTAGTCAGCGCGCGGTAGATCTGCTCCGCCAGCACGACGCGCGCGAGCTCATGCGGCATGGTCAGCGCGGATAGCGAGACAAGCAGATCTGCTTTCGGTTTCCATTCCGGCGGCAACCCGTCGGCACCGCCGATCACGAATACCAGATCCCGGTCGAACAGCGCGGTGAGCTTTTTCGAGTCGAGCGCCTTGCCCGCGGGATCCAGCAGAATCTTGCGCGCCGAAGGATGCTTCGCCCAGGGATCGAAACGCCCCGGATGAATCTCGCGCATCTCGCAGGTGGCAAACCGGCCCGAGCGCTTGATGTACTCCTCCGCCATGGCGTTAGCGTGCGTATCGCGCGCCTTGCCGACGTAGTAGAGGAAGACCTTCACGGAGCGCACAGGCTGAAGGCCTGTGCCACATTGCCGTTTGCGTGGCACAGGCCTTCAGCCTGTGCTCCAAAGCCGGTCATACGAGTTTCCTGAAGAACTCAGTCCCGTTGCGTGTTTCTACCAGCTCGACTTTGTCGCCGATTTTCACGCGTTCCCCGATAATTCGTGCGGTCAGCCGCCCGCCACTGTCAAGCGACACGATCGCCAGTTGATACGGCGCGTCCGCCACGAACTCGGCAGGCGCCGCGTGGACCACGGTTTCGGTGTAGATTACTCCGGTACTCATATGGCTCCTAGCACGGTCACCACGGCAGTGGCGCCCGAGCCACCCAGATTCTGCGCCAACCCAATCGAATGCCGATCCAGCTGCAGCTCGCCAGCCTCGCCGCGAATCTGCAGGGCCACATCGCAGATTTGGCCGACCCCAGTCGCTCCCACCGGGTGACCCTTGGCCTTAAGGCCGCCACTGGCGTTCACCGGGCGCTCGGCACGCAAGCACGTGCGGCCCTCCAGCACGTATGGGCCGCCTTCGCCTTTCTTGATGAATCCCAGGTCCTCCGTCGCCACGATCTCGGCGATGGTGAAACAATCGTGCACTTCGGCGAACTCGATATCGCGAGCGCTCACGCGTGCCATCTTGTAAGCTTTTTCGGCCGCCTCGCGGACGGCCCAGAATGTCGTGATGTCGGCTTTCGCATCCAGCGCGACGTAATCGGACGTCTGCGCGATGCCCAGAATCCGCACTGGCTGGTCCGTGAACTCAGAGGCTCGCTCCAGGGGCACGATGACCACCGCCGCCGCCCCGTCGCTGATCAGTGAACAGTCGAACACGGTGAGCGGCTCCGAAATCATTTTGCCTGCCAAGGCCTGTTCCATGGTGATGACCTTGCGCATGTGCGCCAGAGGATTTTTCGCGCCATTGGCGTGATTCTTCACCGCCACCGCGGCCAATTGCTCGCGAGTGGTCCCGTACTGATACATGTGGCGCTTAGCGATCATCGCAAAGAGCGCGGGAAAGGTGGCCCCTGCGCGCCCTTCGCCGGCCATGTCTCCTGCCCCCGCCAGGATTTCGGTGACCTTGGGCGTGGTCTGCGAGGTCATCTTTTCGACCCCCGCGACCAGGACGATATCGTTGAGCCCGGCGGCTACGCTCGAAACCGCGTGGAAGAAGGCCGACCCGCCCGAGGCGCAGGCAGCCTCAAATCGAGTACATGGTACTCCTGTGAGTCCTAAACTTCCGGCGATGTAGGGAGCCAGGTGATTCTGGCCCACAAACGACGGTCCGGCGAAGTTTCCCAGGTAGAAAGCCTCGATCTGTGAAGGACTTACGCCTGCGTCCTCCATGCACTTTTCGCCTGCCTCTACCGCCAGGGAGCGTAGCGTGCGCTCCGGGAACGCCCCGAAGGCTGTCTTGCCAATCCCCACAATTGCAACCGGCCTCATATATCATTAGGATATCGTGACCGCCGATAGACTATAGACTGGCGGGCCAGACTGCACGCTTGGGCGTCCTTCCGCGTCATCCGTATGCGGGGTGAATTGTCCCCAGCATGGTCATGTCCAGTTTGTTAGCGGTCACTGAACGCGTGATGAGCGAAACGCCCGGATCCACCCGGTACGATGCCACTCCGCTCTCCTCGGAGCAGCAGAACCGATTTGTGGCCGAAAACATGCGCCGCGTGTTCCTGCTGATTTATCGCGTGGTGGGCAACGTCGCCGACGCGCAGGACCTCACCCAGGAAGCGTTCATCAAAGCCCTGCAGCGTCAGGACCAACTCAAGGATTTGGAGAAGGCCGCGCACTGGCTTTCGCGCATCGCCACCAACACCGCGATCGATTTTCTGCGACGCGCCGGGCGGGTGAATTTCGCCGATTTGGAAAATCTGCCCGAGCCGGTATTGCGCTCACATCAGGAGAATCCGGAACAGAGGGTATTGCGCGCGGAGCACAGGGACCGCCTGGAAGCCGGCCTGGAAGTCTTGACCGCCCGCGAAAGAATGGCTCTGTTGCTGCGCGACGTCGAGGATCTGCCGGCCGAGGAAGTCGCCTTGCGATTGAACTGCTCGAAAGCTACCGTGCGCTCGCATATCGCCAACGCGCGGGTGAAGCTGCGGCGCTACATGGAACGGAAAAAGATATGAGTCGGGAAGCCATGAGCCGGCATGTGATGGAAACCGAACTGGCCTTGTACGCCACGGGCGATCTGCCTTTCTGGCGCGGCACGCTGGTCAAGTTTCACGTGCGTCGATGCGACGAATGCCGCAGCCTGGTGGAAGCGTTGCGCATGGACCGGCAAGAACTGCGCCGGTCGGCCGATGACATGCCGGCCGAGATCTCTTCGAACTTTGATTGGGACCAGCTGGCCGCGGAAATGACCGCCAATATTCGCGTGGGTCTGGCCGCCGGTGAGTGCGTCACACCCCGTGAACGTAAGGTCGCGGCGATCTCCTGGCGTCCAATGGCGATCGCGGCCGGTTTGGTCGTGTTGCTGGCGGGAGCCTGGTGGTTGAATATTCCGCGCTCCGATACGGAAACCATTGTCCGTGCGCTCCGCAACATAGGGACCGGAGGACAGGTCGCTCCGCAGGAAGAGCATGGCCCTGTGGTGGGAGCGTCGTCCGCGGGAGTCGTGCTGGTGGAAAACGGCGGGCGGATGGGAATCGAGCAAGGCGGGTTGGAGCCGGTGATGTTCTCGGTGAGCACGCAAGGCTCAGCCAGCGCGCGTTACGTAGACCAGGACACAGGGCAAGTGACGATTACGGCGACCTATGTCCAATAAGGCCATGTGCAACATGTCCAATAAAATTTCATTAGCGCTCGCCATGGCCGGTGCAATCTCGCTGCACGCGCAGGCGCTCAATCACAAAATCGATTTTCCCAAGGACTCTCCGGTCAGCGTGATCTCGGAAGATTTCGGCAATTCCAACGCCACAGCGCGCGGCGCGAACGTGATCGACGTCAACGCCGCACTATCCTTGCGCAACTCCGGCCAAAAGCGGATCCGCAGCATGACGCTCATGGTCAGCACGCCGGACGCCGCGGGCAAAGGATCAGTCTCGGTTCCGACGCTGGATGCAGGGCCCGGCGAAACCTTCTCCATCCACATCGGCACACGCCTGGTCCGGCCGCTCACCGCCGGAAACCCTTCGGTCGAAGTAACGCTCGACGGCGTCCTGTTCGACGATTTGAGTTTTTACGGACCGGACACGCTGCATTCGCAGCGCAGCATGATCCGTTGGGAGCTTGAGGCGCAGCGCGACCGGAAATACTTCAAGACGCTGCTTGCGACCAGCGGCCCGGAAGGACTCCGCAAGGAGATGCTTTCGAGCCTCGCCCGGCAAGGCGACAGTTCCCAGCGCGGTGTGCAGATGGTGCGCGGCCGCGCCACCAACATCGAGGCGGAACCCGAGTCCCAGTTTGCGTTCCTGGACATCCCGGAATCGCCGGTGGAGGCTTCCAACGGGCGCGCGCGGATCGGGGCAGGCATGGCCGGTGCGCCGCAGTTCGAGGTGCGGAACCGGTCCAATCGTCCGGTAAGGCATCTTGAAGTCGCCTGGATCGTCAAGGATCGGCAGGGACGCGAGTTTCTGGCGGCTTCCATGCCCGCCGATATGACTCTGGTCCCGAATCAGAGTGGCCAGGTGGCCCAGGATGCGGCCTTGCGCTTCGATCGGCCCATTTCCATCCAGAGCATGTCGGGCTTTGTCTCGAGCGTTGAGTTCGCCGACGGCTCACAGTGGATTCCCAGCCGCGGCGCGCTGGATCAGACCCGGCTGCGGCAGCTTATCAATCCGTCGCCCGAAGAGCAGCGGCTTTCCCAGATCTACAGCAAGAAGGGCATCCAGGCGCTGATCGACGAGCTCAAAAAATTCTAACGTCCACCCACGTATGATGGGGTGTGATGCCTGCCCCTCCCCTCGAAGTGGATCCCCAGGAAGTCAAACGGCGTCTCGACTCCGGTGAAAAGCTCGATCTGATCGACGTCCGCGAGCCCCACGAATTTGCGCTTGCGAAAATTGAGGGCGCCACGCTGATTCCGATGCGCGCCGTACCCGGCGAGCTTCAGGATCTGGACGCCCGCGCCGATGAAGGCACGCTGATCGTCTATTGCCATCACGGCGTCCGCAGCCTCAACGTCGTGCATTGGCTCCGCGAGCAGGGCGTGGAAGCCTGCCAGAGCATGGCCGGCGGCATCGACGCGTGGAGCTTGCGCGTCGATCCGTCTGTTCCCCGTTACTAGAATGCGACGAGCCCCGCTGTATCTGGCCGGCGCTGCGGCGGCGACCACCGTAGTTTCCATCGCCGCAAGCCAGATTCTGTTGGGCCTGGCACTTATCGCCCTGTTGACGGAGCGCGACAAATGGCGATGGCCGCCGGTGACCTGGCCGGTGGTTCTGTGGGTGGCGTGGACGTTAGTCTCGCTCGCGGCTTCGGGCCATGCACAGGGCGGGCTGCCGCAGGTGAAGAAATTCTACGTCTGGCTGATGCTGTTCGTGGTGTATTCCGCACTCCGCACCTTGCCCCAGATTCGAGCGGTAACGCTGGCATGGGCAGCCGGGGCGACGTTGTCCACGCTATGGGGTTTCGCACAGCTCGTCCACATGTACCGCTCCACGCCGCGATTCTTTTACTACGTCTACGTCAACGGCAGCCGCATCACCGGCTTCGTCGATCATTGGATGACGTTCAGCGCGCTCCTCATGATGGCCCTGCTGATGGCGGGCGCGATGCTGCTGTACTCGGCCGGCCGGCGTCCATCCCGCTGGCTCATGGCCGCGCTCACAATTGTCGCGGCCGGGATACTGCTCGCTTTCACCCGAAGCATGTGGCTGGGAACCATCGCCGGCGCGCTGTGGCTGCTGTGGTGGAAAAACAAATGGCTGGTCGCGGCCGTGCCGCTCTTGATTGGGATCGTCTTGCTGGTGAATCCCATGAAGGTGCGCGACCGTGCTTTATCCAGCTTCGGCGCGCAAGTGGGTGTTCTGGACTCGCGCGCGCATCGCGCTGCTCTACGGCGGGTTGGTTGGGAGATGATAGCGGCTCACCCCATCGTGGGCGTGGGACCCGAGCAGGTGGGCCCGCAGTTCATGCAGTATTATCCCGCCGACCTCCCTCATCCCTTTCCCATCGGGTGGTACAAGGAGCATCTGCACAACCTCTACGTCCACTATGCGGCGGAGCGTGGGTTGCCGGCGCTGGGCATATTGCTCTGGCTGCTGGGCCGTGCACTATTCGACTTCTGGATCACGTTGCGCCGGCTACCCGCCCAGTCCGAAGCTCGCTGGGTGTTGCATGGCGCCATCGCCGTGATCATCGCGGTGATGATTTCCGGTTGGACCGAGCTGACCCTGGGTCATAGTCAGGTACTGGAGATGTTCTTAGCCGTCTTAGCGTGTGGGTATATCGCGGTCGCCGCTCGCGGTAGCGAGTTCTCATGAAGGATGTTACGCGCTCACACTCGGAAAAGGTGAACCGATGAGAAATGCATGGAGTACCTGCCATTTCGCATCGCAGGCCGGGATTTCGTGATCGATGCATCGCGCGTTCGGGCGATCGCGCCGTTTGAGGGATCTCCAGAACGCCACAGCGTTCCGATTATCGATCTTAGAAGGAGACTGGGTCTGCCCGGAGTCGTTTACGGCAGACGGCAATTTCTGGTGGTGGTCGAAACCGGCGCGTCCGAATCGGGCATAGCTGGTTTCGTCGCGGACTACGTTTCGGATTTGATCAAAGGATCTCCGGACCAGCGTCGCGGTGGTAGGCTGCGCGGACGGGGCCGTCCGAAATGGGTATTGGACCCAGACACTCTCTCGATCAAAGACCCTAGCTCTTTATCCCCTCAAAGCCCTGCTCAATCTCTCGTTTCGCATCCGGAGTGACCACGGTCAAGGGCAGGCGTGTAGGACCGCCATAGTAACCCTTCAGATCCATCGCATACTTCAATCCAGGAATCCCGTAGGTGGTCGCACACAGCTTCGAGGCACAGGCGATCCGATTCTGCCAGTCCATGGCAGCCTCGAATTCGCGGGTGCGGTGCGCCTCGTAGATGCTGATGCACGCGTAAGGGACGGCGTTGGCGAGGGCCAGGATCGCTCCGGAGCATCCTGCCGCCAGCGATTCCGCCAGCAGGCCAGCCGCGCCTGTGAGCACCTGGAAACCCGGTTTCACCGCAGCGATAAATCGCTTGGTCCCTTCGAGGTTGCCGGAACTATCTTTCATCCCGATGATGTTTGGGTGCTCGGCGAGCGTAGCGACCGCGTCGGGCGTGAGATCGATGCCGGTGACTTGGGGAAAGTGATACAGGAGGATCGGAATTTTCGCCTGATCCGCGACCGTGCGGAAGAATAAGATCTGCGTCTCCATGCGGCTCATCATGCTCCTGAAATAGTGAGGAGCCAACACCAGTCCCGCTTTATAGCCCAGCTCAGCGGCGCGATTTGTGAGCTTAACCGATTCCCGGACGCTCTCCGCTCCCGAGCCGGCGATCAGAACTTTGTCGGACGCCGCATACTGCGCCGCCCACTCCCACAGCTGGATCTTTTCTTCCGCCGTGAGGTAGGGAGTTTCCCCTGTGGAACCCGTGACCAGATATCCAGCGAGACCGGTACGATTCCATTTTTCGATATTGTGCTGGACTTTGACCTTGTAGAGGTCGCCGTTGTGATCGAAGGGGGTCGTGATGGCGGGGAAAATACCTTGCAGCTTCATGGAAAACCAGGTGGTGCAGGCTTTCGCAGTTTGCCAAAAAAGGGGACAGACCGCTCTGTCCACTGCGACCGCGCTTCACCGAATAACGGCCTTGCGTCTGGGGGACAGAGTAGTCTGTCCCCCTTTTTTCACTCGAGCTTGAACTAGCCCTTCAGGACGATGGCCAGTGCGTAGATGGTCAGGGTCTCGATGAACACCAGACCGAGAATCAGTGCGAACCGGATTCCGCCGGCCGCTCCGGGATTCCGCGCGATGGCTTCCGCCGCGCCCGCTACCGCCTTGCCCTGTCCGATACCGCACAGGCCGCCGGCGATGCCCAACCCGATCATGCCGCCAAGGAACTTAATTTCTCCGGGCGCGATGCCCGATGCACCGGGAGTTTGCCCGAACATCGGGCAAGCCACCAGCAAAAACAATGCTGCCAGAAGCAGCGTCTTCTTGTTAACCATTCGTGTGTACCTTCTCTTTCGTATGAAATTGCGCCGAGGAGGTGGTTCCGGGCTGTCCTGGGGGATCAGTGGCTCACACTCGACGCGATAATGCCAGTTATGAAAATTAGTGCTCGTGCGACGTTGCCATACTCACGTAGATCATCGTGAGCAAAGAAAAAACGTAGGCTTGCAGGAACGCCACGAAGACGTGCAGGCCCATAAAAATGACGGGGACCACCAGCTTGGTCAAGCTGATGAAGACGTTGGTAATCTGTTCGCCCGCGAACATGTTGCCATAAAGACGAACCGTGAGCGACAGCATGCGCGCGAAATGCCCGATGATTTCGATCGGGATCATCAACCACGCCAGCGCTAGAATCGGACCCATGAAGTGCGCCAGGTATTTGGCCGGACCAAGTTCCCGGAAGCCCTGGTAGTGGTAGTAAACCCAAGTGCACAAAGCGAGCCCGGCAGGCACGGAAACTTCCATGGTGGGCGATTCAAAGATCGGAATGATTCCGATCAGGTTCATCGCGGCGATGAAGACAAACAAAGTGCCGAAGAAGGCCGAGTATTTCTCGGGGTGTTGAATTCCCACTTCGGAGGCCTGGGTCTTGATGAAGCTGTACAACAATTCGAAGATGTGTTGAAGTTTGCCTGGCTTGTCCGGCGAAAGGCCTGCTTTTATGACAGCCGCCAGCACCATCAGGATGACGACTACCAGCAGCTCCATCACGATCCAGTTTTGCCACGGCCGCGCCGCATTCTCGGCGTGAATGTTGAACAACCCCAGGATCGTAGTGGCGACACCCGCGAGATAGTCGTTAAACAGGGCGGTCAGCCACAATTCATGTTCTGGCATGCAAGATTAACTCGTAGAGAATTTCCAGGATCACCGCCGCGAAAACCGCCAAAAGTCCCGCCAACACGGCCACCGGCGTGATTCCAAGAATCCTCACTATAACATAGGCGGCGACGCCGACGATGGCATAGCGGAGTGCGATCAATACGCCCCAGCCGGCCGCTTTTGGCGTGGACGCGCCCATGACATGCGCCAGGCTGCTCAGCAGTTCGAAGTTGACGTAAGAGAGCCCGGCCCCGGCCAGGAATCCGGCGGCTGCTCCTCTGCCCCGTGCGACGAACATCGCCGCCGTTCCCACTATGCCAACCACTAGCGTGAGGTACTTGATGCGGATCAGCGCGCGGTCGTAATCAAAGCCGGTCATGCATCACGGCCCAGGATGCGGATCAGCTGAACGATGCCGGAGACCACCCCGAGGATTAAGAAAACAAAGCGCAAGAAGGTGGTCGAGAACAGGTAGTCGAGACCGTAGCCGATCGCGTAGCCAGCTAGGGCGCTGGCCGGCATCAGCATGATGACCGGAGAATAGCGGGCCATCAGGCGAAAAAACTCGCTTTCCTGCTTGTCCTTTCTTGGTTTATCGGTCACTTCTTAGATTGTAGGATCTCGTGTGCGCGCTGCGAAGTTTCGTTGACCAGGAAGCCCATTTTGGGGTGCGACGGTTCGAAATCGACCGGCAGGTTGTGCTCACGCAGCGTTTCACTGGTGCTGGGGCCGACCGACGCGACCATCGTGCGATGAAGTGCCGCGCGGACCTGTTCCTCGAGCTTTTCTTCCGCGGCGATCCGCAACAGGTGCGGAATCTGGACGGATGTCGTGAACAGAACGACGTCGAACCGGCTCGCCGCGAGCCGCCGCACGGCCTCACGCAACGGACCCGTGTCCTCCGGAAGCTCCCACTGATAAACGGGGACAGTGGTCACCTGCGCGCCGCGGGCTCGCAGGCCTTCGAGCAGCTCAAGACTGGAGCGGCCAAACTCCTGGACGGCGATGTTGCGCTCGGGGCGGGCTTCGGTCGCGGACAGGATTTCGCGCCAGGTGTTCGGTTCAGGCACGCTCACCGCCACGGGCACGTTCCATTCGCGCATGACGGCGGCGGGCTTCGATCCTCGAACAACGACGGCAAGTTTGCGCAATGCGTCTATGAACGATCCAGGCGGGTAGCGAGTTTCGAGGATCTGATTGAGCAGCCGCGCGCCGACGCCGGTGAGGAAGATCACCGTGTCGAACTCGCCCGCAAACAGGCGTTCGGCAAACGCGAAGGCTTGGGGATTATCTTGAAGCGGGATTTCGCGCATGGACGGGGCAACGAACGGATCGCCGCCCCGTGCGCGAATCAGCTTCTCGATTTCGGCGGAACGCCGGCTTTCGAGGGATAGAACACGTAGCCCGTCAAACTGCATTGCGGGCCTTTGCCTTGCCGTTTAGTTGGCAGCCGGCGGTGCGGTCGACGGCTCCGTGCTGCCGCGATGGCAGGTGAAGCAAGTGACGTGTACTTTGCCGTCCGGGAACTTCGAGTTGATGTCGCCGACCATCTGGATCATCATGCGAGCCATCACTTTTTCCTGCTTCGTATCGGCGGACCGGTCGTCAGCGACGTGGCAGAAGTTGCAGCCACCTTTGTCGGCCAAACCGAGCGCGGGTACGAATGCCCGCATGTTGTCCATGTAGTTCTCGGGAGTCAGAACTTTGAGATTCTTGGGGGGACCGCCCTTGCCGCCCTTGGCGCCACCTTTTCCGCCCTTGTCTTGGGCGAACATCACGAGAGCAGCGAGCATGGCCACAGCAACCATCAGGAGGATTTTGCGCATGGGGCTATTATACTGAGTATCTTGCTCAAAGCAAGCTTGAGTTTAACGCGGCGTTAATGAAGCTTCATTAACGGCCTGGTCTTATCGACTGGTCTTAACGGCCGAAGTAAGCGGCGTTCTTGGCAGCGAAGTCGGACCACTTCTCCGGAAGATCGTCCAGCGCGAAAATCGCCGACACAGGACAAACCGGAACACATGCCCCGCAGTCGATACACTCGACCGGATCGATATAAATCAATTCTTCGGTGGCAAATTTGGGATCGTCTTTTTTCGGATGGATACAATCCACCGGACAGGCGTCCACACATGCCGCGTCTTTGGTGCCGATGCAGGGTTCTGCGATTACGTAAGCCATACAGGGGTCAAATCACCTCAAAACTTCCTGGTGAAAGGGAACTACCTTCATACCACAGCCCGTTGCAGTAGTGCAATTTTCTGGCAGCGAACGGGTAGATTCGCACCGCCATCTGTCGCTGTTACCCCACGTTATGGTGGGGACGGGCAGATTCGAACTGCCGACCTGTCGCTTAGGAGGCGACCGCTCTATCCAACTGAGCTACGTCCCCGCACTTCAAGGAGCAATCGTTCTGATTGTAGCAGGACCCCATCGTTTCAGTCCTTTTGCTGCAATGTCGTGGCGGTAATGCATGCCATCGAAATGTATCTTTTCGATCGCGGCATAGGCATTCGCGGAAGCTTTGGCGAGATCGGCGCCAGAGGCGGTTACGCCCAGCACGCGGCCTCCCGCGGTTTCGAGTCCTTTGGGACCTTGTTTCGTGCCGGCCTGGAAGACCTGTGTCCCGCACGTGTGGATTCCGGTGATCACATCGCCGGTCCGGACCTGCCCTGGATAGCCAGCCGCGGCCAACACAACGCACACGGAAGGCTCCGACTTCCAGCGCAGCGAGACGCCCGCCAAGTTTCCGGTCGCGGAAGCCAAGAGAACTTCGCCAAACGGGGAGTCGAGACGATGCATCAAGGGCTGTGTTTCCGGATCGCCCAAGCGTACGTTGAATTCGAGCACCTTGGGGCCGTTCGTTGTCATCATCAGTCCTGCGTAAAGGAATCCGGTGAAGCGAGTGGCTTCGACCACCGGGCCGATCACAGTATCGAGCACGTGCTGCGCGTCGGCTTTCGGGAGGATGCGGCCGTCGCAATATGCTCCCATGCCGCCGGTGTTGGGGCCGGTATCGCCATCGCCCACGGCCTTGTGGTCTTGCGTGGCTTCGAGCGGAACGATGTTCTTCCCGTCGCTGAGTGCGATGAAGCTGACTTCTTCACCTTCGAGAAATTCTTCGATCACCAGACGGGGGCCAAGTGAGCGCACCGCGGCCTCCGCTTCGGCGCGGTCCTTCGCGATGATGACGCCTTTGCCCGCCGCGAGCCCGTCCGCTTTAATCACAACAGGATGGTCGAACTCAGCGAGCGCGGTAATTCCCGCTTCGACAGATTCCACGCGGGCGTAGCGAGCAGTGGGAATACCCAGGCGTCGCATGAACTCTTTGGAGTGAATCTTGCTGCCTTCGAGTTGTGCGGCGTCTTGCGCCGGACCGACGATCTTTCGCTTGGCGGCGCGGAACTGGTCGACTACGCCGGCTACCAGCGGAACCTCTGGACCGACGACGGTGAGATCGGGATCGATGGAGTTCGCCGCAGCCAGATAATCCGTGGTTGGCAGAAGCTGACCGATCTCGGCGATCCCAGGATTGCCGGGTGCACCGAAGATCTGATGACCTTCTTGCGCCAGGCGCCACGCGATTGCGTGCTCGCGGCCGCCGCTGCCAATAATGAGAATCTTCACGAGACGAGAATTTTCACGAGACCAGAATCTTTACGGGAATTGTTAGTTTACCGCGGCAAGTTAGAATGTAGCTACAAGTGTCGAAGCCTTATCAAGTGATTGTGGTTGGAGCCGGGCACGCCGGCTGCGAAGCGGCGCGCGCCTGCGCACGCCTAGGCTTGCGCACGGCGATGATCACGATGAACCTCGACCTGATCGCGCAGAT
The DNA here is from genome assembly GCA_020073445.1 of Terriglobia bacterium. Classification (GTDB taxonomy): domain Bacteria; phylum Acidobacteriota; class Terriglobia; order Bryobacterales; family Bryobacteraceae; genus Palsa-187. The sequence goes on from JAIQFE010000001.1 coordinate 368,807, forward strand.
GTCGTGCAATCCGGCGGTCGGCGGTATCGCCAAGGGACATCTGGTGCGCGAGATCGATGCGCTCGGCGGCGTGATGGGAGAGGTCACCGATGCGGTCGGTATCCAATTTCGTTTGCTCAACACGAGCCGCGGGCCAGCGGTGTGGTCGCCGCGCGCCCAGTGCGACAAGAAACAATATCGCCTAAGGATGCGCGAGGTTCTGGAGAATGAACCAAATCTGCGGATCGTCCAGGCAGAGGTGGCTCGCCTGGTGATCACCGATGGTCCGTCGCGACGCGTCACAGGCGTCGAGCTGCGCGATGGGCGGGTGCTGGATGCGGAAGCTGTCGTAGTCACCACGGGGACGTTTCTCAACGGGCTGGCGCACGTCGGCGAGCAGACCTACAGTTGCGGGCGCAGCGGCGAGGCGCCGTCCAATCTGCTGGGCGATCAGCTACGCTCGCTCGGCCTGGAGTGGAAACGATTGAAGACCGGAACTCCCCCGCGGCTGGATGGCCGGACGATTGAGTGGTCCCGGTTCGAGCCTCAGCACGGCGATCCGGAGCCTACGCCATTTTCATTCCTTACTACAAAGATAGTACGTGAGCAGGTCCCCTGCCACATCGCCTTCACTACGGAAGAAACCCATTCAATTCTTAGAGATAGCATCCAGAGGTCGCCGCTCTATAGCGGACAGATTGAGGGAATCGGCCCTCGGTATTGTCCTTCCATTGAAGACAAGGTTGTGAAGTTCCCGGACAAGACTCGTCACCAGTTGTTCCTGGAACCCGAGGGGTTAGATACCTACGAGGTCTACGTCAACGGTATGTCCACCAGCATGCCCATCGATGTCCAGACCAGAATGCTTGCTTCGGTGCCGGGACTGGAAGATACCGAAATGATCCGGCCGGGATATGCAATCGAGTATGACGCGATCGATCCGCGGGAATTGAAGCATACTCTGGAGCTCAAGAACATCGACGGACTCTTTCTCGCCGGGCAGATCAATGGAACTTCGGGGTACGAAGAGGCCGCTTGCCAGGGCTTGATAGCCGGCCTGAATGCCGCCGCCCGCGTCGGCGCTTCGGATCCGGTGATCATCGAGAGAACGGAGGGCTACGTTGGCATCCTGGTCAGCGACCTGATCACCAAAGGCGCCGACGAGCCGTACCGCATGTTCACCTCGCGCGCGGAGTTCCGGTTGCATCTGCGGATCGATAATGCGGACGAACGGCTTACACCGATCGGGCGTAGGGCAGGATTAGTGACGGACGATCGCTGGGACGTCTACACCAGGAAACAATCACAGAAGCGTGAGTTGCGCAATCTCTTTGAAACCCGCCCGGCGCTCGCAGAATGGATACGGCGGCCAGACAGCCGAATCGGCAATGTTTCCGGCCTTCCTGAGAACGATTGGGTCCACGGCGTCCTGCAGACAGTGGAGACGGAGTTCAAGTATTCGGGTTACATCGCGCAACAACAGAAGCTGGTCGCGAGGCTTCGGGATGCCGAATCACGCCGAATTCCTGCCGAGTTCACCTATCGTGGCGTGCCGGGCCTATCGAACGAAGCGTCCGAAAAACTCGGCCGCGTTCGGCCGGAAACCTTGGGGCAGGCCAGCCGCATTCCTGGAATCACTCCGGCCGCGATTGCAGTGCTGGACGTGTACTTAAGCCTCCAGCGGTAATATCGGGAGCATGTTCCGAGACCTTCTCGCTCACGAGTTCAGGCCGTACGGTTCGCTTACCGTCGAGCAAATCGACGCTCTCGAAGCCCACTATAATCTGCTCATCCAGTGGAATACACGCCTCAATCTGACGCGTATCGAATCAGTCGAGGACGCTGTCCGGCTACATTACTGCGAATCGTTGTTTTTGGGAACCAGACTTCCGGCTGGGCAGCTTCGCATTGTCGACGTGGGTTCTGGAGCTGGATTCCCCGGAATTCCCATCGCCATCATTCGGGCCGAGTGCACCGTCACGCTCGTAGAGTCCCATCAGCGAAAGGGCGTTTTTCTACGAGAGGCAAGCCGCAATCTCAAGAACGTTTCCGTAGTCACAGAACGGGCAGAAAATCTCAAAGCCCACTTTGACTGGCTAGTTTCACGAGCAGTCTTGACGCGAGATCTCCTCAATCTGAAGCTGGCAAACAACTTGGCGCTTTTGGTGGGCAGCGAGGAAGTGCCGGGTTCCAACCAGCGAGTGCCGCTGCGCTGGGGAAGAGGGCGCTACCTCGTGTTCCACGTGAAACACCCATGCTAAGATTCTGAAGGCGAAGTTAATCAACGTGGCTAAGATCATTGCGATCTCGAATCAGAAGGGTGGCGTCGGCAAGACGACTACCGCCGTGAACCTAGCTGCATCTCTAGCTGCTAATGATCTGCGCGTTCTGCTAATCGACTGCGATCCGCAAGGAAACTCCACTAGTGGCCTGGGAATCGAAAAAACGCCCGAGATCAAGACGCTCTACGACGCACTATTCAGCGGAGTGGAAATCTCACAGACCATTCAGCCTACGGCCTGTGACGGTCTGGACGTTATTCCAGCGGACAAGAACCTAGTCGCCGCCAATCTGGATCTGGTGGACCTTCCATCACGAGAGGATCGGCTCCATGACGTCATCCAACCGATCCGCGACCGTTATGACTACATCCTGCTGGACTGCCCTCCAGCCCTGGATTTACTCACGTTGAACGCGTTGGTGGCCGCCGACTCTGTCCTTATTCCGATCCAATGCGAATTCTTCGCTCTGGAGGGAATCTCCCAGCTGATGGACACGGTGGACCGCGTAAAAGAGTCTTTTTCGCGATCGCTTGAGATCGAGGGGATTCTTCTCACCATGTACGACGAGCGCACGAACTTAGCCCGTCAGGTAGCCGATGATTTGAGAGATTTCTTTACGGATCAGGTACTTACGACGGTTATTCCGCGCAGTATCCGCTTGGCGGAAGCACCCAGCTATGGAAAACCGATCCTGATGTACGATCCCCGTTCTCGGGGAGCTGAGAGCTATATAAAACTGGCGAAGGAGATTTTGGCGAATGAACAGCGCCGACGACAAGCCACGCAAAGCGCTGGGTAAGGGCCTTTCCGCGCTGCTCCCGGGACGGGGTCAGCCCGGGCCCATTGCGACCGCCACCGCTCCCGCACCGGCCCCCGCCGCAGCTAAGCCTGGAACGCTGCCGCTTAGCCTGATCCAGCCCAATCCCATGCAGCCGCGCACGTCCTTCAACGCGGACGGGCTCGAGGAACTGGCGGCCTCGATCCGGGCAAACGGAATCATTCAGCCGATTATCGTGCGCCGGATGGGCGACACCTACCAGATTGTCGCGGGTGAGCGCCGCTGGCGGGCTGCCAGGATCGCGGAGCTCGAGGAAGTACCTGTCGTCGTGCAGGATGTTGCGGATCGAGCCATGCTCGAAGTCGCACTGATCGAGAACATCCAACGCGAAGACCTGAATCCGATCGAAACGGCGCACGCTTTTGACCGGCTCGGCCGCGATCTGGGATTGTCGCAGGAGGAAATCGGCCGCCGCACCGGCAAGGACCGGACGTCGATCGCTAACATCGTCCGCCTGCTAAAGCTGCCCAAGGAAGTTCAACTCCTGGTCGCCGAGCGACGCCTTTCGATGGGACACGCTCGAGCGATCCTGGGTTTGCCGACAGCGGATGAGCAGATTCAACTAGCGGAGAAGACGGTCGCCTTAGGGCTTTCCGTGCGTCAGGTGGAGACCCAGGTCCAGGAGATGACGGCGGACCGCGGCAAACCGGCAGGCTCGCGCAAAGAACCGGCCCAGGATCCGAACGTTAGGGCCGCGGCGGAAGAGTTGGAACGCGCCCTGGGAACTCGAGTCCGCATCGTCGAACTAAGCGAGCAGCGCGGCCGTATCGAAATCGAATACTATTCGCAAGCCGATCTGGACCGGTTGTATCAGCAGATTATCGGCGGGAAGTAGTGGTGCCGGCGGCTGGATTCGAACCAGCTACCTACGGATTATGAGACCGTCGCTCTAACCAACTGAGCTACGCCGGCGCTGCTACCAGCGTAAGGATCAAGGCTGGAAGCTGTCAAGTTTGGACTACAATTTCTCTAGTGTCTTCTCCGGCTGTTCAATTCTCGAACGTTTCTAAGAGCTACTCGATCTACGCGGCCCCGCGCGATCGATTGAAGGAGCTCGCGACGTTCCAAACACGCCGCTTTCATAAGGAGTTCTGGGCGTTGCGGGACGTGAGCTTCGACGTGCAGCGCGGAGAAACCTTTTGCGTGGTCGGGGAAAACGGTTCGGGCAAGAGTACACTTCTCCAGATCTGCGCCGGAATTCTCGCGCCCACCAGCGGCTCGGCGATTGCGCATGGCCGGGTCGCGGCACTGCTTGAGCTGGGTTCGGGTTTCAATCCCGAATTCTCTGGCAAGGACAACGTGTACTTGAATGGCGCAATTCTTGGCCTCTCGAACAAAGAAATGGATCGCCGGTTCCCGGAAATCGAAGCGTTCGCGGAGATTGGAGATTTTATCCACCAGCCCGTGAAGACCTATTCGAGCGGCATGGCTGTCCGGCTGGCGTTCGCCGTCGCGATCCACGTCGATCCGGAAATCCTGCTGGTGGATGAAGCGCTCGCTGTGGGGGATGTCTATTTCCGGCAGCGCTGCATGCGCAAAGTACACGAACTCCGGCAGCGCGGCGTCACGATTCTGTTTGTCTCCCATGCAACCGGAGACGTCAAGGCGTTGGGGGATCGAGCCATGTGGCTGGAGAACGGTGTGGTGAAAGCACTCGGAAGAACGGACTTGGTGGTCGCCCAGTACCTTGCCGCGATGTCTGAGAAAGATCGCGTTTACCAAGCCCATGAATTTCCCGTAGCCGAAGGGCGGAACTTGCAAACGCCGGAAGAGGTTATCGAGGAAATTCCCAACGTCGACCACCGCTTTGGCGACGGAAAAGCGGAAATCCTGGGAATTACAGTGCTGGACGCAGAGGGCTCGCGGGTCACTTCACTCAAGCCGAATTCTACAATTGTAGTAAGAATCAGCGTAAGAGCGAAAGAAAATCTCGACCGGCCCATTGTGGGTTTCATGTTCCGCAATCACCTCGGCGTCGACTTCGCGGGCACCAATACCGCTCGGGAACGTCAGGATCTTCCGCCCATGATCGCCGGCGATGTTTGCACCGTCGATTTTTACCTGGATCTACCGGCATTGTACGCGTCGTCGTTCTCATTTTCGCCCGCGATCGCGAACGGCTCCCTCGAACATTACTCCATGTGCGACTGGATCGATAATGCGGTGGTGCTGCAGATGGAGAGATCGGGCCAGCCCATGTACGGGCAATTTCACCTGGATTGCCGCGTCAAAGTGAACACTAAGGTCGGAAGCGGGGATCTCGGCAAGGTGACAACGCCGTGAGCGAATTCACGGGGGAGCGCGTCATTCCCGGGCAGGTTAATGACGATCTGTGGGCCGAACATATGGCCCGCTACGCATTGGCGACGCGCTTCGCGCAAGGGCGGCGAGTCCTCGACCTGGGCTGCGGCACCGGTTACGGAACCGCGGATCTCGCACAGGTGGCATCCTCGGCGGTGGGCGTCGATCTTGCGCCGGAAGCGATCGCCTATGCGGATGAGCATTTCCCGTCCGCGCGATTTCTCCAGTGCTCGGCGAGTGCGGTGCCGTTTCCTCCCGCCTCGTTCGATTTGGTAACCGCCTTCGAAGTCATCGAACATCTCCGCGACTGGCGAGCCCTGTTAGCCGAAGCGCACCGAGTGCTGGAGCCGAACGGCCTGCTCATCGTATCCACCCCCAATAAGCGCTATTACGCGGAAGCCCGAGCCAAATCGGGTCCGAATCCGTTCCACGAGCACGAATTTGAATTCCAGGAATTCCGGACGGCTCTGGGCGAATTCTTTCCCCATCTCGAGATCCTGTTTCAAGACCGCATCGAAGCCTTTGCCTTTTACGATGGGACCCAAAAATCCCGCACCGAAGCCGATCTCGCTCGCCCTTCGGGCGATCCGGAAACCGCGAATTTCTTCATCGGCATCTGTTCCTGCGCTCCCATTCCGCAGCTTGCCAGTTTTCTCTACGCGCCACGCGCGGCCAACCTCTTGCGGGAACGCGAAGAGCATATCCGTCTGCTGGAGCAGGAGCTCGCGCAGGTCCGCACCTGGCTCGAAGAAACCACGGCGGATCGCAACCATCTGCAAACGCAACTCGAATCCGAGCAGACCCGCGCCCTTCAAATCATCACCGAACTGAACGAAGAGAACCGCCGCAAGACCGATTGGGCGCTCAATATCGAAAAAAGCCTGACCGCGCAGGTCGAACAACGGACCCAGCAGCTCGCCGAAGCGGTTCGACTGCTGGACACCGCGGAGGCCACCGTGGTCGAACGCACCGACTGGGCGCGACGTCTTGACACCCAATTGCGAGAGACGGCCGCCCAGCTCGAAATGGTCCGCCAATCGCGCTGGCTGAAACTCGGCCGCCAGTTGAGACTCGGACCACAGGTCAAGGAAGCGGCTGCCAAGGAAGCAATGGAATGAAACGTTTCCTGGCGGGCGCCTGGACTTTGCTCCGGGGCCTGCCTCTCGCGCTGCTGTCTCCGATTTTGCTCGCGCTCGCCGCCGTGGCGATGTTCCTGTGCGACCTCCTGTGCCGGCTGCTGCCCCGTAAAGCGCTCCCGCCGGATTCGGCGCCCGACACACCAGCGGCGAGCGTGGTGATTCCCAACTGGAATGGCCGGGATCTGCTCGAAAAATACCTGCCGTCCGTGATCGCCGCAATGTCCGGCTCCACGCGGAACGAAATCATCGTTGTCGACAACGGTTCCGATGACGGCAGCGCGCAGTTCGTGCGGGAACACTTTCCTCAAGTTCGAGTTCTGGCACTCGAACACAACTTGGGTTTTGGCGGCGGTTCCAACGCCGGGTTCCAAGCCGCGCACAATGACATCGTGGTCCTGCTCAACAGCGATATGCGCGTGGACCGGAACTTCCTGCAGCCGCTATTGGACGGTTTCGACGATGACAATACTTTCGCCGTGTCCTGCCAGATTTTCTTTTCCGATCCCAACAAGCCGCGGGAAGAAACCGGACTAACCGAAGGTTGGTGGTCGCAAGGAGGACTTCGCGTAGGCCATCGAATCGAGCCCGGAATCCGCCAGCTCTATCCCTGCTTCTACGGCGGCGGCGGCTCGTGTGCGTTCGATCGCAGAAAGTTCCTGGAGCTCGGCGGCTTCGACGAGCTGCTCAAACCGTTTTATCTGGAAGATACCGACCTCGGCTATCTCGCCTGGAAACGTGGCTGGAAAGTTCTGTACCAGCCGGCCAGCGTGGTCTATCACGAGCATCGGGGCACCATTGGTAAGCGTTTTTCGGAAGCCTACATTCAGTCGGTGCTCAAGAAAAACTTCCTGCTCTTCACCTGGAAGAATATCCACGACTGGCGCTGGTTCGGTTCGCACTTTTTCTTTACCTGGGGAGGCGCGACGCTAAGCTGGCTGGCCGGCGACTCACCCGAACGCCCGAGCTTCTCGGGAATCCTGCGGGCGTTCTTGGCGCTGCCTCACGCGCTTGCCTCGCGCATGCGAGCTCGCAAGCTTGCGGCCGTCTCCGATCGGGAAGCTTTCCGAAGGCCGCTGGGAGGCCACTATCGCGACACCTTCCTCCCGCTACGGCCCGATCCCCCGCGCCTGGCGGTCCTGTTCGTGGCTCCTTACGCGATTTGTCCTCCAGTGCACGGAGGCGGCGTGTTCATGTACCAGACCGTGCACGAATTGGCCCGCCTGTGCGACCTCCACTTGATCGTATTGCTGGATCACGAACGCGAACGCGAGGCACACGCGGAGTTGGACAAGATATGCGCCTCCACGGAGTACGTCGTCCGGTTGACGGGACGCCCAAAAGCGTTAGGGTCGCCTGAGCCGCACGCTCCTCGTGAATATCGCAATCGCGACTTGGCCTGGCTGATCCATCGCCAGATCTACACTCACTCCATCGACGTCCTCCAGCTCGAATATGTAGTCATGGGGCAGTACGCCGGACAGTTCCGCCACATTCCGAGCATCCTGTTCGAGCACGATGTTTATTTCCAATCCATCGCGCGGCGGCTTCCCTACATGAGCAGCATGGTGGAGAGAACTGTGTCCCGCTGGGAATATCTCCGGGCGATTCGCTACGAACTAACACTGCTGCCCCGGCTCGACCGCATTCAGGTGTGCAGCCGCGATAACGCGGAATATCTCCGGTCTTTCCTTCCTCAATTGAACGGCCGCATCGACGATGGATACCGGGCGGGCATCGACACATCCGGATACGACTTTCGACCTTCCGGGCGCGAACCTTACACGCTCCTGTTTCTAGGCAGCTTCCGACATATGCCGAACGTGGAAGCGCTGCAGTGGTTCCTGCAAGAGGTCTTTCCGCGCATCCGCAAAGAAGAGCCCAAAGCGAGGCTCGTGATCGTGGGGTTCGATCCTCCTCCGCGGCATTCCTTGCGAGACTCGGATGCGATCGAAATGATCGGCTTCGTGGAAGACGTACGCGAGCCGCTCATGCGCTACTCCGTCTTCGTCTGTCCGATCCTGGCAGGCTCGGGCGTGCGCGTAAAACTGCTGGAGGCGTTCGCGGCGGGGATCCCGGTGGTCTCAACCTACGTGGGTGCGGAGGGGCTGGCGGATAAAGATGGCGAGATCTGCGCGCTGGCCGATGATCCGGCAGCCTTCGCCGCGCACGTGGTTCACCTGCTACACCAACCCGACGAAGCGGAAGCGTTAGCTCGGCGCGCCCGGGCCGAAGTCGTCGCCAAGCGCGATATGCGCGTGATCACCGAGCGGCTGGTGGAGTGTTACCGCGCGGAGGTGCGAAGGATGCGCCAGGACCAAGTGGGGGCTGCTACGGAGAAGGTCTGGAGCCAGGTCTCCTAACCGGCCTGGAGGCAGGTCCTACTGGGCTTTGGTCGCTTTCGCCAACCGTTCCACGATCCTTGCGGCGACATGCTTCAGCTCATCAGGCTGCGCGCTCGTCGGCAGTTCGTAAGTGCTCCAAAGAACGTCCCGGCTGGTTCGATTGACCAAGAAAACCAGACCGCCGCTGCGGGAAAGCCGTTGCATCACAGGACGCGCAGAATTGGACGTGGCAGACTTGTCCTTGTCGGATTTGTCTTTATACACGGGGGCGCCGTACAGTTCCGTAAGGCTATCCTCCAGGCGCGTGCCGATAGCATCCGTCAAGATCGCATCCGCTTTCTTCGGATCCGTGACCACCTGGAGCAATCCGCCGGAGCTGAGTTGCAGCGCCAGATACTGGTCGAGTCCGCCGGCCATGGGAAGCAAGTATACGGTCTTCACTCCGAAGACCTCTGCGTGCGCACTCGAAATCGGGACAATGGCGCATAGCGCGAACATTGCGATGCACAAGGCCAAATTGGTGAGCCACTTCATGTCCCCCATCATACCCGACAAGCCGGGCAGGCTATGCTGGTGAAACGGCCGAATGTATAAGGGACAAACGATCACGGTGATCATGCCGTGCTTGAACGAAGAAGAGGGCGTCGAGCAGGTATTGGCCCGCATGCCGGAGTTCGTCGACCAAGTGCTCGTGGTCGACAACGGCTCCACCGACCGGACATCCGAGGTAGCCGCCAGGTTCGGCGCTCAAGTGATCCGTGAAGATGCCCGCGGGTATGGTCGGAGTTATAAGACAGGTTTCGCGGCGGCGTGCGGCGATATCGTCATCACCCTCGATGGCGACCACAGCTACCCGCCCGATGCGATCTCCTACCTGCTGGAGGCGTTCATCCACCTGCGGGTCGATTTCCTGAACGCGTCGCGCTTCCCGGTGCGAGACGGCTCGGCCATGAGCTTCAAGCACTGGGTCGGGAATCTGATCCTGTCGCTGGCGATGTCTATTCTGTATTTGACCTGGGTTCGCGATTCACAGTCGGGGATGTGGGTGTTTCACCGGTCGATCCTCAGAAAGATGAAGCTGGAATCGGACGGCATGGCGTTCTCGGAGGAAATCAAGATCGAAGCACTGAAGCTGAACCGGCATCGCTTCGCGGAGCTCTCGATCTTGTATAGCTCGCGGCTGGGCGAAATTAAACTCAATCCGTGGCGCGACGGCCTGTATAATCTCTGGTTCCTCCTCAAGAAACGGTTCTCATGAAAGTGGCCGCCGTAGTTCCTCACTGGAACCGGAGGGATCTTCTTCAGACGCTCCTCGCGAATCTCGCGGAGCAAACGCGCCCATTCGACGAGATCATCGTGGTCGACAACGGTTCAACCGACGACTCCGCCGCCGTGGCCGAGCGCGCGGGGGTCAGAGTCATCCGGCTGGATCGAAACTTGGGATTCGCAGCCGCGGTAAATCGCGGAATCGCTTCCACACAAGCCGATTGGATCGCCATTTTGAACAACGATGTGACGCTGGCGCCCGATTGGCTCGAGCAATTGCTCGACGCGGCTGAAAAAGAACAAGCCTGGTTCGCCACTGGCAAAACCCTCATGGCCGGCGATCCCTCGCGCATCGGTGGCGCGCACATTGACGGCACCTTCGACGCGATCTCACGAGGTGCTTGCGCTTACCGTTGCGGATCAGGCAAGCCGGACGGGCCGTTCTGGAACCAGCCCCGCCGGATCAGCATGGCTCCGATGACCGCCGCGCTGTTCCAGCGACGGTTGTTCGAGGAAATCGGTACGCTCGATGAAAGCTTCGAGTCGTATCTGGAAGACGTCGATTTTGGAATTCGCTGCGCGATCGGCGAGCGCTGGGGGGTGTACGTCCCGGTTGCCATTGCCTGCCATTTGGGAAGCTCGACGTGGGGACAGTGGAATAAATACTCAGTGCGGCTGATCGCCCGTAATCAGCTTTTGTTGACAGCAAAGCACTTCCGAGGTCTACCGCGCTGGCCTATCCTGGCCGGACAATTGCTATGGGGTTTGGTGGCTGTCTGCCACGGGTGTGCAGGCGCTTATCTCCAAGGTAAGATGGCGGGCATGCGCGACGCCCGATCCATTCCGTCGCAGAGGCCAGCGTCCGAAAATTCTAAAGCGCTTACGAAAATCATTGCTTTTGTTCAGGAAAGCGAGCGAACGATTCTTGAGGTCCAGCGGCAGACCGGGTTCGACCGTTATTGGAGGGTCTATTTCTGGCTGCAGGGGCTGTAATCGTCACCTACAACTCGGAGGAGGTGATTTTGAGCTGCCTCGACGCGCTGGCTGAGATGGCTCCGGACGTGGTCGCGACCGTCGTCGATAACGCTTCGACAGATCGGACGGTGGAGCTGGTCCGGCAGTGGACGGCTGTGGATCCTGGTGTGAAGCCGCAGGTCAAGCTGGTCGCCAATTCCGACAATCGCGGATTCGCTGGGGCTGCAAATCAGGGCTTCCGTGCCACAATCGGCGACCCGATTCTGCTGCTGAATCCCGATGTCCGGTTACGGACTTCACTGACACCCTTGATCGAGGCCTGCAGCGAACACGGACTCGCCGCGGGCCAATTGACCGCACCGGACGGACGCGCGCAGGCCGGATTCACCATCCGCCGCTTTCCCACGCCGGCTTCCTTGGCCTTGGAGCTTTTGGGCATCAACCATCTGTGGCCCGGCAATCCGGTAAATCGCCGTTATCGATATCTGGATCGGGATCTGAATCGCGAAGGCCCGGTGGAGCAGCCAGCCGGCGCATTCCTCATGGCGCGCCGCGATGTCTGGGAACACCTGGGGGGTTTCGACGAAGATTTCCACCCGGTATGGTTCGAAGATGTGGATTTCTGCGAGCGGGCGGTCAGGGCGGGGTATCGGATCGAGTATGTGCCGCAAGTTCGTGCCGAGCACCTGGGCGGCCATTCCGTCAGGAAACTCCCCTCGGCTCGCATGGAACAGTACTGGTATGTTAGCCTTCTATCATATGCGGCGAAGCATTTCCGCCCCTGGCCATATCGGGGTGTTTGTCTCGCAGCGGTGCTCAGTACGGTTCCGCGGGCGGTCGCGGGGATAGTTCGCGAACGGAACCTGAACCCTGTCGTTAGTGGTTGCAAAATAATACGGTTAGCAGTAAAACGGCTGGTGTCCCGCACGCAGCCGGCACAGCGGTCCAGACGCACCGAGAATACATAAACACAGACGCGATGGCCTCCAACGATTTGGTTTCCGTAACATTAGTCACTTACAATAGCGGCAGATTTATCAAGCGTTGTCTTGAATCGGTTCTAGAACAGAAGTACGTGAACATGGAAGTTGTGGTGATCGACAATGCGTCGACCGACGGCACCGTGGACATTCTGGAGCAATTCGCCGACCGCTGCCGCATCTACTACAACGATGAGAACGTGGGATTCGCCGCGGCCCAGAATCAGGCCATCGGGCTTACGCAGGGCGAATGGGTGCTGACCCTTAACCCCGACGTCCTGCTGCTGCCCAACTTCATTCAGGCCATGGTGGAAGCGGGACAAGTGGATCCCAAGGTCGGCTCGGTGTGCGGAAAGCTGCTGAGCATCCGTGCCACCTTCGATCTGCCCGACAAACAACTGGTGGACTCCACCGGCATCTACTTCACGCCCATGCTCCGGCATTTGGACCGCGGCAGCCAGGAAGTCGATAACGGCCATTACTTGAACTTCGAGTACGTCTTCGGTGCGACCGCGGCAGCAGCGCTCTACCGGCGCTCCATGATCGAGGATGTTGCGATCATGGGCGAGTTCTTCGATCCGGATTTCTTCGTCTATCGTGAAGACGCCGACGTTGCCTGGCGCGCCCAGCTGATGGGCTGGCGCTGCATCTATACGCCGCTGGCGCGCGGATATCACGTGCGCAACGTGCTGCCGGGAAATCGGCGCGCGCTGCCGGCCGTGATCAACATGCATTCGGTGAAGAACCGGTTCCTGATGCGGCTGAAGAACATGACGCCGGATCTCTACCGGCGCAACTGGCCGTCTATCGTGGCGCGCGATTTTGTGGTGGTGGGCGCGTGCATTCTTCACGAGCACGGATCGCTGAAGGCGTTCTGGTTTCTGGCGCGCAACTGGAAGCGGGTGTTGGAAAAGCGCCGCGAAATCATGAAGCGCCGCAGGGCTAAGGACGACTATATTTCCAGCTGGTTCTCCTACGAGCCGGTAAGCCGTCCCGCACCCCGTCCGACCGCTCGGGCCGTGGCCCGGGGTCGCGCCGCCCGCGGCTGAGAACCGCCGGCTGCAGGAAACCAATAGGTGCGATTCGCCATCCTCGGCACCCGCGGCATCCCGGCGCGCTATGGCGGCTTTGAAACCTTCGCCGAGGAGCTTTCGACGCGGCTTGCCGCCCGCGGCCACAGCGTCACCGTTTACTGCCGGGAAAAGCATCTCGAACCAACCTACCGCGGCGTGCGGCTGAAGTATCTGCCCACTATCCGCCACAAATATTTAGATACGCTCGCGCACACCTGCATTTCTACGTTGCAGCTGGCCGCCGGAGGTGGCTACGACGGAGTTCTTTACTGCAACGCCGCGAACGCCGTGTTCACCTGGATCCCGCGAATGCTGGGTATGCCGGTCGCGCTCAACGTCGACGGCCTGGAACGGAATCGCAAGAAATGGAATGCGCTCGCGAAAGCCTGGTATCGCATTTCGGAACGCTTGGCCACCTGGATGCCGAACGTGGTCGTGACCGATGCCCAAAGCATCGCGACATATTATCGCGACAAGTACGGGCGGGCATCCGAAATGATTCCCTACGGCGCGGAACTCGGTCCGGTGGAAACATCCGCGGTGCTCGATCGATTGGGCCTGGAGCATCACCGCTACTTCCTCTACGTCAGCCGCCTGGAGCCGGAGAACAACGCTCTGCTGGTGCGCGAGGCGTTCGAAAAAGTGCAGACCCCGTTGAAGCTGGCGTTGATCGGCGACGCGCCCTACGCGGCGGAATACATCGCCCGCGTGCGAGCCACAAGCGATCCCCGCATCTTAATCCCGGGAGCGATCTACGGCGAAGGCTACCGCGAACTCGGTTCGCATTGCTTTGCGTACATCCATGCGACGGAAGTCGGGGGCACGCATCCGGCGCTGATCGAAGCGATGGGCCGTGGGGCGCTCACGTTATACCTCGACACTGCGGAAAATGCCGAGGTGGCCGGCGGCGCGGGGATTCCGTTCCAGCGGGATACATTGACGCAGGTGCTGGAGCGCACGCTGGCGATGACGGAAGAGGAACGCACGACTTATCGCAACCAAGCGATGGAACGCGTCCGCGCGCGCTACAGTTGGGACGCCGTCACCGACGCGTATGAGAAACTGCTGACAAGGCTCGCCAATTCACGAACTACAGGAAGGTCATGAGAAGTTGGGTGGAAGTTTCATTGGGGCAGATTCGCGCAAATTATCGCGCCGTCAGGAAAGTGGTCGGTTCGGAGGTCGAGGTGATGGCCGTGGTCAAGGCCGACGCCTACCGCCATGGCGCCCCTGAAGTAGCGCGAGCACTCGAAGCCGAGGGCGCGAACTGGCTGGCCGTGTCCAATGTCGACGAAGGCGTATATCTGCGCCGCCAGGGGATCCGCGCCCGCATCCTGGTGATGGCCGATTTTCTTCCCGATGAGCGCGCCGGGCTGGAAGAATTCGGTCTGACGCCGGTGATTCATTCGCTCGAGGATCTGCCGGCCGCGCGCGTTCCGTATCATCTGAAGATCGACAGCGGCATGGGACGCCTGGGCACGCGCGCCAGCGCCGAGGAAATTGCTCGCGCGGTGCAGGCCGTGCCGGCGAACCTCGAAGGCCTGATGACGCACTTCGCTTCATCCGGCAATTATGAAAGCCGGCAGACGGATGACCAGCTCGCGCATTTTGAAGGTGTGTTATCGGGGCTGCGCGCCGCAGGCCTGACGCCACACTATATTCATGCGTCCGGAACTATTCCCGTGGCGTACGGACGCAAAGCGGCCTGGTGGAACCTGGTGCGGCCCGGACACGCCATCTACGGATACGTTTCGCCGGCGCGAGGCTCGGCACCCAGGCGCCAGTTGGTGGTCAAACCCGCGCTCTCCTGGAAGGCCACGGTTCTAGCCGTGAAGAACCTGGAAGCCGGATCTCTCATTGGCTACGGAGGCATTCATCGCGCGGCGCGCCCCATGCGGATCGCCGTGCTGGCCGCAGGCTACGCGGATGGGATCCCGCACCGCCTGGGGAACCGCGGCCACGTGATCGCCAGGGGGAAGCTTGCGCCGATTATCGGCGCAGTCTCGATGGATCTGACCACGATCGACATCTCGGCTAGTCCGGAAATACGAGTTGGTGACGCGGTGACGCTGCTCGGCTCGGAAACTGATGTATCGGGCTCTGTGGTGAGCATTGACGCGCAGCAGGTGGCGAAGGTGGCGGGGACGATCTCGTACAGCGTGCTATGCGGGATCAGCGCGCGGGTCAAGCGGGTCTACGTCGATTAAAGAGGGGACTGCCTCCGATTTCGAAGACGGATCGCCGCCCTGCTAACGAGCGTTTCGCCGAAATCGGCTGGCTGTCCCCTTTTGCTTCTTACTGCGGTCTCTTAAAGCGGCCGACCAGGACAGCTTTTCCTGTGGTGTGGCCTTCCATCGCTTTCATCACCTCCGCGCGCGTGGCCTCTGGGCTCAGCGAGAGCTTGTCATCTAAAGCGTAAAGCTCCAGCGTGTAGTGATGATACGGATTGATCGCCGCATTGCCGGGACCCATGTAACCCACGTTGCGGATTCCCTTGGCCTGGATCGTGCCGTCGGGCAGCTTCGCGTCTAGCGGCAGGCCACCGGCGAGGCTGCGCGCGGTTCCGGGGATGTTGAACATCATCCAGTGCAGCACGTCGTCGGTTCCCTTGTTCAGCGCGTTGTCCGGATCGTGCATGATCAGAACGAAGCTCTGCGTGCCTTCGGGCACGTTGGTCCATTCGAGCCTGGGCGAGACAGGCATCGGAACCGCCTGCGTGAACTTGTCGGGGATAATGCCGCCGTCCTGGAAATCGGGCGATGACAGTGCCATTCCAGGACCCTTGGGAGCGCCTTTGCCGCCGCCCTTGCCCTGTGGAAGCGCCAGAGTCACCGTAAACGCGAGCACCGCAACTGCATAAAACATCTTCTTGAGCATGGTTGGTTTTCTCCTCGTCTAGAACAGCATATCTCAGGACTAAGGGGAGCGGTCTGTCCCCTTATTCAGCAACCTAAATGTCCAGATTCCGCACATCCAGCGCGTTTTCTTCGATGAACTTACGCCGGCTTTCGACGTCCTCGCCCATCAGCGTGGTGAAGATCTCGTCGGTCAGCACCAGATCTTCGAGCCGTACTTTGAGCAGCGTGCGGGTCTCGATGTTCATGGTGGTTTCCCACAGCTGCTCGGCGTTCATCTCACCCAGGCCCTTGTATCGCTGGACGCTCACTTCGCGGGTGCCCTCGGACTTCACGTGCGAGAGCAGATCGCGCCAGGTCGCTAAAGTCTCGCGCTGCGTATCCTTGATCGCCACAAACGGCGGACGATTCAGCTTGGCGGCTTGCTTGGCCAGCGTCCGGAGACGGCGATACTCGGGCTGAGTAGCCAGCTCGATATCGATTGCACGCTCCGCGTTCGTCGGATCCTTGAACGTCACCATCCACGCGGAGTGCTCCTCTTCGCGTTTCAGTTCCGATTGAATCTTCAGAGCCTTCAGCGCTTCGTGGACCGGCTTAAGATTCGCCTCTTCCTGGAAATCCGCCTTGGTATCGATCCCCAGCTCCGGACGCGCCAGGATTTCGACCACGCGCGGCTCGCGCAAGCGCCGCTCCATGCGCCGCCAGGTGAGCTGGAACTCGTCGAGCGTCATCAGGAAATTGCGCAGTTCCGTGCTCTCGAGCACCGTCTTATCCGCGTTCTCGACTTTCAAGTTCTCCGTTGCCCGGCGCAAAATCTCGCGCGTGAATTCCTTGTCGTCCTTGATGTATTTCTCGCTCTTGCCCTTCTTGATGCGATAGAGCGGCGGCTGCGCGACGTAAACGTGGCCGCGCTTGATCAGCTCCTGCATGTGGCGGTAGAAGAACGTCAGCAGCAGCGTGCGGATGTGCGACCCGTCCACGTCCGCGTCGGTCATGATGATGATCTTGCCGTAACGCAAACGGGCGACGTCGAAATCGTCCTTGCCAATGCCGGTACCGAGCGCCGTGATCATGGCGCGAATTTCTTCGTGCCCCAGCATCTTGTCGTAGCGGGCTTTTTCCACGTTCAGGATCTTGCCCCGAAGCGGCAGGATCGCCTGATACCGCCGGTCGCGGCCGCCCTTGGCGGTGCCGCCGGCCGATTCGCCCTCGACCAGGAACAGTTCGCAACGCTCCGGATCGCGCTCCTGGCAATCCGCCAGTTTGCCCGGCAGGCCGCCGGAATCCATCGCGCCTTTGCGCCGGGTCAGGTCGCGGGCTTTACGAGCCGCTTCCCGCGCGCGCGCCGCGTCGATCGCCTTGCCGACGATCTTCTTCATCACCGCGGGGTTCTTGTCGAAGAACTCGCCCAGCTTCTCGTTGATGAGCTGGACCACGTAGCCCTGAATATCGGAGTTGAGCTTGCCCTTGGTCTGGCCTTCGAACTGCGGCTGCGGCAGCTTCACGCTGACCACCGCGGTGAGGCCCTCGCGCACGTCGTCGCCGGTGAGGTTTTCTTTGACGTCCTTGAACAAGCCGCCGCTTTGGCCCGCCGCGTTGATGGTGCGCGTCAGGGCGCTGCGGAATCCGCTCAGGTGCGAACCGCCGTCGACGGTGTTGATGTTGTTGGCGAAGCTGAAGACGGATTCGCTGTAGGTGTCGTTGTATTGCAGAGCCACTTCCATCGTGAGCGTGCCGCCATTGGGCAGATCGCGTTCGCCCTCGATGTAGATGGGCTTATCGTGCAGCACGGCCTTGCCCTTGTTCAGATGCTTGATGAACTCGGCGATACCGCCGATGAATTGGAACTCGCTGGAACGCGGCGGATCTTCGCGTTCGTCCGTCAAAGTAATCTTCAGACCCTTGTTCAGAAACGCCAGCTCACGAAGCCGTTGCGCGAGAGTGTCGAAATTAAACTTCGACGCGTCCATGATGGATGTGTCGGGCTTGAAAGTGATCTTGGTGCCGGTCTTCTTGCCGGCCTTGCCGGTTTGTGTCAGCGGACCCTTGGGAATCCCCCTGGCGTAATCTTGCTCGAACGTGAAGCCTTTCTGCCAGATCTCGAGATGCAACGCCTCCGACAGCGCGTTTACGCAGCTCACGCCCACGCCGTGCAGACCGCCGGAAACTTTGTAGGAGTTCGAATCGAACTTTCCGCCGGCGTGCAGCTTGGTCAGCACCACTTCCGCTGCGGAAACGCCCTCTTCGTGCATGCCGGTCGGAATGCCGCGACCGTTATCCACCACCGTGATCGAATCGTCATCGTGGATGGTGACGTTAATTTCGGAACAATGGCCTGCCAGCGCCTCATCCACGGAGTTGTCGACCACTTCGTAGACCAGGTGATGCAATCCCGCGTCCCCGGTCGAGCCGATGTACATCGCCGGACGCAGACGCACTGCCTCCAGACCCTCGAGAACTTTGATGCTACTGGAATCGTAGACTGCGCCGGTATCTTTTGTCGCCATACTTCTTTCTTGAAAAACCTGCTTGAGAAACCCGCTTCAAAAAATCGGTCAGATGCGCATGGGCATGATCACGTAGCGATAGTTGTCCGGTTTTTCGCCGCCCGGGCGAAGCTCGCCAGCGCTATGTGCGTCCTTGAACAGGAACGTGACTTCCTCCGTCGCGACGGCGCGCAAGAAATCCAGGAGATATTCCGCGTTGAACCCGATCTCGACCGCCGGACCGTCGTAGGCCGCGGCAATGCTGTCTTCGCTCTCGCCGGTTTCCGATACCGAGGAGTGAACCTTCAGCTCACCCGCGCCGGCTGCCACACGAATCCCGCGCGATCGCTCGTCCGAGAATTGCGCCACGCGTTCGATCGCGCCCCGAAACTCATCGCGATTCACAGAAACCGAATGTGCATGCTCCTTGGGAAGCACTCGCTCGAAGTCCGGAAAATTTCCCGTGAGCTTACGGCTGAGAAGCATCCTGCCGCCGAGCTCGAAGAAGAGATGGTTCTCATCGCCCGCGAAACGCAGCACCGAATCCGGAGTCGCGTCCGTGGCGAGCTTCTGCAGCTCGGCCATTGCCTTCCGGGGTAGGAGTGCCCGATACGCCCCCGTAACGCCCGGGAGATCGCCAGAGCTCTCGACCATAGCCAGACGATGCCCGTCCGTGGCCACCATCGCCATGCTGCCTTTTTTCAACACCAGCAGCGCGCCATTCAGGGTGAACCGCGATTCTTCGCTCGAAATCGCAAAAATTGTCTTCGCGATCATCCCGGCCAGCACGCCAATGGGAATTTCCGCGAGCACCGCCGGCATGGCAGGCAGTTCCGGAAAACTTTCGCGAGACATTCCGGCAATTCGCGTTTTGGAACGGCCGCACACCAGGCTGGCCCACTGGTTCTCGAGAATCTTGACCTGGACCTCGCCCTCCGGAAGCAGCCGAACATAGTCCAACAGGCGCCGTGCAGGAATCGTCCCCGCGCCCTTTTTCTTTACCTTCGCGGCGCACGACGAACGGACTCCCAATTCCAGATCCGTCGCCGTCAGCAGTAAGCGATCGCCATCCGCTTCCAGCAGAATGTTGGACAGAATTGGAATCGTGGTCTTCTTCTCAACCACACCCTGAGACAGGTTCAGTTCTCGAACCAGATCAGCCCTACTGACGGTGAATTCCATAGCGGAGGTTGTTTTTCTGACTAGATCTCTATCAGGTAAGAGTAATCGTAGTCGTAGTACCTGTGGAAACTTTGATTTCTTTCTAAATTATAGCAAGACTGAGGAGTTAAAGCCATCGGAAGCTGTGCGGAAAGGAGTGCATCCGGAAGTGTAAAGTCGGCCTGACAGGAGGTATTCACAGGTTGCCACAGGGCATAAGGAAGCTGGGTTGTGGATGACGTCGACAACACTAATGGACTGAGTCGATTAGGCTGTGGATCAACCTGTTGAGATCCGTATCGATCTGGCGCAGCCGTTCGATCTTCTGGACGGAATGGAGAACGGTCGTGTGATGCTTTCCGCCAAAGACCCTGCCGATTTCAGGCAGTGAAGCTTGCGTCAAATCCTTCATCAGATACATCGCGACCTGGCGCGGGTAGGCAATCTGGCGAGAATTTGATTTCTGCTTCAGCTGCTGAGGCTGCATGTTGAACTTCTCGGCCACGGCGCGCAGGATCGAATCCATAGTGATGCGGCGCTCGCCACCCGAGATCAGGTACTTCAACACCTGCTGCGCCATCTGCAGCGTTACGGGCGAGTTGGTGATCGAAGAGTACGCGATCAGCTTGATCAGTGCGCCTTCGAGTTCGCGTACGTTTGATTTCGTTTTCGTGGCGATGTAGATGCGGACTTCTTCGGGAAGCGCGACGCCTTCGAGTTCGGCCTTCTTGTCGAGGATCGCCATCTTCGTTTCGAGATCCGGTGGTTGGACGTCCACCATCAGTCCCCATTCGAAGCGCGAGCGCAGGCGTTCCACCAGCCCAGACGTGCTTTTCGGCGCCGAGTCGCTGGAGATGACGATTTGCTTCTGATGATCGTAGAGTTCGTTGAACGTGTGGAAGAACTCTTCCTGCATGCGCTCTTTGCCGGCCAGGATCTGCACATCGTCCACCAGCAGGACGTCGGCGGTGCGGTAGTGCCGTTGAAATGAAGGCATACGGTTAGTCCGCAAACACAGGATCATTTCGTTCATGAACCGTTCGCTGGATGTGTACACCACCCGGATGGCCGGATACTTGTCGAGAAGCTCCCGCCCGATGGCGTGCATCAGGTGAGTCTTTCCCATTCCGGTGCCGCCATAGATGAACAGCGGGTTGTAGCTGCGCGAGGGACTGTCGGCCACCGCGCGGGCAGCGGCATGAGCGAACTGGTTGCAGCTGCCTACCACGAAGTTGTCGAACCGGAAACGCGTGTTCAACTGTCCCGCCGCAGAGGCGAATGCCGGCTCGGGCGAGGAAACCGAAGCGGTATCAGCCGCGGTCGATCGGGATTCCGCGTGCGGCAGGTACACGATTCGATCCACGGGAAGATTCAATTCGAGAATGGTGGAACGAATCTGTTCCGTGTACTCCTGTTCGATAAAATCTTTCGTGACTTGATCCGGCACCTGGACCCGCAATGAGCCTTGGTCGAGGCTTTCGAGCGCTGTTCGCATCACCCAGTTCTGGAACTCCTGGGGAGCGATTCTCTCGGCCAGTTTTGCCTTGATCAAATCCCACGGATTCAGCTCTTGTGCTACGGCTACGGCTACGGCCGATTCCCAATTTCCACCCACTGTGATTCTCCTTGCTTAACGAGATCCCCGATGGCCGCAAATTTCCCACATGATTACCACAGCTGTGGAAATCGGTCGTAGTACTCTCTCTGATCCGGGGGAAATTCTCGACGCTATTTGCGTGAGTCACGGAACACTGAACGAGGACGACCCGTGCTCACCGACGGATCTCAGCATAGCACAAAACGTTTTGCGGGCAAGAAAAAGTTTGCAGAGTTTATCATCCTTGTTTTCAAAGGATTACCACCATCTCCCGAGCGCCGCCGAAGCACTAAAACATTTCGATGACAGACCGTTTGCCATCGCCGGCCAGGGGGATTAAGAGGTCGAATTGGGCCCCTCCCCTCAGGCTATACCACCCCGGATTCACCATGGAAAAAACTTAACAAATCTACCAACTGCGCTGTATAGATGGACTTGGTGCCGCGCCCTTAAAGTGGTCGTCCATGATCTGGGGGAAGTTCGACCGCAGGATCTACGAGGTGCTGAAGGATCTCAGCAGAGGATCTGGTAGGAATCGCCAAGTACCTGGCGACACGCGGAGCTCGTTAGCCAGCGAAGTGCCTAGACTCAGTCAACCGTGTTGCGTTTCAAATGGAGCACCACGCTAGCTCGCGTTTGCGGAGCTGAGCACTGAGGTGATCTTTGAGAATATCTGGCTGATGGTATCCGCAACTGGGGGAAACGCAGCACCAGCGGCAACGGCCACAAAACCGGCCATGAGAGCGTATTCGATGAGGTCCTGCCCCAGGGAATCGCTCCAGATCCTGAGCCGGTAAACTATGTTCGATAGCGTGTTCATTGGCTTTTTCCTCCAGTAGCAGACTCCGGGGACTGAGCCCAGTGTCCGGCTTCCAACTCCTATCGGCTGATTGCTGGATTTTTCTTAGTCGGCTGGTCGTGGCTCCGCTCAAAATGGGACTATCTTGACTTGGTACTATGACTGGCTATTGCGATTGGGTTAGCCATCCGCCAGGACGGAACTCCTGAACCGATGGTTGCGTATATTGGTGAGGAATGCGGCGTACTTCAATGTGCGACTCCTTGCTGCTGGATGTCGTTCTTGAGATCGTCATGGACGTTGTCGGGAGTTGCGTCTGCCCCCTTCTCGACCTCGGCTGACGCTGATTATTCCTTAACTTTCAAGTTGCGCCACTACCTCCTACCCGGGCTATTTGACTTTCTTGGTAGCGGGCGCGACAATGAATCTGTCCTTTGAGGTCCTTCCCTCCGCGAACGCGGGAGTAACTCAGCTGGTAGAGTGCGACCTTGCCAAGGTCGATGTCGCCGGTTCGAATCCGGTCTCCCGCTCCAATTTTTTTAGAAGTCCGATCCGCACAGCACCGTCCCAGGAACGGACACCTCGGGGCCGTGATACAATCGCTCACGGAACCATAAACCTCTGTAACTACAGGCATTTTGACGGCCTGTCGCTCGAAGGATTTATGGCAGACGGCGTGCGCTAGTGAGTCACCGGCCGACCAAATAGGAAACCCCACAGGAAACCATGGATATCAAGCGAGAAGGCGTCGCGAAAAGAAAGCGCATCAGGTTCATTGCCTACGGGATCCTGACGCTAGGTGCCCTGGGCGCGGCGGGCTGGCGCGTGTCGAAGCTCGAGCCGGCGGCCCCCACGGTGGAGCGCGCGACGGTATGGATCGATTCGGTCAAGCGCGGACCGATTGTCATCGAGCGAAAGGGGCTCGGCAAGCTGGCGCCGGAGGAGATCATCGTGATCCCCAGCCTCCAGGACGGCCAGGTGATCAAAGTTCCCATAAAATCCGGCCAAAAAGTGACACCGGACACAGTCTTGATGGTATTAACCAATCCAGACATGGATCTCGCGGCCAATGATCTCGAGTGGCAGGTGAAGCAGGCTCAAGCCACCTACGCCGATTTGAAGGTAAAGCTGCAGAGCCAGAGATTCGACCAGCAATCCGCCGTGGCCACTGCCGAAAACGCCCTCAAGCAGGCTTCGCTGAATAAGGATAAGGACGAACAGCTCTTCAAGTTCCAGATCCAGACCGACCTGAACGTGAAACTCAGCACCGCAAATTGGGAGCAGGCCAACAGCCGCTTTCAAACCGAGAAGCAGAAGCTCGACATCATGAAGGATTCCATCGACGCCCAGCTGGAATCCGCTAAAGTCCAAATCGACAAGCTGCAAGCTGCTTGGGAGCGCAAGAAACAGCAACTTAAGGATCTGACGGTTCGCGCAGGAACCGATGGCGTCGTTCAGGAGCTGACCCTGCAGGTCGGCACCCACGTCTCGGCGGGCACCGTGGTCGCCAAGGTCGCCCAGGCCAAACTGCAGGCCGAGCTGCAGATCGCCGAAACCCAGGCCAAGGATATCCTGCTGGGACAGAAAGCGTCCATCGATACACGGAACGGAATCATTCCCGCGCACGTAGTGCGAATAGATCCCAACGTGATCAATGGAACCCGCACGGTGGATTGCAAATTGGACGGACCGTTACCCAGCGGCGCGGTGCCTGACCTGAGCGTGGACGGAACGGTTGAAATCGAACGCCTGGCGGACGTCGTCTATATCGGGCGGCCGGTGTTCGGCCAGCCCGACAGTTCCGTCAGTCTGTTTAAGCTGGAACCCGATGGCAAAGGAGCTTCACGCGTCACGGTTAAACTGGGACGCAGTTCTGTGAATACCATCGAGGTTGTGGATGGGTTGAAAGTGGGCGATCAGGTGATTCTCTCCGACATGTCGGCTCAGGATCAGAATCCCCGAATACGATTGGACTAAGGAGCGAATATGGCCGAAGTTCTGATTCATCTCGATGGAGTCAAGAAGGTCTTTGTCACGGACGAAGTGGAGACGCACGCGTTGGCCGGTATTCATCTGGATATCAAGAAGGGTGAATACGTATCGATCGCCGGTCCCTCGGGCTGCGGCAAATCGACGCTGCTGGCCATTCTCGGGCTGCTCGATTCTTCCTCGGACGGCACCTACGAGCTCAACGGCCGGCCGGTGCAGGGTCTGAAACTCAGCGAGCGGGCGCGTATCCGCAACCGCGAGATCGGATTCATCTTCCAGGCCTTCAATCTGATCGGCGATCTCACGGTGTACGAAAACGTGGAACTGCCGCTCACGTATCGCGGCATGCCCAGCGCCGAGCGGAAGAAGCGTGTGCACGAATCGCTGGAGCGCGTGGGAATGAGCCATCGCGTGAAGCATTATCCGTCGCAGCTCTCCGGAGGTCAGCAGCAGCGCGTGGCCGTGGCCCGCGCGCTGGCGGGCGATCCCTCCATCCTGCTGGCGGACGAGCCCACCGGCAACCTGGATAGCACCAACGGCGAGGCTGTCATGGAGCTGTTACGGGATCTGCATCGCGGCGGCGCCACCATCTGCATGGTCACCCACGATCCCCGCTACGAACGCTTCGCCGACCGCAACATTCACCTGTTCGACGGCCGCATCGTGGAAGAAAACGCGGAGCGGGCATAAATTTCCTGGCTGCCGCATCCCTACGAATTGGGAGCGCGGTACTAGGGGGGCATCTAAGGTGCAGGTCCCCTCATCCCAGTCCGATAGGTAACTAGTTCCCCGGTTGCGGGAACTCTGATCACCTGGAGGATGCATTCGTGAGCGCCATTTCCGACCCGCCCCTGCGCAGCGGCATTCAGATCAACATTCCCCGTCCCACCGCCCCATCGCCGGAGCCGCGGGAAGCTGAACGCCCCATGTACACCTCGGCGCCGGAAGAACAGGCCGTTGTTCCCCCGCCACCCGAATCTCTGGCAGATACCGGCATATCGGTCTCCCTGATCGAACAGCTGATTCTGAAGTTTCTCTATTTCCGCGGCGAGGTGATGGGTCGGGATTTGGCGAGCCTGGTGGGACTCCAGTACAGCCTCATCGATGAGCTGCTTGAGAATATCAAGCGGCAGCATCACGTGGGAATCAAGAAATCGCTGGGCATGGGCAACAGCTCGGGAATTTTCGCGCTCACCGAGTCTGGCCGGAATCTCACCCGCGAGTATCTCGAGAACAATCAATACGCCGGTACGGTTCCGGTGCCTCTCCACCAGTATGCGGAGGTGGTGCGGCGTCAAAGACTAGCCGAGAACTGGCTGACGCCGGACTCGCTCCGGAAGGCTTTCAAGCATCTGGTGGTGGAGCAGGACATTTTGGCGCGCATCGGCCCGGCGGTGAACTCGAACAAGTCGTTCTTGATTTACGGCCAACCCGGCAACGGCAAGACCGCGCTGGCTGAATCCCTGTTCCGCGTGGAAACGGCGCCTATTTACATGCCGTACGCCATTGAATCCCAGGGCAACATCATCCAGCTCTACGACCCCATTTATCACCAGAAAATCGACGATTCGGAAAGCGACAGCGTCACCCTCGATCGCGATCACGGGTACGATCGCCGCTGGTTCAAGTGCCGCCGCCCGTTCATCATCACCGGCGGTGAGCTCGGCCTGGACATGCTGGATTTGAGCTTCAACAAGGTCTCGAAAGTGTATGACGCACCCTTCCAGCTCAAGGCTAACAACGGTATCTATCTCATTGATGACTTCGGACGGCAAAAAGCCTCGCCTGCCGAAATCCTGAACCGCTGGATCGTGCCGATGGAGCGCCACGTCGACTATCTGAGCTTCCAGGCGGGAGGCAAGATGACGGTGCCGTTCGAAGCGTTCCTGATCTTCTCCACCAACCTGCGGCCCGAGCAGTTGGGCGACGAAGCGTTCCTGCGCCGCATTCAGTACAAGATGTTCCTGCGCAGTCCAGGAAGGAATGAGTTCATCCAGATCTTCGAGCGTTTCGCCGAATCCCGTCTGCTCGAATACGGACCGGGCGTCATCGAGTCTTTCGTGGAAAAACACTACGTGCAAGGCGGCAAACGCTACCGCCGCTGCCATCCCCGGGACGTTATCAGCCACGCCATCGATCTCATCAACTTCGAGGCGCGGGCGAAAGAGCTGACCGAGGACGTACTGGACCGCGCCTTCGACAGCTGCTTCACCGACAACATCGACGTCAACGACTGATTGGTATCTTTGTAGGGGCGAGGCATGCCTCGCCCCACATGAATCTTCGCAACTGGTTCGACACCTCATTTCGTCTGCGACCGGACGAGCCGGCACTCGAATGGAAGGGCGCCACCTATACCTTCGGCGACATCGACGCGCGCAGTAATCGCATGGCGCGAGCCCTGGCCGCCCGGGGGTTCCAGACCGGCGACCGGCTGGCTGTCTACCTGGCGAACTCGCTCGACTTCATCGATATTTTTCTCGCCTGCGTCAAGCTGGGCGTCATCTTCGTGCCGGTGAACATTTTGTATCGCGAGCGCGAGCTGTCGCACATCCTGAGCGATGCCGAGCCCAAGCTCTTCGTCACCGAAAAGGAACTTCCAGCTTTGCGCGCCGAAGCTGCCGCGCAGCCGGCGGATCTGGCCGAGACGCCTTTGGACGGCGAATCGCCTGCCGCGCTGGTCTATACCTCGGGGACCACCGGCGTTTCGAAGGGCGCTATCCTCACGCACAATAACTTCGCCGTGAACGCAGCGAATCTGCTCCAGACCTGGCGCATCAGCTCCACGGACCGATTCCTGCTGGCTCTGCCTCTGTTCCACGTTCACGCGCTCGGCAATGGGCTGCATTGCTGGCTGTTCTCGGGGTGCCGCATGCGCCTGCTGGAACGTTTCGAACACGAAAAAGCCGCGGCCGAATTTCTGGATTTCCGTCCCACGCTGTTTTTCGGCGTGCCGACCATGTACGTCCGCCTGCTCGAGACGCCGCCGGAGACCGCGCGCGAAATCGGGAAAAGCATGCGCCTGTTCGTATCGGGCTCCGCGCCGCTGCCCGCCCAGGTGCTCGAAGACTTCCGCAAACTGTTCGGGCACACCATTCTCGAGCGCTACGGCATGACCGAGACGATCATGAACATCTCGAATCCGTACGACGGCGAGCGGCGTCCGGGAAGCGTCGGATTTCCGCTTCCGGGGGTGCAGGCGCGCATCCTGAACGAAAACGGCCAGGAAGTGCCCGACGGCGAAACCGGCGAGCTGTATCTGAAGGGTCCGAACGTATTCGCCGGATACTGGCGGCGCGAAGACGCCACGCGCGCCGCGTTCGTGGATGGATGGTTTAAGACGGGCGATCTTGCGCAGAGATCCTCCGATGGCTATTACACCTTGTGCGGCCGCCGCAGCGATCTGATTATTTCGGGCGGCTTCAACATTTATCCGCGAGAGATCGAAGAGTTCCTCATGGAACAGCCGGAGGTGGCCGAAGCAGCTGTGGCGGCCCAACCCGACCGGGTGCGCGGCGAAGTGCCTGTGGCTTACATCGTTCCCCGCAGCGACCTGCGAGGCACTTGCGATACGAACGCGCTCGAAGCCGTCTGCCGCGAAAAGCTTGCCTCCTTCAAATGCCCGCGGCGCTTTATTATCGTCGACAAACTTCCCCGCAACGCGCTGGGCAAAGTGCAAAAACACCTGCTGGGAGCCGCCGCGCAGTGAAGATCCTGATGGTGGCGTCGGAGGCCACTCCATTCGTCAAAACAGGCGGACTGGCGGATGTGCTGGGCTCGCTGCCGCCGGCGCTGGTTCGGCTAGGCGATGAGGTTGGCGTGGTCATGCCCAAGTACCGCGTCGCGGAAACGCGTGTAAACGAAGCGATCGTCGCTGAGCCGGTATGGCTCGCCATGCCGCTGTGGGTGGGTCCGCACTCGTACTCGGTCGATATTCTTCGCCTTGTCCATCGCGGCGTGCACTACTTTTTCGTGGATTGCCCGGCGCTTTACGATCGCCCGGAGATCTACGGAGACTATCCCGACGATCACATCCGCTTCGCGCTGTTGAGTCAGGCCGCGCTGGGGATCGCGCGCCACATCTTCCGGCCTGCGGTGCTGCACACGCATGATTGGCAGGCGGGCTTAGCTGCCCCGTATCTGCGAACAACCTTCGCCGGCGATCCTACGTTTTTTGGACTACGCACGCTGCTGACCATCCACAATCTGGGCTACCAGGGAAACTATCCTGCTGCCGCGTTCGACGATCTGGGCCTGGATCCGGGGCTGTACCATCCCGGCGGCCTGGAATTCTGGGATCGCGTCAGTTTTCTTAAAGCCGGCATTGTCTGGTCCGATGCCGTCAACACGGTAAGCCCAACCTACGCGCGCGAAATTCAGACTCCCGAATACGGGTTCGGCATGGACGACCTGCTGCGTGAGCACTCCAGCAAACTCAGCGGGATCCTCAATGGCGTCGATTATGAGGAGTGGAATCCGGAAACGGGCCCATACCAAGTGGCGCATTATTCCGCGCGCGATCTTGCGGGCAAGCTCGCATCGAAACAAGCTCTTCTCGCCGAAATGGGCTTGCCGCCCAACACGCGCCGGCCGCTGATCGGAATCGTGTCGCGTTTTGCCGATCAAAAAGGTTTCGACCTGGTGGAAGGTATCGCCGCCTGGCTGGCGGATCAGGATGTGGCGATGGTCGCGCTCGGCTCGGGGCAGAAGAAATACGAAGACATGTTCCGGCAGCTGGCTGCACTGAGGCCCGAGAAGTTCGCCGTCCGGATCGGCTACGACGACGCGGTGTCGCATCGTATCGAGGCCGGGGCGGACATGTTCCTCATGCCGTCGCAATACGAACCATGCGGGCTCAGCCAGATGTACAGCCTGCGCTACGGGACTGTGCCGATTGTCCGGGCCACGGGAGGCCTGGACGATACAGTGGACGAATCGACGGGCTTCAAGTTTGTCGAATACACTCCAGAAGCACTCCAGGGAGCGATTCAGCAGGCGTTAGACGCTTTCGAAAAGCCTGGTGCGTGGATCGCGCGGATGCGGCGGGGAATGGCGAAAGATTTTTCGTGGGATGCGTCAGCCCGCGAGTATCAGCGGTTGATGCTCTCTCTCTGACCAGCCCCGCCAGTCACGGCGGGGGATAGTTCGCTCATAGCAAGACGCCCGATATCGCGACCACGATTCCCAGAACTCCAAACACCAAGCTGATTACGGGGAAAAGCTTCTTGCGCGAAATGAAGTAGAGCGAAGCCATGACCACGCCGATTTCGAGCATCCCTTCGCCCAGGTCGTATCGCAGGGCTTTATCTTCGGTATGGAGGGTCTCCTGCTCTTTTTTGGTCGCTTCGTCTTTCACTTCCTTGCTTTCTTTCTCGTACTTCTTCTGTTGGGTCTCGTAACGGGCGATGGTCTGCTCCGCGTCCGGCTTATCGTGGCCCAGTACCTTCAGCAGGTCGACGCCCAACTCCAGGCTATGAAACTTGATGCGGTTGGATTGATACAGCGACCATTGATCGTTGGCCTCGGATCGCTCGACCACGGCCGTGGTGTGTGCGCGGTGAGACTGGATGGAGACCACCGCCAGACACACAGCCAATATGGCGGCAACCACGCCGACCTTCTGTCCCAGGGGATCCGATTCCCCGCCTTCGGTCTTAATTTCGATTTCAGGCATAGTTTGTTAGAAGTACCGCTGTGTAACAGGATAGCGCTGGCGCGACGGCCGAGCCGCTGGAGTTGCATCTTTCGGGCCAGATCCCGCATCATAAGTAGCGGACCCTGAGGGATCCGAAGGAAACATGGCTGCTGAAAACACACTCACTTTTACCGATGGCGCATTTGACCAGGACGTGCTGAAATCCGAGACCCCCGTGCTCGTGGATTTCTGGGCTCCCTGGTGTGGACCCTGCAAGGCCATGGGCCCCACGATCGATGCCCTGGCGACGGAGTACGTTGGCAAGGTGAAGATCGGAAAGTTGAACACGGACGACAACCCGGGTACGGCCATGCGCTACGGGATCCGTGGCATCCCCACGCTGCTGCTGTTCAAGGGCGGCCAGGTGGTGGATCAGCGGGTGGGCGCGATGCCCAAGCCCGAAGTCCTCAAGATGATCGAGCCGCACCTGGCTAAGGTCAGCAGCTAAGCTGGCTTAGCTTGTAACAGCGCCCTGCGCGGCCGAGCCGACCGCATTTACATATTTTCGAAACACTCCCGTCGTGTACTTCAGGTCGGGAGCCTTCCACGCGCTCAACCGCGACTTCATCTGCTCCGGCGAAACTTCCAGGTCAATCGTTCGTTTCTCCAGGTCGATGGTGATCATATCGCCTTCATGCACGGCTGCGATCGGGCCGCCGACGAAGGCCTCCGGAGCGACGTGGCCGATCATGAATCCACGCGTGGCTCCGCTGAAACGCCCGTCGGTCAGCAGGGCGACGCTGTCGGCCAATCCCGCTCCCACGATCGCGCTGGTCACGCCCAGCATTTCGCGCATTCCGGGACCGCCGCGGGGTCCTTCATAGCGCACCACCACCACGTCGCCGGCCTTGATCTCCCCGCTGGTGACGGCGTGCATCGCGTCTTCTTCGCGCGCGAACAGCCGAGCCGGTCCGCGGTGCGACTTCTTGTCGATCCCCGTCACCTTGATCACGCTGCCTTCGGGCGCGAGATTCCCTTTCAGGATCACTAGGCCGCCGCTGGACTTGATCGGATTGGCAAGCGGGCGAATCACTTGCTGGCCCGGAGTTTCCTTCGCGTCGGCGGCTTCCTCGGCGAACGTCCGGCCGGTAACCGTCATGGCGTCCTTGTGGGCAAAGCCTCCATCGCTTAAGCGTTTTGCGACAACGGCCCAGCCGCCGGCCTGGTCGACGTCGTACGCGACAAAACGTCCGGCAGGTTTCAGATCGACTATCAAGGGAGTGCGCGCGCTGATCGTCTGGAAGTCTTCCATGTTCAGCGGAACGCCGGCTTCGTGGGCCAGAGCAAGCAGGTGAAGCACCGCATTGGTCGATCCGCCGGTGGCGGCCACCGACGCGATCGCGTTCTCGAAAGCCTTACGAGTGGCGATCGAGCGTGGGCGGCGATCCGCGCGCACCGCATCCATCACCACCTGGCCACAGCGAAATGCCACCTGCTGCTTGCGCGGATCCACTTGCGGCACGGAAGCCGTGCTCATGGGAGAAAGCCCGATCATCTCCATCACCGTCGCCATAGTGTTGGCGGTGAACTGTCCGCCGCACGCGCCCGCGCCCGGACAGGCCGTATTCTCGATCTCCAGCAGTTGCGCATCGGTGATCAGATTCGCGGCACGCTGGCCGACCGCTTCAAACACCGTCTGCACCGTGGAATTGTTGGGACCTGGCATGATCGTGCCGCCGTACATCACAACGCCCGGCACGTTCAGGCGCAGCAACGCCATCGCCGCTCCTGGAATGGTCTTGTCGCAGGCCACCAGCGCGACGATGCCATCGAACATGTGCCCGCGGCCGACCAGTTCAATCGAGTCCGCAATGAGATCCCGGCTGACCAGCGACGCCTTCATGCCCTCGGTGCCCATGGTGACGCCATCGCTGATTGCGATCGTGTTAAATTCCATGGGCGTGCCACCGGCCGCGCGGATGCCGGCTTTGACGTGCGTCGCCAGCTCGCGCAGGTTGTAGTTGCACGGCATGGTTTCAATCCAGGTATTGGCCACGCCGATAATGGGCTTCTTCAGATCTTCATCCGTAAAGCCGATAGCCTTAAGCATGGCGCGCGCGGGGGCGCGGTCCCGTCCCTGGGTGATGGTATAGCTTTGAAGTTTCATGGAAACTTCCATCGTACCTCGTGAGGCAAAAAGGGCGAAAGCAAAGTTTTTTTCACAAGTTCCGGTAAGATTAGCGGGTTTCGTTCGTCTAAACTAGAGGTAGAGTAGCCGGGTCGCCGAGGAACTTTCCCTCCCAGGAACTCGTCTTTACAGATTAAGGCAAGTTCAGGCTCGCTGGGGAGACGTCAACATCGTGAAAACAAAGTGGAAGATCGTTATCGGAGTAGTATTGGCGCTGGCCGCCGTAGCTGGTACAGTGGCCAGCATTCGATATAGCCAGAGCGCCCAGGTGACGGTGCAGACCGCGACCGTGAGCAAGGGCGACCTGACCTCGATTGTGACCGCCTCCGGTGAGATAACCCCCCGTACTTACACTGACTTAGGGGCGAACGCCCAGGGTCTGATCACGGACCTTCTGGTCAAGGAAGGGGACCGCGTTCACAAGGGTCAGGTGGTCGCCAGGATCGAAAGCATACAGGCGAACGCCGACGTTCAGGCGCAAAAAGCCAGCGTCGCATCCGCCGAAGCCGACTCGGCCGCCTCCGAGGCCGGCCTGAAGATGCAGGACGACACCATCCGCACCCAGGAGGCCACCATCGAGCGCACCAAGGCCGATCTGGAATTAGCCCGGGTGACCTTTGAACGTTATGACGAGCTCTACAAAGCGGGCGTTGCGGCGAAAGCCGATTACGATCAGCGGAAGTCCACCTACGAGTCCCAGAAAGCGGGACTGCGAGAGGCCGAGCTGCGGCTCCAACAGCTGGTATCGCAAAAAGCGCAGGCGCAGGCCCAAATCACCTCCGCTCAGCGGCGCGTATCGCAGGCGCAGGCCGGGCTGACGCGCGTGGCCGATATCCTGGCGAAGCATGATGTGATCTCGCCTCTCGACGGCATCGTGACCAATCTGCCCGTGCGCCTCGGAGAGACGGTGGTTCCGGGTATCCAGAACTCGGCCGCATCGGCTGTGATGACGATTGCCGATATGTCGCTGATCACGGCGCAAGTAAAGGTGGATGAGACCGACATCGTCAACCTGCAAATCGGCCAGAAGGCGACGGTGACCATCGATGCGGTCCCCGACCACACGTTTTCTGGGCATGTGATCGAAATTGGAAATACTGCCATTCTGCGGTCCACCGGACAGGTGGCTTCCAGCAGCGGCACCTCTTCCACGGAAGCCAAGGATTTCAAAGTGGTGGTCGCGCTCGACGATCCGCCCGACACGATTCGTCCGGGGCTCTCCTGCACGGCCAAAATTGTCACCGCTACGCGGCACGAGGTCCTCAACATCCCGATTCAGGCGCTCACGGTTCGGCAACAAGGCGAACTGGACGACGCGGCCGCTGCGGCCAAGAAGAAACAGAAGGACAATGGGCAAGCGCCTATCAATGTGGCGACCGAGAAATTGCGCCGCGAAGAAATCACTGGCGTGTTTGTGGTCGTGAATCAAAAGGCCGAATTCCGGAAGGTGGAAACGGGAATCACCGGCGCCACGGATATTGAGGTCCTGAAGGGCGTCGAGCCGGGAGAGCAGATTGTCGTCGGCAGTTATCAGGCCATTCGAACCATGCGGCCGGGATCCCGGGTGAAGGTGGATAATCGCAACGCGGTCATCGGAGCTGGGGGCTAGATGGCACAGGCCGCGGTACTGGATAAAGCGGAGCGCGGAGAGCAGCTCCGGCGCGATGGAGTCATCATTCGCACGTGGGATCTGATGAAGACCTATGTGATGGGTGACCAGACCATCCACGCCGTCGCGGGCATCGATATCGAGATCAAGAAGGGCGAGTACGTCGCCATCATGGGTCCTTCCGGTTCCGGAAAATCGACCCTGATGAACCTGATTGGTTGTCTGGACAGCCCGTCCTCTGGGTTGTACTACCTCAACGGCAACCTGGTCAGCGACATGGACGACGATGAGCTGGCGCGTATCCGCAACAAGGAAATCGGATTCGTGTTCCAGACCTTCAATCTGCTGTCTCGCGCCACGGCGCTCCACAACGTGGAGTTGCCGCTGATCTACGCGGGAGTTTCTTCTCACCAGCGGGCCGAGATGGCCAAGGCCGCACTCAAAGAAGTGGATCTGCAGGAGCGCATGCTGCACAAGCCCAGCGAACTATCGGGCGGGCAGCGCCAGCGCGTGGCCATCGCGCGGGCCCTGGTGAACCATCCGTCGCTGCTGCTGGCCGATGAACCTACCGGCGCGCTCGATACCGCCACCGGCAACGACATCATGGCGTTGTTCGCGAAGCTCCACAAAGAGGGCAATACGATCGTGCTGGTGACGCATGAGCACGATATCGCTATGCACGCGCACCGCATCATCCACATCCGTGACGGAAAAGTGGAAAAGGACGAGAAAGTCCAGAAGTAGTGGGGCCGGATTGCATCCTGCTCGCGGGTTTGTAACCCGCGTACCGCATGGACGCTCGGGGGACAGACAGCTCTGTCCACTCCCAGGATGGCGCAAAGTCACAAAATTACGTGAGGGACAGAGTAGCCTGTCCCCACCTCGCTCCACCTGACTGCGAAAACTATTTCGCCGATGCCGCGGCGGCCTTCTTGAAATCCCCCGCCTTGAAGTAGGAAATCGTCGCTGGATCGATCCACTTCTTAAATGTCGCGCTGAGCTGCGCGGGCGTCGTGTCGTTGATCTTCTTTTCCAGGTCGCTCTCGCGCTGCATCGTCCGGCCGAGCTCGGCCTGGCTCACCAGCAGCCCCACCAACTGGTTATCTTGCGAACGGCTCAATTGCCGCTCCTGCATGAGCGCCGTCTTGGCCGTAGCGACTTCTTCCGCGGTAAATCCATTGCTCACCGCCTTGGCGATCTCGTCTTTAAACGCATCTTCAACCTTCGCGGTGTTTTCGTTCTTGGCCGAGGCGACGGCGGCAAACACTCCATACTTTTCCTGCTGGCCCGCCCGGAAGTTGCTGTTCACGCCGTAGCTCAAACCCTCCTTCTCGCGGATACGGACCCACAGCCGGCTCTTTTCGTCGCCGCCCATGATGCGATCGGCCAGAACCATGGCCGGGTAGTCCGGATCCTGCTGATCCATGCTGACTGGAGTCACTGCATATAAATAGGCGTTGGCCTTGTCAGGCGCCTCAAGGGAGGTGTTGGCCGGGTTGAGCTTGGTCCAGCTTCGCTTGACCACCGCATAAGGCTTCGGACTCTTGAAGGAGCTGAACAGATCCTCGGCCAGTTTCCGGATCTCAGCGGCATCGAAATCTCCGACCACCGCAAGCTCGGCGTTCGATGCGCCATAGAAATCCGCGTAAAACTTCTTGGCTTCTTCGAGTTTGACCTTCTTCAACTGATCGATGTTCTCGTCGATGGTCAGCGTGTAGCGCGGATCGCCCGCCGGATAGGCGGCATTCAGATACCGGTTCATCGCGATGCTGGCCATGTTCTGCGGCTCGCTGCGCCCGGCCTCGAGCTGCGCAATCGACGCCTGCCGGATCTGCTCGAAATCGGACTCCGGGAAGGAAGGTTGCCGCAGGATTTCGGCGACCAACTGTAACGCCGGGACCAATCCGGCTCGCACGGTGTCGATCCTAGCGCTTGCGCCGGTGAGCGCGCCGCTCACGTTGACTTGAGCCTTGATTTTGTCGAACTCGTCCTGCAATTGCTGCCGCGTGTGCTTCTGGGTACCGCGCATCAGCAAGGCGCCGGCCAGTCGGGGCGCCGCGTCTTTATTTGCAAGACTCTTCTCGTCGCCGAAATGCAGCTGAAGGTTCGCGACCACCGTCCCGCCGCGAGTCTTTTTGGGCAGCAGAACCAGCTTCAGACCGCTGGGAAGCGTGATGCGCGTGGTCCGCGCTTCGATATTAGCTGGCGACGGATCGAACACCTCGCCCTCCTCGACCGCTGCCTTGCCCTTGTAATCCTTAAGCTCGGCCATGATGTCCGGGCTGGGCGGAATCACCGAGCGGTCCGGCTTGTCGGAGGGGAGATAACGGCCGACGGTCCGATTGTCGGATTTCAGATACTGCTTCGCCACGCGCGCGACATCTTCCGGAGTCACTTTTTCCACCTGATCGCGATTCAGGAAGAGCAGGCGCCAGTCTCCCATGGATCCCCATTCGCTGAGGACCAGTCCCACGCGGCCCGAGTTATTCAGTTGCAGATCGATGTTCTTGAGCAGCCGGGTTTTTGCACGGTCCACTTCTTCCTTGTTGGGCGGTTCCTTGATCAACCCGTCGATCACGCTCAGCATGGTTTTTTCAGCGTCGTCGAGAGACTTGTCCTTGGCCACGGTTGCGCTGAACATCTCCACGCCCGGATCATGCAGCGAATAATTCTCGGCGTCGGCGGAGACGGCTTTCTTGCTCTCGACCAGCGCTTTATACAGACGTCCCGCTGGCGCTTCGGACAAGATCGCAGAGAGCACATCCAATGCCGGCGAATCCGGATGGGCGCCGGCAGGGACGTGGAACGCCATCATGACCGACTGGTGATCGCCTACGCGCCGCAGAATCACCTCGCGTTCGCCATCCTGGGTCGGTTCTTCTGTGTAGGTTGGCTGGAGCTTGCGGGTGGGCTTGGGAATGCTTCCGAAC
This sequence comes from Terriglobia bacterium, assembly GCA_020073445.1. Taxonomy (GTDB): domain Bacteria; phylum Acidobacteriota; class Terriglobia; order Bryobacterales; family Bryobacteraceae; genus Palsa-187. The sequence goes on from JAIQFE010000001.1 coordinate 405,231, forward strand.
AACTCGTTGATCCAGCCCAGCGTCTTCGTGGGATCGAATTTCCCGGCCACCAGCAGCATGGCGTTATCGGGCTGGTAGTAGTTGCGATAGAAAGCTTGCAGTTTCTCTATGGGAACCTTTTCGATATCGCTCAGCGTGCCGATGGGGCTGCGTCCGTAGGAGTGCCATAGATAGGCGGTCGAGAGAACGCGCTCTTCCAGCACCCGGTCGGGGCTATTCTCGCCCCGTTCGAATTCGTTGCGCACCACGGTCATCTCGCTGTCCAGGTCGCTCTTTGCGACGCGCGAATTCACCATGCGGTCCGATTCCATTTCGAGCGCCCAGCGCAGATCGGCATCGCTGGCGGGCACGGTCTCGAAATAGTTGGTTCGATCCCAGGACGTGGACCCGTTGAAGTCGTTGCCATGCGCGCTCAGTTCGCCCATGATCTCTTTGTGCTTCTGGGTTCCCTTGAACAGCATGTGCTCCAGCAGGTGAGCCATGCCGGTCTCCCCGGCGCCTTCGTGCCGCGATCCCACCATATAGGTCACGTTGACCGTGACCGTCGGCTTGGAGTTGTCGGGGAACAGCAGCACCTGGAGGCCGTTATCCAGGCGGTACTCGGTGATACCCTCCACCGAGGTGATTTTCGTTTGGGCCGGAGCCGTGGAGGCCAGGAGCAGGCCCAGAATCAGAGCGAGGGGCGCCAGATTTCTCATGGTTACTAGACTATCATCCTGATATTTAGACGCGGGGCATCCTGAAGTGTAGACGTGGGTAAGCCTAAAACGACAGGCGGACGGCCTCGCTAGCGCTCGAAGCGGTAAGGAATCTTGTCCGTATCGAGGGGCAAGCGCCAATGGTCCGGGTCCTCGTACTGATAGGCCTGATTGACGAGATTGAGCAGCAGCGCCGGTTCGTGGGAAATGTTCCGTACCCCATGGAAAACGCCGGGCGGAATGATCAGCAACGCCGGCCGCATGGCACCGAGGCGAAACTCATTGATTCGGCCGTAAGTGGGCGAGTTCTGGCGTGCATCGAAGAGCACGATCTGCAGCGCCCCGTGGCTGGCAAACAGCCTGTCTGTGGTGAGGCGGTGGACGTGCCAGGCCGAAATGCTTCCCGGGTTCATGACGCTCTGAAAAACCTGGTCGACGTCGCCGTCATCCAGCATCCAGTCACGCCGGAAGACTTCGCATAGAACGTCGCCCCCGCTCTTCAGAACGTTTTTCATCTCCCGGACGCGCACCCCTTCGATGGCGTCCTGCAAGGAGTTCCAATCGGACGTCACGCTTTGCCGGTCTTGTTGAGCCCCCAGGCTGTTTGAAATCGATACCTCCGCGGACTTCGTGGAAACAGCCATGATCTATTCTCCCTCGCCGCTCGGCGTTGGAGGCAAGCCGCGAAAGCGCCTCAAATACTGAATGAAGCCTCCCGGACGGCGATATTTCAAGCGTAGCTCCACCGCTTCCGGATGCACGCCCCAGGATCCCGCCCAACGCCGAATTCTCTTGCGCACGGCACCGGCCAGAGGATAGGTGTACGATTTCTCTGTCGGCCAGCCCCGGAATGGAGCCAATCGGCGGCGGACAAATTCGCGGGCAGAAATCACCGCCCCCCTCCAGAGTGGCGGATTGGCCTGGACAATCGAAGCCTGCTCGGCGATCGCGATCAGGACCTTCTCGCGGTACTGGGCATCCGCATGGATGCGTTCAAAGACGGCTTGATTCTCGAGATGCTCCCGATTGGCGTAGGCACCCGGACGGCCGCCGGAAGGCAAGGCGATCGCGGTGAAATGCGGGATATACCTCAGATCCTTGCCCAGGGAGCCCGCGCGAAACAGCCAGTCCTGCGAGGGGGTGGCATGACACTCTTGATGGTGACGCCAGGGGCCGACCTCGTCCGCCAGCTCGCGGCGCATCACCCAGAACGACGCCGGTACGGAGAGATGCGCTGCATAGCGGCGTTCGATAATCAGATCGCCGCAGGTGAACACGCCGTGCTTATCCATTTTCACGATGAGAGGCCAAACCAGGTCTGCCCCGGTTTCGTTCAGCGCGCGGACGGCCGTCTCCAGGTGATCTGGAAACCAGAGATCGTCGTGATTCAGGTAGGCAAGGAACCGCCCGCGGGCGCGCAACACGGCCTCATTGTTCGGCCCCGATTGGTCGCCGCAGTTTTGAGCCAGATTGACGAATCGGACGCGCGGGTCGCCGATCTCGCGAATGACGTCGGCAGTGTCGTCGGTACAACCATCGCCCACCACCCACATCTCCCAGCTGGATAGCGTCTGGCGGCGGACGGATTCCACGGCGAATCGCAGCACACTGCTGCGGTTGTAGGTGGCTGTGATTATGGAAACAACGGGCTGTCTGTCGAGATCCACATTTGCCTGGAAGGGCGCGCTTTCTTCCACGAGGATAGCGGGCACCTGGGATAAGACGCAACCACATGCAGCGGCCGGTGCTGCCGAACTGCTTGACTTTACTGGCTTCACTAGATTAACTTAACGATTCGACGTGGGCCGCTCATCGGCCGCTCGTATTATGGCGGAACACGACCGCGTAGCGGCACAAACCGTCGAGGAACTGCTCGAATCCAGCCTGGAAAGCGTGGATCAAGCGGAAGACACCGTATTGCGGCTGGCCACGGCGATGGGTTTCGACGAAGACGACATGCATAGGATCGGCATCGCGGTACGGGAATGCATGGTTAACGCCGTGGTGCATGGCAACCGTTATCATTCGCGCAAGAAGGTGCACCTCACCGTCTCGCGTAACGGGGAACGGTTGGAGATCCTGGTGGGAGACGAGGGCGGGAGCTTCGACGCATCGAAGATACCCGATCCGCTGGCGGAAGAGAATCTTCTGCGGCAGTCCGGCCGGGGATTGCTGATGATGCGGGCGTTCATGGACGAGTTTCAGGTGCGGCCGCGTGAGCCGCTGGGCACTGAAGTCAGAATGGTGAAGTACCTGGCCAAAGCCGGGTAGTATGCGCGAGCCAAAAGGAGGCTAGACGTGAGTGTGAAAATGACCACCCGACAGGTGGGTGACGTGACGGTAGTCGACGCGGTGGGCCGGATCACGCTGGGCGATGGCGCCAGCACGTTCCGGGATACGATTCGAGATTTGGCCGCAGGCGGCAAGAAGAAACTCTTGCTCAACCTGGCCGAAGTATCCTATATCGACAGCTCGGGCATCGGGGAGATGGTGTCCGGCTTTACTACCGTGACGAATCAGGGTGGGCAGGTAAAGCTGCTGAACCTGACCAAGCGGGTGAAGGACCTCCTGCAGATCACAAAGCTATATACCGTGTTTGAGGTGTTTGAGGACGAGGCGGCGGCCGTCCGGAGTTTTTCCTAGGCCGGAACAGCGGCAAATCACTCGGGCCGTAAAGAAACGGGGAGAATTACGGCGGCGGCGCCTCACTGTTAATTGAGATGCTTCCGGGCCAAGTTGCCGTTAGGAACACTCTTATGGTCCCCATCCGCGAACGCAAGACCTATTCCGTGCTGCTGGCCGATGACCTCACGTTGGTGAGGGAAGGGCTGGCGGCATTGTGCGCGCTACACGCCCAGTTCCAGGTGGTGGGCCAGTGTTCGGATGGAGCCTCGGCACTGAGCATGATCGAAAGCCAGAGGCCGGATCTGGCCGTGCTGGACCTGAACCTGCCAGACCTGTTTACTATGGAAATCGTGCGGCGGGTCCGGGATGCCAACCTGCCCACCAAAATCGTCGTCCTATCCATCCGGAAGGACCGGAAGACGGTGGTGGAGGCCCTGCGAAGCGGAGTCAGCGGGTTCTTGTTGAAATCGGCGCCTTCGAGCGAACTGCTGGAAGCCATGGACCAGGTCCTGGACGGCAGTATCTACGTTTCCCCCCAGTTGGAACTCAACAAGATCTTCAGTACCAACCATAAGAACGCGCCGGAGGACCCTCTGGATCTGCTGAGCGCCCGCGAGTATCAGGTGTTTTCGCTGTTAATTGAGGGCGTACGGGCCAAGGAGATCGCGGCCCGCCTGGAATTGAGTCCCAAAACCATCGACACTTACCGCGCGAGTCTTATGCGCAAGCTCGACATCCACGATGTGGCCGGACTGGTGAAGTTCGCCATTAACCGGGATCTGACGTCCACCTAGTGGAGCAGGTTAATGGGGGAGGATATCCCTGCGCGTGCGTGCCCCACATCGGACCGACCTGATACACTTAGGGTTTAAGGGGTTTCCATGGATCGTCATACCCGCAAAGAACTGAAAACCGACAAGTTTGCCCAAGGAGTCGGAACCGGGTTCGAATTTCTCTCCGAACATCGCGGCCAAGCGCAGCGCTGGGGTCTTATCGCCGCCGCAGTGGTCGTCATCGCAGGGGGTATTTGGCTTTATCGCGGCCACCAAGCCACGCTACGAACGGAGCTGCTCGCCAAGGCTTTGCGGATCGACGACGCCACCGTGGCCGCGCCCCAGCCGCAGCCTCAGCAGCTGAACTTCGCGACTGCCGAGGAGAAGGAAAAGGCCCGCACCGCGGCATTCACCGACGTGGCGGCAAAGTTCCCGGGAAGCCAGGAGGCTGCGATCGCGCAGCTCGGGATAGCTGCTACGCAGGCGGATAAAGGCCAGGTCGACGAGGCGCTTAAGACGTTCCAGAATATCCTGGACAGCGCGCCGGATCCATACAAGTCGGTGGCAAAATCGTCGATAGCCCAGATCTACCTCTCCCAAGGCAAGATCGATGAAGCCGAAAAATTGCTCCGGCAGTTGGTTGACGACCCCAGCATGTTCGTTTCCAAGGATCAGGCTACCCTGGATCTCGCTCAAGCCATCGCCAAGAAGAATCCAGTCGAGGCGCGCAAGCTGCTGGAGCCGCTGGTGGCCAGCAAGCGCAGCGTGGTAAGCCGGGCCGCGGTTGCCGCCATGGGCACGATCGCGGTTAACTCCCCCGCGAAGTCCAACTGACTTGCTTGCCGGTTCGCTCACGTGTTTGCGCTTTCCGGTGGAGAGCTCTCGCGGCCGCCGCTATCCTGAACTGGCGCATTCCTATCGCAACGAATTTCGCCGCGATCGCGACCGCGTAGTTCACGCGCGCGCATTTCGAAGGCTTGAGAACAAGACCCAGGTCTTCACTCCCGGTCTGTCCGATCACTTCCGCAACCGTCTGACGCACACCCTCGAGGTGTCGCAAATCGCCCGGACCGTCGCGTCGGTCCTGGGCTTGAGCGAGGATCTGACGGAAGCCCTCGCGCTGGCGCACGATATCGGTCATCCCCCGTTCGGACACGCCGGCGAAGCCGAGCTCGATTCCATGATGCGCCGCTTCGGCGAGCGCTTCGATCACAACATGCACGCCCTGCGGATCGTCGAATCGTTCGAGAATCCGTACCCGAGATTTCCGGGGCTCAACCTGACCTTCGAAGTGCGCGAGGGGATCGTCAAGCATTCCCGCGATTTCGCTCCCGGCGAGATTCCGGAGCTGGACGAGTATCTGCCGGGCTTGCGTCCGCCACTCGAGGCGCAGTTGATAGATCTGTGCGATGAAGTCGCCTACAATACGTCGGATCTGGACGATGGCTACCTCGCCGGCTTGGTGGACATCGAGGAAGCGCGCGGAGCGGTGGATCGGTTTGCCGAACTCTACGAAGTCACCGAGTATCAGTTCCCGGGACTGTCGGATCGAGTACGCCTGAAAGAAGTCGTGCGCGGGCTGATCGACGGGCTGGTCACCGGACTAATCGAGGGAACGATCGAGGCTTGTAGCGCATGTGACGCTTGTGCTGGTCTCATCGATGTCGATGCTGTCAGGCTGTATCCAGAGCGCGTCGCGCGCTTCACGGCGGAAGCTGCCAGGACCAGCGCTCAGCTCAAGAAGTTCCTGCGCGAGAGCGTGTACGAATCTCCCGCGCTGGTTCGGGCGCGAAGCGAGTCGGTCTCGCAGATCGCGGGCTTGTTCCAGCTTCTGCTGGCGCATCCGGAACGGATGCCTGCTGTGTACCTCGCAGAATCGGCCGATCAGCCCCTGCATCGCCAGGTGTGCGACTATATCGCCGGCATGACGGACGGTTTCTTTCTGCGAACCGCCGCACAACTAGGTGTTTCCTAGCGCGATTCGCCTTCCCATCGAGTAGACTCAACTAGAGTACAACCGGCATGCCGATTCGAACCCTTGCAATTTTGGCCATTCTCGCCGGGGCTGTGGCGGCGCAATCCACTTCCAAGATCAGCGGAAAAGTAATCTTCGTCGACGATGGACTCCCCTTGTCGGATGCCCCGATTGAGGCGAAGAACACGTCGACGGGCGTGACTCTTGCCACTCGAAGTGAGCAGGATGGCACGTACACCCTGCGCGGCCTGCCCACGGGATCGTACGAAATCTCAGTGTCTTATCCGGGCTTGGTGCCCTTCAAAAAGACGGACGTGGAGGTTCACGATGCGGAATCCCGGAGGCTCGACATTCGAATCGAGTACCCCTATTTCGCTCCTCTTGGGGAGAGCCGGGAGGACGACATTGCTCGCCACAGGATCGAGCCTCCGAAAGGGCGCATGCCCCGTCTCGCCGGCGGCAAGCCGGATCTTTCGGGCCTTTGGCTCAACCTCGAGCTGACCGATCCAGGCAACCCCGAACCCCTGCCGTGGGCAGCCGTCCGGAGAAAACAGCAGATCGAGAATCACATGATAGACTGGCCCGAGCTGCGCTGCCTTCCGATTGGCCCTATCCTCCAAGGCGAAGACGGCGACAACACCATTATTCAGGGGCCCAAAACCATCGCGATCTTTTACGACATCGGGCACGACTTGCCGCGCTTGGTTTACATGGATGGCCGCGCGCATCCGAAAGACCCGAATCCTTCCTGGATGGGCCACTCTGTTGGCAAATGGGAAGGGGACACGCTGGTAATCGATACCGTGGGCTTCAACGGCCGCGCGTGGGCTACGTTTACCGGCTTGCCCACCACGGAACGCCTGCATGTAATCGAACGCTTCCGGCGAATCGATTTAGGGCACCTGGAAAAAGAGGTCACCATTGACGATCCCGGCGCTTATGCAAAGCCTTGGACCATGAAGAAGTCCGCTGTGCTCGCTCCCCCCGGCTACGAGATGCAAGAGTACGTTTGCAATGAAAACAACCGCGACGTCGAGCACTCCGTGGGCAAGTAATGGAAGGATGCGCTGTAAAACCAGGCACAACCCTCACTGATCGGATAGACTTAACTGCATCGCTTCTATGCCGCTCTCTGCCGGCACCCAGCTTGGCCCTTACGAGATCCTTGCCCCTATCGGCAAGGGCGGCATGGGCGAGGTATATAGGGCACGCGACACCCGGCTTCATCGCGACGTAGCTATTAAAGTTCTACCCCAAGCCTTTGCGACGGAGGCTGCGCGGGAACGTTTCCAGCGCGAAGCCCGCGCCGCGTCGGCGCTCAATCATCCGAACATATGTGCGGTTCATGACGTCGGCGAAGCGGCGGGTCATCCATTTCTGGTGATGGAACTGCTGGATGGCAAGACCGTTCGCGAGTGCCTGGATGGCAAGGCGCTGGATGTCTCTACTGCAGTGGCGCTGGGCATTGAAGTAGCCGATGCGTTGGACGCGGCGCACGCCAAGGGAATCATCCATCGCGACATCAAGCCGGCCAATATCTTCGTGACCGAACGCGGTCACGCCAAGGTGCTCGATTTCGGCCTAGCTAAGCACGATGACAAGCACAACCAGTTGGCGGACACGGATGCGCTGACCGTGGATATGCTCACGGAGCCCGGCACCGCGATGGGTACGGTCGCCTACATGTCGCCGGAACAAGCCCGCGGCGAGACTGTCGATGCACGTAGCGACCTGTGGTCGCTCGGCGTTGTCTTATACGAAATGGTGACGGGAGTGCGGCCGTTTGACGGACCTACGTCTCCAATCATTTTTGATGCCCTCTTAAACAAGACTCCCCGGCCGGTTCGAGAGTGCAATCCGAAGGTTCCGGGCGAAATGGAGCGGATTATCGGCGAGCTGCTGGAAAAGGATCGCGCACTGCGATACGGATCCGCCGCGGAACTGCGCGGCGATCTGGAACGGTTGCAGGCAGGTTTGAGCCCAGCCGTCAAAAGCAGCAAGAGCAATCCTTTGTTCAGGCACGGAGCGTCGAAGTACGGGGCTGGGGCGGCGGTGGTAGTTCTGATCGCCGGCGGATTCTTTCTGTGGCAGCAGGGCGGCCATACAAGGCCGCTCACCGACAAGGACACGATTGTTCTCGCCGACTTCGAAAATAAAACCGGCGATCCGGTGTTCGACGACACGCTGCGGCAGGGTCTGATCGTTCAGTTGCAGCAGTCTCCGTTTTTGAGCCTCATTCCAGATCAGAAGATCCGCGCAACTCTGAAACTGATGGGCAAGCCGGTTGAATCCGCTATGACCGGGGAGACGGCGCGGGAGGTTTGCGAACGCGTGGGCGCAAAAGCCATGCTTACGGGAGCGATCTCAAGCCTCGGTAGCCAATATGTCATGAGCCTGCGTGCGCAAGGCTGCGCCAACGGCGAGGATCTGGACAATCAGCAGGCGCAGGCATCTGGCAAGGAGCAGGTTCTGACCACGTTGGGCGACATGGCCGGTAAGTTTCGCGCTCGCGCTGGCGAATCCATGGCCGCGATTCGCGAACACAACGTTCCCTTGGAGGAGGGAACCACTCCGTCACTCGAAGCGTTGAAGGCGTTCACTGCCGCAACGAATGAAAGCGGTGACGCAGCGACTTCTCAGCTCCGGCGCGCCACGGAGCTGGATCCGCAATTTGCTGCGGCATGGAGTGAGCTCGCAATCCAATACAGTAACTCGGGAGAGACCGCCCTTTCGCGGCAGAGCGCCATCCGGGCCTATCAAGCAAGGGAACGCGCCAGTGGACCGGAAAAGTTCAACATCGAATATTCCTATCACCGCAACGTCACCGGAAATCTCGAGAAGGCATGGCAGTCCATCTCCCTGTGGCGGCAGACGTATCCGCGCGATCCCAAGGCGTTCAGCCTCTCCTCGGGCTACGCCGCCAACGGGACTGGACGACTGGAGCAAGTCGTGGAGCTGTCGGCGAAATCCGTGGTGCTTGAACCTGATCAGCTGTATGGATACACGAATCAGGCAGGCGCTCTTTTTCATCTGGGGCGATTTGATGAAGCGGATAAAGCGTTCGCTGTTGCCGCTGCACATCACGCGACCGGGCCGGACTTCCTGGCGTTGCGATACCGTCTTGCGTTGTTGAAACAGGACAAGGCAGGCATGGAAAAATCGGTGGCGGAGAGCCGGGGGAATCAAGGTAGCGAATTGGCGCTCACGCAGGTTCAGGCTCTTGCCGCAGCGCGCGATGGCCACCTGAGCGAGGCGGAGCGGTACTCCCGCGGTGCCGTTGAGATGGCCCTACGCGCGGGGCTCCGCGAGCGAACCGCTGTTTTCCAGGCGGCACCGGCGGTGTGGAACGCGCTTTACGAGGAAAAGGCTGCGGCGCGGAGAACCGCCGAGACGGCGCTAAAGACCTTTGAGGGGCGCGAAGTCGCCTACGCCGCTGGATTTGCTCTTGGGCTGGCGGGCGAAACAGAAAAAGCCGAAGCTCTCGCGGACAAACTCAACAAGGAATACCCGGAGGACACGCAGGTTCAGGCGACTTATGTGCCGACGCTGCGGGCTCTCGTCGCGCTGGACAAAAACGACCCGCGCAAAGCGATCGATCTGCTGGAGGCGAACCGGCCCTACGAATTCGGTATTCCTCCGCTCGCGTTCAACCATTTCTACGGCAACATGTACCCGATCTATGTTCGCGGCCTTGCGTATCTGGCGATGCGTAATCCCAAGGAAGCAGCGGTTGAGTTCGGCAGGCTGTTGGCACACCCCGGCTTGGCGGCCGGCGATCCGGTGGACGCCGCGGCTCGCCGGCAGTTGGCGCGGGCCTTGGGACTGGCGGGAGACAAGGCAAAAGCGACATCGGCCTACTCGGACTTTCTTACATCTTGGAAGGATGCCGACCCGGACATCCCAATTCTCGAGCAAGCTAAGACGGAATACGCCAAGCTGCAGTGAGCGTCTGCACTTCGCCCGGGGGGCGCGCCGCCCCGGCAGTCCCAAGCCCCAATGAATTCTCCATCCAGTCCTTTCAGCCACATCGCTCTTCCATCCTTCCTTGTCCGCCGTTCAAAACGCTAAATCTTGAATTGAAACCCGCTTCCACAACCTCGCGGGAAAGGACCGCCGGAAGGAGGAATCGGCCTTCAAAATGTTCGCCCCCTCTGGTTTCAACGATTTCTTGGGTTCGTTTTGTCGTGACGGTTTTCGTATGGTTCTACGTAAGGCTATCGCGGTACAACTTTTGGTGACTTCCGGCGTTATTACTAGTAGCCCCATGAGGAAGTTAGCTATTTCGATCGTGCTCGTGGCGGGAATGGCCGCCTTTAGTGCGGAGACTGAGTTCAGTCAACCGCTCAACTTCACTCAACCACTCAACAAGGACCAGGAGATCCTGCACGCGCTCAATCGCCTGACCTTCGGTCCGCGCCCCGGCGATGTCGAAGCCGTGCGCAAAATGGGCCTGAAGAAGTGGATCGACCTGCAGCTTCACCCCGAGCGCATCGCCGAAAATCCGGAACTTGCCGAGCGTCTCCAGCCACTGGACTCTCTGCACATGAGCGCCGCGGAGATCGCGACGAATTACCCACCACCTCAAGTCCTGTTAGCCATGACCCGGGGGCTCCTGCCGTTTCCCGCGGATCCCGAAGCTCGGCAAAGAGCGCAGCTCCAGATCCAGCGCCTCCGCGCTAAACAGGAGGCCAAGGGCGATGATCAGGCAAAGGCCAACGGGCAAGGCAAGGGCGGTGATCCGTTGCAGCAAGTGATGCGGCAGCAAGTGCTCGCGACCACCGATCCCGTGGAGCGACGAAAGCTAGTTGCCGATCGCGCGCCGCAACAGGCGCTGGCCTATGATCTGAACGAAGCCAAGCTGTATCGCGCGATCTATAGCAACCGGCAACTGGAAGAGCAGATGGCCGACTTCTGGTTCAACCACTTCAACGTGTATATCGACAAGGGTGCCGACCGGATCCTGACGTCCACCTATGAGCGTGATGCGATTCGGCCGCATGTGTTCGGCAAGTTCCGCGATTTACTGGGAGCCACGGCGGAAAGCCCCGCGATGCTGTTCTATCTGGACAACTGGCAAAGTGTTTCGCCCGACCGTGCGCCAGAAAGACGATTTGCCAAACAAAAAGGCAAGCAGGCTCGCGGCCTGAACGAAAATTACGCGCGCGAGCTGATGGAGCTGCACACGCTGGGAGTCGACGGTGGATATACGCAGAAAGACATCATTGAAGTCGCTCGCTGCTTCACGGGGTGGACCATCAACCAGCCGAATCTAGGCGGCGCATTCATCTATAACGACCGCGTTCACGATAAGGGCGAGAAGATCGTCCTGGGCGTGAAGATTCCTGCCGGCGGCGGCCGGGACGACGCCGAGAAGGTACTCGATATTCTGGCGCGGCATCCGTCGACGGCGCGCTTCATCTCCATGGAGCTCGCGAAAAAGTTCGTTGCCGACGATCCGCCACCGGCGTTGATCGATCGCATGGCCAAAACCTTCCACGATACCGATGGCGATATTCGCGCGGTGATGGCGGCGATGCTCGATTCGAAAGAATTCTTCTCCGAAGGAGCGTTTCGCGCCAAGGTGAAAACGCCGCTCGAGCTAATTGTGAGCGCTGTCCGCGCGGCCGACGCGCAAGTGGATTTCGCGATCCCGCTCGCTACGCAGATCGCGCAATTAGGCGAGCCGCTGTACCGCAAAATCGAACCGACCGGGTATTCGAGCGCGAATGCCGAGTGGGTCAACTCCGCCGCGCTTCTCACCCGCATGAATTTCGCGCTGGCGCTGACCGCCAACCGCGTGCCCGGTTCCAAGGTCGATGCCAACCGATTCGAGAACAATCCCTCGGCCGTAGCTCGCCAGGTCCTGTTCCACGATCCCACGCAGCAGACTCTTGATTCGATCGAAAAGGCTCTTGTGCAAAGAGAACCGACTCCAGCTCTCGTAGCAGGCCTCGTCCTTGGATCGCCCGACTTTCAGAGGAGATAGTTCATGCCTACCCGACGCCTTTTTCTCAAGAGTTCGGCGCTAGGGATGTTTGGAGTGGGTACCGCGCCCGCCTGGCTCTCACGTGCGCTCTATGCCGCTGACGCGCCCAGCCCGCGCAAGAAGATCCTGGTCGCGATTTTCCAGCGCGGTGCGGCGGATGGACTTAACGTAGTCATTCCGTTCGGCGAAAAGCAATATTACAGCCTGCGGCCGAATCTCGCGATTCCCAAGCCCGACCGCACGGAGAACTCCGCCCTCGATCTCGACGGTTTTTTTGGGCTGCATCCGGCGCTCGCGCCGCTCAAGCCCATTTACGAATCCGGTCACATGGCCGTGGTGCACGCCGTAGGTTCGCCCGATCCGACGCGTTCGCATTTTGACGCGCAGGATTACATGGAATCCGGGACTCCTGGCCGCAAAGCGACTTCCGACGGCTGGCTGAATCGGGCGCTGGTCTCGCAGAACAGTCCGTCGCCGGTGCGCGCCGTAAGCCTCGGCACCGCGCTGCCGCGTGCGATGCGCGGGCAGAACGAGGCCGTGGCGATCGCCAACCTGAACGATTTTCAAGTCAAAGACACGCGCGGCGCGGGCACCTTCGAGAGCATGTATGACAACACTCTGGATCAGGTGCTGAACGGCGCTGGGCGCGAAACCTTCGAAGCCGTCAAGTTGATACAGTCGATCCAGAAGCAGCCCTACGCGCCTGATAACGCCGTGCAATATCCAAACTCCGCGCTGGGGCAAGACCTGATGCAAATCGCGCGGCTGATCAAGTCCAATGTCGGACTGGAAGTGGCGTTCGCCGAGATGCGCGGCTGGGACACGCACGTGAACGAAGTGGGCGCGCGGCCTACCCAGGGACAGCTTGCGAATCTGCTGGGGCAATTCGGAAGCGCGCTGGCCGCGTTCTATCAGGATCTCGGAGACCGCATGGCCGATGTCAGTGTCGTCACCATGAGCGAGTTCGGGCGCACTGCGCGCGAAAATGGCTCGCGCGGTACCGATCATGGCCACGCCAATGTGATGTTCGCATTCGGCGGAGGCATTCGCGGCGGCAAAGTTTACGGCGAATGGCCGGGCCTCGAGCAGCAGCAGCTTTACGAACAGCGCGATCTCCAGCTCACCACCGACTTTCGCGATGTGCTCGGTGAGCTGGTGGTGCGTCACTTGGGGAATGCGCGGGTCGCGAGCGTGTTTCCGGGCTACGAGCAGCCTAAGTTCCGCGGGATCGTCGCGGGCTGAACTAGCGCCGCGCCATACGTTCCAGAATGCGTTCGGCCACGCGATCGATCACCTGCTTCTCCAGCGCGCCAAGCTCGCGATGGTCTCCGCGCTCCCAGCTTTCGAGAATCCGATCTGCCACCGCGTCGATGACGCGTTCGCGGATCTGGTCCAGCATGCTCGTGTCAGAAGCCACAAAGTATTCTCGCAGTTGCCGATCCAAGTCTTCAGGACTCTCCGCGCGCGGGACATTGAGGCGCGATTGGAGCCCTTGAAGCAGCGCGGTCGCTTTGTCAGCCGCTTCCGATAGCTTGGTCTCGGGTTTTATTTGGCGGGCCATGCAACGCCCGGAATCATTATACCTTTGCAGTAGCTGGCGCCTGTGATACCATACCAGGTAGTTCAATTTCAGCCAACCCTATATATTGGGCGACACGAGAGGGACGTGGATAATACGCTCACGTTCGATCCCAGCCTGGATTACGGGGCAACCTTTCGGTTCCCGGTAAGTTGGTCGTACCTTACTGGTACGTCTAATCAAAGGGCATCGTCCGCTTCAGCCAACCCGGCACCGGTGCAGCCGATCCCGAAGTCCTCCGCCAGGCCGATCCCCGTGCCGCCGTCCGCTCCGAAACCGGTCGAGACTCTTGCCGCAACCCAGGCCGCAACCCCTGTAGCCGCGACCATGGAAATCGCGACGACGAAGCCAAATCAGGCTTTGAAACCAACAGGCCCGGGCCCATCCGGATCGGATGCGAAATGGGAAATGGTGATTCCCAAAATGGCGCGCCCTGTGACACCGGTGCGTCCGCAGCGGTCTCTTGAAAAAACAGTGCCGCCGCCTGCCCCGCCTCCACAGGCGATGGCCGCCGAGACTCCCACGGAAATCTCGTTTTACGCCGGCAGCGAAGCATCCTTTGTGCCGCGACGTTGGAAGATGCTGGTCCTCGGAGCTGCCGTGGTGGTTGTAGGCTGCGTGATCGCACTGGTGCGCCCGGGGAATGACGCGCGCTCCGGCAGCGACGCTGCCCCCGCTTCGGCAGGCTCATGGAGCCGCCGCTCTGCGTACTTGGTAGGGGCCAAGGAACCACGTGAGATTCTGATATACAGCGGCTCCGAGGACGTGAAGAACTATCGCATCGAGTTCGCCTGGGTTCCGGATACCCGGGGCGTGGGCTGGCTCTTTCGGGGAACCGATTCGGCCAACTACTACGCCGCCAACCTTCGCCTGTTGCAGGCCGGGGCAACGCCCATGCTGTCCGCGGAACATTTCGCCGTGGTCAAGGGCGTGGAGGGCGCGCACTCCCGCAAAGTGATCACGCTCGGCCGGACTCTCAGCCAGGTTCAAGTGCGAATGGATGCGAACGGTCCTGCCTTTACCCTGTATCTACAAGGTAGTCCGGCAGACTACTGGACGGACGAACGATTCGAAACAGGCAGTTTGGGGTTTTATGCGGAGCGTGGCGAAAGGCCGGTGCTGCAGGCGCTTCGATTTACCTTTTTCCGGAAGAGCGGTCTCCAGACCGTCGTGACTTCACTGCAGTGATCCTAAGACTATGACGGCACCACACGGATTTCGAAGTTCAGGATTTGGTTCCGCTGCGGCGGCCGCTCCAGCGGTCGCAACCGAAATCACCTCTGGTAACAATGACCCTCTTCAAGCCGCAATCGGGCTGCGTTCCCAGGGCCGCTTTCAGGAAGCGCTCGATCTTCTCTCTGGCCTGGCGGATCCCCCAACCGATGCCTACGTGTTGCGCGGAGATCTTCTAGTCGAGCTGGGGCGTATCGCGGACGCGGCCGGGAGTTACTACACCGCCACCGTTTCGGCGCCCGGCAACCTGTACGCGCGGATGCATCTCGGTTCCTGCCTGCGCCGCTTGGGACGCTGGGAAGAAGCCGTGCAGGCGTTTGAGCCGGTGCTGCATGCCGATCCCCACCGCGACCCGATCCGCCTGGAACTGGGAGATTGTCTTCTGCATTTAAGCCGGCCGGAGCAAGCGCTGAACTGTTTTGACCAATGCTGGTCCGATGCGGCGCAGCGCCAAGCCATGTTCGGCAAGGGCGTTGCTCTGCAGCAACTCCGGCGCTTCGATGAGGCGGAGATCGCCTATGAGCGCGTCCTGGCGCTGGACGGAAAAGTGGATGAAGCGCTGGCCAACCTGA
This sequence comes from Terriglobia bacterium, assembly GCA_020073445.1. Lineage (GTDB taxonomy): Bacteria > Acidobacteriota > Terriglobia > Bryobacterales > Bryobacteraceae > Palsa-187. The sequence continues at coordinate 420,672 of JAIQFE010000001.1, forward strand.
TCGCCATGAGCCTGGAGGTTTTCGATCTGGATCGGGTGCTGCGCTACGCGCGCCGCCTAGTGGAAATCAATCCGAGATCCGTGCCGGGCTTGCAGGGCCTCACCTTGGTGGCGGTAGAGCGGGGCGATATGGAAACCGCCGCGCGCCACTTTTCCACGCTGGCGCAACACGCGGCCGAATCGATTCGTCCCAGCTCGGACAGCTCCGAGGATATCATCGAGTATCGCTTGAACCGCAAAGCCATCGATCAGTTTAAAGATTTTATGCGCACCAAGCCGGCACAGCCGGCTGAGCGCCGCTATTGAGGAGAAATACATGTCGCGTTTGCGCGTTCGCATCGAATTAAACCGCGGAGGAGTGGGAGTCCCTCTGAATAAGCTGGCCAGCGTGGTCCAGCAAGCGCAATCCTTCTTCCGCATGCTGGGCGACGATGTTCACATCGATCAGAGCCAGGGGGATTGGCTGGGATTCGATTTCGATCACGAGTCGCTGAATTTTACGGCGGAATTCGTGGGTGCGGTGACCCAGGAACAAGTCGCCGCGTTTCATGCCGCCTTCGACGGCACCACGCCGCTGCGGCGCGCCACCATCGCCCAGTTTGCGCGCATCGCCGATGCGATCGAGGAAGACGAAGTCATCGGGTTCGGCCTGTATCTTAACGAGGCCGAGGACCCCGGCGAGTGGCGCTGCCTGTCGCGCCGCGACGCGTTGCGGATTGCGGAGGAAATCCAGGTTTTGCTGGGAACCGGCCAAGTCGGCCAGGATTCGCACCTGCCGGCTGCCGGGGACGTGAGCACCAGCGCACGCTATATGTTTGGCAGGCGCGATCGCAGCGTGGAAGCGGCCAAGCTGACGGGCGCCGTGCGCGAAGTGGAAGCCAGCCTCTCCAAGCGCATCAGCCGGCTGGAAGGCGAGGTGGCGGATCACTCCAGCCATATTCATGATCTGCGCTCGAAATCGTTCGAAGCCGAGCAGAGCATGGGCCGCCTGCTTTCGGCCGTGGAGGGTTTCTGTGAACAGGCGGCGATCCGGCTGGAAACCGTGACCACTCCAGCCCTTGCCTCGGCCGCGGCCGCCGGCGTGGGCCGAGCGCCCTTGGAGAATCGTTCCCTGCCGGAGGCGCCAACCGTGACTGAGGCGCCCTCCCAGTTCGCGACGCCGAAGCCGGAAGCCGCGCCGAATCCTGCAGCGGTACCCAAGCCGGAAGCCGCACCCAAGCCCGAAGCGCCGCCCAAACCCGCCGCAGTGTTTAAGGAAGCGCCCAAACCAACGGGCGAGACATCTTCGCCAAGTGGGTCGCCAAGTCCGGTGGCATCGATGCTCGCCGCCGCAGCCGCATCGCCTGTGCGGACCGCCACGCCGGTCATGACGGCAGCCCCGTTTAAGGATGGGCAGGCGATCTGGTGGCGATCCCCCCTGGTGATCGTCGTGGGCCTCGGTACGGTGGTGATTCTGCTGGGCATCCTGCTTTGGCCGACCGGATCGAGCTCAAGCGGCAGTAATCAGGTGACTTCGGCGTCGGAGCCGGTCCATGCCGCGGCGGTCCCGGCTCCCGCGACCCCGGTGGATGCGACGCCCGCGCCAAAGCCCGCTGCGACGACGGCTTCCGCCCCGCCGGCGGCCGCGACAGCCAAACCTTCGGCGCCCCCTGTAGCGGGATCCATGCGGGTCGAGCTGGTCGCCTCCGAGCCATCGTGGGTTTCTGTCCGAGCGGGCGACGGAACCACGCTGATGTCGGGCTTGATCGAACCGGGCAAGAGTCAGAGCGTGGATATTCGCCAGACAGCGGTGCTGCGGGCGGGTAACGCGGGAGGCCTGACCATTCGCGCCAATGGGAAGTCGTTGGGTCCGCTGGGCCCGCACGGGGCGGTTCGCGACGTGGAGTTCAAGAACGGCGATTTCAAGCTGATTCCGGTCCAGTAAACACGGGCATTCCTGCTGTGCTAAGCTCATAAGAGTCAATCAGCAGGAGTTCTCGTATATGGCAAAAGTGTGTGAAGTCTGCGAGCGTGGGCCGCGGTTCGGAAACCGTGTCAGCCACGCCCACAATATCACGAAGCGGCGCTGGAATCTGAATCTGCAAACCGTACACGCGGTGGTCAAAGGCGCACCCAAGCGCATTCGTGTCTGCACGGCGTGCATCAAGAGCGGAAAAGTCCAAAAGGCCGCGTAATTTCCCCCCGGAAGTAGGTCCGGAGCGCACAGCGCGAGGCGAGAACGGCCCAAAACGTCAAAAGATCGAGCCTCGCTGCGTTGTGCGCGATAAATCTATAGTCGGTTCTTGATGCCCCATCTGGCGCCGTGGCAATGGCTGCTCGGGATCTTCTCTGCGTTCATGATCGGCGTGGCCAAGACCGGTGCGCCCGGCGTGGGCACCATGATCGCTCCCCTGATGGTGTTGACCGTGGGCGATGCGCGCCTGGCCGCTGCGTGGACCCTGCCCGTGCTGTCCACCGCGGATGTATTTGCCGTCCTCTATTGGCGCAGGCACGCCGAAGCCCGGCAGCTCTTTTCGCTGATCCCGTGGGTGCTGGTGGGGATCGCGGGCGGCGCCCTGGCGCTCAGTCTGGATGAGCTGATCATTCGCCGGATCATCGGCGTCATCATCGTGGGAATGCTGGTGGTGTACCTGTGGCGGCGATTCAGGCCAATCGGCCAAGTGGAAGGCAACCCGGCATTCTACGGAGTCTGCGCAGGATTCGCGACTACGCTGGCCAATGCGTCCGGGCCGGTGATGAATCTATATCTGCTCACCAAGAAGCTGCCGAAGGAAAAATTCGTGGCCACGGGCGCATGGTTCTTCTTCGCGGTGAACCTGCTGAAGGCTCCCGTGTATGCCTGGTATGACCTCTACAGCTGGGCGTCGATCCTGTTCGACCTGCTGATGGTGCCGGCGGTGCTCGCGGGCGCGCTGGCCGGGCGATGGCTGATCCGGCACACACCACAGCGGGTGTTCGAAGTAGCGGTGATCGCGCTGACCGCCATTTCCTGCTTGTTACTATTTCGCTAAAAGAGCGTGTAGCGTTCTTTGAGCCGCAAGAATGGGCTTTCCAGATATCGATAAGACACTGCTGCGATCGCCATGGTGAGGGGAAGGGCCAAGATCGGCGAGGGGACTATGCGGATAGCCGCCGCATGGAAGACATACAATCCGTAACTGATTTTGCCTAAGTAGGCTCCCGCGCGCACTCGTGAGCCAAGCGTTCCGACGATGACGGCCACCGAGGCGGCGGCCGCCAGAGGGTACGTGATCAGGACCGGCCATCCTTCGTTGCCGCCGAGAGATCCAGCGCCGACGAGCAGAATGCCGCCGAGGCCAATCCACAAACTCCGGGAGCGTGCGGAGTGCCGGGGCACTGCGCCGTTCAGAAAACACGCGAGCAGCGCGCCGCCTGCAATGGGATCGAGACGCGCGAGTGTGTTGCACCAGATGCCGGGGTGGTGGACGTCGCGGATGACGAGCACGATACGGGTAACGGTGGCGATTGCGAGCATTCCGCAGGCGATGAGTCGCAAACTGCCCGCGCCAAGACGGCCGCTCATTCGCATTATCCAAGGCCAAGCGATGTAGAACTGCTCTTCGATGGATACGGACCACAACAGTGCGAATGAGCTGGGCGGATAACCCCACGCTGCGCAGGCCCAGTTGCCTCCAAACAGCGCGAAGGCCAGCGAGTAGGACCAGGGCATGTGTTCTTCGGGCAGCAGCGACATCGCCGGCACCAGGATCAAGAGCGCGAAATAGTAGAGCGGCCAGATGCGCAGAATCCGGCGGATGTAGAACGCGCGGATGTCGATCGCGCCGCGTGAACGTTGCTCGCGCAAGAGCAACTCGGTAATGAGATACGCGCTGAGGGCGAAGAACAGGTCGACTCCCAGGGCTCCGGCTCGGGCGATGCCGGAGAGCAGCATGGCGGCTTGGCCGGGAATCCGATAGTCCGCGGAAGAGTGCGGCAGCGCGTGGTGCAGAAACACGAGCAGAAACGCCCCAAAACGGAGGAGGTCGAGTTCCGGGCGATAGACTCTGGAGGATGCCTCGTTCACGCAAGGTTAGTGTGCGCGAAGGGCCGAGGATTCTCAGTACAAGGAACGGACGATGCTATACTACGAGTCGAGTTAGCAGTTCCCGACTGTTAACTGTTCGATTCGTCGGGGCGTGGCTCAGCCTGGCTAGAGCGCCTGGTTCGGGTCCAGGAGGCCGGAGGTTCGAATCCTCTCGCCCCGACCAATTCTTTCAAACTTGATCGCGGGGTGGTTCCGATCCCGCTGGAAAAAACTCCATCGAAGCCGAGTTCAGGCAGTAGCGTTGGCGGGTGGGCGGAGGACCGTCGGGGAAAACGTGTCCCAGATGGGCGTCGCAGCGTTTGCAGCGAATCTCGGTGCGAACCATTCCGTAACTCGTGTCCTGAATGTTGCGGATATGTTCCAGATCGAAAGGTTCATAGAAGCTCGGCCAGCCGGTGCCGGATTCGAATTTGGCCGTCGATCGAAACAGCGGCAGGCCGCATAGCCGGCAGCAGTACGTACCCGTCTGTTTGTTGTCGAGTAGTCCTCCGCAGAAGGGCGGCTCGGTCCCGTGATCGAGCATGATGCGGCGCTCCTCGGCGGTGAGACGCTTGGCTAGGTTATTGCGTTCGGAGTCGCTGAGCGCGTCGAGCTTGTAACCCGATTGTGAGAGCGAGGGCATGAGATCGGGGAAGACTGGTGGACGGCGTGGGACTTGAACCCACGACCCCCGCATTGCGAACGCGGTGCTCTCCCAACTGAGCTAGCCGCCCACTGAATCTACAAGGTCAGGATAACACGAGACTATCGTTGTACCGCAGTGTACAGAACCTGCTGTCCAGTGTTCAGACCTACTGCAAATGTCAACGGTACCGCATCGCCAGGCGTCGTATCCGGCACCACCACGTTGAACTGGTACAACCCGATCATTCCAGGAGCTAGACCCGCATAACTCACCGTCGCAGGCTTTCCTCCGAAGAATATCTGGAAGGGCAGAGTCAAGCTATTATCGTTCGCGACGATGGTGCCGGCGCCCGGATCCGGAGTCACCGTGCCGAACCCGACGCCGTAAAGAACGATCGTCTCTCCTGGCCGAGGAGCACGAGCGGGGCTACCCTGCATCGCGGCCGCTACAGCAGCCGGGAGGGCTAAAGTAGTTCCGTCCGGGAAAATGGCTTCGGTGTATTGTTTGTCGCCGACTTTGAGAGCGGCGGGTGCGAGCAAACCCGGCTGAACCTGATTCACGGCAATCGTCTGGGGATCACTAGCACCTGCTGAAGTCGTCACGCGAATGTCCTGGGGTCCCAGTCCCACGCCCGAGGGAACTTGCGCGTTGATTTGATTCGGGCTGATGTAGGAGATGAACGCCGCCTGTCCGCCAATCGTGACCGTGGTTCCATCGAGCGAGGTAGGGGCCTGGGCGCCATGAAAATCCGCGACCGTCCAGGAGCGTGCGTGGGGGGCCAGGTTCGAGCCGTGGATCTCAATCCAGGTTCCGGGCGCAATGGCGGAAAATCCGCCGAACGACGAGTCGCTCAGGACTCCGGAGGCCTCGATCTTAGGCGCCGCGCTGGGTCCGGTGGAAACCAGCGGCGCGACGGGCGTGAGCAAACGGATCACGCTATTTTCGTCATCCGCAAAGTACACCTTTCCGGAGGCGTCCACGGCGACTCCCCAGGGAAATTTCAGGGCTGCGCTGGTGGCAGGCCCACCGTCTCCGTTGTAGTCGTATTGGCCATTTCCCGCCGCAGTGTAAATATTGCCATCCGGCGTCACGACGCGGATCCGGCTGTTGAGCCAATCGGCAATGTACAGGTTCCCGGACAAAGCATCCAGTGCTATGCCCTTTGGGTAATACAGGCTGGCTTGCGTAGCCGGACCCCCGTCTCCACCAAAGCCGCCGGTTCCGTTTCCGGCGATGGTGGTGATCGTGCCGTCAGGGGCGACCTTCCGAACCCGGTGGCTCGATGTATCCGCGATGTAAATATTACCCGCTTTGTCTATGGCGAGCCCCTCGGGCGTGTTCAGGGCGGCTTTAGCGGCTGGTCCGCCGTCGCCGGTGGAAGCCGCGTTGCCCGTGCCGACGAATGTGCTGATATTTCCATCGGTTCCCACCTTGCGGATGCGATGGTTGTTCGTGTCGGCGATATAAAGATTGCCGGCGGCGTCCAGGACTACGGCCGTGGGCGTATCCATCAAGGCTCCCGTAGCCCCGCCTCCATCGCCGCCAAAGCCTTCGAACGTGCCGGCGACGGTGCTCATGACGTTACTGGAGGCAGTCACTTTCCGGATCGCGTCGTTATAAGTATCCGCGATGTACAGATTTCCGGCTTTGTCGAACGCTAGGCCATAAGGACGGTTCAAGCCAGCCTTAGTGGCGGCGTTCGTGTCGCCGAAGTCTCCGAAGTCGCCGGTTCCGGCGAAGGTGGTGATGGTTCCGTTGGTGTCTATCTTACGAACACGGCTATTCGCGGTGTCGCCAATGTACAGGTTCCCCGCAGTGTCAAAGACGATCCCGGCGGGAAACGCGAGAGTCGCCGCCGTCGCCGCACCCCCGTCTCCCGCAAAACCATGCACACCTGTGCCGGCTACAGTGCTGATAGTGAACTTTGGGGCTTGTGCGGAGCAAACCGCTGCGCCGAAACCAGCGCCGATCAGGAAAACACTTGCGAACCCGGACAAAACACGACGTGACACAGTCATCTCCTAGATTGTCGCAGGACGCGGCCTGGGCCGTCGTCCGGTACAGCGTTAACCGAATGTTAATTTTGAACAGCGGTTCATTATCGGTCGACGCCACTTTTCACTTGCCCCAGAGGCCAAATCGGTAGACACTGAAGTTTCATGTCCTCCTCCCCCAGAATTACGGACAGCCCCGTTCGCGAGCCCGCCGATCGTTGGACCACCGCGGAGGCGGCAGAACTCTACGACGTGGCCAGCTGGGGTAAGGGGTACTTCTCCGTTGGCAAGAACGGAAACCTGCTGGTCCACCCTGAGAAGGATACCAGCCGCGCCATCGACCTGAAGGAACTGGTCGACAATCTCCAGCTCCGCGGCATTTCGCTGCCGATCCTGATCCGCTTCGGCGAGATTCTGAAGCATCGTTTGGGCGAGATGCACCAGGCGTTCCAGAACGCCATCGCCGAGCACAACTACAAGAACAACTATTGCTGCGTTTACCCGATCAAGGTCAATCAGCAGCGCCAGGTGGTGGAAGAGGTCTTCGAATATGGCCGGCCGTACAAGTTCGGGCTGGAAGCCGGCTCGAAACCCGAACTGCTCGCCGTGCTGGCCATCGCCGACAACCAGACCCCCATCATCTGCAACGGCTTCAAGGACGACGAGTACATCGAGATGGTGATGCTGGCCAAGAAGATCGGCCGCAACATCATCCCGGTAGTCGAAAAGTACACTGAGCTCGATCTGATTCTGAAGCATTCGCAGCGCGTGGGCGTGCGGCCGGTGATCGGGCTGCGCGTCAAGCTCGCCAGCCGCGGCTCGGGACGCTGGAAATCGTCGGGCGGCTACCGCTCCAAGTTCGGCCTGACCATTACCGAAGCGCTGCGGGCCCTGGATCAGCTGAAAGCGGTCCACATGGAAGACTGCCTGCAGCTTCTGCACTTCCATCTGGGCAGCCAGATCACCAACATCCGCCAGATCAAGGGCGCGGTGATGGAAGCGGCCCGTGTATTCGTGGAACTGCATCGCGCGGGCGCGGGACTGCAGTTTATGGATGTCGGCGGCGGCCTGGGCGTCGACTACGACGGCTCGCAGACAGATTTCGAATCGAGCGTCAACTACACACTGCAGGAATACGCCAACGACGTGGTGTATCACATCCAGAGCATCTGCGACGAAGCCGAAGTGCCGCATCCGGTGATCGTTTCGGAGAGCGGCCGCGCAGTGGTCGCGTATCACAGCATGCTGGTGTTCAACGTCCTGGGAGTCACCGGGTTCAGCGATAGCGACAACCTCCCCGAAATTCCCGAAGACGTCGAGCAGCCGCTGATCGATCTCAAGGAAACGCTGCGCGGGCTTTCGAACAAGAACATGCTCGAAAGCTTTCACGATGCGCAGCAGGCCTTGGATTCCGCGCTGAACCTGTTCAGCCTGGGGTACCTCCCGCTGCAGCAACGCAGCTGGGCCGAAAGCATCTACTGGCTGATCTGCCGGCGCATTCAGAAACTCGCCAAGGAGCTGGCCTACTTCCCCGAAGAGCTGGAAGGTTTGGACGGCCTGCTCTCGGATACTTACTTCTGCAACTTTTCTTTGTTCCAGAGCATGCCGGATAGCTGGGCGGTGAAGCAGTTATTCCCCATCATGCCGATCCACCGCCTGGAAGAGGAACCGTCGCGACCCGGGATCCTGGGCGATATTTCCTGCGACTCGGACGGCAAGGTGGACCAGTTCATCGATCGCCGGGACGTGAAGAAAACTCTCCTCCTGCATCCGTTCAACAGCGGCGACCCGTATATTCTGGGCGCTTTTCTGGTGGGCGCGTACCAGGAAATCCTGGGCGACCTGCACAACCTGTTCGGTGATACCAACGCTGTGCACGTCGGGCTCGATCAGGACGGCAAGGTAATCCTGGAAGCCGTGATTCAGGGCGATACGGTGCGGGAAGTTCTGGATTACGTGCAGTTCCAATCGAAGACCCTGGTGGAGCAGTTCCGGCGCGCGGTGGAAGCCGCGGTCCGCGACGGCAAAATTTCCTACGAGGAATCCGGCACGCTGTTGCGGTTCTACGAGGACGGCCTGAACGGCTACACGTATCTGGAGCAGTAGTGCGAGGCGCGTTCGCCTTTTTCGCGCTTATCGCGGGTTCGCTATTCGGCCAGTCCTTTTATCTGTCCAACGATGTGGTTCCACGGAAAGAAACCGTCGAACTTACAATTGACCCGGCTCGTGAGACTTTCGAAGGCTTCGTGTCGATCGACGTGGAGTTGCGAGCTCCCGCTTCTACCATTTGGCTAAACGCTAAGAATCTGACAATCGGGTCGGCATTCATTGCACAGGGAGATACGGTACGTCCGGCCGAGGTCATTCGAAGTTCCAATGAGCGAATCGGAATCTATGTCGGCAAAGAGCTGACAGGTCCGGTAGCTGCCCAAATCAACTACCAGGGCCGCTTGGACGACAAAGCCCTGAGTGGTCCGTATCGCCGCAAGGTCGAGGGTGAGTGGTACGCCTACACCACTTTCGCTGCGATCGAAGCTCGCCGCGCGATTCCATGTTTCGACGAACCGCGTTTCAAGACACCTTGGGATATTTCGATCCGCGTCAAGCGCGAGCACAAGGCGTTTTCGAACGGACGCCAGATTTCGGAAACTGACGAACCCAACGGCTGGAAACTGGTGAAATTTGCCACCACCGAACCGCTGCCAGCCGAGATGGTCGCCTTCGCCGTTGGACCATTCGATGTGTACGATGGCGGTGCAGCGGGTCATGGGACCCCCGTGCGCGTGATCACTGCAAAAGGTCATGCGGAGGAAGGCCACGGCGCCGCGCAAGCGACGGCCGCGATCTTGCCGCGCCTCGAAGCGTATACCGGAATTCCTTACGCTTTCGGGAAGCTCGATCATCTTGCTTTGCCGGTGGGAGCCTACGGAGCGGTGGAGAATCCCGGGCTGATAACGTATCGCACGAAAGGTCTTCTGGCTCCTCCGAATCAGGAGACTGCGGCCTTTACGCGCGCGCTTCGTGCCCTGCAGGCTCATGAGATCGGTCATCAATGGTTCGGCAACCTGGTGACCCAGGCGTCCTGGGACGATGTCTGGCTGAGTGAGGGCTTCGCTACCTGGATCTCGGCCAAGATGATGGACCAGGGCCTGTCTCCCGAGCGCGTGCACCTTGCGGCCATCGCCGCGCGCGAACGCATGATGGCCGTGGACTATTCGGCGCGATCACGTCCGGTGCGGATCGCGATCAACAGCCGCGAGGCGGCGCGCGACGTGTACAACCGCGTTGTCTATGAGAAGGGCGCGGCGATTTTGCTGATGCTCGAAGGCTGGCTGGGCGAGGACCATTTTCGCGATGGCCTGCGAGCTTACTTGAACGAACATCGTTTTGGCAACGCCACTACCGATGACTTGGCGGCTGCGCTGCGGGCCGCCTCCGGCAATGATCCATCGCGCGTGCTGAATACGTTCCTGAATACAGCCGGCGTCCCCGAGCTTCGCGGCCAGCTGCTGTGCGATCGGGATTCCCCGCCCCGATTGCGAGTGACGAAAGCAAGCCCCGGCTCGGTCCCGGTATGCTGGCGAGCCGCCCGCGTGGCGTCGTCATGCACCGTGCTGGAGGGGCCGTCCACCGAAATCGCGCTGCCCACGGGAACTGCCTGCCCGGCGTGGTTCTATTTGAATTCGGGCGGAACGGGATATTACCGGACTCATTGGACTCAGGCTCCTCTCCCGGCCTTGCCGGAGCTTTCGGGTGCCGAGCGACTCACTCTTGTGTATGACCTTCGCGCGAGTAAGAATACTGCCGCGCAAGCGGCGCTCGCGCGTCTCGCATCGGACGCGGATCCCGATATCTCTAGTGCGGCGCGGGAAGCGCTAAAGTAGCGACCCGGCCGTTGGTCCCGACGGCAAATCCGCCGATGGCGTTATAGCCTTCCACGCCGAAACTCTTCCAGCTTTTCCCGCCATCGGAAGAATAATCGGACCCGGAAGTCCCGGTGGCCACGCAAACGCTCGAATCGCGGCACCAGATTGCCGATCGGTAACCCGGCAGCATACCCGCACTCCACGTTTTCCCGCCATCGGTTGTGATTGCCATGGTCCCAGCGGACTCCGTGGGTTTCATGTAGTCGCCGCCCACGGCGATCCCGTGCTGAGCGTCCGAAAATGCCAGCGAGAAAATCCCAGCGTTGGCCGAATCGTGGCGAATCGGAGTTTTCGCAATCGACCACGTTTGCCCGCCATCCTCGGAATGAAACACGCGACCTCCGCCGACGCCTCCGGTCCCGAACCATGCCTCCCGGGTCCCGCGCGTGAACACACATGTGCCGCTGGCGGCGAAGGCGCCCTCGTCTTTATTAGCAGACGGTCCCTTGACCTTCTGCCAGGTCGACCCGTCGATGGTGGTCATGATCGTGAACCGGCCATCCACGGGATCTCCAACGATAATCCCGTGGGTCGGATCCCAGAAACCCATGCAGTCCCAAAAGCCCTTCGGTTCCAGGTTGGTGGCCTGCAGCGCCCAGGTTGCGCCGCCATCGGTGGTTTTATAGATCCGTGAGTTCGGACCCTCGCCGGTGCTCAGGACGAAAGCGGTCCGATCGTCAACGGCCTCGATATCACGGAAATCGAGATCCGCTACGCCACGCGGGCTCACGGAACGCCACGTCGCCCCGTTATCGGTAGTCCGCAGAACCGTTCCCTTGTCGCCGCTCACCCAGACGGTCTGCCCTTTCACGCTAACGCCCCGCAGATTAGCCGTCGTTCCGCTGGTGACTGGCGTCCAGGATTGCGCGGCAGCCGGCAATGCGATTGCGAAAAATAATCGCCACACGACCATCATTGTAGTCAACACTAGAGTGATGGACAGCCCTCCCGTCGCCCCACCGGTCGCCAAGGTCGTGCCCGTTTCGACCACTCTGTTCGGCGACACCCGTACTGATCCCTATGCCTGGCTGCGCGACCGTAACGATCCCGACACCATCAAGTACCTGGAAGCCGAGAACGCCTACACCAAGGCGATGATGAAATCGACCGAGGAGCTGCAGGCAAAGCTTTACGCGGAAATGCTCGGCCGGATCAAGCAGACCGACCTGACCGTGCCCGTCAAACGCGAAGAGTATTTCTATTACACGCGCACGGTAGAAGGAAAGCAGTATGCGATTTACTGCCGCAAGAAGGGATCCCTCGAATCGGCCGAGGAAATTCTGCTCGACGGAAACATCCTGGGCGAGGGCCAGAAGTATTTCCGCATCGGCAACTTCGCGGTGAGCCCAAATCACCGGCTGCTGGCTTACTCGGTCGATTTCGAGGGCGACGAGATGTACACCATCCGCGTGATGGATCTCGAAACGCGCGCGCTGCTGGCCGATGAGATTCCCAACACGTACTACACGCTCGAATGGGCCAACGACAACCGGACGTTCTTCTACACCACGCTAGACCCGGCCAAGCGGCCGCACCAGGTGTATCGTCACACGCTGGGTGAAAAAGAGAATCCGCTGATTTATCACGAAGAAGATCAGCGTTACACGCTCGCGCTTGAGAAGACCTCCAGCCGCGCATACGTTCTGATCAACATCGGAAGCTCGCTGACTTCCGAAGTCCGCTACGTTAGCGCGGATCGCCCGTACGAGCCCTTCCAGATTGTCCTGCCGCGCGTCCAAGGCGTCGAGTACGATCTCACGCATCACGACGACTCCTTCTACATCCGCACAAACGACAACGCCAGGACCTTTCGCGTGGTGCGCGCTCCCGTCGGCGATCCGTCGCGGCCGAACTGGCAGGATTTCTTGCCGAAGCGCGATCGCGTCACGGTGGAAAACATCCATGCGTTCCGCGACTACCTGGTCATCGAAGAACGCGACCGTGGTCTCAGCCAGATCCGGATTCATCATTTCCCCACTGGTGAGGCTCATACGATCGAGTTCCCCGAGCCGGTTTACACGGCTAGCCTCGGACCCAATGCCGAATTCGACGCGCACGTAGTGCGGTTCCACTACACCTCGCTGGTCACTCCGGCGTGCGTTTTCGACTACGACATGCAAACGCGGAAGCGGGAGCTGAAGAAGCAGCAGGAAGTGCTGGGCGGATACGATCCGGCTCAATATCAATCCGAGCGCGTGTATGCCAAGGCCCCGGATGGCACGGAGGTCCCAATCTCCGTTGTCTATAAGAAGGGTTTTCGAAGGGATGGTTCGGCGCCTATGCTGCTCTACGGCTATGGCTCTTACGGCATCAGCATGGATCCGACGTTTAACTCGGATCGGCTCAGCCTGCTCGATCGCGGCATGGCGTACGCGATCGCGCACATTCGCGGCGGCGCCGATCTCGGCAAGCCGTGGCACGAAGACGGGCGCCTGCTGGTCAAGATGAACACGTTCACCGATTTCATCGCATCGGCGGAGTACTTGATCGCCGAAAAATACACCTCAGCCGATCGCCTAGCGATCCAGGGCGGCAGCGCCGGCGGACTGCTGATGGGAGCCGTCGCCAACCTGAGGCCCGATTTGTTCGCGGTGATCGTCGCCAACGTTCCCTTTGTCGACGCGCTGAACACCGAGCTCGACGCCACGCTTCCCCTGGCCGTCGGCGAATGGGAGGAGTGGGGGAACCCGGCCGAGAAACAGTACTACGACTACATCAAGTCCTATGCCCCTTATGAGAACGTTGCAGCGAAGGCGTACCCGAAGATCCTGGTCACGGCCGGGCTAAACGATCCCCGCGTATCCTACTGGGAGCCCGCGAAATGGGTGGCTAAACTCCGGGCGCTCAAGAAAGACGATCGCCTGCTGCTGCTGAAGACCGAGATGGGCAGCGGGCACTTCGGAGCCTCGGGGCGGTATGAACGATGGAAGGAAATCGCTTTTAACTACGCTTTTATCCTTCACGCCCTGGGTTTGGAAATGTCGCCCTAAGTAGGTGATTCTAGGGTATAGCCTTCTTGGAACGCCGCCGATCCTATCTCGAAGGAGTATTCATGCGCTCTCTCGCACTCATTTCTTGTTTTCTCGTCGGATCCGCAGCCTTTGCTCAAGTGCCCGCACAGGACTGGCGGTTCGCGCACCCGGGAGCAACGCTGGTAGGCAGTTTTCGCCTCAAGGCGGTGCTGAATTCTCCATTGATGAGCACCCTGATCGCGGAGGCGACCAGCAAGGATCCTTCCACCGGCATGATGGTTGGGCTGATACGGTCCTCGGTGGGCGGCGTTTCGGAGGTTCGCTTTTCCGTTCGCGATATGGGGAAAGGCAAAGATCCGGACGTGCTGGCCTTGGTGACCGGCGTGGTGGACGATGCGATCGCAGGGGCTATTACGCAGGGAAAAACGCAAGGCAAGACTGAAGTTCGCCGCATTGATGCGAACACTCTTTTGATAGGAGAAGGCCCGTCCCTCGACGACGCCGTGGCTCGCATGAGCAAACCCGCGACGGGGCTCCAGGCCCGCTCACTCGATCGCAGCAAAGCTCTGGCGAATCACGATCTGTGGATTGCGGGAACGATTCCAGAGATCCCCACGATGACCATTCCGATGCTCGATTCGCTACGCGGATTGGCGCTGGGGATTACTATGCAGAACGATCTTAGCCTCGAGCTGGCCTTGGATATGGACAGCGCCAAGACGGCGGAAGATTTGGTCAGTTCGGCGCGGCGGACACAGAAACAGCAGCCGGGTCTTGGCGCGGCCCTGCAAAGCGAGGTGGACGGTTCCACGGCGCGCTTCCGGATCATGTTGCCAGGGGAACAGGTGATCCAGGCCGTCAAGCAGGGTATGGAGCAAGGCGCCGGCGCACAGTCTCCGCTGGCCGGTCTTTTCGGCGAATCGCTGCCGACATTCAAATCCAGCGCGCCCGCGCCTGCCGCACCGGCCAACCCGAAGGGCACCATCAAGATTTACGGCCTGGAAGAGGGCACGCGGGAAATTACCCCCGAGCCGCGACACTAAGAGGAGCGGTTGTGCGTAGTATGCTGAGAACGCATGAACCCACAACCCGCACCTTCGAAAATCCATCTGTCCAACACGCCCGACTATCGGGAAGCCTACGCGAATAGCGTCCAGGTGCGCGTGAGCCTGTGGGATTTTTTCCTGCTCTTCGGCACGATCAATCAGAACGCGCCGGATAGCGTGACCATCCACAATCACCAGGGCATTTTCCTGAGTCCGCAGCAGGCTAAGGCGCTCGCGAACGTTCTCAATCAGAACGTCAGCCAGTATGAAGCCACTTTCGGCGAAATCCGCCTGGAGCCGAAGCCGCCCGCCTCTTCCGTCCAGTAGGCCGGCGCGTGATTTCCCGTCGCGCGTCCCATCTGATCTTTTTTTTCGCGTTCGCGGCGCTTCTGCTCGCGATGCATTTGCCGTTGCTGACGCTGCCCTTTCATTGGGACGAGCTGGGGCAGTTCGTGCCGGCGGCGCTGGATCTCTATCGCGACGGTGCATGGGTCCCGCATTCGACGCTCCCCAACGTTCATCCACCTGGCATCATGTTGCTCCTTGCCGGCGTCTGGAAAGTCTTCGGGTTTTCGATCCTGTCCTCGCGGCTGACCATGCTGGCCATCGCATCGGTAGGCGTGTATCTTTCGTTCCTTTTGGCGATCCGGCTGTCGCGAAAGTCGCCCGACGCACCGGCCATCGCGGCGGTGGTATTCCTGATCGTCGCGCCGATCTTTTACACCCAGTCGATGATGGTCCTGCTCGACATGCCCGCCATGACGCTCACGGTTCTGGCGCTCCTGCTGTTCTTCGACGAGCGTTACGCCGCTTGTGCCCTGGCAACGACGGCGCTGGTTTTGGTGAAGGAAACCGCCATCAGCACGCCCATGGTCTTCGCTGCCTGGCTGTTGTTCCGCGAAAAACGCGTCCGCGAGGCGCTTTATTTCATCGCTCCCGCCGTGGCCCTGGGCCTGTGGCTGGTGGAGCTTCACCACGCTACCGGCAACTGGCTGGGCAACGACGAATTCGCCCGGTTCAATGTGAGCCAGTCGCTAGGATTCAGCCACATCCTGTATGCCATCGGCCGCCGCATCTACATGCACTTTCTGAGCGACGGCCATTTCCTTGGCGCTGCGGCTCTGATCGCCGGATGGCGCCTCCTGCGCGGCAAGGAATGGTCCATCGCGGGCCTGGTGGCGATCGCGCAGACAGCAGTGGTCACTCTGCTCGGCGGAGCGGTGCTCGACCGGTACATGCTGCCTGTCTTGCCGATCCTGTATGCGGCGTTCGCGGTGGCCGCCTCAGCCTGGTCGCGGCAGGTGCGGTTGTGCGTCCAGGCTGCCATGGCGACGCTCTTTATCGTGGGTTGGTTCTGGAATCCGCCGGTGCCGTTCCCGTACGAGAACAATCTCGCCATGGTGGACTTCGTCCGCCTGCAGCAGGCAGCGGCTATGTATCTGGAGAACTACGCGGCGGATCGGCGCATCGCTACTGCATGGCCGCTGAGCGATGCCATCACCCATCCCGAGTTCGGATATGTCCGCAAGCCACTCAACCTGACAGTCGTCACGGGCGGGGTGCGCCTTTCGAACCTGGCCCGGTTGAATCCGAAGGATTTTGACGTGCTGGTGATGTACTCGGCGGAGTGGTCGGTGAAGGGAAGGGTGTTGGACATTCCTCCGATCCGCTCGCTGGTGCACTCGTTCCTGGATCCGAATATCAACGCGACTGCGGACGAAATTCGCGCTACGCTCGGCTTTGTTCCCGTGTTGCGTTGGACCGGAGGCGGCCAGTGGGTCGAAGTTTACGTGCCTCAGTCGCAGAAGTGAAGAATCGGGTGGGCTCCTATGGGCTGTACGCGCTACCGGAGGTAAACGATGGAGAGACCGGCGGCGATTGCCAAGAGACCTAGGCCCGCAACGGCCAAGCTTCGAAAGCGCCCTTTCCCGAGAATAGCCGCCAGACCGAGTTTCAGGATATTGCTTGCCAGGATTCCGGATCCAGCCGCGATCGCGGCGGACCGCACTTGATCGGCATCGCCAGCCACCTTGGCCATCGAGATCACCAGTGCGTCCACATCCGTCAATCCCAGGATGGCGCCGGAGAACAGAAGTCCCGTTTGGCCCCATCGTTGCTTCACTGCAGTAACCAGGAACAGCACGACCTGAAACAACGCCGCCATTTGAAGAGCGGAGCGGAACTGCAGGGGGTTGGACGTTTTTTCCGGCTCGCTTTGACCGGGTCCCCAGCGGCGAAGCCCGAACGCGGTAAATGCAGCCCCCAGGATTGCGGGCGCGAACAGGAAGGGAACCAAGGCCTTTCCAAACACCGGGTTGAGGAAGAATGCTGCTGCCGCTACCCGGAAACAGAGCATCGTTGAGGCGGCCACGACGCCCAGTGCCAGAGGGATTCGTGTTCTTGCTTGCGCGGAACTGATGCGGGAAAAGGAGAGCGTCACATTCGTGGAAGAGATGAGCCCGCCGAGCAGTCCGGCAATCACGTACCCTTTACCCTCGCCGAGAAAAGAGCGCACGATATACGCCAGGAAACTGATCCCGGAGAATAGCAGCACCATCATCCACAGTTCTCTGGGTCGGATTCCTCCCAGCGGCCCGAATGGCCCTACAGGCAGCAGTGGAAGAATCACCAGAGCCATCACCGCGAATCGGAATCCGGCTTTCAGACCCACGTCCGGGATGTGGGCCACCAATGAGTGCAGCCGCGATTTCTCCACCAGCAGGATCGCGGTGATAGCGATCATTCCGCTGGATAGCATCCAGAATCCGGTTCCTGCGAGCACCCCTGCCGTCACCACAATGAGTGCGGCTACCTCGGTCGTGGCATCGGTGTCGCGACGGCTGGCAGCTACATACCCGCTGATGATGAGTCCAATGGCGCCGGCCACAATCACCGTCGCGAGGGCCCGAAAATCGCTGGCCCACAGCCAGCCCGCTGCTCCGGAAAGTCCGCCCAGCAGTGTGAAAGTTCGAATTCCAGCGAAATGTGACTTGGGACCGCTCGCATGGCCGGACCATTCGCGTTCGACCCCAACGGCCGCACCACCCAGCGCCCCCAGGGCGATTCCTAGCGTCTCTGCGGGCACAGTATGTTCACAAGTGTATACCCGCCATTCGTGATCCAGCGAGCCACCGGACTATCCCCTAAGCGTTTCCCGCACTTTCTCGAGTAGCGTCCCGAGCGTAAACGGTTTCGCCAGGAATCGTGCGCCCGCCGGGACTTTTTCTTCGCCCGTAAACCCCGAAATGAACAATGTCTTCAAACGCGGCGCGGATTGCTGCATCCGGCGCGCGAGTTCCGGCCCGTGGATTCCCGGCAGCATTACGTCGGTGATCAGAAGATCGATCGATTGCCCCTGCGCCATTGCCAAAGCCTCCTCCGCGCTCCCGGCCTCCAGCACACGGTAACGCTCGCGTTGGAGAATTTTGCGGATCAGCTCGCGAATGCCGGCTTCGTCCTCTACCACCAGGATCGTGGCGGATTCCGTTGTGCGTGGTGGCTCCGCGTGAACCGCCGGACGCACCACTGCCGCGCCTTCGGGCTCGACCAGCGGCAGGTAAATCGTGAACCTCGAACCTTTGCCGGGCTCGCTGGCGAATGCGATGTCGCCTCCCCATTCGTGAACCAGGCTATAGGCGCGCGCCAGAGCCAGCGCCGCGGCCGCCGACGCCGGATCGCCGGTCTTGCTGAGCACTGGATCGAACACGCCTGCTGCCTGCTCGGCGTCGAGCCCGTGCCCGTCGTCGCGAACGGTGATGCGAGCATACTTGCCTGCGGCCAGTGCCGTGGGCGACAAATGCTCTGCGATCGTCTCGACGTCCCACGTGACGGTGATCCGCGCACGTTCCCGCGGAGTACTTTTTCGCGCGCCGGCAACCACCGCAGTGAGGACCTCGCCCAACTGTCCTGGATCCGCCATCGCTATGATCGGCTCAGGATTCGCGGTTAATTCCACGGCGACGCGTTCTCCGGCGGCCGCAGCGAGTTTCGATCGCAGATTGACGAGCACGTCTCCTACATTTATTCGCGATGCCGGTTTGCCTTGCCGCCGGGCGAACTCGGTCAGTTGCGCGGCGATCCCACTGATGCGTCGCGCGGCGCCCAGAATCTCGCCGGCCTCCTGACGCAGCGGATCGCTGGGCTTGAGCGCCTGCATCAGTTCCTCTGCATATCCGGTCACGATCATCAGAGGGTTGTTCAGGTCGTGTGCCAGTCGCCCGGCGAATCCGTACAGCGCCTCGAAGCGTCCGGCGGAGAGCAGTTGCCGCTCTAATTGCTTGCGACCGGTGATGTTGGTGATCACGCCGGTGACGGTGTCGCCAGTCACACGAATCGTTTCCCTGCACCACAGCGTTCCGGAAGCTGCCCGGTATTCCGAACTGGCTTCTCCTCCCGTGTGCAACACGCGACGATACAGAGCCATGGTGGCCGCGCGGTCATCGGGATGGATTCGTTCTTCGAAAAACTGCGGGTCGCTGAGCCAGTGCGACGCGGGATACCCCAGCGTTGCTTCCGCGTCGCCTTCGACCGACCGGAACTCGAGCGTCTCCGCGTCGGCTTGCCAGACGATCGCCGGCAGATCGTTAGGAACTCCGCCTGACCCAGCCGAAACCTGTTGCGGCGGTTCCAGAACCAGCAGCGTTTCCGTTTCGTCCTCGTCATGCCAGGCGCGCACCGGAATTTCGGTGAATCCCCGATCCGGCACTCTGGTTCCGAAGCGCTTGCGGAAGGCCCGATTCGTCCACAGGATAGACCGGTCCTTCGAAACCACGGCCAGCGGAATGGGCAGCGCGGATGCGATTTCGCGGTAATAGCCGAGCTGGGCCTCGAGGAGCGCCAGCAGACGTGCGACATCCTTGGCAGACCAGAGGCCGATGTCGGCGCGCTCCATCACATTCTAAGTGTGGGAGTTCAATCGGGATACGTACAGTGTACGGGCGGCAATCCGGTCATAGTACCTGCACCCGGATCGTTGGGCTGAGGGGGACCGCGAGTGCTAGTACAATCTCACGCCGCGGTTTCCGGGTTCCCGGAACATGTGCACGGTATCGATGAACCGCACTTGCCGCGAAGCGTAGGTCATGGCCAGGGTGTGGGTCCGGCAGCCATCGCCGAAGAACCGTACACCGTGCAACAAAGCTCCATCGGTGACGCCGCACGCAGCGAAGATGATCTGATCGCCGGGAGCCAGGTCGCGGGCCGTGTAGACGCGCTTGGGATCGCGGATCCCCATGCGTTCCACGCGTTCTTCGAGTTCCTTCGTGTTGATTTCCAGACGGGCCACCATTTCGCCCGAAAGGCAGCGCAGCGCAGCGGCCGTCAATACGCCCTCCGGAGCGCCACCCGTGCCGAAAACAGCGTGGACGCCGGCGCCGCGCACCGCAGCGGCAATACCAGCGGAAAGATCGCCGTCCGGGATCAGCTTAATCCGAGCCCCGGCTCCGCGGATCTGCGCGATCAACTCTTCATGCCGCGGACGGTCCAGCACCATGATCACCAGGTCTTTGACCTGCCGGTCCAGGCAATGCGCGATGGCTTTCAGGTTGTACTTTACGGGAGCGTCGATATCCAGAGCATCGCGGCACGCCGGGCCGGCGATGATCTTCTGCATGTAGCAATCGGGCGCATGCAGCAGGCCTCCCGGTTCAGAGGCAGCCAGGACGCATATCGAATTCGGTGTACCCTGGGCGCACAGATTGGTGCCTTCGAGCGGGTCCACGGCGATGTCCACACGGGGAAACTGAACGCCGTCGGGAGCCTTCGCACCCACGGGCTCGCCGATGTACAACATGGGAGCCTTATCGCGTTCGCCTTCGCCGATGACGATGTTGCCCGCCATATGGATGGCCTCGAAGGCGTTCCGCATGGCGTGCACGGCGGCCTGGTCGGCGGCCTTGGCGTCGCCCTGACCCATCGTTCGGGTGGAGGCTATCGCCGCTTCTTCGACCACATGGACGAAATCGCCCAGCAGGTCTCGTTCAATACTGACTGGCGTGGTGGCGATGGTCGGAGCGCTCATAGTGTGGCGGTGCCCATATTAGCAAAGTATCGGCTTTGTTTCCTTGAACTATTCCGGGGAAGAGTACTTGTACTCAATGGTCGGGACTGGGAATCACCGCCACGCTCCCCCCCATCTGAGCGTAGGTATCCCGTACGCGGATTACTTTGGTACCGGCGAATGTCACGAAGGTCACGCGGCCGGGGGGTTCGCCGAACTGCCAGGTCTCTTGCTCGACATCGTCCTTGGTCTCGCGGGTCTTGCGGAGGGGCCGGCCCAAGGCCATGATGACGGCCTCCTGGTCCATTCCCTCGATCGCCTTTTTCTCTTTAATCGCCTGCTGGGTCTCCGGCGGCAGCGTATCGATGTAGTTCTCAGAGGCGCTATGTTTCTCGAAATCCAGCACTGGCGACAGCAATTTCTTTAGTTGGGCCGACGTGATATCACCTATGGAATCCTTGAACTTGATCACGATCGCTGTGCCGCTGTGGGGCTGATTCGACGGGGCCTGCGGATTGGACTGTGTGGGTGTCATGCCACCCATACTGATCTGGACCCTATCCCGCCATGACCCTTTGGTTTTGAGGCCATTATTTAGCTGCAGTGTGATGGCGTCATCGTCCACATCGACCTTGGTGATTTGGATCATGTCGCCGGCGCGCGCGGCCGGGCCGTCTTTGCGGACCGCATCTTCCCATTTTTTCTTGTCCCAGGTTCCGTTCTCTTCGAACGGCAAGGCCTTGCGGGAGTTGGGCAGGATAATCTTGGCTTTCGCGTACTCCGAAGAGAGCCCGCGCAGCAGCTCCACGCGTTGATCCTGGCTGAGTTTCTTGGTATCGCCATACAGGACGGTTACGGCGGGGAAAGTCAGCGCCAGGAAAGCCACTAAGACTCGCGGAGATATTCGCGATACAGCCATTTCTTAATTCTCAAGAACGTCGCATCATTTCAAATCAAAAACGTTCCGTTGCTTCTGACTGCGGAATCAGCCTGCGTAGCACAAAAAACAGCGCCACCACGATGCCCGTGGTAAGCACGCTGCCTTCCAGACCATAGCCGCCGCCGCTCCAGAGCACGCCCACGTTCCACGTCAGGGTATACCCAGTCACCCCCATTGTAAACCCGCTCAGGTTACTTCCGAGCAGCGGAAGTGTCACGTTCCACCCGAAATGCAGTCCTATCGGGAGCCATAGCGCTCCAGTACGCCACACCGCGCACCCCAACAGGATTCCCCACGCCACCGTATTCACGATGGCCAGCGGGGTCGCCTCCGGATTCCAGGCGTGCATCAGCCCGAAGATCACGCTGGTGGGAAGGATGGTCGCAAACGGGCCCAGCGATCGGATCAACAACTGGAACGCATACCCGCGGAACAGCAGCTCCTCCCCCATCGCTCCGAAGAAAATCGCAGCCCCGCCGAAGGCAAGGGACGCCCAGGGATGCGCCGAAACGGTAGCTGTATGCTCGAATTTCGCGATTCTCAGCGCCACCGGGACTACCACCACGCACACAACGGCTGCAACTCCTGCCGCTGTGCCGGTAAGAAATTCGCGTCCAGCGGATGGACTTTCGCCCAGTCCCACATCCGCCAACCGGCCGCGCTCATAAATCCGGACTACCACTGCATTGGCGACCGCCGCCGCGGCAAACGCGGAAATCGTCGACGCCACTAAGATGCCGCCGAGCGGCAGCAGAATGGCCGGAAAAAGCAGAAGTCCGAGCCAGGCCAGAAGAATGTAAAGGCCGACACGTAGCAGCAATCCCTGCTTGTCGGGCAAAGCGCCATCGTTCATGCGTTTCGGCTCCTGCCGCCCACAGTTGTCTTCAGCGCCACGAAAAGCAGGATGGAAGCCAAGAGCGCGATTCCCGCGCCGCGAACGGCCACGGCCGGAAGCCAGCCGGAGCGGAGGTAGAATGCCGCCAGCAGAGCCAGGAACATCAACCGGACCGCCGTTTTGGCGACACCCGGAGAAGTCCTGAGGGAAATCCACACGGTGGCGGTGCTGACTGCCCAGGAGAGCGTCAAGCCCAACGCTGCGCACTCCGCGAGCGACCGTAAATCCGGCCCCACAACGATTCTGGCGCTGCGCGATACGTAAACGGTGGTGATCCCGAGCACCAGCATCAAGCCCGCCACTAGTTCGCCGTAAAACACCGAAATCGCCACACGCGCGAGAGCTTTCTGGATGGTCGGGAATTTCTCAAACTCGGGCGCTGCCGCCGGCGCCGCGAACACCACACCCAAGCAGGCGTATGCTCCGAGTATTACGGAGTCCAGGAACTCCCTACCCTTTTGCCACGGCAGGAATACCCCGAAAACGCCGATCACAAGGACGTAAACCGGCAGGGACCGAATCCAGCTGGTGCCTTGAAATCCCAGCCGTGTGCGCAGATTGGATGCTTCCTCGGCCAGTTCTGCCTTCATTTGCCAAATCCCGTCCAGACATGGTACCAATCGACAAGACTGTAGGGAGTCGCCTTAAGGTGTGATAGGGCGATTTTTCGGGCCGGGAAGCTAATCGAGCGCCGTAGGCTGTCCGATAGCAACAGTAGACTATGTTGGATCGCCGAGTTGAACCCAGAATGCTGTGCGCGGATCTGGTCGACATTCAGTGGAAAGACCCGAATGGACGCAGCCGCCGCGGCGTTGCAAACCTGGAAGACATTTCGCTTTCGGGCGCGTGTCTACAGGTAGACCGGCCGGTCCCCCTGGGCACGGCCCTGCATATCTCTTATCCCAACGGGGAATTAACCGGAAAAGTGAAATACTGTGTTTTTCGCGAAATCGGCTATTTCCTGGGGATAGAATTTAGCGATGGCTGCCGCTGGTCTCAGCGCAGCTTCCGTCCGCAGCATCTGCTGGACCCGCGCCGTTTGGTGACGCGCAGCGTCAACCGGATCAAAGCCGAAAACGAAACTCCTCCGCCCTCGATTCACTGAACGCCGCGCCCTTGGGCCGGTTTAGTATTGCTCCGGCTCGCAAGTACTGGTACCGAGGGTTCGTTCCTTCCCCGGATCTCACGCGGTATGCTGTAACTGAGCCGACAACATGGCCACCCTTGCCGATAAACTGCCTGAGCAAGCTCCTGCAAAGGCTCGCTCCATATCCTGGCCCGCCGTGGCCTGGTTCGGCATCCTGTTGATCGCGGTTTATTTCCCGATTCTGAGCCATCTGGTTGCACAGTGGAGCACCGATGACGATGTGAGTCACGGGTTCTTTGTCCCCCTGGTCGCAGGCTACATCGCTTGGCAGAGGCGCGAGAAGCTCCTCGGCATCGAGTGGAAACCTGCCTGGTGGGGCGTTGCTCTTTTGATCTGGGCGGGGTTGCAGGCCTACCTGGGAATGCTGGGCGCGGAACTGTTTCTCCAGCGCACGGCTTTCCTGCTTTCGCTAGCGGCGATGTTGCTGATCCTGGGCGGGACCGGGCTGGTGCGGGAGCTGGCGTTCCCGCTGCTGCTGCTTCCGTTCATGGTTCCGCTTCCGACCGTGGTCTATAACCAGATCACGTTCCCCCTGCAGTTGTTCGCGAGCGCGGTAGCGGAAAGGTCCCTGGAAGTATTGAATATTCCCGTGTTGCGGGACGGCAATATTCTGGAACTCGCGAGCCAAAAACTCTCGGTAGCCGAGGCTTGCAGCGGCATTCGCAGCTTGCTGTCGCTTTCGTTTCTATCTCTGGTCTACGCGTATTTTTTCGATCGAAAAGTATGGATGCGCTGGGTTCTGCTGATCGCCACTATTCCCATCGCGATTATCGCTAACTCGGCCCGCGTGACGCTTACCGGGGTTTTCAGCGAAATCGATCCGTCGCTGGCGGAGGGATTCTTTCACGAGGCGGAAGGGTGGGTGATCTTCGTGGTGGCGCTGGTTATTCTAGTGGTGGTGCACCAGGTGCTGAACTTCCTGTACCGTCGGCTGCGTCCAGAAACCGGCATCCCGTCGGAGCCAAACGTGCCGAAGGAGCAAGGTCTTGCTTAAATTCCTGAACTCTCGGGCCGCCCGCATTGTGACCGTCCTGCTGCTGGTCCAAGCAGCTCTGCTATATAGCGCGATCCGCCCGGAAATCGTTCCCCCCAGCCGCCCCCTGGATTCGGTTCCCACCACCCTGGGATCCTGGCAGCTGGCTCAGACTGGCGTCATCGAGCAGGAAGTCCTGGATGTTCTCAAGGCTGACGATATTCTGAACCGCGTGTACTGCACCTCCGCGACTGGGGATTGCGCGAAGACCCAACAGGGCGTGGCCGCGAACCTGTTCGTGGCGAGCTTTCGGACGCAACGTAACGGTAAGACGCCGCATTCGCCTAAGAATTGCCTTCCAGGGTCCGGCTGGGTGCCGCTTTCCTCCGGAGAAATGCCGATCGACGTCGGTCTCGCAGCGCCTATTTCCGTCAATCGGTACCTGATCGCTTACGGGAGCCAAAGACAGTTGGTCCTCTATTGGTATCAATCACGAAACCGGGTAGTGGCCAATGAGTACAAGGCCAAATTCTGGGTGATGGCGGACGCGATCCGTTTGAATCGCACCGATACGGCCTTGGTGCGCGTGATCGTTCCGCTAGTGGATCGGGATGAAGCGCAAGCCCAGGCCACCGCCACGGACTTTGTGAAATCGTTCTATTCGACCTTGCTCGATTACCTTCCAAGCTAGGCTGCTCTAGGTCGAAGAATCCGCGAGCGAAGAATCCAAAAGATAGATGCACCCGATTCCGACCCCGTAAGCAAGCAGATCCAGGAAACTGAACTCCGTCCCCATCAGGCGCGCGCAAATTCGCACGATCAAATGCTCGCTCGCCAGCATGCGGGCGGGAATCATGGTCAGTTGAAACAGCTCGATGACCGTCATGATGGCCATCGCGGGTAGGGCCAACGCCGCGGTTCTCCACCAAAGCCGCAAAATCACGTAGACCATCGCTGCGTACAAGGCATCGCCCAGGTATTTGTCGAAGATCACCACGCCCGTATGCACTGTTCGTGAGAGAATTCCTATCGCGATGATGCCAATCAGGCAGAGGACCCACGATGCGCGTGACTTCAATTTGGCGGCCATTTTCAACTGGCTGAGCGCAAAGGGCGGGGCGCGCACCGCCTACGAATCTAACTATCAACGCGCCGCGTTCCGTTTTGCGCGGAAGAACTATTGTTGGGCGGGCGCGCCGCTGCGGGCCATAGCAGCCTGGGCGCGTTTCTTCTGTCGTTCGAACCGTAGCAGTTCCCTGCGGCGCCGCAACTTGACTCCCTCGTCCACCTTGCGCCAGAACTTGCCGAAATAAGCCGCCGCGGATACGAACCCAAAAATCACCACGGCCCACATCGCGAGCTGCCCGTAGTCGGCCAGTTGCGGCCAGCGGATACCGCCGATCACCAGGGCGATCGCGGCTACCTGCGTCACCATCTTGGTCTTACCCAGGTCGCTGGCGCGGATCGTGTAGCCGGAGGATGCGGCGATCGACCTCAGCCCGGTGACCGCGAACTCGCGGCCGATGATCAGAATCACCATCCAGGCCGGAACCAGCCGGATTTCCACCAGCGAAATCAGTGCGGCCGAGATCAGAAGCTTATCGGCAATCGGATCGAGCAGGGTGCCAACCGTAGTGACCTGCTTCCAGCGGCGCGCCAGATACCCGTCGATGAGGTCCGTCGCCGCGGCCGTCAAAAAGATCCCCAGGGCGAACAGTTCCCGCGGTACGGCGACCAGCCGCAGCCAGGCGACTCCGGAGCCGTCGGCAAGCAACGCGCCCACCAGCAGCGGCACGAAAAAGATCCGCAGCAGCGTCAATAAGTTCGGCAGGTTCATCCGATGTTAACGATAATACCCTCTAGCGCAGGGCCAGCGCATACTGCCTCAGTTTTCGCCGGATGGAGGCGGGCGCCACCGCATCCACATAACAGTATTGGTCGTCGTACCGCGTGGCTAAGACGCGGGCGTGCTCATGCAACAGATGCAGCGGACCGCCTTCACCCACCGGAAAGCGAAACGAGCACTGGGCCAGCGGATCCACCGACAGGGTCTGGTCGATCTTCTGCAGCAATTCCTCGAATCCCTGGCCGGTGGCGGCTGAGATGGCCACCGCTCCCGCCGGTTGATGCTCTGGATCGCCCAGAATCCGCCGGGCGAGTGCTCCGGAGTCGGGATCACCCGGAATCAGGTCTACCTTGTTCAGCACCAGTATCTGCGGCGTCTCGCCCGCGCCGATTTCATTCAGAGTGGCGAGAACATGCGCCGTCTGCTCCTCGGCCGAGGCGGAACTTGCGTCCACCACGTGCAGCAGCAGCTCGGATTCGACCACCTCTTCGAGAGTGGCGCGAAATGCCCGGATCAGCGTCGTCGGCAAATTGCGAATGAACCCGACGGTATCGCTCACCAGCACGTGGCGTTTCGAAGGCAGCACGATATGCCGCACCGTCGGGTCGAGCGTGGCGAACATCTTGGCGTCGGCCAGTACGCCTGCTCCGGTCAGCCGGTTGAACAGCGTCGATTTGCCAGCGTTGGTGTAGCCCACCAGCGCCAGAGTCGCCAGCGGGACAGCCTGCCTCTGTTGCCGTTGCGTGGTGCGGCCGCCGCGCACGCGCTCCAGGCCACGCTCGATGGCCTGAATGCGCTGGTGAATCCGCCGCCGGTCCGTTTCGAGTTTCGTTTCGCCGGGTCCTCGGGTTCCGATTCCACCGCCCAGCCGGGACATCGCCGCGCCATGGCCGGTCAAGCGCGGCAGCAGATAGTTCAACTGTGCCAGCTCCACTTGTAACTGGCCCTCGCGGGTTCGCGCGCGGCGCGCGAAAATGTCCAGAATGAGCTGGGTCCGGTCGAGGACTTTCACGTCCAGCGCCTTCTCTAAATTGCGCTGCTGCGTCGGAGTCAACTCCTGGTCGAAGATCACCACGGACGCATCGTGAAAGTGGACCTGGGTTTTGAGTTCGTCGACCTTGCCCGAGCCGATGAGAGTGGCCGCACTGGCGCGCTGCAGCGTTTGGATAGAACGCTCGGCGACGGTCGCACCCGCGGTCGCTGCCAGGACCTCCAGTTCTTCGAGAGATTCTTCGGCGCTGATCAGTGAGGGGGCGGCGCGGGCATCCTGCGAACGAGCCTTGCGCCCGCTCAGCTTCAGGCCGACGAGGAGGGCGATTTCCGTGGACAAGAGCCTTTTCCCGTTGGCCTGCTTCCGGATGTTAACTGGCCGGTTCGCCCGGCGTCCCGGGAGCGGCGTGCGCGCCCACTGCGGCGCTGGAGTGCGCTCCGGGCGGTCCGGAATGGAACGGCCGCGAAACTACAACCGTGGAGATCGCGTGCTTGAAAATGAGTTGTTCCTGGTTGTTGGTCTCGAGCACGACAGAATACTTATCGAAACTCTTGATCTTGCCCGAGAGCTTCACGCCGCTCATCAGGTAGATCGTGAGAAAGGTTTTGTCTTTGCGCGCGTTGTTTAGAAATGATTCTTGTATGTTTTGCGCTTGCTTTTCCATGGGTAGCTCCTAAAAAAAGCCCACGGGGCACAATCAGCTCGCCCCGCCGGGCGGAATTTCATGGCCGCTCACTATAATACCCTACGAGCCTCAGCCATGCGCTATGAATTACTTCCTGGCTCGGACGTAAGTACTAGCGACCACGAGATTTCCGGCCAGGTACTTCCAGGACGAGGGCAGAATCCATTTCGAAACCGGGACCTCAAAGCGGCGGCGCACGGTCTCACTTCGCTCCACTTCGAACGTATGGCCGACCTGGCTCACGAACGCGGGAGCGGTCCAGTGGTGGGGATGAAGCCGGTCGATCCAAAAGAAGGGCCGGGCCCACTTCGGGAAGCTGTGGATCATCAGCAGCAACGTTCCTCCCGGACGCAAAACCCGCCGGATCTCGGCCAGAGCGGCGGACGGGTCCTGCATATGATCGAGCGCGTTGAAGCAAATTGCAAGGTCGACGGAATCGGATGCGAGCGGGAGCGCTTCGCCTAGTCCTGCAAGCGACAATTGCGGGCCCTGCAGCGTCATTCTCGATTCGTATTGCAGCAAAAGAGGATCGATGCGGATGCGTTCGGCGGCATTGTCGACAAAGTGGATCAAGCCCACCGGGCCGCAGCCGATGTCGAGCACACGGCGGCCGGTGAAAAAATCCCGCGAGCAGCCGAAGCGCGGGAGTTCCTCAGACCAATACTTCGGGACGTCGAGATTCTGGTAGGGCGCGGCCTTGGTCCAGGTTTGCCAAAAATGGAGCTCGAGCCGTTGCGAAGCGCTCCAGCGATCCCGCGTGACTCCATTCATTCCGAGACTATCTTCTCACGTGGGCCTCTCATGCGGGCTTCTCACGCCGCCTAGACGAGCCGATTCCAGTCAAACCACCAGGCCCACAACGGAATCAGCCAGATCCCCAGGCTGAACCTTGCCAGAAATTCCGCGCTCGGGGGTGGCGAACCGAATGCGTTGGCGACATAGACCAGCGTCATAAAAACCACGAATGCCCAGAAGCCGTAGATGCCCGCGTGGTTCCGGGCGCGAGTCGTAGAGGCGTACATCCACACGCCGCACGCGAACATGACGCTCTCCACTGCGATGGTTCCGGCCACGGAATTCCAAAGTCCCAGACCGAAGAGCGCTGTTCCGCCAGGGTACAGGGGCAGATCCGGCCGGTGCGTGAAGAAATCCAGGACCCAGTGGCTGACCACGCCGAAGCCAACGACCACGGCGCCGGCTACGTAGCGCGTGGCGCCCCAATAGATCAAGGCGAACAGCGCGCCCCACACGACCGACATCACCAGACTGTGCGAATAGGGATAAGAAACGAAATTCAGTGGCGTGAACGCGGTATTGCCTGGATCGATCCGAACGTGCTCCCATCCAGCCAGCAAGAAGATCGGCCACAGTAGGTCGAGCGCCATGGGCGCGGCCATCAGCACGCCCAGCGACGCCCGCGGCGCCACGCGTTTCGATGCGAAGCCGACTGCCATGTGGCCGATGAACATAGGACTCTGTTTCAGTGTAGGCTCAAAGGTTCACGGTGTCAGACGAGAAATCGGGTCACGTTCGGTCGATGAACCTGAACGAGTACCCACTGCGTTCGGGCGGGCGATACGTGCTGTATTGGTCGCAAGTGAATCGCCGTGTCGATTCCAACCACGCCTTGTCGTTCGCGGCACATTTGGCCAACAGCCTGGGGCTTCCGGTGCTTTTCTATGAAGGGCTCACTTGGTCGCATCCCCACGCGAACGATCGTCTTCACACCTTCATTCTCGAAGGCATTCCCGACAACGCCGCGCGGGCCGCCGCGCTGGGAATGGGCTATGTCTTCTACTATCGCCGGCGACGCTCCGATCCGGACGATATCGTTTATCGCATCGCAGCCGATGCAGCAGCATTAGTCACGGATGATTATCCGGGCTATCTCGTTCGCGATCATAATCGAAGCGTTTCCAGGAAAATCGGGATTCCTTACTACGCTGTGGATGCGAGCTGCATTGTTCCTATGGAACACTTCGGCAAGCAGGAGTACGCGGCCTACACGATCCGGCCCAAAATCCATCGGGTGCTTCAGGAGCACTTGAAACCTGTCGTGCCGATTCGCATGAAGAAACGCTGGACGGAGGCTTTGCCTTCCTTCCATACAGGAGTGACGCGCGAAAGCATCCCAGCACTGCTGGCGGCAAGCGAGATCGATCATAGCGTGACTCCTTCGGCTGAGTTTCGCGGTGGCCGGCGTGAGGCGAAACGGCGCTTACGGCATTTCCTTACGCATAACCTCAAACGCTACGCACGGCTCAACCGGGAACCGTCCGCGCGGGCCACTTCACAGCTCAGCCCGTATCTGCATTTCGGCCACATCTCTTCGTTGGAAATCGCTCTGGCCGTCCAAGGCTACGCCGGCGAACACAAGCTGATCGCAACCGAATTCCTGGAACAACTGATCGTCCGCCGCGAACTGGCGTTTAACTTCGCCCGCTACGGCCCGAGCCCGGATTCGCTGGCGGCCCTGCCAACATGGGCTCAGACGACACTTAGAAAGCATGCCGCAGATCCACGGAAGCCCGTGTATACCCGCCGGCAGTTCGAACAAGCGGACACGCACGACCCGCTGTGGAATGCGACGCAGCGCGAACTCCTGCGCGATGGCGTGATCCAGGGATATTATCGGATGTACTGGGGAAAGAAGATTGTCGAGTGGTGCGGTTCGCACCATGAGGCGCTCGAAATCATGACTCATCTGCACGATCGCTATGCCATGGATGGGCGCGATCCCAATACTTACGCCAATATTCTCTGGTGTTTCGGCTTGCATGACCGGCCTTGGCCGGAACGGGCTGTTCTGGGCGCGGTGCGCTACATGTCTTTGGATGGCATGAAACGCAAAACGGACGTGGATGCATATGTGCGGCAAACCACATGAACGTCGCTATCACCGGAACCTCGGGATTTATCGGACGCGCCGTCGCCGAACATCTTCGGAGTTCCGGTCATATCGTACGTGCGGTTTCCCTGCGCGGCGTCCTCCCGCCTGAGGCGCTTGCGGGCGTAAACGCGGTCGTTCATCTGGCGGGCGAGCCAGTCGCGCAGCGTTGGACCGCAGCCGTGCGTGAAAAAATCATGCGCAGCCGGGTGGAAGGTACCCGCGCGCTGGTGGCTGCCATGCGCGGGCAGCCGCCTCAAGTCTTGATCAGCGCGTCGGCGGTGGGATACTACGGCTCGCGCGGCGACGAAATCCTGCTGGAATCCGCACCGCCCGCGGATGATTTCCTGGGCAGGGTCGCGGCAGCCTGGGAAGAAGAAGCACAAGCCGCCGAACCCTTGGGCGTTCGTGTAGCCAGAATACGGATCGGCATGGTGGTGGGGCCAAACGGAGGCGCGCTGGCGCGGATGCTTCCTCCGTTCCAGCTGGGCGTCGGGGGAAGGCTCGGCAGCGGACGCCAGTGGATGTCGTGGATCCACATTGATGACCTGGTTGCGCTGATCGTTTTCCTGATGAAGGAATCCACCGTGCGTGGAGTATTCAACGCGACCTCGCCCTTTCCGGTGACCAATCGCGAATTCACGCAAGCCTTGGCGGATGCCGTGCATCGCCCGGCGATCTTGCCGGTCCCCGCGTTCGCCTTGAGGTTGATTTTTGGGGAAATGTCCGAGGTCCTGTTAGCCAGCCAACGCGCGGTGCCCGACGCCGCGCAACGTGCAGGCTTCATCTTTCAACATCCGGACATCTTCGCGGCGCTGGCCCAGATTGTCCAGGGAGGATGACCAGCTAGTCTTTCTTGTCCGATGCGGGTTGCCCTGACGCGGCGCGGTTGGGCTCCCACAACACTTCGGGCACGCCCAGCACGTGATTCGCCCAGCGGCTCCAGACGAACAGCGCGTCGCTTAACCGGTTCAGATACCGGATCGCGTCGGGCGGCGTTTCCTCGATGCGTGCCAGGGCCACGGTCAATCGTTCCGCCCGACGGCAGATGGTTCGCGCGGCGTGCAGCTCGGCGTTCAACCTGGTTCCTCCCGGCAGCACGAAACTGCGCAGCGCCGGAAGCTCCTCGTTCATCGCGTCGATCTCGCGCTCCAACTGTTCGATCTCGGCGGGGGTGATTCGAGCCTGTTTCGGGTGAAGATCCTTAGGCAGCGTCGAAAGCTGGGAACCAAGATTGAACAGCTCATGCTGCACCCTGCGGAGGATATGTCCCAGTTTGCCGAGCCGACCGGCATTCGCAGTCTCCTCGCCGCAGGTCACGCAGGCCAGACCGATGAACGCATTCAGCTCGTCCACAGTGCCGTAGGCTTCGATGCGAACGGAGTCCTTGGGGACTCTTTGCCCTCCCGCTAACGCCGTTTCGCCCTTGTCGCCGCCCTTGGTATAGATCCGGTTGAGCGCGATCCGCGGGTCGTCGAACGTTTTGTCCGGCACGTCTCCATGTTAACTAAATGCCTCCGTGTTAACTCTGCGTTAGGATGGGGAATTCTGAATCCCGTCTCGCCCTTTTCCTGGATCATCCTATTGGCCGCCGCTATGGCTGCGGGCGTCGCCAACGCTTTAGCCGGCGGTGGGACGTTCATGATTTTTCCAGCGCTGGTGTTCGCGGGCGTCGATCCCATCATGGCGAACGCGACATCTTCCGTGATCACGCTGCCGGGGGGAATTGCGTCCGCTCTGGTCTACCGGAGCGGCATGACCGTCTCGCGCAAACTGTTTTGGGTCCTCGTACTGATTAGCGTGGCCGGCGGCGTGGCCGGCAGCCAATTGCTGCTGCACACGCCTAGTGAACAATTCGCCAAGATCGTCCCCTACCTGATGATCGGCGCATCGCTGGTGTTCAGCTTTTCGAACCAGCTGCGCAGCTTCGCCAGCACCCACACGTCGGAACGGAGCCACACCGGATTGTTATACGCCGGCACGCTGGCGATCTCCATCTACGGAGGCTACTTCGGCGCCGGCATGGGAGTGCTGATGATCGTGCTGTTCCTGATCACCGCGAACATCGGCGTGCAGCAATCGGGCGGATTGCGAATGTGGTGCGCTACCGGAGTGAACACGCTCGCGGTGGCCGCCTTTATCGCAAAGGGGATTGTCGTCTGGCGGGTGGCGATCCCCATGCTGGTCTGCACGCTGATCGGCGGTTACTGGGGTGCGCACGCCGTGCAGAAACTCACCGCGGAGACAGCGCGTCGCGTCGTGCTGGTGTTCGCATGGACCATGAGCTTGTGGCTGCTGGTGCGCTCCTGGCGCTAAACTTCACTCAACAACGCGGGAATCCGCGGAGAACTTGTGATAGTCGCGATAGGTCACGTCCAGCTCCTGGCGGAAATTACGCAGATAAAACAAGCGGGCGTCGGCCCGGACGCTGATATGCGCCGGGAGCCAGACTTCCTCGTTTACGCGGACCTGGTCGAAATTCAAGATACTCCCGGCGGCGAGCTTTATCACGCCCAGTCCGAATGAGATGGGATCGATCACTTCCACCTCAGCCTTGACCCATTGATAGTCGGCCTGATCCACCCAGATCTTGCCGCGCAAATGAGCGAGGATCTCGGCGCGCTTCATTTTTGGCCGATAGCCGGATTTAGGCTGCGCTCCGATGATCCACACGGGACGGCCTTCGATTTGGTCGGTTCCCTCCACGGTGAGATCGAACGCTTCGGGAACTTCGCGCAAGTAGCTCCGCTCTTCGGCGCGGTCCTTCTCTTCCCTGGCTTTGTCGGATTCGGACTCGCGCTGGCGCTTGGCCGACTCTTTGTCCACTTTCTCCTGTTCCTTGCGGGCTTCCTTGGCAGGCAAGGGCTTGTCATCGCGTTCCACCAGCTTGCCGTAGGGACGCCCGCCCACGACCATGAACTCGTACGTCTGGACTTCCTTGGAGCCTAATTTCCCATTTCGAGCGTAGCGGCGGTCTTCGACCCGTTCGAGGAAGGTATAGTTCTTGAAGCGCTCAAAGTTGGTCGCATCGCGATCCACGGAATGCCGGATGATCTCGGTGGCATCCTGCGCACCTAAGATCAACGCGAGGTTCAGCGCGAGCAGAACCGCTCTGGTCACCTCTCAATTATGACGCGCGCGCGGGAATGGCCCGCGGCCGGAGCGGAAGCGTGATGGTGAACTCCGCGCCTTTCGCGTCGCTACGGTTGGCGGCCCGCACATATCCGCCGTCGTGCTTCACAATCGTATCGACGATGTGCAGACCCAGACCTCTTGAGCCGCCGCTCGAACTGGTGGTTACATGCGGCAGAAACAGATGCTCCAGCATCCCCGGCGCGATGCCTGAGCCTTCGTCGCGCACGATAATTTCGATGTGTCCGCTCAAGATTCGGGCGCAGACCTGAATGGTTCCGCCTCCGGGCATGGCCTTCATGGCGTTCAGGAAAAGATTGATCAGCACCCGTTCCCAGGCCCAGTGTCCGCCCAGCTCGATTCCAGGTTCCACGTCGCAGGCAAAGCGGATCTCCGGCCCGCGGCCGGCGGCTACCGAATCTTCGACGAACGCGATCGCGTTGGCCAGGATCTGCTCGAAGGGCGTGTTCTCGCCGGTGCCTGCCTGGATCCCGGCGGCGATGTTTTTGCCTCGCTCGACGCTACGCAGAATCGCTGCGGAGAGCTTGGCGTAGCGCGGGTCGCCGGCGAGCAGGTCGGCGGCGTCCACCAGCGTCTGGAACACGTTGTTGAGGTCGTGTACCAGGCCGGAGAGAGTCAAGTCTTCGCGAGGCTTCATGTTCGGATCATCTATGTACGCACAATCTGTAGCAGTGTATCGAAAAACTCGGGAAAAGACACGTTTGCCGATTCCGCGCCTTCGATGGCGCACGGCCCGTCGGCGGCCAGCGCGGCCACCGCGAACGCCATGGCGATGCGATGATCACCGGCCGAATCGATCTCGGCGGCGTGAAAACTCTGCCGGCCAGGAACGTGAAAACCTTCCGGATTGGTCTCGATTTTCACGCCCATTTGCCGGAATCCAGCCTCGATCGTGGCGATGCGGTCGGTTTCCTTGATGCGCAGCTCGCCGGCATCGCGCACAGTCAGACCGTTGCTGCTGGCGGCCCCGAGCACCGCCAGGGCCGGGATCTCGTCGATCAGCGCCGCCGTTAGTGCGCCTTCGATCACCCCGCCAGTTACCGCTGACGACTGTACGCGCAGATCGCCGATCAGCTCGCCTCCCACTTGTTGCACGTCGAGCACGGTGATCTTGGCTCCCATCGACACCAGGA
Source organism: Terriglobia bacterium (assembly GCA_020073445.1). Classification (GTDB taxonomy): domain Bacteria; phylum Acidobacteriota; class Terriglobia; order Bryobacterales; family Bryobacteraceae; genus Palsa-187. The sequence continues at coordinate 455,948 of JAIQFE010000001.1, forward strand.
AATCGAGCAGCGCGGAACGCGTCGGATTCAATCCGACGCCGTGGATCACCAGGCTCGATTCCTTGAGCAGGATCGCGGCAACCAGAAAGAAGCAGGCCGAGGATAGGTCGCCCGGTGCGACTAATTCCCGCCCGCTAAGGCGCGCCCCGGCATGCAGGTGGATCACTCGCTTTTCGATGTCGATTTCGGCGCCGAACTCCCTGAGCGCGATTTCGGTATGGTCGCGCGTGCGGACGGGCTCGCGGACGATGGTGTCTCCCTTCGCGAACAAACCGGCAAGAAGAACGCAGCTCTTCACTTGGGCGCTGGGCATGGGGAGCTGGTAATCGATGCCATGCAGGGGGCGGCCTTCAATCGTCAACGGCGGAAATTTACCGTCGCGCGCCTCGATCTTGGCGCCCATCTCACTGAGAGGACCGATGATGCGAGCCATGGGACGCCGGGAAAGAGATTCGTCGCCGCCGATCCGCGACGTAAACTCCTGCGCCGCCAGGATTCCGGAGAGCATGCGGATTGTCGACCCCGAGTTTCCCGCATCGAGCATCGCCGCGGGTTCCCGGAGCGCACCGCCCTCGATGATTACGGAACCTTCTTTCCGCTCGATCTTCGCCCCCAGCGCGGCCATGCAGGCCAGTGTCGATTGGCAGTCGGCGCCAGTGGAGTAATTAGCGATGGTGCTGCGGCCTGCAGCGATAGAGGCCAGCATTCCATAGCGGTGGGAAATGGATTTGTCGCCGGGAAGAGTAATCACGCCTTCGATGGCTCGCGCCGGAGAGATAGTTTCGCGCATGAACTACTAGTGTAGATTGGGGATACTCGCCCGCGCCCGAAGGCCCCCCGGTTTCGCGCCTAGGGCAAACGCCTTAGCCCTCAATCCATTTTTCCCCCTAATTGTTTGTTACTGGTCCGCCGATGGATTTGGAAGTAAGAGGAGATCGTGTCGGCGCACACGAAAGTTGAAGTCACCCCGTTGCCGGTGCGGCAGGAGCCGCGGCATCCGCGATTCGAAAACGCGTCGCCGGACCCTGCTTACGCTCCGACCATCCTGATCGTGGATGATATCGATCTGAACCGGCGTCTGCTGCGCGGGATTCTGAAAGCCACGTCCTACCGCATTCTGGAAGCCAAGCGCCCGTCGGTGGCATTTTCCCTGCTCGATATGGAGAAGGTCGATTTGATCATCGTCGATCTCGTGCTGCCTGAAATGAGCGGGATGGAATTCTGCCAGATGGTCAAGTCTGACCGCCGAACGCAGTTGATCCCCATCCTGATGCTGACCAGCATCCAGGGCATCGAGAATGAGGTGGCGGGTCTGGAATCGGGCGCCGACGATTTTCTGCTCAAGCCCCTGCGGCCCGCGCTGGTACGCACGCGCGTCGGCACCATGCTGCGCCACAAAGCGCTGGTGGATTCCCTCGAAGAAGCCGAAAGCATTCTGTTCGCGCTGGCGCAATCGGTGGAACATCGTGACCGCTACACCGGCCTGCATTGCGAACGGCTGGCGAGTTACAGCATCGATCTGGCGCACGCACTGGGACTGCCCAAACAGGAGCAGCTGGCGCTATTTCGCGGCGGATATCTGCACGACATCGGGAAGATCAGCATCCCCGACTCCATCCTGTTCAAACGCGGATTGCTCACCGAAGAAGAATGGGACATCATGCGGCAGCACACCATCCGCGGCGAGCAAATCTGCCGTCCGATGAAAACGCTGGCGCCTGTGTTGCCGATTATTCGCAGCCACCACGAACGCTGGGACGGAAGCGGATATCCGGACAGCTTGGCGGGCGAAGATATTCCGCTGCTCGCGCGGATTCTGCAAGTCGCCGACATCTACGACGCTCTGACCACGGCGCGGCCTTATAAACCGGCTTTTTCCCACGATCGCGCCATGGCGATCATGCTGGAGGAAGTGCGCCGGGGATGGCGCGATCCGGAGCTGGTGCCGCTGTTTGCCGAAGTCGTCAAGCGGCATGCGGAAGCCCAGGCGGACGAGCAGAACATGCAGCAGTCCCTGGAAGCGATGCGCCGCGAATTGGCGGAGTAACGCTCCGAACCAACTTAAGGGACACCCCTTTAGGGGAGAAGCACCGCGGCTCCGTCGATGGCGTCGTTCTTCAGCGCCAGCAAGGCTTCGTTGGCCTGTTCCAGCTTGAACACCGTGACCCTGGGCCGGAGCCCGATCTCGCTGGCCAGCTGAAGGAAATCGCGAGCGTCGGCACGCGTGACGTTGGTGACGCTGCGGATCTGCCGCTCCCCCCACAACAGGCTGTCGTAGTCGAATTCGGGAATGCGATCCAGATGGATGGCGTTGATCGCTACAACGCCGCCCTTACGAAGACTCGAGAGCGCCGTGACCACCACATCGCCGCTGGGGGCGAAGGTGATCGCGCGGTCGAGCGGAGCCGGAGGCCGATCGAGCTCGGAGCCCACCCAATCGGCGCCTAACGACTCGGCCAGCTTGCGGTGCGATGCGCCGCGTGTGGACACCGAGACGTGACAACCCCAGGCCCGAAGGACGGGCAGGGCGAGATGCGCCGATGCGCCGAAGCCGAACAGTCCCACACGTTCGCCGCGCTGGACGCCGGCCACGCGCAGGCTGCGGAAACCGATCACGCCGGCGCATAACAACGGCGCGATCTCTAGATCGTCGAGTCCGTCGGGCAAGGGGATCGCGAAGTCGGAGCGCGCCACCGCATATTCAGCGTAGCCGCCGTCCACCGTGTATCCCGTAAAGGCGGGCGAATCGCACAGGTTCTCTTCGCCGCGGCGACAGTACTCGCAGGTTCCGTCGATCCCGGCCATCCACGTTATGCCATAACGATGCCCCTCGGCTTCCCCAACGATCTGATGGCCCGGGATGACGTGATCGCGGAGCGGCTTCAGCTCGCCTTCGACGATGTGCAGATCCGTGCGGCACACCCCACAAGCCCGAACGCGAAGCAATATCTCGCCGGGCGCTGGTGAGGGGACAGGAATGTCGCGGATTTCGAGCGGGCGCGAGGCAATAGTCGCGGGATGGGGTAAAACTGCTGCCTTCATACAGCTGGTTTTCGTTTGAGCTCGGTCATGACGCTGGAGACGAGTTCCTTGGCGTCGGTGATGCACTTGTCGATCAACTGAATGTCCATGGCCGGCTTGCCCGGCTGCCGCGCGCTCTGGCAATAGACGCCGTGCTGGCCCACCAGCACCAGGGCATCGGTGAGCAGATCCATTGTGACCGCCAGACGTCCCCGCTCCAGACCCATCTGGAATTCGTGCTGTTCAAGGGAGTCTTTACGGTCGTTGAAGACGGACATGCTTTATAGTAATGCGCTTCATGTTACTTGTTTTCCTGAGATGTCTCGCAGGGAAAAGGCACTAGCAAAACAGAGTGGGCCGACTGTACAGCGTCGTGCGAAAACTGCGGCTGATAGCGCAGTCCGAATTGGCGGGCATCGAGAAGCTCCGTTATGTGATGAACCCGTCTGGACGCGGGGCCGGCCTCGCGAGGTACCGGCTGCGAGGCAAAGTGTCGGTCGCGTTACGAAAGGCCACCACCGATTTCAAGGTGTTCGACGAGATGTTCGTGGAACAGGCCTACGCGCCGTGCGTCGAAGCGTTGCCCGGGGATCTCGGCCCCGTGGTGCTGATCGATCTGGGAGCGAATATCGGGTTAAGCGTGCTATTTCTCACGCGGGCGCTTGAGGTAGCCGAGATCGTCGCCATAGAACCCGACCCGGATAATTTCCAGCTGTTGTCCGAGAACCTGCGAAGAGCCGGATTAGCGAATCGCGCTACTGCGATCCGCGCCTTCGTGGGAGCGGAACACGCTTTCGCGGAACTGTACGACTCGGGAAACGGAGCTTGGGGAATGCGCATGGGAGCGCCGTCCGACAACGGCATTCCCGTCCTTCCGCTCGCCGAGATCGCAGGTGCCAAGACCGGCCTGCCGATACTGCTCAAGTGCGACATCGAGGGCGGAGAGCGGCAGTTGTTCCACCATATCCGCGACTGGGAGCACCTGATCCGCTACATTTTTCTCGAGCTGCACACCGAGTTCCTGCCGGCCGACGAGTTATTCGCCTGTTTGGACTCGTCCGGATACCAGTGGACGGTCCATGGAACCGTACCCGCCGGGTCCAGCATCGCGCTCTTGCTGCTCGAGCGCCGTCCTTAAGGCACTGTCCAGGTCCCGCGCGCAACCCACCCGGAGCTTGAGTTTGGTTCGAGTGCCTGCAGATAGACGGTTTTGAGGCCGCTGAAGGCCGGTGATCTAAATACCACGTTGATCGTGAAGGTTACGGAGTTGAGGGACGTGATCATGACCGTATAGCCGACTGCGCACTGGCTGTTTTGCAGGTTGGCCGAGGATCCAATGCCTTTCGTGCTGAGCGTGACGCCATCGTCGCCGTACAGGCCGATGGTGGATGTGGTGCGGTTATAGAACAGGTAGCAGGCGTTGGCCACATTGGCGGGGGAACCGGTGGTGAACAGCATGCTCATGCCGACAATGTTTGTTTGCGTCGCGGAATCGGAGACGGTGAAAAGGAAGTTCGGCGATAAATCCGATCCGGAGCTGGGATTGACGGAATCGGCTGTGGGTGCTCCACCGGTTACGGTCCAGCTCCCCACGTTGACCCATCCGGAATTTGCGGTGCCCTCGGAAGCGTACAGATATGCATTCTTGGCTCCGAAGAAAGTGGCGTTGAAAGCGAGATCGACGGTGATCACCAGCGTCGTGGCCCCGGCCACAACGGTCGTGTTCGCGCCGAGCAGGCTGCACTGGTGGTTGGAAACCACCGTGGGAGATCCTGGGACTAGCGGTGCAGCGCCGTTGGCCGGGATGTCGTACGCCAGCGAAATGGTATTGCGGACGCGATCGAAAACCAGGCTGCACGCATTGGTGGTGTCCAAAGTCGGGGAGAACAGCATCGCCGCCCCCAGGATGTTGGAAGAACCGCCGAGATCGGAGACGGTGAAGCTGAAGCGCTGGCTGGGGCCGGTACCCGCGAAAGGAACCACGGAAGTTGCCAGGGGAAGCCCCCCCGCGGCCACGAAGTACGTGCCGCGCTGGATCCAGCCAGTGTTCAGGGTTTCCTCGGACGCAAACATGTAAATGTTCTTGAGTCCGACGAAGGCCCCTTTGAACGTAATCGACGTGGCCACGACTTGAGACTTTCCGGAAACAAACGCGGAAACGACACCGACGGAACATTGACTGTTTTGCAGAACGGTGGTCGAACCCAACGGCTTTGAGCCGGACCCCTGTGCATTGTCGGAAAACAGCCGGATCGTTCCGGCGACGCTATCGTAAACCAGGTAGCAGGAATTGGCCAGACTCCCCGAGGCGCTGAATAGCATCGCCATGATGGTCAGGTTCGCGGCGTTTTGTGTATCAGAAAAGACAAATGTGAAGTTCTGGCTCGCGCCGGTGCTGGCGTTGGGAGACACGGAATCGGCGGTAGGCAGAGGCGGGGGGATGGTGACGGTCCAGGCCCCTTTCGCCAGGAAGCCGGTGTTGGTGACGGCATCGGCGGCGTAGAGATAGACGGTCTTATTGCCAGCGAAGCCGGGCTGGAACGTGAGGGAAACCGTGAATGTGAGAACTGTGCCGACCAGGCTGGCGGAACTGCCCGCTCCGTTCAGTATGCACTGGTCGTTCGCGGCGCTGCCACCGCCGGGCACGACCGAAAGGCCGCCGGCGGACGCGTCGTTATTCGCCAAAGTGAACTGATTCGTGGACGGATTGTAGGTGACATAGCAGGCCAGGTTGAGATTGGCTGTCGTGTTCACAAGCAGGGCCGTCGTGGTGAGGCTGCCTGCGCCCGCCGGATGCGAGTACTGAGCGGTGAAGGTTGCGATGTTGCCGCTGCCGGAGGATGGCGAAACCGAGCTCGCCGAGGGAAGCTGCGGCGGCGGGGCTGTCACGCCCAGGCGAGCGACCCATGCGGTGTTGCTGCCCACGTTGAACGATTGGATCGCGCCCACCACATTCAGATCGAATGAGCTCGTTTGCCCGCCGATGAACATGTTTCCCGAGGTATCGACGGCAATGGCGTTAGCCTCATCCGCGCCTGTGCCTCCATACAGCGTGGAAAACGTGAGGCCATTGCCCAAGGGGTTGAGCTTGGAAACGAAGGCGTCGTAGAATCCGTTGAATCCGGCCTGAACGCCGCTGACCATGGGGAATCCGGCCGATGAGGTATAGCCGGCCACGTGAGCATTGCCGCTGGAATCGATAGCGATGCTGCTGGCCCAGTCGAAGCTGGAGTTTCCGAGGTAAGTGCTATATAGTTTCGCGCTTCCCGCGGCGTTCAGCTTGGTCACGAAAGCATCCTGAGCTCCATTGAAAACTGTTTGGAACGCTCCGGCGGTCACCGGAAAATTACTCGAGTTCGTGACGCCGGCGATGTAGGCCGCGCCTGTGGAATCGACCGCGATGGCATTGGCTTGTTCGGGAGAGCCTATTTGGCCACCATTGCCTCCCAAATAGGTGCTGTAGACCAGCGCGGCAGGGCTGGTGGAGATCTTGGCGACGAAGGCGTCCTGGCTGCCGCCGTTGGCTGCCTGCAGAGGAGCAGCCACCGGGAAATTCACGGAGAGCGTACCGCCGGCGAGATAGATATTCGCGGAGGCGTCCACCGCGACGCCCCCCACGTGTTCGTCGTTGATGCCACCGAGGTAGGTGCTGAAAGAAATCGCACCAGCCGGAGTGAGCCGGGTGACGAATGCATCGGCCTTACCCCCGAGTACGGTTTGCACCGCGTTGGATAGCGGAAAATCGCTGGATTGTGTGTCGCCCGCGATGTAGGCATTACCCGCGGCATCCACGGCGATGGCGGTGGCCGCATCGTAGCTGGATCCGCCCAGATAAGTGCTGTAGACCAGCAGATTTCCGATGGCGTTCAGTTTCACCGCGAACGCATCGCGGGTGCCACCTAGCGCCAGCCGGATCGACGCCACCAACGGGAAGTCGGTGGAAGCAGTGGAGCCCGTTAGATAGATCTGTCCGGCAGGGTCGACCGCGATCCCCGCGGCGCGATCGTCGCCGCGGCCGCCGATGTAGGTGGCATAGAGCAGCGTGTTGCCGGCGGCATTCAACTTGAACACGAATGCGTCCACGCCTCCGCGATTGACTGCCTGAATGGCATTCGAAACCGGAAAGTCGATGGCTTCGGTCCAGCCTGCCGCGTACAAGCTACCGGACGCGTCGATGGCCAGCGCGGTAACAGCGCTTTGTGCGGTTCCGCCTAAGTACGTGGAGTACGAAATCACGGGATCGATGACCAGCGGCAGGGTCGCGTCATAGTCGCCCAGATCGAACATGACGGTATTGCCGGGAAGAATGCGGTAGCTGGCGCGAACAGGATGCCGGACGCCCCGGGATTCCTGATATGACTCCTGATACGCTGTGGGCGCTTGATCACGGAACACGGCGGCATCCATGTGGACGATCAAGTCGCCGTGAGCATTGATCGATATGCTCTCGGCATCCGGATACTCCAACCTTATCTGGCCAGGATCGCTGCCGGGCGCAACCAGAAATTCCGATTTGAGCTTGGGGGCATCGCCCGAGTAGGTCATGTCGATTCCCGGATACAGATTGCGGTAAACGATACCGGCGTACGTGGGTAAGCCGGTGTGCCAGGCGGCTGGATCGTCGCCAATCAGGAAATTGGCGCGCGCGAGCATCGCGGCTGTGCCCTCGATCGAGACACTGGGACTCGCGTCGGCGAAGCGCACGCGGATTTGCGTTTCCTGAATTCGGAAGAACGCGGAATCAAGAGCAAATCCGGCGGTCATCTCCCGCGTTTGCGCGATGTAGCGAATCGCCGGATCGGTTTGACCAGCGTTGGGGATGAAGAATAGTGGAAGCGAGCGTTCCGGGTTCGCCGCGAAGGTTGCAAATCCTGGCGCGACGGCCAGGAGTAGAAGAGCAATATTGGTAAGCCGCATTCACGGGAAGGTTCGGCGAAAACGTGGCGGTCCCGCATATCTCGTGTTTTCCTCGGAAATACCTCCCCTTGACCCAAGACTGGTTTGTATTGCAGACTAGTATGCAAAAGGACATCGTATGGAGCCGCTTGTGGATGTTGACGCAGCAGCGTTGCGAGCTTCGCAGTACTGGATGGAAGACGGGCTGGTCGAGATCTTGCTCGGCCTGCTGACGTCTAGCCAAATGGCCATATATATGGTGGCAGGCGCTCTACCCCGTGGGCCACTTATGGATTTCGTATCCACCTTCGGCGCCCAGGCGCTCTGTCTCGCGATCACGCTTTCGATCTTCGGCGGATTCAAAAAGCTGAAGGCGCGAATCACGTTTCCCCGGACCGGCTATGTCGCGCTTCCCAAGCGAAGCACGAAGTATCGAATGTCCGTCTTTCTGATTGCGCTGGCCGTAGGCGCGGTCACCGTCGGGTTGGAAGTGTTTCGACTCTCGCAAACGGATTGGCTGAGCAGGATGGCAGTGCCGGCCTTCGCGGCCGTCTTCGCGATCTGCCTGATTAGCGGTGGTCTTCAGTACAAACAGGCGAGCATGCTTTGGGAAGGCTTACTCACGCTCCTGTTCGCCGCTGGATTGGAAGGGTTTACGGATCTACGGGGGATCAAAGGACTGGGAGCCTTGATGATTATGGCGGGAATCTCCATGGCGATCTTCGGCGCGTTTCGGCTCCGAAGGTTTTTGAAAGCCAACCCAAAGCCGCAGGAGACGGAAGCATGAGCGAACTGAACCGCGTCATTCACGAGCCCGCCCGGTTGACGATCATCGCGCTCCTGTCGAGCGTCAAAGAAGCCGATTTCCTCTACCTGCTGCGTGAAACCGGGCTCACCAAGGGCAATCTGTCTACCCACCTGATCAGGCTCGAGGAGGCCGGGTACGTCGAGATCGAGAAGACCTTTCGAGGTAAGATCCCGCTCACCCTCGTGCGGCTCAGTCCGGAAGGTAAGGCGGCGTTTCAGAGCTATCGTAAATCGATGAAAGATATTCTGGAGCCGTCGAAAATGAGGCGCGTTCCAGTTCAGTTGCCGACGTAGCGGGCGTACAGGCTGCGCGCGACCGCCGGATCGGTAGTGCCTTTGATGATGGCGCGGCCGTCGGGGAAAACGGTCAGCTCGTACGCATCGATGCTGGCGCGGACCGCGAAATCATTGGCGCGGACCGTCGCCAGCGGCGCGAGGCGGCGGGCCAGATCGGCCAAATCCACGGGACGGAAGCGCTCATGAATCTGGACGGCATTGCGGCCGCATAGGCTGATGGGCGCGCGGCGCTGGCCCGTCAGATGGACGAAATCGCGGCGGGCGCAGCACGGGCAATCGGGATCGCGCGCCGGGGAGGACGTCTGGCGGATCTCGCCCGACCAAACATCCACAGTCGTCAGTCTTGTAGCGACGGACTCCGGTCCGCGCGCGAGCAGCTTCAGGGCGTCTCCCGCGGCGAGAGCGGCGATCGCCGCGGTCACGGGTCCCAGGACGCCTTCCGTTTCGCAGGTAGGCTGCGATCCTTGCGGAGGCTCGGGGTAGACGCATCGCAGGCAGGCCGTGCGGCCGGGTACGATCGCCAGCTTCAGTCCATAGCTGCCTACGGCGGCGGCGTAGATCCAGGGAATACCAGCGCTCACGGCGTAATCGTTCACCAGGAATCGGACCTCGAAGTTGTCCGTGCCGTCCAGGATCAACCCGACGCCTTCCAAAAGATCCTCGATATTGGCAGGCGTGAGATCGGCGACCGTCGGCTCGATCGTTACCTCGGAGTTCACGCGAGCTAAGTGCCTCGCCGCGGCTACGGCTTTCGGCAAACCCTCGGCGGCGTCGGATTCTTCGAACAGAAACTGGCGCTGGAGGTTGCTCCACTCGACGAAATCGCGGTCGACGATGCGAAGTTTGCCGACGCCGGCCCGAACCAGAATCTCGGCTTCCACGGTGCCGAGGGCCCCGCACCCGATGACGGCCACGGAAGCCGCCCGAATCCGCTCCTGGCCGTCAGGACCCAGCGGGGCAAAGCGGCTTTGGCGCGAGTAACGGGACTCGGTGGGGTGCGTCATAGATACAGGCCGCTCGTTATTCCCTCAGGCGCCCTGCTCGCTGTCGCTCACAAGGATAACTTCGCTTTGCTCATCATGATAACAACGGTGCTTGCGTTGGCACATGCGTTATTATTGAAAAACGTGCGATTGCGGACGCTTGTCGCGCTTCTCGCCGGCCTGGCTCCAGCGTTCGGACCCGCGTTCGGCCAAGACACGTCCACGGGCCGCTGGGAAGGGCGGCCGATCTCGCGCATCGAATTCGACCCGCCCCAGCAGCCTCTGACGCTGGAGGAGTTGAACCGTCTCGTGCCGCTGAAAGCGGGCAGTTCGCTCCGCATGGACGACGTTCGTGATGCGATTCAGAAGCTCTATGCGACTGGCCGGTTCGCGGACGTAACTATCGACGTAAGTCCGGCAACCCAAGATGGAACGGGCGCGGCGCTGCGGATCTCCACCGAGCTGAACTACTTCATCAGCGGGGTGAACATCCTGGGCGAAAACGAACCCCCCAACCGCAACCAGCTGATTTCCGCGTCAAAACTGGAGCTGGGAACACTGTTTGCGGCATCCGACCTGGATCGGGCCATCGACAACATGCAGGAGAAGCTGCGCGTGAACGGGCTGTACAATGCGACCATTCAGCGCCGCGTGGACCTGCGCCCGGAGACCGAAGAGGCCAACGTGTATTTCGATCTCGACGCGGGGTACCGTGCCCACTTCGACGGCATCGAGCTGGCGGGGCAAATCAACCGCCCCAAGGATTCCCTGATTAAAGCCACCGGCTGGCATCGCGGTTTTGGACCCATCCGGATTCCGGGATGGCGACTGGTGACGGAAAGCCGCGTCCAGACCGGTCTGGAGCGGCTGCGGAAGGACTTCCAAAAGGGAGACCGCCTGGAGGCGAAGGTCACGCTGGACAAACTGGATTATCACCCCGCTACGAACACCGCCACACCGTACCTGACAATCGACAGCGGCCCGATCGTGGAGGTGCGCACCACCGGAACCAAGGTCTCCGGCGGCCGTCTTCGGGAACTGGTGCCGGTTTATCAGGAGCGCACTGTAGACCGGAGCCTGCTGGTGGAGGGACAGAACAACCTGGCCGAATACTTCCGGTCGAAGGGTTATTTCGACGCGCAGGTGGATTTCATGCAGTACGATCCCGAGCCGAAACGCACGCTCATCGAATACAACATTACGTCGGGCGACCGGCACAAGCTGAAACACATTGAGATCACGGGCAATCGCTATTTCGACTATGCGACTTTACGCGAGCGGATGAACCTGCAAACTGCCAGTTTCCTGAGGCGGCGGTATGGGCTGTATTCAGAGCGGCTTCTCCAGCAGGACGAGCAAAACATCGCCGACCTCTACCGGGCCAACGGATTTCCCGACGTGATGGTGATGCATCCGCCGGTCCAGGATGACTACGGCGGCCAGCACGGCAACCTGGCAGTGCAGATTCAAGTGAATGAGGGCCAGCAGTGGCTGGTGAACAGCATGACGATCGAGGGTGTCTCGGCGGAAGACGAAGCGTATCTGCGTTCTCTTGTGCGATCCACCGAAGGTCAGCCCTACAGCGCCGCTAACGTCGCAGCCGATCGGGACGCGGTTTTGGGTTACTACTACAACAGCGGTTATCCGGACGCGCAATTTGACAGCAGCCAGGATCCCGCGCCGGCCCCTAACCGGGTGAACCTTCGTTACAAGGTGGTTCCGGGGGAGCGCCAGTTTGTCCGCGGCACTCTGGTCCGCGGTCTGGAAACGACCAAAGCGTCGCTGGTGGCCAGCCGGATCTCGGTAGCGCCCGGCGACCCGATTTCCCAAACCCAGATCGCCCAGAGCCAGCAGAAGTTATACGACCTGGGAATTTTCGCCAAGGTGGAAACGGCGCTCCAGAATCCAGACGGCAAGGAAGAGAGCAAGTACGTCTTATTCCATCTGGATGAAGCTCGCAAGTACTCGTTCAACTTCGGTCTTGGTGCGAACCTGGGGCGCATCGGGGGCGGCATCAACTCGCTGGATTACCCTGCCGGAACCCCCGGCTTCAGCCCGCGCGTATCGGTCGGCGTCAGCCGGATCAACTTTCTGGGACTGGGCCACACGGTGAGCTTGCAAACCCAGGTTTCTACCTTGCGCCGGCGGGCGCTGGCCAGTTACCTGGCGCCGCAATTTGAGGGGCATGAAAACCTCGCGCTGACGTTTTCGGCTCTCTTTGACAATTCGCACGACGTGCGAACGTTCGCGGCGCGGCGCTGGGAGGGCACCGTGCAGCTCGGCCAGAAAGTCTCTCGTGCCAACAGTTTCCAATATCGCTACACGTTCCGGCGGGTGACGCTGGATCCGAATTCGCTCAAAATACAGCCCCAATTGATCGGCCTGCTTTCGCAGCCGGTTCGCGTGGGGCTCATCGGCGGTACCTTCACACAGGATCGCAGGGACGACCCGGTCAACACTCACCGGGGGATCCTGAATACGGTCGATTTGGCCTATGCCTACAAAGGGTTCGGCTCGGAGACCGACTTCACGCGGTTACTGGTGCGAAACGCCACCTACCATCCCATCGGGCGCGAAATCGTTCTAGCCCGCTCGCTGCAATTCGGCTACGTTCAGCGGTGGGGCGGGCTGCCGGAGATTCCGCTGTCCGAGCGATTCTATTCCGGCGGCTCATCCACCAACCGCGCGTTTCCGGATAATCAAGCCGGTCCGCGAGACCTCCTGACTGGGTTCCCCGTCGGAGGCAGAGCTCTCTTTTTCCATTCCACAGAACTGCGCTTCCCGCTGATTGGAGACAATATCGGCGGCGTACTCTTCCACGACATGGGCAACGTCTATACAGGCGTAAACACCATCAGCTTTCGCTTCCACCAGCAAAACCTGCAAGACTTTGACTATATGGTGCATAGCATCGGCTTCGGATTCCGCGTCCGGACGCCGGTGGGCCCCATCCGGGCCGATTTCAGCTACAGCCCGAACTCCCCGCGCTTCTTCGGATTTAACGGCACCATCAACGATCTGCTGAACGTGCCGCCGTCACAGGCCTTGTGCTCGTCATCGTCACCGATGTGCTCGAATCAGCACATCAACTCGTTTCAATTCCATTTTTCCCTGGGGCAGACGTTCTGAATGCTGGCCGGTCCCATAGTGATGATCGGGTTGGCGCTTGCGGCTTCGCCGGGCTTAGCCGAGACGCTGGACCGCATCGCCGTCAGCGTGGGTCAGGACGTGATCACCGAAAGCCAGGTAATTCTGGACCTTCGTGTGGCGGCGTTTCTGGATCAGAAGCCGGTGGATTTGAGCGGGGCGGCCAAACGCAAATCGGCGGAACGGCTGGTGGACCAGCTCCTGATCCTGCGGGAAGCGGTGGATAGCCACGTGACGCTTCCGTCGGTGGAAGCGACCGCCGGCCTGGTCGCGCCGTATGCAGCCGAGAGCGGCTACCAGGCGAATCTGCAGCGCTACGGGATTACCGAGCGCGACCTGGGTGCACACCTGCTGGCGGGGCTCCGTACGCTGACCTTCACCGACCTGCGGTTCCGGCCGGATGTTCAGGTTTCGGACGAAGACCTTCGAAGCTACTACGATAAGCTGCCCGATTCGGCCGCCGCGCCGAAACCGTCATTTGAAGACAGCCGTGATCAGATCGAGAAGCTGCTGGTGGAACAGCGCGTGATCGACGCTCTCGATCAGTGGCTGGACATGGCCCGCAGTGCGGTGAACATTCGATATCGAGACAAGGCATTTGAGTGATGAGACGGTTTGAATGAGGAAGTTTCGACGCATCGCGCTTTGGACGCTCGGGGTCCTCGCCGCCCTGGTGGTTCTGGCCAGCATCGCGGGCGTGTTGATCGTCCGTAGCGACCGCTTTCACCAATACGTTCACCGGCGCATCGTGGAAGAGATTGAGCGCGCCACGGGCGGCCGCGTTGAGCTGGGCGGCTATTCGCTCGACTGGCACAATCTGACGGCGCAGGTGCAACAGCTGGTGATTCACGGCAAAGAATCAACGGTTGAGCCGCCGCTCCTGCAGGTAGGCTCGGCGACTCTGGGCTTGCGGATTATTTCGGTGCTGGAGAAGAAGATCGATCTCGCTTCGTTACGCATCGAGCGGCCGCAGGCGTATTTTGTGGTCTACCCCGACGGTTCCACCAACTTTCCCGGACCGCCCGGAAGGTCCGACAAGCTGTGGTCGGAAGAACTGCTGAATTTGAAGGTCGGCACGTATGAAGTCGTCGACGGGCAGGTGGAGTATGAAGGCGAGCGGATTCCCCTGCACTTGAAGGGCGAGCATCTGCGGGCGCGCATGAGTTACGAAGCGCAGACTCCTTCCTACCGCGGCGACGTTTCGACCGATAACCTGCAGGTAACAGCAGAGGGATACGGACCGATCGCCACCAGCATGAGCGCGACGTTCGCGCTCGAAAAGTCGCGCATTGTTCTTCCGCGAGTGCACGTGGCGACCAAAGAGTCCTCCGCGGATTTGAGTGGCACTCTGGAGGATCCCAGGTCGCCGCGGGGGACCCTTGCGATGAAAGTCACAGCGTCCGTGCGGGAAGCAGTGAGAATATTCAACCTGCCGATTGAACCCCTGGGATCCGCCTCGTTTGACGGCCAGGTGAACGTTGCGTTCGACCAACCCTTGACGTCGATCTTGCGCGGCCACGTGGTCGCGCGAGGTTTGGGCTATACGCAAGACCGCTTAAAGATTCAGGATGCGGACGTGCGCGCAGATCTGCAGCTGACGCGCGACCGGCTGACGTTGCGGCAGATGACGGGAACAGCACTCGGAGCAAACATCGCAGGCCAGGCGAATCTGGAGCACGGCCAGCAATTTCACGCGGAAGGCACCATCGACAATCTGGACCTGCGCAGAGCCGCGGCGATATTCACGGATCGTCCCGTAGCCTGGAACGGCACGATGGCGGGAACCTTTTCCACCGACGTGACGGTGGGCCAGCGGGACGCGATGGCTCGCGCCGCTCTCAGTATTACCCCTGCTGCCGGCGGAACGCCGCCTGCTAGTGGATCTCCGGTGGAGGGTCACCTCGATGCAACCTACGATCAGGCGAGCGGGACCGTAGCGCTCGGGTCATCTTCCTTCGCCACTCCGGCCACGCGCGTGGAAGTTTCCGGCACGCTGGGTCAGATGCTGCAGGTGCGGCTGCGGTCGACCGATCTGAACGATCTTCTGCCGGCGCTCGCTATGGCGGAGGACAATCCGCCCTCCGATATTCCGTTGAAGCTGCGCAACGGCAGCGTCACCGCGGATGGATCCGTAACGGGTCCGTTAGAACAGCCGCGATTTGTGGGGCAGGTCACGGTCAGCAACGGGGTAATCCAGGGGCACGGATTCGACCGGTTCACGGGCGAGATCGACGCAACACGCCAGGAAATCAGCGGGGCGCGGCTGACGGTTTCTCGCGGCGCGATGACCGCGTCTGGAGCCGTCACGCTGAAAGCCCGCGAGGGCAGTTTCGACGATCCGAGCGTGGCGGCGCAGTTCGATCTGAAGAATGCTTCGGTGGGCGAACTGGCTCGGGAAGCCGGCAGCACGGTGGAGATCCAGGGGACCGGCTCGGCCGGCGTGCACGTGGCGGGAACGCTCCGGCGCCCGGAAGTGGAACTGGCGCTCGACATCCAGAAGCCCGCGGCGTTTGGCGAGCAGCTCGATCGCCTGCGCGCCGACGCACGCTACCGGCTCGGCGAGCTGGACATCGCCAACGGGATCGCCAATGACGGGACGTCGGAACTGCGATTCAGCGGGAATTACCGGCATCCGGAAAACGATCTGAAATCGGGTGAGGTGAGCTTCGATGCGACCGCGCAGAGCGTGACAGCGTCGCGGATCGAACGTATCGCCAAGCTTTCTCCGCCGGTGGACGGCCAATTGGCCGGACGGCTGAGCGGAACGGGACGGGTCGCCAACGGAAATTTCGAGCTCACGGCGGCGACTGTGGATCTCACCGCGAAGGGCATCACGGTGGATGAGGAGCCCATTGGCGATCTCGCCCTGATGGCCGAGACCACGGGCTCCGAAATGACCGTGAACGCCAGCGGCAATGTCCGGGAATCGAAGGTGGAGGCTAACGGAAAGTGGCGGCTTCAAGGCGATGCTCCGGGCGAGGCCACCGTGAAGTTTTCGCGCATGAGCCTCGATTCCCTGCACGACCTTGCGATGCTTGGACGCAGGGAGGATCGTCCGGAGGCGCCGCCTTTCGAAGGATTTGTACAAGGCGGGGCCACGGTCACGCTGGCCCTGCAAAAGCCCGAAGCGTTTCACGCCAAGGTGACTCTGGACACCGTCCAGGTCAATCCGCGGCCGAGCCAGGTACTGCGGCTCGGCGTGCAGCAACAGGATGTGATTCTGAAGAATAGTCAACCGCTGGTCATGGATATCACTAGCGACCGCGCTCAAATCACCCCGGCGCAATTCACAGGGAGGAATACGAACGTCTCGCTGGAAGGCGGGATACCGTTCAAGGGAACCGCCGGCGCCGATTTTTCCGTGCGCGGAGACATCGACCTTGTGATTCTGCAGCTCATCAATCCGGATTTGGCGGCCAGAGGAGTCGCGAACCTGCAAGTATCGATTCGCGGGAATTTGCAGAATCCCAATATGAATGGCCGCTTGCAACTGACGAAGGCGTCTTTGTCCTACCGCGATCTGCCCTACGTGGTCGACAACGCCGCGGGATCGATCGCATTTGACCGGAATCGCGCCACCATCGAAAAGCTGACCGCGGAAACCGGCGGCGGAACGATCACGTTCACGGGCAGCCTGGATTTCGGTGCGGCGCTCGAATCCGGAACCGCCTTGGTGTATCGCCTGCAAGCCGAAGCGCGGCGAGTGCGCGTGCCTTTGCCGCAGGACCTGCGCGTCACCTTCGACGCGAGCTTACGGCTGACCGGGGCCTCGGAAGCGAGCACGCTCTCCGGGTCGGTGACTCTCAACCGCGCTTCCTTCAATCCACGCAGCGACCTGGGTCAGTTACTGGCCCAAGCTTCCGGGCCGACGCCCGTGCCTACCGCGCCTAACGAGTACTTGCAGGGCATGCGGTTCGATGTGCGCATCGAAAGCGCTTCGAACTTCCAGGTAGAAACTTCGCTGACGCGCGACGTGGAAGCTGAAGTAGATTTGCGGCTGCGTGGGTCGCCCGTGCGGCCTGTGCTCCAGGGTACGGTTTCCATTAACCAGGGCGAGGTGCAAGTTTTCGGGACGAAGTACACCATCAATCGCGGCGATATCCGATTCCTGAATCCGGTGAAGATCGAGCCGACGGTCGACATGGATCTTGAGACCAAGCTCAGAGGCGTAACGGTAAACGTGACCCTTGCGGGACCACCCAGCAACCTCAAGATGAACTGGAGTTCTGATCCGCCTCTTCAGAAAGAGGAAATCATCGCCTTGCTGGCAACGGGGCGCGACCCGTCCAACCCGCTGAACCAGGCGGCTCCCGGCGTCGCCGGCGGCGGTTCGACAAACTTTGCGGCAGCCGGTACGGGTCTGGTGGGGCAGGCGCTCAACTCGCAGCTCAACAGCCGGTTTCAACGATTCTTCGGAGCCACCCGCGTGAAGATCGATCCGACGCTGACCGGCGTCGACAACCTTCCGCAAGCGCGCCTCACGTGGGAGCAGCAAGTATCGAAAGACGTGACGCTGACCTACATTACGAACCTGAACCGCACGCAGGAGCAACTGATACAGGTGCAGTGGGATCTGGATAGGAACTGGTCGGCGATCTTATTGCGGGATCCGAATGGGGAGTTCGGGATTGATTTTCAATTCCGGAAGCGATTCAAGTAAGCGGCTATTTGTAACCCAGATGCAAGGCCACTGCGCCGCCGGTCATGCGCTCGAATTCTACCCGCGAAAAGCCGGCCCGCCGCATCTCCTGAGCCAGTTGTTCCGCGCCAGGAAATTTCCGGATAGATTCAGGCAGGTATGAGTAGGCCTCGGGCGATCCCGAGACGAGTCCTCCGATCCGAGGAAGCACGCGCGTGGAGAAGAATCCGTATAAGGCTCTGAACGCGCTGTTGGTGGGCTGGGAGAACTCGAGAATCGCGGCCACTCCGCCAGGTTTCAGCACCCGCAGCATCTCTTCCAGGCCGTTCTGATAGTTCGCCAGGTTGCGGAAGCCGAACGCCACTGTGATCAGGTCCAGCGAATCGCCCGCCAGCGGAAGCGCGAGCGCGTCGGCTTCAAATACCGGCGTGCGAAAGCCGCGAGCCTCACTTTTATGACGAGCCTCGATTTTGCGGCGCGCCTCCACGAGCATGGGATGGCAGAAATCGCTGGCGAGCACGGACCTGCCTGCACGGGACTCCAGCGCCAACGCGACGTCGCCCGTTCCGCAGCATAGGTCCAGCACTTGTGCGTCGGGACGATCCAGGACCTCCGATACGCGCGCGACGGTGCGGGCGCGCCAGCGCTTGTCGAGATTGAACGAGAGCAGGTGGTTCAGCAGGTCATAGCGCGGAGCGATGCGGCCAAACATCCCGCGGACCCACTGGGACGCCGCTTGCTCGCTGGTCGCACCTTGAGGTGTGGTGCCTGTCATTAGAGAGCCGCTTGAATTGATTCCAGCACCAAGCGATCATCGACGCCGGAAACGATGGCCACGTCGCCGATCTTCACAGGCAGCACGAAGTGAACCTGGCCTTGGACCGTTTTCTTATCGCTGCGCAGGCGCGCGGCCAGCCGCTCTGCCTCGATTCCGTCGAGCCCGGGAATAGGACCATACTTGGCGACGACGTTATGGATGGAAGCGGCGTCGGAAGCATTCAGCCGTCCGGCTTTCTCCGCGAGGATGGTCGCGGCATGCATCCCCCAGGCGACGGCTTCGCCGTGCAGAAAACGTTCGTAGCGTGTCTCGGCTTCGAGTGCATGGCCGAAAGTATGTCCGAAGTTGAGGATGCGGCGAAGATCGCCCTCGCGCTCGTCGGCCGTAACCACTTCGGCCTTGATGCGCACGGCCGCGGCGATGATGCGCTCGAGCGTGGCGGGCTCCTGCGCCAGCACGGCAGGCGCGCACTGATCCATCACGTTGAACAGCTCGGCGTCGCGGATCACGCCGGCCTTGACGATTTCGTAGAGCCCGGCGCGGTACTCGCGGGGAGGCAAGGTCCGCAGAACCTCCGGATCGATGAGCACGGCCAGCGGCTGATGAAAGCTGCCCAGCAGGTTCTTGCCGGAGACCAGATTCACGCCGGTTTTGCCGCCGACCGCCGCATCCACCTGGGCCAACAGCGTGGTGGGAACCTGGATCACCGGAATGCCGCGCATGAAGACAGCCGCCAGGAATCCGGCGACGTCGCCGACGATGCCTCCGCCGAAAGCGATGATGACGCTCGACCGGTCGCCGCCGGCTTCGATCATCTGTTCGGCCAGCGCTTCCAGTTGGGACAGGCGTTTGTTGGGCTCGCCGCCCGGAAAAAAAAGAACCTTGTGCTTGTGATCGGCTATAGCTTGGTGAAGAGTTTTGCCGTGCAGCTTGAATACGTCCGGCGTCGTGACGACGAACACCATGCCGGACCGCGGCGGCAGGAAGTCGCCAACGCGGGCCAGCGAGCCGCGCTCCACGATGGCGTCATAGGCTCGCTGCGGCGTCTCCACGCGAAAGCTGGGCATATACGTTCGTTGTACCATGGGCCTGTTGACTCCACGGAAAACCCCTTCGTTTTTCCTGTTGCTCCTGTTGGCGGTGCCTCTGGCGGAGGTGCCACCCTCCACTCTGTTCTGGGCGGGTCCTGCGATTCTGGTGTCGGCGATCGCCATCGCCTGGGCGGCTGAGTCGGCGCAATTCTTCATCGCGCAAGGGTTCGCGTTGGCGATTCTCGCGTGGCTGCAAACACTGCCAGAGTTCGCCGTGGAAGCCGTGCTCGCCTGGCACCAGCAAGTCCAGTTTCTGCTAGCGAATCTCACGGGCGCATTGCGCCTGCTGACGGGCTTCGGCTGGCCGGTCATCTACTTCACTGCCGCGATGTTTCAACGCCGCCGCGGAGGCGCGCCGCTCAAGGTGATCCGCCTGCATGAGCACCACGCCGTGGAAGTAATGGGCCTGGCCGCGCCGCTGCTCTATATGGGCGCGATTGCATGGAAAGGATCCCTCACCATCTATGACAGCGCGGGGCTGATTCTGCTGTACACGGCGTATCTGCTGATCTTGAGCCGCATGCCGCCCGAGGATCCCGAGACCATCGAAGACCTGGAGGCGATCCCGCGCAAAATCGTAACGTCGCCGCGCATGCTGCGGATTGCGATCATCAGCGGCCTATTCTTAGCTGGAGGAATCCTGATTTACGTCGCCGCGGAGCCGTTTCTGGCGAGCCTGCTGGCACTTTCGGTCGCAGTCGGGATTCCGGCCTTCGTGTTCATCCAATGGGTGGCTCCCGTCGTCTCCGAGTTTCCCGAAATGGCATCGACGTTCTACTGGGCGCGTTCGGTGGACCGCGCGCCGATGGCGCTGATGAACATGGTCTCGAGCAACATCAACCAGTGGACGCTTCTCACGGCCATGCTGCCCATCGTCTTGTCGATCAGCGTGGGCACGGTCACGCCGATCGTGTTCGACCCGGAGCAGCGGGTCGAGCTGCTGCTGACCTTGGGACAGGCCGTGGTCGGCATGACGTTCCTGATGAATATGCAACTGGCCTGGTATGAGGCGGCCATCATGTTCGTGTTCTTCTGGATCCCGTTCGTCCATTCCTCCTGGGCGAAGCCGGTCACCATCCTGTATTTTGCGTGGGCCGGCGTGGAGTTGGTGCGCATGCTCGTGGGACATCGGCAGGTGCTTGCCCCGGGGCTATTTGTGCGTATCTGGAACGAGCACATCCGGCGCTAGCGCCTTACAGCGCCAGTTTCTGTTCCAGATCCCGCTTCACCCGCGGCCATTCCGAATCGAGAACGCTGAAGTAAACCGAGTCGCGAAGACGTCCGGTCCAGGTGATCATGTGCTGCCGCAGCGTGCCTTCCTCGGTGGCGCCGATCCGGCGGATCGCGTTGCGGGAGCGCTGATTCAGAGAATCGGTCTTGAGCTCGACGCGAATGCAGCCGAGCGTCTCGAAAGCGTGGCGGAGCATCAAGTATTTCGCCTCGGTGTTGACCGCCGTGCGCCGCCACGGTTGGGCGATCCACGTCGCGCCGATTTCGACACGCCGGTTCGCCAGGTCGATGTTCATGAAGCGTGTGCTGCCGACGACCTGTCCGTTCGGCGCATGCACGGTGACGAACGGCAACGCGCTCCCCGCCGCCTGGTGGTTCAGCGCAGTCTGAATGTAGTTGGCCATGTCCTCCGGCGTAACGACGCGATACGGGATCAGCTGCCAGAGTTCAGGATCGAGCCCTACCGCGCACAGCGCCGCATGGTGGGTCTGTGCCAGAGGCTCCAGGCGGATGTGGCGGCCTTCCAGGGTGACCGGTGTCAGGTTCAAACGCCGGCCTGCCTAAACACCCGCCCTTTTGAACCAGGCCAGCATCTTCTTCCAGGCGTCCTGCGCGTCGTCCTGTTTGTAGCTGGGGCGGTAGTCCGCATTGAAGCCGTGCTGCGCGTCCGGATACACGTTGATCTCTGAAAAGTCGTCGACGACTTTGAGAGCCCCGCGCATACGCTCGATGGATTCCAGGGGAATCCCCGTATCCTTGCCGCCGTAGAAGCCGATCACCGGAGCTTTCAGGACGGCGGCGTAATCAATCGGATTCCTGGGGGTCATGGCGTTCTTGTCGCCTTCCAGACGCCCGTACCAGGCCGCTCCCGCGACGAGCTTGGGATTGTGCGCGGCGTACAGCCACACGATGCGGCCGCCCCAGCAGAAGCCGGTGATGGCCAGCCGATCGCTGCTTCCGCTGTTCTTGGCGGCCCAGGCGACGGTAGAATCCAGGTCGCTCATCACCTGGCTGTCGGGCACCTTGGAAACCACCTTGTCGATGATCTCCTGAACATTCTCGATCTTCGACACGTCGCCCTGGCGCGCGAACATCTCGGTGGCGACCGCCATGTAGCCGGACTTGGCCAGACGACGGCACAGGTCCTTGATGTGTTCGTGAACTCCGAAGATCTCCTGCACCACCAGGACCGTGGCGAACCGGCCGCTGCCGTTGGGACGGGCGCGATAGGCGGGAACTATCTTCCCGTCGGCCATGGGGATTTGAACCTCGCCGGCCAGGAGGCCTTTGGTATCCGTCGTAATGGTTTGCGCGGCAATGGGGTGCACCGCCAGGGCGAATCCCACAGCCAGCTTGCTCACCAGAAACTCTCGGCGGTTCTCCGGGAGAACGTCAGGGAGAAGGCTCTTGAGATCGGATGTAGCCATGGCGTTATTGTACGTTAGCCGGAACGTTACAGACTGCACGCTATTATGGATCTTTGGGAGAGCCGCAGTCTCAAAAGACCCGCTGGGTCATTCTTGCCCTGATCAACCTGGCTTCGCTCGGATGCCTGGTTTGGGCGCTCCACGACGTAAGGTTCGGCGACCTGAAAGACGATCTGGCCACCATCGACTACGGGTGGGTGGCGCTCGCCGGCGCCATCGAGTTGATGGTGTATCTATTCCAGGCAGTACGATGGCGCCTGGTGTTGCGCCCCGTGGTACCGCTCAGCTTCCGTCAGGCCGTTCGCGCCATCTTCGTGGGACTCTTCACGAGTGAGGTCCTGCCGTTCCGGGGCGGCGAAGCCGTGCGCTGCTTCCTGGTGACTCGCTGGACGAAACTCCCCTTCTCCGTCTCCGTGGCGAGCGTGCTCATCGAGCGCGTGTTTGACGGACTGTGGTTGTGGCTCGGGCTTTGGCTGTCTTTGAAATACGTCGAGCTGCCGAAGCAGCTGGGGTACCTGAATGACGGTCTCGGCTTGTTCGTGCTGGGCGGAGCCGTAGTGCTGGGGTTGGCGCTATTTCGCCCGCGGCCGCCGCGATCCTCGCTTCGGCGTCCGGGCTGGCGGCATCATTTGGCTGTGTTGATGGACGATCTGGCCCTGATCGGCCATTCCCGTTATCTCTACCTCGCTCTGTTTCAGAGCGTCCCCTATCTGCTGTTGCAGGTGATCCCGATCTGGGCCGCATTCCAGGCGTACGGCTTCGACCTCGGACTCGGCGCGGCCTTCGCTCTGATGTTGATCCTGCGGCTATCGAGCATCGTTCCGCAAGCCCCGGCGAACCTGGGCCTCTTCCAGATTCTGACCAAGGAGTTCCTGGAGCGGGCGTACAACGTCGATTCGTCGGAGGCGGCGCGATTCTCGCTGGTTTTGTGGGGCGTGATCAAGATTACGCCGTTGATCGCGGGATTCATCGCGCTGGCGATCACGGGCGCGAAAATCCGCGAACTACAGAAGGCCGCCGCAGCCGAGGGTCAGTCGGGCGGAGCGGTTCAGCCGGTGAGTTCCCGATAGACCTCCCAAGTTTTGGCGAGCGCGGATTCCCAGGAAAATAGCAAAGCGCGCTCGCGACCGCGCCGGGCGAGATCGTTGCACAAAACTTCGTCTGAGGCTAACTGCACTAGCGCGTGGGCGACCTGCTCGGGATCGTCGGGATTTACGAGCAGTGCCGCATCCCCCGCCACCTCCGGCAGAGCCGACCGGTTGGAGGTGATCACGGGAACGGAATTCGCCATGGCTTCCAGCACGGGCATTCCGAAGCCTTCATCGAGCGAGGGGAAGGCGAAGATGCGAGCGCGGCGATAGAGCGCGTCGAGTTCGGCTCGCGTGACATACCCGAGCACGTCGATATTGGCCCTGCGCGGGCTGGTTTCCACCGCCTGAAGCTCTTCCGCGGCGCCAAAGCCGTCGGCTGCTCCAGCCAGCGCCAGGCGCCAGGAGGGAGGCATGCGTTCGAACGCACGGACCAGCGCCCGAACGTTCTTGCGCCGCTGGATGGCGCCTACGAATAGCACCAGGTTTTCGCGTCTCGTGTTTTGCCCGGCCGCGGGAGGCACATGAACGCCATGCGGGATCACTCGAATGCGTTCAGGCTCGACACCCAGGAATTCTTCCACCTGATTGGCGGTGAAGCGCGAGACTGCAATGATCAAGTCGCTGTGGCGGCCGGCTTGCCTCGCCTGTTCAGTAAAACGTCCCCGGAACTCGGGCGTGGAGTACTCACCGGTGATGACAAACAGATCGTGAAAGGTGGTCACGGTCCGGCGAGCGGGTGCGTCCACGCGCTGGTTCAGGGCGTGAAACAGGTCCGCCCTCGGCGCGCCGCGAAGGAGCCTGCGGGAGGCATTCCCCGGTAAGGGATCGCCGAAGGAGCGCAAGAAACGGTGCGGGCGGTAGCAAAACAGGAACCGGTCTTGGGGATGCGATTTCGCCAGGCCAAAGAGGATTTCGCGCGAATAGACTCCGACGCCGGACAGATTCCGGCCAAGGCTATAGGTAGCGTCGAGAGCGACGTGCACTGACTGTCATGATCGCATTCGGCACGGCGCGTCTCGCCCCTACGACGCCGACGCGGTGGTGTAGGGGTCGGGCATGCCCGACCCTCTGGCTTGGGTACGCAGATTCAGGGCGGCCTCCTCGAGCAGAGAGTCGAGTGAAACCGGTTGCTGGGGGGTCGAACACAGCGGATCCAATCGCGAGCCTGCCATCGGTAGCGGCGGTGTGGAGGCGCGTGGCGATTTCTTCGACGGGCTCGGCCAAGGTGTCGAGCACCGCCAAGCCGAAACGCGAGTGACTCAGCCGCGCCAGGAGAGGGGCCGGCCCGGCCAGGCGGCGGAGATCCTCGGCGGCTTCGACCAGGGCCAGATCGGAACGCTGGTCACCGGGAGTGTATGTCCCGCCGCCCACAGCGGCAGACTCAGTTCGTTCGGCTATCAGGACTATCATTTTCCGGCTGAGGCGCTCGGCGAGAAGGCGATCGCGCTCCGCCAACGTCAGGAACGCGGGACGCGTGAGCAGGCCCGTGAGCTGATCCGTCATGGACGTCGCCCGCGCGGCGGCCAGCAGGCGATGCCGCTCCATGGCGTTCCGGATGGCTCGTGCGAGCGGCTCACAATCTACCTCCCTCTTGAGCAGGAAATCCTGTGCGCCATCACGGACCATGTGTTCGGCCAGGGAAGTTGCGGAAGGTTCGACCAGGAGGATGACGGGAATATGCGGGGCAGCCGCCTGGACCTTGCGGAATGTTTCGGCGCCCTGACTATCTCGGAGATCCGGATTGAGCAGGACGATATCCACCGCGTTGGTCGCCAGGATGGCCTCAGTGTCGACCCAGGTGGCCGCGTGGGACGTCTCCAGATGAACCCAGTCGCTCCAGCAGCGGGCGCCGTCCAATTCGGTCAGGACTTCGCTTAGAAACACCGTGTCTTCGGTTGCGGATTCGGCCAGCAGGACGCGCAAGGTCACGCGAAGAAATAGTGGGCCGAGAGGCCCAACACTCTCACGGCTGGTTTACTTAAGCTTCCAACTGATACTCTTTCAGCTTCCGGTAGAGCGTGGTGCGGCCGATGCCAAGCAAGTGCGCGGCCACGGACCGGTCTCCCTTGGTGTATTCGAGCGCGTTCACAATGGCGCGGCGCTCGAGCTCCAGCAGGGGAACTACGACGGGAGCATTCTGAACGGCCGGCGGATCCGCGGCGGAAGCGGTTTGGCAACCGTCGAGCCCGGCAGCGCCATCGGCGCCATCTGATTTGGGGGGCACGGCGAACTGAGTTCCGGCCGCCGCCATCAGATATTGCGCCTTCTTCTCTGTAAGGTAGTTGCGAAGGTTCGAGGGCAGATCTCCCAAATGCAGTAATGGCCCCGAATTGATGGCCGCCATATGCTGCACGCAGTTTTCAAGCTCGCGAACGTTCCCTGGCCAATCGTAGGACAGCAGCACTTCCATCGCCTCGGCGGTGATGTTGTGATTCCCGCCGACGCGGGCTAGAAAATGGTTGATCAGCGCGGGGATATCCTCTTTACGCTCGCGCAGCGGGGCCAAACGAATGTTGATGACGTTCAGACGAAAATAAAGGTCGCGGCGAAAGCTGCCTTTTTCCACTTCCTTGGCCAAGTCTCGATTGGTGGCCGCGATAATGCGGAAATCCGAACGCCTGGTGATCAGCGACCCCACGGGCCGGAATTCCTTCTCCTGAAGGACCCTCAGCAGTTTGGCTTGCAGGTCCATGGGTAGCTCGCCGATTTCGTCAAAGAACGCTGTGCCGCCGTTGGCCGCTTCAATCAGGCCGACCTTGGCGTTGGCGGCGCCCGTGAAGGCTCCCTTCACGTGCCCGAACAGTTCGCTTTCCATGAGAGGGCCGACCATGGAGGAGCAGTCGATGGTTACAAAGGGCTCCTTGGACGCAGTCATGGCATGGATGGCGCGCGCGACAACTTCCTTGCCTGTTCCGGTTTCGCCCAGGAGCAACGCCGGCCAGCGGCACTTGCCGAGCTTGTCGATCAGCCGAAGAACCTGGCGGGTGCGAGGCGATTGTCCGACCAGTACGTGGCGGGTTTCGTCTGCTTGAGCTTGCATAGTTGTTCCAGGCAAGTTTTGACTCCTAAGCGGAGGCCGTTCAATATGTAGTGCGCGATCCACAGATAAACTCTACAACCGAAATGAAACGTTCTCTAGACCCCCATAACGAGGATTGGGGTAGGTATGTAGGGGGTAAGTAGGACCCCCAGTTGGGGGGTAGCGGGCCGCGAAACGTATCCTATTCTTTAGCGTCTACCCAAACGACGAACGCGGCGCCGGCCGTCTTCTCCACCTCGGCAGCCAGGGCGCTAGCTGCTTGAACGGTGAGGGCGTGTCCGACCAACACCCGCCAGAGCGACCGGTCTCCGTGTGGTTCGACGACTCGTGCATCGGAATAGGGGAGAGTCCCGCGCAAGGCTTCGGCACGCGAGGGATCGGCGAAGGCGCCCGCCTGAACGGCATATCCTCCTGCGCCAGTTTGGGGATTTGCTAAGGGTTTCGCCCGAGGAGCAGTCGCTGCCACTGCGGTTCCATTTACCAGAGCCGCACTTACTGGAGCCGCAGCTAGTGGAGCGGCACTTACTGGAGCTTGGATGACCTTCAAGCGGACGCGCGCGGTTCCCGCCCGAACCATATCGATCTGGCGGGCGGCGCCCACGGACAGGTCGATGATGCGGCCGTGCACGAAGGGTCCGCGATCGGTGATGCGCACATCCACCTGCTTGCCGTTCGAGAGGTTGGTGATTTCGACCCAGGTCTCAAAGGGCAGAGCGCGATGCGCGGCGGTCAGCTTTTCCATATCGAAGATTTCGCCGGAGGCGGTCGGTCGGCCGTTATACGGCACACCGTACCAACTGGCGATCCCCGTTTCGGTGGATCCGATGCGCGCGGGCAGCCGCGCATTGGTGTGCCGCGCGCAGCCGGTCGCGACGATCATCAGTGCGAGCACACACGCGACGCATCGGACTGCGATGCGCGCGCGACCAGCAAAAATGGGCCTTCGAAGCACTAAAACAATTCTACTCGACATCGTTTTATCGATTCCAGGCCTCGCGAGAGCGGCACGATGTCTCGTCGCGCCCCTCCCGCGCGGTTCATTTTTTTCTTGACTTTCCATGGATTCCACCTTATAAAGGGGACACGACCGCGCTCTCTTGGAAGAGTAGCGCTTAATCTGATGTAAAGGGAGAATCATTCGATGAAGAACGCAACTAAGAAGAAAGCGGCTGCGAAGAAAAAGGCTGCTCCGAAGAAAAAGAAGTAGCCTTAACGGCTCACTAGTTCGAGTTTCAACCAATCGGCCCCGAGCAATCGGGGCCGGTTTTGTTTTTACAGGACTGGTTTGAAAGCGCAAAGGGCGCGGCGCGCACCGTTTTGCGCGTCCCCATGATGGAGCGCTGAAACCCACGCCCGCTTATAGCTGGAGCGTTTTCAAGTACGCGCGGAACGGGTCTCCCAGGTCATGGCGCTTCAGCGCGAATTCCACCGTGGCCTTCAGGAAGCCGAGCTTGTCGCCCGCATCGTAGCGCGTCCCTTCGAAACGATAACCGTAGATCGGGCGGCTGCGAAGAGCGTGCTTCAGTCCGTCGGTAAGCTGCAGTTCTCCTCCGCTGCCCGGCTCAATGCTCTCCAGCGAGTGGAAGACTTCCGGCGTGAGCACGTAGCGTCCGATGATCGCCAGATTCGAAGGAGCGTCCTGGGGCTTGGGCTTCTCCACCAGGTTGCGAATCCGGTAGAGCCGGTCCCCGCCGCCGGCGTGGCTGACCGGTTCGGCGTCCACCACACCGTACGCCGAAATGCTGTCTTTCGGAACTTCCATGAGGGCGAGCACGGGAGCGCCATAGAACTCGTACACATCCAGCAGCTGCCGCAAGGCGGGAACTTCCGCGTCGATCACGTCATCGGAAAGAATCACCGCGAAGGGCTCGTCGCCCACCAGCTCGCGCGCCCGCAGAACCGCGTGGCCCAGGCCGAGCGCTTCCTTCTGCCGGACATAGGAAACGTTGATCATGTCCGAGACGGCCCGCACGGTAGCCAGCAGATCCTTCTTCCCACGGGTTTCCAGTAAATGTTCCAGCTCGAAGCTGACATCGAAGTGATCTTCGATCGCGGTCTTGCCGCGGCCCGTGACGATGATGATGTTCTGGACTCCGGAATGGATGGCTTCCTCGACTCCATACTGGATCAGCGGCTTATCCACCAGCGGAAGCATCTCTTTGGGCTGGGCCTTGGTGGCGGGGAGAAACCGGGTACCAAGCCCGGCGGCGGGGAAGACGGCTTTGCGAACCTTTGCGTTCATAAGTTACTTATTCTACCGGTTGTCCATCGGCGGCGATTCGTGAATGATGTAGAGCGCGATGCATTGACCGGCTCGAAACGATTGACTCGTAACAATTGAGTGGATAGAAATTATTGATTGGATCGCGGGCTGTCGCGGTCTTACGCTCGTACTATGCGCCCGGAGGACAGCCCACCCGGCTCCACAGATGTTTCCCTGCTCCGGCGCGTCAGCCGGATCGTCAATTCGGATCTGTCGGTGGACGAAATGCTGGGTCAGATCGTGATGCTGACCGCGCAAGTCTGCGCCTGCGATGCCTGCATCGTCTACCTTCTGGAATCGGCGACCGGCGATTTCGTTCTGCGTGCCTCCCAGGTTCCGCACCCGCGCATGGGAAACCTCCGGATGCAGCTGGGCGAGGGAGTTACGGGATGGGTGGCCCAGCACCAAGCGCCCGTCGCGCTGACCTCGAAAGCCACTGGAGATCCCCGATTCAAACCCATCGCGGGTCTGGTGGAAGATACGTACCAGGCATTCCTCTCGGTTCCCGTCGTGACCCGCGGCAAGGCCATCGGTGTCATCAATGTGCACCACCGGGATCCGCATGAGCACAGCGCCGACGAGATCGCCGCCGTAACGTTCATCGGCGAACAGACCGCCAGCGCGCTGGGGAAGATCCTGCTCGAAGACGAGAACGCCCGCTTAGCGGAACGCGATCAGGAATCGGAGCGCCAGCGGGCCCACCTGGAGGCCGAGGTGGCTCGAAGAACCGTTGAGCTCCAGGCCGCCAACGAAAAATTGCAGGCCGCCAAAGAGAAGGCCGAGGAAGCCGCCCGGCTGAAAGGCGAGTTCCTCGCCAACATGAGTCACGAGCTGCGGACGCCGCTCAACGGCATCATCGGCATGACCGAGGCGGTCCTGGACACGGAGTTGAACCCGGAGCAGCGGGAATTCCTGACGGTCGTCAAGGGCTCCGCTGACGAGCTCCTCAAAATCATCACTGACGTACTGGATTTCTCCAAGCTCGACGCCCGCAAGGTCGCCCTCAACTGGATCGAGTTTCATCCCCGGCAGGTCTTGGAGGAGACGGCCAGGTCAATGGCGTTTCTGGCATCTCAAAAAGGACTCGCGCTGCGCTGCCACATTGAGCCGAACGTGCCGGCTGCTCTGGTGGGGGATCCGCGGGCCTTCGGCCAGGTGCTGATCAACCTCATCGCCAACGCGATCAAGTTCACGGATGAGGGCGGGGTGACAGCCAGCGTTCGTCTGGAAGCGGAGGATGGGTCGCAGGTACTACTGCACGTCTGCGTCGCCGACACTGGCGTCGGTATCCCCGTGGACAAACAGGCCAGCGTCTTTGAAGCCTTCGTCCAGGCCGATGGTTCCACGACGCGGCGCCACGGCGGTACCGGCCTGGGTCTGGCCATTTGCTCGAACCTGGTTAAGCTGATGGGCGGCCGGATCTGGGTGGAGACGCAGGCGGGACAGGGCAGCCGATTTCACTTCACCGCCGCGTTCGGCGGGTGTACGTCACTTCAGTAGCTCTGCGATTTCCAGCAATTCCTTGCGCACGGTTTCCAGCAGCGGCGATGGAACATCGAAAAAGCCCGTTTGGACCGGCTGGCTCGACAAAGCTGGTTTGGCGGGAGCTCTCTTCGACACGCCCGCCGGCGCCGGCGCGGCTGGGTCGCCATTCTTCGACCGGCCGTCCAGAAACTTGCGGGCGCCTTCGATGGTGTAACGCTTCTCGTACAGCAGGCGTTTGATCTCGAGTACCAGTTGCACTTCCTTGCGGCGGTACAAGCGGTGCCCGGTTCCCGATTTTTTCGGATCGAGCGCGGAAAACTCCGTCTCCCAGAAACGCAGCACGTACGGCTTGATGCCAGCGAGGCGCGCTACTTCCCCGATACGAAAATATAGTTTGTCCGGAATCTCCTCCGGGGTGATGGTCATTGGCGCGATCTTGGGCTCGCTCATGAGAGTACCCTTATTCTAATGTCCCCGCTCGCAGGAATCCATCCCGTCCGGGAGGCACTTCGTGCCGGACTTTCCCTGGACCGCGTCATGGTGGCCAAAGGGGCCGCCGGTCTGCGTCTCCAGGAGTTGATCGAGCTGTGCCGCGAGCGCAACATCCCGGTGCGCTTCGAGCCGCGCACGCAATTGGACCGTGCAGCGGGCAGCGCCGCCCACCAGGGAGTCGTGGCGTTTCGTTCGGCGGAGCCGTATGCCTCGCTCGAACAAACCACCTCCGGCCTCGGGCTGCACGTGGTCCTGGATGGCGTCGAAGATCCGCACAATCTGGGCGCGATCGTGCGCACGGCGCACGCGGCGGGAGCCGCCGCCATCGTGATCCCGGAACGGCGTGCCGCCGGGTTGACGGAAACCGTCGCCCGCACGTCGGCCGGCGCGGTGGCCTATCTTCCGGTCGTGCGCGTCACGAACATCAGTCGCGCGCTCGAAGAGCTGAAGGAGCGCGGCTACTGGATTTACGGTCTCGACGAACGTGGCGACCAGAGCTATGACCGTGTCGAATTCAACACGCCCACCGCGATCGTCCTGGGCGGCGAGGGGAGAGGGCTGCATCAGACCGTGGCGCGCCATTGCGACGCCTTAGTTTCGATTCCCATGGCGGCAGGTCCCGCCGGCGGAGTTGCGTCGCTGAACGTGAGCGTTGCCGCGGGTGTGGTGCTGTTCGAATGGCGCCGGCGCCAATCAAAGTAAGCGTCGCGCCACGCGGCTGTTATATACTCGACGCAGCTACCATGGATGCGCGTTTGGGCGACGTTATCGATGACTTTTGCGTAAAATGCCGGCGCCTGACGAACCACTCCGTTGTATCCCTGTTGAATGGCGCGGCTGCCAAGGTGCGTTGCCGTACCTGTTACAGCGATCACGACTACCGCAACGAACAGGCTCCGCCCTCGAAGAAGGACCTCAAGAAAGCCGAGCTGTTTAACGCCGTGCTGCTGGGGGTGGCTCCTCCTCCGGCGGCTCCAGAAGAAGCAGCCGATGGAGTTGGATCTAAGAAGAGCGCCAAGAAGCCGGGAAAGCCGGCGGAAGCCTAGTTATCCCGTACTAATTCTTTCGCAGCTCTTTTTCCAGATCCCGCAAAACCTTCGCGCGCTCTTCGCCGCACAAATCCTGCTGCAGACGGCGCAGCGCCACCCCGATCACGTCGCGGTGGTGCAGCTTCGCTCCAATGTGATCGGTCGCGCTCAATTCCAGCCACAAGTCGTGCAGCCGGTCCAAATCCTCGGGCCACAGGCGCGGCGGATGCGGACCCAGGTTCACGAAAGCCGACTCCCGGTCCGGACTGATCACTTCGAGAGAAAAGGGATGGCGTGGGGGCGGTAATTTTTCCCAGGCCCGGCCCATGCTGTGCGCCAGCTCCTCGGAACTCATTCGCGCACTGACGCCGGTCACCAGGCGTGAGGCCTGCAGGCTGCTCGCGGTCTGGACCATGGCCTCGAAGGGATCCACGGCCGGTACCACCAGCAGTTCCACGTGCTTGCCTTCCTTCTCTGCCAGCTCCACCACGTGGCTGAACAATTCCTTTTCGTAGTCGCTGAAGATCTGGCTCTCGGTGAGTTCGTACTCGCCTGCGCCCGTCGATAGAGTACGAACGCTCAAGACCACGATGTCGTGGCGGCGCAGATTCGTCTTCATCAGCACCTGGCGCAGGTGTTCCATGCGGCGGTAATCGCGAACCGCGACCAGCACGCAGCCGGGCCGCGCTTCCAGATGTGAGGAGGTGACCTCCTGCTGATGATCCAGGTTGAACTGCTCCAGTCCCTTCTTCTCGCCTTTGCTGCGGCGCTGGTTGATTTTTTCGGAGACGGTAAATGTCGCGAAGAGGAACAGCGTAAACGCCACCCCGTACTTGGTAGCGGTCTGCTTCGTGAACAGTATGCCCACCGCCACCAGGCCCAATACGATCGTGGTGAGGATCAGGCCGACCGGGATCTCACGGCCTCCGATGCGGATGTTGATGGGGGTCTTGTACTCCTGGTCATGGCGCTGGAAACGTAGCGCCGTGACCCCCAGCGCCTTAAAGAAGAAACTCCACACTACGCCGAAGGCGTAGGCTTCCGCCAATACCGTCATGTTGCCGCGGCTGTAAAGGATGCTGGCGAGCTGGAGAAGCGTGATGACGTTGATGATGTGATGTGTGGTCCCGTACTTGCGCTGCGGATGGCGGAACCAAGGCACCAGAACGCCATCCTCGGCCACGCGGTTCAGTACGCCGTTGGCTCCGATGATAGAGGTGTTGATCGCACCGGATAGAATCAGCCCGCCCACGAACACCACGAAGATGTGGAACGCCAGCCGCATGGGATAGGGGCCGCTCAAATTCATCGCCAGGCCGCCGATCAGGTTGGCGAAATACTTGGGCCGCTCTCCGTCGGGAATAATCATCGCGGCGAACAGCGTTACGATGCCGGTGCCTATCAATGCGTAAATGCAGACGATATTGGCGGCGATTTTGAGGTTCTTCAGTTTGGGTGAAGCGATTTCACGGTAGACTTGGGCCAACGTCTCAAAACCGCTCATCGAGAGCAGAGAGTGCCCGAACGCGATGATGACCATCACCACGGGCCATTGCAACCAGAAGGTGCCTTTGAGCCAGCCCTGCGCATCCTCGGAGAACATGATGTTCGAAGGAATCGGCGCCGGCGGCAGCTTCCACTTATTCTGGAGCACCATGGTGATAGGGCACCAGATCAGCAGAATAGCCACCATCACGGTAGTGATTTGCATGATGCGCAGCGCCTTGCCGCTGGATTCATGCACACCCTTGATGTTCATCCACCAGAAATAGACGGTTGCCACCACGGCGACTCCCGCGGCGAACAGGTCGACGTCGACATGATATGTGGTCAGCTCGTTGATCAGAGCGCCCAAATATTGGCCCGCACTGACGCCGCTGATGGGTCCGGTGAGGATGTAATCGAATACCAGGGCGGATACCGAGAGCTTGGCCATTACCGGACCCATGCTTTCGCGCACCACCACGTACACGCCGCCTCGCACGTACATGCTGCAGCTTTCGAGGTAGATGCTGCGCACGGCGAAGCTGAACAGCATGACGCCGATCACGAACCAAGGGGCGGCTTTGCCTATGGCCTGTTCGGCCGCACCGCCAGCGTAAAACGCCGACGACGCCAGGTCGCTCAAAACAATGGAAGCTCCGCGCCAAAAGCTGATGAAAGAAAGCGCAACTGTCGTGGCAACAACTACCTTCGACGACGTCGCCGAAGGGAGCTTACCGTTCGTAGGGGACATCCGTAATCTATAATCGACTCCGCTCTATTCTAACCAAAGCCGGACGCGACCTATATCGAAATTTTGAATCGACGCGATTTCCTGTTGCGGGTCACTGTGTTACAGGCGGTAGTCTAGCTACATGGCCAAGAACTTCAAGGATCTGACGGAGCGGGAGATCGTGGCGTTGGCGATCGCGCTGGAAGAAGAAGACGGCCGGATCTATGGCGACTTTATCGACGGGTTGCGCGATACCTACCCGGCATCCGCCAAGATGTTCGAGGAAATGCAGGCGGAGGAATCCGGGCACCGCGCCAGCCTGATCGAGATCTATCGCCAGCGCTTCGGCGATCACATCCCCTTGATCCGTCGGCAGGACGTCAAGGGCTTCGTCCAGAGGCGTCCTATGTGGCTGGTTCGGCCCCTGGGGATCCACGCTGTCCGGAAGCAGGTCGAGATCATGGAGCTGGAAACGCGAAATTTTTACGAACGCGCCATGCAGCAGGTCAGCGACGCGTCGGTGCGCAAGCTGCTCGGCGATCTGGCCGATGCGGAGCGCAAGCACTCGGCCGCAGCGCATGCTCTGGGAGAGAAGATCCTGACCGACGAGGCCATCAAGAGCGAGGACGCGACCGAGCGCCGCCTGTTCGTATTACAGATCGTTCAGCCCGGCCTGGCAGGACTGATGGACGGCTCGGTTTCGACGCTTGCCCCGGTATTCGCCGCGGCCTTCGCCACCAAGAACAGTTGGGACGCATTTCTGGTGGGCATGGCGGCGTCGGTGGGCGCCGGAATCTCGATGGGTTTCGCGGAGGCGCTCTCCGACGACGGATCGCTGACGGGGCGCGGCAGACCCTGGCTGCGCGGATTGGCGAGCGGTTTGATGACAACCACGGGTGGGATCGGCCACACGCTGCCCTTTCTGATCGCCGACTTTCGGATCGCCTTTACCGTGGCTCTTGTGGTGGTGATCGTGGAACTGGCCGCGATCAGTTATATCCGGCATCGCTACATGGACACGCCGCTGTTTTCCGCGATGCTGCAGGTAATGCTGGGTGGAACGCTGGTATTTATCGCCGGACTGCTGATCGGCAGTTCGTAGGCGCTAAACGCCTTCGAACAGTCGCATCGCCAGTGACTCGGGCAGTTCCGCCTTCAGGATCTTGGCCGCTGCTTTGCCGATGTCGTAGGGCACTCGCCTGTATTCGATGGTGCGGTCTTCCGGAGAATACAGAGCGTAAGCGGCGCGTGGATCCCCATCCCGCGGCTGGCCCACCGATCCAGGGTTGATCAAGTAGTAATAGTCCGGCTCGAGCTGCAACACCCGATCCGGAACTATCCGTTTCACGCTCCTGGGGGCCAGCAGAAAGCCGCCCTGCAGGTGCGTATGCCCGAAGAAGGTGAGCTTCGTTTCCAGGTACTCGACCAGGAACTGAACATCCTCCACGCCCACGAGATACTCGTCCTCATCCAAGGGCGATCCGTGGACGAGGTCGAAACCGCCATCGCCGTTGTGCGTCACGCGCAGCGGCCCTCGCGCCAGATGCTCCAGGTAGTTCGAATTGGCGGGCGTGAGCTCGCCGCGAGTCCAGAGTGCCGACGCGCGCGCGGAAGGATTGAAGTATTCGAGCATATCGGTGCCGGTGCAGGCACGGTCGTGGTTGCCGCGTACGATCGACACGACATTCGATTTGACCCATTCGGTCACCTGGTTCGGATCGGCGCCGTATCCCACCAGATCGCCCAGGCACAGAATCCGTTCATAGCGGCCGTGGGCATTCTCCAGCACGGCTTGGAGAGCCTCGAAGTTGCCGTGGATGTCGCTGAGGATCAGGTACGGCGCCATCATGCACGACACAAGCGTAAGAGATTCACTTCCGGCGGAGCTCCCAGCCGCGCGGGCAGCGCGATGGTCCCGATGCCTCGAGAGACGAACACCGCGGCATCGTCGCGGCGGTACAGCCCATCGACGTAGGGCGTGAAGAAGCGCGCGATGTTTAGATCCTGGCGCAGAATCTCTATCCGCACTTGCCCGCCGTGGGTATGGCCCGCGATGGTGAGTTGATACCCTTGCCGCGCGGCCACCGGAAATACATCCGGGTTATGCGAGAGCAGGACATTGAAGGCGCCCGGCGCCACCATCCCCTCTGCGCCCACCAGGTACGGCTTGCGGCTCGCCTGGTAGTCGACACCCGCCAAATTCAGGGTAGCCTGGCCGAATTTCAACCCCTCGGCACGGTGCCGCAGGTAGCGGTGGCCCATGCGGGCGCCCTGCTGCTCGACATAATCCTCGGCGTTCGCATAGATTTCGTGATTGCCCAGGCAACCGAAGACGCCGGCGTCGGCCCGCAGGCGCGAAAGCTGCCTCAAGCATATGTCAAGCGGATCGCGTGCAGTGCTGATCAGATCGCCGGTCACCAGCGCCAGATGCGCGCGGGTCTCGTTGGCCATGTCGACGGCTCGGGCCAGAACACGTTCGCTGAGAAAAGGACTGAGATGGATGTCGGTCACCTGAACCAGGCGCAGGCCATCGAGATCCTTGGGCAGGTCGGGAAACATCAGATCCTGTTCCCGCAGCGACAAATTCACGCGCTGGATAAAAACACCGTAGCCTGTGGCAATCACCGGAGTGCAGAATAGCGCGGCTCGTGTGGTGTGCAAAAACGCTCTGCGAGCCGGACTCTGCAGGGATTCAACCCGCAGCCAACGCCGCGAAATCAGAATCGCGACCATAAGAAATATCGATACGAACGCCCAGGTGAAGATCAGCCCGCGCCCCCAATCTGCCCACCACGGCGGAAAAAGCCGGTTCACGCGGGCAAAGCGTAGCAGGAATCCTCCCATCAGGGCCGTAATGGAGACGAGGGCGCCCGCGGTCAACGCCCAGCGCAGGCGTAATACACGAACCCATGCCGGCCCCCATAGGAGCAGCGCGGCGCCGGTGGCTTGCACCAGTATCACCGTGCTGAGCAGGATGAAGTCCGGCAGGTTCCGGAGGTCCAGGAGGCGGAGAAGCACTTGTCTTCATCTTATCGGCACGTCCAACCCTTCGCTGCAATTTGCCATCCGCTACAATCAGAAAATGTCTCTGATCGTTGTAGGGTCCGTTGCCTATGATGGCGTGGAAACGCCGCACGGCAAGGTGGACCGAATGTTAGGCGGGGCGGCCACTTATATTTCCCTGGCTGCGAGCTATTTCACCAAGGTCGGCATCGTTGCTGTCGTGGGTGACGATTTCGCGAAGGAAGACACGGATCTGCTGGCCGGCCACGGCGTGGATCTGGAGGGTCTGGAGCGCGTTCCGGGGAAGACTTTCTTCTGGGCCGGCAAATACACGCCGGATATGAACGACCGCGAAACCCTGCAAACGGACCTGAACGTTTTCGCCGACTTCAATCCCAAACTCCCGGCCAGCTATAGGAACGCGCCGTATCTGCTGATGGGGAACATCCAGCCACGCCTGCAGGCCGGCGTTCGCTCTCAGATGAAGAAGGTGCGTCTGGCCGGCGGCGACACCATGAACTTCTGGATCAAGGATTTCCGGGAAGAGCTGCTGGCTACCATTCGCGGCTGGGATTTCCTGCTGATCAACGACGGGGAAGCGCGCATGCTCTCCGGGCACGACAACCTGCGGAAGGCCGCCAGCACCATCCTGGGAATGGGTCCGCACACGCTGGTGATCAAGCGCGGCGAATACGGCGCGATGCTGTTCCGCCAGAATTCGTATTTCA
Organism: Terriglobia bacterium; assembly: GCA_020073445.1. Lineage (GTDB taxonomy): Bacteria > Acidobacteriota > Terriglobia > Bryobacterales > Bryobacteraceae > Palsa-187. The sequence continues at coordinate 493,609 of JAIQFE010000001.1, forward strand.
CCGTGCCAGGGTACCTGCTGGAGACCGTCTTTGATCCCACCGGCGCGGGCGACTGCTTCGCGGGAGGATTCATCGGTTACCTCGCGCAACAGGGTTTCGACCTGGAAAAGGACCACATCAGCCGCGGCGAGCTGAGCCGCGCGGTGATCTACGGTTCGGTCATGGGTAGTTTCTGCTGTGAGCAGTTCGGTGTGGAACGCTTCCGCACGCTCAAGCGGGCGGAGATCGATGCGCGGTTCGAAGAGTTCCGCACCTTCACGTCGTTCTAGCGTAGCGGCCGTCGCCGTATTGTTGGCGGCGATCGGTATCGGCGCTGCGTGGTGGTGCTTCGCGCACGGATACACGCTGTATTATGGCGACGCGGAAGCGCACCTCAACATCGCTCGCCGGATTCTCGATTCCCGCACGCCCGGGCCCGATCAGATCGGCACGGTGTGGCTTTTACTGCCCCACCTTCTTCTGATTCCGTTCGTCATGCGCGACGCCTGGTGGCACAGCGGCCTGGCGGGCGTTTTTCCATCGTTTGCGTGTTTCGTGATCGCCGGAACATTTCTGTTCAGCGCGGCGCGGCGGGTGTACGGTGGTTCGGGAGCCGCACTGGCCGTCGCCCTGTTGTTCGCGCTGAATCCGACGGCCTTGTACCTGCAAGCGACGCCCATGACCGAGTTGCCGTTCCTGGCTTCGCTCGCGGCGCTGCTGTGGGCCACGCTGTGGTTCCGCGATTCGCAATCGCCATGGGCGGTGCTGATCGCGGCCGCTGCCTCGAACGCCGCTTCGCTCACCCGCTACGAAGGCTGGTTTCTGATCCCGTTCGTGTGCCTGTTCCTGTTGGTGGCCGCGAAAAAGAAGTGGTGCGCGATCTTGTTCGCCGTGCTCGCAGCGGCGGGACCGCTGGCATGGCTCGCGCACAATCAGTATTACTACAGCAACGCGCTTGAGTTTTACAACGGACCCTATTCCGCGGCGGCGATCTACCAGCGCCAGCTCGCGCAGGGGGGATTTCGCTATCCGGGCGATCACGATTGGATCACGGCCGCGCGTTATTACTTCGCCGCTTCGCGCTGGGTGGCGGGATGGCCGCTGTTGGTTCTGGGGATTGCCGGAACGTTCGTCGCTGTTGCTAGACGTGCCTGGTGGCCGCTGTTCCTGCTGCTGCTCCCGCCCCTCTTCTATGTCTGGAGCATGCACTCCTCGGGCACGCCCATCTTTATTCCCGATTTAGCTCCATTCGGCTGGTACAACACGCGTTACGCGATCGCGGTGGTTCCCTTCGCGGCCTTCGCCGCGGGGGCGCTTGTGACTTTCGTACCGGCACGTTTCGAAATAAGAACTAGTATCATTTTGGCCCTTGCTATCACCGGAGTTTGGGGATTCAGCGGGCCTTCTTCGATATCATGGAAGGAATCGGAGATTAATTCCGAAGCCCGGCGAGACTGGACCGCGCAGGCGGCTGGCTTCTTGGCACGCGAATACCGGCCGGGTTCGGGAATCGTTTTTCCCTTCGGTGATCTGACCGCAGTTCTGCGCGAGGCAGGCATTCCATTGCGCGAGGGTTTGCACGAAGGCAACGGTGTGGCGTTCGACGCTGCCATGGCTCGTCCGGAGATCCTACTCCTCGAAGAGTGGGGGCTGGCATTTTCCGGAGACGTGGTGGATACCGCGCTTCACAAAGCTGGATACACGCTGCGGAAGCAGATTGCAGTGAAAGGAGCTCCGGTGGTGAAAATTTACCATCGGGAATAGGTGCAGATTCCGTTTACAAAAGCGCACGGAGCGCGCAACGATTTCCTGCTCACCTGGCGGGAACACTTGCCCATGCAAGCAGGCGATCCGGCCGCGCTGGCTCGCGCCATCTGCGACCGCCATACTGGCGCGGGCGCCGACGGCTGGATTCTCGTTTCCGGCGCAGCTAACGGTTCGCCTGCTGCCATCGAGCTTTGGAATTCGGACGGTAGCCGAAGTGAGATTTCAGGAAATGGAACACGATGCGCCGCGGCTCTCCTTGTGCAGTCTGGAAAAGTTCAATCCGGAAAAGGCTGGTCTGGAAAAGCAGAGGATGAGGTTCGCATTGCAACGGGCGCCGGCGTCAAGAGCCTCCGCCTTCTGCATCGTCACGGATTTCATTACACGTTCGAAATGAACATGGGGCGCGCCGTCATCGAAGACTTGCATGCCATCCTGGTTCCCGGCCGTGAGTGCGTGATCCTGAACGTTGGGAACCCGCAATGTGCTGTATTTACGGGCGATTTCGAATTCGACTGGAGAACGCTGGGGGCCGAGCTGGAACGGCACCCGCTCTTCCCCCATCGCACCAACGTATCCTTCATCCACGTGGTGGACGATCACACGCTGGATGTCCGGTTTTTTGAGCGGGGAGCCGGGGAGACGATGAGTTCCGGAACGGGATCGACCGGGGCGGCCGCTGCGGCGCTGGCCCGGGGTTGGGTGCGAAGCCCAATCCACGTCGATACCTCTGCCGGTCCTCTGGAGTTGCGGGTGGAAAATGACGATATCTACCTGGAAGGACCTGCCGAGATCGTCGCAGAGGGCCAGTTTTATTACGAGAGAGGACGAAATTAACCTAAGATGACGAATCATTACGAAGAGCTGCGGCGAAAAATCGAGAAGCACAGCGCCCACGTAGGAGTGGTCGGATTGGGATACGTGGGTCTTCCACTGGTGGTGGAATTCGCCCACGCGGGATTCTGTGTTACCGGAATCGATGTGCAGCAATCCAAAGTCGACGCCATCAACCGCGGCGAGTCTTACATTCAGGACATTCCCACGTCCGCGCTCGAGCCATATGTTAAGGCCGGCAAAATCCGAGCGACCACCGATTTCAGCGTGGTCAAGGATCTGGACACCATTAACATCTGCGTGCCGACGCCGCTGCGCAAGACCAAAGATCCGGACATGAGCTTCATCGTCAATGCCTGCCAGGAGATCGCGAAACACTTTCATCCCGGCACGCTGGTGATTCTGGAATCGACTACCTATCCCGGCACGACCGATGAGCTGATGCTGCCCATGTTCGAAGAAGCCGGGCTCAAGGTGGGCAAGGATTTCTTCATGTGTTTCTCGCCGGAGCGCGTGGATCCCGGCAACCCCAAATACCAGACTAAGAATATTCCGAAAGTGGTCGGTGGCATTACGCCGGCTTGTACCGAAATCGGCGCGCTTTTCTACAAACAGGCGCTCGATACGGTCGTTCCCGTGGGATCCACCAGCGTCGCCGAAATGGTAAAGCTGCTCGAAAATACCTTCCGCATGATCAACATCGGTCTGGTCAACGAACTCGCGTTGATGTGCGACCGCATGGGGATCAATGTATGGGAAGTGATCGACGCGGCGGGCACCAAGCCATTCGGCTACATGCCGTTCTATCCCGGCCCGGGCCTGGGCGGCCACTGCATCCCCATCGATCCGTTCTATCTCTCTTGGAAGACCAAGCAGGCCGGCATCGAGGCGCGATTCATCGAGCTCGCGGGCTACATCAACGGCCAGATGCCGCACTTCGTCGTGGACAAGATTCAGAATGCGCTGAATGATCACACCAAGCCCCTCAAGGGTTCGCGTGTGCATGTGATGGGCGTGGCGTACAAGCGCGATATCGACGACGTGCGCGAGTCTCCGGCGCTCGACATCATCCATCTGCTGGGCAAGCGCGGCGCTCTGGTCAGCTACAGCGATCCGTTCGTGCCCCACATCAATGCCGACGGCACCGAAATGAAAGCGATCGACGTGGATGCCGGGGTGAGCAAGGCCGACTGTGTGGTGATCGTCACCGATCACAAGAAGTTCGATTATCCGGCCCTGGTGAAGAACGCCAAGCTGATCGTCGATACCCGCAATGCCCTGAAGGGCATTGAATCGGACAAAATCGTCCGGCTGTAGTAGAGATTGCTGAAAACGGGGACAGGCTACTCTGTCCCCTCCAGCAAACTCCTGACTTCGCCCGACAGCGTGGGAGTGGACAGAGCTGCCTGTCCCCGTTTAGCTTCTCCTAAGCGATACTGGGCCTATGCCCCAGCCGGAGACCAAGGCCGCTCTGCGTGTCCGCAACCTTCGGAAGACCTACAAGGATGTGGTCGCCGTGGATGGGATCGACCTCGACATCCTCGCGGGCGAATGCTTTGGGCTGCTCGGTCCGAACGGGGCCGGTAAAACCACCACCATCGAAATCTGCGAGGGGTTGACCGAGGCCGATTCGGGCGAAGTCGAGGTGCTCGGCCTGCACTGGAAGTCCGATGCGTCGGCCCTGCGCCAGAAGCTCGGCATTCAGTTGCAAGAGACGCAGCTTGCCGAGAAACTCACCGTCTTCGAAACGCTACGCTTGTTTCGCAGCTTCTTCCGCCAGGGACCGGGCGCGGAGGACGCGATCCGCATTGTCCAGTTGGAAGAAAAGCGCGATGCGCGAGTGGGTGGACTTTCGGGCGGGCAAAAACAGCGGCTCGCACTAGCTTGCGCGCTGGTCGGCGATCCGGATTTACTGTTTCTGGACGAGCCGACCACGGGTCTCGATCCGCAAGCTCGCCGTCAGCTCTGGGACCTGATCGAGGAGTTCAAAGCGGCGGGCCGTACCATCCTGCTCACCACGCATTACATGGAAGAAGCCGAACGGTTGTGCGGACGGGTCGCCATTATGGATCACGGTAAGGTAATCGCGCAGGGCACGCCGCGCGAGCTGATCGCATCCATCGGCGTGGAGCACGTGGTCGAATTCTCGGCTGGCGACGCGGTGCCCGATTTAGCCGGCATCGGCGCGATGGCCGGTGTTCGCGACGTCCGCACCGAAAACGGCAGCGTCCTGCTCCAGGTTACGGAACTGCACAAAGCAGTGCCGGGACTCCTGGACGAGTTGGGGCGGCAAGGAATCCCGCTCACCGAGCTTCGGACGCATTCCGCGACCCTCGAGGATGTGTTCGTTCACCTGACTGGACGGCATTTGCGCGATGAGTAATCACCCGCTGTTCCAACTGACCCTGATGCGAATGCGGGAGTTTATTCGCGAGCCCGAAGCGCTGTTTTGGTCCATGATCTTTCCCATCGCGCTGGCGGCGGGCCTGGGGATTGCGTTCCGCAACCGGCCTCCCGAGGTCCTCAAGGTCGCGGCAGTCACTCCGCGACTTGCGGAAGCTCTGCGCCAGGAAAAGCTCCTCGACGTAACGCAGCTGCCTCCGCAGTTGGCCGAACAGTTCGTTCGAACCGGCAAGGTCGCCCTGGTCGCCGAGCCGGCTGCCGACGGCAGCGTGGTCTACCGATATGACGACACCAACCCGGAAGGCCGCCAGGCTCGAATGCTGGCCGATCAAGCCATCCAACGTGCGTCCGGCCGCCAGGACCCAATCGCTGGGAACGATCAGATCATGCGCGAACCCGGCTCGCGCTATATCGATTTTCTGATTCCTGGCCTGATCGGAATGGGGATCATGGGTAACTCGATCTGGGGACCCGGATTTTCCATCGTCGACGCCCGGCGCAAGAAACTCATGAAGCGCATCGTGGCGACCCCGATGCCGAAGCACTACTACTTGCTGTCATTCCTGCTTTGGCGGATGATCCTGCTGCCGGTGGACGTCGGGGTGCCGCTGGCGTTCGGCGTCTTTGTATTTGGCATTCCCTTGAGGGGATCGTTCGGGGCTCTCGCAGCAATATGCGTGCTCGCCACGCTGGCCTTCAGCGCGGGAGGTCTCTTGATCGCGTCGCGCGTGCGGACCATCGAGGCTGCGTCCGGCCTGATGAATCTCTCCATGGTGCCCATGTGGATCCTGTCGGGCGTGTTTTTTTCCTCGCAGCGCTTTCCAGATTTGGTGCAGCCCATCATCAAAGCACTTCCTCTTACGGCGGTGATCGATGCGCTGCGCGGGAACATGCTGCAAGGTGCGGGGTTCGCGCAGATGGCTCCGCAGGCGGCCGTGCTCGGAGTGTGGCTGGTGGTTTGCTTCGGCCTCGCGCTGCGACTATTTCGCTGGCGCTAACGCCTGCTTGCCGAAATACTTCTCGTCGTACACGATCGGGGTCTTCGTCTTCAGGCCATCGATTGCCTTCTGACCCATCTCCGGCCGGATCTTCTGCTCGATCTCGCCGCGCGCTTCGTCGAAAGGCTTCGCTTTGCGATCTTCGACCAGGATGAGATGGTACCCGAAAGCGGTCTTGATCGGTTCCGTGACCTGCCCCACGGGCGCCTTGAAAACCACTTCATCGAATTCCGGCACCATCTGCCCCGCGCCGAACGTTCCGAGGTCGCCGCCATTCTCGCCCGAGCCGGTGTCGTCGGACTCGATCTTGGCCTCATCCTCGAATTTCGCGCCCGCGACGATCTTGGCGCGTACTTCCTTGGCCTTTGCGAGCGCTTCAGCGTCGGTCAAATCTTTGTGCCCGTCGCGGACGGGTACACGCGATCCTTGCATGCGGATCAGGATGTGCCGTGCCTTAACCTCATCCCAGTCCTGCTTGTGGGCGGTGTAGTAAGCCCGCAGCGCGGCATCGTCAGGATCGCCGGCGGTCAATTGCTGATACACCGCGCCCGCCAGGATCTGATCCGACTGGAGCGCCAACTTCGCCTTCACCGCAGGAGACTGATCGAGCTTGCGGGCCCGGGCTTCCTGGGCCATCACCTTGAGTTCGGCTACCTGCTCGGCCAGACTCCGGCGCGCTTCGGGCGTCGTGAGCTGCGCCTGCTGCTGCGCCGGCAGGCTGGAGATGATCTCCTGGAACATGGACTGGGTGATCTTGTCCGAACCGACGGTTAGCACGACCGGATCGGCGTCGGCGGGCGCGGACTGTTGTCCCCACAACGACATGCTCAACACGATGCCCAGCACAAAGGGAAGGGATTTCATAAACTCAAGCATAGCAGCCCGATTTGAAGGGCTTTAGTCAAGTTCCCATCTCATGTCTACCCCTTATGGCGGCTCCTTCCTATTAGACGCGCCGCTCGATATATTCACGCCCGAAGACTTCACGGCTGAGCATCGTGCCATCGCCAATGCCACGGATGACTTCTGGACGCGCGAAGTGGAGCCTAACCTCGAAGCCATCCAGCAGCAGGACTTCGACGTTCTGAAGCGCACCCTGCGCAAATCGGCCGAGCTGGGACTCGTCGGCGTGCTGCTGCCCGAGCAGTACGGCGGTATGGAGCTCGATCTGGTTTCGTCGATGATCGTGGCCGAGGGCATCGGCCGCGACGGTTCGTACGCCGTCTGCCACGGCGCGCAGGCTGGTATCGGAGTATTGCCGATATCGATGTTCGGCACGGAAGAACAGAAGCAGAAGTATCTTCCCCGGCTCGCTTCGGCCGAACTCATCGCTGCTTACGCACTCACGGAGGCGCAGGCCGGGTCGGACGCTATGGCTGCCCGCACGCGGGCGGATCTTTCACCGGACGGAACGCACTACGTGCTCAGCGGCCAAAAAGTATGGATCAGCAACGGCGGCATCGCGGACCTGTACACAGTGTTCGCGAAGGTGGGCGGCGAAAAGTTCACGGCGTTTCTGGTGGAACGCGCCTGGCCCGGCGTATCGCCCGGCGCCGAAGAAAAGAAGATGGGGCTGAAGGGTAGCTCTACCACTGCCGTTTATTTCGATAACGTCAAGGTCCCAGTCGAAAATGTTTTAGGCGAGATCGGCCGTGGCCACATCGTCGCGTTCAACATCTTGAATATCGGGCGGCTTTCGCTAGCCGTCTCCGCGCACGGCAAATGCCGCTACACGCTGGCGGGTGCGATCCGTTACGCTCAGGAACGCCGGGCGTTTGGAAAGTCCATTTCCGAATTCGGCCTGATCCAGCATAAGCTGGCCGAAATGGCGGTCCGGATGTACGTGAATGAGAGCATGGCGTATCGCCTGATCGGGCACATCCAGGATTCGGGCCAGCCTCTCATGAAAGCGGGCGAAGAGTTCGCCGCCGAATGCGCTTTCCTCAAGATCTTCGGTTCGGAGACGCTGGATTACGTGGTGGACGAATCCCTGCAGATCCACGGCGGTTACGGCTACCATCAGGATTATCCCGTGGAGCGCGCGTACCGCGATGCCCGCATCAACCGCATTTTCGAAGGCACGAATGAAATCAACCGATTGCTCGCCACGGGCATGCTCCTGCGCCGCGCACGAAAAGGCACTCTTCCACTGGCCAATGCGATGAAAAATCTTTCGACGACGGCGACGCCGGATGTAATTGCGAACGCGAAGAAGGTCGGACTATTTTTGCTGGGAGTCGCCTCGAAGAAGTATGGCGAATCTCTCGAAGAACAACAGGAAGTAGTCGCCGGCATCACGGATGTCTTGATGAACGCATTTGCCTTGGAATCCGCCACCGCGCGTGCGCGAAAAACAGGTAAACAAAACGCCGCCGACATGGCCGCCGTATTCGCCGATGAGACGATGGAGAATATCAAGGCTTCCGCAAAAACCTTGCTGGCCGCCTGCTCGGAAGGCGACGCGCTGCGGACGAATCTGGCATTACTTCGCGGCATGACGGCGTATGAACTGGTGAATTCGATCGCCCTGCGGCGCAGGATCGCGGGCCGCTTGCTGCAAGCCGGGAAGTATATCGTATGAAATACGTTTCCGAGCCGCGACAGTCATGGAGCGGTTGCGCATGATTAGAATCGCCAACGGCCAAGGTTTCTGGGGCGACTCCCTCGAGGCCCCTGTCGACCAAATCCGGCGCGGGCCCATCGACTACCTGACGCTCGACTATCTGGCCGAGGTCACCATGTCCATCCTGCAAAAGCAGCGCATGCGTGATCCCCAGGCTGGCTACGCCCGCGATTTCGTCGATCTGATCGCGCGCGTGCTTCCCGATCTCAAGGAGCGGCGCGTCCGCGTGATCGCCAATGCGGGCGGCATTAACCCAATGGGTTGCCGAGATGCCGTGCTCGATCGAGCCGCGCGCCAGAATATTCCGCTGAAAGTAGCCACGGTCACCGGCGATGACATCACCGATCGTCTCGACCAGTTCATGAAGCGCGGTATCGAGTTCAAGAATATGGACACCGGCGAGCCGCTGAGCGCCATCCGCGCGCAGGTCGAGCGGGCAAACGTTTACTTCGGCGCTTTTCCAGTAGCCGAAGCGATGGGTCTTGGTGCGGAAATCGTGATCACCGGGCGCGTGGCCGACGCGGCTCTCACGCTCGCTCCCATGATCCATGAGTTCGGGTGGAAGGAAACCGACTGGGACAAACTTACGGCAGGCATCGTCGCGGGGCATGCGATCGAATGCGGCGCGCAAGTCACTGGAGGAAACTGCCAGGTGGATTGGGAGACTGTCCCGGATTTGGCGGACATCGGCTATCCGATTGTGGAAGCCGAGCCTGACGGTACGTTCTCAGTCACCAAACATGCGGGCACCGGCGGACGCGTCACAGTCGCATCGGTTAAGGAGCAGTTGCTCTACGAAATCGGCGACCCAACCCAATACATCACACCCGACTGTGTGGCCGATTTCACCACGGTTCACCTCGATCAAGCCGGGCCGGATCGTGTGCGGTTCAGCGGGATTGAAGGCCGCCCAGCCACGAATTACTACAAAGTCTCGATCAGCTACACGGCCGGATACAAGGCCATGGGATCGCTGGTTTACACCTGGCCCGATGCGTATAAGAAGGCCCGCGCGGCCGACCAGATTCTGCGCCAGCGTCTGAACCGCCTCGGCCTTCGGTTCGACGAAATACGCACGGAATTTCTGGGCGCGAACGCCTGCCACGGGATTCCCTCCGGCGAACCGAGCCCGGAAATCGAGCCGCACTTGCCGGAAGTGGTCCTGAGGGTCGGCGTGCGATCCGAGAATCGCGCCGCAGTGGACCGGTTCACGCGGGAGATCGCGCCCCTGGTGCTGAACGGGCCGCCGGGCGTATCGGGTCTCGGCCTGGGCCGTCCGCGCGTCGAAGAGATCATCGCGTTCTGGCCGGCGCTGATCCCGAAATCCGAAGTCCGGCCGGAGGTGGCGATATGGCCAAGCAAAGACTGATTGAGATCGCGCATGCGCGCTCCGGAGATAAGGGCGATCTGGTCAACATCGGGTTGATCGCCCGGAAGCCCGAGCATTATCCGATCCTGGTCCGCGAAGTCACGGTCGAGCGCGTGAAGCAGCATTTTACTGGGGTCTGCAAGGGTAGAGTCGAGCGATTCGAGCTGCCGAACCTAGGCGCTCTGAATTTCCTTCTGCATGAAGCTTTAGACGGCGGTGGAACCATGGCGCTTAAGGCCGATCCGCAGGGCAAGACTTACAGCACGGCATTATTGCGGATGGAAATCGAGGTTGATTGAACGTGTCGATTGAGTACGTTGCTGCCGACGGCGTTGCGAGAATCACGCTAAACCGTCCCGACAAGCGCAACGCGATCACCGGCGAAATGATGTCCTCACTGCGCGAAGCCCTGCAACGCGCGTCACATGATTCCGCGATTCGCATTCTGCTCATCCGAGGAGCCGGGAAGGATTTTTGTGCCGGTCTCGATTTGAGCGAAGTGCTGAAAAACGCCGAAAACGCAGACGCAGCGTTTGCCTCCGCGCGCCGGCTGGGCGACCTGTATATCGCCATGCGCCGCCATCCCAAGCCGATTATCGCGGCAGTGCAGGGACGCGCACTCGGCGGAGGCGCGGGAATCGCGACGGCTTCCGATTTGATCGTTGCTACTGAATCGGCATACTTCGGCTATCCGGAAGTGAAGCTGGGATTCATCCCGGCGATCGTCGCCACCATGCTACGGCGAGCCGTCAATGAGCGCCAGGCGATGGAACTCGCCCTCACCGGCGAACCTTTGAGCGCGCCCCGCGCGCACGCCATCGGCCTGATAAACCGCGTGATTCCCGATGCGGAATTCGAAACCGCGGTCGAGAGCTACGCCAGTGCGCTCGCCGAACAATCCGCCACGGCCATGAGCATGAGCAAAGCGTTGCTTTATGAGACCGACGGACTGAGCTTTGAAGCCTCCATCGAAGCCGGCGTTCAGGCCAATGTCCAGGCGCGCATGACCGACGATTTCAAGCGCGGCGTGGAGCGGTTTCTCAAGAAGTCTTAAGTTCGCATCATGTCACGTTCGTAACATGTCTTGGATCGACAAGGCGACCAGCGCCATGGTCAGGCCGATCATCAACGCCACTGCGGCCCACGATATAAAGTTGTAAAAACGTGAGTTGATCCACTCATGCATCAGCTTCTTCTTGTTGATCAGCAGCGTCATGAAGATGAGCACCACGGGAAGCAGCACCCCGTTGATCACCTGGGAGAACAGGATCATCTTCACCAGCGGGAATTGCGGAAACATGACCACCGCGCCGCCCACGACGATCAGCCCGGTGAACAGCCAGTAGAATATCGGCGCTTCGCGGAAGCGATGGTTGACCCCGGACTCAAAGCCGAGGCCCTCGCACACCGAATAGGCGGTTGACAGCGGCAGGATGCACGCAGCGAACAAGGACGCGTTGAACAGCCCGGCGGCGAACAACAGGTAGGCGTACGTACCAAACGGGCGTAGGCCCGCGGCCGCGTCGGCGGGGACTTGCAGGTCCCGCGGCGCAACCTCGTAGATGGTGCCCGCGCACGCCACGATGATGAAGAACGCGATCACCGACATGGCGATGCATCCGACGATCACCTCGATCCGTGACTCCTTGTACTCCTTCGCCGTGACGCCCTTCTCCACCACCGCCGCTTGCAGATAGAACTGCATCCACGGCGCAATGGAAGTGCCCACCATTCCGATGAGCATGTAGATGTACGCACCTTGCAGCATCAGCACCGGCCGGACGCTGTAGATGGCTGCTTCCTTCCAATCCGGCTTCACCAGAATCGCGGAGACGATATAGGCGACGTACACCAGACACGCGAACAAGAAGATCTTCTCCACCGAAGCATACGTGCCCTTGACCACCAGCAGCCAGACGATCGCGGCGCCTATCGGAACGCTCACGTATCGCGGGATGTGAAAGATTTCGAGCGACCCTGCGATGCCGGCGAAATCCGCGATCATGTTGGTCAAGTTGGCCAGCACCAGCACGGCCATTGTGATGAAGGTGATGCGAAGGCCGAACTCTTCGCGAATCAGATCGGAAAGGCCCTTGCCCGTCACCGCGCCCATGCGCGAGGACATCTCCTGCGTGACGATCAGAAGCAGCGTGATGGGAAGCAGGGTCCAGAGCGGAAGGTAGCCGTACTTAGCGCCGGCCTGGGAATACGTGAGGATGCCGCCCGCGTCGTTGTCCACCATGGCGGTGATGAACCCCGGGCCGATGACCGCGAAGAAGATGGCGATGTGATAGCGAAATCGTTTCCACACGTTCGGGGGGCTCCGGACTTACTTCTCGCATGCCTATTTCTCCCGCAAGACCGAAATGATGTCGTCAGCCGTGATTACACCGGCCAGCTTGCGTTCCTCGTCCACCACCGGGAGCGCGAGCAGGTTGTACTTGTCGAATAGCTCGGTAATACGGTCCTGCTGCTCGGTCACGGGCGCATCAATCAGCGTTTCCACGGCCAGGGAGCGGAGCAGTGTCGCGCCGTCGTGCAGGAACAGCCTTGCCAGGGGAACCGCGCCCGTCAGACGGTCGCTCGAATCCACCAGGAACAGCGTGTTCAGAGTTTCCATCAACTCTTCGTTGCTCTTGAGCGCTTGAATGGCGTCCGCCACCGTAGCCGTTTCCGGAATCGCGACATACTCGGTGTTCATCATGCCTCCGGCCGAGTCCTCGTCGAACTCCAGCAGTTCGCGGACCTCCTGCTTAGGCTCATGCTCCATCTCTTCAAGAATCTCGTCGCTGGTCTCCTGCTCAAGTTCGGCCAGTACGTCGGCCGCTTCGTCCGGAGCCATCTCCTCCACGATCTCCGCCGCCTTTTCCGTTTCCAGCGATTCCAGAATGCTGGCCTGGATGTCCGGATCTACTTCCGACAGAGCCTCGGCCGCGACTTCGCTGTCGATATTCTCGAAGATCGCCTCGCGATGCTCCGGCGTGAGATCTTCGACGATGTCGGCGAGATCGGCCGGATGCATGCCTTCCAGCAGCCGGTTGGAAATGTTGAGCCGCAGGCGCCGCTGCGGATCGGGCTCCAGAATGTTACAAAACTCCCAGCGGATGGAATTCGGCGGGATTCCGCCTTGCAGCTGCCGGATCCAGCGCGGAGGCAGCACTCCCTGTACCAAGCGGCGGAAGATCGCGCGCAGGCCGATGTCTACGTCCAGCACCCACAGCACCTGGCCGCCATCCTCTTCGTGGATTTCGAACGTGACGTCGGTTACCCGCACCACCTTGCGGCCCTGCGCATCGATGATCTGCTGGTCCAGAAGATCCCGGACCACGCGCAGCATGTATTCATCGGAATGATACGGAGTCAGGATCTCGTCCCGCAGGTGGATCCCGTCGAGCGATAGGGAGCGAACCTGGTCGTGGCGTACGGTAAGCCAGGCAGCGCCGCTGCCGATCAGGAAGCGATCGACGCGGACGGGGTCCAGAAGGGGCACAATGGCGGCGTCTTTGACCACACCGAGAGTGCGCCCCTTAAGGTCAAAGACCTTGAGGCCCAGCAGTTCGGTGAAGAACAGCCTTTGATCTGCCTTTTGTTCTGGCATTGCCGGCCTAAGCCCATACTTTGCTTGGCGCGTGTGCAGATTGCCGCGGCGCGCTATTTTCACTATGCCCGATGCGGCACTATGGCGCAAGTATTTTTGTCAAAAATATGCGAGCCTTGTGATCGTGTCTGCAGCTCAATCTCAACCTTCCATATACACCGGCGCCAGCGCCATGATCGAAGCCCTGGTGGACGCCGGAGTCTCGTATCTCTTCGTCAATCTGGGAAGCGATCATCCGGGAATCGTCGAAGCTATCGCGCAGGCCCGGGCCACCGGAAAGCCAGTTCCCAAAATCGTCACCTGCCCCAATGAAATGGTCGCGCTCACCTGCGCCCAGGGATTCGTGCAGATCAGTGGACGCCCCCAAGCGGTGCTGGTGCACGTCGACTGTGGAACCCAGGCCATGGCCGGGGCGATCCACAACGTCGCCAAATGCCGCGTTCCGGTGCTGATTTTCGCCGGGGCATCGCCCTATACCCAGGAAGGCGAGCTTAAGGGCAGCCGCAATGAGTTCATCCACTGGCTCCAGGATGTGCCCGACCAGAGGGGCATCCTGCGCGGCTACATGAAATATGAAAACGAGCTGCGCACCGGCCGTAACATCAAACAGATGATTCACCGGGCGCTCCAGATCGCGTCCAGCGATCCCAAGGGTCCCGCGTATCTGATGGCCGCGCGCGAGGTATTGGAGGAAGAGATCTCGCCGATTTCTATAGACCCTGCGCGTTGGCAGCCAATCGCACCGCAGCCTCTGCCCGAAAGCGGGCTCGCAGAGCTGGTCGATAGTCTCGTTGCCGCCAAGCATCCGCTGGTCGTGACCAGCTATCTGGGTCGTAATCCGGAGGCGGTGGAAGAGTTGGTCCGTTTGGCGGATCGCCTGGGAATCGGCGTCTTGGAATCCAGCCCGAGTTGCCTGAACTTCCCCTCTGACCATCCCTGTTACGTCGGCCAACAGGGGAATGAGCACATGCAGAATCCGTCGCTAGCAGAAGCCGATCTGGTTCTGGTGCTCGATAGCGACGTTCCGTGGATTCCCGCATTCAATAAGCCCACCGAGGGCGCGAAAATTTGCCACATCGATATCGATCCGCTGAAGGAACGCACTCCGCTCTGGTATATTTCCGCCACCCAGGTATTTCGTGCCGATTGCGCGACTGCCTTACGCCAGGTCAACCAGCGTCTGCATGAGACAAAGCCTGGCGCGCCCAAAGCCGCGAGCCGCGCAAGGCACAACGCTTGGGTGTCCGAACTGGGCCGGCGCGAACAAAAGCCGGCCGACGTCATTACCGCCGAATACTTGACTGCCTGCGTTCGCCGCCAGATCGATCGCGATACCGTGGTCGTGAACGAAGGCATCACTAATTTTTCGGCGATCAATAATCACATCGGGTGTACGAAACCCGGTACGCGCTTCACCAGTGGGGCGAGTTCGCTTGGCTGGAACGGCGGGGCCTCGATCGGCATGAAACTGGCTTGTCCGGACAAGACCGTCGTATGCCTCACCGGCGACGGGTCCTACATGTTCTCGGTGCCGTCCACAGTGCATTGGATGGCGCGCAAGTATCAGACCCCGTTTCTAACGGTCGTCTACAACAACCGCGGATGGCGAGCGCCCAAGTTTTCGATGCTCGCGGTGCACCCGCAAGGCTACGCCAGTAAAGCTGAAGATATCGACGTCGCGTTCGATCCGCCGCCGGACTACTCGGGCATTGCGGCCGCTTCTGGCGGAGCGTTTGCAAGAATCGTCAAAGCCGTCGATGATGTGGAGCCGGCGGTTGCCGAAGCGCTAAGAGTCGTGCGTGAGGAAAAGCGCTGCGCGGTTCTCGACGTCTGGCTCGCGCACCTCTAATTCTTCCACCGGCGCATGCTCGTCGATAGCGCTGCGACTCCGGCCACGACCACGATGGTCGCGGCGCCGCCGAACGCCACCGAGGGGACTGTGCCCATCAAGGCCGCGGCCACTCCCGATTCCACCGCGCCCCATTGATTGGAGGCAGCGATGAACAATCCGTTCACCGCCGATACGCGCCCGCGCAACGCATCCGGCGTGCGCGATTGCACTAGCGAAATCCGCAGCACCACGCTGACGCTGTCGAAGGCACCGGTCAGAAACAGCATCCAGAAGGAAAGCCAGGCCGACGTCGAAAACGCGAAACCGATGGTGGCCGCTCCAAACGCCGCGACGGTCGCCAGCAGAACCACGCCCGCGTGGCGAATCGGCGGCTGGTGAGCGATCCAGATGGCCGTGAGGCCCGCACCGACGGCCGGCGCCGCCCGCAGCCAGCCCAGGCCAGTCGCGCCGATCTTCAGGATATCGGCGGCGTAAATCGGCAGCAAAGCGGTCGCACCGCCGAAGAACACGGCCAGAAGGTCCAGGCTCATCGCGGACAGAATCACTTTTTCTTTCCATACGAAGCGAATGCCTTCGGCGACGGCCTTCAGCCCGATTTCCGGACGCTCATGCGCTTCCCGTTCCGGCAGGCGCATCATGGCGAAGCAAATAGCGGAGAGCACACAGCAGACCGCCTGGCCGATATACACGGCTTCGCTGCCGAACGCCGCGATGAGCGCGCCGGCGAGCGCGGGTCCGCCCATGGTGGCCATCTCGCGTGCCGATCCGCTCCAGGAGATCGCCTGCGTCAAGTTTTCAGGTGGAACCGTCTGCGGCAACATGGCCGACGTCGCGGGCCATTGAAACGCGCGCGCCGTCGCCGTGAGGAACAGGCAGGTGTAGATCAGCACCACGCCTCGGCCGCTTCCCGCTCCCGCCAGGGCAAACGCCACCAGCGCCTGGGCCACTTGCGTCACCATGGCGGTGCGGCTGCGATTGTAGCGGTCGGCGACGTGCCCCGCGACGAACGTGAACAGCAGCACGGGAATGATCTGGACCAATCCGACGTTTCCAAGGACTACGGGCGAGCGGGTGGTGAGATAGAGATCCCACCCGACCACGGTCGCCAGCATCTGCTGGGCGAACATGGAAAGGGTTGTGGCTATCAGTTGGAATCGGAACGCCCGCGAAGAAAACGCGGCATATGCAGTCACTGCTTCTAAGCGTACACGCATCCTCACGGGCGGGGCTTTATCCAACATTCCGGTACAGCCCCGCCCGTGAGGGCGGGGACCACGAACCCAACCTGCCCGCCGGAGCATCGAACGAACCTACGCTACCCTGGAAGCACGAAGCATGAAGGTCTTGAAATGGGTTGTTGGGATTTTAGTCATAACAGGGCTCGCGGTCGGAGGCTATACGGTCTGGGAGCGCCTTTCGCGCGTCGAGACCACCGATGACGCGCAGGTCGACGGTTCGATTTTCCCCCTGAGCCCCCGCGTGGCCGGCCACGTGATCAAGGTCACCGTGCACGATCAGGCGTCCGTGAAGGCGGATGACGTTCTGGTTCAATTAGATCCGCGGGATTTTGAGGTCGCCCTGGCCAAGGCCCGCGCCGAATTGGCCGACGCCGAAGCCACGCTGGCCAGCGCCCGCAGCGATATTCCGGTTCTGTCCGTATCGACCGCCAGCGCGCTCAGCGGGGCCAAGTCTTCCCGCCAGGATGCGACCGTGCAGGTGAGCTGGTCCGAGCAGGCGCTGGGAGCCGCCAGGGCGCGCCTGAAGACCGCGGAAGCCAACGTCCGTGTGGCCGAGGCGAACGCCAGCAAGGCTGCTCAGGACGTGGAGCGGTACAAGACTCTGGTGGCCCGTGACGATATTCCCCGGCAGCAGTATGAGAAAGCTGTCGCGGACCTCGAAGCGGCGCGCGCCAACGTCGATGCGCAGAAAGCCGCCGTAACCGAAGCGCAACAAAACGTTCTGGCCGCCGAGAAAAGCGTCGAGCAGGCTCGCGCTCGCGTCGGCCAGGCCGATGCGACGGTCGAAGGGGCCATGACCGGCCCGCAGCAAGTGAAGTCGTCCGAGGCTCGTGCCCAAGCCGCCGAAGCCAAGGTCGCCGAGAAGCGGGCGGAAGTCGAACAGGCCGAGCTGAATCTCAAATACACGACGATCACGGCGCCCAGCACTGGCATCGTAGCGCGCCGCTCCGTCGAGGTCGGTCAGTACGTCGAACCGGGACAACTGCTGCTGGCCATCGTCGATTTGAGCCATGTCTGGGTGGTTGCGAATTTCAAAGAGACCCAGCTCAAAGACATGAAGGTCGGGCAACGCGCCGACCTTGAGGTGGATTCCAACGGCCGCACCTACACGGGCCACATCACGAGTCTTGCTGGAGCCAGCGGGGCGCGTTTCAGCCTGCTGCCGCCTGAAAACGCTACCGGCAATTATGTGAAGGTTGTGCAGCGAATTCCGGTGATCATCGATTTCGATGCGGGCCAGAACAATGACCTGGCACTGCGCCCCGGCATGTCCGTAACCCCAACCGTCCACATCCATTAACCGAATTTCCGCGTTCAAAAGTCGACTGGAATGAGTCGATAAAGAGTTTTGATTGGACTCGCGGCAGGTTCCAGGTTAATCTGCTGTTGTAGTTCAGCGTGTAGCGAAGTCGTCGCTGGTCCGTGTTATCCCAGCCGCGCTAACCGGCCCGCCCCGGCACCCCCCGTCCGTGTCTCCACCTCGAGTGGACGATTTCAAATTTCAGTGGCCACATTCGGAGGAAAAGTGTCACCTTTTTTGCGATTAGTACTATTTTCAAGTTTCGCGGTCACCTTGGCCGCGCAATCGGGCGGAGACGTTGTGTCGGTGGAAGAAGCGCGCAATCCCTTGCAGGGCAGATCCTTGCACATGATTCTCACGGCGCAGGAGCACCTGAGGTCGGGGCAGCACGAGCGCGGGATGCAGGAACTCCGCGACGCCATGAAGGATCCCGTGACGATGCCATACGCGATCACGATTCTCGGCGGCGAGCATCTGAAGGCCGGGCAACTGGACGTAGCTCTCGACGAGCTGGAGCAGGCGGTTCACCTGCTGCCGCGGTCGACAAGCTACTCTAACCTGGCCTACGTGCTTTACCTGAAGAAACAAACCGAGCGCGGGCTAGAGCTCGTGCGGAAGGCGATCCGAATGGACGGGGGCAAGCCGAAAACCCGCCTGGTTTTAGGCATGCTTCTGCTCCAGCAAGGCTCTCACGATGCTGAGGCGATCCGGCAACTGCAGGCCGCTGCGCCGGAAAATCCCGACGCCCATCTGATTCTGGCGCGGCATTACGATTGGGCCGGGAAGGCGCCGGAGGCGGAGAAGGAACGCCGCGCGTACGCGGTCACCAGCATGAGCCTCCTGGCTGGTAAGTGACGCGAAAGCCCTGGTAGTGTCCTAAAAAGATTTAGGACACTACCAAAGCCCTCCCGGGACCCCATGCTATGATGACCCTGGGAGGGCTCTACGATGGGTACGCTTGGCGTACAAGAGATGGTCGTCATCTTCATCCTGGCCCTCGTTCTGTTTGGGCCGAAGAAGCTTCCAGAACTGGGGCGGACGATCGGGAAAGCGATCACCGAATTCCGTCGCGCCTCGAACGATTTGAAAGCCACGTTCGAGCGCGAAATGCAAACTCTGGAGCGGGAAAGTCAGTCCATAAGCCAGGTCGCAAACGTAACGGCAAGCGATATCTTCAATCGGGCCATCAACTACGATCCCGATCACGAAGTTCGCAGCTTGCCGCCGGCGGAAACCGCTTGGAATCCGCTGGAGCCTCAAAAAGTGGACGCTGAATCGCAGGAATCGAATGCAACACCTGATTCCAGTGCTTCGGCGGAACACCAGACCTCGGCTTCCTTATCAACCGCTACCGATCCATCCACAGTAGGCGCTTCCGCAATTCCAGGCGCCGAATCAACTGAGACTATCGCCGAGACCGTGCCGTCGTCACCGGAACCCGTTCCGGCCATTGAGGGCACTGTGCCTCGCTCTGAACAGACTCAGCACAGCTAGTTAGGTTAAGTAGAACGTAACGTACGCATGGATGAACAGCACAACGGCGGAGGACCGCCTCCTGATGAAACTCCGCACGTAGTGTATCCCGACGATCCGGAGAGCGCCTTACATCCGGACATCGAGCCGCCTCTTCCGCGCGCGCTGACTTCGGGCGGCGGGACCAGAACCCCGCCGCCTCCTCCACCGGACGACGACGAAGACGACGAAGACTCCGGCATGCTGCGCATGTCTTTTATGGAGCATCTGGAGGAGCTCCGCTCGCGCTTAATCCGGTCCCTGATGGGTTTCGGAGTGGCGTTCCTGGCATGCCTGTGGTTTGCGTCGCCGCTGTGGGATTACATCCAGGCGCCCGGGCTGGCTGCGTTCAAGGCGATTGGAAGAGGCGGATTCATCGCCATCGAGCCGATGGAGCAGTTCTCCATCATTTGGATGTGGGCGCCCCTGGTCGCGTCTCTGTTTATCGCCTCGCCCTGGGTCATTTATCAAGTCTGGGCCTTTATCGCACCCGGTTTGTATCCGAGGGAACGCAGGTGGGCCGTACCGTTTGTCTTGTGCACTGCGGGCTTGTTCATCTCGGGAGGCCTGTTCGCCTACTTCGTGGCTTTCCGTTTCGCGTTGACGTTTCTGTTCAACATCGGCGGCCCGGTAGGCGTGCTGCCCCTGATCTCCATCGATAAGTACTTCGACCTGTTTGTCGACGTGATGCTGGGAATTTCACTGGTCTTCGAGTTGCCAGTGTTGATCTTCTTCCTGACGCTGATCCGCGTGGCCTCGCCGGCCTTTCTTTTGCGGCATTCGCGCTACGCGATCCTGGCAATCGTAATTCTCGCCGCGATCATTACTCCGACACCTGACGTCTTCAACCTGACTCTATTCGCCGTGCCCATGGTCCTGCTGTACTTCATGGGCGTATTCGCCAGCTACCTGCTGGTGATGCGACGCGAGAACCGCCGCTTCCCATGGCGGATCTTCCTGTACTGGCTGGCGGCGATGATCGCCGTGCTGATTATCTGTCTCATCGTGGCGATCCAGAAATACAACTATCACTTTGCGCTTCACTGGCCGTTTCTCGTGAAGTGAAGCGTTAAGTAGTCCGGTAGGCGCTTCCGCAGCTCCAGGCGCCGAATCACACGCAATCATACGAGGGCCGTATGAACCAACTGGAGCTGCCCGATCCACTATCGGATCCGGAGGAAGACGGCATGCTGCGCATGTCGATCCTCGAACACCTTGAGGAGCTGCGCTCACGTATCATCCGCGCACTGATCGGTTTCGGCGTGGCGTATCTGGCGTGCCTGTTTCTCGCCGGCCCGCTATGGAAATTCGTCCAAGCGCCCGGTCAAGCCGCCTTCAAAGAACTCGGTAGAGGCGGATTTATCGCGATCGGCGTGATGGAGAGATTTTCCATCATCTACGTCTGGACGCCGCTGGTGGCCGCCATCTTTGTGGCGTTTCCGTGGGTCATCTACCAGGTCTGGGCATTCATCTCGCCTGGCTTGTATCCGCGGGAGCGCAAGTGGGCCGTGCCGTTTATCGTGTGCACGGGCGGACTGTTCCTGTGCGGCGGGCTGTTCGCTTACTTCGTTGTGTTTCGTTACGCGTTGGTCTTCCTCCTGGGCATCGGGGAGGATGCCGACGTAATTTCGCTGATCTCAATCGACGACTATTTCACGAAGTTCGTGAACGTCATGTTGGGAATATCGGTGACCTTCGAGTTGCCGGTCTTAATCTTCTTCTTGACGCTGATCCGCGTGGCCTCGCCGAGTTTTCTACTGCGCCATTCCGATTACGCGGTCTTGGCGATCGTGATCCTGGCCGCCGTGGTAACGCCTTCGCCGGATGCGTTCAACTTGACGCTGTTCTCCGTGCCCATGATCCTGCTGTACTTTCTGGGCGTTTTCGCGAGCTACTTGCTGGTGCTTCGCCGGGAAGGCCGGAAATTCCCCTGGAAGATCTTCCTTATTTGGCTGGCGGCGGTGCTGTTTGTGGTTGGCATCGGGATGGCTTATACCGGCTACTGGCGAGTCCTTGTGAAATAGGCCGCCACCATTTTCAGGAGGATCCGGCTGGCTGCGAATGCGAGCTTCAGTCGCGTGACCACGGGGAGCTTGCGATTGACCTCGTAGGTTTCCCGGAGACGCTTTAGATCCTCCTCGTTTCCCGCGACGGCCAGAGTTGCTTCCTCGATCAAGGCATCTGCCTGTGGTGAATCGGGAGGCAATATGGCTCGGATGATCCGCTCAGCCGCGTCCAGGCGCCCCCACATCAGGTCGTTCTGCCGCCATTCACGATTTAAGAATGCGCCGAAGTGAAACAGCGCCGTGCCCGCCAACTTCCGCCGCCTCTCCGTGGGAGCATTCTCGTCAACAATACTGGTGGCGTCCCGAGGACTGATGCGGAACACCTCGCATAGCTCGGCTTCGCCCACCGAAGCTTCGTAGAAAATCGGGAAGGCGATCTGATCGTAGTATTCGAACTGATCGAAGATGCGCCGGGCGTCCGGATCGAGACAAGCCTCGGCATCCACCGCCGCCCGAATGAAAGCCTCGCGAAAACGGTCCGCGATTGCCTCCGCCGTGGCATCCGGGCGGCGCAAACTCTTCAGCGTCGCGACGATCCGATTCAGTTTTCGCTTCGCGTCGGGATCACTTAGCTTACGCAGCAAGAACTGTATGCGCCGCTCGCGATACCTAAGGTCATACTGCAACAGGAAAGCGCTCTCGCTCCGTTCCGGATCCTGCTCGGAATAGTGTTCCCGCCGCCAGGCATCCACGACGCTGGAAGGCTGTCCCAGCATCGCGGCCAGATCATCAGTCACCGCGCGCACTTTTAGGCGATGGTAGCCGGCATAACCCGGTCCACGGTCGCGAATTTCGTCCGCCAGAGTCCGGCGCTGATATTCAGCTCCACCCAAGCGCCCGACGAACTCTTTGACGTCCGCGTCTAGGTGCGAGGTAATCTCCTGAACCCGCTCGATCAGCTGGTTCCGCTCGATCACGCGCTGCAAGTCTTCCCGAATCGTTTCCTCGCGAGGCAGCGTGATGAGCGCATCCACCGTATTGCGCAGGAAGTTCGGCGCGGCCGAAGGCTGGTTGGCGTCTGGCAAATCCGGCGACGGCTCGACATACATCAGCTTCCGAGTCACCGGCAAATCCGTGCTGCGCTGGGATAGCGCTCGAATCGCGTGGGTGAACGGCTTGTTATTCAGGTATCCGCCGTCGCCGAATGCCCGCGTGGCATATCCATTTCCGTAGTCGGGGAAAAACGGCTGGGCCTGGATGTCCCCGAGGCACGCCGGTTCGAACGCGAACGGAAACGCCGACGTGGCGCGCGCGGCGAACGCCAGGAACGCATTCCTCTCCTGCGCAAAATGATTCTCGCCGTCCCCAAAGCGCAGATGAAACACATTCTTGTGGCGCTTCTCGAACACCGTTTTGTCAGCGAGCTGGATGGGCAACTCCAGTCCCTGAATGTCCGTCGCAGTGATGAACACGTCCATCTCTGCCTGCAGGGAGTTTTCCGTTCCGTCACGCTCCATCCCGCTAAGGGCATCCAGGAGCTGTGTGTACATCGTCTGGCTGCTGAGCAGGCTGCGCGGACGTTTGTCTCGATTCAGTAAATCCTGAATATCGGCTTGATCGAGCCACAGGCGGCTCACCTGGTCGAGCGTCTGGCCATTGGCGAAGGCTTTGCCCAAAAAGATCGCATTGATGCCGCCCGCCGAAGTTCCCGACGCGATATCCACCAGGAACCGCGTATTCACGGTCCCGTCCGATGCGCTCGCAAGCTTCCGATATACGCGCTCGGTTCCGCTCAGCTCCGCATCGCCGACGAGCAGTTTTCCTTCCGCATCCACGGCCGTGGAGCGGACCAGGTGGAAAAACTCCTGCGTGACTCCGTGGATATAGATCGCCAGCGACGCGCCGCCGTATAAAACCAGCGCAAAGCGCACCTCTCGTTCGAAGTTCGGCAATGCTGGGGACATCTGCTCGCAGTAGAGCAGAGGTCGGGAGATCCACTGTCGCGCGGATCTCCCAGGTGGGCCGTTACACGAGACTTATTACGACTTGCCTGCGGAGAACTTCAATTCCTGCAGCGTCACCTTGCGCGTCGCCGGGTTCGGAAGATGGATGGGAATGATGCGGTCGACATCCAGATGCAAGCGCTCGATGTTGGCCAGCAGGTTGATCTGGTATTGATTGGGCATCGGCACCGGCGCGGTCGGAGTCGGATTGAGGACGTTGAATTCATCCGCCTCAATCAGGATCTTCTGCTTCGGCAGGTACACCACCATCATGTTGGCGTCGTGAGTGCTGTTCATCAGGTGATGCAGCTCAATCACGTGTTCACCGTCCGTCAGAACCTTCTTGTCGCCGGCGTATTCCACCTTGATCTTGGGCTTCGCGTTCTTCTTTTGCAGATTGTCGGGAACCAGCGTGTGCGGATTGGCCAGAACCTTTTCGAAATAGCCCTTGTTGCCCTGATTGGTGATGATCGTGGCGCCTTCGGCCACGAAGTCCCGCAGTCCCTGGGAGTGATCGAAGTGCGCATGGGTGTTGATGACGTACTTGATCGGCTTGTTCGGAACCAGGCGCTTGGCCTCGCTGATGATCTGGTCGACGCGCGCGTCGCCTGAGGGGCCTTCTATCACGATGATGTAGTCTTTGAAGGTCGCGACCACGGCGCCGTAACCGCCCGTGACCAGCCAGAAGCCGCCGCCCAGATCCTCGCTCTCGATCGCCGCGGGAGCAGCGGGACCGCGTCCGCCGCCCGGACCGCCCTTACCTTTTCCGTCGCCGCCCGCGAACTCCGGAGCGCCCTTGCCATCGCCGCCTTTGGCAGCACCGCCCTTGGCGCCGCCAGGACCACCGGGACCACCCTTGCCGCCGCGCCCCGCGGGAGGCGTCAGATCCACCGGCTGGTTGGCTTTCACATCGGAAACGGCCATTTCCAGGATCTTCGGACCACCCTGGCGCTGCACAATGCTGGTCGGGAATTTCACGCCGCCGAAGTCCTTATAGTTGGTGAACGCAACTTCCCACTTGATGTCGCCGAGCATTCCCTGGTCGATCATGGTTTCCACTCTCTCGACGAGACCCTGATCGTTGATATAGCCCTTCACGTTGGTTTTATACGCCGTGCCATTTTCCATCGGAAAGGTCAGGACGGTGTACTTCTTCTCTTTCGAGACCGTGGCGTTCTTTTCCAGCGCCATCTTCAAGAAGCCCAGAGGCAGCATGGCGAACTGAATTTGATTGTTGAAGTTGTTGGCCGTAGTCACCGTGGGAGGCTGGGGCGTGATGGCGGATAGCGGGCACGTGGTTCCATTCCCGCCGCACTGGCCGGTGGGTTCTCCCTCGCCGCGCTCTCTAACGTCGCGCCATGCCTTAGCGTCGAAATCGACCGAACGGACCCAATTCTTGTCCGCGAACCAGCGCCAGCGGTCCGAGCGAGGATTGTACTGCTGCCCCACCGCGCCATCGCCGCCGTCGGGAGCGGTAATCGTGAGCGTCTTCACGTTCTCGACGCCCATGGCCTTCATGGATTTGTCGACGACGCCCTTCAGATCGCTCTGGGCGGCAACTACAAAGACCAACACGGTCGCGAGTCCAGCAGCAATAAGAACTTTCTTGAACATGCTCGCCTCCACTTCGCTTTACACTGCTGATAAATGCCCCGGAGTGTATCTACGGGTTCCGGGCCACGGGTCAGTATAACACCAGTTACACGGTTTCCCGGGCTTTAGAACCCGGTGGTGCGAATCCAGAAGCTCTCGCTCCACTTGCCGCCCGGCGGAATCGTCTGGAGATCCGGATACTTGCCTTCATGAGCCAGGTTCACCGCGCTGGTGATGCCGCTCATCGGCTCGAAGCAGATGAACGGCTGCGGCTGTCCGTTCGGACCGTTAGGCTCCCACACCACAGCCGCCGGATACTTCGGTCCAAAAAGCGCTTCCACTTTCATCTTGCCGGACTCGATGGAAAACACCGCGCGGCCATCGGCATCGCGCTGCAGATCAATGAAGCCGTCGTCCAGCGTCCGGCCTTGCAGCGGAAATTTCTCGGGAATGTCCATGGCGCGATACTCGCCGGTGGGAATCAGGCGATTGTCGGCGACTACGCGGCGGCGCGCCGGGATGTGGCCCGTCCATTGATCGCGCGGCACATCGGGGATGCGGTAGTAGGGATGAAACCCAATGGCCACCGGCATCGGATCGTTGCTCAGGTTGGTGATCGTAACGTGGACTTCGAGCACGCCGTCTTTGAGCGTGTAGGTCATCTCGTATTCGTGTGCGAAGGGCCACTGGGCCATCAGTTCGGGGTATCGCCAGAACTCCAGGCGGCTGGTGGTGCGGGCCGACCGCTTGTCGCCCGCCACACTGACTACTTGCCAGTACGGCGAACTGGACAGTAGACCATGGATCGGGTTGGCTCCCCGGACATTCCCCAGTTCCATGTCGAAGGCGTACTTCTTGCCGTTGGCCCAAAAGTCCTGCTCGTTGAGCCGGTTCGCCCACGGCGCCAGGAAGGGAATGCCGCTCAACTGCGGATTCTTCTGAAACTCTGACACGTCGGCGTAGGGGAAGTACAGGATGTTCTTCCCGTGCACGTTCATCTCGTACGCCGTGTTTCCGACCGACGGCACAATCGCGACCTCGACGCCGTTCGTCGGGTCCGTGAGGCGGACGACCGGGATGCCGTGGTCGGTGGTCCGCTCGGCTCGATAGTCTTGTGCTTTATCTTGCGCGAGCGCGACAAAGGAGAGCGCCAATATCAGAACAGGCCGCATGCCTTAGTGAGTATAATCCAGCGCGGGTACGGTAATTACGATGAAACGTTGAGCTCTGTTGTGGCACAGGCCTTCAGCCTGTGCTTTTGGGAAGGTGGTGAGAGATTTTCATGGGCCGATCCACTTCTCTTTCCAAAGTGTATCGCCGAAACCTTCCTCATTGGCATCCGCCCGGCGCCGCTGTGTTCGTCACCTGGAGGCTCTTCGGCTCACTCCCACGCCAAGCCGCCGTAAAGATTGTCTCGTCCGAGGATGCCGGGATGGCATTTCGAGATCTTGACGTTCATTTGGATCGCGCCGAGTTTGGTCCAACATGGTTGGCGTGGTCACCCGTTGCTGAACACCTGGTTCACATCATCAAGTCGGCCGACAACGCGCGCGGCTTATGCGCCCTGCATGCGTTTGTGGTGATGCCGAACCATGTGCACTTGCTGATCACGCCGATGAAACCATTGTGTGAGGTGACCAAGTGGATCAAGGGCGCATCGGCGCGTGAGGCCAACCGACTCTTGACGAGGACTGGCGAACGATTTTGGCAGGACGAATCATTCGATCACTGGGTTCGGAACGGAGCCCAGTTTGAGAAGATCCGAGAGTATATCTGGAGCAATCCTGTTAAAGCAGGTCTAGTAGAACACCCTGGTGAGTGGCCTTATTCAGACTGCCCGCGAAGAGCACAGGCTGAAAGCCTGTGCCACGGATGAAGTGATATGCTGAGCGACTATGCGACTTGCCATTATTGCCTGTGTATTCGCGATTGTCGCGACCGCGCAATCAGACGCCGCTAAATCAGACATTGACTCGCAGTCGTTCAGCCGCCTTCCGCTGATCAAGCGAGAACAGCTTTCCGGCGATGCGCTACGTGTCTATGATGCCGTTGTCGGCAAGGACGCGAATGGCAAGGATCGGCCCATTCCGCCGCTGGGTCCGGCAGCGACGTCTCTCTACAGCATGGGGGTCGCGCTCCCGATGGACCAGCTCAACAAATATCTGCGCAATACAGTGGTCGGCACCGCGATGTACCAGATCTGCACGCTGATCGCGGCCCGCGAGTTCGACGAGAATTACGAATGGAATTCGCACGAAGCCGGGGCTAAGCGCGCCAACGTGGATCAGAAGACCATCGACGCGATCAAATTCAATCGCCCGCTAGATGGTTTGCCGGAAAAAGACGCTCTGGTGGTTCGTTTCGGCCGTGCGATATTCCAGGACCGCAAGGTCAGTCCCGAACTTTATGCCAAGGTTATCGAAGTCTTCGGCCAGCAGGGCATGTTCGAGCTAACGGCCGTCATGGGGGATTACGCCATGGCCGCGATCATGCTGCGTGCCGTCGACCAGCACGTTCCGAACGCGACCAGCGAGCTACCGAAAATCAAGCATTAGTAGAGCCCCAACTACTTCCCGTCCACCGAAAACGCCATCAGAATGTTGCCGCCCTGCCCGCCCGCGAAGGCGTAGCCGGAGGTTGCGACCACCATCCCATTCGCGATGGCCGGGCCGCCGCCGTTGAACGCTCCGCCTTTGCCTGGGAGTCCGTTCACCGTGTCGGCGAAAGTGCGGACCGCGTCGAAATCCCACACAATCGATCCGTCCTTGGTTGAATAGGCTCGCAGGTGTCCTCCGAAGGACGCGGAGAACGCAATCCCAGGCATCGCCGAAACCGCGGACGATTGCGCCCTATTGCCAGCGTTCTGCGGAGCTGGCGTGCTCCAGATCTTTTCGCCTGTATCGATCTTCAGTGCGTACAGTCCCGGAGTTCCGTCCGGCTTGTTGATATCGGCGATTGCGGCATAAACGGTCTGTCCCTCGGCGGCCATGCCCCAGCCGATTCCGCCCAACAGGCCGTTCCCGACGCCGATCCGTGTCTTCCAGATAACCTTGCCGCGCTGCTCGGGATCCAAGGCGTAAACGACGCCCGATTTCTGACTGGCGAGAATCACGTCGCGCCCGCCCACTTGACGCAAGAGCGTCGAACTGCCGAAATCGTAATCGTCGCCGGGATTTTCGGGACACAACGGTCCGCGGGGGCAGCCGGGAACCCAGTTGTCGCCCGGCGTCACCTGGTTCGACCACAGCAGGCTGCCGGTTTCCAGATCGAATGCGAGAATCGCATCGGTGGTCGGCAGCTCGATTCCGGTGTACGAATTGCCGCTGCCGATGTAGATCCGTTTGCGTTTTTCGTCGATGATCGGTGCCGACCAGAGGCTCGCGCCTGCCGGTCCGAACATCTTTCGTCCATCGGCAGTCGTTTTGTACTGCTTGGGCGGATCGGGAATTGTATAGGTCTTCCAGATCACTTTTCCGGTCTTGGCGTCGAGTGCGGACAGGCTGCCGCGGAATTTGCAGCATTCATAATCCTTGGCTCCCGATCCGGTTTCCTCGCCGGATGACATGGGAACATACAGGCGGCCGTTGTTGTACACCGGCGATCCCGTGATGCGGGCCAGCGGGAAATCGTCGACTTTCGTCTTCCAGATCCCTTGGCCGGTGAGCGCATCCACTGCGTGCGCCGTCCCGCCGCTATCGCCGAAATAGGCGATCCAGCGAGTATCGTTCGCCAGCTTCACGATTTGAATCGCGGTGCGCGCGATGTTGCCGGTATCGTAGGTCCAATAGGTGCAGCCCGTCGCCGCATCCAGTGAAAATACAGTACCGCTGGCGCTACCGACGAACACGCGCCCGCCGACGATCACGGGCTGGGCCTGATTGCGCTGATTGACGGGTCCCGGAAACGCGAAGGACCATTTGAGCTTGAGCTTGGGCACGTCGGCCGCGGCAATGCCGGGGGTCGGCTGAAAACGCGAGCCGGACGCGTCGACGCCCCATCCGTTCCAATCGCCCGCGCCTGGAGTGAAGGGCTTGGGTGTGCCGGTGCATTTCCCGGTCACAGGATCGGCGGGGGGTGTCTGAGCTAATAAGGACGTGGCGAGAGCGGCGAACAAAAACAAGCGCATGGGACCTACTTTATCTCAACTTCCCGAAATCGCGCACAATGGAGCTCGGCAACACCCGCCGCGCCCTGTGCGCTTAACTTCCAGCCAACTGCGTCTTGAGGTAGTTGGCGAGCCCACCGAGCTCCAGGATCTTCTTGACCGAATCGGGGAGCTGCGGGAAGGCATACTCTTTGTCGCGCAGGCGGATCTTGCTGGCTGCAAGATCGATGCGGAGCGAGTCACCTTCCTGCACGTCGGGATACAATTCAGGGCACTCGAAAATCGGCAAGCCATCATTGATCGCGTTGCGATAGAACGTGCGTGCGAAGGAACACGCCACCACGGCCTGGATGCCGAGCCCTTGAATCGCCGTCGCGGCCTGCTCGCGCGCACTGCCGCAGCCGAAATTGCGGCCCGCGACCAGGATCTGGAACTCGCGCAGCTTAGCCGGGAAGCCCTCACCCAGGACTTCGAAAGCGTGCTGGGCCAGTCTTTCGCGATCGATGTAGATCAGATAGCGGCCCGGGATGATGATGTCGGAATTGATGTTGTCGCCGAACTTGTAGACGCGCCCTTGAATGGTCGATTCCATTTAGAAAAACTCGTCCCTAGAAGAATTCACGAGGATCAGAGATCACGCCCTTGATCGCCGAAGCCGCCAGCGTCGCGGGACTCGAAAGATAGATCTCGGCCTTGCTGCTACCCATGCGTCCGATGAAATTTCGATTCGCAGTCGAGAGGCAAACTTCGCCATCGGCCATGATTCCGCCGTCGCCCGCGCAGGCGCCGCAGCCGGGATTGGTGAACATCCCCCCGGCTTCGAGCAGGGTCTGAAAAACGCCGGTTTTCGAGGCTTCCAGCAGAATCTGCTTCGACCCCGGGGTAATAATCAGCCGGACGTTCGGATGCACGCGTCGGCCTTTGAGAATGCGCGCCGCCACTTCCAGGTCTTCGTATTTGGCGTTGGCACAGGATCCCAGGAACGCCTGATCGATCCGCGTGCCTTCCACCTGTTGAATCGGCTTGGTGTTTTCAACTTCGTGAGGACAAGCGACCATGGGCCCGAGTTTCCCTAGGTCCACAGGAAGCTCTTTTTCGTAGACTGCGTCCGCGTCAGCGGAAACAGGATGATATTGCTTGGACTTGTCCATGCGCCCGCGAAGATATTCTTCGGTCTTCGCATCCGGAGGCACGAAGGCGCACTTCACGCCCATCTCCATCGCGAGATTGGTCATGGTCATGCGTTCGGAGACGCTGAGGCCGGTGGTCGCGTGACCATGAAACTCCACCGCTTTGTATCCGCAGCCGTCGGCGCCCAAGGTCCCGATCAGGTGCAGCATCAGGTCCTTGGAATAAACACCCGGCGCGAGCTTTCCGCTCAGGACGATCTTGAACGTCTCCGGAACCTTCATCCACAGCTTGCCGGTGATCCACACCGAAGCGACTTCGGTATAGCCGATGCCCGTTCCTAGCGCGCCCAGGCTGCCGTAAATGGTGCAGTGCGAATCGGTGCCGACAATCAGATCGCCCGGGACGACGTGCCCTGCTTCCATTAGCACCAGGTGAGCGATGCCGGCGTCCACGTCGTAAAACTTGTTGATCCCGTTGGTGCGCGCGAAATTGCGGCTCACCTGCTGGTCGGTAGCGTTCTTCTCAGTCTTCGCGGGAGCGATGTGGTCCAGAACCACCGCCAGCCGGTCCGGATCGTAGAGCTTGGTCGCGCCGACCTTCTGCATCACGCTGACGGAACGCCACGTCGCCGTGTGGCTCATCACCAGATCGGGATAGGCGTCGACGATCTCACCCGGCCGCACGGAGGTCCTCCCGGACTTCGCGGCGAGAATTTTTTCGGCAATTGTAAATCCCGGCATCGTGTATGATTTGGGGCCTTTCTGCTAACATAGCAGTCGCGAAAGTGCGGTCGTTATAAGCGTGTCGAATCAACGTCAACCGGTGGTGGGCTGGCAGGTGCTGGCGGCATCGTTCACCATCCTGATGGTGGCGTTTTCTTTTGCCCTATTTTCGCTCCCGATCTTTTATCCCTTCTTGCGAAAGACGTACCACTGGAACGCGGCACAAGCCTCGTCGGGCGGGTCGATCGTGCTGTTGTTGATCGGCGTGCTGGGTCCATTCATCGGGAAGCTTACCGACCGGTTCACGCCGAAAAAAATACTGCTGACAGGCATGTGCATCAGTACGGTATCTCTCGCCCTGCTTTCGACCATCGCTGGCCTGACGCAGTATTACGTGTTCTGCGTTCTGTTAGGGATCGGCACGGCCGCAGTCTCGCTGGTACCGACTTCGATGCTGATCGCGCCGTGGTTCTCGACCAAACGTGGCCTGGCTGTGGGCATCATCAACGCGGGTGTCGGTGTCGCCGGATTCATTGCGCCGAATTTGACCAGGAAGCTGATCGAGACGTTCAGCATGTCAGATGCGTTCCTGGTCCTAGGGGCGTTGATGATGATCCCGTTTGTGGTGACGCTGGCTCTCGTGCGAGGTGTCAGTCGCGCGCCCGCCTCCGCGCCACGGCACAGTCTGGCTAAGGCCGGCGACGTGATCAAGACTCCCATGTTCTGGATATTCGGATTCGGCCTGTTTTTCGCCGCGCACACGCTGACCGGGATCCAGCAGCACCTGGCGCTGTACATGACCGGACACGGCGTGACTCCCACCAACGCGGCGTTCGCTTTGAGCATGCTATTGGGTGCGAGCGCGGTCGGTAAGATCGGCGGCGGAGCGATTGCCGACAAGTATTCGTCGCGCGTCTCGCTGCTGTGGAGCATTGTGTGCCTTGCGGCAGGGATCGGTGGCCTATTATCGGTGGAGCCGGGTTCGCCAGTGGTCTACTGGTCGGCCGCGATGTTCGGATTGGGATATGGAGGCGTCTTCAACGCGCCGCCGCTGATCGCTTTCGAGCATTTCGGAACTGAAAGAGTCGGCACGATATTGGGGCTCTTCATGATGTTCTTCGGCGTCGGAACGTCTTCCGGCGGGCTGGTAGCGGGGATGATTTTCGATCGAACACACAACTACGCGAATTCTTTCACCGTGGATCTGGTTTCTTGCGGCATCGGATTCCTGCTGTTATTCGCCGCTGCGCGACTTAAGAGCACCGGTCCTCAGAGGCTTGCGGCGGAAGCCCGCGTCAGAGTGGCATGAGCTCTCCATTAATTCTGGAAGGCAACTGCTGGAAGTTCGGCCACAACATTCCCACCGACATGATCACGCCCACGGCGTACGTGATGCGCGGCATGGGCGAGATGGTAAAGCATGTTCTCGAAAACGCCAATCCGGACTTCCCCAAGAACGTGCAGAAGGGCGACATCATCGTTGCCGGCCGCAATTTCGGCTGTTCGTCGGGACGCGCTATCGCGCCCAAGGCGATCAAGGCGACCGGCGTCGGCGCGGTGATCGCCGAATTTTTCTCGCGCACTTTTTATCGCAACGGACCGGAGATCGGACTGCCGCTACTCGAAGCTCCTGGACTGCACGATCTGGTCGAAACCGGCCATCGCATCCGGGTGAACATCGAAGCGGGTATCGTGGAGAATCTGACGACGGGCAAATCCATTCAAGGACGCGCGCCTTCGGGGCTGCTGCTCGACATGTTGCGCGCGGGTGGTTTGATCCCGTTGCTGAAAACCGACGCCGGGAAGATTTTACTTCGATCATGACGCTGCTGCTAACGAATGAAGAAGTGGAGCAGGCGCTGACTCCGCAGGACGCGATCGCTGCCACCGAGAGTATTTATCGAGAACTCGCCGAGGGCAAGGCGCTCAATCGCGCGCGGTCGCAGGTGTATCTGCCGGCCGAATCGCGCGAGCACCCGGGTTTCCAGTACCGCATGAAAACCCAGGAAGGCGGCAGTCTGGATTGCGGCGTGTGGGCGCTGCGCGTCACCTCCGATATGGCCGGCTTTTCGTATACCGCGGGGGTCAAGCGCCGCCGAATCCTTCCCGTCGCCACGGGTAACAAGTATTGCGGCCTGGTGATTCTGTTCGACGTCGAGAAGATCGAACCAGTGGCGATCATGCCCGACGGTGTGATCCAGAAGGTCCGGGTGGCGGCGATGAGCGCGGTTGGCGCGCGCTATCTGGCTCCGGAGAAGCCGAAGGTGCTCGGATTATTCGGCAGCGGATGGCAGGCCAGCGCGCATCTCGAGTTCCTGGCTGCGCAATACAAATTCGACCAGATCAAAGTATTCAGCCCAAACCAGGAACACTGCCGCGAGTTCTGCCGGGGCATGTCGGAGAAGTTGGGCCGCGAAGTTCGCTCTGTGAGCACGCCCAAGGAAGCGGTCGACGGTAGCGACTTTGTCCAAGCCGCGACGGCCGCCTGGGACCCCGTGTTCGACGGCCACTGGGTCGAAAAAGGCATGTACGTGGCGTCCATCGGCGGCGCGGATGCGAGCAACAAACGCCGCGAGATCGACGACGAGACCATTCGGCGCACCGACGTGTACTTCGTCCACTCGAAAGAAGTCGCGCGCAACGATCAGTCGCCCGATGTGTGGGAGGCCGCGCAGAAGGGAATCGTGCGCTGGGAAGATATCGGCGAGCTTCAGGATCTGGTCGCAGCAAAGCTCCCCGGTAGAACTAGTCCCGATCAGGTCACGCTGTTCAACAACAATACCGGCGCGGGAACCCAGTTCGCGGCCGTGGGTTCGGCCGTGGTGAAGCGCGCGCGGGCGTTGGGCCTGGGTCGCGAGCTGCCGACAGAGTGGTTCCTGGAGAGCGTGTCGCCTTAGCCATGCAGAGGATCAACGAACACAGGCGGACGCAGCTGTTGAATCTTATGACCGAGCGCGGTTGGGATTCGATCTTGCTGTACGGAAACGCGTGGCGCAAGGATCCGTTCCGCAGCCTGGTGAATATCAACTTCTCTGGTGACCACGCTCTCGCGCGTTTGTCGCGCTCCGGCGATGTGACGGTAACGTTCAGTGATCCCTGGGACGCGGAGACAGCGTCCGCGGCGCTGCAGGCCGATTTCGCGAAGGCATTCGCCGGCGGGGCAGCAGCTGTTGCGGGCCTCGAGTTCATGGAGGAACGATTCGTCGCAGCCTGCGGGACGCTGCCGGTTTCAGCGACGACCGAGGTCGAAGAGCTGCGCCGCGTCAAGACCGCAGAGGAAATCGGGTACATCCGACAAGCCTGCGATCTCGCGGATCGCGGCTACCAGAGGTTCGTCGAAGTCGCCGAACCCGGCATGCGGGAATTCGAGTTGGTCGCTGAAGTGGAGGCGTTCTTGAAAGAGAACGGCGCCGAGGACAACTTCATGCTGATCGCGTCCGGCGGGATCGAAGTGGTCGGGATGAAGCCGCCTACGGATCGAAAATTGCAAAAGGGCGATTCGATCACGACCGAGCTGACTCCGCAGGTCAACGGCTACTACGCGCAGATCTGCCGGACGCTGGTTTTAGGAGAGCCTTCGCCAGACCAGCTTAAAGCCTTCGAGATTTTTTCGGAAGCGCAGTGCGCCGCGCAGGATCTGATTAAGCCCGGCGTCACTGCTGCCGACGCCGCGCGCGCCCAGAACGACGTCTTTCGCAAGTACGGCTATGGCGAATATACCGGAGCGAAGTACACGCGGGTCCGTGGGCACTGCCTGGGCCTTTATCCGGACGAAACGCCGCACATTCTGGAAGACGTGGATTACGTGCTCAAGAAAGATATGGTGGTGATCGCGCACCCCAACACCTATCTGCCTCTCTCGGGGTACATGGTGTTCGGCGATGTGCTGTTGATCACGGAAACGGGCAACACGCGGCTTAATAAAACCGAAAAGAAGTTGTTCACGAAATGAAGCCCAAGAAATGAAACGCGGACTGATCACCTGGGACAAGGTCGAGCTGCCGCCTTCGGTGTTCGAAGCACGGCTGGCACGGGCGAGGAAGGCGCTCGCCGCGCAAGATTTGCCGGCCCTGCTGGTGTATTCCGACGTGTGGCGATCCAACGAAGGGCGGCATCTGACCAACTACATGCCGTATTGGAACCGGTCGCTGATCGTGATCCCACGGGAACAACCGCCAGTCCTTTTGTGCGGGCTTTCGCCACGAGTCTATCCGTGGATCAAGTCGGTGACGGTGTTCGAAGAGATCCGTCCCGCATCGAAGCTCGTGCCGACCTTACTGCAACTCTGCACGGAGCGCGGATGGACCAAGCTCGGCGTACTCGACCTTCCCAGGTTGCCGCATGAGATCTACGCGCCGCAAAAAGCCTCCGGTGTGGAAGCATCCGACGTCCAGTTCGATCTTACGGATGACGCCGAGATCGCCATGCACCGGCGCGCCGAACAGATGGCTCAAGAGATCCTGACGGCCGAATTGCCTAGGGGAGCGGGGCTTACGGATTACCAGTTCTCAGGACTCTTGGAACGCGCTTTTCGGCGGGCCGGGGCCGAAGACTTGGTGCTGCTGTTCAGCACAGGCGACTCAGCACCGCGTCCCGCCTGCGGCACGATGCTCGGCGACAAATACTCGGTCGCGGTGGCTCTCGAATATCGCGGACATTGGGCACGCGTAAGGCGAGGTTTGCCGCTATGAACATGATCGAAAAGATTCTTGCCAAGGCCAGCGGCAAGAAGGAAGTGGTGCCGGGCGACATTGTCGTCGCCAATGTGGACCGCATGGTTTTGCACGATCTCAGCTCGAACCTGGTCTCGAAGGTTTTCGAAAACGAGATGGGTGGAGGCACCATCTTCGATCCCGACCGTATCGCCTTCGTCTTCGATCACACCTTCTCGCCGCCCAGCCAGGCCGATGCCGACGTTCTCACCGAAGCCCGCCGGTTCGCCGCAAAATACGGAATCCGTAACGTGTTCGATTCCGGCTCGGGCAGCATCCACCATGTCATCATCGAAAACGGCTTGTGGGCGCCCGGCGACGTGATCATCGGCTGCGATTCGCACACCACCGTTTATGGAGCGCTGGGTGTTTTCTCCACCGGCGTGGGAAATAATTCCATGGCCGCGCTGGGCTACGCGCACGGTAAAGCCTGGTTCCGCGTTCCCGAAACTATCCAAGTGGTCCTTCATGGGCCGCCGCCGGCCGGCACCACTCCGCGCGACGTCGCCCAGTATCTCGAAGGCTTTCTGGGCGAGGACAGCGCGGTCTATCGTGCCGTCGAGTACGCAGGTCCGTTTATCGAAAATCTGTCGATCGAAGACCGCATGCTGTTTCCGCTGATGGCGATCGATCTCGGCGCCAAGGCCGGTTACATCAATCCGGACGAGAAGACCGCCGCCTATGCGCACAAATACTCGCGCAAGAAACATTTCGAGCTTTTCAAGAACGATCCAGGCGTGCAGTACGCCAAAGTCATTGACGTCGACCTGGCGCAGCTCGAACCGCAGGTGGCTTGTCCACCCACCGTCGGCAACGTCAAGCCGATCGGCCAAGCCGCGGGGATCGAGATCCAGTTGGCCGAAATCGGCGGCAGCACCGGAGGACGGCTGGGCGATATCCGCGTTTTGGCGCAAGCGCTCGACGGAAAAACAGTTCATCCGAACGTCCGTTTGCAAGTAGTGCCGGTTACGCGAGGCGTGTATCTCGCGGCGCTGCGCGAGGGATTGCTTGAAACCATCGTCGAAGCGGGCGGCATCATTTTCCCACCCAGCGCCGGCTCGAACCAAGCCGTCAACATGGGCGCGATGAGCGAACAGGAGGCGATGATCTCCACGCAGGCGCGGAATTTCCCCGGCCGGAACGGGCACCCCAAGGCGAGGCACTATCTGGCATCCGCCGCGACAGTCGCCGCTTCCGCATTGGCCGGCCGAATCACCGATCCACGCAAAAGCTGAAGTCGCAAGCGTCGGTTCGGTATGATGTACGAGCGGCCCTCGTCAGCCTAAAATGGCTCGGCTGCAATGGAGACTGGGATGATCATCGACTCACACGGCCACGTTACTGCCCCCGAAAAGTTGTACGTCTACAAGGCCAACATCTTGTCCCATCGGGGCGCGCACGGCCGCGGCAGCCACGGCGCCTCCGACCAGGAGATCAAGGACGCTCTGAACTCGCCGGTCTTCGGCGGCACCTCCCACCTGGAGCAACTCAAGGAAGTCGGGACCGACATGCAGTTGATCTCGCCGCGTCCCTACCAGATGATGCACAGCGAGGATCCCAAGGTCGTGCGCTGGTTCATCGAAGAGACCAACGACATCATCTACAAGCAGACCAAGTTCTACCCCAACGTGTTCCGTGGAGTCTGCGGATTGCCGCAGAGTCCGGGAGTCAGCCCCAAGGAAGTGCTGCCGTATCTCGAAAAATGCGTCAAGGAAATGGGATTCGTCGGATGCCTGCTGAACCCAGATCCGAGCGAAGCCACATCCACTACGACTCCTCCGCTGGGCGACCGCTTCTGGTATCCGCTGTACGAAAAAATGGTGGAGCTGGACATCCCCGGCCACATCCATTCGGCCGGCTGCCGATCGCCGCGCCTCCCGTACTCCCTGCACTTCATCAATGAGGAGAGCATCGGGGTTGTGTCGTTGCTCGAATCGAACGTCTTCAAGGATTTTCCGGCGCTGAAGATTCTCGTCTCGCACGGTGGCGGCGCGATTCCCTACCACTGGGCGCGCTTCGAAGCCAGCTCGCTGCGCCGCGGCGGAGAGCGTTTTTCGGAAAAGATGCGCAACCTGTACTACGACACGGTGCTCTATTCCAGCGAATCGCTCCAGCTGTTGATTAAGACCGTCGGTGCGGATCGATGCTTGTTCGGCACCGAACGCCCCGGGGTCGGCACCGTGAAGGATCCGCGCACGGGCCGGTGGCTCGATGAAACACGCTTCCTGATCGAAGCATTCGACTGGCTCAGCGCGGCCGACAAGAAGCTGATTTTCGAGGACAACGCCAAGAAACTCTTCAAGCTCGACGTCCCGGCCCAGTCAAGCGCCAAGGGAGTCAGCTGATGAGATCGCGCACCTGGCTGGCATTCCTGCTCGCGGCTGCTCTACTGGCTCCTGCCGCGTTCGCCCAGAAGATCACGCTGATCTATCCCAACCGCAGCGGCTCGCAGTGGCCGTTGTTCCTGGCGAAAGAAGGCGGCTATTACCAAAAATACGGGCTCGACGTGGATCTCAAGTTCGTCGTGCATCCCGGCAGCATCGCTGCGCTCGTCAGCGGAGATGCCGCGCTGGTGAATTCGTCGCTCGAGCAGTTGATGCAGGCCGCATCCAAAGACGGCTCAATGGTCATCGTGGGCAGCTCGCTCAACAAGGGCACCTTCGCGCTGATGGCCCGCAAGGACGTCGCGAGCATCAAGGACCTTAAGGGCAAGCGGATCGCAGTCGGCCAGGTCGGCGACGCGCCGTACGGATATGTGGTCGCACTGCTGGCGAAATCGGGATTGAAGCCGCGCGATGTCGCATGGGTTCCGGTGGGCACCGACGTGAGCGGCCGCGCTGCAGCACTTGAGAGCGGTCGCGCCGATGCAACCATGCTGACTGCTCCCGCGTATTTCAAGCTGGAGGACGCCGGATTCAAGACGCTGGCGAATCTGGCCGAGCACGACGATATTTTCGCTTCGACGGGCTACCTGATGAAGAAGAGCCAGATTCAGGCCAATCCCAAGCTGCCCGAGTTGCTGATCAAGGCGCAGGCCGAAGCCATCAAACGCTTCTATGCCGACAAGGCCTTCGCGGTGAAAGCCTACATGGTTTACGATAAGCAGCCCCAGGCCGATGTGGAACGGATCTACGACCTCTATGCCAAGCCCACGGCCTTCGAGCGCGTGCCTTATGTGCTCGCCGCCGCCGTCAAATCGGTAGTAGAGCAGCAGTCCGACCCGCAGATCGCCGCGCAGATGAAGGCTTACGACTTCCACAAGGTGGTCGACAACAGCACGGTGGATCGGCTGGTGAAAGAGAAGTTCTTCGAGACGCTGTTCGGCGCGACCATAAAAGCGGAAGAGGATCGGAAGGCGAAGCTCGCGTTCAAGTAGCGGCACGTTCGAGTAAAAAATGGTCAAGCTGTCCATCGAGCACCTTTCCAAGCGCTACTGGTTCGAGCGTGAAGACCGTGAAGTGCTCGCCGTGAACGATGTCTCGCTCGCGGTGGAGGACGGCGAATTCCTGGCGATCGTGGGTCCCAGCGGCTGCGGCAAAACCACTTTGCTCAACATCGTTGCGGGGCTGCTGCCCTACGAAGAAGGCACCGTCAGCATCGACGGGAAACGCGTCGACGGGCCGGGTGTGGACCGCGCCGTCGTATTTCAGCATTCGAGCCTGCTGCCCTGGCGGACCATCGCCGGCAACGTTCGCTACGGCATGGAAATGCAGCGCCGCTTCGATGAAGCGACTATGCGCGAACGTGCGGATCATTTCGTGAAAATGGTCGGTCTCAACGGATTCGAGAAGCATTTTCCCAACGAGCTCTCCGGCGGCATGCAGCAGCGCGTGAATCTGGCGCGCGCGCTCGCGGCCGATCCGAAGGTGCTCCTGATGGACGAACCGTTCGCGGCGCTCGACGCGCAGACCCGCGAATTCATGCAGTCCGAGTTGCTGAAGATCTGGTCGCAGGACCGCAAGACCGTGCTGTTCATCACGCACCAGATCAATGAAGCCGTGTACCTGGCGGATCGCGTCGCGGTGATGAGTGCACGGCCCGGCCGGTTGAAAGGCGTTTTCAAGATTCCGTTCGGAAGGCCTCGCACGCTGTCTTTGAAACGCGATCCTCAGTTCCTCGAGATCGAAGATTCCATCTGGCAGCTGATCGAAGAAGAATCGCAAAAGCTCAACATGGTTCTGGCTGAGAAATAGTCGTGTCTAAGAAAAAGAAATCCGGACGCCCTCACCAAAGCTTCTACGCGAAACACGAGGCGGTGATTCTCGGCAGCCTGTCGATCGTCATCATCATTGGAATTTGGCAAGCGTGCTGGTCGGCCGGAATGATTTCGCCGCTGTTTTTCAGCAGCCCCTCGGCCATCGTGAAGCAATTCCGGTACACGTTGGTGGAGGGAACCCTGCTCGCGGACATGAAGTACAGCGGCACAAACTTTGCGATTGGATTCGTGCTCGCCGTCATCACTGGAGTGATCGCAGGAGTCCTCATCGGCTGGTACCGGCGGCTGCGGCTGTTCTGCGATCCATTCTTGAACGCGTTTTACGCCACGCCCCGTATTGCGATGGTGCCGCTGATTATTATCTGGTTCGGAATCGGAATCTGGTCGAAAGTCTTTATCGTGTTCCTGTCGGCGTTCTTCCCGATCCTGGTGAACACGGTCGGCGGCGTCCGGGCGCTCGATCGCGATTTACTGCGCGCCGCCAAGGCCTACTGCGCTTCCGACTGGCAGATTTTCAAGACACTCGCGATTCCCGGATCGGTGCCGTTCATCCTCACCGGCATCCGGCAAGGTGTTGCCCTGGGATTGATCGGCATGGTGGTCGGCGAAATGGTGGGAAGCAGCCAGGGCGTCGGCTTCATGGTGGCTTACGGCGGACAGACTTTCAATACCGACACGCTCTTCGTGGGCATGATCGTCATCGCGTTTTCCGGGATCCTGCTGACGTGGCTCGCCGAGCGCCTGGAACGTCGCTTTTCCCGCTGGAGACCCGAGCGTTAGGAATTTATGAACGAATTTGTCGCGCGGCTAAGCCGCCTGGATTCCTGCGCGGTTTCCGATGCGCTGGATAAACTCGGACTCAAGGGTTCGGTCACCGGGATCGAACGTTTTTCGACGGACCGTCGGATCACCGGACAGGTGTTGACGGTCAAGCTCGACCGCGCTGAAGGCCGGACCAATACTCGTCATCTCTGTACGACGGCAATCGACGCGGCGAAGCCCGGGGATATCATCGTTGTCGAGCAGCGCACGGGCCTCGATGCCGCGTCATGGGGCGGGAATCTGTCGATCGGCGCGCAAGTTCGCGGCGTGGCCGGCGTGATCGTCGAGGGTCCCGCGCGCGATATCGACGACAGCCGCAAACTCGACTTCACAGTATTCGCGCGCAGCCATACGGCGCGGACCGCGCGTGGGCGGATCGTCGAAGTCGCCACCAACGAACCGATCACCGTCGGCGACGTCATCGTTTCACCCGGCGACTACGTGATCGCCGATGCCAGCGCGGTGGTCTTCGTAGCGCAGAGCGAAATCGAGCGTGTGCTCGAAGCCGCGGAAGGCATCATGCAGCGTGAAGATGCTCTGGCGCAGGCGATTCGTTCGGGCACGCCGATCAGCCAGGTGATGGCCGGGAACTACGAGAACATGCTGAAGAAAGCTTAGAGAATGCCAGACGATAAGCTAAAGAACGACAAGAATGTCGAGAGAGCCGCGAAGCTCGATACGACGGCGATTAGCGACGCCATGGACCGGCTCGGCATCGCCGGACAGTGCCTCAACATCAAGCCCCTGGACCCACGTTTCAGACTGACTGGCCGCGCGTTCACGATTCTCTACGGTCCTGCTGGAACCCCTCCCGGCACCGTCGGCGATTACATCGAAGATGTGCCTCCAGGCGGAGTGGTCGTGCTCGACAACGGTGGCCGCGAAAATGCAACCGTCTGGGGCGATATTCTCACATGGGTCGCGAACCGGCGCGGCGTGGCGGGTACGGTGATCGACGGGGCCTGCCGCGATACGCATCTGGCGCGCGAACTCGGGTATCCCATTTACAGCCGCAGTTACTCGATGCGCACGGGCAAGGATCGCATCCAGGTGGAAGCGATGGGCGGCCCCGTGAACATCGGCGATGCACGCGTCAATCAAGGTGACATCCTGCGCGGCGACGCGGACGGAGTCGTCGCAATTCCCCAGGCGCATGAAGATGCGATCCTGACCAACGCCGAACAGATCGACGCCGCGGAATCGGAAATTCGCCGGCTGGTGAATGAGGGGAATACCCTCACGGAAGCGCGCAAGAAGCTCGGGTATCACAACCTCCAGACCAAGCGTTAAACACATGCGAAGTGCGCTGTTTGCCCCGTTGCTCTTATTAGGCGGGGTGCTTGCGCTACCGGCGATCGCGCACGACATCCCCAATGACGTCACGGTGCAAATGTTCCTGCACCCCTCCGGTAACAAGCTCGATCTGCTGGTCCGCGTGCCACTTAAATCCATGCGCGACATCGATTTCCCGAAGCTCGGTCCCGGCTATCTGGATCTCTCCCGCGCCGACCAATTCTTGCAGGACGGAGCCACCGTATGGTTGGTGCGCGCCATCGAAGTCGATGAAAACGATACACGCCTGCCGGCACCGCGCCTGCTGGCGGTGCGCCCGTCACTTGAATCCGACAAATCGTTTGCATCATACGAGACGGCGATGGCGCACATCACCGGCCCCAAGCTTCCCGAGAGTACTCAGGTTCCCTGGGACCAGGTCATGCTCGATGCGTGGCTGCAGTATCCGATTACCTCGGAACGTTCGCAGTTTTCGATTCGCCCGAACGTCGATACGCTCGGTGTGCGCGTGATCACGGTCCTGCGATTTTTACCCCCTGGCGGAACACTTCGCGCGTTCGAATTCGAAGGCGACGAAGGCCTGATCCAGCTCGACCCAAGTTGGTATCAGGCGTCCCTGCGATTCGTCCGCGCCGGGTTCCTGCACATCCTGGATGGCACGGATCACCTGCTGTTTCTGCTGTGCCTGGTGATTCCGTTCCGCCAATTCCGTCAGCTGCTCCTGATCGTGACGTCGTTCACAGTGGCGCACTCGTTCACATTGATCGCGTCGGCGTACGGGCTCGGGCCGGATGCGCTGTGGTTCCCGCCATTGATCGAAACCCTGATCGCCATGTCTATCCTATACATGGCACTCGAGAACATCGTCGGGGCCAGCAGCGTCGGCCGCCGCTGGATGGTGACCTTCGTCTTCGGCTTGGTGCACGGGTTTGGCTTCTCCTTCGCCCTCCGCCAGACGCTCCAGTTCGCCGGGTCCCACCTGCTAACGTCCCTCGTCTCCTTCAACCTCGGCGTGGAGCTGGGCCAGCTTCTGGTGCTGGCGATCTCTATCCCCTTGCTAGATCTGCTGTTCCGCTACGTGGTCGCCGAGCGGATGGGGACCATCATCCTCTCGGCCCTGGTGGCCCACACGGCTTGGCACTGGGTGGTCGACCGGTGGGGCGTGTTGCGTCAGTTCCCGATCACGATGCCCGTACTAAATGCAGAATTTTGGGTGTCGGCCATGCGCTGGACCATGGTTCTGGTCGCCTTGGCCGCGCTGGTCTGGCTGGTGTCATTGTTCCTCAAGAAAGGCGCCTCAAAAAAAGATCGAACAAGCCCGCTTAGGCCAACGTAGGAAGATTACGCGAGGGATTATGAAGACTCTCGGAGCCATCGCCATCGTAATTTGCCTGCTTACAGCCGGTTGCGGGTATCACGACCGGTATCGCCACCGCGCCGAAATCCGGCGAGCCCAGGACGAGATCCGGCGAGCAAATAACCAGATTCGCCGCGCCGGCTGGGAAGCCCGGGAAGACCTCCGGCGCGCCCGGCAGGACGTCCAACGCGAGCTGCGTGACGCCCGCGAGCAGTTTCACCGAGAAATGCGGGACGCCCACCGGGACTTTCGAGACGAATTCGACCGCCGGTAGGCTTTATCAGCCGCGCGGATACCCGCCATCAGCGAACCTGCGTTTACAATCCTGCAAGACGCGCTATTCTGTTAGATTCGTCGAAATCCTTCCGCGTAGTCAGCATGATCCTGAAACTTAACCACCTTAAGGTGAAGGCCGCCGCCACCACGCAGGGCGTGATCGAGGCCGTGTACGCGCTGGTGGAAGAAGGGCGCATCGATCAGGGTCAGTTCGCGCGCCTCCAGGTGGAACTCGATTGGATCCAGTA
Source organism: Terriglobia bacterium (assembly GCA_020073445.1). Classification (GTDB taxonomy): domain Bacteria; phylum Acidobacteriota; class Terriglobia; order Bryobacterales; family Bryobacteraceae; genus Palsa-187. The sequence goes on from JAIQFE010000001.1 coordinate 537,563, forward strand.
CAAATCCAATTTTCGCGAAGCCGTCACCGCCACCCAAGGCTACAACGCTTTCGGCCAGCCCGCGCCCATCATGGACGTGCACGTGGACACGCGCCAGGTGGTCCCGGAAACCTTGCGTGGCGATCTGCTGCGCGCGATTCACCGCGCCCAATCTGGAGCGGAGGAGGATGCCTGCCGTCTTCCGCTTGAAGAGTTCCAGTCGCTCCGCACCAGCATCGTCTGGACCTTCAACCGATTCTTCTGGCGTCATCTGCTGGCCTGGGAAGCCGCTACCGGCCAGGGCTATGACAAAGCGCTCCCAGGCGGCGCTTCCGATGGCCATAATCCCCGCGCTATTGCCGAAGATGTGGCCGAGTTCCTGGACCTGCTCTGCCTTCTTCGATCCAAGAACCAACTGCCGGCCGAGGTGAATCTGCTCGAAATCGGCGTCGGCAACGGATCGCGCTGCGCCCAGTGGCTCGATAAGTTCCAGGAACTCGACCAGCAACGGGGCACGGGTCTGTATTCCCAGATTTGCTTTTACATGGGTGATTATTCCGAGGACACCCTCAATAAGGCCAGGCTCACCGTGGCAAAGCATATCGACCAGTGCCGCTTCGTCCAGGTGGACGCGATCAACCCCATCAAGTCGCTGGCCCATTTGCGCCACAAGATCCTTCAAGTGCATCTAACAAATGTGTATGACAACCTGCCGGACGAAGAAGTGGTTCGCCGCGACGGCAAGTTGTATTTTGTGCAAGTGCGTGCTTATGTGCCCATCGCCGCAGTGAACAGCATCGGCGCAAAGTACGGGATCCCCGCGGAACTTTTTCGGGACCGTGTCTATCACATGCTCGAAACCGGGTTCGACAGCTTCGGCGGGCCGCAGCACGGTGTTCCCTTCTGGCAGGAGCTGTGGGCCGCGATGCGGCTGGAGGAACGCCTGGTGCAGCTCGAAGACCTGCCCGAGTTTCCATTCCCCGATGGGCTTGACGCCGGCAGAATGGAAGACATTCTGCAGGACGCCCCTACCGATTTTCGCTTTCACCTGAGTTCGGGCGCGCTCGAGAGCTTCGTCCGCACTCTGCCGCTGCTTCATCCGCGCGGTTACATGCAAGTTTTCGATATTTTCGTCACCGACCTGGCCCAATACCGCACCGGTTTCTTCGGACCCGGGAAACTGGACGGTTCACTGCTCAACTGGGTCAACGGTGCTCTACTAAAAGAGGTAGCGCAGCGCGAGGGGTATGATGTGCACTTCCGGCCCTTTAAATACCGCGCGAATACGCATACTTCCATCCTTTACACGACGCGTAGGGAGTAACCCAATTTAATGACTCTTCCCATTCTTCCCACGGCGATCGTCGGCAGCTACGCCATGCCAGGCTGGCTCGAGCGGCTCAAGACCGACTATTTCGCACGCCGCATCTCGCGCCATGATCTCGACGAGATCTACGATGCCGCCGTTAAGGCCGCCATCAAGGACCAGGAAACGGCCGGCCTCGATGTCATCACCGATGGCGAACTGCGCCGCGACAACATGGTCGATTACTTCGCCGAAAGACTCCCCGGGGTGCAGATCGACCGATCCTCCAAGAAGTTCTATTACGATTTCTATGACAGTGCCGTGATGGGCAAGCTTCCCATGGCATCCATGGGCCTGGTGCAGGATTTCACTTTCCTCAACACGTTTACGGACCGTGTCCCCAAGTTCTGCGTGACCGGCCCGCACTGCCTCACCAAGCGCATCCGCAACCAGTTTTATCCGAGCGAAGAAGCTTTCGCCACCGACATCGCACGCGTGATGAATATGGAGCTGAAGGCTCTGGTTAAGGCAGGCGCCACGTTCATCCAGATCGACGAGCCCTACTACTCCGGCTTCCCCGAGGATCTGGCGTGGGGCGTCAACGTCATCAATACGCTGGTGGAAGGCGTGGAGGCCAGGATTGCGGTTCACATCTGTTACGGCAACCGCTACGGCAAGCCTTCCTGGGAAGGCAGCTACCGTTATCTGTTCCCCACGATTCTCAAAGCCAAGGTCCAGCAGTTGACGCTCGAATTCGCGCGCCGCGGCGGCGAGGATCTGGACCTCTTCAAGGAATTCAACGCGCCGTTCGAATTGGGCCTCGGCGTCATCGATGTGAAGAATACGGATATCGAGACTCCCGACATGGTCGCCCAACATATTCGCAAGGCGCTCGAGGTGATACCCGCCGAGCGGATCCACGTCCTGACCGATTGCGGGTGTTTTCATCTGCCCCGCGATGTCACGTTCGCGAAGATGAAGGCCATGGTGGAAGGAACCAAGATTGTTCGCAAGGAGCTAGGTAAATAAGATGGCAGTACCGAATCCCGTCCGGGAAGCGCTCACGTCCGGCCGCTTCAGTTACATGGTCGAGTTGGTCGCCGGAGCCAAGAGCACGGAAGAGCACCTGGTGGAAATCGCCGCCGGCTTCATGCAGATTCCGGGAGTGCTGGCGGGCAGCGTGACCAGCTTCGCGGGTGGCTCGGCCGGACTCGATCCGGTTCATGTCGGCGCCGCGATGCAGGCGAGCGGGTTGACCTCCAATATCCACCTCACCTGTGTCGGGCGCGACCGGCTGAATATTCGCAATGCGCTCCAGGAGCTGCAGAGACTCGGGATCGAGAACGTCTTCGCGATCACCGGCGATTTTCCCAAGGGCAGTAAGGAGCCGGCGGACGTACTGTACGATCTCGATTCCGTCCAGCTGGTGGAATTCATCCGCGAGGTACGCGAGCAGACGGGCTTTCCGTTCTACATTTCCGTGGCGGTCTCGCCATTCAAATATACGGAGCCGGATTGCGCGTATCAGTATCTCAAGCTCGAAAAGAAGATCGCCGCGGGAGCGGATTACGCGATCACTCAGCTCGGCTACGATTCGCGGAAGATGCGCGAGCTAAGACGGTACATGGATGAACGCGGGTTGCGGACTCCCGTGTTCGGGAATGTGTACGTCCTGCCGCTGGGGGCGGCTAAAAGATTCCATAAAGGCGAGCCTCCCGGCTGTTTTGCATCGAAAGAGTTGGTGGAGCAGATCCAGGCTGAAGTCGACGCGTCTACCGATAAGGGAATGGCCGCTCGGCTGGAGCGCGCCGCGAAGATGGTCGCGATTCAGCGGGGCCTGGGATTCGCCGGGTCCTATATCGGCGGCGATCATCACGCGGACCGCATCCGCTGGATCATCGAGCGTTCGGAAGTTTTGGCGCCCAAGTGGGAAGAACTGGCGGCAGAGCTGGAGTACGCCCCCAAGGGTGGATTCTACTTCTTCGAATCTCCCAAGAGTGAACCGCAGAAGCAGACCTTCTGGAACCACGTCGCCGATATTGTCGAGCCGGCCAATACGCCGCGCGCGTTAAGAAGCGTCATAACGGGTACTCTGCGTTTGATCGACAAGAGTCCCACGGCGGCGGCCGCGCTCGAAAGCCTGGAACTCGCGTTCAAGCAGCCGGTGTTCGGATGCCAGGCGTGCGGCAATTGCGTGCTGGGTCTAATGGAATACGTCTGCCCGATGACGTGTCCCAAGAATCTCCGCAACGGTCCCTGTGGCGGCACGCACGACGGCCAGTGCGAAGTGATCCCGGAACGGAAGTGCATCTGGGTTGAGGTCTACAACCGCGCGAAGGCGGCCGATCGCGTGGACGATCTCAAAACCTACATCCCGCAGCGGGACCGATCGCTCAAAGGGACTAGTTCCTACATCAACTATTTCCTCGATCGCGACAGCCGGCCGGAGCATCCGCAGCCGTTGATCCAGATCGACGTTGCGACGCCGCCAAAGCCGGCGGCGAAAGCCGAGGCACAGCCCGAAGAAAAACTCGTTAAGAGCAACTAACCGAAAATGCCCCATAAACTATCGAACCTCCTTACCCCTGTCCCTAGCGATATCGAAATTGCCCAGGCCGCGACGCCGCTGCCGATCGGCCAGATCGCGGCCGAGGCCGGGATCCTTCCCGATGAGCTGGAGCTATACGGCAAGTCCAAAGCCAAGGTTCACTTGTCGGTTCGCGACCGGCTGAAGAATTCCCCCAACGGCAAGTACATCGTGGTGACCGCGATCACGCCAACGCCCCTGGGCGAAGGCAAGACAACGACCACGGTCGGCCTGAGCCAGGCTCTGGGAGCTTATCTCGGCAAGAAAGTGTTCACCAACATTCGCCAGCCCAGCCAGGGTCCCACGTTCGGAATCAAGGGTGGCGCGGCGGGCGGCGGCTACAGCCAGATCGTTCCCATGGAGGAGTTCAATCTCCACCTCACCGGCGATATCCACGCGATTGTCGCCGCGAATAACCTGCTGGCGGCGGCCATCGACGCGCGCATGTTCCACGAAAGCACCACCGACGACGCGGCGCTGTTTGACCGGCTGGTGCCCGCCAAGAAAGACGGCAGCCGTAAGTTTACGACGATCATGCTGCGGCGCCTGAAGAAGCTGGGGATCACTCAAACCGATCCCAATCAACTCAGTCTTGAAGAGCGCAGCCGCTGGGCGCGCCTGGATATCGATCCGGAGACGATCACGTGGCGCCGCGTGGTCGACACCAACGATCGTTTTCTTCGGCAGATCACCGTCGGCCAGGGTCCCGAAGAGAAGGGCGCGACTCGCGTCACCGGTTTCGACATCGCCGTGGCCAGCGAGATCATGGCGGTCCTGGCGCTGACCACCAGCCTGGCCGATATGAAGGAACGCTTCGGCCGCATGGTGATCGGGTCCAGCCGCAAAGGCGAGCCTGTTACCGCGGACGACATCGGTGTCACCGGTGCGCTGATGGTGCTGATGAAGGACGCCATCATGCCGACGCTCATGCAGACCATCGAAGGCACGCCCGCATTTGTGCACGCCGGGCCGTTCGCCAACATCGCGCACGGTAACTCGTCGATTGTCGCGGACCAAATTGCCTTGAAGCTCGCCGGGGCCGATGGTTACGTGCTTACCGAAGCCGGGTTCGGCGCCGACATGGGCATGGAGAAGTTCTTCAACATCAAGTGCCGCTACAGCGGGCTGACTCCGGATTGCGTGGTTCTGGTCGCGACCATCCGCGCGCTCAAGATGCACGGCGGCGGGCCCAAGGTTGTCGCCGGTAAGCCTCTCGCCCACGAATATACGCAGGAGAACTTGGATCTGCTCGAAAAGGGTTGTTCGAACCTGATCCGCCACATCGGCAACGCCCGCAACTTCGGCATTCCGGTGGTGGTGGGTGTGAATCGCTTCAAGGACGATACTCCGGCGGAGATCGAGCTGGTCAAGAAGCTAGCCAAAGCGGCCGGCGCTGAAGATGCGGTAGTCAGCAACCACTGGGCCGAGGGTGGTGCGGGCGCAGTCGAGCTGGCCAACGCCGTGGTCGCTGCGTGCAAGAAGCCGAGCAAATTCAAATTCCTGTATCCGCTGGAGATGAGCATCAAGGACAAGATCGAGACCATCGTGAAGGAGATGTACGGTGGGGCTGGCGTCGAGTACTCGCCCGAAGCGGAGAAGAAGATCGAAGTCTACACGCGCCAGGGATTCGACAAGATCCCCATCTGCATGGCCAAGACGCATCTGTCGATCAGCCACGATCCGAACCTGAAGGGCGCACCCAGCGGATTCATCGTGCCGGTGCGCGATATCCGCGCCAGTGTCGGCGCCGGATTCCTATATCCGTTGCTTGGAACGATGGCGACGATGCCGGGGCTGTCGACGCGTCCAGGCTATTACGATATCGACGTGGATACGGAGACCGGCCGGATTATCGGGCTGTCGTAAGCGCTTGTTCGCGTGAAAAGAGGGAACAGCCGAATCCTTTTCGTTCTGGCCTTACTGCAGTGTTTTGCCGCGACCATATATATCTACCAGTTGCTTAATCGATTCGATATCTGCTCGTTTAAGCATCCAGAGCGGGCGGTGATCAGATTTCATTGCGCAGAGCTCAGAATACTCCGCGGGAATCTTCGAACCCACGAAGAGCCGAAATTCTATTCCCGGGATGTGGAACCCGTATTCGTGGAATCCTGCCTTTGACTCCAGAACGGGCACCGCTGCAGTATCGATCAATCTCGCGAGGTTCGATATCCGGATCGCAAGCGCCATCTTGTCTGGAAACGGCGCCATCGCTAACAGGAAATTCCGCAGCTGGTCCTCATAAGGTCCAAGATCGATTGATGTGGTTGCGGTGGGGGTGACACGCCACGTTTTCACCGCTGAACGCCAAAACACACTCGCCGCAAAGTAGCAAAGCTTATCCATGTTGATGTCTGGAACTTCGGCACACGCCCACACGGCGCTGCCATCCTTTGCGTAAAGCGGCGCTACGCTGGCTAATCTTTCCCGTAGAGGAAAACCCGCAGCTCGCCAGCAGTTTGCAAGTACCCAATCTTCCCCTCCGACGCGGAACCGAGTCTCACATTCCTCGCAAAGAAGGGGCGCGTGCATCTGCCACGAAGTCTGAACAACTGCATGCTGTGAAACTAGCACTGGATTCGGATTCCCCGGATGACGTGCCCGAAGGCTCTTATAGGTTGCTTTTGGGAGCAAGTGACTCTGGCAAAGCGGTCGGTCAAATCCACAAAGTGCGCATGGTCCGTGTGCGCGTGGAGATTTTGACATAGCCTCTCTATGACTATTCTGCCTCACACAGAGAGAGCGAGCCTAAATTCTACGACATCGACGCCGATTTCCAAAGAGAAGCCTGATCGGACTGTCGTAAGCTACTTCCCGGCGAGCTTCTTCCTATATTCCGGATACATCGTCTCGGGACCACCGAGGGCGGCGTCCACCGGGATCTTCCACTTGTCGGCGAATTCGTGCAGGAACGGATTCTCGCCCGGCATGAAACTCGGAACGCGAGTGTTGTCGTGATTGGGCAGCTCCTCGACGTACTCACACGGCCACAGCCAATTGCCGCCGGTATTGTCGTTTAGCAAGTAGTCTTCGCTCTTGACCAGAGGCTCGGTTAGGTACACCGGATCCGTGACCACGCTGACGTGCGTCAGATGGTTGTCGTGCCGGATGAAATGGTCCACCAGCGTGATGCGGTCGCTGGAGGGCAATCCGTTGCGGCGGGTCCAGCCCTGCTTGATATGCGTGGTGTAGATGGTGAGGATGTTGCCTTCCCACTTGCCGGTTGAAAATCCCTGCCAGGTGTGAGCTGCGTACTCGGGAGGATGCGGACGCCCGTCCATCCATACGACCCGGTTCTGCTCGTAGGTGCTGCTGTACAGCCGGATTGAGACCAGGTCTTGCGTTTGCGGATCGCGTTCCTCCCAAATCCGCAAGCGGAGCGGGCCGCGGTGAATATAAGCGGCCGTGTGGACCTGGCACTGATGCTCGGGCAAACCCAGCCGGTCCGGATCCCAGCTCAGCGCCCACTGGCGCGCGGCGGCGTTGATCGGCAGGCCCAGGAAGTCGACCAGTTCGGGTCCCGGTCCACGTTCTGCGCTGTCCTCGTGAAAGGTAGGGCCCCAAACGCCGGAGAGATCCACCTGAGAAAACGCGGGAGCCCCGATCAAGGCGAGGAGGGTGAGCAGCAGCAGAAAACGTCTCATGTGGGTTGCCTCTGGTACATTCTATGTGAAACCGCTTTCCAAAACATGACCCGGTCTATCTGGTCTGAATCGCTCGCGGCGTTCTCTGATTCTGTCGCCGCCACGCGGCCCGCGCCTGCTGGCGTTGCGGCTGCCGCCGTCGCAGCCGAGCTGGGAATCGGCCTGCTGATCAAAACGCTCGCGATTACCGGCGGCCACGGTGAACTGCTGGATGCGGCGCGCCAAGAACGGGCCCAGCTGCGCGGCGCCGCGGACGACGATATCGGCGCGGTGATGGCGTATATGCAAACTCGCGACGCCGCCGCTCTTCGACAGGCGATTGAAGCACCGCTGCGAGCCGCGCGTGCCGCAGTCGCGGGGCTGGAGCTGTGCGCGAAGGCTTCGGGCGCAGTGAAAAGCTCGCTGACTGCTGACCTCGGAGCCGCCCAAGCCCTGCTAGCGGGTGCCCTGCGAGCGATTCTCATCTGCATCGACGCGAACCTGCAAGGCCGCGAAGAGCAACATCCAGACGCAGTCGCGGAGCGTCGTGCGATCGAGGACCGGGCTCGTGTATACTCGCGCTGAACGGAGTCCTCCATGCGCAAGATTCTTCCCATCGTGTTGGCGCTAGCCGCGCCTGGATTTGCTCAGACCTCGGCCCAACTCTCGCCCACCGCGGCGTGGGCGACGCACGTCGCCAACGAATATCAGATGTACCCCAACGTTACTTATCTGACGATGGGCGATACCCAGCTCAAGATGGATATCTATCGCCGCCGCACCGCGACGACGCCGCAGCCCACCATCATCTACATGCACGGAGGATTCTGGGTCGCGGGCAACAAGGAAGCCGCCATCCTGAACGTGCTGCCGTGGATGGAGATGGGCTGGAACGTGGTCAACGTCGAATACCGTCTGGGGCCCAACACGCTGGCGCCCGGAGCCGTGGAGGATTGCTTCTGCGCGCTGCGCTACGTGGCACAGCAAGCCATGATGTACAACGTCGACGTGAATCGCATCGTGGTCACCGGCGAATCAGCGGGCGGGCATCTCGCGCTTGCTCTGGGCATCCTCCCGGAGAGCGAGGGGTTCGACCGCGAGTGCGCGGCCAACACACCGATGCCAAAGGTCGCGGCGGTGCTCAACTGGTTCGGCATCAGCGACGTGCCGGACGTGATCGATGGTCCGCATCGCGCCGCGGCTGCGGTGCGCTGGTTCGGCAGCCTGCCGAACCGTATGGAGATTGCCAAGCGCGTCTCGCCGATAACCTACGTCCGCGCGGGGCTTCCGCCGATCCTGAGCGTCCACGGCGATGCCGATACCACCGTTCCCTACCAGCAGTCCGTGCAACTGCACGCGGCGCTCACCAAGGTGAAGAGGGCGTTTACAGACCTCGTAGTACAATCTCATCTATGCGCTTGAGGATTGCCATGCTACGGCTGGTGGCCGCGCTGGCGATCGCTGGCACTGCTTCCCCGACTCTCTTTGCCGCTAACCGGCAACTCCTGAATGACTGGGATGTCCGAAATGAGATCCAGCTCGCGCCGGGCGTCAATCCGGCCCTCGTGAAGGATTACTTCCCGTCGTTTTACGACTATCTGGATATGGTCCTGTTCCATCCGACCGCCGGTTACTACTCGAGCGGGCGCGTGGATTTCACTAACCATTACCGGACCTTCCCGGGCGCGCTTGCTCCGGTCTTCGGCCACATGGTTGCCGAGCAGATGTTCCGGATGTGGGATGGCATGCGCAAGGCCGGCACCCTGGGACCCACGGAGAAGTTCACCATCGCCGAGTTCGGCGCGGGCGATGGCGCCATGGCCGAATCGGTGCTCGACTATATCGATCAGCAGGCCGCGACAAGTAAAGACCCGCGCTGGCGCGAATTCAAGCAGCAGGTGGTGTACGCCTGCTACGATCGCTCGCCGGCGTTGAGTGAGATTCAACGCAAGCGCAATTCCCGATTCGGGCCGCGGTTTGAAGCGCGCCAAGGCGACGCCACCAATCCCAGCGCGACCATCGCGCGCGGGAGCCTGAAGGGCGTGATTCTCTCCAACGAGCTGCCGGACTGCTTCAGCGTGTACAAGGTGATTCTGGACGTGAGCGGCACCGCCGAGATCGCCTACACGGTTCCGTCCGTTCCCAATGACGTGTGGGCCAGGATCGAGCCGAGCCTGCCGGCGGCCGCGCGAAACCTCATCCAGAAAGACGACGAGGCGATCTATCACAAGCTGTTCGCCGATAAGAATCCCCAGAATCCCAGCGCCCCGCGCGATCGGGTTTATTTGAGCCGCGCCGGATTTTCGGCCATTCTGGGTGCGCTCAACGCGTCGGCCAACTACGAAAATAACGTGAAGCTGCTCCAGTTCCAGGAGCTGTACGTTCCCGCGACCGTGCTCCCGGAACTCGCTGAGCATCTACGGCAATACGCCCGCTCCTATGCGTACGCTCTCACGAAGAGCGGCAAGGGGATGGTGACCTACATCAACCTGGGCGAAGGCAAATTCATCCAGGGCGCAGGCGCGGCGCTCAAAGCCGGCTACGTGATCACGATCGATTACGGTTCCAATTGGGAAGGGACCTTGGGGCAGGAGTTCGATCATCTGCGCATGTATGGGCCGGGAAGCTCGCAATCCCATGCCGATCCGTATCATTCCCCGACTCTGAATGACATGACCACGGACGTCAACTTCAGCCATATCGCGGCGGAAGGGAAATCCGTGGGACTTCAGGCGCTGTATTACGGACCCCAGCACTCCCTGCAAATGGGGACGCCGATCGACCTCGACCAATTGCCGTCCAGCCGCCCGCAAACTCCCGATCAAACGGCCGACTTCCAGCAGTGGGCTGGTTTGTTCTACTCCTGGGAAGCTTACAAAGTTCTAATCCAGCAGAAGGACAAAACCGACGCTGCATATCGATATCCGGGCGAGGCAGCGGAAGCTCTGACCATCTCGGAAAACGGACTCAGCCCAGCGGAGCGCCAGAAGCTCGCGGATATCGAGAAGAAGCTCGGTCGCTAGCTAGCCTGCAACTGCCGGCTTTCCTAAATCCCTAACACCCGCCAGCATCCGCCGATACCCCGCTTGACGCCGAGATCATGCGGGAGTATGCTTCATTGAGTTTTGGTTTCCGGGATGGGGTTCTCAGATTCCAGACTGAATCAGTTACTCCAAGGGGGACGTAACATGCGTTCACTGTATCTTGTGGCGGGGGCACTTCTGCTCGCTCTGACGATGTTTGCGCAGACCGATCGCGGAACCATTACCGGGACGATTGCGGATCCCGCGGGCGCGGTTGTATCCAACGCCAAGATCGAAGCCAAGAACGTCGCGACCAGCGCCGTATACGAGGTTGCCAGCACCGACACGGGCAACTACACTCTCGCGCAGTTGCCGGCCGGGACTTACGAAATAACGGTGACCGTGCCGGGGTTCAAGAAGTTTGTCCGCCAGAATCTTACGGTCCAGGTGGCGGGCACCATTCGAATCGACGTGATTCTAGAGGTCGGCACGTCCAGCGAATCTGTCACGGTGACGGAAGCCGCTCCGCTGCTCAAAACCGAAAGCGGTGAACTCAGCCACAACGTCTCGACCGACCGGCTGAATAATCTGCCAGCCATCACGCTAGGCGCGTCCGGTGCGCTCGGCAATATTCGAAATCCGCTGCAAGCGGTTACCTTGCTGCCAGGTACACAATTTGCGAGCGACAACACTCTCCGGGTAAATGGCATGCCCTCCAGCACGTATTCGATCCGGGTCGAGGGCCAGGACGCCACCAACGGGATTACCCGCCAGAGTACGCAGGTAAACCAGGCAGGCCTGGATGCGATCCAGGAAGTGTCGGTTCAAGTCAGCAACTACGCCGCGGAATACGGCCAGGCAGGCGGCGGGTACTTCAACTACACGATGAAGTCGGGCACCAATCAATTCCATGGAAGCGCCTATGACTACCTGGTGAATGAAGCCCTGAATTCGCCTGTGCCTTTCACCGACGATGGGACCGGGCACCATCTCCGCAATCGCCAGCGCCGCAATGACTACGGATTTACGTTCGGCGGTCCCATCGACATTCCGAAGGTCTATGACGGCCACGACAAGACCTTCTTCTTTTTCAACTTCGAACAGTTTCGCGAAACCCAAAGGGTCACCACGGGATTGGATACGGTGCCCACACTGGCCTACCGCAACGGCGACTTCAGCGGAGCTCTGTTGGGACGCTTGACCATCGCCGGACAGCCGGCGTCCGACGCCAACGGCACCGCGATTTTCCAGAACCAGATTTTCGATCCCAAGACTACACGCACGGTGAACGGCGCTACGGTGCGGGATCCCTACGCGAACAATACGATTCCGAAGACGGATATGGACCCGGTGGCCCTGAAGATCCAAGCCATGTTCCCGCTCCCGGTGGGAACGCGCGCCACGCAAGCCATCAACAACTACGAAGCCCCGGCTTACGACAACTACCGGCACACCACCATTCCATCCATCAAGCTGGACCACAATCTCAGCTCGATGATCAAGATATCGGGTTACTATTCGCAAACCCGCGCATATTCACCTCAGGTCAATGACTTCCAGGGCCCGTTTACCAACTCGGTCATCCAGGACAGCAAATCGCATACCGTTCGAATCAACTACGACCAGAGCGTCACGCCGACCATGCTGCTTCATTTAGGCGCAGGGCTCCTTTACACCACGCAACCCAACCTAACCCCGAAGTTCGACCAAAGCAGTCTGGGCTGGGCGAAGAACTTCGCCGCTCCGACACTTTTCCCCTGGCTGAGTATCGGTCAGGATGCGTCCAAGGGCGGCATGAGCTACACCGGTGGGATTTTCAATCCCTACGCCTACCTTGAGGACATCAAGCCCACGCAGAACGCCTCCCTGACCTGGGTGAAAGGGAACCACACCTTCAAAATGGGCGGCGAGATGATCTTTGAAGGATTTCCCGATTTGAGCTATTCCCGAGCCAATGGGAATCTGGGCTTCGGAGCGCAGCAAACTGCGGATCCTTGGGAAACCGGCAAAGGTACGAACGCGTTTACGGGATTCTCCTACGCCAGCTTTCTGTTGGGCCGCAGCCTTTCCCTGAATCACGGTACCGGATCAAGCAACCGGCTCGGCAACCACTCTTTGGGTTTGTATGTCCAGGACACCTGGAAGGTGACACGCAAATTCACTCTCGACTACGGGCTGCGCTACGACTATCAAACTTTGCTTAAGGAACAGTATGGCCGCATGCAGGACGCCGCCTTCAACACGCCGAATCCGGTGGCCGGAAACCGCAACGGCTCGGTGCTCTACGAAGCGACATGCAATTGCAGCTACAATCACAACTACCCCTGGGCTCTTGGACCGCGCCTGGGCGCCGCCTATCAAATCACACCAAAGACGGTTTTCCGCGCAGGGGTCGGCGTGGCGTACGGAACATCTCCCTACCAGGCCACGCTCTCCCCGAACGTGGGAGACTTCTACACCGTCAGCCCCACTACGTATGGAGATGCCGCAACCTTCCTGCAGGACGGGAATCCATTCGCCGCCGGCAACCGCTTCGGCAATGCCCCGATCTTCTGGCCGGATTTCCGCCCGAATTATCCGAGCCAGACCGCTCCAGGAGTCCGGCCGCCGCAATCGCCGTTCATCGCCGTCGACCGGAACTCGGGCCGGCCGCCCCGCATTTTCCAATGGAGCATCGGTTTGCAGCGGGAACTCACGCACGATCTGGTCGTCGAGGCGGCCTACGTAGGGAATCGAGGCGTCTGGTGGACCGCTCCGCTGTTGTCGACGTATGGCTACAACGGACTTCAGCCGGACACTCTGAAATCGACGTATGGCATCGACGTTTCCGTCCCCGGAGACCGCACCCTGCTTACAACGCCGATTAGTTCCCCATTGGTCACCTCGCGGTTCCCGTTCCTGGCGAATCCCGACAACGTGTATCCGGGCTTCCCGGGGGGACAAACTCTGAGCCAGGCGCTGCGGCCCTATCCCCAATGGACCGGAATTCCGCCCTTCCTAGGACCCCCACTGGGCACGACCTGGTACGACTCCTTGCAAGCCAAGGTGACCAAGCGCATGTCGCACGGCCTGAGCGTGGACTCGGCATTCAGTTGGCAAAAAGAGCTGAATCTGGGTGTTGCCTCGGACACCTCATACTTAACGCCTGCGCCGAACCTGATCAACGACGTTTTCAATTACCAGCAGAACAAGCAGATTTCGGCCTTCAGCCGGCCGTTTATGCTGGTGATCACCGCCAACTACACCACGCCCGGATTCGCCGCGAGCAGCACGAGCATGAAAGCGGTGTCCTGGCTTGTACGCGATTGGACGCTCGGCACGCTGCTGCGGTACCAGAGCGGCCAAGTCATTCGCACTCCTCCCTCGAGCAACGGCTTTTTCAATCAGATTCGACGAACGGACAATCCGGCCACCTTCGGCGGAGCGAATACCTTCTTCAATCGGGTTGCCGGCCAACCGCTGTTTGCGAACGGAATCGATCCGAACTGCAAGTGCTTCGACCCGACGACCCAACTGGTGCTGAATCCGGCTGCGTGGACGGATGCTCCCGCAGGCACCTTCGGCACGTCGGCGCCCTACTACAATGACTACCGCTGGCAGCGCCAACCGGCGGAAAACATCAGCCTCGGCCGCATCTTCCGGGTGGCCAAAGAAGGCCGAATCACCCTGAACGTCCGGGCGGAATTCCAGAACATGTTTAATCGCGTGTTTCTGGCGAATCCTCTGGCCGTCTCGGCCAGTTCCTCTCCGTTTGTGGTTGGCGCCGGTGCTCCCAACCCTCTGTCGCCGACGGTCCGGGTTCCCGGTACGCAAACGCTGTCGTCGGGATACGGGTTCGTGAACACGTTCAACGGCGGCGCGGCGCAGCCGCGCACGGGCCAGATCGTGGCGAGGGTCACCTTCTAGCTGCGAATTTCAGGACTGGGCGGGCATCCATGCGGATTTGCATGCAGCCAAGATCGACTGTGCATACGGCAATTATTTACAAAGATCTTCCTTGACGCCGGGTTTCTCCCGGGGTAGACTGACTCAGTTTGTTTTTTGGGGGGCGGGGATAATACCCCACCACGACTCTGTTTGTTGGGGAGGCTATTATGCGCACACGTCTGCGTATTGCCGGTGTGTTCCTTTTTGCTGCTTGCTCGATGTTTGCACAGAGCGATCGCGGCGCAATTACAGGTACGGTGTCTGATCCCGCCGGTGCGGTTGTCGCAGGTGCCGCGGTAGAAGCAAAACACGTCGATTCCGGAACGGTCTACAACGTCGCCAGCACGGCCACGGGCAATTTCACGCTTGCTCAGTTACCGATCGGGAACTACGAAGTCACCGTCACCGTCACGGGTTTTAAGAAATTCGTCCGGCAGAACATCACGGTCCAAGTAGCGACCACGACGCGTGTAGACATCACGCTGCAAGTGGGCGCCACGACGGAATCGATCACGGTAAGCGAATCGACTCCTCTGCTCAAAACCGAGAGCGGCGAAGTCAGCCACAACTTCGACTCCAACCGCCTGAACAGTCTCCCTGTCATCACGCTGGGCGGCGCCGGACTTGGTAACGTGCGAAACCCTCTGCAAGTCGTCAACCTGATGCCGGGAGCGTCATTCGCCAATGACAACACGCTTCGAGTGAACGGGATGCCTTCCAGCACCCAATCCATTCGCATTGAGGGTCAGGACGCCACCAACGGTATCTGGCGTCAGATCAACCAGGATACGCAGCCCAGCCTGGACGCAGTTCAGGAAGTGGCGGTCCAAACCAGCAATTACGCTGCCGAATATGGGCAGGCGGGTGGCGGGTACTTCAACTTCACGATGAAGTCGGGCACGAACCAATATCACGGTGGGGTGTACGACTACTTCGTGAATGAAGCGCTCAACGCAGGCACCCCGTTCACCGATGCCGGTCTCACCGATTCCTTGAAGAATGGCCAGCACATTCGGAATCGCCAGCGCAAGAATGACTATGGATTCACTTTCGGCGGCCCGATCAATATCCCTAAGATCTACGACGGCCACGACAAGACATTCTTCTTCTTCAACTTTGAGCAGTATCGTGAAACCCAGAACATTGGCACCGGAACCTCCACAGTACCGTTCGCGCCCTATTTGGGCGGGGATTTCAGCGGTGCTCAGGGAGCCCAGATCACGGTGAACGATCCCACTGATCCTCTTGGCGTGAGAAAGATACCGGCCGTCGATTCCATCGGAAACAATTTATTTCAAAATCAGATCTTCAACCCGGCCTCACAACGTTTGGCGGCCGATGGATCGTTGGTCCGCGATCCTTTCGTCGGAAACAAGATTCCTTTGACTTCGATCGACCCGGTGGCGGCGAAGGTCCAGGCAATGCTTCCGTTAGCAACCAACGCCACCGCAAAAACAAACAACTACATCATCCCTGGCTATAGCAATTTCCGGCATACGACCATTCCATCCTTCAAGCTGGACCACAACCTCAGCGCGAAGGTTAAATTGTCGATGTACTATTCCTACACTCACACCGTCTCGCCCGGCGCCAACGGCTTTACCCAGGTGTTTACTACGGCCCAGCCTTCGGACACCGAGTCGCAAACCACCCGTATCAACTACGATCAGACGGTATCGCCCACGATATTGCTGCACTTGGGGATCGGGCTGTTAACGACGAACCGTCCCGCCATCTCGCCATCGTTCGACCAGGGGCAATTTTGGGCGCCGAACAAACAGTTCTATATCAATCAGTTCCCGAGCATCGGCGGCCTAAATGATATCTTCCAGGGCGGCAATAGCATTGGTTTGGGTCCGGGATTCGGCGCGCTTTTTGTGAAAGACCTCAAGCCTACCGCTAACGCCAACCTCACTTGGGTCAGAGGCAACCACACGTTCAAGCTGGGCGGAGAAATGGTTGTCGAAGGAATTCCGACGCTGAACACCTCGCGCGCGAACGGCATCATCAGCTTCGGCGCTAACCAGACAGGCACTCCGTGGGAACTCGGAAAGGGAGGCAACGTCACCACTGGATTCGGCTACGCCAGTTTCCTGCTCGGTACGGTAGGTGGCCTGCAAATCACGCCGGTCGCGGAAACCCGGCTGGGCAACCACTCCTTCGCGATGTATCTTCAGGACACCTGGAAGGTCACTCGCAAGCTGACTCTCGACTACGGACTCCGCTACGACTACCAAACGGAATTGAAGGAGCAGTATGGCCGCATGCAGAACGCCGCGTTTAATACGCCAAATCCGAACGCCGGCGGGCGGAATGGGACGGTGATTTACGAAGGCCAGGGCGGGGGCCGCTGCAATTGCAATTTCCAGAGCAACTACCCCTATGCCATTGGACCGCGAGTGGGTGTTGCATACCAGATCGACTCTAAAACGGTATTTCGCGCAGGCGCGGGCCTGGCGTACGGTTCGGCTCCGAACAACGCTTTCCTGTCCTATAGCGTGAACGATTTCTACCCGATCGCCCCGGCTTACGCCCAGGTCGTCAGCCAATTGAAGGACGGGAATCCGTACCAGGTGGGTAATCCGCTGGGGAACCCCCCCATCCACTACCCGGATTTCACGCATGGCTATCCCTTCGCGACGTCGCCCGGAGTTGTGCCCCCGGTGTCGGTGTTTATCTCGATCGACCGTAACGCCGGCCGGCCACCGCGCATTTTCCAGTGGAGCATTGGGATGCAGCGCGAAATCGCGCGAGACCTGGTGGTCGAGGCCTCTTACGTCGGCAACCGCGGTGTCTGGTGGACGGCTCCTCTGCTGTCGACCATCAATTACAACGCGCTTCAGCCCTCGGATCTCGCGAAGGTTGGCATCGATTTGACCAAGTCCTTTGATCGCAACCTGCTGTCTCTGCCGATCGCATCGCCGCTGGTGACCGCCCGGTTCCCGTATCTGCAGAATCCCAATAACGTCTACCCCGGATTCCCGAACAGCCAGCAGCTGATCCAGGCCCTCAAGCCGTATCCGCAGTGGCTCGGTATTCCGCCGTTCCTTGGGCCGCCGCTCGGCGATACCTGGTACGATTCGCTCCAGGCGAAGGTCACTAAGCGCTACTCGCACGGTCTGGATGTCCAGGGTGCATTCACCTGGCAGAAGGAACTCACGCTCGGCGTTAACTCCGATACCTCCTACCTGACCCCCGCAGGCGCCGCTGATCAACGATGTATTCAACTATGCCCAAAACAAGCAAATTTCGGGTTTCAGCCGGCCCCTGCAGTTGATCATTTCCGCCAACTACACCACGCCCGGATTACACGGCGATGGAGCCGCGATGAAAGCCATGTCGTGGGCCGTGCGTGACTGGACGTTCGGAACTGTATTGCGCTATCAGAGCGGAGCCGTTATCCGGGTTCCCGGTTCCAACAACGGGTTGTTGACCCAGTTGGGCCGCGGGCCGGCGAACAATCCCGCCCTGTGGGGCGGCGGCGCCACCTACGTCAACAGAGTTCCGGGGCAGCCGTTGTTTTTGAGCAACACGGATCCCAATTGCCACTGCATTGATGCGACCCAGCAGCTGGTGCTGAATCCCGCAGCCTGGACCGATGCGGCCGCGGGCCAGTTCGGTACGGCAGCGCCGTACTACAACGATTACCGATGGCAGCGGCAGCCCCAGGAGGCTCTGAACTTCGGCCGGAACTTCAAACTGGCGAAGGAAGGCAAAGTCAACCTCAATGTCCGGGCGGAGTTCCAGAACGTATTCAACCGCGTAACTCTGAGCAGTCCGAGCGCCAACAACATCGCCTCACCGACCGCAAACAACAATCCCGGCAAGGCGCTCTCGGCAGGCTTTGGGTTCGTGAACACCTTCAATGGCGCCGGAACCGCTCCGCGGTCGGGCCAGATTGTGGCGCGGCTCACGTTCTGAATTCATCGCAAGTTAGTGAACATCTCGCCGCTTCCGATCATCGGAGGCGGCAAGGTGTTTTTAGGGCCCTGTTTTCCGTGCGACATTTTCCGATGCGACGTTTGACCCCGCGTGCCGGCGGTGATAACGTCGGGAAGTTGGAGGCGTCATGAAGACCACCCGAATGGATCGCAGGTCTTTTCTCCGCGTAACGTCCGTGGCCGGCGGCGGCATGCTCCTCGGTCTGTACGTGAAGGAGCCACTCTTTGTCGAAGGGCAGGGGCAAGGCCCGGCGACAGCGTTCAAGGCGGATGCGTTCATCCGCATCGCCGCCGACGGATCCGTCACCATCATGGCGAAGAATCCAGAGGTCGGTCAGGGCTCCCAAACCCACTTGCCGATGATCATCGCGGATGAGCTGGACATCGATTGGAAGGACGTCAAGATTAAGCTCGCCGACCTCGATCAGGCCAAGTACGGTCCGCAATCAGCGGGCGGCAGCAACTCGACGCCTACCAATTGGGATCCGTTGCGATTAGTCGGCGCCACGGGCCGCCAGCTGATGCTCACGGCGGCGGCGCAGACCTGGAACGTGCCGGAATCGGAGTGCGCAACGGGTTCGGGCAAGGTGACGCACCGCTCCAGCAACCGAACTGTGGGCTATGGGGCGCTGGCTGCGAAGGCTGCCACGCTTCCCCTGCCCGATCCGAAGTCGGTGAAACTGAAGGACGCCAAAGATTATAAGATCATCGGCCAGCCGTTGGCGGGCTATGATGTGGCGAACATCGTCACCGGGAAACCTATATTCAGCATTGATTTCACGGTTCCCGGCATGCTTTTTGCCGTGTACGAGAAGTGTCCCGTGTTCGGCGGCAAGGCAAAGTCGGCCAACCTGGACGCGATTAAAGCCATGCCGGGCGTTCGCCACGCGTTCCTCGTCGAGGGCGGCACGCAGCTCACCGGGCTGCTCTCGGGCGTCGCCATCGTTGCGGATACGTGGTGGCAGGCGCAATCGGCACGGAAGAAGCTGCAAGTGGTCTGGGATGAGGGTCCGACTGCGGCTCAATCCACCGCCGGGTTCGCGCAAAAGGCCGATGAACTGGCGAAACAGCCCCCCGGTTTCTCGCTCCGAAACGACGGCAACGCGGATACCGCGCTGACGGGTGCCGCGAAAGTGGTCGAGGCTGCCTACTCTTACCCGTTCATCTCGCACGCGCCGCTCGAGCCGGAGAACACCGTCGCGCATTTCAAGGACGGCAAGCTCGAGATCTGGGCTCCCAGCCAGACCCCTGCGGCGGGACTCCAGGTGGCCATGCAGACGCTCGGATTGCAGGCGAGCGACATCACATTCCACCAGGTGCGCGGCGGCGGAGGCTTCGGCCGCCGGCTCACCAACGATTACGTCGCCGAGGCGGCCTGGATCGCCAAGCAGGCCGGGGTGCCGGTGAAGCTCCTGTGGACCCGCGAGGACGATATGGCGCACGACTTCTATCGTCCCGGCGGCTTCCATTATCTGAAGGGCGGTGTGGATGCCTCGGGGAAACTGGTCGCCTGGCACAACCACTACGTGAGCTTTGGCGAAGGCCAACGGTTCGCGCCGCAGGCGAACATTAACCAGAACGAATTTCCCGCCACGTTCATACCTAACTTCTCGTTCCAGTCCACGCTGATGCCACTGGGCGTACCCACGGGCGCCATGCGTGCTCCGCGCAGCAACGGCTTCTGCTTCGCCTTTCAATCCTTCGTCGATGAGCTGGCGCACGCCGCCGGCAAGGACCCGCTGCAATTCCGCATCGACCTTGTGGGGCAGGCTCGCGTTGGGACCGAAGCGGATCAGGACTTCGTCGCTTCCCGCATGCGCGGCGTTCTGGAACTGGTTCGCGAAAAATCCGGCTGGGGCAAACGCAATCTGCCCAAGGGCCGGGCCATGGGTGTGGCGTTCCAATTCGCACACCGCGGCTATTTCGCCGAGGTTGTCGATCTGACCGTCGACGCCAACAGCAAGGTGAAGGTCAACAAGGTGTGGGTGGCGGCGGACATCGGCCGTCACATTATCAACCCGAGCAATGCCGTGAATCAGGTGCAGGGATCGGTGATCGAAGCGCTGAGCAGCGTGATGTCCTGGGAGGTCACCATCGAGCGAGGCCGGGCGGTGCAGTCGAACTTCGACAAGTATCCGCCGGTGCGCATTACGCAGGCGCCGCCGGAAATCGAAGTGCACTGGCTGAAGTCGGATAATCCGCCGACGGGGCTGGGAGAGCCCGCGGTTCCCGCGATCCTGCCGGCGGTGACGAACGCAATCTTCGTCGCGACGACGAAGCGCATCCGCTCGCTGCCGTTAGCGAAACACGGCTTCAGCTGGGCGTAGGTAGGTCCGGCCTTCAGGCCGGACAGGTTGCGCGTCCGGCCTGGAGGCCGGACCTACCTAATTACTCGCGGGTAGCGCGAACGCGACCAATTCCGCGTTATATCCCTGGCCGCTGATCGCGACCACGATATACTGCTTGCCGTTGAGCATATAGGTCATCGGCGACCCGCTTTGCGGAGCCGGGATGTACACCTTGCCGGCATCCGCGCCGGTGGCCTTGTTGTAAGCCCGTAGATACGCCCCGCGGCGGCCGTCCGCCATGGTGACGACGCCCTTTTCACCGGCGACCAGTAGCGTCTTGGTGACCAGCGTGCCAGCCTGGCCCGGACGTCCGGTGCGCGGGATATTCAAGCCCTTGAGCGCCGGATGATCCCGGATATTATCCGGAGTGTCGCCGTGGGCCACCTGCCAGGCAATCTCGCCCTTGTTCAGATCGATCGCCGTGATGCGGCCGTAGGGCGGCTTGAGCAGCGGCAAGCCCTGTACGGTGAGCCCACCACCTCCACCAGCAGCAGCCGCAGCAGCGGTACCGCGACCACCACCTGCGGGAGCCGCGGCGCCCGGAGTCGGCTCAGGACCGCGCGCCTGACCCGAGATGTACATGATGTCGGAGCGCGTTCCGCCCGGCACCAGACCGATTGCCGTTACCGTCGTTTGAGAGGACACATACGCAATGTGCGTCTCCGGATCGTAAGAGCCTCCCGGCCAGTTCGATCCGCCGCCGGCAGTGGCCGCCGTCAGGGTCGCCAGCGGGCCTTCGAATTTACTCACCACGCCGGGCGTGAACATCGGACCGATCTTATATTTCGAAACTAACTGCACGGCTTCGGCGCGAAGCTGCGGCGTGAAGTCGATCAGGTCGTTGATCGAGATGCCCTGCAGATCGAACGCCGGAGGCTTGGTCGGAAACGGCTGCGTGGGCGAATACCATTCGCCCGGGACAGTGCCCTTCTCGACGGGCTTCTCCACGATGGGCCAGATGGGTTCGCCGGTCTCGCGGTTCAGCACATACATGAACGCCTGCTTGGTGGGCTGGGCCACCGCTTTCACCGTGCGGCCGTTGACGGTGATATCGGCCAGGATCGGCGGGCAGGGATTATCCATGTCCCAGATGCCGTGGTGAACGTATTGGTAATGCCACTTGCGCGCGCCGGTCTTGAGATCCACCGCGACGATGCTCTCGCCGAACAAGCCGGCGCCCGGACGAGGGCCGCCATAGTAGTCGCCAGTCGGAAGCTCGACGCCGATATAAACCAAGCCGAGCTGTTCATCGATCGCCATTTGCCCCCAGGCGCCGGTGTTGCCTGTATACGACCAGGAATCCTGTTCCCAGGTGTTGAGCCCGTACTCGCCCGGTTTGGGAATGGTGTGGAAGATCCACAGCCGCTTGCCGGTGAGCACGTCGAATCCGCGGACGTAGCCCTTCACGTTGGTTTTGCTGGCCGGAACACCGCCGGGCTTGTGCGCCGCACCGATGATCACCGTGTTTCCGGAAACGACTGGCGCCGAATGCAATCCGATGTCGGGATTGAGCGGCTCGATTTGTTGATCGTCTTCATCCTTGAGATCCACGATGCCGTTCTTGCCGAACGTGGGGATTCGGTTGCCGGTCTTGGCGTCCAGCGCGACCATCTGATAGCCGGGAGTGACGTAGATGATGCGCTCTTGGCCGCCATCGGTCCAATAGGACAGCCCGCGTCCGGAAAGCTGGCGAGGCGCGACGGTTCCGCGCTGGCCTTCATTTTCGCCGTGGACCCAGAGGAGTTCGCCTGTGGCGGCATCGAGCGCGACCACCGACCGCCGGGTTCCAGCGGTGGAGTAGAGAATGCCCTTGACCATCAGGGGCGTGCTTTCCAGATTCGCTTCCGGACGGGGCCCGAGGTTATCCGTCTTGAAGCGCCAGGCGACTTCCAGCTTGTCGAAATTCGCGGCGTTGATCTGGTCGAGCGCGGAGTAGCGGGTGTTGCCCAAGTCGCCGCCATAGGTCGGCCATTCTCCGTTTTTCGCTCCTGTCTGCGCCAACAAGGGCGATATCGCCACAAGCAAAACTACAAAGGTTCGCTTCATGCCGTCTCCTGTACCTGGGTTTGCCACCGACGTTCGATTATATACGCGCGGCGTACGAAACTCCAGGCCGCGCGAGTCCCGAGCGCACAGCGGGCGGCGTGCACAAGACACTAAAAAGAGATCACGCTGCCCTGCGTTGTGCGCGCTGGCAGAAAGCAAAACGGCCCCGCTGCCGAAGCAGCGAGGCCGTGAAGAAGGAGAGTTCAGACCGCTTAGAACGTGAATCGGGCGATCAACGTGCCCTGCCGCGGCTGCTGGTATAGCTGGCCGACGTTTCCGTTGGAGGTGAAGGTCGGCTGTCCGTTGACTCCCACGCTGCCAATTGTGTAAGCCCCGAAGCCGCCGGTGTACCGGCCGTTAACCACCGTGGGGTTCTGGAGCGCGTTGGTTGCATTGTACGGCGACGTGGTAACGGGATTGCCGAGTTGCATCCGGTTAAAGGCGTTGGCGAACTCCGCGCGAATCTGGAGATTCATTCGTTCCTTGATCCGGAAATTGCGTCCGATGTTGATGTTCTCCTGGGGACGGCGGGCTTGGCGGAAGTCTGAATAATACAACCCCGGTAAAAGGCCGGTAGCCGGACCAGGACCCCACGTGCCAGCGACCGGATTGGCCCAGGCGGCAGGGTTCAGGACCTGATCGATGTAAGGATTGATGCAGCCGCAGTTCAGGTCCTTTTTGAACAAAGGCTGACCGGTTCGGATCATCTCACCGCCGGTGAGGTTGTTGGCCACAGTCGAGGAGGGAGGCGCGAGAGGGAGACCGCTGCCATACTGCAGGAATCCGCCAATCTGCCAGTCCTTGGTGACCCAGGCCAGTATGCCATTTTCGACCGCCTTCGGCGTCTGATAAACGATATTGGCGTTAAACAGGAATGGCTGGTCCGTCGCCTGGATGGACTTGCTGGAGCTGTCTGGATTCCAGAAATCCTCCCGCGTTAACGTCAGCGCCTTGGACCAGGTAAAGGTGCCGTTCACCTGAAGGCCGTGCGTCATGCGCTTGGTGCCCTTGACCTGGAGCGAGTCGTACCAGGTCTTACCGGTCGGAGAGTTGGTTACGGTGCTGGTCGAGAACTGCGGGTACGTACGCAATGCGTTGAGCAGTGTGTTGCTCGTGGAGTACCCAGCGTAAGGAAGGAAATTCCCGATCCGGGCCGTTACGGCAGAGCTGCTCAGCGCGGAGGAGAGCAGGATGTTGTCGGCCGGGTTGGTGTAGGGGTGCAATCCCAACGCGGCAAAGGTGTCGGGCGATATTTGATTGAGCAAGCCCAGCGGGCCGGGCCACCACACGCCGCGGTTGGCCACATAGGAAGCTTCGATCACGAAGTCGCGGCTGATTTCGCGCTGGATGCCGATGCTCCACTGATTCTGGCGCGGGGGACGGGCAGCGTTGCGATCGAGCGCATTTACGAAACCGGTGATCTGACCCGGAAGAGGAATCTGGCCCGGATCAAGATTGGGCCATTTCGGTTGAGCCAAGGCATTCGCGCTGCCGGCCACGAAATAGTTGTTCGTGCCGGACGGCGTACTGGTCAAAGCATTCGCCGAGCTTTGAGTAAGATCGGGTGCGAAGCCGTAGGCGAAGGCCCAGCCGCCGCGGATCACTGTCTTGGGGTTGATCTGATACGCGAAGCCCAGCCGCGGACCGATGGCATAGGGGTAATTGGAAAGGAAGGTGCAACCGCAGGTCGCTTCAAAGATCGGTGCGCCGATGCGGCCGCCCGCAGCGGGATTCGGAATCAGGCCCAGAGTCGCCGAACGGCCATATTGTTCCCGTGTTGCGGTGGCGTAGTCCCAACGCAGGCCGTAATCCAGGGTCAGCTTGCGGGTGACCTTCCAGGAATCCTCCACGAACACCGCCCATTGGGATTTGCCCATTCTGGCATCGTTCGGCGCCGTCTGACCGGTGCTGGTCAGGCCGCCGAGCAAGAAGCTCGCGAACGGAAACCCTGTAATGGCGTTGGTAGAAAGGTTAGCCGGCAGTCCGCTGGCACCGTTCTGGGTCGCGGACGCAAATGTCATGGTGATGCCAGTGGGAGGCGCCGTGATGTTGCCCTGGAACCAGACTTCGCCGCCGGCTTTGTACGTGTGGCTGCCGTGGATCCAGGTAGCGTTCGTGTTAAAGGACGGGCGCAGAGTCGTGGTGTGAGTGTGGGCCTGGGCGTTGCCCATCTGCTGCATGCCGCCCAAGGTGCCGGTGGTGGATAGGGCGCCGGAAGTGCTCGCCACCGTGGAGCTGATGGTCGGGAAATTGAAGCTGCCCTGGCAGCCCTGAACACCAATACTGGCGCAATCAAATCTTCCCCCGTTAGTTGTAAACGGAGAGGAATCGTCGAAAATGATGCGCGAATAGCCTGCTCCGAAATGCAGCAGCAGGGTAGGCGTCAAGGTGTGATCGTAGTTGAGGCGCACCGTCGCTGAGTGGATCCATGTTCCACGGGCCTGCGAAATCAGTTCCGGCAGCCCGTCAGCATTCCCGTTCGGAGTCGAGTAGGGTGAGTCGGTTCCAGTGGTGGACCAATAGAACCCTAGCTTGCCCTTGTTGCCAATACTGTGGTCGAGCTTGAGGGAGGGAAGCTTGGTAACGCGCGTACCCGGATTGTAGCCGGGATAGTTTCCAGTCAAAGCGGTCGACGTCGGCGCCGGCATCACCTTCATGAGGTTAACGGCGACCGGGTTGAAAAGAGTCGGCTGAATGATGTTGCCGGGAAACGGGTTGGCATACAACGTCCCATTGGGAGCCGCGATACGGCTGGCAGGATCGAAAATCTGGTTGGCGTAGACGCTGCGTCCCAGCGCGTCTGTTCCGATCGGGGAGCTGGACACACCCAGGGCTGTATTGAACTTGGCGCCGGCCGGCGAAATCGCCGAGAAATCGCCGTTGCGGTAATCCGCCGTTGGAACGGTATCGCTAAAATTGAGAGCCGAGGATTCGCGGAATTCTTCGAAACTGAAAAAGAAGAAAGTGCGGTTGTGGCCGTCGTAGAGCTTGGGAATCCAGATCGGGCCGCCGATGGTGCCGCCGAAGTCATTGCGGCGGTTGCGCGGGCGGATCTTGTTTCCAAAGCCGTCGTTGGTGAAGGGGACCGCGGCATTCAGATCTTCGTTCACGAAATACTCGTATCCGCTGCCGTGATACTGATTGGTGCCCGATTTCATGGTGATATTGAAAAGACCGCCGCCGGCCTGGCCGAACTCAGCAGCGTAGTTTGAAGTCTGCACGGCGACTTCCTGAATGGCGTCGGCGCTGGGTTGATTTTCCTGCAGCGCATAGTTCACTGTGTGGTTGGTATTGTCCAAACCTTCGACGCGGTACGCCGCCGTATTGCTGGGCGCGCCGTTGACGATCATGACGAAGTTAGCGGCGTAGTTAACGCCCGGAATCATCACCGTGGAGTTAAAGGGATTGCGGACACCGGAGCTGCCCGCGTTGGCTCCGCCGATACCCAGAATGGGGAGATTTTGCAGTTGCTGCAGCGTGATGTTGTGCGCAACGTCGCCGGTTTCCGTCTTCAGCAACGAGGACTCGGCGCTCACCGTGACGGCTTCCGTACTCGCGCCGATCTCTAAGGGAACGTCTACGCGCAACACTTGGCCGGCGGAAATCGTGATATTTTGCCGGGTGTATTTCTTGAAACCCTGGACCGTCGCCGTCAGTTCGTAGGAACCGACCGGAAGTTGGATGACCGTGAAGTTTCCTGTGTCGGTCGAGACTGCACGGAAGACCACTCCAGTTTCCGTGTTCTTAACCTCGACCGGTGCGGCGGCTACCACGGCCCCCGTCGGATCCGTGACCACGCCCGTGATCGTACCGTTGCCGGTTTGTGCCGAAAGCACACCGAGCAAAGAAAAAACGCACAGCAACAAAGCTGTCAAACGAAACATGAAATGCCCCCTAGGGATGGGCCCCCCGGCCTCTATCCTCGGTGATGTTACTTCAGGTCAGGGTGCTTGTCAATCGCGGAAACATTGTAAATGCACCTCTTGCACCCAGTTTTTACAACTAATGCTTGCATGCAGGACGCCGCGAAGCCGAATATCCGATCCTCTGGATATTAAGAGCAGGACCAATCCCGAAAAATGGAGATTTCAACCCCACAGGCGCCCCGGCGTTGGCTGGCCCGGCCCCGGGGCGAACCAAACCGGCAGTACTTAAGCTGCCAACTTAAGCTGCCTTCAGAGAAGTACAATCATCCAATGATTGCTCGC
>JAIQFE010000077.1 GCA_020073445.1 Terriglobia bacterium
GGCGGCCTATAACGGCACGCTGATGACCACTCTGCCGTGTTTGGGCATCGGCGCCAAGCCCAACGACAGTTGCACCGGAGCCGATCCCTACACTCCGGGCTTCTGGAATGGTTTCATCGATGAAGCCCGGATTTCCGGCACCAACTTGTCGGCCGGCAGAATCGCCACCGATTACAACAATCAGATCTCGCCGGGAACATTTTTCAGCGTCGGCGCCCAAGAGTGACGTGGCCTTCCACGCCCGGATAAAACGGAATACCGACAGCTGGAGTCGCCATTTCCGATTCGAAGAAGGTTTTCCCGTTTCGACTGCCGTTACCGGCTCGGGTTTCCGAATTTGACGCTTATCCGTGAATCCTTTGGGCTGTCCGCGCGGGCTCTCGGAGGCAGAGCTCATGGAATCCTTCAGACGAAAGCGCCCTCGTTCCAGGGAGACACAGGGGCCAAAGAGGAGGTTCTTGGAAACGCCATGTTCCGGTCAAGCGTACGATTGATTTGGGTAGCCGGTTGGAGCATTCCGCTGCTGGCCCAAACCCAGATCGACTTGAGAACCCAATCCAAAGCCGTGGATTTTCACGCGGCGCCGTACACCAAGCCCCTCAAAAGCGGCTCGTCGCTGCCTTTGACGTGCACACAGGGAGAGTTGTTCTTTCTGTTGACAGCCTCTCCGGGAACGAATGTGTATGGGTGCCCGAACGGAGGCTGGGTTTCGGAGGGAGGAGGTGGAGTTACCACGATCAAGAACACGGGCACCACAGTGGGCACACGGTCTATTCTGGATTTGTCCAGCGGACCGGGAGTGCTGTTGGCGACCAGCGATACGGGGCAGAGCATCCTGATTCAATCCAGCTTGGACACAGCCGTCGTTCAGACGCGCAGTTCGGAACAGTCGGGAGTATCGCTCCTATGTCCATCGGCAGGCGGGTCCGGCACGTCGTTTACGTGTTTCCTGTCGTCGACGTTGTCCGCATACACGAATGGAATGGTTCTACATTGGCAGCCGGATGTGAATGGAGCTGGAGGGGCTACGACGCTCAACGTGGATACCTTGGGCCCGGTGGGCCTGAAACTCGCGGATGGCATCACCGATCCGGGGCCTGGCGACGTCACGGCAGGACGGTTGTACGAGATCTGGCATGACGGAACCAACTTCCGATTGTTGAATCCGGGCGTGCTACCCGGTGTCCTCGGAGAAACCCAGCCTGCTTGCGGAGCGACGGTTCGCGGCCGGCCGTGGTTCGTGGCGGGAGCGCTGGGCGTGAAAGACACCCTATCGGTGTGCGCCAAGGACGCCTCGAACACGTATGCCTGGAGGACTTTGTACTAGTTATGCGCTTCTTACAGACGCTGTTGCGGCCACTGGTGTTCTTCCTGGCTCCGATGTTTGCTTTCGCGGGGCAATCGCTTCGCCTCAATGGCAGCCAGACAGCCTCAAATAACTCTGTTGCCGCGCAACCCGCCAATGCGCCATGTCGCGTAGAGTTTCAGCTCACCTATGCCGCTAACCCAGCAGACGGTAACCCCGCGCATGTTAACGCCTGCGACATCTATATCCAATTCGGCGCGAACAATCTGGTCATCTACTTCGCGCGATCAGCTTCCGGCTGGTCTTGCTGTTTCAACATCCCCCTTTCCAGCTTCCCATCCAATTGGATCAACGTCCGCGTTCAACAAATTCCGTCCGGCAGCGGCGGCTCCCTGACCTGGGAAGCTTGGGCCATCGACGGGACCAAGCCGATCTCCCATATGCAGACCTATTCTTCCACTTCGGGTTCTAACTCAAGCGGCGCGACGGTGGGCTCTACGGGCAATCAAAACAGCTCATGGGGATACTTCCGGGTCTACACTACCACGTTGCCACTGGGGTCGACTGAGCCGACATTCTCTGATAACGGCAACCTGCTCGAATGGAAATTCAATAGAAGCCTGGTTGACTCCAGCGGACGCGCCTACACGGCTAACTCCAGTGGTGGCACCCCGGCAAGCTCCTGCGGCTCGACGCCCTGCTATGAGGATAGTTCGGGCCAGAACTTGGTCACGGCGGTCATTAAGACGAATCCGGCGCCGGCGTGGGGCAATTGGCAATCATGGCGCGCGGGAACCAGCGTTGGCCTTGACGGATCCGCCAGTGTCTCGATGGGGGATTCCAGCGGCATACCGTCTCTAGAATGGCAGATTCTCTCTGGTCCCTCCGTGCCGGTCTGGTCGAGTCACACGTCGGTGCGGCCAACGCTCACCGGAATTGTTTTTGGCAATTACCGGGTACAACTGGTGGCGACGAACTCCAACGGCGGATCCGCTACATCGATAGCGGATATCGGAGCGGTGGCATACGACGACAACGGGGTAGTAATCCCGGCCGACCCTAAAGTGACAGAGATTTTTGGCCCACAGATCGCGTTCGGCCAGAACAAGTGGGGCTACGAGGACAAGCAGAATCTCGTCGCGGTGAACGAGCAGACGACCTACTGGTTGAGCATCTTCGACACGACCTGGACGACGACCAACGCATCCGGCACGATCAGCTATCCGTTTTACGCGAAAGGGTTCTCACCGGGCGCGGCCTGCACGACACTCAATGGAGCGATTACAGCCAGTGCGACGACCATCGTGGTGAACAACTCCAGTTGCCTGTCGCTTTCCGGCCTGCCGGGAGAACCCACTTGGATTCTCGTCGGCACAAGTCCATTCGGAGCGTGGGAACTGATCCGCATTTGCAGCGTCAGCGGGAACACTCTCACAGTTTGCTATGACGGGCGGGGCGTCTCGGGGAACAACTGGCCTGCGGGTGTCGGCGGCGTCACCAACGTAGGCGGGGCGTCCACATGGGGCAACGGCGCCCTGGTAGGCGAGATGCGCGTCCAGGGCACCAGCACTCTATTTGCTACCGATGCTCGGCGGCCAATCTGCCCTGCTGGCGTTCCTGGACCTCCTGGACCCGTGCTCTATTCCGCCGGGACCGTGACATTATCAGAATCGAGCACTACAGTGGCCGGCAGCGGAACCACCTGGACTTCGGCCATGGTCGGGGGCTTTATCCGAGTAGCGGCAACCCATGCCAGCGGGGCCTCATTCGTATTCTGGGCGCAGATTTCAGGCTTCACCGATGCGACTCACTTGGTAATGAATCGGCCCGCGCCAACCGGAGTGGATGCCTCCGCATTCAGCTACAAGATCACCAGCCCGCTGTATCTCGATATGGAGTTCAACGGGCCGAACCTGGACCCCGCGAGTCAAGGGGCCACGCACATCGCCAGGACCTACTTCAACGGCGTTGGTTGCGAATCCGAAACGGCGATGTTCGCGCTGCCGTTCCATGACATCGGGGCGCTAAACACGACCACTCAATCGGGCGTGCACTATTCCTACACCTTCAACCCGAACGACATCTACGTACCGAATTCGAGTTTCACGCCGTACTATGGCGTGGGGCTGATGGCTCGAAATTTTTACTATCGCAGTGGCTATGGCCCCGCGCTCACGCTCGCCAATGTCGTGGACGAGTTTGCAGTAAGAGATCCCAGCATGTCGGATGGTTATGCCGGAGGACAGCCTCTGGAGACCGGGGGATTCGTCGTCGGCGCGATGGCGGACTTGGCGCTCAATGGATCTACCGCACTCAACTGGTACAACGTCGAACAGTACGCAACCAGCGGTAACTTTCCTTCCGCTGCGTGCAATGCGACCGACACGCGGGACGGCGGATATCTTGAGGCATTTCTGGCTCTAGCTGCCTTGTTTGATACAAACGCAGCCAACAAGGCCGCTTTCCAGAACTTCCTGGGGCTATCCACACCCTCGATGCTTTCACGGGACAACGGGTGCAAGCGCAACGCGCCGGACAGTTACAGCGGAGCGGAAGTGAACAGCTTTGCTAATTCATTCGTCTACAATCCACAAGGGACCGGAACCGAGCGACCGCTTACGCTCACCAATGGAAGCACAACGGTGACAGGTACGGGCTTCACGAACAATTACAGCAGCGCAGGCGGTCCCTACTGCTACGGTATTGATATCATCAGGCTGACCGTCCACAACGGAAGTAGTGTGGCGACCGTTGCCAGCGGGACGCTTTCCCACCAGAACATAAACGACCCGACAACGCCCATCATGATCTATTTCTACGATGGCTCCAATACGTGGGTATTGCAGTATCTGGGAGAAGGCGGAACAGGGACTTCAGTGCAACTTGCTGCTGTTTATACCGGAACCAGCGGGACCTTCCGCGCCATGTCCACGGGCGGCGGGCCGATCACGAGCGGCGGCCAGTACGAAGGCGGATACGCCGGAATTTTCGCGGATACGCTGACCAATGGGCACCCGACATACCCTACCGCGGATTGGCCTAGCATTACCCAGGCGATGGCGTTCGCCAATAATAGGATGCTTGAAGAAGTGTGGGCGTGCAAATACGTGTCGCCAACCCAGTTGACCTTGTTCCGCAGTTGGGATGGACCAAGTACTAGCGGACTAACGGCTGGTTTAAATTACTATATTTCCTATTACAACGTCAGCTCATTCGGGCAATCTCCGTTCTTCTATGGCATCAAAACGAACGCCATCCGATGGGCTTCTCTGAACAGCAACGCCACGATAGCCTCTACTGCGTCGACGATGTTGCCGCTCCTCGGTGAGTGGTTTAACTCTTACGGTTGGGACGCGAACAACCCAACCGGCCTGGGCACGATGTACTGGGCCGTACCATCATTTTGCGCGCCCAGAACCCCGGCTGGTTCCTTCGACTCTCAGGCCGGCTTCCAAGGTTGCGGCTCTGATGGTTTGACTACTAATGGCATTGTCACCGCACGGGTTAACTCCGTCGAAGCCGGCTCCGCCATGATCCAGTACTACTTAGATCAATGCACGAAAAGCCCCTTGGCCTGCGATACGGCTCGCGCGCGCGTGGACACATTCTATGGCGCAATCTTCGGGTACCAGCCCTACTGCGATCCGAGCATCACCTCAACTTGCGGGACTTTGATCGCTTCAAACTACACCGACACGGACCTATCGCAATACAAGTGGCCCGGTTTCTTCTTTGGTATGGGCGGTCTCTTCGCAAACTCGTGGCCCGCAGTGCGGCTGGGCGGGAGTGTCCCAGAGTTGCCCCGAACTTTGAACGTCACCTGTAACATCTCCAGCGTGATCAACGCTGCCAAGTGCCGGGTGATTCTCACTAAGCCGGATGGATCAACCATTACCAACACCTGCACTGTCAGCCCGTGCAGCGTAACGGCGGATGCTCGCGAAGGGGATCACCTTCTGAAGGTCGATTATCTGAGCGCTTCGGATGCGGTGCTGGCTGCCGGGGAATCGGAGCCGGTAAAGGTCAAATAGCACATTTGCGTTAGGAATCTGGCAGCCCGGGACACTAAACTTGCAATTTGAATACTTGGCCCCTGCCAAACGGCGAGTACCGCACCAGGTGACAGCGAAATCGATAGCCCTGAGTTAGTAGTTCTAGGACCGTTTATCTCAAGAAGACCGGGTATCGGGTACGAAACGGTCATGGAATTAGCGTGAGCTGGGGGTTATAATACCCTGGTCGCAAGAATTCCGCAGAAATTATGCCAGGCGAAGTGCAGGCGGTGATCGCTATCGTTGTCAAAGGACTGCCGGTGCGCGACCGGTCCAACCAGAAGTTCTCCCCGATCCTGTGCTTTCTAGACCCGACGCATGTTGGTGCGTGCTGCTCGCTGAACCGCGGCTCAGCGCCTTTCCATAGGAATATCCCCAAGTGAAAGAATACGCTTCGGGTGGCGCGCGAGGCTTGCGGCGCCTCTTGTTTTTTCTGCCGGCATTGGCCGTTGTGGGACAGTCTTTGGTGTTGACCCCGGGAGTCACAGGAATAGTGGTGGATCCTGGGATGGCAGGGGATCAGTCGTGGCGGGTGGAGTTTCAGCTGAGCAGTTGGACGCTGCCGCCGGCAGGCGGGTGGTGGAACGCGCCGGTTTTCGATCTTCAGGGTACGGGCGCAGCCGCATACATCTGGCCGGACGGAAGGCTTGCGCTGATCGACCGGCGCGACACGGTGTCGCCCAATCAGCCGTGTGTTCTGTCGCTGGGCGGGAGAAACAGCGTTTTAGTCCGATTCCAGCGGGATGTGGCGGGAGCGCGGGTGGTGTGCGAGGCCTGGAATCTGGATGGAAGCGGGTATCAGCAGGACCAGGAGGCCATCACATCGCCGGTGGCCTGGACGAACAGCTCTGGAACCATCGGAAGCAACGGCACGGGTGCATCCTTGGGATTTTTGCGTGTGTCGAAAAGCATAGTAGGGGATGGGACCCAGCCGCCGACGTTTTGGGGAAGCGGGGACTGGACGGACCTGAAGTTCGGGGGAAGCCTGACAGACGCCAGTGGGAACGGGCATAATGTGAGCATCGCGGGAGCGGTATTCAGCGGCACGGTTGCAGCATTGGTTGCCACGCCTCCGGTAGTGTTGGCCAAAGCCTACGGGGCCCCGGCGTGGAGCAAGTTTTCGACGGTGCGAGCCGGATACCCGGCGCGTCTGGACGGTTCCAACAGCTACTCGCTCGCGACGCCGAATTTAACCTACAAGTGGCAGCAGGTGGATGGACCGACCACGGTGAAGTGGTCCGATGTCACCTCGAGCACACCCACTGTCGAAGGGCTTATTTTCGGGAGCTACACGTTCCGGCTGCAGGTGACCGACGGGAACGGGAACAACGGGAGCATGGACCTGCAGGTGGGAGCGGTGGCCACCGACGATAACGGCGTAGTGGTGTATCCGGATAGCAAGCTGGATATTCTTTTGGGGCCCTCGAAGATGTTTGGAGCCAATCCGTGGGAGTGGCTGGACTATCGCAATCAGGAGCTGTTTGAAAACTGGGCCAACAAGTATGAGATCAACGGGGGCACCTGGCGCCTGGAGACGGATCTGAAATCGCTGAACGGAATCCCGCGCAACGGGACCGTGTATGCCAACAGCAACGACAACAAGGTTTATGGCGTGGGCACCAACTTCAAGGATGTATTTTGCGGCGGGCAGGCGGGAGCGGCCGTGGGAACGCCTTATATCGTGCCTCTGGTTCCCGTGGGTGCCGCCAATCAGACCCCGCAGCCCTATCCGCGTCAGGTGGCATCCTGCCAAAGCGATACCGAGCTGACGATGTTGAACGGGTGGTTGTGGGAACGGGACACGGTGAACGCACCGGGAGTGGCATGGGGGACCTGGAATATTTGCGGAGACTGCGGGGACTGGTTTGGCGAGGCAACGCAGTCCAACATCAACTACTACGACAACGCGCTGGCCGATTATGCGCTGTATTATCGCAGCGGCTGGAACAAGGCGCGGGATTCGGCGCGGTGGCTGGCCGATCGTTGGTACCGGTCGCCGTGGATCCTGGGAATGGGCAATACGCCGCGGGACTACGCGCTGGCCAGCACCTATCTGCGAGCGGCCGTGGATGGCGGGCATCCGGATTACGATCTATGGCCGAGTCTGCGTCAGTTTACCGACCGGTGCTTTGCGGGCTACGAGAGAAGCGTTCCGATTATCGACCTGCGGGAGGCTTCCTACTGCCTGGCCTTCACCGGATTGCAGGGGCTCCTGGATCCGGATCCGAACCAAAAGGTAGTGGCACAATCGCGGCTGGTGGATGCTTATAAAGGGATCTGGGGACCGCAGCAGCATCCCAACGGGAATTACGTCAGCAACGAGATTGAAGGGGACTTCAGCCGGACGTTCTCCGTTTCGCAGGGTTCGACGACCATGAAGCGGATTCTGGGGGATCCGATTCCCTCCAATTATTGTGGCGTTGCCTACAACAGTGGAGGCTCGATATCGCTCAGTACGGACCGTGTGACCGTGAGCGGGGTGGGCACCAATTTCACGGGATCGGACGGGAAGATCATCGTGCTGCGCGGCACGCTGAATGGCCAGCCCTGGTCGATGACGGCGCAGATCGCCTCCAGCCCGGCCCCCACCATGAACAGCTTAACTCTGGTGCATCCCTGGCGAGGAGACCTGGGTTCGGTATCGGGAACCCAATGGCGGATTTATAACGACAGTATTCTCGGTTCGGGCTATTACAACATGTTCTTCGGCCAGACGAATGCGGATGGAAGCTACCCGTTCCCGCAGATTCTGGATACCGATAACTGGTATTGGTGCACGGTGGTGGATGGCAACACACTGGCTCTGGACAAGCCGTATACCGGAGACACCTCGGGAAACAATGTTTACCGCCGGCCGACTTGGCAGGTTCTGACGGGGCGGGGCTCGCAGCCGTTTATGCACGGGATGACGGCCTGGGGGATGAACTATGCGGCTGAGGCCCTGAAGGGGTACAACGACACGGTCTCGGATCAATACCGGACCTCCATGAACAAGGTCGTGGATTGGCTGTGGAACTATGGCCGGAGTGCGGTCACCAACGGACTGGTTTACGGACTGGAGTATTCCAACTGCCAGAACTTATCGATCTTGCCGGCGCACCAGTGTGCGCAGGACAAAAGCGCATCCTCTAATGAGCGGGCCTACAATGTGGAGACCAATGCCGGGTTTGCCAGGAAATACCTGAACACGCGGAGCACGGACGATCTGACGCGCGGAGACCAATGGTATACGTTTCAGTTTGCGCGGCAGGGATACGCTTCGCCGTTTCCAGGCGATGGGTTTTTTGCGGAAGTCATCGATCCTTGCTGCTGGTTCTATAGCAATGAGAAGGGGTATGGGCAGGCGTTCGGAGTGGGACAGGCCCATCAATGGCCGGCGGCACGGCTGGGAGGGGTGAGCCCGCCCGCGACGCAGACGGTATCGGTGCCGGTGGATCTCTCGAACGCTGCCAACGCGCGGGTCACCGTGACGCAACCATCGAGCGCGTCGCGGCAATTTTTATGCTCCGCGTCTCCTTGCATGGTGGAAGTGGACGCGCGCCAGGGCGCTCACTGGGCCCAGATCGACTATCTCTCCTCCAACGGCCAAGTCCTTTCCTCCACCCCGCCCGATCTGCTAGCCGCGACCGGCGTATCCATCTCGGGATCCGGGGCCGTGGTTACACCCGCGATCATAACGTTGAATCCATCCCAGACGGCAAGCTTCACTGCCGCGTTCAACGGAACCGGTAACTCAGCTGTCGCCTGGTCGATCAGTCCCGCCGTGGGCTCTATCTCCAGCAGTGGACTGTACACGGCGCCAGCCGATATCACGGCAACTCAAAGCGTGCTTGTGAGGGCTACTAGTTTGGCGAACAATTCGATTTCTGCAACGGGCGTTATCACTTTGTCGCCGCTCCCCGTATCGCCCGGGCCTTCGGCCGACTCGGTGTCTCCCAATGCCGGCGCCGGCTACACGCAAACGTTTACTTTTGTTTTCTCCGATAGACCAAGTGCGACTAACCTCACCACTGCCGGAATTGTATTCGCGCCCGTTCTCCAAGCTCAAAATTCCTGTTACGTTCTATACGACCAGAATTCAGGGACCATCCGGTTGGACTCGGATGATATAACGGGATACGAGATCAAGCCAGCGAGCTCGTCCGATACGCTGCGAAACAGCCAGTGCGCGATTGGCGCGTCCTCAGTAACGATGGCAGATCGCTCTATCACCATTACTTTGGACATTACCTTCACTAGCGCCTTCGCCGGCCCGAAGAACATCTATATGTACGGGGCCGAGGGGGATGCCTCGGTCAATACGGGCTGGGTACAAAACGGGTCCTACACCGTCGTCCCACCGCTCACCCCCTAACGCCACCAGGCGTGATCGGCTATTCCTGCGCTCCCACTGTATAGAACGTGCCCGGCGAACTCTGATTGTTGTAGTCGGTAGCGATCCTGCCGGCCGACAAGTTCGTATTGAAAATTCGCGCTTCATCGATTAAGCCGTTCCAGAATCCTGGGAAGCCCGGGTCGGCTCCCGTACAAGTGTCATTGGGCTTGGCTCCGATGCCCAAACAAGGCAGAGTGGTCATCAGCGTACCGTTGTAGGCCGCCGGTGTCCCGACTTCTGCACCGTTCAAGTACAGGTGGACGGCGGCGCCGTCCGCAACAAAGGTTACATATTGCCAGACCCCGAGACTGAACGAGCTCCCATCGATTACCGGCCCAATGATGCCACGGTTCGACTGGGTCGTATAGATTGACAACCTGCCGCTGCCGTTATCTAACCCTAAGTGCAACTCGCCTGGACCAAGGGCCCAATTCTTCAAGATAGAAGCCCACACCGGTGCGGAGTTCGCTTTCACCCACGCCGATCCCGTGGTCTTGCCTCCGGAGGCCTTGGGGAAGTTTGAAACGGAGATCCATGCGTTGCCGCCATTCAGGCTCGCCGCTCCTCC
>JAIQFE010000078.1 GCA_020073445.1 Terriglobia bacterium
CACTAGCCCACGGATCGCTCGCAGCGGATGGTCTTGTGGAATCCGTTCTTCCGGTGCGATGTAACTGAAAACTCCGTCCTGATGTTCATCTTGTCCGCGCATTACTACAAGACGTTTGCTTCTGCTTAGAGGCTACGCCCCTGCAGAGTTTTTCAGCAAGCTCCTAGCGCCCGAAAAACTGGAAGTAGAAATTACCTACTGCGTGCCCGAGTTCGTTATGTGAGCGGCCCGAGACATTACGGCGACGGACACGAAGGCGCTGCTGGATGATTTCCGCCGGGCGATGCAGCAGGATCTCGACCGGCTCTATGACGAGCTCAAACTGAATGCGCTCAAGACGCTGCTTTCCAAGGAAGTCGCGGTGGCCGTCGCCGCACCGGTAATTGGCAGCACGGCTCTCATCGCCTCGGGGGTCGGATCGGTCCTCGGCGGGGCTCTCGGAATTGCGGCCCTCGGCAAGGTGGCGGTGGATTACCGTACCTCCCGGAACGCCGTGTTTCAGAAACACTCGATGGCTTTCCTCTATTCAGGGAAAGGCACCAGGCTTTACTAGCAGCCGGAACCCTTTCCGAAGAAAGCGGACCACTTCTCAATGAGATTCTGCTGTCGGACCGTTTAACACGGTCCACCTAACCCTGAAGTCTCTGGCGCCTGTTAATTTCATTTAACGTCCGGAACCAAATCACCAGAAACTGGACCGGGTTAATTGGTCCAAAGTGCGGTGAAGTATGGCAGGACCGGTTTCTCTCCGCGACGCACGATAATAAGGAATTATCAAGTCTTCGTTCAAGGCGATTTGGAGCTGTGAATCGGACATGACGGTCCAGAAGGGAGTTAACGAGGCACTTGGACGTAAGCCCGCATCTCGGACAAGTGGTGGTGTACGTACCAGCTGGTAGAGCTGTTCGGATTGGATTGAACCCCTCCGCTGTAGCAGTATCTTGTCGGAGACCTCTACGTCAACGTGATTTTCTGGGCAGCTTAGCTAGCTTCGCAGATCTGGCAGTCATGGGCTCACAATAAAAACATGACCTACACCTTCGTCCAAGATATCCAAATGGAAGTGCCTATACCCGAAAACGGAGTCCTGAGTCGAACCGTGTTCAGCGACGAAGCACTAAAAGTTGTGGCTTTCGGATTCGCCGCTGGCCAAGAGCTATCCCCGCACTCTGCGCCGATGGCCGCAGTGCTCCATTTCTTGAAGGGCGATGCCGAACTCACCTTAGGCAGCGAAAGGATGAGCGCTCACGCAGGATCGTTGGTGCACATGCCTCCAGGAATGTCACACGGGATTGCCGCAAAAACGCCCGTCGTAATGCTTTTGTTCATGCTGAAGCAGGTCCGGGCTGAAAAATCGCAGTAGCCGGTCAGGTTCGAGTATCCCCGCGCAGACCTCGCGCCACGTTCAGAGCAAGCAGACTCAGCGTCGCCACTGCCGCGGAAAGAACCCATCGCTCCGGGCCACGGCCATGCCGCACCAACTCGACGGCCATGATCACAGCCGCCAGGATCAACAGCGCCAGCGATATTCCCCGGTGGAAGCGGCCGATTTCGGAGCTGAGCCACGGATCTAGAGAAACCGAAAGCTCTCGTCCAGAATCGGAGTCCGTGCATCGAGCCTTGAGCGGACAGCTATTGCAGGTGTGGGCGGGCGCCCGGTAGCGAACCACCCGCAGTTCATTGTCGATCTCGGCTCTTTCGAGGCGCGCCCCGTGGGGGCATTCCCAATGATCCGCATTCTTGTGAAACCGGAAGCCGCGATTGTGATACTGGTCGGCGCGCTTATGGGAATGCCGTCCCATCATCTCGAGACCAGCCGCGATGACCAATAGCAGCAGCGCGTAGCCAGTCGCGAGCAGCGTTTCCAGATGAAACTCCGTAAGCATTACGGTTCGCTCACCTCAGCGAACAAGACCGTCTCGGGCTCTTCGGCTCCGGTGCGCGGAACCGTATGGCGAATTCCCAGCCAGCATAGATACAGTATGGGAAAGACACCCCCTGCGATGAACACGACATCGCCGGGCAGCCGAAGCCATTCGAGAAACGCGTTCGCCCCGTTGGTCAAGAACTTGAGGCTGCGCGCTTCGAAGTAACCGTGGTTCACCGATTCGTACAGCTGCAATAATCCCAGCGGGAACAAGGTGGCAAAAACCATCCAGGCCAATCCCACGTTGAGCGACCAGAAGCTGACTTTCGCGGCTCGGTCAGACCACCGCGCTTCCGGAATAAGGTAGCGAAGGCAGAACAACGCCAAACCCACTGCCAGCATCCCGTAAACACCCATCATCGACGCATGTCCATGGTTGGAGGTCAAAGCGGTTCCGATCTCGTAGTAGGACACCACCGGAAGGTTGATCAGGAATCCGAAAATGCCTGCGCCCAGAAAGTTCCAAAAGCCCACCGCTACCAAAAACATCACTGCCCAGTAATGCGGGAATGGGGTGCGGGACTTGGCTTGTTGCTGCGCCCCCAGCTGCAGAAAGCTCCAGGCCTCCACCGTCAGGAAGGTAAGCGGAATCACCTCGGCGGCTGAGAAAAACGCACCTAATGCAAGATGTTCTGCCGGTGTCCCGGAAAAGTAGAGATGGTGCATCGAGCCGATAACCCCGCCCGCGGAGTACATCACAATGTCGAGGTAGATCACGGTCAGGGCTACACGCTCCGCCACAACTCCCAACAGAACGAAAATGCAAGCCACCATGACCGTGGTGAAAAGCTCCAGAAAATCCTCGACCCAAAGATGCACGACCCAAAAACGCCAGAAATCGGTGGTTGTGAAATGGTTCTCCGGCTGCGCCAGCAGCCCGACGGCATAAAACGCCGGGATGGCCAGGGCGGAGAACAAGAACAACCACGGCAGGTTTCCTTTGTGTTCGGTCTGCAGGCGGCCGCGTAGCGCCAGGTACAGCATTAGCACCCAGAAGCACAGGCCGAGCGTGAGCAGGACCTGCCAGAAGCGTCCAAGATCCAGGTACTCGAACCCCTGGTTGCCGAACCAGCTCCAGCCGCGCTGGATGTAGCCGTGAATGCCTGCGAACTCACCCGCCAAGCTACCGAAGACCACGATCGCCAGCGCGGACAACAGCCCGATTGCGAGCCACTTCTGTGTTTTTGGCTCGCGTCCACCGATCATGGGCGCCAGGAAAATGCCGGCGGCAAGAAAAGATGTGGCGACCCAGAAGATCGCCAGTTGCAAATGCCACGTACGCGCCAGATTGAAGGGAAGAATCTGGGCTAAATCCAGGCCAAAAAAGCTGGACGTATCGGCTCGATAATGTTGCGACGCGGCGCCCACCAGCGTCTGGAGCAGAAATAACAAGGCCATGACGAAGAAGAACCAGCCGCACACGCGCTGCGCCGGCGTCAGGGCAACAGCTCCCGGAGCGCGAAAGCTCAAAGTCTTCTGCTCGCGGCCGTGCCATCCCAGAAAGTTCCATCTCCCAAACGCCGCGAACAAGAGACCGATGCCACCCAGCAGAGCGATCAGTGACAGAACGCTCCAGAGCACTGCATTCGCCGTAACTCGATTTCCGACCAGCGGCTCGGGCGGCCAATTGTTGGTATACGAATAATCGGTGCCGGGCCGAGTGGCCGAGGCTACCCAGGCTGACCATGCGAAAAACGCGGTCAGCTGGTCTGTCTCGCGGCGTTCACTGATCGCGTGCGGCCGGAGCCCAGACTGAGT
The DNA here is from genome assembly GCA_020073445.1 of Terriglobia bacterium. Lineage (GTDB taxonomy): Bacteria > Acidobacteriota > Terriglobia > Bryobacterales > Bryobacteraceae > Palsa-187. The sequence continues at coordinate 3,686 of JAIQFE010000078.1, forward strand.
GGAAGGATCGTTGAAGACAGACTGATAATAATCCCTGAGCTGGCCGTATGCCGTGGATTGCGCCTCGGTAAACGTGAGGGTATCGCTCGCTTGATCGTAGCGATTGGTCTTAAACTCAGCCACCGTCTTACTATTTGCGCTATCCGACTGTTGGCCCCCATGAACTTCGAACACGATGGTCGCGGAACGCCGCAGGTAATCAGCGGTGTAATCAGGTCCAAGATACGCTCCGTGCCCAAAGATCGAACCGTATTCCATGAGGCCGTTACGCAAAAAGATTTGCTGGCCACTTGTAATGTCACCGCCAGTGAAAAGGACAATGCCTTTGGGGTCCACAACGCGTGCCGGGATGGGCGCTTCACCCGAATAGGTCCGATACGCGAGCAAACCCAGCACGAAAAAGCCGAACACGACCACCAGTACGACGGCTTGAATCCAGGTTTTCGAAACCAGCAGGTCTCGTTTGGGCAATTCCACGCGCGCTCCTTTCGGAAGTCCCGAAGGCTGCAGTCCCTGGACAGGAACCTGCGTCAGTAAGCTTCGAGGGCCGTGCTCACGTCTGCCACTATATACGATTCATGCGGAACACGCTGACTCGTCAAACGAATGGATTCAAGCACGGAAGCTGGTCCTGTAAAGATTCCCAACGGATTGGGGCCGCGATCCTGTGCGAACCAGGCATTTGGGACGTATCGACGTCAGGTTCTGGCTAGTTTGATGCCTGCATCATCCGGTGCTGCTTAGCCTGAATCGTACTTAGTAGTTTATTCAATGACCCGCTGAACGCTGCCACACCCGCGGTCTGTAGTTGTTGCGTGATCGCGCTGAAATTGATGCCGAGGTTCGAGAGCTGATTGAGAATCATTTTGGATTCAGACAACCCCTCGTCAAGCGTCAGGCCACGTACGCGCCCGTGCTCCCGGAATGCCTGCAATGTGGCAGGCGGAACGGTATCGATGGTGTCCGGGCCGATTAACTCTTCCACATAGAACACGTCGGAATATGCCGGGTTCTTTGTTCCGGTGCTTCCCCACAAGACGCGCTGCACGCGCACACCGCGTGATCGCAGGGCAGCAAATCGAGCGCTATAGAACCGCTCCCGGAAACGGGCATAAATCACTTTGGCGTTGGCAATGGCCACTTTCCCGCGCAACGCCAAGGCTTCAGGCGTGCCGATCTCATCCAACGCACGATCGACTGCCGTGTCCACCCTGCTCACAAAGACCGAGGCCACCGATGCTACACGCGTTGGATCTGAAGCGCGCTCAATGCCACGCAAGAATGCAGACGCCACAGCATTGTAGTGCTCCAACGAGAACATCAAGGTTACGTTCACATTGACGCCCTGTGCCAGCAATTCTTCGATAGCGGGTATGCCCTGGGCAGTCGCTGGGATTTTAACCATGAGATTCGGACGACCGACTTCTTCCCAGAGCCTCATCGCATCGGAAATGCTCGCTCGCGTATCATGGGCCAGATAAGGAGAGACCTCGATACTCACGAAGCCGTCCGCCCCATGTGTGTGGTCATAGACGCCGCGCAACACATCCGCAGCCATACGTACATCCTCAACGCTCAGTCGTTCGTACAGCTCATACGCCGTGAGCCGCGGTTCGGCAGAGAGAATACGGCTGATGCTCTCGTCGTAATCGTGCCCGCCGTCAATCGCTTTCTCAAAGATAGCCGGGTTGCTGGTGACCCCAGTCAGCTCACCCTGCTCAACCATAAGTTTCAATTGTCCACTTCTAATAAGGCTACGGCTAATGAAATCCAGCCACATGGATTGCCCACTCTGGTGTACTAGTTCGATCGTTTTCATATGTACCTCCTCGGCCACAGTGATAAGTCGATCGCAACACTGGTCGCTTGAGCATCGTTCATCCACATTTCTCCCTCGATGTCGACTCTATGCGAAACGAGGTCAAGAGCGGGTCAAGAAGGGGCTGGCGCCGGTAAAGAAAACGTCAAATCGCTGCGCATAAAGACTCGGCCCATAATCCTTCGTATCTCTAGCATTCCTTCGCACAGTCGAAACAGTCGAGCCGCTTGGTGCGTCCAATGAAGTGGAAATACGTTTGAAGGAGGTGCTACATGAGCACCCTAGGTGTAAAACCAGGACTCAACTTAATGATCGAGTATCTTGATGTATGCAACGCTGCGTCGGAGGCGCATCGCCATTCTCTCTTGTACAAACCAATCATCGCCGCCTACGACAGCTTCTTTGTCAATCGGCAAGTGGGCATCGATATCTATGGGGGCGATTCCGATGAGATTGAGACTACTGTAACGATTCGCCTTGTGAACGGGCGGTTCGAGGTGGTCCCTGTCGTCGATGCTCATCCGTCTTTTCATTTGAGGCTCGGACGCCGCTATATGGAGGACGTTGTGGCACACCGCGCTGAATACATCCGGCATCCGGAAAAACTGGACTGGGACTGGCTAAAGAGCCGGATCGGGATGAAACCTCATCATGGGCCCGCTCGCGGTGCGAATATGCGTCCTCCGAGAAAGGGACACTATGAGGCGCCCGCCACGGGTGCAAATATGCGTCCCCGGTCAGGAAGGACGGAATGAGGTCGCCAACAACTGCTCCGTCGAAACCACAGTTGATCAATGCGGATCGAATCAAAGGGAGTGATGATATGGCGTGCGAAATCTGCAATCGTTTGGAGCGCCTCTTTCTTGAGTCGATGATCTATGCTGATAAAGCTGAGACAGCGCTGCGTTGCTATCTAATCACCCATCAGTGGTCTGCCAGCGTGTCCGATATGGACGAGTACAACGCCCTGCGAGCAGAGCAACAACGGACAACCGACGAACGCCACAGAGCCTACACGGATTTAGTGAGCCATGCGATGAGCGAACCGATATCAAGATCGGGTCGCGAAGAGATGGCCCCCCGTAGAGACCGCGTCAGTTAACGATGTAACTAATCGGATGGCGCGATCCGAAGGCGATATCCTACGCCAGGTTCAGTCGCGATGTGGCCTGTCTGCCCCGCTTTGGCGTCCAATTTCTGGCGGAGCGAACGGATCGTTGTCCGTAGCATTTGCAGTGCCTTGTCGTCGTTCTCCTCACCCCATATTTCGTGAGCTAGCCGGTGCTGCGTCAAGAGTCTGCCTGCATTGAAAACGAGAATCTTCAATAAGGCATACTCCATCACAGTGAGGTGGACTGCGTGATTGGCGACTTGAACGATCTGGCGGTTCACGTCAACGATGAGATCACCGGCCTTGAACACCCGTGCATCTCGGATCGTCAATCGACACACAGCCGTGCGAATACGATCGAGCAACTCTCCAAGATCGCAAGGTTTGGTGAGGTAGTCATCCGCGCCAGCGTCCAGGGCTGCAATCTTGTCGGATTCCGTGGCATGAACCGAGAGGATGATGATTGGTGTCTGGACCAGGAGGCGGAGACGACGGGTGACTTCGATTCCGTCGATATCCGGTAAACCTATGTCGAGGATGATCACATCGGGCAGCAGGAACGGAACCCTCTGGAGGACTTCTTCACCGGTGCTTGCCTCGTGAACCAAATACCCTCGCGCGGCCAACCGAGCACGAAGAACATGGCGGAGCGCGTCCTCGTCATCCGCGAGCAGAATTGTGGGGCCGAGATCTTTCAAACACCCTCCGTGGAGAACAGGTTGTCGTGGTACCCCACAATCAGATACTACGCGTCCCGATGTCAAAATGACCTCAAGAATACACGGATGCGAGTCAAGGAAGCGTCAAACGTTCGATGGCGCTGCAGACACGCGAGACTCAGCCCGGAGCCGGTATCCGACGCCTGGTTCGGTGAGGATATAGTGCGGGCGGGTGGGGTCGGCCTCCAGCTTTCGTCGCAGGTTGCTGATGTTCACGCGCAACAAGTGCTGGGTATCTTCGTAGTGTGCGCCACCCCATACTTCACGCACCAATTGACGATGAGTGAGGAGCTTGTTCGCATGGACCACAAACGCTTTGAGCAGACTGTACTCTGTCGGCGTAAGCTGTACGTCTTCCCCGCCAAGTCGTACGGACCTACCGACGAGATCGACGGTGAGCTCGCCGGTCACGAAGACTGGCCCTCCCTCTTGCTGACCGACTCGGCGCAAGGCTGCTCGGATGCGCGCCAGCAGCTCACCCGCCCCAAAAGGCTTGGTGAGATAGTCATCCGCGCCGGCGTCCAGCGCAGCGATTTTCTCGGACTCATCACCTTGAACCGATAGGATAATAATCGGCGTCTGCGTCCACTCACGAAGGGAGCTCGTGACCTGCTTTCCACCCATGCCCGGGAGACCAAGATCCAAAAGGATGAGATCCGGACGGAACGCTGGAACAACCTGCAGGGCTTCTTCTCCGGTAGAAGCTTCATGAATCGAGTACCCGCGCGACTCCAGTGAAGCGTGCAGAAACCGACGGATTCCCGCTTCGTCGTCCACGATAAGTATCCGCGATCCTGGATCACTCACTTTTTACCTCCATCGGCAGGAAGAACGCTAACTCCGTTCCGCCCTGCGTGCGGCATTTCGCAATAATTCGGCCTTTGTGAGCCTCCACCAATCCTTTGCAGATCGAAAGGCCAAGGCCTACGCCCTTGGGCGCTCCCGGGATCGCAACACGGAAAAACTTCTCGAATACGCGTTCGAGTTCTTGCTCCGGAATTCCCTTCCCACGATCAAGCACCCGAATCTCCAGTTGGCCAGCATTTACTCGTGCATCGATTTCAATGGGTGTCGCTTCTGGAGAGTATTTCATTGCGTTATCGAGAATGTTAACCAGTACCTGCACGATCAAAACATCGTCCATGGGCACGAGAGGCAGATCGGAAGCGATGGTAACCGAAATCGGGTGACTGTGAGCCGCTTCACCAAGTTGGTGCAACGCCGATCCGATTACATCGTGCACATCGCAAAGCTCGGCCTTTACTCGTATTGCGCCGCCTTCTAGACGTGTCATGTCCAGCAGGTTTTGAACTAGCCAATCTAGTCTTCTTGCCTCTTCCTGCGCAGTTCTCAAGAGGTTCTGTTGCGTCGGCAAGTCGAGATGTGCTCCATCCTCCAATATGGCGTTTAGGACACCGAGGACGGAGGCGAGCGGCGTCCGTAGGTTATGCGAAACGGAATTCAAAAGCGCCTTCTGTAGCTTGTCGGCCTCCTGAAGCACCTCTGCACGCTGTGCTTTCTGGGCGAGATCGGCTCGCCGATTGCCAGGGCAGTCTGGTTCATGACAATGCCCAATAGTTCGCGCTGATCTGGGGAAAGAAGTTCCTTCGAGCTCTTTGTCTGGAATCCAATCACACCAACGATTCCTTGCGCCGTCTTGAGCGGCCGGTATCGTATCAGTGAGTCGGGAAATGTTGCAGTCCCGCAGCCCGCCTCTTGGCCGTTCTGAAATACCCAAGACGCGATCTCGTTCTCACAGTCGTTGAAGCCGATCTCCGCACTCCGGAAGCGTACGGCCAATCTATCTGCGTCAGGCAACACAACTACAATGGGTCGCTGAAATATCTTGACGAAGTGGCGTGCGACGGCATCTAGGACTTGATCTAATTTGTTCCCCGACGTCAGCGAGGTCGTGAATGAGGATAAAGCCGCAGTGGAGGCTTCGCGCCGCCGGGCCAACCGGGCGTCTTCTCTGGCTGCAACCGTCAGCATGCTGGTAATTAATCCGACCGTTAAGAGCCCGATCAGAGTGATCAAGTACCAGATGTCGGTGACGGCAAAACTATGGTACGGAGGGACAAAGAAGAACGTAAACGATAGCGCTCCAGAGACCGCACTGAGGATGGCTGCCCTCCGGCCCCATCGCAGCGCGCTGAATATGACCGCGAGCATGTAAAGGATCGCAAAATTGGAACCGCGAATGATCGTTTCGATCCAAAAGCCCGTCATCGTGATGAGTCCAACGATCGCCAGGCTGGCCGGAACACCACGCCAGCTGCTTGTCGACGGTACCTCTCCTAGTCGGAGAACGCGATCCTTCCACGAAAGCTTGGATTGGCTCGCCGGATATTCGTCTGCGCTGAGATGGGTCAGCAGATTCGGCGCTGTGGCGTACCGGAATTCCTCTCGCATCTCAAACCCTAGCAGAGAGTCCGCTTGTTCCAGTGTAGGAGGATCACCCATGGTTATCAAGCCGTTGTTCGTGTAATTCGAAAGCGGTCTCACTGATCTGCACTACGATTTTGTCCCCTTGACGCATTTCTGACGCAACAGTCTTAGTTCTTGACGGCACATTGACAGTCATTGCTCTAACGTAAAAGTGCGACAAGCGTGTGGAATCTAGTTCTTTCGGTATCCAACGCACGCGAAGGAGCATGCCCGTTAGTTCGTAGAAAGTAAGCGACTCTCAAACCCTGGAGGAGTGAACGCCTCTGGGTAGTTTTTCTGCCAAGAAAAAGGAGAGAGTCGCTATGAAGAGAAGATACCAGATCGACCAGCAACGGGCCGTGCAGCAGTTCCGCCGGCTCGCCACCGAACAGAACCCCAACATCCAGATGATCCTGCCGATGGCCGACATC
>JAIQFE010000079.1 GCA_020073445.1 Terriglobia bacterium
GCCATCCCAGTGAATCAATCTCGCGGCCGGGGCTCAGTATTCGCCGAACCCCGGCCTGGTCTTGGCCCCGGAGTCGGCGCTCAGCTTGCTTCCCAGCATTGGCTTATCCTCCGCTCCGGTCGCTTGTAGTGTATTCGCGAAAGCGGTTATATGCAACCATGGAACGAAAAAACACTTGACGTTCGCAGCGCTTTCAGACATGCGGATTAACGGGCTCGCTCGACCATCGCTGAAGTATCGGTAGCCATCACCCGCCAGATGGGCGAGCGTGACCTTGCGGGCACTTGTCTTGGGCACAGCGGCACCTGAGAGCCACTCGAAGCTATTGCGAACCGAACCCTCGCAAGCTTATCAGACTGTCGAACATTGAGGAGCGCAACAGCCAGTCAATCCCGCTTCAATGGGGCCGCGATCAGCTGATCGCGGAATTCCGCTCGGCGATGCGCTGGGCCCTCGACATCCGGGCTTCAATGGGGCCGCGATCAGCTGATCGCGGAATTAAGAGCCAGCAGAAGACGCACCCGCAAAGAGTAAGAAGGCTTCAATGGGGCCGCGCTCAACCATGTACTCCTTCGCCTTGTCAAGCTTCAATGGGGCCGCGATCAGCTGATCGCGGAATTTATGCCTTCTCAACCCAGCTCCCGATGCCCCGGCCAGCTTCAATGGGGCCGCGATCAGCTGATCGCGGAATTCAAAGATCGCGGAACACCTGAACAGGCTAGGGACGCTTCAATGGGGCCGCGATCAGCTGATCGCGGAATTGCCGACTCACGCCGAAGTTCAGCAAACCCCTCCTAAGCTTCAATGGGGCCGCGATCAGCTGATCGCGGAATTGAAGATTCGCGGCATCGGTTTCTCACTTGGCGATCCCGGCTTCAATGGGGCCGCGATCAGCTGATCGCGGAATTTGGGTGTTTGCCGGGGGTGCCAAAGCCGGACCAGCGGCTTCAATGGGGCCGCGATCAGCTGATCGCGGAATTGACGCGGCCCGCGCGAAGGGAGAACTACGGAGGCTTGCTTCAATGGGGCCGCGATCAGCTGATCGCGGAATTCGATATCGTTGTTCATGCGGGCATAGGCTTCGTGATGCTTCAATGGGGCCGCGATCAGCTGATCGCGGAATTGCGTTGGGACACAGACTCGACTCGCGCATTGCGATGGGCTTCAATGGGGCCGCGATCAGCTGATCGCGGAATTGAGTGAGCAACACGGGGCTATTGATTGAAACTATGCATGGCTTCAATGGGGCCGCGATCAGCTGATCGCGGAATTGGAGCGATTGGGGTGAAAGCACTTCACAATCAAATCATGGCTTCAATGGGGCCGCGATCAGCTGATCGCGGAATTCCGGGCGTTGTTCTTCAGCATCCCGGCAAGCTTGGCCCCGCTTCAATGGGGCCGCGATCAGCTGATCGCGGAATTAATCCGGCCGTCACGCAATCGGCCGACGCCCACGAGCTTCAATGGGGCCGCGATCAGCTGATCGCGGAATTACCCTCGACTGGCTGGCCGGTGATTCTTCTCACTTCGCGGCTTCAATGGGGCCGCGATCAGCTGATCGCGGAATTAGCCGCCACTCCAACTATTCTATTGTCAATGATCTGCGATACGGCCAGCGAGAGGCTGTGACTTGGCCTTCGATGTCTCACCTGTCACAGCATCCTTTCCTACATAACCACCGCGGGATCAGTCCTTTGGAAGCCGCGAGCGGGTCCGCCACTTTCCGCATCGACCCACCGCTCGCGTCACCGGGTAACAAAGACCGCGTACTCATCCAGTTCTCCTTCCAGAACCTTCGCGAGCAGCCTCGCTTGTACCTCCAGCAATCTGCGGTACGAGACCCGGTAACCAAAGATGGGATGCGTCACCAGCGTGTCCATTCGTGCCTCGTAAGCTTGAAAGAAGCCGCGCCGGCCTACCGGCGTTAACGCCACCGCTCGCCCGGCCCGAACAAAGTCCTAGCGGCAACCATACGCGTGTTGATCGCGTTGAGCACGGCAGATTCGGCAATCAGCGGCCGGAACGGTTCCATCAAATCTAGCGCCAAGGCCGGCCGTCCAAAACGAGGCTGATGGTAGAAGCCCATCATTGGGTCAAATCCTACCGCCGCGCACGCTACTGTCAGGTCCTTTGATAACAGGCTGTATGCGAGCGAGAGCAGAGCGTTCACCGGATCTTTCGGCGGGCGGCGGTTGCGCGACGCGAAATCAAGACTGAAGCCGCTGCTCTCGGACTCCTGTTTGATCATTCCGTCAAAGGCTCCAAAGTACAACCGGGCGCCGTTCCCTTCGATTCCTAGAAGCTCTTCAAGCGCGCTGGATTTCTCGGCGCGGTCCGCCATCTCAAGCATTTGCTCCAGCACGAGCTTGGGTGGCTCCTCGTGGTTGCGCATTAGCATCACGCGCTGATTCCGGATCTTACCCGCCACGAGCTTTCGCGCCAATCGAAGCGCGAACCATTCCTCCGTCGCCAAGCGGAATTGCGACTGCCGGAGGAAGACGTTCTTCGTGGTCAGTCCGCTAGTCATCCCGTAGAACCAACCGCCCTGCGAGAAGTAGCACACCGGCACCTCCGCGGAACACAGCGCCTGGATCGCCTGGGTAGAGACCTGGATGTTCCCCATCAGGTTCACTTGGCAAATCTCGTTCAAGCGCACTTCCTGACGAAGGGCATCCTTCTCTTTCACCTGCAATACATCTCCCGATTTTCCGACCCGTAGGCCCTGTGTATTCAGATAGACCGGCTTTCGATCCTCCCTTGGAACGATTAAGCGGCGCAACTCGCGACGGGGAGGCTTGCGCGGCAAAGCGCCAGTGGCAAACAGAGAGAGCTGGCCGTCATCCTCTTCATCGCCGGCTTCCAGAGCGTTCGTTTCATCGGGCAAGCAGATCGCGTTCAAGGAACAACCTGGACACTTCGGCGAGTCCACCAGTGGTGGGGGAATGATTCGTTGCCGCGCGGTTCTCCACGCGTTCGATACGGCGGCTTCCGCTTCCTGAATCAGGTCCTCGGTGATTGGCACACGGACGCGCTGGTTGGTAGCGCGATAGTATACGATTCCTTCTTCACAGCGGTAACCATTTTCACGAAGGACCATCGCCTGTAGCACCATCTGCACGCGGTCGGCGGGCCATAGCCCCGGCCCATTTTCGGTGTCCGCAGGACGCCCACGCTTGTAATCGATTGGTCGAGCGTGGCCGTCCTCAACTTGGACGACATCCATCTTGGCGATCACCCTGAGGCGCTCACTCGAGAGTGTGATGGCCTGCGTCTTCAGGTCCTCGGACAGTTCCTCGGCAGGTGGCAAGTCGCCACCTTCTTTATCCACCCGCTGATGCTGGACGGAGCCTTCGACGGTATCCGCAGATTCGCGAAAGACGCCCTCCACCCATTCGTAGAAGAACAGGCGGGGACAATAAGCGAACTCGTTGACCATTCGCGCCGGGAGATAATCCGGCAGATCGTCTTGGCGGGGGAATTCCAAGGGTCGGGTAGCCATAAATCCTCAAACAACTATGCAAGGGGCGTCCACGCGTGTATACGGCTTTCCGAGAGCGGTGATGACGCGATCACCACGCCCTTCCGCTGGCCCCAGCAGCACGAACAGCACCTGGTCTTCGTTGTGGTGGATGATACCGGAAAGTTCGGCCCGGAGACGGACCAAGTCCGCCGAGGTCAACTGACATTCGAATACAGAGAACTGAATGTGATCGCCCCAAGCTCGCATGGTCTTAAATACGCGGCGAAGACGCTTATCGTCGGAGATGTCGTAACAAACCAGGTAGGAGGAGCGCATGCCGTTATAGCCCCGCTCGCGCGGCCAAAAGGCCTAGGCCATAGTGCCGTCCGATGCCCGCCCATACAGGTCCTTTCACGGGTTGCTTGAACGTGACGCGCACATGGATTCTCGGCCACTTCGCAAGATGCCTCGGAACGCGAATCGTCCCCGCAGCGCCGCAGCCGCCCCAGTAGGGCGCGATTTGGAAGGTGAAGTTTTCGATTCCACGCTCAGCAAAGCCAGCTGCTTCAAATGCCTGACACAACAAGCGGTCCGTTTTGGTGAGCGAAATCTGCCCGCGTGCGGCGTTAAATCCGTGTAGGACTATCGGCGTCACAGTCTCCCACACGGTGGCTGCCCGTGTGTAGAAGGGCAGGACCTTGGTTCGATCTCTCATGGGCGCAAGCACGGCGCGCGCCGGACCGTCCTCGGATTCTGTCAGAATCCACCCAACGAGCTTGACTTCGAGAAGATCGAGCGCTTCCCGATCACCAGGAGCGACTGAGGGCGGCTCGATGACCAACAACCGCCGAACGCTACCGTCGGAATGCTGATGGCCGATCGAAGGCAGTGGTACATACGAAAGGCGGTGGCCTAAGTCGTCCGGCCGATTGTGTCCGAGAACAAAGGTGTCGATCCACGCCTGGTCCATGCTTTCCTTTTTCAGCGCTACGCCTGCGGCGTGGCGAACCATTGCCGCAATGGTTTGCGTCTCATCCCAGCGTGAGGTGAAGGGACCACCCTCTGGCTGCTCTAATTCAAAAGCAATGAATCGGCGACTGGGCGCCAGCGCTCGGTTGTGATACCGCGCGCGTCCGAATCGTGTGGGCCGGGTGTAGGGATTTACTCCCGCCTTGGTGATTCGATGGGTGAACGCCTCGTGACAGGCGTCCAAATGATCGAGGAAGCCCGCTTGTGGTAACGGGAGCTGCATTTCCCCGGCAGCATCCGGAACAAAGTGGTCGAGAAGCGGTGGGGGTGCGCTGGCGTCGGACAGCTCCGCGCAAGCCATTGCGAAATCCACTCCCCAACCGAGTGTACGTAATCTTGCGGCGATTTCGTCCAAAGCATCTACTCGTTCACGCATGCCCGGTTCCTCGGGGAATCTCCACCGGTACACAACGTCCGGTTTGCCCAGAGTATGGTCCACCAGTCTGTGTGGACGTACGACTTTTGAGGTCTTGGTGCTCTTCCGCTGGCTATCCAAGCTATTGTTCGGCACAAATAGGGTGTATTCTTTACCCTGTTGATGGCGTCCGGCGAGAATTTCGGGAGGATTTAGGCGTTCAAGCCATTCGAGAGCGCGCTTATGCGGCTGGCCCAATTCCCGTCGTGCCGCGCCGGTCTTCATTCCCGCCACCAAGGCCTGGAACAGGCGAGCCGGGGAAGGAGGCCAATCGTTGCCGTGATAACGGTCCGCCAGGAAGCGAACCGTCAATTGTAGCTGTAACGCCATCAGGCATCCTCTTTCGCCTTGCCAGCCTGTTTGACCATGTCCTTCGCCGCTTTCACGTCAAAAGAAACTACCTGATTCTCTCCAACCTTAAACCCTTCCGCAGCCACCCGCGCAAAAGATTCAATCGCATCAAACTCGACGTTCCAGTCCTCAGTACGGCCATCGCGGTAGATCAACCGACGCTCAAGCGGCTTGCTGGTCCTGACTAGTAGGCAACCTTGACGCAGGAAGAGATCGACTGGAGCAAATACCACGAGAAGGCACAGACTGAAAATGTAGCGGCGCAGATTTCGGCAGTCTTCATCGGAGGGTGCCCCTAGGTACCGCAATGCTGTGAGGTTCACGATTGTCGTTCGAACGATGTCTCCACGAACGATCACTCCACCGCACGTTCTCCCCGAAGGGGCGTCCAGAAAGCCAGCTTTGCTCAGCGGCTTTTTCTGCTTCTCCGCGTCCGCGAGCAGTAGAGTGTCGACCTCGTCATTTGTGAGGGCAGAAAAGTACTGGGCAGCTCGCGAAAGCTCGACCACACGAAACGCTCGGATTGTGGAATCGACAAGGCGCGGAAGCTTCACTTGAGAGGATCGTGAGTCCCAGGCTCCAAAGACTAAGCTTGTAGGCGCAACCTTGGCAAGACTGACCGCGTTCCCGGCATCACATTCGAGGAAGGCTTTCTGAAGGTCTGCGGCCAGCTTCGTGGACCGAATCAATGCGTCGGCTGCCCGGTGACCTAGATCTAGGAGATTCACGATCCGACCCTCAACGTTGACGCTGATCTGCGGAACGAGGGCCCGATACTTCTCCTGTTTGAATAATGCTTCCAACCGGTTTGCCTGCGATCCAACGGAGTCGAGCAGGCATACAGTGTTTTCCCCTTCGCCATCGATTATGTAGCTCGAAGGATCTTTTCTCTTCTCCTCGGGAGGCGCGAACGTTGGCGGGAAAATGACTTCGTCCGGCCCCGCGGCGGGCTGGAGATACTCTTTCAGTACGAGCGCGCTTGGACCGCCCTCATTGATCCAGGCGTCGTAGTTTGATAACACGTCAGGCATGATTGACTCCTTCCGCAAATAGAAATGTCTTGTAACCCTGCCCACGAACCGCGACTTCAAATTCAAAGGTCTGTGCGGATAGTCCCGGCCATGGTGCTGCGCAGGCCGCCCGAGCGGCAGCGATGGGCAACGGATCGCTCCACGCGGAGTAGCGATAACGTGCCCGCTTTTGTTGTGCCGGTCGGAACCCTTGCAAGCCGATCACCGCGAGAATTTCAACCCACGGGAAAGTCGCCGCGTCTTGGCCAATGTCGTTTGGAGAGTATCCCGCATCTAGAGCCTCCCACGCCGCGCGTGCATCCACGCCGAAGCGAGATTTCATATAACGGGTCCACGCGAACATCTCCTCAACCGCGATCGTACCCTTCAGCTCTCCCAGCAACTCTTCCAAAACCCGTCGGGGCGTCTGCTGGCCGCCCCACGTTTTGAAGGCGCTCTTGCCCGTGAGGGTTTCGTTCAGCCACCAATTCAGGGCAAGCTCCCCGCCCGTGCAAGCGAGAGTTAGCGGCTCCAGTGTCTTATTCTCAAACTCCGCTGCTGGGAGCAACTTCAGTTCCTTCGGTGGGAATGTTGCGTCCGTGTTTAGAGCGAATAGTTGGCCGGCGCGTTCGAAAGCTGCAATTCCACCGGGAGCGGATATGTCCGCCAGCTCGAACATTCCGCAACAGGCAAGAAATTGCCCTGGCTTCCTTGGATCCAGCGGGACGCGATACTCATGCATTGGTCGGCAACTCCGGCAGTTCGGAGGATGCAATGGCGTCCGCCGAGCGAAACACGGCCTCCTGGTACGCGAGCCCCCAAGCTCCGTATCGCTGCTGCAATCTTCCCAAGCGTTGTGTGCATTCTAGTGCCACGCTCCGGCTCCGGCGCACAGAGTCTTTGTCGTAGGCGCGTTCTTCGAAGTGGGGCCTTGCCCATCCGTGGTGTGAGGCGATCAGGTGCAAAGCCAGATCGCCTTCTTCCGGGGAAAAGTCCGCCGGAAGCTTGCTCTCGGCGTCCATCAAAGATCCGAACTCGTGTCTGTACCCTCCGAGTCTCCAGCCCTCGACACGTTCGCTTTTTGCGACAGGTGGCGAACCGGCCGGATTCCCGGCCGCCCATTGCCAGACGACGCGATCCTTTCCCCGATCATGCCATTCACCTGCCCAACGGAAGACCCGCTCGTTCATGTTCAACCGCCGCGCGAGGTCCGCCGCCACATCGGCCACCTGCTGCAAATGAATTTCGAGGAGCAACGACCCGTACTCCTGCTTCTTGCCTTTCTGAGCGGAGTAATATGCCCACGTCGCGACCAGTTCGCTGTCGTCTTCTTGTGTTAGTTCGATGGTTAGCCGTTTCCTGAATCCCAGAGGCTCGGTTCCATTCCTGGACTTCTTGCGGTCCCCCTGGATTTCCGAGACATCATAGTTGGAAGCGGCGCTGCCATCCCTGGTCCAATCAACCATGCCATTCGGATCCAGATACCCCACTCCGGGAGGCAATACGAGCGTGCCGTAGCGCACGGCGCGTTCTTCCTTTAGCAGTTCCTCTAACGTGCCTGTGCGCACGGTTGCGTCCGACCCGATCACAATTGCTCGTGTTCCGCCATATCGGGAGTCCCGCAAGGCTTTGCACAGCTCGCCTGTGTACTGCTTCAGGCGCTCGTAGGCTCGCACCGGGAAGACATCGAACATCTCCTCGATCTCCTCTTCGGTCACGCCGTGAAGCGGATCCGTGAGATCGCCCGTCTCGTCGCGCCATGCGACATATGTCTCCGGAGGAGATGCCTCCTCCCCTCGAAGCCAGGTTTCCACTGCCGGCCTGGAGGGCCAATCGGCCGCGCGAATAGATGTCAGCGACCAAACATCGATCAACCAGGGCAATAAAGGTGCCAATTTCGGCGTGGCGGACATCGCCGCTTGCGGCGGTGGCTGGTTGCGCAGTACCTCGGGCGATACGCTCCCACCTAGTGTTCGCAGGTAATCTACCGTGGCCTTAAGCCGGACGCCCGCCTCGCCCTGGATTTGCTTCTCGGCATACACCAGGAAAGCGGCGCCCTTGCTATTTCCAAACCGGTTCAATCTGCCAAACCGCTGCAAGAGGTGGTCCGCCGTGTCCAGATCGGTTATTAGACGATCTGCCGATAGATCAATGCCCACCTCGCCCGCCGAAGTCGCCACCAGCCAACACGGCGGGGATTCTGGCATCGGCGCATCCTTCGACAAGAACCGCTTCACGACATCGTCGTCCAGTAGTTCGTCCCGCTCCTTGCCTCTTTGCACTCCCGTGATCAAGGGGACCCGCACTTTGTGTTGCTTCTCAATCGCTGCACCGAGTTTCCGTGCGTCCTTCGGAGACCGGACAAATACGATGGTTCGCCGGTCCGGTCGCAAGGCCAATTCAGTAATAGTATCCTCGGGCTTCTCGACCGGATCGACGATGTGGAGTTGCTTGACCGCCCGAAATCGTTTCGCAAAAGTCGAACCGGGTGCAACCAAATCATTGTCCAGGTTCATCGGAAATGGGTCGACGCCGCGTTCTCGTTGCGTCGCCGAAAGCAGGATCGCCCGCATTCCCGATCGTTGCGAAACTGTGCAAATCAGTTGGGCAAACGCGGGAGTGAGGTGGGCTTCGTCGTTGACGATCAGAACATCCATACCGAGAAGACCGGCATGCTGACCGCGCGACCAGCGGCCATCCCCGTACCCGGAAAACAGCAGCCGGCTCCCGATCATGTCTACGGTTCCGATCACGATAGCGGGCCGTGATGGATTCTTGCTCCACGCCCGGTTGTCCTCACGCTCCCCACGCAGGGTGCTTACTGCCAGAGGGCTCGTCCCGGTCGGTCCACACAAACCAGTGAGCGTATCTCGAAGCTCGGTCAGCTCAGCCTTCTGATCGAGGTTGGCAGCCAGCCGTTCCGCTTCGACAGTAGCTTGGTCTACGACAACCCGACGGTCCACAACCCAGGCTATCCGCCGCGGTAAGTTCACCGTTCCATGCCGCACTTGCTCTGCCAGCGCGAGTAGCCATACTGTCATGACGGATGTTTTACCGGCCCCGGTCGGCAAATCAATCCGGGTTGGGATTTCGCCGCTCACGAACTCATGAAACAACTCCTCTTGCCAGAAAAAGGGATCGAACCCTGAAATCGTGCGGAAGTATTGCCTAAAACTACTCATGACTTTCTGATTGGTGGCAGCAATTAGCCTTCAAGTATATCCAAACGCCAAGTTGGGCACCCTCTCCTTGGTATGACACTTTCGAGGGCGCGCACGCGGGTGGGCAGCGAGCCGGGCTTTGGGTCTGTGGTGCGCCGCTTGCAGGGGATGAAAGAAAACGGCACACCATAAACTTCGGCGTATTCGGGGTTGAACTGCCCCTTCTCGTCGGCCGAATAACTCACGCGACGGAGGGCGCAGCCGACTATCTGTTCGCAGAGAAGTTGCGTTCGAAAGCGTGCACTCCGAGGATGTGGGCGACCGTGTTGGCATCCCACCCTTCGGTGAACATGACGCTGTCGAGCACCAGCGCCTTCAATCTCTGCCGCTCGGCAATCTTCTCTACGACGGTCAAATCATTCATCTTTAGGTCCTCATAATGGGCCTTATCGGATGTATGGTCCGCCGCAGAATTGCAAGCGAAGACGAGAATGACATTTCGGTCTGCGTCAATGTATTCGGCCTTTGGTGGAGTCAGCGACCCCGAGCATGCCCGTTAGTTCGTAGAAAGTAAGCGACTCTCAAACCTGGAGGAGTGAACGCCTCTGGGTAGTTTTTCTGCCAAGAAAAAGGAGAGAGTCGCTATGAAGAGAAGATACCAGATCGACCAGCAACGGGCCGTGCAGCAGTTCCGCCGGCTCGCCACCGAACAGAACCCCAACATCCAGATGATCCTGCCGATGGCCGACATCGTCGGCTTGTT
>JAIQFE010000039.1 GCA_020073445.1 Terriglobia bacterium
TGGCGGACGGGCGATCAGATCGAGCGATGGGTTGGCTCAGGGTTGCTCGTCGCCGAGCGGCACTTCCGCAGGGTGATCGGTCATCGCCAGATTCCGTTGTTGCTGTCCTCGATGGCTAACGCCGTTTCCAAGAAACCGATTGCGAAAGGAGCCGCCGTCGCGTAGCCTATGAGGATCGAGAGTCGCTAACTTTCAACGGAGTTCCGGGCAATCTCGCTTGAACAAGTCGTTCGGAAGGAATGCTTAAGCAAATGGCGGACTGTGGAAGGTCCTGCCATGGTCCAATCAGCGTTTCACAGTGTGTGCCAGCGACACTAGCTCGCCCATCATCTAGATCGCAAAGTACTGATTAAGCGGCGGACCGGACCTCGCTCCGATCACTGAGGCACGTGGGCCAAGACTATGTGTTCTTCGCACAGGCTGCAGTCACTGGAGAATTCCTGGGAATCATTCGGTTCTTAGGAGTTCTGCACGAACCGCTCTCGAAACACCGGCAGACCGTTAGGGGGACTATTGTGGGGAGAGTCGGTGAGTTTTTAACGACACAGCCTGATCGCCGTTTCGCGCAGGTGGCTGTCCTCTGTGCCGGGCGGGCGGCCGGCCTGTTCAAGATGCTCGTCTTCGAACGGGCCGCCTTGCCTCGGGCCATTTGAGGTCGATCTCGAACGGGGTGTTTCCAGAGACTCCGCTCAGTGAATATCGACAAACACAGCGTTGGATGGAACTCCATCCACTGTCAAGACTAAATGTCCATCCTTGTTTCCTCTTGCATCAGTCGTCAGACGCACATTCACCTGATCCAGACCCGGCACGCCTTCGCCGTTCGAGCCGGCATAATCGACCGGCATAGTGATTCCGCCGATCGTACATCCCACGTTGGCGAGCGAGGACCGGTTGCGAATACCCGTCGCAAATAAGATCAGGTAAACTTGCCGGTCGTCCAGCACAATCGCGCTGCCAGCGGGTAAAATCGTCTGTGATCCGTCGGCTTCAATACGTAGCGCGTAAGCCACCGCCTTGTTCCCTGGAAAGGCGAACAGCCCTGGCGCGATACCGCGAATTTCCGCTGTCACTAGAGATCTAGCTGCGCCGTTGATGACTTCTAGCAAGATGTCGCCCAGAGCCGTCCCTGGGGGAACCTCAAAATTGATCTGCGAGGGTGAGACGTAGAGCAATGGGGCGAGGCGCTCGCTCCCGGCGCTATCGCGTACATTTAGGCTGATCCCGCCAAGGCTCGTGCCCGGGGCAGTCCTGTCGGCGCTTGCGGTGGTCGTCGCCAGACGCGCGCCGAAAAGAGAGGCCAGCGATTCGGGCGCCAGGGGCGAGGTCAGGCTCGCGCTAGAAACCGCGGATGGAGCGGGAATGTACAACTCAGAACCGCTGCCTCCCTTGAGCAGAACTGTCCCGTCGGCGAGCGAGACCGGCCATCCATCGCTCCCGTCCAGCAGGTTGCCGGCAGCGGCAAATGTTCCCAAGGCAGGGTCGTAAAGTTCCGCGAGGCTGCAGTCGCCTTCACAGAGGCCACCTGAAATGAAAATCTTGCCGCCCGGAAGTATTGTGGCGGTATGCCAAGCTCTTGCTCGCACCAAGTGGCCCGTATTCTCGAAGGTTCCAGTGGAAGGGTCGTACAATTCTGCGTTTTGCAGTGAATCTTCTCCGTCCGCGTCTGATGGATCGGGATATTCCTGGTTACCACCAACGATCAAAACCTTCCCGTTCGCCAAGAGCGTGGCGGAGTGCCCGAACAGAGGTTGAGGCAAGTTGGCTGAATTTAAGGCGCTGAAAGTGCCAACTGTCGGATCGTACAACTCGGCGTTGCCCCCGACCAAGAGAACCCTTCCGTCGGCCAGCAATGTGGCTGTGGGATGGAATACTGCTCCCAGATCTTCCAGTCTGGCGAACGTGCCGCTGGCGGGATCGTACAGCTCAGCGGGCGCAGTTACCTCGTGAGTAGCATCGACACGTCGAGTCCCACCTGCTATCAGAACCTTACCGTTGCCAAGCAAAACGGCAGTCTGGTAAAGCTGAGCCGTGATCATATCTCCCGTGGGCTGGAAAGTTCCGGCGAAAGGGTTATAGATCTCCGCGCTGGATAAGACGTCGTTGACCGCGATTGACGTATATCCTCCCGCCACCAAAACCCGACCATCCTTCAGCAGAGTGGCGGACTGTCCACAACGTGCACTGATCATGCTACCGGTAAGCATGAATGTCCCGGTGGAGGCGTCGTAAACCTCCGCGCCACGGCCCCCGGTATAGAGGATCCCTCCGTCACGAAGAGGAGTTGCTGAACACGCACCTGAGTAGATGCTGGGAATGCCAGTCGCAACAACTATTCCCGCGGTCTGGGCTCTTGCACTCTGCGTGAGGCCGAGAAGCCCGAGCAGGAGCACTGGAAGGACGGAACCAAGTTCCAACGGAACAAGGATCGAACGGTAGCTCAGGCCAGGTCGAAACGGAGGATTCACAAAGATCTCCTTTGTTCTTTTCGTCTAGACAACAGTTCCCTGAGCTTACTGAACGGGCATCTTCACGTCGCCCCCCACCACCCAAGCGGCCCGCAGTTGAACCGACGCTAAACACTTATTGTGCCGGCATGAGGCCCCAGCGGCTGCGTTGGACGGGACTCGAAAGTTGACTTGGTAATTGCCGACCGTGCCCGGATAACCGGCGGAATACAGCACCTCACTGGCTATTCCATTCACCACCACATCGATTGGCGAATTTACAATTTGCTCGGGAGAGGCCGGGAACGGCTGGCCCGGATCTACCCCAGGGCGCGTTGGACCAAGCCCAGAAGCCACCAGCGTTAGTACTTCGCCTGCATTCGCGGGCTTAGCCGCCGACACCAAGGAGTAATCGCCAGAATGAACGATGACGGGGCCGGCGGTCGTCGATACGATTTCTGGTGTCCTCAGGGGAATCAATTCAATAGCCATTTTCCACAGCCCGCCCGGGAAGGTGCGTCGATTGACCGGGTTCTCGAAGGTTGAAGTAGGTCTAAAGCTATTCATGATTGTCGCAGCTTGGCCGCGTGCACCAAGAAATGCTCCGGTCCCCCCGACTACCGCGAAGTTACCAGTCGGAGCCGATTTAGGAGCGCCCAGAGGAGGAGCGCCACCCGTGACGCCACTCAAGAGGATGGTGCCAAGTGCCGTCCCGTCTTCAAGCTGAATTTCGAGAACGATGTCCATTGTCTGAAATCGGGTGATGTCCGCAATCGCCTGGCTCCCTGTGGCGTTGCTGTTTAGATTGAACCATAGATCCTTGGCGATGGTCGTTCCTTTTGACCTCGTGCCATTTATGGTCACAATATCTGCAATAAAGTAGCCGGGCGAGAACGTACCGGGAACAACGGGAGCTTCGATAACTGTTGAGGTTCCGTTCTTCTGGAGGTTTGCGTAGTTTTCCTGGTACTGCACTACGTGCTCCATGTCGATCGTCAGTACGGTAACAGGGGGCGTCTGGGCTGACATGACTGAGCCAAGCGCCAAAGCGGCACAGCCCAGTCGCGAGACCGTATGGCGGCTCGTCGGTGTCATTAAAGTGGCCAAAACTTGGCCTCGAATTGTTGAGTTCATAAAACAGTATTCCTTTCCTTTCAAGCCGGGGTGCCTTTTCAGTCGCACCGGATGCTCTAGACTAACGGTGAGCCCGCTCAGAGTCCTTAAGTCACCGTGAGAAACGCATGAAAGAGTTGTGAAGGAGTCCTGTGGACGAGACGAGGACGAGATTTTACAGGTTTGCACCGTTTGAACTCGACCTCGAACAACGACTGCTTCTCAACGGTGGCGAACTGGTACCTCTAACGCCGAAGGCCTTCGATACTTTGCTGGTTCTAGCAGCTCGGTCAGGTAAGGTTGTCGATAAGTCGGAACTGATCAAGCTGGTGTGGCCCGATACGTTTGTCGAGGAGAACAATCTTACTCAAAACATCTCGGCTCTGCGAAAGGCCCTGGGAGCCGGGAATTTCATCGAAACAATCCCTCGTCGCGGATACCGGTTCTTGGTCGAGGTTGAAGCCATCTCCGTGCCCAAACCCGGACCGGCGTCGGTTCCACTGGAGGCTCCCGCCCCCACGGAAATTCGCAAGCCCCGCCTAGGTCGGCCGGCGCTTTTGGGTTGGACCGGACTGGCGCTCGTGGCGACCTTAATTCTCATCGCCCTCGTCTCTGGACGACTCCCGGGAACAGGACAGAATAGCAGTCGAGTGGACTCCCTGGTGGTCCTCCCTTTCGTGAACTTGACGGCCGATCCTGAGATCGAGTACTTCACCGACGGCCTCACTGAGGAATTGACGAACGCGATAGCCCATCTTGAAGGTGTCCGCGTCGTGGCGCGCACGACGGCGTTCCATTTCAAAGGCGCCACACTGGATATTCGCTCCATAGCACAGCAACTGAATGTAGGCGCGGTGCTCGAAGGTAGCGTACGCAGACAGGACAGACACTTGCGCGTGACCGTGCAACTGAATGATGCGCGAAGCGGATATCACATCTGGTCGCAAACCTACGATCGCGGCGAAGGAGACATTCTTGATATCCAGGAAGACATATCCAATCAAGTCGCTCGCACGATACGGCCGGGCACTGCGATAGTGCCGCCCGGCACAAACGATCGTGAGGCCCACACCGCATACTTGTTGGGGCGGTTCCACAGAAGGAGGCCAGACCGGGAATCCATCAATAAAGCGGTTGCGTTCTTCCAACAGGCCATCAGCAAGGATCCCAGGTATGCCGCCGCGTATGCAGGCTTGGCCGAATGCTACCTGCTCCTGGCTCAGGAGAATGCGATGTCACCAGAGGAAGCTCAAACCCGCGCCAGGGAGGCGATCCGGCAAGCGCTGGAGCACGACGCCAATCTGGCCGAGGCGCATACGACGCTGGCGACAATGTATTTGCTGCTGGATCGCGACTGGCCGGCCGCCGAACGGGAGTTCCGGCAAGCCATCGCACTAAATCCAAATGACGCCGCGGCTCATCATTGGTTCTCGCACTACTTAGTTGCCATGGGTCGATTCCCCGAATCGCTTGTTGAAAGCCGCAAAGCATTGGACCTCGACCCTTTGGACGTGCTGATCAGCGCTCATCTCATTTGGCACTACATTTACGCCGGCGATTTCCAGAGCGCGATCAAGTCCGGGCTACAGACGCTCGATCTTGAACCTAGTGCTGAACTGCCGCAATTATTCTTGACCTGGGCTTACGAAGATTTATCGCAGTGGGACAAGGCCATCGATGCATTGCAACGCTCCGACAGGGTTCATCCGGATCCGTCGATGCTCCAGGCTGCCCTTAACGCAGGTGGCCCCCCCAGCTATTGGCGGGCCCGTCTGGTATTCCTTGGAGCTCAAAAGAATCCGGAGAACTATTTTCTAGCGGTATATCATGCCAGGCTAGGCGAAACGGACAAGGCTTTGGACTGCCTGACGCTGTCGCTGCGATTGCGGGAACCCAATCTAATCTACCTAAAGGGCGAACCTGCTTTCTCCGGACTGAGAGGGAATCCGAGGTTTAAGGCGCTGACGGCCGCGATCAAGTTGCCCTGAGACTGACTACAAGTGGGCTGCAGCAAGCCTGGCGTCGAACGACAGATGGTTCTGGGGGGAGCCACACAACGTCATCGGCGGTCCGGCGCGCTATCTCAAGTCGAGATGAAAAGCGCGAGTCGAAATCGAAAAGAGTCTGCTCCACCTTTTCATAGAGATGCGTCCTGATCCAGCCGCGGATTGAGGTAGATGCCTGCAACTGGTAGAGATAGCACGTAATGCCATCCAAAGCTATTCCCTGGGTGAATGGACCGAGCCCTGATTGATGCCGAGTTATCTTTCCGTAATTTGAACCGACGCGTGACCAAGAGTTCAAGCTCCCCACCCGCAGCACGGCAACACTAGGCGCACGTGCGTCGCAGGTCATGTGAGGCGCGATGCCGGGAAGCGTTCCCTGCCCTTCTTCGAACTGTTTGAACCACTTGCGTACCTGCCTAGATCTCACCCCGCCGCACCAATCAGCAGGCGCGTTTGGCAAGTTACCGAAATTCAGCAGGCCTCGAAAATGAATCGAATCTTTAAGCCTGGAGACCGCCCACCGTTTTCGAAACACAAGGTAACGCTGGAAGGAGAGGATTGAATTCCGCGTATCCCGTATCCTAGTGTTTTGGTATCCCAAAAGAGAGTGACGTCCAATCTGGATGGCTGGACGTCGATTTGAAGTTCCACGGGCCTTCACTTCCTTACTGCGATTACTGCGTTAAGTGGTCCGCAGATCGCAGAAGCCCGGATTTCCTGGCTTTTGATGGTCGGGATCCAGCGCCATGGTCGCATATGTTGTCTGTTTCCAATCGCTGAGTAAGTTCCCAAGCTGGACGTCGCCGGTTCGACCCCGGTCTCCCGCTCCATTTAACCCCTTTTAACAGTGGTTGTTAGGCCAATCCCCGACTCGTCGATTTCTGGTCGGGACTCCAGAAGACTCCATTCGCCGTTTACACTGCCTCCTCGGCGCCTTGGAAGCTCGCGAAAAACGCCTGTCGCTGGTTGCGTAGCTCGTGGACGCAAAGGATGGGGGCGTGAGCAACTGGCTGGATTCATTTCCAGGCGAAACGCGTGACACGGCCAAGTGACCGCTTACCCGAATTACCGGCCCCGATCCGATCTCTCGTTCTTAATCCGATCCGACTTCCTAGCCGTTCAGTCTCATCGGACAAGGGTCGTTGCCTATAAGCTCCGCATCGCCATTCCATCAGAATCATTTATGGATGGATGGCCGACGATCCGTTGGGCTACAGAGTCGAATACCCCAGGCAGTGCGACGGATGGCTCGGGCTTCGACTCCCCTTACTTCTTCAGCGTGGCTTGCCAGTTGGTGACGACGGTCAGAGGCGGAGCGGTGACCTCGCCACCAGCGGAGAGCAGCATCAGGAACTGGCTGCCGTCGGCATTAGGTTGATACTGGAACCCAAAGACGTCCCAGTGCGGCTCTGGCTGGCTGAATAGTTCGTGCGGCACTCCGAACATAAGCTCCGGACCGGTTTTGACGTCAACCGCCATCAGAGCGTTATTAGTGCTGGTGATAAAGTAAAGCTCCTTACCATCGGTTCTCCAGTGCGGGTATCCACCGCCGTTCACTGATACCGGGTGTGCGGCTCCGCCCGGCACGATCGACTCGACATAGATTTCATTCCGGCCCGAGGAGTCCGAGGTGTAAGCCATCCAGCGACCGTCGGGGGAGATGTGGCCGTCTCGCTCCGCGGCGGGGGTTTGCTTGAAGGGCCGGGGCTTTTGATCGCTTTTGTCCAACGGCAGCAGCCATATATCAGCCTTCGTGGTGGAACTTGTTTGCGAGTACACAAGTAGCCTGCCGTCCGTGGACCAACTAGTTGCCGTGCTGTCTGTCCCTTGGACCGTCAAGGCGAGCTCTTGCGCCGAAGCCACGGCTTTGCTGAAAAGCCGATCGATCGGGTAGGCAGAAAATATGACGGTGGAGTTATCGGGGGACCAAACGGGCGCGTAGGATGAATCGAAAGTCCCGGCCGTAAATTTCTGTGTGGTTCCGCGCGCAACGTCCCGCATCCAAAGGTCCCCTTTGATGGATTCAGCCGCTGTGGAATAGACTAGTTGGGTTCCATTGGGAGACAGCGCGAAGCCCGTGACGCCTCTTTGCTTCAAGAGAGACTTGCCGTGTTTGCCGGCGTGGTCCAGCCAAACGATTTCCTTTTCCTGATTGGCAGTTTCGCCCGCCGCATATAGCAACAGGCCGTCCGAAGAAACGGTGAAATCGGCGTAACCAGTGTTCCCTCGAGACAGCAAGGATTCCGCCAAAGGGAAGGCCTCTCCGGTGGTCTTCAACTTGGCCGCGTCGAACGGTTGGGCCATGAGCGTCGCCTCGCGGTGGAAGAGGATGTAACCGTTGGTTTGGGATCCAAGGGATGGAGTGAATTGGGTCATGGAGAGGACCGAGGAGATGCGAACGGGAGGGCCGCCGGTGACAGAGCCCACGTAGGTGCCAACGTGATTGCTCTGGGTTACTTCGATCGTATATAGAAAGTGATCCGAGCCAGGGAGAAACGTCGGGAAGCGGAGCGAATCTCCGACGTCGTCGCCGGGGAGCGGCAGTTTGATTGGAGTTTCCGGGCCCGCCGTTCCGTCACCGGACACGGAAAGGCGGAAGAGACCGCCCTTCACCGCCGGAGCGAAAACGATGGTGCCATCTGGGCCCCAAGTGCCGCCTCGGCCGTCGGGAGTGGGGGCGAGATCGGTGGCTGGTCCACCTGCAAGGGCCACTTGTCTCAGTTTCGTGCGGGAGAAGAACGCGATGTGGGTGCTATCGGGAGACCAGAATGGATAGCTGGAGCCCTCGGTGCCGGGAATTTCGCGATCAAGCCCAGAATCGAGCTGCCTGACAAACAGGCGGCCAGACTCATCGTTGCCGGTTGGGACGATGAAGGCGAGGTAGCGGCCATCGGGGGAGAGTTGGAAATGGGTAAATCCGAAGGGGCCGGGGCGCGTGAGCTGCGTGCGGAGGCTTTGCTGCGCGGGCGGCGTTTCGTGGAAGTGGATCCAGGAGACTGCCACAGCCGCGATGGCGATCGTGGCGGCAATGGAGGGCCACAGCCAATTGGTGGGTTGTTGCGCAGGCTCGGCTAGCAGCAGGTGGTGGTCGCCAATGGCTTGCAGTCGCCGCTTGGGATCCTTTTGCAGGCAGGCTTCGAGCAGGCGGCGAACCTTGCGCGGAATGGCGCTGAGATTAGGCTCTTCCTTGACAACGCTGGCCAAGGTTTCGGTGAGATCCGCGCCCCTGAATAGGCGGCGGGCGGTGAGCATCTCATAGAGCACGACGCCGAAGGCCCAAATGTCGGCGCGAGCATCGACGGGTTTGCCCCGGGCCTGTTCGGGGCTCATGTAGGCCGCTGTGCCGACGATAACGCCCGTTTGCGTGAGCGTCATCGAGAATGTGGGCGAATCTTCGCTTTCTCTGGCCGTTGGCGTACCGCCGACCTTCGCAAGGCCGAAGTCCAAGACTTTGACCGTGCCGTCGCCTTTGATCTTGACGTTTCCAGGTTTTAGGTCCCGATGAGTGATGAACTTCTGATGCGCGGCTGCCAGAGCCTCAGCGATCTGCTCGGCGATGCGCAGGGCTTCGTCGAGGGGGATGGGGCCTTCTCCGATGCGCTCCTTGAGGGTTGGACCTTCTATCAGCTCCATGACCAGGTAATCTGGACCCACGTCGTAGATGTGGCAGATGTTCGGATGATTGAGGGCGGCGATGGCGCGGGCCTCGCGCTCAAAACGCTCGTCGAAACGTTGGGAGGAAATCTTTATGGCGACGTCGCGTCCTAAGCGAGGGTCATGCGCGCGATAGACCTCTCCCATGCCACCCTTGCCGATGGGCGCCAGTATTTCGTACGGGCCGAGTTTGTCGCCGGAAGAGAGCGGCATCTGAATGAGTCAGCTAAGTTTAACCCATCAAGAAGCCGATAGCTCCCATCTGAATGACGGCGTATCCGGACAGAACTAGGTAATGGAAGGGTTGCCGACCATAGGGGCGCTGTCGGGGGCCACTTCCATCCTCGGGGGATCAAGTGGTTCAGTTTTTTGCGGACCACGGCTTTGGTGACAGCGTAAGTCGATGCTCCTCGCCAAGTCTGATAAACTTACAAGCGATGCCTGGGACGATGCTGATCTTACGCGGCATAACTAATCTGAGCGTTTGGCCCAAGTACCCGAATGGAGCGTTGGACGAACCACCCGCGCTCCAATACGCAAGCAACAGGGGCTATTCTGGCCGAGTGTTGAATGTCTCGGGCGAGACCGGAGATAACAGCAAGCAAACGAAAATGGCCTTGCAGGAGTTCATTCACGACTCCACAATTACCGCACTCTATGGATTTTCGGGCGGCGGCTACAATGTGTATCACATCCTTAACCAACTGACGCAGGCGCAACGCGACCGCCTTGAATTGGTAGTCGTGCTTGGTGTTGAGGCAGGCAAGCTTTCCGCCCACGCGTTAAATCCCCATAGGTATCACGCGCACTGGGAACTGGTCTATCGAAATGATCCGCCGAAGCCGTTAGGCCACATCGACGGCCCGCAGTATTTGCTCTCCGGTCATTAGCGAGGCGCAGCAACAGGACTTATGCGCAGTCACCGAGCCGCGTTGGCGGGTGGAAACTCCGCGGGCGCAGCCATCTTTCTCCAGCCCATTCCGCACAGCCAAGTGGATATTTTCGGGTTCTCGGCTCCGCCCAAAAAGTAGTGGGAGTTTAGCCGACCATCTGGGAGTTGAACGGTTGCTCTTTGGTCTATGCTGCGCGGTCAGTGCGGATCTGGCCGGACTCCGAGCTCGGTTTGGTTCATTCACCTGCACGGCCCATTGTGGCACCACAACGGAGTCCGCTCACGGGGCAACCTGTCGCCCGACTCGAAGACGTCGATCAGATTGTGAGACTGAGTTATGAGGCTTCTGAAGGGCTGATTTCATTGCCTTGCCGGAGTGTCTCAGGACTTACCCGATTGTGACGCGATCATCGGATAGACGATCCGCAATACGGTTATCGACTAATAGCACCGCGCCGAAAATCCTCCTCCGCACAGTTTCGACTGCATTACACAAAGGGCTCTTTGTGAGACGCGAGCCATGCGTCAATTCCGAACACCTCTATAGATCGCGATCGGTCGGGTAGTGTTTGCCGATCCACGGCGGGGTGGAAGCGGTTAGCGCCTGTATCACGGCGTATCCGGAAGCTATCCTTCGTCTCGATCCGCCTAAAAGTAGCTACCGAGTTGCCGACCATTCGGACACAATCTCTTCGCCCACGGCATGACTGTTCGACATGCGAGGGCTCTCTGAGCCTAGTTCTTCAGCATCGCCCGCCAGTTCAGCACGACGTTCACGGACATTTGCGCGCCCCCCGGAGCCTGTGGCACCGATAGCAGGAAGCGCTTCCCATCGGGGGTCACGTCCCAACCAGCGAAAAGGGTTGCGGGGGCCAAGAAGAGCTGATGGGGGACATCAGCCTCGAATACGTCGCCATTTGTTTTCACTTCCACGGCCATCATCCTCCCGATCAGGTAGGAAAAAAAAATTTCCTTTCCGTCGGCGCGCCATTTGGGTGTGTACCCTCCATCTGTCGAAATCTGCCACTTCCCCTCGCCAAGCGCTGGCACGCCTATCGGGCCCGAAGCCAAGAACGGACGGACATACACCTGGTCTGAGCGGGATTCGTTGGAAATATACGCGATCCAATGGGAGTCAGGCGAAAAACTGGCATTGAATTCGTTGAACTCCGAGCCTAGGAGGAGTACGGGCTTGCGACCTCCTTCCAGAGGCAGTACCCACAGATCACTCCCCGTTTTGGACGCAGTCTGTGCGGTGTACAGCAAGAACCGCCCGTCGCGCGACCAGCTGGTGGGTTGGAGAGTCTGACCGGGTTCCTTCAACAGTTCTTTCTCTCTCCCCGCGCCCGATGTGGCTTTTTCAAAAATCGTATCCGCGTTGATAGTACCAGCGGCAAAGGCGACACGATTCCCGTCCGGGGACCATATGGCGTCGGAGCCAACGCTTCGAAGAAAGGTCACTCGAGTGCGGCCGCCGCGGGCAAAATCGACGATCCAGAGATCGTTTTCTTCGCGGACCGCACCCCGCGTTCCGTCCGGCGATAGCACAATAGTCTGATTAGCGCCTGCTGTCTCAACGGTGCCCGTCGGTTTTCCTTGCCGGTCCCACCAGGTAACTTGATAGTTCCGATCCGGCAATCGATTTCGATACGCGAGAGTGCTGTCGGATACGGAGAAGACTTCCACTTGTTCGGCCGCTGGTACTGGCTCGCCGCTCAATCGGATACGGTCCGCGTCAAAGGGTTGAGCCATGAGCGTCTTTTCCCGCATGAAGAACAGGTAGCCGTTCGCATAGGATACAGCGGACTCGCTTGCTATCAGGCGCTCCTCCGATTGTTTTTCGGGCTTGGCGTCTATCGAGCCAACGTACGTACCCCTGACCTCCGGTGATCCGTTGCGCACATAGAGAAAGTGTTTGCCATCTGGCAGGAAAGAAGGCCGAGAGTGGGAGATTTCTCCCCGCGCCGTGTCCACAGAAGTAATTGCCGTGACCGCACCACCCGCCTGCGAAATCTTCCACAGCGGATCGCGTCCACGGTCGCCGAAAGCAATGGTGCCTTCGCGGCTCCAGGAACCCGACCCGAGCGCGACGCGTTGCTCGCTCAGCGTCTGGGCCGCACCCCCGGCAATATCGATCTTCACAAGCCGGTCGATTATAGTGAATCCAACAAACTGGCTGTCCGGGGACCAGAACGGGTTTGCCGCTGCAATTAGGGCACCGGGCAATTTCCGCCAAGCCAACGCATCTAGATCGCGAACCCATAGGCCAGCCTCCTCACCCGTGGCTTCGATGACCAGTTTGCGGCCGTCGGGCGATAGTGAGAGGGAACGGCCCAAGATCACTTTTTCGGGCAGAACCACTTGTAGGCGGGTGGTCTGTGCAGATCGCCCCGGCTTCGACCATGACATCCAGGCTGCGATACCAATCGCCGTCATAGCTACCAGCACTGCAACGAATTGCCCTAGCCGCGGCACCTTCAAGGGCGTTTTCTGCGAAGCCGCCGGTGCTGGGGTCACTTTCAACATCCATCCCAGGGCGTGCTTGATCTCGCGTGCGGATTGCCAACGTTTACCGGGATCCTTTTCAAGGCACGTCTCGATTATTTGCTCGAGGCCAGCCGGCGTTAGGGGCTGTATCTCACGCAGGGGCCGGGGCTGCTCTTTAAGAATTGCTGCAACCAGACTCGCCTGATTGCTACCGGTGAATGCGCGTTTGCCGCCGATCAACTCGTAGAGGACCAGCCCGAAGGAGAAGATGTCGCTGCGCGCGTCGGCCTGCTTGCCTTCCAGTTGTTCTGGCGCCATGTAATGCGGCGTGCCCACCACGGTACCCTCGCCGGTTAGCGGCACGGTCTCGGCGGATGCGTCGGACCTCCTGCCTCGCTCCGGCGTAGACCGCTCGAATATCGCGAGGCCAAAGTCGAGCACCTTTACGCCATTTTTGCCCACCAGAATGTTCCCGGGCTTGAGATCACGATGAGTAATTCCTGCGAGATGAGCCGCATCCATCGCGTCCAAAATTTGTCCGGCCATTCGGAGCGCTTCTTCGATGGCCAGCGGGCCCTGAATCGGCTTCCCGTCGACGTACTCCATCACCAAGTAATCTGGACCAACGTCGTGGAGAGTGCAAATGTTAGGATGATTCAGCGCTGCAATGGCCTGTGCCTCGCGCTCGAAGCGATCGGTGAATTGCGCAGCGGAGACCTTGATCGCGACGTCGCGATTCAGGCGCGGGTCTCTGGCGCGATAAACCTCTCCCATGCCACCCGCACCGATAGGTGCGAGGATTTCGTAAGGGCCGAGTTTGTCGCCGGGCTTGAGCGGCATCTGAGTGAATCAGTACAGTTTATCTAATCGAGAGGCGGATAGGGAATGTATTACGGCATATCCTTCCATTACTTTTCAAGTTTGGCATTTGGCGTAGGGTTGAGGTCCGCAGAAAAGTAGTGCGAGTGTACCCGACCATCCGGATTTAATCGGATCATCCGCCTCAATGCGAATTGTATTGTTTTTTACTAAAAAGCGGATGTTGCGGGCAAAATGTTTTGCGTGAACCATCGGATCAATCGTCTAAGCGGCCTTCGACATTACTTCTTCAACTCTGCCTGCCAGTTGAGCAGCACGGTGATGGGCGTCACCGCGTTTGGCTGCCCCGTCGGCAAGACGGCCAACAGGAAGCGTTTGCCATCGGCGGTCACGTCCCAACCATAGTCCAGCGGAGCCGTGAACAGGAGTTGCGGAGCTTCGGGATGGAAAGCACCGTCCACGATCCGCACTTGGACGGCCATTTTCGAGGTTCCCCTGGGAGGAGCCTGGAAGATGATCTCCGTCCCATCTCTACGCCACTTGGGTTCAGTCCCACCGTCCTTGGATATTTGCACCTTGCCCTCGCCCAATGCAGGTGCTCCCGAGGGGCCCGAAGCCAGGAAAGGACGCACATAGATTTCATACCGGCCGGATTCATTAGACTGGTACGCAATCCAACGCATGTCGGGAGAGAAGCTGGCATTACCTTCAGTGAACTCCGTTCCCAGCAAAAGTACCGGCTTGCGGTCGCCTTCCATCGGCAGCACCCAAAGATCGACGCCTGTCTTGGGAGCGTTGACGGTGTGATACAAAAGAAAGCGCCCATCATGGGACCAACTGGTAGGGTGTTTCGACTCACCGGCTCTGTTGAATAACTCTTTGTCGTCGCCGGAACCGGATGACTTTTTCTCATATAGCGTTTCCAGGAATGTAGTGCCGGCCGAAAACGCGATGCGGCTTCCATCCGAAGACCAAACCGGAAAAGATCCGGCGCTGTGGCGGGAAGTAAGGCGAGTGCGAATCCCTCGCGCAAAGTCGAGCAGCCAGAGATCGCCCTGCCCTTGCGTTCCGGCATCCCGGACCGCGGCTCGCGTACCGTCGGGGGAAATTGCGATCCCCTGAGCCGGGCCGGGCTTGTCGAAGTCGCTCTGGGCCTTACCTTGACGGTCAAACCAGGTCAGTTGATATTTCTTATCGAAGGTTCCGCTGCGATAGGCCAGAGCGCCGCCTGGAGAAACCGAAAACATTCCGATGGATTGCGAAGTCTCCACAGATTCCACGATGCGGACCGGTTCTCCCTGCAGCTGCATCCGCCCAGCGTCAAAGCGCTGGGCCATCAACGCGCTTTCCCGCATGAAAAACAGGTAGCCACCCACGTACGTTCCCGCGTACTGGCTGGCGAGTATCCGTTCCTTCGATTGCTCCGAAGCCTTGACATCGAGGTCCCCGACGTACATTCCTCTTACCTGATCGGATCCCTGGCGCAGATACAGAAAGCGTTTGCCGTCCGGCAGGAAGGTGGGTAACGCGTGGAAGGTTTCTCCCCGGGCGGCGTCCAGAGAAGTCACCTCAGTGGGTGTACCGCCCCCTTGGGACACTCGCTGTATCGTGCCGTTCGCGAAGCTTCCGAAAATAATCACGCCGTCCCGGCTCCAGGAGCCCGAACCTACCTGCCAGGGCACTTCGCACAACGTTTGCGGGAGTCCGCCGGAGGTATCCATCTTCATGAGCTGGTTTTTGACGCCGAACGCCAGGTATCGACTGTCTGGCGACCAAAACGGACTTCTAGCGCCTTGCGTGTCGGGAAGACGCCGCCAAGTGAGTTGGTCCAGTTCGCGGATCCACAAACCAGCCTGCTCCCCTTCGGCGTTGAACACCAGTTTGCGCCCATCCGGCGAGAGCGAGATATACAGACTGGGACTCACGTTCTCCGGCAGCCCGACCTCAAATCGCGCCACTCCAGGCGGAGCGGCCTTGGGCCAGAGCACCCAGGCTGTTGCTCCCAAGGCGATCGCTAGCAATACCGCCAAAGCCGGCCAGAGCCAGCTCCCTGCCGCCGCGGCCGGCGCCGTTGTGGCGGGAATCTCCGCAGTGGTCCACGCCAGCGCGTGTTTCAACTCCCGAGCCGACTGCCACCGTTCGTCTGGATTTTTTTCCAGGCAGGTCCCGACGATTCTGTCGAGAGTTCTCGGGATCGCTGGCTGGAGGGTGCTCGGTGGCGGGGGCTGGTCCTTGAGAATCGACGCGATCAGGCCGGCACGGGTCGCCCCATGGAAAGCCCGCTTGCCCGCAATCATCTCGTAGAAAACCAGGCCGAAGGCGAAGATGTCGCTTCGGGCGTCGGCTTCCTTGCCTTCGAGCTGCTCCGGCGACATATATTGCAGGGTACCCAGCACCGCTCCGTCGCTGGTGAGGGCGGTGATGGTGTCGTCCTCCGGGCCGGGTGCGTGCGACGTCTTGGCCAGGCCGAAGTCGAGCAGCTTCACACCGCTCCTGGTTACCAGAATGTTGCCAGGCTTGAGATCGCGATGAGTGATGCCCTTGCGGTGTGCCGCCTCGAGGGCATCAAGGATCTGCACAGCAAGTTTCAAGGCTTGATCGATCGGAAGGGGGCCTTTGAGCGGCGTACCTTCAACGTATTCCATGACCAGGAAGCCCTGGCCGACATCGTAAAGCGAACAGATATGCGGATGATTCAGCGCCGCTATCGCGAGGGCCTCGCGTTCAAAGCGCTCATTGAACTGTTTGTGGCTGGTCTTAATGGCAACGATGCGGTCCAGCCGCGTGTCGCGAGCTTTGTACACTTCCCCCATCCCGCCTGCGCCGATGGGAGCAAGTATTTCGTAGGGGCCGAGCTTGTCGCCAGGCGCGAAAAGCATAGCGTTTGGACTATTCTACTCCTTCGGCGGGGACTCAAATCCCTAGAAAACGCACAAACCGGGATGTGGAACAGGCTGCGGATCTGAAACGATTCGCGCGAATTCCCAGCCGTATCGGCGCCAGGCGGGTTCAATTTGTCATAGAATCAACAGACCGGCCAGGCAATCTTCGAAGTTCCGGGAGGACCTCCTGGGGCCGGACGAACCAGTGCCCTGTCTATTCCAGACGGATTTAGCGGCGGGAAACCACGGCCTCCTTGTCGAGGCAGCAGGCGGAAATTGGTAAAAGATGGGCAGGCGCTGGGGGGCGGTACCCGTTTCAACTCAAGCTTAAAAGGAGCCTCGTCGATCACTATGGACAAGCAAGATTATCCAAGTCGTTACTTGTATATTTCCGGCGCGTTCGCTGTAGGTGGAACGTTCACCGAAATCGCTCCCGATGTGAAAATCCACATGCAAGTTCCCACCATAGCTCCGGTACATCTGCCGATGGTAGGTGGAATATCGGAAGCGACGCAGAAGAAGAAGTTCGTCCTCGATTTCAGATCCGCTAAATTCGAGCGAATCGGCGGCAAACGGAAGCGTCAGCTGCAGAAGCAGGAGGCTCTCTCGGTGGGTGCGGCTCGCTCACTCGCCCAGACCGAACCAGAGGTCGCTGGGAGGCCCTTCGTGTCCCGAAGTCTGAGCGAAGTAGAGTCGGTCCGGATCGCCGGTGGGTTCTTTCTTAAGTACGGAATCCTCAACCTGACGTCGACTCATGATCCCAACAAAAGCCGCCATCCGGAGATCAGGTTTGGGACGACGGAGATTCGCGGGCTGAGACTCGGCACGTCGAAGGTGAAGATAACGCTGGATGTGGGCCCCTTCAACAAATACCCGACACTCGAAGCGTTCGAGACCGCTTTCCAAAACGACTCGAGGCTCCGCCAAAAACTGTCGTCCAGGTTCGTGATGGACCCGAAAACCGGTGGATTGCACAAGAACGAATCAGGTTACGTGATCGGCTCTCTGGTGCAGAAGGTCGAAGGCCTTCCCGATGATGCGTCGTTCGATGGCTTTACTATTACTTGGCCCAAGTTCGGCAAGATCATCCTGGGCGAAGTTCTGATGGGACCGTATGTGCGGCGGGTAACGTTGGTTCGTTTCAAGCACTCGGACGGAGACATCGGCTCGGGATGCTCGGGCGGGAGTACGTGGCCTTAAAAGGAGACAAATTAAGGATACAAACGATACGGCGATGCTTCATCTTCCTGTTGTTGCCCGCGTTGATGAAGCTGTACTCTCGTCAAAAGATCAATTTCCGATTGGCCGGTGTGTGCCTATTCTCCGGACCCCATTGGAAACCCTCTGATAATGGTACTTACGGCCCGGCCGAGCGCCGGTCTGGTGACATCCCCGGTTGCCACAAACAAGGGCTCGTGCCTCCCTACTGGACTGAATCCCTTAGGGAGGGCACGGACACCGAACTCATCTCCTTGGCCGGACCGTCAACCGCTGGAGACCTTCGCGTCTCGAAACTCGCGTTGTCGCTTCACGTATTCTTGCCATTCGGCCGCGAAGGAACACTATCCCCATTCCCAGCGGCCCCTCATCGCCCTTCAATCTTGGGATTCGAATGGTGGTGGACCTTCAAAACCTACGAAACCAGGTTTTGACGGTTTTGTAGGTTAGATCTTCGAGGGGTGCGGATTGTGGTCACCTTTGATGGGTGCTTTCAAAGCCACACTACTGCTCGAAGGGCCGCAATTCTTCCGGATGCTGACGCACATATGCCAGCACTCCGTGACGTTTCTGTTCGCCGCGGATGTCGCGATGGCCGGCCGCTGGCACTAGTTCCGCTGCTATCTTCGCGAACCTTGCGAAGATGGACCGCCAACGCGCTTTCACAGCGGACAACGTCACTCCGAGCGCGGTGGCGATATCGGCGTCGATGGCCCCTTCCGCCGCGGCTACCAACAACTCCCTTTCCGCATTGCTAAGGCCGAGAACAGGCGTCCGGTAGGCGAATAACGGTGCGGCCACGGATCCGTACTGACCCACAGCTTCACGGGAGGTCATCACGTTGAATACACGATTCCATTCTGGAAACGTCCCAAGCTCCTGAACCAAGCCGCTCTTTCTCATATTGGCGATGCTCACGTCGCCTTCCGCGTTACCGAAGACTCTGCGGATTTTGTACCCGGCGTGGAGTGGAGCGAATGCCGCCGCCCTTCGCGCTGGTGGGAGGCGTCGCGGCGCTATGGATTCGCGGGATGAATCTGAACCTGTCGGCTTCCATCGGATTCCTGGCGCTGTTCGGGGTCGCCATGCTCAACGGGGTGGTGCTGATCAGCTCGATAAACCAACTGTCGAAAGCCGGTTTCGCTTCCAGGGAAGCCGTGCTGGGCGGCGCGCGACGCAGATTGCGGCCGGTCCTGATGACCGCTTTCGTCGCGAGCGTTGGGTTCATTCCAATGGCGGTGGCGACCTCAACTGGAGCAGAAGTGCAGCGTCCGCTGGCTAGCGTCGTGATCGGAGGCCTGTTTAGCTCTACGCTGCTGACTCTTTTTCTTTTACCCGTGCTCTACGACTGGGTATTTCGGAATTCCGAAGTCGACCCGACTCTGGCGCGCTAGCGCCGCGGGGCCGCAGCGTCGAGAGGATTCAAACCTCTCGCGTAGCCCGGATCCATCGCGGCGAAATCCGTGCGATAGCTCACCGAGTTCGCCGTCGGGAAGCTGGCTGGGACCTTCTGGGTCACTTTCCCCGCCGCGGCCCATTCCGTGCCGCGCTGGAACGTAACGACAAAATCAACCGAGCTCAGGGCATTGATATCGTGCCCCAGCGTCGTGTGAAAGACGCGCCCTTGACCGTAGCCGATGGTCATCAAGATTGGCTCATCGTGCCCCGTGCCGCCATTTGCCGGATCGGAAAACGCGGTCGCCAGAACCGTCATGTTCTTTCCAGGTCCGCGAAGCCGGGCATACAACTCATCGCCCTGATGCATCCAGAGCTTGGGCAGGCCGTTCGTGACGGGGTGATCCTGGCGCAGCGCGACCTGAAACGGCGTGCGCTGTCCATGGCTGCCAGCGGCTCCCGGAGCTGGATCCGAAATCAGCTTGCCGTCTTTGTAATACCAAAATGGTCCGACCTTCTCCGTCCGGCCGCGCCAGCCACCCACGCCGATCATTTCATTGAACGCGGCCCAGTTGGGGAACGCGTTGTCGGCCGCATGGACACTGACGAAGCCGCCTCCGCCGCGAACGTATTTCTCAAACGACGCTTTCAGTTCCGCTGTCCACCGCTCGTCCGGTGCATCGTAGTTCCACACGACGACCGCATACTTGCTGAAATCCGGTTTGAACGCCGCGAAGTCGCCGGCGGCGGGAGGCGCGGTTACGACATCCACCTGAAACAGGCCCGTCTCTTCGAGCTGTTTCTTGAGGAGAGGCGTGATCAAATTCCACTTGTGATAAGGTCCGCCGCTCTCGCCATCCAGGAGCATGACGTGGATGGGATCCGCCGCGAAGGAAACACCGGCGAGCACCAGCATCGCGCCAACGAACGAGAGTGATTTCATGGCCGTGGTTCTCCTTACGGGAGGGCGAACGCGTACAGCGAACCGCCTCCGCCCACCACTATATACTGCTTGCCATCGAGCTCATACGCGATGGGACCGTTGCCCATCCTGCCGATGTTCTCGTGCCATAGGGTGGCTCCGTCGCTGGTGCGAAACGCCATCGCGTTGCCGGCTATGTCGCCGCTAAATGTCAGTCCAGTATCGGTTGTCAGTACGCCGGCCGTGCCCGCACCATCGCCGATCGGATGGTTCCAAACGATCTTTCCAGTCTGGTAATCGATGGCCCGAAGGAACGCCTTGCCTCCGACAGCATAGTCCGCGCCAGCCCAGCCGTAGGACCCGTGCTCGGATTTGAAGAAGTAGATGCCATAGCCGTCCTGAGCGCTGACAATGAACAGGCCAGTCTTCGGGTCAAAGCTTGGCGGGCGGAAGTTGGTGGCGCCGCTCTCGTTGGGCGCTACCAGAACGCCGCTTTTCGAGGGATACTTGGCCGGATCCGGAATGGGGTGTCCCTTCGCATCGACCCCCTTCGCCCAATTCACAGTGGCGAACGGCGTGGTCAGCAAGCTGTTCCCGTTCGTCCGGTCGAGCACGAAAAAGTAGCCGTTGCGCGAGGCCTGCATCAGCATCTTGCGAGGCTGGCCCTTGAAATTCGCATCGACGAGCACGGGGACTTCATTGGCATCCCAATCGTGCGTATCGTGCGGCGAGGCTTGGAAGCCCCAGACCATTTTCCCGGTGTCCGGATTGAGCGCCACGATGCTGCACGTCCAGGGATTGTTTCCCGGCCGGACCTCGCCATTCAAAACCGGCGTGGGATTCCCAGTGCCCACGTAGACCAGGTTGAGATCGGGATCGTAGGTGCCGGTAGTCCACATCTGGCCGCCGGTGGCTCCGCCGCTGTTCGGCTCCTTAGCTCCGGGAGGAGACGTGCTGTAAAAGATCCACTGTGTCTTGCCGGTGTCCGCGTCAACGGATTTCAATTGACCCGGTAGGTTATCGAAATCGCCGGAAACGCCGACCAGGACATGATTACCCACCACCAGAGGAGCGTTGGTCGACCAATATCCCTTGTTGGAATCGGCAATCACGACGTCCCATTTAACCTTCCCGTCTTTCGCGTTCAGCGCGATCAGGTGGCAGTCGGGCGTGGTCAAATACACGGTGTCTTTGTAGATGGCCGCGCCGCGATGGCCGATGTGAAAGGCGTTGTTCGGTGGATTCTGATAGTGCCAGAGTTCCTTCGCCGTACGCGCATCGATGGCCCAGATGTTGTCCGGCAAGGTCACATAGAGTATGCCGTTCGACAGGATCGGCGACGCCTTGATCTGCTGATTCTGCCCCGTCTGGAAGCGCCACACCTGCTGTAGCTTGCCGACGTTTTCTGGAGTAATTTCGCTGAGATTGGAATGCCGCTGACCGGTATAGTTGCCGTGAAAAGTAAGCCAGCTATCGGCAGGCGGATGGAGCAGACTTTTGGGATCGACGGTTTGGGCGGAGGCGATCAGACCCAGCCCGATTCCGAGACTCAACAGAGCGCGCACGTTTCCCCTCATTTCAGCGTATCCAGATAAGCGAAGACGTTGTGCATGTCGCCGTCAGTGTATTTCCCTAGTTGATCGAAGTGCACCGACATCGGGTCGTCAATCTTAAACTTCACCGCACTCTTTTCGTACGTCTGGCGCGCTCCCGAGGAATCCAGAACCACGATCGTGAATTCATCCTCGGTGGCCAAGGGTCCGGTCACGGTCTGGCCCGAGGCCAGCGTCACGGTGACTTTCGGCCGCGGTGGAGCGGGCCGACCGTTGGTGGGATTGAGCATCCGCTGGAGCAGCGCCAATCCCTGAAAGCGTGTAGCGATGCCAGCCAGATCGCCCGTGGCGGAATGGCACTTGGAGCAGCCACCGGCTCCGTTGAAGTAGCGCCGGCCTGCGGCCGCATTGCCAGTCGCCAGGTCCGAGGGATCCACCGCGCGGCGCCCTCCGCCCAACGCTTCGAATTTGGATTTCTGGTCGTGGATGAAGGCGACGATCGCGCCCAGATCGGCGTCACTCAGGTTAAACGAGGGCATACCCTGGTCCGGCCGCCCCTGACGAAGCAGGGTTCCGATCTTATCGCCACGCGTGTCTTCGGCGACGAGCTTGGAGCGCGTAAGGTCCGGTCCGGTTTCTCCCCCCGCGGCATCGCGGCCGTGGCAGAATCCGCATTGCGACGTAAATCGTAGTTCGCCGGCCTTAATCTGCTCAGCCGGATACGTTTGTGGCGTCACCGTTGGTGGCCCCGGCAGCGAGGCCGGGCTCTGAATGGGACTTCTCGCAACCTGTCCCTTCGCCGGACCATTGGCTCGACCAGCCACCTGGCCGCCAGGTCCCTGGGCAACCACCATGCCGACCCCTATCAGCGCGGCGGACAGGGTCCAAACGGTTTGCTTCATCCTTGAGCAATACTGACGAAATTCGCGCCCGAATGCAAATCGACGCTAGGCCGGTGAGCGTATTAGAGCCGGCCTAGACACGTTTGCGCGCCACGACGGCCGCGGTCATCTCGGACGCCACCTTGACCAATGCCGCCATCTTGGGGTGCACGGGCACGATGTCGACAGGGAAGCCGGCGGCTGCAAGCGATGCCGTCATCACTGGCCCCACAGACGCGATGGCCGTATACTCGCGCAGAGCATCGGCGACCTGCGGTTGGATTCCAAGCCCCTCGGCGATCATCATGAGGTGGTCAAACTGGATGGAGGAGGTGAACAGGACTACGTCGACCTGGCGATCGGCCAACCGGCGCGCCGCCATTTGAAGCGGTCCGATATCGGCAGGAAGTTCCCAGCGGTAGAGCACGATCGGCGTAACGCACGCACCCAGTTTTTCGAGCGCGGCTTTCATCTCGACATTAGGACGCCCATATTCCTGCACGGCGATCCGCCGCTCCGTGCGAGCCGCTACGGCTTCCACGATTTCTTTCCACGTGTTGGGTTCCGGGACCACGATTTGCGCGCGTACGCCCAGCTCGCGCAGAATCGGCAGGGGCTTGGGCCCGCGCGACACGATGGTGACGCGACTCAAGGCCGAGCCGAGCCTGGCCTCGTTAGAGTGCGCGGCAGCCTGATCGCGCAGAAACGCTATCCCGGTGCCGGTCATGACGATGACCATGTCGAATTCGCCGCCCTCCAGCCGCTCAACAAAGTGGATGGCCTCGCCCTGATCATCGAAAGCGCGCTCCTGGACCGACGGCGCGACGAATGGATCGCCCCCCTCCCTGCGGATGAGGGCTTCCATTTCCTTGGCGCGGCGACTTTCCAGGCTGAGAACGCGGAGTCCTGCAAATGGCATGTATTAGAGCGCGGTAAGACTTTCCTCCAGTCTAAAACTTAAACATGGCCTCCACGTATCCGAATTCGCCATTTTTTCCATTCGGATAGATTTGCTCCATCGCCGCCAGACCCTGGGCGTATCCGAAGTATGCAGTGAGTGTTGTCCAGCGGTTCGCACGATACTCGACGCTGGTGTCGTACAGATTGGCCAAGGAACGCCGCCCAGAGGTCGGACGGCCGACGTAGCCGAAGGTCCACGGCTGAAACACCCCGCCGCCGCTGTACCAAAGGTCATTCGCATTGCTTAGGCGCAGCGCATGAAACTCGCTGGAAACCGTGATCTTAGTATGCGGACGCAGCACGAGTGCCCCGAAGCGATCCTCGGTGTTCATCATGTTGAAGAATGGAAACCGCGCGTAAAGACGAGGCGTCGGAAGCACCTGGAAGAAGGTCCCGTGGCGCGAATCTCCGGGATTGCCGTCGCCGGAGCCCATCGTGAACCCGCCTCGCAGCCATGGTTTTAGCCGCGGAAGAACCTTGGGTTGGAAGCCGCCCTCGACATCGAGAGCGTAGGCCCTTTGAGATTGCGTCCCCCATCTGCCGGTTTGTACGGCTCCCCACGCGAGAGCATCGATCGTCCCGGCTTTCGTTGTGAACGCGTGCATGCTGTGCGCACCGAAAGTCTCGATGCGGATGTTCTCCGTCTCGTGGGCCCGGATCGCCGCAGAGCGATTGTCGGTCTTCACGATATGGCGCCAATCGTCGTAATCGAGCATGAAGACGCGCGTGTCGGCTGCGTGATTTCCGTGTCCCCATTCGTGAGTGAAAGCCGCATAACCGAAGGCGGCGCGATTCCATCCCCAGCCGTCTGTCTGATACACGCCTCGCGTCGGAATGGCCGCCACGAACGTGAAATCGTTAGCCGGCTTGGAATACGAGAAACGCGCGCCGTCGAAGCCGCGCCCGACATCAGACCATCCGAACGTCCCAATCAGGCGCTGGCTGATACGATCGCGCTTGAGCGTCGCCAGCGTGGCGCTTTTGGGGACGATCTCCGTTCCGTCGTTGAACTCGAATCGTCCGACTTGCAGCGAGCCGGCTTCGCTGGGACCCAAGCCCTTGACCCGCACATACAGTTGCTTTGGGAACACCATCCCGCTGTACTGGCTGTTGCCGTTCGCCGAGTAGTAGTTCGAGCCGAGGCCGAGCGCACCTTGGGGCGCCGGTGCGGTCGCCGTGTCCGGCAATCCGAGCAGGAAAGGAGCCGCGAATTCCGCGTCCCAATCCCAGCCCTTGCGATGCTCCGTAAGATTCACGCGAAGTATGTTGCCGCTGTAACCATATTCATTGTTGCCGGAAGACGGCTCGAACCAATCCCACGCGTAGGCGCGCGTGCGGAAGGTTCCTGTGACGACCACGTCACCCAGCTTCATGGGCGTATCCGCGGATTGTCCAAACGATACGGTAGCGGCAAGCAGCGAAAGAACAAGAATGTTTCGCATCCTAGTCTCCCATTGCCGCAGCGGTGGCGAGTTCGCCTGCCAAGCGGGCTTCGATCTCCGCACGCGCGGATTGCTCTTCGCTCTCAGAGAAGCGGACCACGAAGGTAAGCACGGAAACGACGGATATCGTCGCTCCGAGAACCAACAGCGCTTGGGTCCACGGCATGCTGCCTTTGAACAGGAACCCCGCGAGCACCGACCCGACATTGCCTCCGGCGCCTACGATCCCGGCGACCGCTCCCAGTGCACGCTTGTTCACGAAGGGAACCAGCGCGTACGTGGCTCCGTTCGACATCTTGATGAACAGCCCGGTTAGCATCATCGCCGCGATCGCTAGCGGGAGCACACGCATCTGCGAGAACAGCATCAGGGCGAGCCCTTCGCAGCAGATGGTGGCGCCCAGCAGCAGAGCGCGTCCGCGGAGGCCCCAGCGCCGGTGAAAACGGTCGCTCACGATGCCGCCCAGAGCGCGCGCAAATAGGTTCATCATTCCGAACGAGCCGGCCACCACACCGGCGGCGGTCAACGCAAGGTGAAAATAGTCGGTGAAATACAGCGCCGCGATGTTGTCGATGGTCAACTCCATTCCGAAGCACGCGCCATACACCACAAACAGCGCCCACACCCGGGGATCGCGGCATGCAGTCGCGAATGCCGCGCCCGCGCCAGAACGGCTGGACAGCTCACCTCGGGCGCGAAGCTCCTTGAAATCGCCGTCCGCTGTGTCCCGGGTGAGCATGTAGTAGGCGATCCCGCACAAGAACATCGCCACTCCGGGCACGAACATCGCCATGCGCCATCCCCACCAGGAGCCCACACCCAAACTGACGAATCCCGCGAACAACAGGGGCATCACAATTTGCGTGACCCCGCCGCCCAGGTTGCCCCATCCGGCCGACGCGGCGTTGGCGGTGCCGACGACGTTCGGCGCGAACATCACGGACGTGTGATATTGCGTGATGACGAAGGAAGCTCCGATGGCGCCAATCGCCAGGCGGAAGAGCAGGAACGTGCTGTAGTCGTGCGCCAGTCCGACGGCCATTACGGGCAGCGAACCAAGAATCAGCAGCCAGGCATACGCCCGGCGCGGTCCAATGTGGTCGCACAGCCAACCGATAAGCATCCGCACGAGTACGGTGATCGCCACCGAAGCGATGGTCAGGTTGCCGATCTGTGCTTTTGTAAGGTGCAGCTCTTCGCGGATGACCGGCATCAAGGGCGCGATGCCGAACCATCCGAAAAAGCATAAGAAAAACGCAATCCACGACATGTGGAATGCGCGCATGGGAGCGCTGGAAAAATCAGCCAGGCGGATCCGGGTTGCTTTGCGAAAGTTCATTTGAGTCGGTTCTCCTTGAGTTGGATTCAATTCAAATCGGCTCACACGGGGAGAGTCATCGAGCATTCGGGACACCCGTTCGCATCCGCTCGGCTGAATGATAGTCCTCAGACGTTGAGGGGAACTGCAGGAATGACGAAACTACGCGGCCGCTTCTTCGCCGGCCTTGCAGGCACCTCCTAGATCGACGAAAACCACGCCGTCGTCGACGCGTGTCGGAAAGATCGCGACGCACCCAGGCTGAGACGCCAGCACAGGCATGCCCGTCTCCAGATCGAAGCGCTGCCCGTGCAGGGGGCACACCACTTTCGTCCCCGAGACAATTCCGTCGCACAAAGGTCCTCCCTTATGCGGACACTTGTTCTCGATCGTCAAATACCGGCCTTCGAGATGGAAGATCGCAATCTCGGCATCCCCGACCAACACAGCCCGGCCCTCGCGGAGCGGGATATTGTCGGCCTTCGTGATAGGCGTCCAGCCACGAACGGCGTTCATGTGCGTTGCACCTCCATGGGTTGAATTTGGACGAACTGCGTCGCATGTACAGGAGTCTCGCGTTCCAGCCACGCATCTTTCGCCAGCGCTTTGGAGCGAGCCAGGCGATCCAGCAGCTTCTTTTTGTCTGCATCCGTGGCGTACACAGTTTCTTTGCGAATCTTCTCGATACCCAGGCGCTCGACGAAATCGTAGCTGCGTTCGAGATAATTTGCGTTTTCGCGATAGTACTGAAAGAAGAGATCGCACGTTTCCATCGCCTGATCCGTAGTCTCCACCGTGATCAGCAGATCGGCCTTGCGAACGGATTTACCGGCAGCTCCTCCCACTACGACCTGCCAGCTTCCTTCTTGGCCCACCATCCCCAGATCCTTGACCGTGGCCTCAGCGCAATTCCGCGGGCATCCTACAACGCCCATCTTGAACTTGTGCGGCGTGAACAGATTCTCCAGGCGACGCTCCAGTTCAATACCGGCACGTGTGGAATCCTGTACACCAAAGCGGCAGAACTCCGTGCCCACACATGTTTTGACCATGCGGACGCCTTTGGTGTAGGCCTGGCCCGAAGGCATGCCCAGCTCGGCCCAGACTTTCGGAAGATCCGCTTTCTTGATGCCCAGCAGATCGATGCGCTGGCTTCCGGTAACCTTCACCATCGGCACTTTGTACTTGTCGGCGACGTCCGCGATGCGGCGCAGTTCGTCGGGAGTGGTCACGCCTCCGCGCATGCGGGGCACCACGGAAAACGTCCCGTCCTTCTGGATATTGGCGTGAACCCGGTCGTTGATGAAGCGCGCCGAGCGGTCTTCTTCGTGTTCGCCGCACCACACCATGTCGAGCATGTAGCTCAGCGCCGGCTTACACACCTCGCAACCCTTGCGATTGCCATATACATTGAGCACCTCTTCCACCGACTTGAGCTTCTGCCCGCGGATGATGTCGCGAAGCTGTTCGTAGGAGAACGGGACGCAGGCGCACAAAGTGGTCCGAG
Source organism: Terriglobia bacterium (assembly GCA_020073445.1). Classification (GTDB taxonomy): domain Bacteria; phylum Acidobacteriota; class Terriglobia; order Bryobacterales; family Bryobacteraceae; genus Palsa-187. Next base: position 27,497 of record JAIQFE010000039.1, read on the forward strand.
TCTCTTCCTGGAAATCCGGCGTAACCGCGCGGAGCAGCTTTTCGCAGAGACCCGTGCAGCTTCCGCAACTCGTAGACGCGCGCGTCGATTCCTTCAGCCCGGCGAGGGTCGTGATGCCACGGGCGTGAATCGCCTGAATGATGTCGCCTTTGCGAACCCCATTGCAGCCGCAGATGGTTTCGCTGTCCGGCATGTCGGCCACTTCCCTGCCCGGATCGGCGTCGCGCGGCGGAAACAGAATCTGGCGGCGATGCGGCGTAAGATCGGTCCCGCTGCGCATCCATTCCATGTACAGATGCTCGTCTTCGATGTCTCCCACCAGGATCATTCCATGCAGGCGGTTGTCCTTGAGCAGCAGCTTCTTATACGTGCCGAGCGCGGGATCCTCATAGGTAACAGCCTCGACGCCCGGTTCGGACTCGTCGATCGATCCGGCCGAGAAAATGTCGACCCCCATGATCTTCAGCTTGGCCGCGGGAGAAGCGCCCGTAAATGCCTGCCCGGTGTTCCCTGTGATGGCCGATGCCAGCACGCGGCCCTGATCGAACAGCGGCGCAACCAATCCGAACGTTTGTCCACGATGCTCCGTACATTCGCCCACCGCGAAGATATGCGGATCGGATGTCGCCATGTAGTCATCGACGACAATCCCCCGGCGAACCTCTAGCCCCGCGCGGCGAGCCAACTCCGCATTCGGCCGGATGCCGGCGGCGATCACGACCAGCTCGGCTTCCATCTCTTCGCCCGAAGCGAAGCGCAGGCCGTCGACCCGGCCGTTGCCGAAAAGAGCAGCCGTTTGCTGAGGCAGCATGACGCGGATGCCGAGGCTCTCGATCTTGCGCTTGAGATACTCCCCGCCGGTCGAATCGAGCTGCCGCTCCATCAGCGTGTCCATCAGATGGACCACCGTAACGTCGCAGCCTCGAACCTGCAGGCCTCGGGCAGCCTCCAGACCCAGGAGCCCACCGCCAATCACCGCGGTTTTCAGGCCGGGACGGGCTTGCTCCAACAGGGCTCTAGTGTCATCAAGGGTACGGAACACGTGCACGTTCTTTTTGTCGACACCTGGGATCGGAGGGATGAACGCGCTGCTTCCCGTTGCCAGGATCAGCTTGTCGTACTCGGTTTCGCCGCCATCTTCATCGATCACGACTCGCCTTTCGCGGTCGATTCCGACGATCTTCACGCCCAGCCGGGCGCGGATATCGTGCGTCTGGTACCACTCGATATCGTTGATGACGATTTCTTCAGGAGACTTTTCGCCCGCCAGCACCAGAGACAGCAGGATGCGATTGTAGTTCGCATGCGTCTCATCGCCGAAGATCGTGATTTCGAAGTTGTGAGGCTGCTTGAGGATCTGCTCGACGCAGGCCACGCCCGCCATCCCATTGCCCACCACCACAAGTTGCTGCTTCATGGTTTGCGTCGTCATGAATTGGCTCCAGAGCGCTCTACTCGGACGGCGCACTGCTTGTAATTCGGCTCCCGAGAGATCGGATCGAAGGCGTCCTGTGTAACTTCGTTCACGTTGGTCTCCGCGAAATGGAAGGGCATGAACACCTGTCCCGGCGCAGTAATTTCTGTGAGCCGCAGCTCGACGGCGCGCACACGGCCCCTTCGCGAGACGATGTCGACCGAATCGTGACTGCGCAGCCCGAGCACCTTCGCATCGCGCGGATTCATCTCCAGCCAAGCCCTCGGTGACAGGCGCTCCAGAATCGGCACTTCGCGCGTCTTCGTGCGCGTATGCCAGTGCTCGACCGTTCGTCCCGTGTTCAGCACGAATGGGTATTTCCCACCGGGTTGTTCCGGGAACGGAGCCCAGTCCGCACAGATCAACTTGGCGCGGCCATCGGCCGTCTGAAATTCGCCGTCGGTGTAGAGGCGCGATGTGCCGTTCGGCGCGGCTCCCTCGGTCAGCGGCCACTGCACGGCGCCGTGCTCGGCTAGCAGAGCGTAGCTGATGCCGGAATAGTCGCAGAGCCTGCCCTTCGACACCCGCCGCCACTCGTTGAACGCGTCCTCGACCGTGGTCCAGCCCGGATACAATTCGTCGCGCCATCCAAGCTTTTCCGCGACCGCAAGAAAAATGTCGAAATCCGAGCGAGCCTCACCCATGGGCTGCACCGCCTGGTTAACCTTGCTCACACGGCGCTCGGAGTTGGTGTAGGTGCCTTCTTTTTCGCCCCAGATCGCAGCCGGCAACACCAGATCCGCGAGCTCAGTCGTCGGCGTCGGATGGTATCCATCCTGGACGACCAGAAACTCGAGATTCGACAGCCCGTGCCGAAGGACATCTTGATTGGGGTACGACACGAGAGGATTCGTCGCGATGATCCACAACGCGCGAATCTTCTTGGCGACGGCCGCCTCGACAATATCGGGATACGCCAGGCCGCGCTTAGCCGGCAGCCGCGATTCGTCCACGCCCCAGATTGCAGCTAGTTCGCCACGATCCGTAGGGTTGTCAAACTTGCGATAGCCCGGCAGGCTCGACGTGAACCCAGCCTCGCGAGTGCCCATGGCGTTGCACTGACCGGTGATGGAAAAGGGCGAGGCTCCCGCCCGCCCGATATGTCCCGTCAGCAACGCCAGGTTGCAGATCGCGTTCACAGTCGCAGTGCCGAGAGTGCTGTGATTCACACCCATCGTCCAGCCGATGAAGCCGGCCTTAGCGCGGCCGTATAGGAGCGCCGTCTTGAAAATCACTTCTTGACTGATGCCGGTGATCTCGGCGACGCGTTCCGGCGTATATGCTTCGAGGAAACGCTCGAGTTCCGTGAACCCTGCCGTGTGCTTCTCTAGGTACTCGCGATCGATCAGGTTGTAGCGGATTAGAATATACGCGATGCCATTGAGCAGCGCCAGGTCGGAACGAGGCTTAACCGGCAGATGCATGTCCGCCATCATGGCCGTCTTGGACACCCGCGGATCGGCCACGATCAGGGTCTTATTGCGATTTGCTTCCAGGTACTGGCACAGGATCGGATGGTTGTCGGCCAGATTCGCGCCGACCAACAGAATCACATCGGCACGTTCCAGATCCTCGTAGGCTCCCGGAGGTCCATCGCTGCCGAACGACACCTTGTATCCGGAAACCGCGCTAGCCATGCACAGCGTCGTATTGCCGTCGTAGTTATTCGTCCCGAAGCCGAGCTGCACCAGCTTGCCCAGCGTATAGAACTCCTCCGTCACCAACTGGCCTGTGCTCAGCACGCCCAGGGATTCCGCGCCGTATTTCGCTTGCGTGGCCCGGAAGCGCTCCGTCATCACAGTGAGCGCCTCATCCCACCCGACGCGCACCAGCTTGCCGTTCTTCCGCAGCATCGGATACTTGGCGCGATTCTCCGCGTCGATCGTGTAGTGTTCGGAGAGTCCCTTGGGACACAGCTTGCCCCGATTCACCGGATGCATCGCGAAGGGCCGGGACGCGACAGCACGGCCATCTTTCACGCCGATCTCGATCCCGCAACCGACCGAACAGTAGCCGCAGGTGGTGGGCACCCAGTGGTCCGGAATCTTCTTCGCCGACGTGTAGCCGGTCGATTCACTGCGTTCGAACGCATACTCTTCGCTCAGATTGTCGAGGCCGACAGTGCGCTTCCAGTTCATGCGGCTCTCCTTTCGCCGGAGGTGAACGCTGCGGCGATATTCTTAGGCACTACGCTTACGAAGAACAGATAGCGCCCCAACCATTCGCCCGCCAGCGCCGCTGCGAATGCCGCCGCGATGATCCCGCCGCGCGTCGCCACCAGCGGGAGGACGACACCGGCGACGCCCAGAACAGCCAGCCGGGTCACGAAGAGATTCTGCAAACGGCCCGATAGCAGCAGGGACGAAGCCCGCAATTCGAACACCTCCGATCGGGAAAGCCACAGGAATTTGAGCAGTTGCGTTATCAACTGGCTGGATGCACCCGCAATTGCCGCGATACGGACCCACGAGGGAACGTTTCCCTCGAGCATCTGCACAAACAGCGGTCCCAGCATCAGGGCGGTGGAATAAAACTCGGCCAGGGTGTAAGTGCTGAACCACGCTGGACGCGCGGGAACAACATAAATCCGCGCCGAGCACGTGACGCCGGCGATTCCCGCGATGAACGTCAGCATGCCGACGATGCCCCGCCCCTGCATATCGAACCACAGCATTCCGGCAAATGCGCTGGCGGCCCCGGCGAACAACGACAGCGTCAGCACCTCGCGGCTCAGCCATGACCGCCGCAGACCCTTGAGCGCGCGCCACGCGTAGATCGGGCGCCCAAGATGCAGCGTTGAAGCTCCCAAGCTGATACCCGCGAGCCCGAGCGATGCCAGCGCCGCGATCGTTAGTCCCGTGCCGCGGCCCAGCATGTCGAGCAGCCACAGCACCGCGAACGCGCCCACGGAGAGCTGTGTGAGGACCAGCATGAAAACCAGTGGCCAGTGTGGATGTTCCGGCTCCACGCGGTGCAGGTCCACGCGCCCCGTATCCGGCACCAGATTCTCGGGCAGCGTGACACGCGTCGTAGAAATGCTATCGTCGGCCGAAGGCAGTCCGGGAGCATTCGCCGACAGATAATCGCGGCGCCATTCGGCGACATTCACGATTTCGATCGCGATCGCGCCTTCCGGACACGCGGAGACACACGCCGGAGCCATCCCATCGTCCAGCCGGTTGTGGCACATGTCGCACTTGCCGACCACGCCGCGCTCGGCGTTGTACTGCGGCACTCCGTAAGAGCAGTTCCAGGTGCAGTATTGGCAGCCGATGCAGGTATCGGCGCTGTGCAGGACCACGCCCGTCTTGGCATCCTTTGTATAAGCTTCTACCGGACACCCGATCAGGCAGGATGGCTCGACGCAGTGGTTGCAGCCCATCGAGAGGTGATAGCGCTGCGTGTGGGGATAATGCCCACCCTCAAGTTCGCCCACTCGCCGCCAGTTCAGCTCGGCCGGATTGCCGTTCTGCTCGTTGCACGCAACCACGCAGCACTTGCAGCCGATACACTTCGTCATGTCGAAGTGAAATCGATACTGTTCACCCGCTTCCAGGGGTCGCGCGGGTATCAGTGGCCTTGGCTCGATCTCGATTTGCACCAGAGATTTGGCCACGGTAGAAAGCAGCGCGCTCTCCATCAGCGGTAGCGTGGTCATGCGCCGGTCCTGTTGAGATACACGTATCCCTTTTCCGCCACGAAGGCTCCTTTGCCAGACAAAGAAATGACACGGTTCGCGACAAAGCGACGGTCTGATTCTCGACGACTTGGAAACAACTCCGCTGGGAGTTTAAAGGTGGGAAGCGAACAAGGTCCCGGGATTGCCCCGGAAAACCCGTTTGTTTCGCAGGCGAGCTAAGAGCATCTTAGCAGAGATACGGCCCTTTGGGAAGATTAGAGTTATAAGATTCTTTTTATGAGCACGATAAGACCGGTCCTGGGCCGTCTAATTCGTGTGGAGCGTAAGCTTCTGGACCCTCCAGTTGCCGATCTCCCCCACATATAGTTCGTTATCGGTGCGGCAACTGATGGCATTGACGGTGCCGAACTCCTTCGGCAGCTTGCCGGCTTTGCCGAACTTGCCGACGACCTTCCCGCTCAGATCCATCTTGTAAATCTCCCCATCCACGTCGATATTCTCGGGCGGGTTGGAGTTGGAACTGTAGAGGAATGGACGGGGACCCGGCGTGATGCAGATCGCTGCCGGAGCTCCGATATTCGATATCTGCGTCTTGAAATTGCCGTCACCGTCGAAGACTTGAATGCGTTTATTCCCGCTATCCGCGACGTACACATTCCCCTGCGCATCAATCGCGATTCCGTGGACGATATTGAACTGGCCGTTCTCGGTCCCCCTGGATCCCCAGGATTTTATGAACTTGCCGTTCTTGTCGAACTTCGCGACGCGGGAGTTGCCGTAGCCGTCAGCTACATAGATGTTGCCTGCCGCGTCCCACGCAACGTCGGTCGGACGCTGAAACACGTCGCTCTGCTGGCCAGCGCCCGGGAGCGCTCCGCCGCGCCCTCCGCGTCCCGCAGGAGCCTGACCACCGGGGGCAGCGTTCGCTCCTGCGCCTCGCCCTGCGCCAGGTCCGGCGCCAGGACCACCTCCGAAAGCCGGCGGTGCTGCGGTAGGCAGCCGCTCCGACTCGGATTTTCTGCCGAGCAATAGTTGCACTTGCCCATTCGGATCAAACTTGATGACCATGCTGGCCATCTGATCGACCACCCAGATGTTGTCCTGCGGATCGATTCGCACCTGCTGAGCGACCAGGAATGCATAGGAATCCTGTCCAATCTCGCGAATGAACTTCCCGTTCTTATCGAACTGGAACAGCCGCGAGCCTCCGTGGGCGAAGGGCCGCGCGGTGCCGATGGAGATGGTCGGATGGCCGGTGCGCGTATAGACGAAAATATCGCCCTTGGAGTTGGTGGCGACGCCTGCGGCTTCACCTAGATGAATATTGGCTGGAAATTTCAGCAGGTCGGCGTTGGAATCGAAGGCGATTTCCGGCACAGAAGACTGGGCGCCCGCAGGCATGCCCGAGATGAGCGCAGCGGCCAAAAGAACCTGGAAATGATGTCTCATGAGTTCTCCTATCGGGACGCCGAGACCTTCGCGGCCTGCGGTTTCAAGATCAGTTTCTGCACCCGCCAGGATTCGATCTCCGCCACGATAATCTCGTTCGGGTTGCGGCAATCCATCATGTGAACCACCTGGAATCCGCCAAATTCCTTGCTGGCATGGCCGAATCTGCCGAGAATCGTTCCGTCCAATTCCATCTTGTAGATCTCGCCGGTGATATCCCATGAACCTGGAGTGTTGCCGTTGGGATTGGAATTGGACGTGAACAAGTACTGATGCGGCCCCGGTGAGATGCAGACCGTCCAGGAATCGCCAATGTTGTCGTAAATCGCCTTCGGACCCAGGTTGTTATCGAACACCTGCATCCGGTGGTTGGCGCGGTCCGCCACGTACACATTGCCTTGCGCGTCCACCGCGATCCCGTGCGGCGTGTTGAACTGGTTGGGCTCCGAGCCGGGCTTCTCGCTGCCAATCTGCTTGAGGAACCTGCCGTTCTTGTCGTACTTCACGACTCGATGATTGATGTATCCGTCCGAGACGAAGATGTTGCCCTGCGCATCCCACGCGACATCGGTCGGGCGCCCGAGGATGTACTTCTCGGCGGGCACGTTCGGCGCCGGCGATTGCGCCACCGCGCCCGCGACCGCGTCCGGCCTGTGGCCCAGGACCATGACGATCCGACCCGCGGGGTTGAATTTGAGGACCATGTTGGTTCCCTCGTCGACGGCCCAGATGTTGTCCTCGGGATCGACACGCACGGAGTGTGCGAACTCGAAGCCGTAATTCCCTTCGCCGATCTCGCGGACGTATTTCCCGGTCTGATCGAATTCGAACAGCCGCGTGTTCGCGCTTCGCGTATAGACGAAGATGTGTCCCTTTGAGTTGGTCGCCACACCCATGGCTTCGCCCAAATATAAGCCGGGCGGGAATTTCAGGAAATTCGGCACCGACTCATACGGGATCTCAGGCACGTTTTGCGCCTTCGCCTTGGTCTGCGCGAAGACGGCGCTGCTAAACAAGACCGGGACAACCAACCAGGACAACCATCGGCTCATACGAACCTCCAATACTTTCGGACTCACGACGACCTATGAATCTATCACACGAGCCGCGGGACGAGGGCTCTTCACCCCTCATGGGCTCAACTCATTGGCTCAACGGCGCAGGATGCCGGCCAGTTCGTTCGATCGCTCCGATCCCACCACGACGACGGCGCCACTTGCCAGTTTCAGCCGAACACCCTGGTGGCCTTTGGCAAGGTAAGCCTTCCCTTCGCGATTGGAGCGGATTCCGTAGCCGCCGTAGTCGCGCTCCGGATCGAACGTGACTGTCTCCGCCGACTGGATGTCGGCAAGAGCGATGCGGCGGGTACGCCACAGCCCGCGCAGAGCCACGATAAGCGTTTCGTCTCGAACTTCCGTGACTAGACGGACCGTGATCAGGCGGAAGTAGACCACCCACAGGAATATGGTCCAGCCGATCACGCGGGCGTTCGACATCGGGTGTTTCCCCCACGGGTGGCCCAGGACCACCTGCCAGATAAGAAGACCCAGCATGATGCTGGGCGGGACCAACAGAGCAACGCCCACACGGCGCAGCGGCAAACCCTGCTTCTCGAAAAAGCGCTGGCCTGAGTTCTGGCTCACGGCTTTTTATTGTCGATTACCGCAGAAGACCGATGGTGTATTGGAGTGCGGAGTATTGCGTTTGATAGTCATACTTCGCATTGAGATTCTCAATCTCGGCTTGGGTCAGATTCAGTTGCGCCTGCGTCAGTTCGACAATGGACGACAAACCCAGACTATAACGCTGGTTGGAGAGGTCCAGAGCCAGAGCCGCCTGGCGGAGAAACTGCGCTGTGACGTCGATCCGCTGATAGGCGTCATTCGCGCTCGCCCAGGCGACCCGGACGTCTCGCGCAAGGCGTTGCTGCTCATCGCGAAGCCTTTGATCCGACTCCATGGCGCGCTGCAGCGCCGCCTCGCGGCGGGCGGAGAACAAATGTCCGTTGAATAGCGGGATGCTGACATTCGCGGCCAAGCCTTCGTATTCAGCCGGAATGGAAGACGTGGTTGTGTTGTTGATAAAAGGGATGAATCCGCCCACGGCAACCGCGCTGACCGTTGGCCGGGATAAATCCTTTTCAGCTTCCGCGAATTTGTAGGCTGCATCGCGCGAAAAGCGAAGACCCGCAAGCTCAGGCCGGTTAGCGATAGCCTGCGCGACCAATGGATCGGCGGACGCAGGCGGTCCGGCGGGAAGCGGCTCGTCGGCGAGCTGATAGTTCGCCGGCATATCGGAGCCCATGGCACGGCCCAGCTCGGCGAGCGCTTGCTGCACGGCGTCCTGTGCCCGTAGCAGCAGGAGTTTGGCTTCCGACACGTTCACGTCCGCGAAGCTGACGTCGAGCTGCGACTTCAAGTTATTCCTGGCAAGCTCGGTGACCTGATCGCTCAGCAACTGGCGCGCGCTGACCGTTTCCTGCGCGACTTTCACCACGGCTTGCGCATGAAGAACGTCAAAATAGGAGCGATACACCGCCAGGAGCACGTCATAGCGCGTGGCTTGCGCATTCTGCGTCACTGCCTGCGCCTGCAGGCGCGAGCTGCTCACCAGATTGGACGTGCGGCCGGAATCGGTGATCAACTGACGCACCACCACGCCCTGGCCGAAGCGGTTGAACAGACGGGAAGCAGAGAGGTCCCCTGCCCCGATCCGCGAATCGGTGTTGCCCTGCGAACCCGTGAGATTACCGGTCACGTTGGGGTAATACACGGACCGATCCTCGATGATCTGTTGGTTCGAGTAGTTGATCTCGTTTTGCGCGGCCTGAATCTGCGGGTGATTCTGAATCGCCAGTGCTTCGGCCTCCTGCAGCGTTAGCGTGGGCAGGGCCTGCGCGGAAGCGCGAAATCCGCCTATGGCCGCGGATACTGCGAAAGCGATCAGAGTCGTATTGGTTCTCAGAGACATGGCAATTACGCGACCGATGGCTGGGGCTTGTTCCGGTAGACCAGCAGATACGCCGCAGGCACGATGAATACAGTCAGCACCACCGAGACCGTTAAGCCGCCGATAATGGTGCGCGCCAGGGGAGCGTATTGTTCGCTTCCCGTCCCCAGCTTCAGCGCCATGGGCACCATTCCAATAATGGTTGCGAGCGAGGTCATCAGGATTGGCCGCAAGCGAACCCGGCACGAAGTGATCACCGCCGACTCCACCGACTGGCCCTGCTCTTCCAGGCGGTGCGCGAATTCCACGATCAGAATACTGTTCGATGCCGCGATGCCGACCAGCATCAGAACTCCCATCAGCGACATCACGTTCAGTGTCGTGTGGGTCAGCGGCAGAATCACCATCACGCCGATGAAGCCCATCGGGATCGCCAGCATGATCAAGAACGGATCTTTAAAGGAGCGGAACTGGGCCACCAGGATCAGGAACAAAAGAACCACGGCAAGCGAGAGGCCGGTTCCGAAGCTATAGAAGGAATCATTCATTCCCTTCACCATTCCGCGCAGATTAATGCGAATCCCAGAAATCTTCGTCTCGTCCACCAACTTGCCGATCTGGCTGGACAGTTTGCCCAGGTCTTCGCCAGACGGAGTTACGTACACGTCTATCACGGGTTGGATCTGGTAGTGATCCACTTCCGTGGGAGTTTGAACGGCCTGGAGACTCGCCACGTTGGATAGCACGGTGATGGGCCGCGGACTGCCGTCCAAACGGAACGAAGAACGCGCGTCCGACTTGCTTTCCAGGCCTCGCAAGGGAATCTGTTGCAGATCGATAGGATCGTGGATGGCCGGTTTGCCGTTTTCGTAGTATTGAACGGTCAGGAAGTAGTCGTTACCGGTTTGATGGTCCACCCAATAGTTCGGCGCGATCATCGTATTCGAATTCAGCGATGTGATCACGTTGTCCACGACCTCTTTTTCGGTTAAGCCGAGTTGGGCGGCGTGGACTCGGTCGATGTTCAGCTGGAGAGCTGGATAGTTGAGGTCCTGCGGAATGTAGACTTCGCCGGTGCCTGGCAGCTTGCGGACACGCGCCGCAAGATCCTGAGCGACGCCGTAAGCACGATCGAGATTGCGGCTGCTGACCTGGATGTCGATCGGCGCCGCCATACCGGAATTCAGGACGGCATCCACCATCGATCCGCTGGAAAAGAATGTCCGAAGAGTGGGATACTTGTTGGCAATAGCGCTGCGCACGCGATCCATGTAGTCAAAGCTACTGATCTTGTGCGACTCCTTCAACTCCACCTGCACTGTGGCTGTATATGGTCCGGCATTGCTGCTGTACAAAGCGGAAAAGTCCGGCACGATCCCGATGTTCGAAACCACCATATTGAAGTCTGTCGGATCGACCACCTGCTTGATCAGATCTTCGACTTTGGCTACGTAATCTTCGGTCACTTCAATCCGCGAGCCAGTGGGAGCCTTAAGTGTGATCGTGAATTGACCAGCGTCAGTGCGCGGGAAAAAAGCGACGCCCAAGTACGGATAGATCAAAAGGCTGGCCAGGAATAAGCCGATCAACGCCACCACCGTGAGTACGGGAACCCGCAGAGCTGCCCGCACAGATCGTTCGTAGACGTTTAGTAATCCCGTAAATCCGCGGTTGAACCAGGCATTGAACCCGCGAGCGTTTTCGGCATCGTGCCCATGAGGCGCCTGCTTGAGAAATCTCGCACAGAAAAGAGGAATGACGGTCATGGCCACGAAGTACGAGACGAAAAGCGAAAGAACCACCGCCAGGGCCAGGGCGGTAAACAGGAATTTACTGACGCCGTTCAGGAACGTGACGGGAAAGAACACCACCGCCGTAGTGAGAGTGGCAGCCAGAACCGCAAGGCTCACTTCGGAGCCGCCTAGTTCCGCCGCCGCCTCGGGGGACGCACCCATCTCGAGGTGCCGGTAGATGTTCTCAAGCGAGATGACGGAATTGTCGATCACGCGCGAGAATGCCAGAGCCAAGCCGCCCAGGATCATGGTATTGATCGTGCTGCCCATCAGGTAGAGGATCACCAAGGTGGCCAACGCCGAAAGAGGGATGGAGAGAAACACCGCCACAGTAGCGCGCAGGCTTCCGAGAAAGATGAGAATCATCAGGCTGGTCAGTACCAGGCCGATCGTGCCCTCATCCGCCAGCGTCCGCATGGCCTCCTTGACGAAGGCCGACTGGTCGAAAACCACGGCTGTGGAAAGCTGCTTGGGAAGGTTCTCCAGATTCGGGAGCATTTCCCGGATGCCGTTGACGACGCTGATCGTGTTGGTGTCGCCGCCCTGCTTCAGGATCGGCAGGTACACGGAGCGCTGTCCGTCCACGCGAACCACGTTGTACTGGATTTGATTGGCGTCCTTGGCTTGGCCGATGTCGCCGATGGTGACCGATCTCTTGTCGATCGTTTTGATCGGAATCTGGTTGATATCCTCGACTTTGTCCACCAGGCTGTTGGAATAGAGGTAGTAATCATACGGCCCCATCTTCACATCGCCCGCGGGAAGAATCAGGTTGCTGCTATTGAGTGCGCCGACGACATCCATGGGGCTCAACTGACGGGAAAGCAGCTTGATCGGATCCACGTACACCATCACCTGCCGGTATTCGCCGCCGAACGGAGGCGGAATCGCCGAGCCGGGCACCACCACGATCTGATTGCGAATCGTGAACTGTCCGATATCGTGGAGCTGTGTCTGACTGAGACCTTCGCCCTTCAGTGTGACCAGGCACACCGGCAAGCTGGATGCGTCCATCTTGAGCACGACCGGCGGAAGCGTTCCCGGCGGGAGACGTTTCAGATCCGCCAGAGCAAGGTTGGAAAGCTGGGTCACGTCGGCGTCCGCGTTCGTTCCCGGCTGGAAGAATACCTTGATCATGCTGATGCCCAGCATGGATCGGGATTCCATATGATCGATGCCCGACGCCAGAGTAAAGAAGCGCTCCAGCGGATTGGTGATATCGGTTTCCACGTCCTGCGGCGGCATCCCGGAATAGAAAGTCGCCACCACTACTTCAGGAATGTTGATCGGGGGGAAGAGATCGACCGGCATTCGGAGCGCGCTGGTCACTCCGATGAGCACCAGCACCAGGCAGACTACTACGACGAAATACGGATTACGGATGGAGAATCGGGACATGGCTCATTCCTTCGATGCTGCTATTTCTTTTCTTCCTGTCCCTTGAACCCAACCGACTCTATGACCTTCGGCTCTACGTCCTGACCGGCCTTGAGACCGGCGCGATCGCTAACCACAATCGATTCGCCTTCGTTCAAGCCGGAAAGAACCTCGGCGTCGTCCGCGGTCTGAATGCCGAGCTTGACGTTGCGGACTTCAATCTTGTTGGATGGGTTCACCACATACACGCTCTTCTGGTCACCTTGGCTCACTGCCTGGACGGGAACGACCAGAGCGTTGTCCTTCTTTTCAAGCCGGATGGTCGCTTCCGCATACAGCCCCGGAAGCAATATCCGATTAGGGTTTAGGACATCCACTTCCGTATGCATGGTGCGGGTGTCGGACTGGACATCGACGGAGAAGCGGGCCACCTTGCCTGGAAACGTACGGTTCAGCGAAGGAACCAAGACGCTCACCGGGTCGCCTTCGTGGATGAAATGGACGTAGGACTCAGGCACGGGAATCACTAATCGAAAACGGTCGTCTTGAGAGAGCCGGACCAGCGGCATCGCCTGCGTGCTCGAATTGGTGCCGGCCTGCATCAGGGTGCCCAGATTGGCGTAGCGCTGGGTGATCACTCCGGCAAAGGGGGCCGTGATCTTCGCATAGTCGAAGAGCACCTTATCGTGCTCCTTTTTAGCCCGTGCCGACTCGAGCTGGCTCTGCGTGACCTCCAGGTTCGATTGCGAAGCTTCCACCTGCGCGTCCGCCGCCAGATCCTTACCTTGGGCGTCGTCTACTTCCTGCTGGGCCACCAGCCCAGGCTTGCTCTTCGCGACCTTGCTCAGCCGGTCGTACTGCAAATGCAATGCCGTGTATTGAGCCTTCACCCGTGCCAGTTCGTTCTGCGCGTGGGTCACTTGATTCTGAGCGGTCTTGATGGCTGCGTCGTCCTGCATCAATTGCGACTGCAATTCCGGGATGTCCAGCGTCGCCATCACCTGGTCTTTCTGTACATGCGATCCGTAATCGACGTTCAGTTCCTTGACGTAGCCGGCTTCTTTCGCGTAGACGTCGATCACCTGATACGGAACCAGCTCGGAAGACAACGCCAGAGTCCGCTCCAGAGTCTTCCTTCCGACCTTCGTGACGCCCACGGAAACCGCGGCCGAGCCCGGACTGCCGGGATCATTAGCCTGGACCTTTGCGGAATTTCCGCAGGACGCCAGCAAGCCGGCCATAACCGGGATCGCTCCGAAGAGGAATGCAGTATGCTTTCTCGGTCTCATAAGACTTGCCTCATTTCGATCTCCAGGGCAAGTCGCAGTTTGCGCTCGAGGTCCGAATCCGCTCCGATAACCCATCCAAGGAGAACTCACGGGAGCGGCAGTATTGTATGAGCTCCCGCTCCTCACCCAGAATTTTGGACGCCTCGTCCGGTATTTGGTTTGCGATCGACAACGGGATCGTCAGAAGTCCGTGGCAATCGCCGTGAAGCAGATCGCCGGACGAAATCTTCAAGCCGTCGATCTCGACGGGCTCGCCGAACTCGATGATGTGCGCATACGAGTGGGACACGGAGAGGTTCCCCGCGAAGAGCTGAAAACCCATCTCCTCGACGGCCGCGAGATCGCGTACCGCGCCGTTTGTAACGCAACCGACGCATTTTAACGCCAGCCCGATAGTGGCGTGGATTTCGCCGATGAACGCTCCCACACCCGGCTTCGGATCGGCGTCCTGCAGCACCATCACCTTGGGCTCCGGCAGAGACGCCACATAAGTCCACCAATCCATGCGGTCGTAGTAGCAGCGGTGCGTCATGGGCGGAGTCGCCGTGCGGATCCGTCCGGTGGCTGCGTAGCCGACCATCGAACCCAACTTGGGAAATTGGCACTTCGTCGCGCCGGAGGCGAAACCCTCATTGCGCAACCGGACATCCAACTGCTCTATCGCGTTCGAAACTGTACAGCTGTCCAATGCGCGAAGTCTTTCAAGGTCGGCGGCCGGAAGAGCATGTTGAGTCATCAATTTCTAATACGGTATCAGTGAGTAGTCAGGCTACGGAGTGAGCACCGACCAACCAAGAATCTTCTATGTGTATAAGAATACGACGGGAGTACGGGCGGACCCCATACCAGAAGCTTGGTATTTTAGGGGTGCAAAGCCATTAGGAGTGGGTTCCGCCCGGCCCTTCGAATTACCGCCGTCCGCCGCCATGTCCGCCGCCGCCGGAATGCCCGCCACCGCCGCCCGAGTGCCCGCCGCCGAAGCTCGAGCGTCCGCCTGAGAACCCGGAACCTCCACCGGAGCGTGGGGCAGAAACGGACCGCGGAGCGGAGAAGCTTCGGCTCGGCGATGCGAAGGATCGCGCCGGGGCGGAAAAGCTCCGGCTTGGCGACGCATTGAATCGCGGAGCGGAATAGCTCTGGCCGCGAGGCGCAGAATACGCTTGCGCCGGAGACCGATTGGACGAGCGGTTGTACGACGGCTGATTGCGGAAACTCTGTGCTGAGTTCGACCCGCGATAATTCTGTGCAGGAGCCCGGAAGCTTTGTGCGGATCCCCGGCTATAGTTCGGAGATGCTTGTCGATTAAAGCTGGGATTGCCGCCGGTTGCAGTTCGGCTGTCGCCATTAAACCTGCGCCATCCGCCTGCATTCGCACCGGCACCGACGGTGCTCCCTCTGCTGACGTTGCTGAATTGGCGACCACTCCCACCGCTACCGGTGAACCGGTTCGAATTGAATCGGCTCGCCACTGCGCGGTTGGAGTACGGAACGCCCATCCGATGGCCGGGATCGTGCGCCCATGCGCCGCGGCCTCCGAAACCGCCGCCCGCAAAACCACCGCGGAAGCCGCCTCGGAATCCGTATCTATTGAAGAAGCCCGTGTTCACGTACAGGCTGCGGCCAAACCATCCGCAGCCCCATCCCCAGCTTCCCCAACCGCCCCAGCCCGGGAAGAAGCTGCTGATATAGATTCCCGGTCCGAACCCAAATCCGAATCCGAATCCATCGGGGTACCACAGATCCGGGTATGCGCCCCATACAGGAGGACCCCACACGTAAGCCGGGTTGTAGACCGGAACGTACACCACTTGGGGATCGGCCGGCTGTATCTCGATGGCGCTTTGGTTATCTTGAGTGTCCGTCGTGACCACCTGTTGCGGCGTGGTCGCCAGCCTGCCGTTCGCCTGGGCCCTCGCTCTCATTACCTGCACCGCGTTCATCACATCAGCCTGCTGTCCGAGGAACGCGTCCCCGAGGGCAGTGGTCCAGCGGATGTCATTGCTTAACAAGCTCAACGCATCCGGAAACGCCACCAGGGCCTGAATACTGGGATCCCAGTTCTGCTGTTTGGCGGCGTCCACCAGCTGTGCGCCTTGAAGATTGCCGTTCTGTCGAACCCATTGCTCCGCCTCGACGATCTCCAAAGGATATGTGCTTGCGGCCAGCACCTGGCTGAGGAGTGGATCGGGGTAGAGGGCAATCGGCGCGACCAGGTTATTCAACTGATCCGGCGACAGCGGAGCCGGCGCGGGCCCCGGCGTCTGGGCAAAGCCTAACGAGATAGGAAGCAGCACGGCGCAGAACAGCGCCGCGGACTTTCGAGCTGGCAATCCGGCGCGTTTCATCGTTTTGCGCCTCCATTACTGGGACGTGGCGGGTGGCCGCCAGGATTCCGATATCTTCGCCCCCTACTACCTGCGCGCCTGCACGGCTGGCTTGGGTGCGCTAGTCCAATACGATAGTGCCAATTTGACCAGAGGGGTGACCTGATCCGCCCGAAGGGGCTTCGGAAGAACGTCGTATCCCCCCCGGCGGATGAGTTCCTGCCGCAAATAATCGTCAACCACGCCGGACATCAAGATGACGCAAGGCCCGTGCGGCGAATCCGCGAGGCTCTTGACGGCTGTCTTCCATTCGGTTCCCAGCAAGTCACGGTCCAGCAGAATAACCGGCGCAGCCATCCGGTTCGCGACCGTATAGGCTTCTTCACACGATTCCGCGAAGCGTACTTCCAATGAGTCCTGGCCCGAGACGCTCGCCAGAACGTACCGGTCCGAATCGCTGGTGACCAGGGCAACAACGGGAATCCGAGCCGGCGTGGCCATTCGACGAGGAGCACTTCCCGTGAAAACCGAATGGATGACTTGCCAGATGCTTGACATGCGAAGGCCGGAACAGCAATCGGAGAGATTCGAACCTCGTACCAGTTCGAGCTTAGCGTTGATCGGGCATTCCCGGAATACCAGACGGCTGGTATTTAGGCATCGAAAGATCCGGGTAGAGGCTGCCGCCGTCAGAAGCTGAGGCCAAATTCGAAGGAAACGTTGGTCCAGTGGTCGGTGGTCTTCAAAGCCGGCACATTGCCAACCGCCGCGCCGTTCGTCGAGGCAGCGATGAACTGAACCGTGGTTCCGACGTGAAACATCCGGCCGCTGTCGAGGAAATAACTCACGTTGGCCAATCCGTAGCCGCCCCATCCACCGCGCGAAGTACAGGAATAGCAGCCGACGGAATAACCCACGTTGCTCGAAGAAACCGTCTCCGAATAGTGCAGGTATGCGGTTCCTCCTCCTGCCGAAAATTCCAAACGTTTGAACGGCTGCGGTATGTAGACACGTCCGCCAAGAGGAATCATGAACTCGTGGTCGCCGCCCTGTATCGCGCCGACGTCGGTGATTTCCGCATTTTGATTGTGCGCCGCTCCAAATGCCATCTGGACGCCCGCATCCGCCTGAAGGAACCGGTTGAACCGGTATCCATAGCCAAAATTAATCAGCGGCGCTGTGCTCAAGTAATTCGTGGTATTACCCACGGGAATGGCCGCTCCCACGCTGAAAGTCGCATTGTGATGGTGGATATCCGTATCCTGGGCGAGCCCCAGAGCAGACACAAAGAGTCCCGCGAGTACGACTGACTTGGTTCGTTTCATTGAGCCAGTGTAGAGCGCATCGTGGTTTCAGCAAATACCAGTCCAGCGCCATTTAGAGCTGCCTTCGGCTAGTAATTGTGGGCGAGGAGGACCGGACGCGATAACAGCTCGCCGATCTTAGGAGACCGACATCTTGCCCAGGCTTTCGGAGTTCTCGTGTTGGGCTGCCTCCGGCCCGTGAGACTCGAGCCCAGAGCGTGCCATCGCAAGCCTGACACGCTCTGGAGTCCCAAGATCGCTCCAGCCAACACTGCCTAGCCGGAGTACCGCTAACTGTTCGGTGGACACCGCCAACACTTGCTTTGAGAAGTCTCCTGGCGTCAGCGCAGCATACGCCTGATCCGCGCTCGCGGCCGCCAATCCCGAATCTGAAGGCTGGCCGGCCGAGGCAAGGATTCGCATCATCCCCGGCACAGCAGCCTTGAGGATTTCGAGAAAGGCTGACGCCCGCCCGATCATCACAAACGTGTTCCACAAACACCCGCGCGCGTGGAGCGCCTGAGCAACATGAGACGCCGGCTTTTCCCAGAATCGGTTCACGCGAAGGAGTGATTTGGTAAAGCGGAAGTCGAAACGCTCACTAGGCTCGATCCACCCGTACTGAACCTCGGCGTAATCGGCGCTGGCTCCCAGGAGAATAAGAGTATCAGGACGGCTCATCACAACCCTCGTCGCTCGGCGAACCGAGGCCGCGAAGCGCATCTCCTTTAAATAATGGTGGTCGGTTGGAAAGAAGCCGACAATTGGGTCGCCGGCGAGACTGGTGATCCGTAGAAGACTGTAAACGATCGCAGCCGTCGTGCCCTTGTTGGAAGGCTGAACAACCAACCGCGATGGTGTGACATCGGCCAGTTCCGCCGCATAAAACCGCTCGTGAGCCTTCACCACCGAGTACAGAGTCCGTTCCGGGGATATCGCGCGAGCGAGCCGGGATCGTGTTTGAGCAAGGAGTGTCCTGGCTCCGTACAAACGGCAAAACTGCTTAGGCCGGTCTTCCCCTGCGATCGACCGAGTGAGAGCTCGCAAACGGGTCCCATCACCGCCCGCAAGAACCACGGCCCATGATTGTGGATGATTCACCTGGCTCTCTTTCCGGCCCAGTTGAGCCTCTCTGGAATCATTAGCTCAACCTTATGCCTCTCTCTCGGGCTCTTCCATACCCTGCGGCTAGTAATTAGAAGCTAAGGATTTCAGTAATCGTCCGCGTAGGGCCTACGGTGGCGTTTCTACCAGACTAGTGCGAGCAACCGGGTCGCCAAGCGTGCATCCAACTAGATGGAGGCTTTAATAGTTATGAAGCGGTCAAGGTGGAACGCCGGTGGAGGCTTCTTCCTGGCTGCGCTGATATTCAGCCCCGCGTGGGGCTCTGTACCTCCGCAACCCGGAACGGTAAATTACATCGAAGGGAAAGCTGCGATCGGCGCGCAAGCTCTCAGCGACAAATCCGTAGGATCCGCCAAGCTGGCAGCAGGCCAATCGCTCTCGACGGACGACGGCAGAGCGGAGATCCTGCTGACGCCAGGCATATTTTTGAGAATCGACGGTCATAGTTCTCTGCAGATGAACTCGCCAGGACTGGCGGACACGATCATGACCCTGCGAAAAGGCCGCGCCATGATTGAAGTAGCGGACATCCGGCCGGAGAACAACGTTCGACTCGGTGAGGATGGCTCCAGCACGCAGTTGCTAAAGCCGGGCCTATACGACTTCGATGCGGATCGCGGCCTGATCCGAGTGTTCGACGGAAAGGCCGAGGTGCAGGCGGGTGGTCAGAATATTCAGGTCAAAGGCGGCCGTCAACTCACGCTTAACGCCGCCGGAAAACTGAAGGCACGAAAGTTCGACAAGAAAGCCTACATGGACGACTTCTACAGGTGGGCCAGCCTGCGGTCCTCATACTTGGCGGAGGCGAACGTCGATGCGGCCCGAACGTACGCGGGCGGAGGCGGTTGGTCTCCCGGCGGCTGGTATGGCTACGGATGGTATTGGGATCCCCTCTACGATGCCTACACGTTTGTCCCCGGCGACGGAATCTTCTACGACCCGTTTGGCTGGGGCTTCTACTCGCCAGGGTTCGTTTTCGGAGCTCCCTTCTTCGGGTATGGCTATGGTTTCGCGGGAGGCGGCTTTCACCACCATTTCGGACCGGGCTACCGGCCTCACTACTCCGCTGGCGGCTCGTCCGGGTTCATTGGACACGCGCATAGCGTGGGCAGCGGCGGTTTCGCCGGCTCTGGCCGGGGCAGAGGTTTCGGCGGAGGAGGCTTCCGTGGCGGAGGCGGCCTCCGCGGCGGAGGTGGAGGATTTCACGCTGGTGGCGGATCCCATGGTGGCGGCGGAGGTTTCCACGGCGGCGGAGGAGGACACGGCCGTTAATTGTCGGCGGGCTTGTCCTCAATGTGGTCGATCACCAGGACGGACACGGGCCGCTTCTGTTCCACCAACTTCAGTCCGAGTTGTTTGTCGACCGCTTCGAAGATCGACACGCCGCCGATGGGATCGGCAGCAGCTCCAGCAGCGCCGGCGGGGTCGGGCGGACGGCTCAGGTTCGCGAGCATCGCCGGCGCAATCGGCGAAAACGTCAGCGTAAAGTCGTAGCCGCCCTCGAGCCCAGTCGCGTCGATCACGGGCGCGTGAATATAGGTACCGGCGAGAGCTGGAAGTCTCTCCGCCAGCTGCGCCATGCTCATGTTCTGAAACTTGATGGTCGTAGATGGCGCCGAAGAACCCGGATTCAGGAGAATGGGCCCACTCGCATTGGTCCATTTCGTCCGGCCGGCCGGATCCGCTTTTTTGAGTTTGGGTTTGGGAGCCGTGAGCGTGTAGGCCGTCATGGGGCGTTCCTCAAAGTGCACGGCGAGTTTGAAACGATCCGCAAGCAGCGCCCGCACCATCACATAGACGCTATCGGTATCGACAGGAGTGTTGGGCGCTGACACAGGCCCGTTTGCAGGCACCTTCGCGACGATGGAGTAGCGATCCGTCTCCATCCACTTAGGTGCATTGACAATCGAATCGGCCTGGATACCCCAAGCCTGCTGCATGAGCTGTTTGAGCGTAAGACCGGAGATCTCGACGCGCCCGCCGGGCTGCATCCGGATTCCTATCGCAATGGGTCCGGTGCCAGGGCTGGGGGGAGCGAATGGCTTGATGGTCGCGACTTCGAACTCCGTCGGAAAAGCCGGAATCTTTTTCGTCACGTCCGGTTCATTCGGCGACGCGCGATCGGCTTTCTCCACGACGATGACGGGGAGCGACATGGTTTGCTGCTCCAGTTTCAGCCCGAGTTGTTTGTCGATCGCATCCAGAAGCGTGATCTCATCACCGGGGGCTGCGGATCGAGGCAGGGTGTACTTGAAATTGAATTCCCACTTCCCTTCGAGACCAGTCTTATCTTGCACCGGATTCGTTCCAATGTATTGCTGCGCGAGGGCCATTCCCGTAAGTCCCTGGGCGAACGCTGCCATCGTCATATTGCGGCAGGCATAAGAGACGGTGATGGCCGGCGGAGCCCCCGCAGCGAGATCGGCCGGACGAGGTTGATCCAACGACAGCCGGCACCCGGTATCGCCTGAGCCATCGGCTTCCTTCAGCTTCTGCTTCCCCTTCGGGGCGGTCAGCACGTAGGAGGGCAGAGGTTTCTCTTCTTTGCGGAACGCGAGATGGAAACGATCCGCGAGCAGCGTCTGGAGCATCCGCTTGGCATCGGCGGCCGAGGTTTGGAGCGGCATCAAGGCGCTGATATCGAACCGGTCGTATTCCAGCCAATTCGGTCCATCGAGAACTTTGTCAGCGGTGACGTCGTAAGCCCGGACGATCAGATCGACCAGCGTGGCGCCGCGCAAGTCGTAGCGGGCTCCGCTCATAAATGGGCCGCGGACGAACTGAGGCCCGATTAGCGGACTAGGATGGATATCGGCGGCCTCGAAATGGGGTGACGCACTGCCGGCTTGACCGAATGCCACGCACCCGGCGAGAGCAGACACAGCGATATAGAGACAAGTACGCACTGGTTTCCGCCTCCTCCCTCACAAACTGAAACAATAGACGCATCTGGGCGCCGAAAGTGTGGATAATCTCAATCGATATCGAGTATATTCCTGTCGTTCGCAGCGCGCAAAGCCCGCCCCCAAAGAATGCAGCGACAAAACGAACCCAAAAGTCACCGAGAACAAGGCCGCGCGGGGTCCATTTCCAGGTTTACGGTCTAAGAGCTTGCTGAAAAACTCTGCAGGGGCGTAGCCTCTAAGCAGAAGCAAACGTCTTGTAGTAATGCGCGGACAAGATGAACATCAGGACGGAGTTTTCAGTTACATCGCACCGGAAGAACGGATTCCACAAGACCATCCGCTGCGAGCGATCCGTGGGCTAGTGGATCCGATCCTGAAGGAGATGTCGCCGCAGTTTGCCAGGATCTACGCCAACAACGGAC
>JAIQFE010000008.1 GCA_020073445.1 Terriglobia bacterium
CGACAAGACTCGTTGGCGGCATACACTGGCGGGCCAGACGGTCACCATCCATCAACATCTGGATGGCACCGTCTCGATCCGCTACGGACCTCACGTGGTGGGCCGTGGAAAAGACGCTGCCGTGGAAAACCACGCACCGGTTTCCCACCGCAGCTTGGATCCGAAGCGGACCCACTTTTCCACCGCCTCGACGACGATGAATCCTCTCTCTCCCAGTCAAAGGCGAAGAGGGTAGCATGATTACCAGACCGGACAACTAACGTGTCAATAAAACCGGACAACTACAAAAGCTAACGACAGGGATAACCCTGGATGGCCCAGCCCCAATTCCAACACACCTGCAACACCCTCCGTGGGGCCGCAAAACTAGCGTTCATGGGTTCTGGTTCCTCCGCATTCGGGATGGCCGCAAAGGCACACAATGTCCGAAGTCTTGGCCTCGCCCTCGCAGAAGGTGCTGCAATACTTCTCACCTTCCTTTACTGAACAGAGACAACTCGGATGAGCACATTTTTCGGGCTTAGATGCCATGACTTGTTTCCTTCCATCTCAGGGATCAATGAAGCGCACCTATGCTATCAAACAAAAGCAAGCAGGACGGAGTCTGTCCAAGCAGCCGCACAAACCTGGAACGGGACCGCCTTGACTGCGTCGCCACAAGTAACAGAATGCCGCGGGGGGGTGACTATCGTCCGGGCGGCGTTAGCTTCGCCGGAGAACGAAGCCATGAATCATTGGCCCGCGCCCAACTCGACGAAAGAACAGAGTATGCTATAACCCTCATGCTCAGTGGAAAGAGATTTCGGCTAAAACGGACGACCATATCAATTGAAACCACGGTCGAAGATCGTATGGTCGTTATGGTGCCAACGGGCGCAGTCGTAACAGTGCTGAGCGGACCCCGCCCTGATGACATGCGTATGGTGGACATACTGTGGGACAGAAGGACGCTGGTGATGTTCGCAGTGGACATCTTGGAACGCGGCGAAGAGATCACCGACAAGAGCGCTAAAGCCTAAGGTCAATGGCCCCTATTGGGTTTCTCTGGTGTGAGAGCCGGTGCGTGGTTTGTTTTATGGGCCAGCCCAGAAGGATGAAAGAGAAAGCAAACTCCCGGGAGTCAAACCCACCGGAGGATTGGGGTCTGAACTAGCCAAGCTGGGTTAGTGTAGTTGCCTGCCATCGGACAAAACTTCCCTCGGTCTTGACCATGAGAACCTTCCTTACTCAGGAATCCAAAACACAAAGAACCTGTCAAGCGGGTGGCTTGCCTCCCCGAACTCTCACTGCTTCACTTGATTGCTGGAAGTCGCTGGCTCCGGTAGCAAGTCCAAACTCTCAATCGTTTCGAGCGTTGCATAGTCTCCATAGTCCTTGCTGTGGAAAAAAGATATGCAGACGTGACTTGTCCTTGTCCAGTCCAGACACAGTTTAAGGTCGTCTCCCACACCCGAGGGATCTGTGAGCGTTATCTTAGTTGTTCCAGTGCGCTGACCGTCGAGCTGAGCAAGGAGAGCGATCAGATCGGCGTTCGACACGTCCGGGCCTGTTTTGCTCGGGCCAGGTGTAGGCTGAGTGTACCCTCGGACGGAACTAAATAGTTCCTTTGCAAAGTCGGATTCAGGCCCTTGCAACGAGGCAATCTGGCGCTTGATAGCCATCACCTTGCCCCTTGCAAAGGTGACCTCTCCAAGCAGCTTTCCAGATTGGCGGTCAAAGACTCTGAATGACTTGATGTCGCCCACGGTGTCACGGACGGCAGCAGCCTCGTCAGGAGAAAGCAGACGATTTTCTTCAACTCGGGATGAGTTGCGAAGGGCGGGTAGAACGATCCCCGCATCCTGACCAACCCTGACCTCGGAGAATGTCAAAGTGTCTTGAGCGCGGCATACCCAAAGCAAGGCAAATCCGGTGAACGTAAGTGTCGCAAACCTCCGATTCATAAGATCCTCTTTCCGCGATCAGACAATCACCCGTAATCTCATTCGGTGGTGCTCGTAACGAGATTACGGCAAGTTGGGGAGGACCGCAACTCCCCCGATGGCATCGCTCAGGAAGGATTTTGGCAACCGACTCCTCGCCATCAGGCGTGAGCGCAAGCTGACTCAAGAGCAGTTTGCCGAGCATGTGGGGATTTCAGTCGATTTCCTGAGCCTGATTGAGCGGGGTATCAATGCGCCATCCTTCGAGACGATTGAGCAGATGGCCAAGAGCCTGCGGGTGCCGGTGAAGGCGCTGTTTGAGTTCCCGGAGAGGCGTCCCGTAAGTCGATAGAATGTTTTTTTAAAATTTTCCAGCGTGCGCGTCATCCCGCTACCGCCCACCGCCCACAGCGCTGAGTCTCACTTCGGACTGGTGTACCCCCCAGTCACTTAGTTGTGGGCGGTCGATAAATCATTTCCGCTTGGCCTGCTTCGCAAGGCGCACCTCAGTGCGCTTCTTAGCAGCAGCCATGGATGCCTTCCTAGCGCGGGCAGAGCGTTCTTCAGGCGTCATTGTTTCCAGGCTGCGCTTGCCGCCCTTCGCGCCAATCTGTGCCATCGCCTGCCGTAGCAGGGCGCTAGATAATCGCTTTGCCATATCGCAAGAACAATCTTAGCGCTTAGGTGCAGAAAGTCGCTTGAGCCTATTGACCACCTCAGCGCTTAGGTGTAATCTGGCAATGCTTCTGGTGTTTGATTCTTAGAAGGAATCAGACTCTAGAAGCGATACGGGACCGCGTCAAGCGCTAACTTGGCACGGCCCCTAAACAGCGCGAAAGGTGGTCTTTCACGATGTCTAACATCGACAATACCGCACCAGAGAAACGGGACGTTTACGCTTGCGTGACCTCCCAAATAGTTACAGCAATCGAGAATGGCGTAGGAACTTGGCGGATGCCGTGGCACACTTCGGGACAGTTTGCCTTCTCGCCCATCAATGTAGCCAGCAAGAAGCCGTACAGGGGTATCAACACGGTGTGTCTGTGGGCTGCTGCGCAAGCCAAAGGGTACATCTCTGGCGAGTGGGGGACCTACCAACAATGGAAGGAACGCGGAGCACAAGTCCGCCGAGGTGAGAAGGCGACGCTGGTAGTGTTCTGGAAGTTCGCTAACGACTCTAGCGAGTCCCAAAGCGACAGCGACACACCAGCGAGTGGTTCTAGATTGTTGTTCACCAAGGGCTATAGCGTGTTTAACGCTGCCCAAGTGGATGGCTACAAGCCGAAGGTTGACGCAGAAGCCCCTCTGCCTGAACGGATCGCACACGCGGAGGCATTCTTTGGGGGCATCGGGGCTGACCTTCGCCACGGTGGGAACCAAGCGTTCTACTCGCCCTCAGGGGACTTTGTGCAGATGCCGCCGTTCGGGGCGTTCCGGGATGCGGTCTCTTACTACTCAGTTCTCGGGCATGAGTGCACGCACTGGACCGCAAATGCAGCCCGTTGCAATCGTGAGCTAGGCAAGCGCTTCGGCGATAACGCCTATGCAGCGGAGGAGCTAATTGCGGAACTAGGCGCTGCGTTCACCTGCGCACACCTTGGGCTGAGCACCGAGCCGCGAGAGGATCATGCTCAGTACATTCAGTCGTGGCTCCGTGTGCTGAAGGCAGACAAGCGCGCTATCTTCACCGCTGCCAGCAAAGCACAACAGGCGGCGGATTGGATGATGCAAAGGGCTGGGGCCTCCGGCCCCTCGCTGGAGGTGGCCGCATGATCGTATGCGTCTGAGGAACCCATCTTGTTCAGGCTAAGGATTCTGCCGAGAATGGCGAGATGCGGAGCAAGGAAGAGATTCGGAGACTCGTTGAGGGATTTACAAAGAGCGGGATTACGCGCCGCGAGTACTGCGCCAAGCACGGCATCGGGATATCCACTCTGGATTACTGGCGGCGCTCACATCGGAAGCAGAGGCCGAGGCTGGCACGAGTCGCAATAGAGGAACCAGAAACAGTGACCGGCTTCACGCTTGTGCTGGCCAACGGTCGCCGAATCGAGAGTGCCTGGAGCTTCGCCGAGGCGGATCTGCAACGGCTGATTCGCGCAGCCGAGGCATAACGTGTTCGGTCTGGGGCTAGCGACTAAGATCTATGTCGCGGTGGAAGCGGTGGACATGCGAAAAGGCTTTGAAGGGCTGTACGGATTGGTGCGTGACCAGTTGGGAGCCGATCCGCTGAGCGGGCACCTGTTCCTGTTTTCCAACCGCACGCGCACACGGTTGAAGGCGCTCGTATGGGACGGCAGCGGGCTGTGGGTGTGCGCCAAGCGCCTGGAGAAAGGCCGATTTCGTTGGCCGAAAGTGGAAGGCGGGCACAGCGTGACGATGCGGTCGGAAGAGTTAGCAATGCTGGTGAACGGTCTGGATGTGAAGCAGACCCGGCAGCGCAACTGGTATCGCAAGAGCGCGTAAAAATCTCTCGCGTATTGTTCGGAACTCCCGTAAAATAGAGCTTCCCTTATGGCCGCCGCCGATCCGCAGGTGCGCATCGAGATGCTGGAGCGGGCGCTGCATTGGGCCAACCTCACGATTCAGAAGAAGGATGCCGAGATTCAGCTGCTCCAGGAGCGGCTGCGCAAACAGCGCATCGGGTTTCTTGGACCGTCAAGTGAAACACTGAGCGACTTGCAACTGGAGCTACTGGCCGAAGAAGAGCCAGGCGCTACGCGCGGGGAAGTCGAAGCAGAATCGCAGCGCGAGCCGATTCCAGCAACTCTGTCGCGCGAACGCAAACCGCATCCGGGCCGCAAGCGTCTGCCGGAAAGCTTGCCACGCGTCGCAGAAGTGATCGCCTCCGAGCCGAACTGCAAGCATTGCGGCGGAGAAACGCGAGTGATCGGCTATGACAGCAGCGAAGTGCTGGACCGTGAACCGGCCAAGTGGTTCGTGCGCGTCACCAAACGCGAAAAACGTTCGTGCGGAAAATGTGCTGCCATCCAGATGCCGCCGCTTGCACCGCGAATCGTGGAAAAAGGACTGGCTAGCGACCGCGTGATCATCGAGATCGTCGTGGCCAAGTATGCCGACCACCTTCCGCTGTACCGCCAGGAAGCCATGCTCGAACGCGAAGCGGGGGTGGATATTTCGCGGGCGACGATGGACGGTTGGGTGATGCGGGTGGGCGAGTTGCTTCAGCCAGTGGCCGAGGCCATGCGCCACCAACTACTGCGTGCAACCTATTTACAGGCCGATGAAACCATCGTGCCGGTGCAAATGCACAATGGCAGAGGCTCGGATCATCCAGCGTACCTGTGGCAGTATGGAGCGCCGGGTGGCGAGACGGTCTTCGATTTTCAACTGGGGCGCGGACGCGACGGTCCAGCGAAGTTCCTCAAGGACTGGAATGGGATTTTACAAACTGACGGCTATCAGGCCTACGACCAGGTGGGCGGACCGGGCTTGATTCACGTGGGCTGCTGGGCGCACGCGCGGCGAAAGTTCGTCGATGCGGTAAAAGTGAATCCGCAAGACGGCGCGGCCATTGCCATGGTCACACGCATGGATGCGTTGTTCCTGGTGGATCGGCACGCCCGCCAGCAACAGGCGAGCACGGAGGAACGCGCTGCCCTGCGTCGCCAGCACGCCACACCCTGGGTCGAAGAGATTCATCGGGAGTGCCGGATGCTGCGGGCGCAACTACTGCCGAAGAGCGCGTTGGGCGAGGCCGTGAATTACACCTTAAATATGTGGACCAAGCTGCGGCGCTGCTTCGATCATGCCGAAGTGGAGCTGTCCAACAATGTCGCGGAGAACTCCATGCGGCCCGTGGCGCTCGGCCGGAAGAACTGGCTGCACGTGGGCAGTGCCAACTCTGGTCCAAAGGTCGCGGCGATCCTCTCGATAGTGGAGTCCTGCCGCAGGCTGCACGTGCCCGTGAAGGGCTACCTGCTGACAGTGCTGCCCGGACTCGACCGTCGCAAACTAATCGATATCCCTCAACTTACGCCAATCTGCTGGTCCACCGA
Source organism: Terriglobia bacterium (assembly GCA_020073445.1). Lineage (GTDB taxonomy): Bacteria > Acidobacteriota > Terriglobia > Bryobacterales > Bryobacteraceae > Palsa-187. The sequence continues at coordinate 5,942 of JAIQFE010000008.1, forward strand.
CCGCAAGAGGCTTGTATCCCCATAGCTGCGTTGCGCCGAAATTACTTTGGGGAGTTCTTCACGGCAAGCAACCCTTATCTGCATCAAGGGCGCTTGGCGCGTACTTGTTGAGGTACTTGACCACTTTCAATAGGTCCTCACGCTTAAGACGCATCTCGGCAGCGCCCTGCGCCGTTGTGACCGTCAGGCCAAAGCGTCCTCCGCAGGACCAACTGCGGATATCGTCCCACGGGATTGGGCCAGTACCTTGATCAGGGAACCCGAGTTGATTCCACCGGAATCCTTGCTCGGACACCATGAAGGCTCCCTCGTAATTGCGAATGCCCACAGTAATCTTAAAGGTTTCCTTATTCGGACCCCACGAGACCGAATCTTTGAATTGATCACCGTGCTGTTGGCTCCAGAGCGCGGCTGGAACCGAGAGAAAAGCGACGGCTAGAACGCGGGCAACTTGCATTTTTGTCTTTCCTCTACTCGATTGGATTGTACTCCAATCCTGCCATGGTCAACGGAACGCACCTATTAGGGCGCTGCCCACAAGAGATTACCTCCGGAGGAATTCGCCGGACGCTTACGCATGATCGACCACTCTCCCCTCGCCAATCCACCAGCACCGCTACATACGCCTATGCAAATCTGCCTTGCTTGCGCTGAAGGCGATCATGACCAAGTCCGACTGGATGAGTGTTGCCCTTGCCCCTGCCACGGTGTGAGGCCGAAGGCCGATCAGGTGGCCGCATGAATACGGCTAGGCAATTAATTCTGATACCACTCGCAGAGAAGGAGGCGGACTTAGTTCCGCCCTCTCTGGAACAGGCGCGAGAGTTCGCACGGCACAGCAAAGCAGAGAATACTCTGAGGGGCTATCGTTCTGACTGGCGGGACTTCTGCAAGCGGTGCCAAGGGCAGGGCGTCTGCCCACTTCCTGCGTCGCCAGAAGCGGTCGCTTCGTACATCGCAGATTGCGCTGGACGGCTCAAGGTCGGCAGTATCCAACGCCGCCTGAACGCGATTGCGGAGGCACATAAGGCAGTAGGGGCTGAGTCACCTACGCTAGCTGGTATTGTACGGAACACCCTGAAGGGGATCAAGCGCATGCTAGGCACGGCTCCCGTTCAGAAAGCACCAGCCCTGACTGCCGACATTCGCGCCATGGTGGACGTTACGGTTGACGGGTTGATTGGACTTCGGGACCGAGCGCTCATCTTGCTGGGTTTCGCTGGTGCTTTCCGCCGTTCGGAGCTTGTCGGTCTAAATGTGGACGATTGCTCCTTCGGCAAGGATGGCCTGACGGTCACATTGCGACGGAGTAAGACTGACCAGGAAGGCCAGGGCCGAAGGATAGGCATTCCGTATGGTTCCAATCCTGATACCTGTCCGGTGCGCACGCTACAAACGTGGCTTGAACAGACCGGCATTGCCGATGGTCCGCTGTTCAGGTCGCTGAACCGTCATGGGATGGTACAACCGCATAGACTCTCGTCAGGAGATGTTGCTCGTATAGTTAAGAAGCTAGCGAAGCGATCAGGCCTAGATCCTGCGATATATGCGGGCCATTCACTACGCTCGGGTCACGCGACTAGTGCAGCGGCTTCGGGCGCCTCTGAACGTTCGATAATGCTCCAGACTGGGCATCGCTCAGTACAAATGGTCCGCCGCTATATACGGGAAGGCAATTTGTTCAGGGAGAACAGTGGGGGGAGGTTGGGACTCTAGCTTCGATGCGGGTCAATGGGCAGCGCCGAAGCCATCGCTTCTACAACACTCACAGTGGAAGTAACCAAATCTGTGCGATTGCTTCGCGTCTTCTCGGGAACTGGCTTGAACTCAGCGGTTAGGGAAAACGCTGAGACAAGCGCAGTGAGGATTGCTGTTGCCGTAACACCGGAACTCTCGGAAACCCCGAGGGCGATGGAACCTACATCCCCGAAGGCTAGCAGCGCACCTAGGATCAAGAAGAAACGCTTAGTCACGACGTTGAGATGAGCCTGCAATGGGCCAACTCGCCAAATCCCGCCGCGATCAAAGGAGATAAGGCTGCTAACCGTGCGCCGCATTGTAGCTGCGAGGGCGGACAGATTAAGAATCCGCTGGCCACTTGGTGGCCACGGCTTAGCATCAAAACGCACGCCTAGGGTCTGTCCACCATCCGCCACGCTTAGTGGATGAACAAGTAAGCAAAACGTTGCAGTCGTCTCGCGAAGAGCACGCCCGATGGACTGGGAGGCGCACGGCAGGAATGGAACGCGATCTCTAGTCGCCTATGTGGACATCCGTGTGGACATCCCACATTCAGCGGCTTGTCGCAACTCGCTAACTCGTTGGACTTATTGGTCGGGGCGGCGAGATTCGAACTCACGACCCCCTGCGCCCAAGGCAGGTGCGCTACCAGGCTGCGCTACGCCCCGACTACATCGATTGTAGCAGCGCTTACGCGTCATGCTATCCTTATACTCAAGTTCTGGTAGAGGAGCGAGGGCCACCAGTAACTCGGCGCGTATTTCCGTGGATCCGGAGCGCCGGGCGAAAGGGGCAACCTCGCCGAAATCGATGCGCTGGATCCGTGGCGCTGCGGTTGGTGAGCACGGCTAATACCTGTTCACTGTCATTCGACTTGGTTTTCCGGGCCGGATGGAGCGCTATCGGGAAGTGGTCACAGCCCCTCCTGGCTGTCTCTTTAAAGCGAGGCAGCGCGTCTCCTGAAAAGTCCCAATTTGTTATGGACCCGTTTCAGCTAACACGCGCGCTCGTCGATATCGACTCGGTCACTCCCAACGAGGAGAAGGTCGGGCTGTTCCTGTTCGATTACCTCAATACCATCGCTGCGCGCACCGGCGGGCATGTCGAGCGAATCGAAGTCGAGCCGCATCGTTACAACGTGCTGGCGCAGTGGGGCGATCCGGTTGTTACGCTTTCCACGCACATCGACACCGTGCCGCCCTTCTTCTCTTCGCGCGAGGATTCCGAATTCATCTGGGGCCGTGGCGCCTGCGACACCAAAGGCATCATCGCGGCGATGATTCACGCGGTGGAGGCGCTGGTTGTCGAAGGCCTCCGGGGAGTCGCATTGCTTTTTGTCGTGGGCGAGGAGCGCAATAGCGCCGGCGCGTATGCAGCCGCCAAAATCCCTCGCGGCAGCCGCTACCTGATTAATGGTGAGCCTACCGAAAACAAGCTCGCGCTGGGATCGAAGGGTGCGTTGCGATACGAGATCATCGCGCAAGGCCGGATGGCTCACTCCGCCTATCCGCATCTGGGCGAGTCGGCCACCGAAAAACTACTCGACGCGCTCCAACGGATCCGCGGGATTCCCATGCCCAGCGATTCCATCCTTGGCGCGAGCACGCTGAACATCGGTACGATCCAGGGCGGCCGCGCGCCCAACGTCATCCCGGATCACGCGCGTGCGGAGCTATTTTTCCGCCTGGTAGATTCCGGCGACAGCATCCGCGCGGCTGTGGCTGAAGCTGCGCGCGGCCTGGCCGAGGCGAAAGAGGTTCTGTACATCCCGGCCGTGCATCTGGGCTCGGTGGATGGCTTGGAAACTACCGTGGTGTCGTATACAACGGACATCCCCGCATTCAACGGAGTGTGGGGAAAGCCATTTCTTCTGGGTCCCGGCAGCATCCACTTCGCGCACACCGACGAAGAAAGGATTCCTAAAGCCGAGATCCTTCAAGCCATCGGAATCTATCAAAAATTAGTGAGGCAATTGTTACAGCAATGAGCACATCGGTGAAGAAAGACTATCGGGTCGCGATCGCGGGAGCCACGGGAGCCGTAGGCGTCGAATTCCTGCGTTGCCTGGAACAGCGGCATTTTCCGATCGCCACCCTGCGTCTGCTGGCGTCGGCGCGGTCTCGCGGCAAGAAAATGACGTTCGGCGGCAAAGAGATCGAGGTGGAGGAGCTGACCGAGCAGAGTTTTGACGGCATCGACATCGCGTTCTTCAGCGCAGGCGGTTCCATCTCGAAGAAGTTCGGACCCATCGCCGCGAAGGCGGGCGCCGTCGTCATTGACAATTCTTCGGCGTTTCGCATGGACCCGGCCGTGCCTCTGGTGATTCCCGAAGTCAATCCGCAGGCCATGTGCGTCCATCAGGGAATCATTGCGAATCCCAACTGCTCCACGATCATCGGCATCACTCCACTGTGGCCGATCCACAAGGCCAATCGCATCCGGCGCTTGATCGCGGCGACTTATCAGGCGGCTTCCGGAGCCGGCGCGGCGGCCATGGAGGAGCTGGAGGAATCCACTCGCGCGTATCTGAACAAGCAGCCCTACGAGAACAAGGTGCTGCCGCATCCCTACGCGTTTAATTTGTTCAGCCACAATACCAAGATCGATCCGGAGACCGGCTACAACGAGGAAGAGACCAAGATGGCGCGCGAGACGCAGAAGATCTTCGGCGACGCGGACATTCGAATTAGCGCAACTTGCGTGCGCGTGCCCGTGCTCCGGGCTCATTCCGAGGCGCTCACCTTCGAGTGCGAGCGGCCCATCACTCCACGGGAAGTGACCGCGCTGTTGTCGAATGCGCCGGGCGTCAGGATCGTGGACGATCCCGAGAAGAACTATTTCCCCATGCCTCGCGACGCATCCGGGCAGGATGACATTCTGGTGGGGCGTATCAGACAGGACACGAGCGATCCTTCCGGCAAATCGATCGCCCTGTTTGTCGCGGGTGATCAGTTGCTGAAGGGCGCCGCGCTGAATGCCGTCCAGATCGCCGAGGTGCTGATCCAGCAGGGGGGGGTACACGGCAAATGATCGTGATGAAGTTCGGCGGGACCTCGGTCGAATCCGCCGAGGCCATCGCCCGTGTGGCGGGAATCGTGCGCGCGCGGCTGGACCGGAAGCCGGTGGTCGTGGTGTCCGCGATGGGCAAAACAACCAACAAGCTCTTGGCAATCGCTGCCGACGCGGTGGCCGGTGAGCTGAAGCCGGCGCTCGCTAAGCTGGCCGAACTGCGCGAGTTCCACGTGCGGGAATCGGCTGGCCTGGGCACGGACGATGTTGTCGAAGCGCATTTCCAGGACCTGGATGCATTGGTGCGCGGTCTGGCGGTGATGCGCGAGCTGACGCCGCGCGCCACCGACGCGATTTCCGCCTACGGGGAGCGCATCTCCAGCCTGATCGTCGCGGCGCATCTTCGCCGCTGCGGGATGAATGCGGCGCATGTTGACTCACGCAGCGTCATCGTCACCGACCGGCGTCACACTCAGGCCGCTCCGCTTTTCGACGAGACCAATCGCAGACTTCGGGAAACGCTCGTGCCGATGCTCGACCATTCCGTTGTCGTGATGGGCGGCTTCATCGCATCCAACGAAGACGGTGTCACGACGACGCTCGGGCGCGGTGGATCCGACTACACGGCTTCGATCGTCGGGGCGGGCATCGGCGCGGAGGAAATCCAGATCTGGACCGATGTCGACGGCATGCTCACGGCCGATCCCACGGTTCTCCCCGGCGCTCATCGAGTGAAAGTCTGTTCGTTCACCGAGGCCGCCGAGCTGGCGTATTTTGGCGCGAAAGTGCTGCATCCGGCTACCGTGCTCCCGGCCATCGAGAAGAATATTCCGGTGCGGATTCTCAATTCTCGCCGGCCCGAGGTCGAAGGCACACTCATCGTCTCCGATCCGCCGCCGTGTTCGACGCCGATCCGGTCCATCGCCTGCAAACGGAACATCACTTTGCTGAACATCGTTTCCACGCGCATGCTAATGGCCCACGGTTTCCTGCGCCGCATATTCGAGGTTTTCGACCGCTACGAAACGTCCGTCGACATGCTTGCGACATCCGAAGTCAGCGTCTCATTGACCATCGACAACACGCGTTCGCTGCCAGCGATCCAGGCCGAGCTGGAGGCGTTCGCCGAAGTCTCAATCGAAAAGGATCTGGCCATCGTCTGCATGGTGGGCGAGAATATCCGCCGCTGCGACAACGTCTCCGCCCGCGCTTTCACAGCGTTGGATGGCATCCGGCCGAGGATGGTATCGCAGGGCGCGTCACAGTTGAATTTGAGCATGGTGGTTGCCGCGGCCGACCTGCAGCGCGCGATAGAATCGCTCCACCGGGAGTTCTTTCGAACCCCAGATCCGGCATCATTCGAATAGGAGGCGCTACGAAACTCGCGATTGTGGGCTACGGAAAAATGGGCCAGCTGATCGAGCAGCTTGCACCGGAGTACGGATTCACCATCCATGCGCGCGCTGATGTTGGCTACGATCCGGCGTCATTAAAAGGTTCCGACGTGGCGATCGAGTTCAGCACGCCGGATGCGGCTCTGGGGAATATCGAAGTGCTGGCTGCCTTGGGTATTCCGACGGTAGTCGGAACCACGGGCTGGCTGGAGCACATGGATCGGGTGCGAACCGCCGTCGGCAAGGGCGGGGCAGGCTTGATATGGGGAGGGAATTTCTCCATCGGCGCGAACGTTTTCATGCGCGCGGTACATGAGACCGCCCGCTTACTGGCAAATGAGCCAGGCTACGGCGCCTGGGCCTGGGAAATCCATCACAGTACCAAGAAGGATCCTCAGTCGGGAACGCTACTGGCGCTGGTGAAGGAGATGAAGGCGGCAGGATATCAGCGAAACATCGACATCAGCTCGAATCGCGCAGGGGCTCATCCCGGAACGCATGAGATCGGGTTCGATTCGGCCGCCGATACCATCACCCTGCGCCACACGGCGCGCAACCGCGAAGGATTCGCGCGCGGCGCATTGAAAGCGGCGCAATGGATTCCAGGCAAGAAGGGCGTATTTGAGTTTAAGGAGATCTTATGACAACGTTTACCGGATGCGGCACCGCGTTGGTGACTCCGTTCCGCAAAGACCAATCGCTCGACGAAGAGACTTTGCGAAAGCTGGTTCGGCGGCAGATCCAGGCCGGCATCAACTTCCTGGTTCCCTGCGGCACCACCGGTGAAAGTCCGACCCTGACCCACACAGAGCATCTGCGCGTGGTCGAGATCACGCTCGAGGAAGCTAAGGGCAAAGTTCCCGTGTTGGCAGGCGCCGGGGGATACAACACCGCCGATGTGATCGAGCTCGCCAAAGAGCTGAACCACATGGGCGCCGACGGCATCCTGTCGGTCACGCCGTATTACAACAAGCCCACGCAAGAGGGGCTCGTCCAGCACTTCACGGCGATCGCCAAAGCCGTGCCACTGCCGATCGTGGTGTACAGCATTCAAGGCCGCACCGGCGTCAATGTCGACCCTGCCACTCTCAAGCGTCTCGCGGAAATCGACAACATCGTCGGGGTTAAGGAAGCGTCGGGGAACATTGGGCAGGTGGCCACGGTACTTCACCTGCTTCCCCAAAACTTCTCGGTGCTGAGCGGCGATGACTCGACTGCGATCCCGCTCATCGCGCTGGGCGGCCACGGAGTGATCTCGGTCGTCGCGAACGAGATTCCAGCGGAGTTCAGCAATCTGACGAAGCTCGCTCTGGCGGGCGATTTTGCGGGCGCACGCGCCATTCAGCGGCAGTGGTTCGCGCTGATGGAAGTGAACTTCTGCGAGGTGAATCCCGGGCCTGTGAAAGCCGCGATGGGCATGATGGGATTGCTCGATCCGGTTTTCCGGTTACCCATGGTCCCGCCGTCGGAGGCGAATCGCGCGAAGATCGAAGGCGTGCTCAAATCGACCGGCCTGCTTGCCGCTGCCCGGAGCTCGCATGCAAAGTGAGATCCGGAATGAAATAGAAGCCTTATTCGACCATCCGCCCGCCGCTTATCACGAGGATCATTTCATGCTGTTCGCGCGTCTCAAGGAGGCGCTCAATACGGGCGCGGTGCGTGCAGCCGAGCCGGATTCGTCATCGAAAACCGGCTGGCGCGTGAACCCGTGGGTCAAGAAAGGAATCCTTCTGGGATTCCGCATCGGCGGCATCGTCGACATGTCGGTGGATGCGACTCGCCAGCCGTTCTTCGATAAAGCCACCTGGCCGGTGAAACGGTTTACGGCTTCGAGTGGAGTCCGCATCGTGCCGGGCGGATCCAGCATCCGTGACGGCTGTTTCATCGGGAGGAGCGTCACGTGCATGCCTCCGATGTACATCAACGCCGGCGCGTGGGTGGGCGATGGGACCATGGTCGATTCGCACGCACTGGTCGGAAGCTGCGCCCAAATCGGCACGAACTGCCACATTTCGGCCGCGGCGCAGATCGGCGGCGTGCTCGAACCCGTAGGCGCGATGCCGGTGATCGTCGAAGACGAAGTGCTGGTGGGTGGGAATTGCGGCGTCTATGAAGGCACCGTGGTTAAGCGGCGCGCGGTGCTCGGAAGCGGCGTGATTCTGACGCGTTCGACGCCGGTTTATGACGTGGCTCGCGGCGTGGTTCTTTCAGCTCAGGGCGACGAGCCTCTCGTCATCCCCGAGGGTGCGGTCGTGGTCGCCGGCTCGCGAGCCATCACCAGCGGCAAGGGTAAGGAATGGGGCGTATCGCTGTATACGCCGGTGATCGTAAAATACCGGGATGAAAAAACGGACTCGCGCGTCCAACTGGAGGACTTACTCCGATGAAGACCATTACTTTCGTTTTGATGTCTGTGCTCGCGCTGGGTGCCGATCCCGAATTCAATAAGAATGGCGAGCTGGTGCGCCCCAAGAATTATCGCGAATGGATCTTCCTGAGCTCGGGTGTCGGAATGAGCTACGGTGCCGGTAACGATCCGTTCACCAACGTATTCGTCGAACCATCGGCCTATCGCAAGTTTGTCGAAACAGGGCGATGGCCGGAGAAGTCCATCTTTGCTCTCGAGCTTCGAAAACCGGCCACGGAAGGCTCCATCAACAAAGGCGGGCAGTATCAGACCGACTTCATTGCGGTGGAGTTTTCAGTGAAGGACACTCCCCGCTTTCCAGATGGATGGGGATATTTTGGATTTAACGGTAGCGCGCCGACGGCTAAGGTACTGGGCGCATCGGCCGGCTGCAACGCGTGCCATAGCAAGAACGCCGCGGTGGAGCATACCTTCGTGCAGTTCTATCCCACGCTGCTCGAAATCGCAATCGCTAAAAAGACCTTGAATCCGTCTTATAAGCCTTAGGCGTCGCGCAGAACCTGGAGCGTCTGTTCCGCCGATCGCTGCCAAGTGAACCCGCGTGCGCGTTCCCGGCCGGCCTGGGCAAGGCGTTCCTGCAGAGATTCGTCGTTCATCAGGCGCTCAATCGCCGCAGTGATGCCGTCTTCATTCAGAGGATCGAAGAACAAGGCCGCATCGGCGGCCACTTCGCGCAGCGGCGGAATATCGGAACACGCCACCGGAATTCCGGCGGCCATTGCCTCCAGGACCGGCATCCCGAAGCCTTCGAACATCGACGGATACACGAACGCTCGTGCGCGCGCATAGAGTGAGTAGAGTTCGTCGCGCGGCACCCATCCGGTGATCTGTACGGATTCCCGCAAACCCATTTCGTCGATCTGCCGCTCGATCTCTTCCGCATGGAAGCCGCGAAGACCCGCCAGGATCAATCGGAAATCGCGCTTCGTGCGACCGTAAGCCCGGATCAGCCGTGGCAGATTCTTATGCGGATGCAGTGTGGAAACGCACAACAAATAAGATTCCATGTGCGACCTGTCCAGGCGGGAAAACGCCGGCTCGACGCCGTGCGCGATTACCGTAGCGCGCTCCTTTGGGATGCGGTAGAAGTGCAGCAGATCGGAGCGGGTGGCTTCCGACACTGCGATCAGACGATCCGACCGGTGCGCCGCCGCCCACAACAGGAATCGCCAGAACGGCAGATCGAACCAGCGAAAATACTCCGGGTGGCGTTTGTGTTGGAGGTCGTGGAACACGGTCACCTGGCGGCACGGCGCGAATACCGGCGCGGTGAACCCGGGATTGAACAGTACATCCAGCCGATAGCGAGCGGCTTCCACCGGCAGCACGATCTGCTCCCACAGGATTCGCGCGGGACGGAAGCGCGCATGGACCGCCTGCGGCTTCCAGTGAAAGTTCGCCTGTTTCGGAACCAGGTCGGATTGCGTCTCGAGGTTGGTAAAGACCAGATACTCGTTGACCTGGTCGAGTTCCGCTAGCGCAGAGAGAAGCTCGCGCAAATAAATCTCGGTGCCGCCGACGCCACCGGGAATCAGGTACAGGGCATTGACGCCGATGCGGATCCCGGGGCGCGCCATGCCGCTATTGGCTCACTCGCGCCAAGGCGTCGCGCGCCACCGAATTCAGAGGATTCAGCGCCAAGGCACGCTGATATTGCGCCGCGGCAGCCGCTTTGTCCCCCTTCGCCTCGAAGATGTTGCCGCGATACACGAAGGTCATGTCGAAGCTTGGGTCGATCTTTTCGCCGTCGGCCAGCGCCGATAGAGCTTCCTCGAATTTGTTGTGTTTCGCATACACCATTCCGATTTGCGATTGGACGTGTGCGCTAGGCTGCAGAGTGGCTGATTGCCGCAGCCTCACCAGGGCATCCTGCCAATTGCCGGCACAATCGAGAGATAATCCCCAGTCCAGCAGCAAATCGAAGGAAGGCCGATCCAGGCGCGAAGCCGCCTCGAAAGCCTGCGCGGCATCGGCGCAATTTCCGGATTCGTATAGAGCCGAGGCGAGTTGGAAGTGCGGGCGCCATTTCCGCGGAGATTTGTTGGCAGCGTCCTGCCATAACGCCACGGGATTGGCCCACACGGCGCTACGCTGATAGGTCAGTACCGAGCATACCGCCAGGATGGCGGCACCCGCCCACGCCGCCTGCGAGACTTTTAGCCGCCGTAAGAACTCCAGGCACACCAGCACCAGGCCCAGGAAAGGCAGATACATTCTCCGCTCCGCGGATACGTCCGCGATCGGAATGAAGGACGAAGTCGGCGCGAGCAGCAACAGAAATACAAGTACTCCGAAAGCCGCCAGCGGCCAGCGTTTCCGATAAATCCAAGCCGCTGCCGCCAAAGCCACGAGTGCAAGCAGTCCGAAGATCGCTCCGTGGTCCAGCAGGCTGTTCGATAGCGCGACGTCCGGATCTATGTTCTGTCCGAAGGGCAGAAAGAATAATCGCACATAGGTCCAGATCACTCGGCATTGGGTGAAGAAGTAGCTCGCCGGCGTGCGTCCTACCACGCTGAATCCAGCCGTGGAAGCATCTTTCAGTTCACGCCACACCACAAACGCGCCCACAGCCCCGGCCACCGCCAGAATCCCGTAGAGCATCCCGTTCTTGCGGAATCCGCCCAGACCCCAGTAATAGTCGGCCAGCAGCAGGAGCGCCGCGAGCGTCAGGGTGTGCTCCTTGGTGCTGATCGCCCCGGCGAAGAGCATCGCGATCGCCGCGGCTCTCAGGACTGTCATCGATTCCGCGCGCCGGTAAAGGAAGACCGCGAACGCCGACATATAGAGCAGGACGCTGAGAACCTCTGAACGGCTCGCGACATACGCAACCGACTCGGCCTGCAGCGGGTGCAGCAGGAAAAGGCCGCCGGCAATCACGCCCAGGATGTTCCGCGCGCTTCCGGTTGTCCCACTCAATTCCACCAGCCGTGCGGCGATCAGTGTAATCACCAGCGATCCGAGAAAATGCAGAAACACATTCGTCAGATGATACGTTTCCGGGTCGATTCCACTCGACCGGAAATTCAGCCAGTAGCTGAAATACAGAAGTGGCCGCAGGCCCGTGACCCAGGTCCGGAAGGGCATCTGCGCGGCGCTGGGGTCCATGAAGGGCAGATAACGATCGTCCAGAACAAACGCGCCGCTGAGCGCCGGACCATACACTTCGAATACGGCGATTAAACCTGCCAGAGCGGCCGCCCAGGGCCACCATACCCGCTTCGGCTTGTGCATTTCCGCAACAGCGGGCGTTTTTTCAACGCGCTGCTGGCGTTTGGATCTCTTCATTTCAAAGCTTCTTGTTTTGGTTCAAGGCATCCAGCCGAAATTCGAGAATCGCCACCTGCTGCGCCAGAGTAATGCTGGAGTCCTTGAGCCCCGAAATTCGCAGCGAAAGACGGTATAGGACAACCAGAAAGGCAGCGCCCGCGATCATCGCCAGGGCAATGAAGCTGTCCGAAATCCCGAGCGCCGCCGCCATCCAATCGTCCAGGGTCCTCCAGCGCGCCAGTATCAGCAGCACGGCGCCCGCCAGCAGCCAGCTCACGGAATATTCGACACGAATATGCGCGCGTCGAACCGAGCTGAGCACCCACACGATCAGCACCACGCTGAAGACGGCCACCACGTCAAAGAGCCGATCCATAGAGTCTCCCGTTCACCTTTTTCGTCCTTCGAATTTCAGGACGTTCACAAACACACCTAATAGCACGTGGATCATGTAGTACAGCGATTTCACCGCGGTGATGGTACTGCGGCCCGTGCGCCGCGGCCGAAACCGGCAGGGCACTTCCACGAACCGGAAGCGTTTGCGTTGCAGCACCACCAGAGCTTCGATTTCCGGATACTCCAGGGGGAACGTGGCGGAAAACAGCTCCAACGCCCTGCGATTGACGCCCACGTATCCGGACGTTGGATCGCGCACGGGCCGCCCCAGGATCGGACGCAGCACTGCTCGAAAAAACAGGATGCCGGCCGCACGCAACACATTGGTATGCGTTCCATTGTCGTCCACGAAACGCGATCCGATCACCATTTCGCAGTCGCCCTTCTCCAGCGCTGCGAGGACGGTAGGAATATCGCTAGGATCGTGCTGCCCGTCGCCGTCGACGCGGATCACGTAATCGTAGCCGAGTTCGTACGCCAGACGATATCCGGCTTGGACGCAGCCTCCCAGCCCCAAATGATGCGGCAGGGCCAGCACTTGCGCGCCGGCGCCCTGGGCCTGACTGCGCGTGGCATCCCTGGAACAATCGTCCACCACTAGAATCGGTGTGCCTGGCACGGCGGAGCGAACCTCCGCCACCACGCCCGCAACCGCGCCTTCTTCGTTGAACGCGGGAATCAGGACCAGCAGCCGCTTGGCAGGCGGATTTACGGCCTGATTCGCTGCCGGGGTCACAGCGCTGCCACCTGCCGGACCGTGATCGAGTGGCGCTGAAGCAGAGCGCGGAATTCACTGGGTGTGATTCGCCGCGTAGCCCGGATGCGACGGCGGGCCGACAGCAGCGCCGGCAAACGAAACAACGCAGCGAGATTGGCCCGGACCACCAGCCATGGCAGCATCGCCGCCGAATGGCCTTCGTCTCGATATTCCGCCGTCTTGCCGTGACCGGACATCAGCGCCGCCACGTGCCAAAAGTAACGCACGATTGACGCGAACGGCGCCGCCCACAACATGCGTGCAGGGAAGTCCTTCACGATTGTGTACAACCGGTTCCGCTCCACGTAGTAAGCCTTGAGTGGCGATGCGCGCCCGGCCGAATGCGAGTAACGATGCTCCACGATGGCGCCCGGTACATAGCGGCAGCCCCAGCCGGCCCACTGCGCCCGCAGGCCCAGGTCGGTGTCCTCGCAATACAAAAAGAAGCTTTCGTCAAAGAGTCCGATTTTTTCCAGCATGGCGCGGCGGTACAACGCAGCCGAACCGCTCGGAAAGAGAACATCGTTCGCGTTTGTCAAATGGGCCGGAGGCGCCCCGTGGCCGCGTTGTTTACTCGATCCATCGGAGGCGATCAACATGCCCGCCGAATCGAGCGTTCCGGTCCCGGCCAGCCGAACTTCAGACGCGAACATTCCTGTCACAGGGTGCGCTTCCGCGTCTGCCAGAAGCGTTTCGAGCCAGCGCGGGTCGGCCACTGCGTCGTCATTGAGCGTCGCCAGGTAAGGAGCGGCTGAGGCGCGAAAAGCCTGATTCACGGCGGCGCCGAAGCCGACATTGCGTTGATTCGCGATCACGCGAACGCGAGGGGAAGTATGCGAACTGGACGCCTGCACGCGCCCCGTTCCGCTGTTGTCGATCACCACCACTTCGAACTCGTCCACAGTTTGCGATTCCAGCGCCCGCAGGCACGCCTCCAGCACCTCGCCGGCGGCCAGTGTCGGCACGGCTACCGTGACTTTCGGAGCCCGCACAGGGCCGGTGCGGCCCTCCACCCTTTCAGAAACCGGTTCTAGTCCGGCCGCGCCAGGCTCCGTTGTGCGGGCGAACTCCTTGGGACGCAAGAAATGATTTTAACGTACAACCACGAGTGGATTCGTCTCTTCAGGCGTTTCCACTGGCCCATCGTCAGGCAGATACCGCGTGTCGAGAAGGCGGTCCGTCTGAATGTTGCCCATAGCCGAAAGCAGCGATTCTTTCAGGCGTGGATGCTCTTTTTCCAGCTCGCCCAAAATATCGCGCAGAGAGCGTCGAACGGTCCCGGTCTTTTGGGAGCACCCGCAAGGAATCACCGGCGCACCCAGTGATTCGGCGAAGCGCGTGGTGATGTCCTCGGTCACGAATACCAGCGGCCGGATGAGCCGGAAGTCCTTCTTGCTGGACCACGTCACCGGGGGCAGGGCGCTGATCCGTCCAGTAAACAGCGCATTGCGCAGGAACGATTCGCAAAGATCGTCAGCCGTGTGGCCAAATGCGATAACGTTGGCTCCCAGCTCGCGAGCGATCTGATACACGGCTCGGCGGCGGAAGCGGCTGCACAAATCGCACCCATGATCCGGTTGCTCGTCGATCAGGCGGATCGACGGATTGTCGGTATGGTAAGTCCAATCGATTCCACGAGACTTCAGATACTCGCCCATCGGCTCGATCGGACGCAGGAATTTGCCCTGCTCGACGGTGAAGGCGCAGACCGTGAACTGTATGGGGGCGCGGTCGCGAAGCAGCACCAGCGCTTCCAGCATGGTGAGCGAATCCTTGCCGCCGGAGAGAGCCACAGCCACGCGATCGCCGTCGCGAATCATCTTGAAACGCGTGACGGCCTCGCCGACCTTGCGCAGAAGTGTTTTTTCCAGATCCAAGTCTCTATTATCGCTTCCAGAGCTCCGAAACCACTAACCCGCCGCGCGAATGGCTGGCGCCGGTCAGCCGGAATCCATGGGATTGCAGGATCGGCCGGTGATCTGCCAGCTTGCGCGTCTTGAGCCCGGTTGTGATCCCGAAAAACAGGTATAACGCGCGCACCAGCAGCCGCGCGGGGATGTTGGCAGTGCGGAATTCCGACACGATCCACTGCACCCCGGGCTTGGCTGCGTCCGCTACTCGCGCGATTAACGCCTCCAGCTCATTGGGCCCGAAGCAGTCGAAGAAGAAATGCGTCGCAATCAGATCGTATTCGTCGCGGGGCAGGTCGAGCGTCCGGGCGTCGGCCTGCTGATAGTTCACCCGGTCGGCGCCCGCCTTCTGCCGAGCCAGTTCCAGCATGCGGCGGCTCAAATCCACGTAGTCCGCGCGCACATCCGAATGTCTCCGCAGCAATTCCCGCAAGAATCGCCCGTCCCCATCGCCCAGCACCAGCGCCCGCCGCGCATTTCCGAGCTGAGGCAGAAACCAGCGGCGCCGCCGCTCCAGGGTGCGACCCATCCCCAGCCGTTCGATCCACCAATAGTGCGGAGCGATCAGATCGCAATTCATCCGATCATCCCGGCCACCGGCAGGAACACGATCGGCGTCAGCAGAACAACGTCCGCCAGGACCCGCAGTGCCTCCGTCGAGTAGCGCCCGCGCAAGCGGTCGAGCAGGACCAGGCCCAGCGCGCCCGCGGTTTCCGCTCCGCCCAAAACAGGTCTGTGATTCTGCAGCAGGCAGGCTGCGATCAACGCCACCAGTCCCGCCGCGGCGATTACCGATGGCCGCAGCTGGCGCCCATGTTCCCAGTCGTCGATGGCCACGCAGTTCATCCAGCACAGGCAGGAGAAGAGCAGGATCGCTAGAACATCGCTGGTGGTCTGCACTCCGGGCCATGCGGCCAGCGAGGCTCCCAACCCAAACAGCACGGCGACCGCGGATTCCTTGGATCCGGTGTGCCGCAACAAGCCGGGCGCAAGATGGACTGCCGCCAGATAGAGGGCCGTGCCTGACGCGACTGCGAGCCCTTCCACGAACAGCGGTCCTGGCAGCCGGCTCCAGGCTAGCCAACCACCCGCTCCGAGCGCTGCGATCCACACCGGCAATACCGCGCGCCAATGCCGGCGGTAGAACTGGTGGCGAGGTTGCTCGGCTGTTCCGGGCATCCCGCGCCAGGCGTCCAACGTGCGGTCCGCGACGTAGATCAGCCACACGGCCAGTGCCAGCAGGGCCGCCGGGAGCGTCCCCAAACTGCCATGAAAGCAGCGGACAAAGAGAAGCTGCCACAGTAACGCCACGATAGGCGCGTCCAGGCTTAAGAGGTTCGGCCATAGCCACGGCCGCGAGTGCATACCCCTATTATGAATCCACGATTCGGCTGAGGTATTTTTCGGGAACTAAATCTCGCTTTCCCCGTCTTTCTCTCGTGAAACGCATACTTGCGGTATCCATCACGTGCCTGGCGGAAGCCTTCGCCCAGGCTCCCGGGACTTCGCCGAGCCTGACTGCGACCGTTCAGACATATTGCGTAGGCTGCCACAACCAGAACGGCGCCCAGGCAGGTCTGGCAATCGACAAACTCAATCCGGACCAGGTATCCGCGGATGCTGCCTCGTGGGAAAAGGTGCTTCGGCAGCTTCGAGCGCGCACCATGCCTCCGGTCGGCTCGCCACGGCCGAATCAAGCGGCCTATGAATCTGTAGTCTCGTCGCTTGCGGCGGCTTTGGATCGTGGCGTCCCGCTCAAACCAAAACCTGGCGATGCCGAAATTGCCACTCGGCTGGCGGCGCTGCTGTGGAATGGTCCTCCCGATCAGCAGCTCCTCGACGCAGCCAAATCGGGCCGCCTGAAGGATCCGGCTGTGCTGGAACAACAAATCCGGCGCATGCTGTCCGACGCCCGGTCGAAAGCCTTGGTCGACGGTTTCTTCGGCCCGTGGCTGCAGTTGGATCGCTTGGCCGACGTGAAGCCGGATCCGCAAGTATTTCCGGATTTCGACGAGCCTTTGCGACAAGCGCTCCGCCAGGAAACCGGCCTGTTCATTGAAAGCCAGTTGCGCGATGACCGCGATCCGCTCGAACTCTGGTCGGCCAACTACACCTATGTGAATGAACGCCTGGCCCGCCATTATGGCATCCCCAACATATCCGGGTCCGAATTTCGCAGGGTCCCGTCTCCAGGTCCGGAGCGCGCAGGCTTGCTGGGTCAGGGCAGCATCCTTACTTTCACTTCCCACACCGATACAAGCGCCATCATGGGCGAGCCGGCGGCCTCGCCGGCCACGCGAGGAAGATGGATTCGGACGCATTTCCTGGGCGTGAATCCGCCCCCTCCTTTTAACAATAACTTTTCCCGGCAAAAAGGAATGCCGCTCGCCAAGCAAACCAGAGGACTTCCGGCATCTCCCTGCACCAATTGCCATCGAAACTTCTTTCCGCTGGGCTATGGGCTCGAGAATTTCGATCCGCTCGGACGATGGCGAACGGTAGACGGTACGGATCCTGTGGATGCCTCGGGGGCGATGGTCGATGGCACACCGTTCAATGGAGCCGCCGAACTCCGCAAAGCACTGTTCGAACGCAGCGACGCTTTCCGCAACACCCTTACCGAGCGGCTGCTCGCATACGCCGTTAAGGGCCAGCCCGACATGCCCACCGTTCGAGCCGTGCTGCGCGAGGCGAAACCCAAGAACTACCGATGGTCTGCCCTGATCGCGGGGATTGTGACCAGGTAGCCTTACGACGAAGTCTGATTCCACAGCCGGATGACGCGCGTCTCGCGCTCATACCCGAGTACGCTCAGCGATGCCGTAGAGAGCGCCAGCAGGCGTCCTCCCGCGGGTTCCAGGCCGATCCACCGCGCGGCTAATATCCGCAAAAGATGGCCGTGTCCGAATAAGGCGACGTCTCCGCCCGCGGCAGTTGCGCGTGAAATCACTCGGTCGGCCCGGGCCGCCACTTGCGCCGCCGTTTCACCGTTCGGTACCGCGCCCGTGAAGATGGTCCACCCGGGAGCACTCTTCTGGATCTGGGGAGTCGTCAGGCCTTCGTAGTCGCCGTAATCCCACTCGAGCAAGTCATCACTGAGTTCCGGAGTCAGACCCACCAGCCGGCACGTTTCAACCGCGCGCTTCATGGGACTCGAAAGCACCAGCGCAAAGGAATGCCCCACCAGCATTCGCTTCAAGCTCTCGGCTTGCTTCTCTCCTGCCGGAGTCAGCGGCAGATCCGTCCTCGATGTATGTTGGCCCGAACGGCTCCATTCCGTCTCCCCGTGCCGTACCAGCCAGATTTCCGAAGGCATTCCCATACTGTAGCCGGTTAAGATGAGAAGTTGACCCAACCCTTAATCGAATTCGAAAACGTCTCCATCATGCGAGGCGAAACCCTCGCCTTAAAAGACGTTTCGCTGCGGATCGGCCTCGGCGAGCACGTCGCGATCCTTGGGCCGAACGGCTGCGGCAAATCCACGCTGATCAAGGCCATCACCCGCGAATGCTATCCGCTGTTCCGGGAAGGATCCTCGGTCCGCATCATGGGCCGCGACCGGTGGAACGTGTTCGAACTGCGCCAGATGCTCGGCATCGTTTCGAGCGACCTGATGACCAGTTGCACGCGCGAGGTCACTGGCCGGGATATCGCCCTGTCGGGGTTTTTCGCGAGCATCGGCATCTGGCCGCATCAGCACGTCACGCCTGAAATGCATAGGAAGGCCGAAGAAGCCCTGGCGATGCTCGAGGTCTCGCATCTTGCGGATCGCTTTACGGATGAGATGTCCTCCGGGGAAGCCCGCCGCGTGTTGCTGGCGCGGGCCTTGGTCCACGAGCCCCATGCTCTCATCCTGGATGAGCCTTCCACCGCGCTGGATCTATTCGCCCAGCACGAGTTGCGCCTCATTTTCCGCAAGCTGGCGCAGGCCGGCATCGGATTGGTGATGGTGACCCATCATCTCTCTGATCTGATTCCCGAGATCGACCGCGTGGTGCTGATCGATCATGGCTGCATCGTTGCCGACGGGCCGAAGAAGGAGATCCTGGTCGCCCAGCGGCTCTCCGAGCTGTTCGGCCTGCCGCTGGATTTGACGGAACGAGACGGTTACTACAATCTCTGGTAGCCGCTATTGCGGCATCATCGTCTGGATGAACTTGAGCAGGGTGGCGCGCTCCCCGGCATTGAGCTTGCCGTCGTGGTCCTGATCGAACAGGGCCAGCGCCATTCGCAGCCTGGGGATCATCGATGGGGGAATCTCCTCGGGCAGGTCGTTCAGATTATCCGTCAGCCGCACGAAATCCTCGACGTATTGCAGGACCACCGCGCGCTGGAACGGCTGCACATCCTCGGGCGAGGGCAGCACCAAACCTAGGAACGCCAGAGCCATTTCGTCCTTGGTCTGCTCCCCGAACCTCACCCGCACCGGCGGATTCGACGGATTGTGAGGATTGCCGGATGAGTTGTCATAGACATACTCCAACTCGATTTTGGTTCCCTTCGGCAGCTTAATCGGTTCCTTGTAGCGATACTGACCCTGCCAGTTAAAGTCCCAGTCCTTGATCCAGATCAGAGGGGTCACTGTTCCGTCGGGGAATCGCGCGTTCACTTTCATGTCCGTCGCCAGATAATGCGCATGCGGCGTGATGCCCCACAGTTCGGCATCCTGCGGCACGGTGACCGAAGCCTTCACTACGTAGTGCGATTCTCCCGCAGGAATATCCAGATAGCGATTCACTACCAGAAGCAACGCCCGCCCTTTTGTGGGAGGACCGGAGAACTTCAGCCCAATCGAGGATTGGTCCTGCTCGGGCTTGCCGGAAGGATGATAGTGGATCTGGATAACCACGTCCGTTCCCGGCCGCACGGCTTGCGAGAGCGATGGTTCCGCGGGCAGGGGAGTGTATCCGGGAGCCCAGCCCACCAGCAGGCCGGCGCCTGTGAATCCGGGCCCACCAAAGCAGGGATAACCGGACCCGCCGGAGGCTGCCGCAAGCTTCCGGGCTGTACCCGTGGAATCCAGGAAAATCAACGCATGATGGACTACCTTCGGATTGCCGGGACGAAACTCGGCGCCGCTGACGTAGGATTCCTTCGCGAGGTTCATCGGCAGCACGAAGCACCGGAACTGGTCCCGGCCGTCTGCTGCCAGTTTGTACGGTTCAGAAAACTTCAGGACCTGATCGGGTTCGCCGGCTTGCCAGCCCGAGGGAAAAGTTGGGACGGCCGGTTTTTCAGCTGCATCGCCTTCCGGAGCGCCGGTTGCCGCCCACTCCTGGATCTTCGCGATCTGGTCGTCCGTCAGCCGGCGCACGTGATCGAAATTCCCGTAGCCCTGCTCGGGCTTCCACGGCGGCATGTAGCGCTTCTTGGTGACCGTGGCGATCAGCCCCGAACGCTTGGCCGCATCCTGATAGGTGAGGAGCGAAAACGGAGCCACTTCGCCCGGGCGATGGCACGTCGCGCAGTTCTCGTAAAGGATCGGAGCGATATCTTTATTGAAGGTCGGAGCGGCCAGCGCCACTGAGCTCGCGAACAGGAAGAGAAACTTCATTTACTCTCCAAATTTATGGAACAGCCCACTGCCCTTGTCCGAGCTTCCTTAGGAGCTTTCCCGGCGAGCACAGCATCCAGCGCGTTGCGCAGCTCCGGCTCGGTCGCCGCATACCGGGGATGAGTGAGATCCTCCACCTTGTTATCGATCCGCCCCAGATACAAGACCTCGCCAGTGGACGAAAGCACGGCGACCTCGGGAGTCACTTTCGCGCCGGTCAGGCGCGGCAGGATCATGCGGGGATCGTTCAGCATCGGAAAGCCGTAGGCGAATTCCTGCGCGTACTTCTTGACGGCGGCATCCGTTACCGTGTCGTCGACTTGCACCGCGTAGAACGCAACGCCTTGCGGACCGTAGAGGGCTCGCAATCGGTTCATCTCGGGCACGTATCCGTTGGCTAGGGGACAGTCCGTCATGGTGAAGAACAGGACCACGGCTTTCTTGCCGCGCCATTCGTCGGCGATGTGCACGGCGCCGTTGGTATCCCGGAGCTCGAACTTCGGCGGCGCCGCGGCGGAAAGGGCACCACACATCAGGGACAGTATTATGAAAAGCTTCCCCATCGGCCTCCGCTTTATTATACGGTCGACGATTCACAGAGTTCGCCGAGACTTGCTGGTGCTAGGACAGTCCTAGGAAAAACCTATGGCAACGCTATACGTCGAGAACGTCCCGGACGAGATCTATGCCGCTCTTCGGAAGCAGGCCAACCTGAGGCGCAAATCGATCGCTCAAGAAGTGATCGCGCTGCTGGAAACGAACATCTTGACCCCGCAGGAGTTGCAGCGCCGGCGAGAACTGCTTCAAAAAGCGCTTCGGATGAGCGCCCGGCGAGCCCCAGTCTCCGGACCTTTTCCGTCCACTGAAGAAATGTTACGTGAGGACCGCGCCCGTTGAGCCTTCTGGTTCTCGACGCGAGCGTGGCTGCAAAATGGTTCCTGCCTCGCGCCGGGGAGCCTCTGGCGGAAGAAGCGCTGGCACTTCTCCGCCGCTACGCCGATGGCGAGATCCAACGCCCTGTTAGACATGCTGCACTACGGTCTTCCCACGGTGAGCGGACGCGAGCTGGCGCAGGACGCCCTGGCGATCGCACTTTCGACTGGCCGCACAGTCTACGACGCCATGTGCCTCGCCCTGGCGATCAGACGAGGGTCAATTTTGTCACCGCTGGTGAACACTTGGTCAATGCGCTCGCAACCCATTGGACTGTAAGGTGGTTAGGGGTTATTTAGCTATAAACTTGACAGTCATGCACTAAGATTGCATAATGGTTCCAGGCTAAATGATAGCTACAAACTTCTTGAGAGGAAGTGCCACATAATGAGCAAGATCATTGGAATTGACCTGGGTACCACCAACTCCGTCGTCGCGGTCATGGAGGCTGGCACGCCGGTCGTGATACCGAACCAGGAGGGAGGCCGGACAACGCCTTCCGTCGTCGGGTTTGCCAAGAGCGGGGAGCGCCTGGTGGGCCAGGTTGCCAAGCGCCAGTCGGTTACCAACCCGGAGAACACGGTTTACTCCATCAAGCGCTTCATGGGACGGCGTTTTGACGAAGTCTCGGAAGAAATGAAGCTGGTCCCCTACAAGGTGGTTCCCGGCGACAACGGCGACGCTCGCGTCGAGGCCGGCGGCAAGAAGCAATCGCCGCCCGAAGTCTCCGCCATGATCCTTGCCAAGCTGAAGGAAGCGGCCGAGGCCTATCTGGGAGAGAAGGTCACCAAAGCGGTGATCACCGTCCCGGCTTACTTCAATGACGCTCAGCGCCAGGCGACCAAGGACGCGGGCAAGATCGCGGGCCTGGAGGTCATGCGCATCATCAATGAGCCGACCGCGGCCGCGCTGGCCTATGGGCTCGACCGCAAGAAGAACGAGACCATTGCGGTCTACGACTTCGGCGGCGGCACGTTCGATATTTCGATTCTGGAAGTTGGCGACGGCGTGGTCGAAGTGAAGTCGACCAACGGCGATACCCACCTCGGCGGCGACAACATTGACCACCTGATCATCGACTGGCTTGTGCAAGAGTTCAAGCGCGACCAGGGCATCGACGTTTCCAAGGATCAGATGGCTCTGCAACGGCTGAAGGAAGCCGGCGAGAAGGCCAAGATCGAGCTTTCGACACTGCTCGAAACTGAAATCAATCTGCCGTTCCTCACTGCCGACGCCAGCGGCCCCAAGCACTTGGCCGTGAAGCTGACCCGTGCCCGCCTGGAACAGATGATGGCCGGAATTCTGGAACGGACCGTGGAGCCCTGCAAGAAGGCTCTGGCGGACGCCGGGATGCAGCCCTCGAATATCGATGAAGTGGTGCTGGTGGGCGGCTCGACTCGTATCCCGAAGGTTTTGGAGATCGTCAAGAACCTGTTCGGCAAGGAACCCAATCGCAGCGTGAACCCCGACGAAGTGGTCGCGGTGGGTGCGGCGGTACAGGGCGGCGTGCTGGGTGGCGAAGTCAAGGACGTCCTGCTGCTGGACGTCACGCCTCTTTCGCTCGGCATCGAGACGCTGGGCGGCGTGTTCACCAAGCTCATCGAACGGAACACAACCATTCCGACTCGAAAGAGCGAAGTGTTCTCGACAGCGGCGGACAGTCAGACCTCCGTCGAGATCAAGGTCTTCCAGGGCGAGCGCTCCATGGCTAAGGACAACCGCCTGCTGGGCGTGTTCCAGCTGGTAGGCATCCCGCCGGCTCCGCGCGGTATTCCCCAAGTGGAAGTGACGTTCGATATCGACGCGAACGGCATCCTGAATGTTTTGGCCAAGGACAAAGCCACCAACAACGAACAGAAGATTACCATCACGTCTTCTTCGGGCCTGAGCAAGGACGAAATCGACAAGATGGCTCGCGACGCCGAATCCCATGCGGCCGAAGACGGTAAACGCAAGGACGAGATCGACGCGCGCAACAAAGCCGATTCCACCCTTTATCAGGTGGAGAAGCTGCTCAAGGAGCATCGCGACAAAATCAGCGACGCCGACGCCAAGACGGTGGAAGAAGCGCTCGAGAATACGCGTAAGAAGATCGCCGAAGGCAGTGTCGACGAGATCAACAAGGCGGTCGACGCTCTGACCCAGGCAAGCCACAAGCTAGCTGAGGCGATGTACAAGGCATCCTCACAGGGGCCAGGGGCCAGCGGCCCGGGGCCAGCAGGGGATGGCGCGAAACCGTCGGAAGAGAAGCCGAAGGATAAGGACAACGTCGTCGACGCCGAGTTTGTGGACGTAGACGATAAGAAATAACTTTGAGGACGGGCCGCCGGCCCTGGCCCCCGGCCCCTCTTTTTATGGACTTTTACGAAACACTTGGGGTGAAACGCGACGCGGCGGCGGACGATATCCGCAAGGCGTACCGTAAGCTTGCGCGCAAGCATCATCCCGATCTCAATCCCGGCGACAAGACTGCTGAGGATCGTTTCAAGAAGGTGCAGGAAGCCTACGACGTTCTTAGCGATCCGAAGAAGAAGCAGATGTACGATCAGGTCGGCTACTATTCGGAAAACGGGCCGCCGGGCGGAGGCGCAGGCCCTGGCGCCGGCAGCGGTCCGAACATGGGTTTCGGCGGGTTCGATTTCTCCGACGTATTCTCTCGCGCCGGTACTCGGCCTCCCGGAGCAGCACATCCCTCAGGGGGTGCCGGAGCAGGAAACTTCCAGGACATCTTTAACCAGTGGTTCACCCGCTCGGAAGGGGCCCCGCAGAAGACTCCCCAAAAAGGGACCGATCTCGAGTATGGGCTCGACATCGATTTCTGGCAGGCGATCCGCGGCACTCAGGTTCGCCTGAGCATCTCGCGTCAAGAAGCCTGCGCGACTTGCAACGGCACGGGAGCACGCGCCGGAGCGAACGCGGTTTGTCCGGAATGCAACGGCAGCGGGAATGTGACCCAGGTGGCGGGCGCGATGCGCTTCAGTCTCACTTGTCCGCGCTGCGAAGGCTCGGGCCGCCTGGGGAATCGCTGCGCGGATTGCCATGGCGACGGGCGGGTCTCGAAAACTGAGATCGTCGAAGTCCGCATCCCACCCGGAGCGCAGCAGGGATCCCGTTTACGAGTAGCGGGCAAGGGCAATGCTGGAACGTTCGGGGCCCCCGCGGGCGATCTGTACATCACGGTTCGCGTGGAACCGCATCCGTTCTTCCGGCGCGACGGCGACGACATCGAAATCACGGTCCCGGTGCGCATCGACGAAGCCGGACTGGGCACCAAGATTGAAGTTCCCACCATCGACGGGCGGGCGCTGCTCAAGATCCCGCAGGGAACCAAGAACGGCCAGATATTTCGCCTGCGCGAGAAGGGCGTGCTCAACGCGCGCACCGGAACTCGCGGCGATCAGCTGGTGGAAGTGAGCGTCCAGGCGCCAGTGGTCCAGGACGAGCGCACCAAGGAACTGCTGCGCGAATACGCCGGCCTCCATCCCGACGATCCGCGTAAGGAAATCTGGAGTAAAGTATGAGCCTGAAGCGCGAATCTCGTAAGGCCGCCTTCATGATCTCGGCCGTGGCCGAGCAGTATCAGCTCCATCCGCAGACGCTGCGATTGTACGAGCGCGAAGGGCTGCTCAAGCCATCCCGCAGCGACGGGAACACGCGGCTCTATACGGCCGAGGATCTGGAACGGTTGGAAGTGATTCTCAAACTGACGCGCGACCTGGGCGTGAACCTGGCGGGCGTCGAGATCATCCTGAATATGCGCGAGAAGATGGCCGAGATGCAACGGCAGATCGAAGCCTTCGTCTCCAGCCTGAATACGGAGATGTCGCAGCGCACGCGCGCGGGCGCGTCTATGTCGCAACCATCGAATTCGCTGATCCCCGTGATTCAGGTCCGGCGTCCGAAGAAGACTCTTTAGGTCTTTTCCGGTTAGATCTCTTCCGGTTAGATTTTCCCGAGCATTTGCCCGCTAGACGCGCCGATAAGCGCCGTGTACTCGGCGGACCCGGCTGTTTCGCCCCACATCACCCGAAAGACAGGTTCCGGGAACCGTGGCGTAAACTCCACCATGAAATTGATCGCCGGTTTGGTCCCGGGCTTATCCAGATACGCTTTGCTGTTGGTGATGGCAGTTTCGCGCGCCGCCGGCGAATCGATGTGGAAGGCGCTTGCCTCAAACGGCTTTTCCTGGCCGCTGGGGCTCCACGATTGTGCCTTCCCGGCGAACACGTCTTTATGCAACGTTTCCGAGGCTTCTATAGCCGACCAGGTGTAAATCTTGGCTTGCTGTTGAGCTTGCGAGACGTAGATGATCTCCCAGGCCCCTGCCTTCCCGGGTTCCGACGGAACATCGGTCAGATGGATGCTGCGGATGCGGATGGGAAGGGAATCGGCCGCCCATGCGCGGGAGGCGGGATAGGTATACCGGAAGGCCTGCTGCGCCGTGATGGGAGCAGACGGTTTTTCAGGTTCTTTGGTCTTGGTTTCGGTCGGCGTCTCGGAACAGGCGGAAAGGAGAAGGACCACACTCAGAAAAGCGAAAAATCTCATTACTCTTCTACTGTCCGACGCCGCGCCGTGGGGTGTCAACCTTTGCCGATCTTTTCACGCAGATTTCATATCGGTTGACCCATGGGTCAAAATGGAATGACCATGCCTCAGCCCCAAGGCCAATCGCTAGGAGGTAAGATTTCCATCGTAACCGGAGCTAGCCGCGGGATCGGGCGCAGCATCGCTTTACGCCTAGCGGCGGCGGGATCGATCGTCGTTCTATGCGCCCGCGATCAGCAGCTGCTCGATGAGGCCGCGGCCGAGATTCGCAGCTCGGGAGGGACCGCGGAAACAATCGCCCTGGACCTACGCGCGCCTGAATCCGGGAAGCGTGTTGTCGACTTCACCATCAACCGGTTCGGCCTATTGGACATCGTGGTCAACAATGCCGGAGCCACCAAGCGCGGCGAGTTCCTGGAACTGACCGACGACGATTTCGCCGATGGCTTCGCGCTGAAGTACTTCGGAGCCGTTCGGTTGACGCGCGCCGCGTGGCCGCACTTGAAGGCAGCAACCGGGGGATCGGTGGTCTTCATCTCCGGCGCGGGCGGCCGCACGCCGGGGGCTCAGTTCACCATCGGCGGATCGGTCAACGCGGCGCTGCTCTCGCTCACCAAGGCTCTGGCCGATCTCGGACTGCGCGATGGCGTCCAAGTCAACGCCATCAATCCCGGAACCATCCGCACGGCGCGTTACACCGCGCGGTTGAACGCGCTGGCCAAAGAGCGCGGGCTCGATCCTGGTGCCGCCGAGCGCGAGTACGTCAAGAACGGCTCGATCACCCGCATCGGCGAACCCGAAGAGATCGCCGCAATGGTCGAGTTAATGGTCGGTCCCGAAGGGAAGATGTTCCATGGCGCGCTGATCGACATGGACGCGGGCTCCACCAAAACGATTTAACGCACAGGCTGAAGGCCTGTGCCACTCAAACTGCGGTATGCGGCTTCGACAAACGTGTCCGCGTTCGCGCCATACTCCGGATCGTAATCGCGAGTAGGGCGGGCCGCCTTCACCTGCGCGAGCGTCATGCCCTTGCGGATCATATCCTGAATGCGGTCGCGAATGATGGTGACCATGTCGCGGTATTCGAGCACGTCGAACTCATCCGAGATTCGTCCGCGCCCCGGAATGATATAGGTCCCGCCTTCCTCGTGGTGCTCGGGAATGGCCAGATCCAGCAGGCGATTCAGTCCGTCGATCACTCCCTGCAGACTGCCGCCGTTGGCGAGATCGATCGCAGGATAACTGTCGGTGACGTAAATATCGCCGGCGCTGATCACATCGGAACGCCGGAAATAGACCATGGTGTCGCCGTCGGTGTGCGCGGCGGGCTGATGGAGCAACTGGATCGACTCACCGTTGAAGTACAGATCCTTGCTTCCGCCGAAATACGTGTCACCAGGCTGCGAAATGAAGGGCACCTCGGGCTTGCCGGGCGGCGGATTGACCATCCGCTGAAGCACGTTATCGTGCGCCAGGATCTTCACGATCTGCCCCTCAAGGTCGCCCGGCGTGTTGCGGATGTTGCGCTCGTCTTCAGCTCCACCAAAACGAGCCAGCGTTTCGTTGCCTCCAGTGTGTTCGGGATGAAGGTCTGTGTTGATGATGTAGCGGAGCGGCTTGTCGGACAGCTTGCGCACCGCCGCCAGAACTTTCTCCGATAGCGCCGCCGTTCCCGTGTCCACCAGCACGATTCCCATCGAGCCTGTCTGCACGGTGATATTGCCGCTGCGCGTGGCGATCACATAGATGTTGCCTTGCACGGGAAGGACTTCGATCTCCGCAGTCTCTGGCGGACGTGCGGGGGCCGCTCGATCGCCGCTCGCAGGCGCGGGCGGACCGCCGGGCGCTTTCAGTTTCGCCTGATATTCCGGATACATGGTCTCCGCGCCACCACGCACAGCCTGGTCGGAAACCTTGAAATGATCCGGGAACTCCTTGAGATAAGGATTTGCGCCCGGCAGGTAGTGCGGCACATCGGTCTTCTTGAGGTTGGTGATCTCTTCCACCGGTTCGCAGGGCCACAGCCAGGATCCCTGGTCCAACTCGTCCAACTGAAAATCCTCGGACTTGATCAGGGGTTCGGTCGTGTAGACCGGATCGGTGACCACGCTCACGTGCGTGAGAATGTTGCCGTGCCGGATGAAGTGCTCGACCATCGTGGCCAGGTCGCTCTGCACCAGCCCGTTGCGCCGGACGAAGCCCTGCTTGATGTGGGTGGTCTTGACGGTCAGGATGTCCCCCTGCCACTCGCCTGTGGAGAATCCCATGAATGTGTGCGGAGCGTACTCGGAAGGATGTGGGCGGCCGTCCATCCAGATGGTGCGAGTTTGCTCGTAGGTGCTGATGTAGTTCTTGATGGCGATGACCTGCTGCGTCTTTGGGTCTTTCTCTTCCCAAATGCGCAGGTGGTTGGGGCCGCGATAAATGTAGGTGACGGAGTGGACGCGGCACTGCTGCTCGGGCAGCGTCATGCGGGAGGCGCTCCAGCTATCGGCGCGGAGGCGAGCGGCGTCGTTGATGGGAAGGCCCAGATAGTCGCCCAGCTCGGGGCCTTGGCCGCGTTCGGCTTGGTCCTCGTGACGCAGCGGGGTCCAGTTTCCGGCGAGGTAGGCTTGGGCGAAGGCCGAAACGCTGAACAGCGCCGACCCGATAATGGTCAGAGCACGCATAGCAACCTCCTGGAGAGCATATCAGAAGTCGCCGGATGTCAAAGGGTTGGCGATTAAGGGCTGGCTGAAATATGTTCTTTAAGTGTCCCCGTTCGTAGGTCAGGACAAACCGTGATAGGTCGCTGGGATAGAATGATGTCGCACGGCTGTTTCGACTTCTAAGCCATGTTTCGGGCCGCTCTATTCGCTGTGGTGCTCGCCGAGAGTGTTTGGCCGCAGGCTGCAAACTCTCCTCCTGACCAGGGACTTCTAGAAAAGATTCGGACCCATATGGCCGACAATCTCCGTCGCCAGCCTAACTATACTTGCCTGGAAACCATCGAGCGCTCGCGTCGTCCAGTCGGAGGCGAGCTACAGATGCGGGACGTGTTGAGGCTGGAGGTTGCACTGATCGATGGGAAAGAGATGTTTGCCTGGCCAGGTTCCAAGGAATTCCAAGACCCCCGCACGCCGGGACTTGTCACCTTCGGCACATTTGGCACTGGGAATTTTGCCGAGCTGGCTCGGTCCGTCTTTAGTGGCGATGGTCCTGAATTCAGCTATGTTGGCCAGAGTACTCGGGGCGGCCGCATGCTGCAACGCTGGGACTTCCGCGTTTCAACCGAGCACGGCCGAATTCGTTTGAAAATCTACGATCAAGAAACCGTCATTGGGTTTAGCGGAACTTTCTATGCGGATCCGCTGACGCTGGATATAATCCAGCTCGAAATGACCGCTCCAGATGTGACTGGAGAAAGCGGGGATTCGCTGGTAATCGCAATCGACTATGTTCCGACGCGATTTGGCCAGCAAGAGTTCTCTTTCCCATCGGACAGCGATCTTCATCTAATCGCGCTCGGCCGCGACGACGAGAATCGCGTGCAGTTTGCCTCCTGCCGCGAATTCGCTGCGAAGAGCGACTTGAGATTTGGCGATGAGGTGCCGGATGCGCCGAAGGCGGAGCCTTCCGGCGTGCGTGAGGTCGAACTGCCCGCTGGTACAGCTCTGCCGCTCGCGCTACTCGATGATATTGAGCTGACGAATGCCGCGGCCGGAGATTCCGTTCGGGCCGAATTGACAGCGGATATCAAATGGCAAGGGAAGGTACTTGTGTCGAAGGGCGCGATTGCCCGAGGGCGGCTGACGCGCGTCGAGCATTACACGGAACGTGTCGTAGTCGGTCTCATGTTTCAAGACATGGAATGGCCGGGAGGGAGGGCCCCCCTGCGGTTAACATTCGTGCGCGCGCGAGGCTTGCCCTCAGTTCGTTCCGAGCGGAACCTCGTACTGAGTTTTGGCCTGGTCCCTGCCGAGGGAGCCGTGATGATGCAGCCGACGCGCAAACGCCTTAATCGTGGCATCCTCACGTCTTGGCGTACCGAACCCTAGTAAGCGTGGAGCGGTTGTTCAACGGACCTCACTAGCCTAGGTGTTCTCAGGCGTCATTCACCGGCGGAGCAACGTAGTCCGCCGAAAATCGGGCGCCTTTCGCGCGCGCCTTGCGGTACAGTCGACGTTGTGAAGGAGTGACATGCAACCCAACCCGCCCAGCCCTCCTAATCGGTACACCCCGCCGCCGCCCCGGCCTTCCAGTAACACGGGCATCGTGTTCGGCGTCCTCGCTCTGCTCGCTTTCATCTATCTGGTGGATCATGGCAGCAAAGGGGAGGCCGCAGTATTCGGCGGCGTGGACCGCCACATCTCAGCACAGGACTTCCATGAGGCACAATGTACTGCAATCTTTGGAGGGTGCAAGATCGACCTGCGGGACGCTCAGATGCAGGGCCGTGAGGCGGTCTTGGAAACGTACGCCATCTTCGGAGGCGTCGAAATCCGGGTGCCGGACGACTGGGAGGTCGTGAACCGTAACACGACGATCTTCGGGGGTGTCAGCGACCACAGGCGTCACTCGCCCCGGGGGCCCGACACGAAGACCCTGATTCTCGATGGGGCGACTGTTTTTGGCGGGACTGAGGTTAAGAACTGATCGTCTAAGCGCTGGCTTCCAGGTCGGCGGACAGGCTTTCCCACTCGGCCACGCGAGTTTCCAGCTCTTTGCGGCGCGCCGTCACGAGCTCGTTGAGTCGCACCGTTTCTTCCACGTTCTTGAAATCGGCCAGCGCGGCTTCATGCCCCGCGATTTCGGACTCAAGCGCCGCCACCTGCTTCTCGACCGCGGACAGCCGGTCGCGAAGCTTTTGAAGCTTCATGGGATTGACGCGTTTGCCGGATCCCGCTCCATTGCTGTCGCGGCTCGCCGCGGGAACGGGTGCCGCGACCGATCGCGCCATCGCCTCCGGGCCGCCTTGCTTGCGCCACAAATAATCCTCGTAATTTCCCGGAAAAACGTGCACATGTCCGTCTTCGATTTCGAAAATCCGCGTGGCAAGATTGTCGATGAAGTAGCGATCGTGCGAAACCAGGACCACGGTTCCGTTGTACTTGCTCAGCGCGTCGAGCAGGACGTCTTTCGCGCGCATGTCCAAGTGATTGGTCGGTTCATCGAGAAGCAGGAAATTCGACGGCGCCAGCAGCATGCGCGCCAGCGCGTAACGATTGCGCTCGCCGCCCGACAGCACGCCGATGCGCTTGAACGCGTCGTCCTCGCTGAATAAAAAACAGCCCAGCAAGCTTCGCAACTCAGTCTGCGTCGAACTCTTTGCCGCAGTGGACAAATCGTCGATCAGGCGAGCATTGATGTCGAGCTCCTTGTACTGATCCTGCGCGAAATAATCTGGAGTCGCGTTGTGGCCCAGCGTGTAGCTGCCTGAACTAAGAGGTTCGGTTCCCGCAAGCAGCTTGATCAGCGTCGATTTACCCGCGCCGTTCACGCCCACCAGCGCGATACGGTAGCCGCGCTCGATGATGAAGCTCGCGCCGCTGAAGACATGCTTCGGACCGTAACTCTTGGAGACATCCTTGAACTCGGCTACGATTCGTCCGCTGGGCTTGGGCTGCGGGAAAGTGAAGTGGATGGTCTGCTCGTCGGGCGGGATCTCGATGCGCTCGATCTTTTCTAATTCTTTGATCCGGCTTTGTACTTGCTTGGCCTTGGTGGCCTGATAGCGGAAGCGGTTGATGAAGGCTTCCAGTTGCTCGATGCGCTCGCGCTGGTTGCGGTAAGCGGCTTCGAGCTGCGCCTTGCGCTCGGCTTTCTGGCTCAGATATTTCTCGTAGTTGCCGCTGTAGAAATTGACTCTCTTGTTCCAGATCTCCACCGTGCGGTTGACGGTTACGTCCAGGAAATAGCGGTCGTGCGAGATCAGTATGACGGCGTTCGGGAAATCCGCGAGATACGATTCCAGCCAGTTGCGAGCTTCGAGATCCAGGTGATTGGTGGGCTCGTCGAGCAGCAGGAGATTCGGTTTTTCGAGCAGGAGCTTGGCCAGCGCTAGGCGCATCTGCCAGCCGCCGGAGAACTCTTCGGTACGGCGCGGCCAATCTTCCTTGCGGAAACCGAGACCGTTCAGCACGGTGCCGACCTGCGCCTCGATCGCGTAGCCGTCGCGATTGCGGAATTCGGAATCGATGTGATGCAGGCGGTCGGATGCGGCGGCGTACTCGGGCCCGTCGGGATCCATCTCGGCCAGCTTGACGTGCAGGGTTTCCATCTCCTGCTCCATCTCGCGCAAGTCCTCAAACACGCTCATGCATTCGGCGAAGACGGTGCGGCCGGTGAGCGACAGGCCATCCTGCGGCAGATAGCCCTGGCTGATGCCTTTGGCGAAGCTGATGGTCCCGTAATCGAGCGTTTCCAGGCCGCACAGGATCTTGAGCAGCGTGGACTTGCCGGTGCCGTTCGCGCCGACCAGGCCCGTACGCTCTTTAGGCGTGATGAGCCAGTCGCAGCCTTCGAACAGGAGTTTGTGGCCGAAACGCTTGCCGGCGCCTTGCAGTTGAATCATTCTTGCGTGGGAGTCTGATACGATCTTACCGCGAGGCGTGGAACTAGCCTCTCTCTAGCGAATACACTCGCCGAGAAGCGCGCGTGACCGGACGATTCTAGTTTTCGGTCGGCGTCTTCTCAATGTGATCGATGATCAACTGATCTACCGTCGCTTTGCGAGACTCCAGCTTGAGTCCCATCGATTGCACCGCATCGGTCAGGGACGTGCCTCCCCCTCCGGGATCCGACGCGACCGCCGGATTGTTACCCTGCCCCCCGGGTCCGCCTGGAGCCCCGGCCGGAATATCCGCACCGGCGGCCCTGGCCATGGCGATGATCTCAGCCAGCCCGAGGTCCACCGTTGCATCGTAGTTGCCTTGGATCCCGGTCATGTCTACCACCTGCCGCCCGCCCGTTCCGCCCAATTGCGCAAACAACTGGGTGACCATGTCGGCAAAGCCGGTCATCGTCGTCATGCTGAACTCAAGGTGCATCGTCCGCGTGGCCGGGTCCAACTTGAACGCCATCTTGCCTTGCAGTCCCATATCGATGACCGAACTACCCGTGGTCATGTCGACTTTGACGCGCACGGGTCCGTTGGAACCGTCCATTTTCGACTCGCCTGGCTTCAGAGGCGCGCTCTCGTCGATGGCTACCGGTTTTTCGGCGGAAGCCTTCAACTTCGGCCCGCCCTTGCCGACCACCAGCGCCAACACCGGATGTTCGGCACTGGCGCGATGCGTCGTCAGCTTGAACCGCTCTTCGAGAAGCGTTTGCAGCATTTTGGGCGCATCTTCTTTTTTCGATCCCTCGGGCATCTTGGCGACGATGTCGAAATGCTCCGTGGCCATCCAGTCAGGTCCGGTGATCTGGTAGGGCTTCACCCCGTAGGCGTAGCTCATCAGCGACCTCAGATCGAGGTACAGGTATTCCGCGCGAAGGAACTCGACATTTGCTCCGATGGGCATCTTCCCACCGGCTTGCAGTGCGGCTGCGATTTTGGCCGGGTCCATCGGCGGGGACGGTTTGATGGTGGCCACCTCGAAGGCCGGCTTCGTCTGGGCGAAGGCTGCTATGGCCATTAGCGCCAGGCAGATTGTGACTTTCTTTAATATTCGTTGCATCTCGTTTTAGAGTATCCTTTCTGATTTTCGCGCTATTTCCGCGGTAGGACTACCGTAATCTTCGTCCAGAGCCGCGCGCATCGATTCGAGCGCACGTTTGCGCGGCAGCACGCTTTCCTTCAATGCTTTCTTGATGGCGAAACTAGCCCAACTGGTGATGAACATGGAGGACATGGCCATCCACACGAAACCCCATGACGTAGGATTGCCGTTCAAGCGCCCGACCTCCCAGCCGAAGAGCACTACCGCGATCGTTAGTAAGCCGTAAAACCTCGCCAACCGCGACGTGCTATGTAGGCCCACTTCGAAGTCGAGTTGCGCCATCCCCCGATCCAGTTCCTCCCGCAGCGAGGGAGCAAACACCTGTTGTGTTCGTTCGTGCCTTTTTCGCTCGATGTACAGAGGAACCACCATGGCTACTAACGCCCCAGCGGCAACCGCGAACGCCGCGTAATCCCATGCGGACATCGGGAAGTCGCGCGCAATCTTCTTGATATACATGCTCTTCATAAAGAACGCGAAGAACACGAACCCGACGCCCACCAGCCCGACCGGCGCCACGATGTACATGGGAATGAAGTACTGTTTGAAGAGCCGCCGCCTTGAGTGCTCGCGCTGCTGGTACAACGCCACCAGCAGCCGCGCATCTTGCATCGCGAAGACGGGCTTATCGTTCTGCGTATCCCAGATTGCTTGCAGGTTTTCAAATTCCATTGCCAGTCTCCTCTCTGGATTTTCCAGTAAGATGCGATTTAATCCGGTTGATCTTCACTCCCACGTAGTTCTCCGTGATGCCGAGCATCGCCGCCATTTCCTTGTAGCTGAACCCGTCGAGCAGGAGCAGCGTCAGGGACCGGTCGATTTCGTTCAGTTGCCGGATCTGCTCGTAGAGCCACTCGATCCGCGGGTCGGCGGCCGGCGAGGCTTGGAGAAATGCGGGCTCCACTCCATCCAGCGATTGCTTCCCGTCGCGATGTCTCCGCTCCTTTTGTGTCCAGGCGATGGCCGCATTCAGGGCCACCCGATAGATCCACGTGGTGGCAGCCGCGTCGCCGCGAAAGCCGGGGATCGAACGCCACACCTGGGCGGCGATCTCCTGGAACAGGTCCTCTTGATCCTGCGGCGTGAAGGCATACGCGCGCACTACCTTGAAGAACAGCCCCTGATGGTTCCTCAACCAGCCGTCGAAGACCCGCTGCTGCTCGGTTTGTCCCATCCAGTCTGTTTTCTATTCTCATTAGTCACGAACCGGGGCCGAATTCTTACAGCGCCGGGTCTTGGTCATAGAAAATCTCTTCGATGCGCAGTCCGAAGAGGCGGGCGGCCCGGAAGGCCAGCGGCAGGCTCGGATCGAACTTGCCTGTCTCGATGGCATTGACGGTCTGCCGGGACACGTCGAGTGCGTCGGCCAGCTGGGCCTGCGTCCAGTTGCGCTCGGCGCGCAGCACCTTGAGCCGGTTCTTCATCGGTAGCGCCACGTGCCGTACAGGTTGGATACGGCAAACGTCAGAGCCATGAGGATCACCAAGTGCGGGATGCCCGCATGGAAGGGAATCACGTGGTACGCGTCCATCACCGAAAAAGGGACGCCGGCGATCAGACCGACTCCCAACGTGATTCCCATGGAGTTTAGTTGAACCTTCCGCTGGAGCTCATCCAGTTCCGCGAGATAGTTTTTGTTGGCCAGGATCATGCCGACGCCCACGGCGAGGTTTAGACCGACCGCCAGCAGCGTGAACCCCAAGGCCTTATCCCAAAGAAATTTCGGCCCGAATGCCATCAGGGCCGTGGCTGCTGCCCACGCGCCGTTCCAGCGGAAGAGCCGTATAACGTCCGCGATTGATAGCCAGTCTCGCGTGGTTTGGATGGACTCATGATGTCATCCTTTATTGTCTTAATGTAAAGTATAGTTGACACTGGGAGTTTAACTCCGCCCTAGCCGTGTGTCAAGTGTTATTTACAACCTGCGGACCGGTTTTAGTCGCAGAAGAATCGGAGCGAGCGCGCGATGTACGCTTTCATATCCGACCGTTTCACCACCGCATCAAGAAATCCGTGTTCCAGCAGGAACTCGCTGCGCTGGAAGCCTTCGGGAAGTTTTTGGCGGATGGTCTGCTCGATCACGCGCGGACCGGCGAAGCCGATGAGCGCGCCGGGCTCGCCGATGTTCAGGTCGCCCAGCATCGCAAAGCTGGCAGTCACGCCGCCCGAGGTCGGGTCGGTCAGCACGCTGATGTAAGGAACGCGCGCTTCGTCGAGACGCATCAATGCTGCCGAAATCTTGGCGAGCTGCATCAGGCTGATCGTGCCTTCCTGCATGCGCGCGCCGCCCGAAGCGGAAATAATGATCAGGGGCGAGCGGCTGTCGACAGAACGTTCCACAGCGCGAGTGATCTTTTCGCCCACCACCGCACCCATGCTGCCGCCCATGAACTTCCACTCCATGGCGCAGATGTTCACGCGCCGGCCGTCCAGCGAACCCGACGCCGATAACACCGCGTCGGATGCCTGGGTGGCTTCCTTGGCCGTCGCCAGCTTGGCCCGATACGCTTCATCCAGACGAAGCGGATCGCAGGATGTCATTCCCGTGTCGAATTCTTCAAAGCCGTCGTCGAACAGCATGCCCAGTCGAGTGCGGGCGTCGACCCGGAAATGGAATTCGCACTTGGGGCAGCACTGGAGGTTCTCGTCGAGGGCTTTTTTCCAGATGATCTGGCCGCAGCTTTCGCACTTCAGCCACAGGCCCTCGGTGCGCAGGCGCTTTTCGCCTTCGCCCAGACCTTCGTCCATGCCTGTCTTTTCACGGGTGAACCACGCCATAGATACTGCTTCTAGCGTAGCAGGCAGTGGCTCGGAAGCGCTTCTTTCCTGGAGAAGTTCGCTGATTTTAAAGGACTACTTCATTTCCCAGACGTAGGCGGCGAAGTCCCGGCGATTGACGAAGCCCATGCGCTCATAGAGCTGGCTGGCGGCGGTATTGGCGGTGGTCACGGTCAGGCTGACGCTGCGGCACCCATGATCGGCGAGCGCCACCAGGCTTCGCCGGAGCAGTTCGTAGCCGAGCCCGGTACCGCGAAAAGCGGGTGAGACGCAGACCTGCGTAATGTGGCCGACATCCTGCGCCACCAGGCTGGTGAGGCAGACCCCGTAGAGCCCGCGGCCGGTTGCCGGTACCGCGACAAAGGCCGCCGGTGCGAAAAACGTCCCGCAGCCGGGGTATTGCACGATGTTGGTGAGAAAACGGCGCGCGCCGCTTACGGAGCGGTACTGGTCGTTGATGTTGCTATCGATGTGGCCGCTGTAGGCCGCCGCAATCAGCCGCGCGGCATCTTCCTGGCGGCCTTCCGACCAGGGCGCGATAGTGACCTTGGGCTCGCGCGGGGGCAGGGAACGGATCGCGTCCACGGACACTTCGAAGAACTTGCGTGGAAACGCCCGGAACCAGCGTGGGTTCGGCATGCTCCGGGTGAGAGGGGAGCTGAGCATCATGAGCTGCGCTTCCACGCGGCGCGTGCCCGGCGTGCGCCACATCGCGTCCAGGATGGCGTTCAGCAGCGTGTTCTCGTTCTCGACGGTCCGGTAACGGCGTCCGACATACAGGCCGCCGATCAAGCCCTTGCCTTCCTCGCAGACGTAGTAACCGTAGCCGGCGATCTCCTTATCGCGCGGCAGCGTGAAGCCGGTAAGCGCGCGCATGTCGACGAAACGGCGGACCAGGTCGGCCGAGGGGCGGTAATCCCAGTTCAGCTCGGTGCGCCACTCTTCGGTCTCTTCGTGAAGCAGCGGTTCCAGCTGGGCGGAGGTGATGTCGCGCAGGTCCACCAGGAGATTAGGATACTGATCGAAAAGCGCCGCCACGACCTGATATTAGCGCATAGCCCGAACTGGACGCATAAAATGAAGCATGCGAGCAGACATCGTCCCCGGCGCCGTGTTTCCCGATTATGAGTTAACCGATCACGCGGGGAAACGCCGCAAACTTTCGGATCTGCAAGGGCCAGATCCGATGATCCTGGTGCTCAGCCGCGGAAGTTATTGCCCGAAGGATCGGAGGCAGGCCGAGGGTCTGGTCCAGCTGCATCGCGAGATGGAGGTCGGGTATTGCCGCCTGGTCACTATCAGCACGGACAATCTGCTCGAAACCAACGAGAACCGGACGGCTGTCGATGCGCACTGGCCGTTCTTGTCGGATGCGGGCCGCACCGTCCAGAAGGACCTGGACATCGTCGAGTACACCGATCCGGCGCACAATCCGATGATCCCGCACACCATCGTCCTGGAGCCGGGGCTGATCGTGTTCAAGATCTACAACGGCTACTGGTTCTTTGGCCGCCCGACGGTCGAGGAGCTTCGGCAGGACCTGCGGGCCGTGCTTAAGAAGTGCCGCCCGGATTGGGACATCACGAGTCCGGAGTTGAAGGCTGCATGGGCACGGGGGGAAAAGAACCGCTTTTATCCGTACGGGAAGAGTTTGGCGAAAGTATTTAGCGAGCAGGACTAGCGGGCGTGCGCACGAGAATCACCGAACCGACGATTCCAGCGCACAGCGAGGCGATCAGGATGCCCAGCTTCGCCGCCGTAAGATGAGCGTCGTCGGCAAAAGCTAAATCTGTCATAAAAAGCGACATGGTGAACCCGATCCCGGCCAGCCAGCCCGCACCATGGATCTGCCTCCACGACACGTTCGCGGGAAGCGACGCGAGGCCTGAGCGAACTGCCAGCCATGAGGCCAGCGTTACGCCGATGGGCTTCCCGAGCACCAGCCCGAGTATTACGCCGAGCGTGACCGGCTGGGCGATCGCCTGGCGCAGGCCGCCCGAGAATGACACCCCTGCGTTTGCCAAAGCAAACACGGGCATGATCAGGAACGTCACCCAGGGATGGAGCGCGTGCTCCAATCGGCGAAGCGGCGGCTGCACCTTCTCGCAAGCATCTTCCAGGGCGTCCACGGCGGCCTGCTGTTCTATGTCGCTCAGGACATCGAAGGGTTCAGTTTGCGCGGACCGTTCAAAGTGGTCCAGCAGCGCACGGCCGTGTTGCACGAAGTCGCGCTGATTGACAGCGGTCCGGCAGGGAATCATGAAGGCCAGGAGCACGCCGGCGATGGTGGCATGAATTCCAGAAAACAGCACCGTTACCCAGAGGGCCACGCCAATCAGAACGTAGGGAAGGGGATGGCGCACGCCAAGTCGATTCGCCCCCAACGCCAACAGCAGATAGAAGGCAGCGATTCCGAGTGCACCCCATGCCAGATCCGCTGTGTAGAACACGGCGATGACCAGAACGGCTGCAATGTCATCGGCGATGGCCAGGGCCGTCAAGAAGACCTTCAGCCCAATAGGGATGCGATTGCCGAGCAGAGCCATTACGCCAATGGCGAATGCGATGTCCGTGGCCATCGGAATGCCCCAACCGCTCGAGCCCGGCCCGTTTGCGTTGAGGGCGCTGTAAAGCAGGGCTGGAACTACGACACCGCCCAGTGCAGCCAGAATCGGAAGCGCGGCTTGGCGAGCGGAGGCTAACTCCCCGGCCAACAGCTCGCGTTTGATTTCCAGGCCGACCACAAAGAAGAACACGGCCATGAGCGCATCGTTCACCCAGAAGTGAAGCTCCTTGCTCAAGTTGAAGCCGGCCAAACCGATCGTGAAACGGATATGCCACAGAGCTGTGTAGGATTCGGCCCAAGGCGAGTTGGCCTAGACAAGCGCCACCAGCGTACAGGTCAACAGAACGATGCCGCCGGAGGTTTCCCGGCCGGCGAAATTCTGGAAAGGCCGCACCAGTGCCGCGATCGGCGTATCTTCCGGCGGAATGCGTTGGGCGTCGACCACTGCCACCAGTGTGGCAGACACCCTAGGGCGCCGAGACCGATACTATGCGGCCAGCATCTTCTTAATCGCCGCCGTCGCCTGCCGGGTCCGCTGTGGATTCTCGATCAGCGCAAACCGCACGTAACCTTCGCCCATTGGTCCGAAGCCGACCCCGGGGGACACCGCTACCAGCGCCTTCTCCAGCATCATCTTCGAAAACTCGAGTGACGTGAGGTGCTTGTGCTTCTCGGGAAGCGGAGCCCACACGAACATGGTTCCCTTGGGAGGCTCCACCGGCCAGCCCGCCTGATGCAAGCCCTGAATCAGAACGTCGCGGCGCTTCTGATACATTGCGCAAATCTTCTTGGTGTCTTCTTCGCACTCGCGCAGTGCGATAATCGACGCGATCTGGATGGGCTGGAACACGCCGTAATCCAGATAACTCTTGATCCGCGCCAGTGCACCGATCATCTTCGGGTTGCCCAGGCAGAAGCCCACCCGCCAGCCGGCCATGTTGTAGCTCTTGGACATCGAGAATATCTCGACGCCGACTTCCTTGGCCCCCTCGACCTGCATCATGCTGGGCGGCTTGTAACCGTCGAAGCCCAGATCGGCGTACGCGAAATCGTGCACCACCATGGTTCCGTGATGCGCCGCGAGCCGCACGATCTCCTTGAAGAAATCCAGATCCACGCACTGCGTCGTAGGATTGTGCGGGAACGAAATCAGGATCATCTTCGGCGGCTTGGACGACTTCTTATACAAGTCGTTCAGCGACTGGAGAAAGTCCGCCGGTGTCGGCATCGCCAGCAGACAGGCGTGACCCTCCGCCATGATGACGCCGTACTGATGGATGGGATAGCAGGGGTTGGGCGATACCACCGCGTCGCCCGGTCCGATCACGGCGAATAACAGGTGTGCGAGCGCGTCTTTCGCCCCGATGGTGACGATCGCTTCTTTTTCCGAATCAAAGGAGACGCCGTAATTCCTCTCGTAACGCTTCACGATCTCCTGGCGCAGGTGCGGGATGCCCTTGGACATCGAATAGCGATGATTGCGCTGGTTGCGCGAGGCCTCCACCAGCTTGCTGACGATGGCGCGGGGCGTGGCGCCGTCGGGGTTTCCCATCCCCAAATCCACCACATCGAGCTGTGCGGCCCGTGCTTTTGCCTTCATCTCATTGATGACGGCGAACACGTAGGGCGGCAGCTTCTGGATGCGGTAGAACTCCTCATTTGGGTGCATTAAATCCATTCTACGGCAGCGGGGCACGGACCCGCCGTGGGATCATGGAATTTGGTCCGTTCTCCTCTGCTCGCCATTTTCCTGATTGTCGCCGTGGACGTCCTCGGTCTGACGATCATGATTCCCTTGCTGCCGTTTTACGCGGAAAAGCTGGGCGCCAGCCCGCAGGAAGTCGGCTGGCTGATCGGGATTTACGCGCTTTGCCAGCTCTTTTCCGGCCCTCTGTTGGGCCGCATGTCGGATCACACCGGGCGCAAGCCTCTGCTGCTGGTGAGCCAGGCGGGAACCTGCGCCGGATTCCTGATCACCGCGTTCGCGCCGTCGCTATGGATCTTGTTTGTCGCACGCGCCATCGACGGATGCACCGCGGGAAATCTGTCTCTCGCGCAAGCTTACATTTCCGATGTCACCGAGCCAAAAGATCGCGCGAAATCGTTCGGCATCATCGGTATCGCGTTCGGACTCGGGTTCCTGATCGGGCCGGCGGTATCCGGATTGCTGGCGAAGTACGACTATCGGTATCCGATCTTCGCCGCCGCGGCGTTGTCGGCCACCAGCATCCTGAGTACGTATCTCCTTTTGCCGGCTGTGCAGCCGGCGGGAGCAGGGAAGGGTTTGTCCGGACCTGGTGGAAAACGGCTGTCCTTGATCCAGTGGGGCGCCTACATCGAATATTTTCGCCAACCGGCACTGGCGACCAGGCTGTGGCAATTCTTTAGTTTCACATTCGGCTTTGCGATGTTCATCGCGGGCATGCCGCTGATTCTCGAACGCCGGCTGACGTGGGCCGCCAAGCCTTTTGGCCCGGAACAGGTCGGATACACATGGGCCTTCGCCGGGCTGATGGGAATTTTTCTTCAAGGTCCGGCTCTTGGCCGCCTCGTCAAGCGATTTGGCGAGCGCGCGTTGAACCGCACGGGCTTCATGGGTTACACGGTCGGATATGCCCTGCTGGCGTTCTGCCATTCGATCCCGATGCTGGCGCTCGCCACGCTGGTCACTTCGATCGGCGGCATGGTTCGGCCGACGCTGACCAGTCTGATCACGCAGGCGACTCCGCGAGAAGAACAAGGCGTAGTCCTGGGCTTGACGCAATCGCTTAATTCGGTGGCGCTGATCATCGCGCCGCCGCTGGGCGGATTTTTGATCGAACGTGGCTGGCTCACGGCCTGGGGACTCGTCGCATCCGCAGTCACCTTCATCGGTCTGATGCTGGCCTCCGGATCGCCGGATGAGCTGCGCGAAAATCGCCCGGCCGCGAACGCGACCGCTCCCTGAGTTCGCGCGCGCGTAAATCGTGCGACACATTTCCAACAG
The DNA here is from genome assembly GCA_020073445.1 of Terriglobia bacterium. Taxonomy (GTDB): domain Bacteria; phylum Acidobacteriota; class Terriglobia; order Bryobacterales; family Bryobacteraceae; genus Palsa-187. The sequence continues at coordinate 47,911 of JAIQFE010000008.1, forward strand.
CTTACGCTCAATCGACACTTAGTACCTATCTGCCCTCCCGCCGCGCGTCGATTTATTTAGCAAAGGCAAAAATCTATTGAGCCGTATCTCTGTATTCGCGTGTGAAGCACAGCCCATCGTTCTCGAAGGCCTGGCCAAAGTACTGTCCGGCTGCGAGGATCTGGAATACGTCGGATCGGCGTCCGCGCTCGGCGACACGTTCGCCGCGGTGCGGCAAAGCCAGCCCGATATCGTGTTGCTGGATCACTCCGCCGGACTGAAGGCGGTGTTCGAGTTCATTGCCGACGTGAAGAACGCAGCAGGGACCTGTCAGCCGGTCTTGTGGGTGCACGACCTGGCCGACGTGGACTGCTTCCGGGCGTTGCGCTGCGGCGCGCGCGGCATCCTCAAGAAGACGTTTCCGGTAACGGCGCTGATCGAGTGCATTCGCTCGGTGGCCGGCGGAAACGTCTGGATCGAGGGATCGCCCGAGCAATCTCACGACGGGGCGGACCGGCGGTCGGCTCCGCGCCTTACGCCCCGGGAGAAGCAAATCGTGGAGCAGATTTGCGAAGGCCAAAAGAATAAGGAAATCGCCCAGGCGCTTTCGATCACCGCCGGAACGGTGAAAGTGCATCTGATGCACATTTTCGAGAAAACCGGCGTGAAAGACCGCTTCGAACTGGCCATTCAGGGCCGCAAACTGCTGGGTCTGGACGGTTCCATCGTCCCGCTCGGCATACCCAAGATGGCCCCTGCTTCCGAAGATGGTTTGGAACCGGCGCTAAAGTACACGCACATCCAAGGCGAATAACAAGGGAGTGATCCCGACGCAAACCATCCCGGCCCAGGTGTCGGCGGCGCGGAGGCAGGGCAGCAGCACGTCCTCCCTTCCGTTGTACGCCGGGCTGGCCGTATTGGCCTTCTGCGCCTGCTGGACCCTGTTTGGGTCCTTCGTGGTCCCGGCAGCCCGGCTGCATGACTTCCTGAATCTTTATGCGGGCGCGTCGCTCGCGCGCGATGGCGACTTCGCCCGGATGCACGCGCCCGAGGTTCAGCTCGAGCGCGAGCGGGAATACGCCCCGCAGCTTCCCGAGCTGGTCCCGTTTGTTCGTCCGTCCTTCTATGCGCTGTTCCTTGCCCCGCTGGCCTGGCTGCCTTTTGGTGCGGCCTTTTGGGCGTGGCTGGGCGTGCAGGCTTCGATGCTCGTGGGAGCCTGGGCCTGGGCTTTCCGGCGCTGGGGAACCGACGCCTTGATCGTCGGATCGATGTACCTGCCCACGGCGCTGGGGATCGCGCACGGCCAGGATTGTGTCCTGGTCTTATGGATCGTGCTCGGGTCCTACGCCCTCGCACAACGCGGTCGGCATTTCTTAAGCGGCGTGCTCCTGGGCGCCGGTCTGATCAAGTTTCACCTGTTTCTGTTGTGGCCGATCATGCTGCTGATCCAGCGGCGCTGGCGGATGCTCGCCGGTGCGTGCGCTGCCGTGACCGCCGAGGTACTTACATCGCTGGCATTGGCCGGTCCCAGCGGAATCACGAAATATGTCGCGCTGCTGCGCATGTCCGACCTGCGCCGCTTGAATCCGTCGCCGGAGTTGATGATCAATGCGCGTAGCATCGCGCTGAACTTCCGCGTCGATAATACTGCCGTCACCGCATTATTGACCGCGGCCGCGGTGATTCTGACCGTCGCGGCCTGCTGGCGCGCACCCCTGTGGCGCGCCGTTGCCGCGGCCAGTGCCGGATCGCTCCTCGTCGCGCCGCACGTGTACGGATACGACGCAGGATTGTTGCTGGCCGGCCTGTGGTTCGCCATTTTCGAAAGCAGTGAACATCCCGGGTCAAAAGGGCCGCGCATCACGGCGACGGCTCTGTTCACACCTATCCCGATGCTGCTGAATCTGGCCGGATCGCCCCTGGCCGCCGCCACCGCATTGGCGCTGTTCGCGTTTTTGGCCAGTCTGGCGTGGACGAGCCGGTCCATCTCGTTGGAAACGACCCAGGCAAGCTCGCTGGAAACGACTCAGGTAACAAGCCAGGAAGCGATGGCATGACGCCCCCGCAAACGCTTACGACAGTTGCGACGGCTGGCCGTCCATCGTCCGTGCCGAGGATGGAAACGGTTCTCGCCAGCCGCTGGGCACGCCTGCTGATCCCGTCTTTGTCCGACTTGTTCTTTCTGGCGGTTCTGATCCTGCTGTTCATGACCTCCGGTGCGGCCGGCTGGGAGGGTCTGTTGGCCGATGCCGACGTCGGCTGGCACATCCGTACCGGCGACTACATCCTCAGCCATCACGCGGTTCCCCACGTGGACCTGTACTCGTTCTCGAAACCAAACGCGCCCTGGTACGCCTGGGAGTGGCTCAGCGACGTGCTCTATAGCGGCTTGCACAGGATCGCCGGACTCAAGGGCATCGTTCTGCTGGCGGCCATCCTGATCGCGCTGTACGCCGTGACGCTGGTCCGCAGGATGGTCGCGCGCGATGTGCATCTGTTTCTGGCGATGGCTGTCGCGCTGCTAGGCGTGGGCGGATCCAGCATGCACTTCCTGGCGCGCCCGCACCTGCTGACCCTGCTGTTCCTATCGATCTCGGTGTGGGCGATCGAAGAGGACCGCCTGCGGCCTAGTTCGAGGATCTGGTGGCTGGTGCCGCTCGCCGTGGTCTGGACCAACATGCATGGCGGATTCCTGGCGCTGATCGTGGTGCTGGGCCTCACGACGGTAGGAGCCGCCATCGAGGCCTGGTTCAGTTTCAACGGGACCATTCGCGATGCCGTGCGTTACGCCAAGCTCACACTGGCGTGCGCGGCCGCGACGCTGGTGAATCCTTACGGCTGGAACCTGCACCGGCACGTGGCCGAATATCTGCGTTCGGATTGGATCCGCAACGTGATTCAGGAATTCCAATCCCCCAGCTTCCGCTCGGAAAACATGCTTCAGTTCGAGGCGCTTTTGCTGATCGGGCTGATCGTAGCCGGGGCGCAGTTCCGCCGCTGGAAGATCGTCGAAGGACTGTGGATCGTCTTCTGGGCGCACATGGCGCTGGGCAGCGTGCGCCACGCTCCGGTCTTCGTGGCGGTGACCGCGCCGATCATTGCTTCGCAATTGAGTGTCTGGTGGAAACAGTGGACCTCGCAGGTCAAGAAGGGCTCGTTGCCGGGAATTCTGAACCTGATGGCGGCCGATGCGCTCAAGGGATTCCGGCGAACCAGCGCGTGGCCCGCCTTGGCGGTCGCTGGGTTGGTGCTCATGGGTCCTCCAGTCACATCCATCAGGAGCGGCACGTCGGGTCAGATCATCAAATGGCCCCAGGATTTCCCGGAATTCATCTTTCCTGTGAAGATCGTGCGCACCCACAGCGATCTGATCCTCAAATCCCGCGTCCTGACCACCGACCAGTGGGCCGACTACCTGATTTACGTCAACCCGGCCCAGAAGGTGTTCATCGACGGCCGCAGCGATTTTTACGGGCCTGAGGTCGGCAACGATTACCTTCGCCTCAGCAGCGGCGCCTGGAACTGGCGGCAATTGGTGGACAAATACCGCTTCAACCTGGCCTTGCTGCCGGTGGATTCGGCCCTGACCCAGATCCTGAAGCTGTCTCCGGACTGGCGGGTACTAGAGGACGACGGTAAGCGAATCCTCTTAGTTCGTAGCTCCTCCTGACTATCCCCATGGCCCAGTACGGCGCGGAACCAAGGTTCTAAGCACCATAGGCCCTTTGGCAGGCTGGGGCTAATGAAAAGCCCCCACGCCGCCGAATGAGTATCCAGTAGGAGCTAACAGCGGAAATGGTGGAGAAGGGTGCGGGTGGGCGCGGGACCGGTATCGATCGTCGTTTGCGCTCTACGAACATCTCCCGGCTCCCGATGGAGTGGATGGATCCGATGAGCTGGCGGCTCCCATCTGGAAGAGAACTGGCGGAGTTCGCCTTGCAAGCGGGTTTTCTGGCGCCGATGATGCTGGAGCGTCCGAATTTGAAACACAGGAAGGCGCCCGTGCCGGTTCCAGCCAGCCCGGTCGTCGTGGAAAGACAAGCAGGGGAGGCGCCGGACAATTCCGGCAGCTTTCGAGGGATCCGGTGAACGCTCAAGTGTGGATCGCAATCCTGGTGGGACTGGCCGCGATGATCGATGATCTCGCGCGCCGGCAGATCGCCAATTGGATTCCACTGTCCGCCTTGGCGGCCGGTTTCGGCTGGCAGATGGGACAAAGCGGGCTGAGCGGATTGTTGTACGCGGGAATCGGGACGGTGGCCGGCTTCGCGATCTTCCTGGTTTTTTACCTGCTGGGCGGAATGGGCGGCGGCGACGTGAAACTGATGGCGGGCTTCGGCGCTTTGCTGGGGTTCCATCGTCTGCTCGAAGCGGCGCTGTGGACCGCGGGCGTGGGCGGCTTGATCGCTCTAGGGGTTTTGGGTGTGCGTGCCTCGAGGCGCGCGCTGGGTTGGACAACGAGTTCGACCACGAAGCAGGAACAGGGCCAGGATTCGATTCCTTACGCTCCCGCGATCGCGCTGGGCGTCTGGTTGTCGCTGGTGCCGAAGGGCTAGCGGATAGAGGCCCGAGGGTTAGCGGTTAGAGGCATAGAGGAGAACAAGTATGGATCGCAGGTTTCTGACGGTATTGGGCGTCAGTCTGGTGTTCGCGCTGGTGGTGTCGAGCGTGTTCTATCAGATGACCTCGCGCGGGAGCGGCCCCAAGAAAAGCGAGCCCACCGACACGAAGGACGTAGTGGTGGCCACGCGCCCGCTGGGCATTGGAGTCATGGTCAAGCCTGCGGACGTGAAATTGACCAAGGTCCCGATGGATGCGTTCCCCAAGGGAGCGTTCTCGAAAGTGGAAGAAGTTCTGGACCGGCCGGTGGTGTCCAACATCCTGCTGGATGAGCCGCTGCTCGAAGGCCGCCTGGCGGTCAAGGGAAGCGGTCTGGGTCTGGCGCCCACCATTCCGGTGGGCATGCGCGCGGTCACGGTTCGCGTCAACGATGTTGCCGGCGCGGCGGGATTCGTTCTGCCCGGCCTGCGCGTGGACGTGCTGGTTACCGGCCGTCCGCCGAGCGGCGATAGCACCATGACCACCACGGTTCTGCAGAACCTTCTGGTTCTCTCCGCCGGACAAGCCATGCAGTCGGATGCGCGCGGCACTCCGGTTTCGGTTTCCACCGTTACCTTGCTGGTGACGCCCGCCGACGCCGAAACTCTTACGCTGGCCAACGGCGAAGGCCGGCTCCAGCTGATCCTGCGCAATTCCAGCGATGAGGGCATCGAGAAACCGCCAGGACGGTTCGTCGCCGAGCTGTATGGATCGCCGCGCAAGCCGGCGGCTCCGGTAGCTACGGCGAAGGCTGCAGCGCCCCGCAAACCTGTGGTGATGGTCGCTCCGCCGGTGGCCATTCCAATCGCGCCTCCTCCGCCCGCTCCACCCGATCAGATCGTGGTGATCCGCGGCACCACCAAGACCGTGGAAGTGATCCCGAGAGGCAACTGAGAGCGCCGAATCGATGCAATCCAAGGAAACGAATATGACTTCCATTCGCGTGTTTGAGAATGCCTTTGCCGGGCAGGTTCGCAAGATCGCTGTCACGGCGGTGTTGCTAGGGCTGGCCGCGGGCATCGGCCGGACGCAGAGCGCCGAGGATTTGCGGATCACCGTCGGCAAGAGCATCGTGATCGACTATCCCGGCGACATTCGCCAGATCTCCACCAGCGATCCGACAATCGTGGATGCCAGCCCGGTCACGACACGGGAAATCCTCATGTCGGGCAAGGGCCTGGGCTCGGCCACCATGGTGGTCTGGAGCAAAGCCGATCAGCGGATGTTCTACAACGTGACGGTGGAGCTCAATCTGGAGCCGCTCCGCCGCATCCTGCAGGATACGTTCCCGGACGAGAAGATCGACCTTCACAGCTCGCGCGATTCCATTACGTTGAACGGCACCGTTTCGAACAAAGACATTGCGGACCGCGCGGTGGCGCTTTCGGCGACCTTCGCGAAGACCGTGGTGAACAATCTCACGGTGGCCTCCCCGATTGAGAAACAGATCCTGCTGCGGGTCAAGTTCGCCGAGCTGGATCGCTCCAAAGCGCAGCAATTCGGCGTGAACTTCGCTTCGACCGGAGCTCTACATACCATCGGGACCATTTCCACGGGACAGTTCAACTCCGGATCGGTGAGCTCCAATGCGGGCAGTTCGACCCTGAGCGTCACGGATGCTCTCAACATTTTTGCGTTTCGCCCGGACTTGAATATCGCTACCTTCATCAAGGACCTGGAGACGAACAACGTACTGCAGATACTCGCCGAGCCGAATCTGGTGACCACCAACGGAAAAGAAGCCAATTTCCTGGTCGGCGGCGAATTCCCCGTGCCCATCTTGCAGGGCGTCGGGGCGGCCGGAGCGGTCACCATCCAGTTCAAGGAGTTCGGCATCCGCTTGCTGTTTACTCCTATCATGACTGCGAACAAGACCATCAAGCTGGCCCTGCGCCAGGAAGTATCGACCATCGATTTCGCCAACGCGGTGACGTTGCAGGGATTCGTGATCCCAGCGCTTTCCACCCGCCGTGCGGAGACCAACGTGGAACTCACGGAAGGCCAGACCTTCGTGGTGGCCGGGCTCATGGATAACCGGGAAACCACGGCCCTGACGAAACTCCCCGTGATCAGCAGCATTCCGGTCCTCGGGTCGCTCTTCAAGAGCAAGATCGAAAACAAGAACAACACCGAGCTGGTCATGCTGGTGACCCCTGAAGTGACCGAAGCTCTGGGTGCGAACGATCCCAAGCCGCAGCCGTACTTCCCCCAGGAATTCCTCAAGAGGATGGGACCCGAGGACGTGCCGGCCGCCAAGTCCAAGGCCAAGACTAAGAAGTAAGCGCGAGAGCCAAGAGAAGTAGGATCCGCGGGAATCGAAATCGGGAGTTCTGGTGAGCCTGTTACTACAAAACGGTCCGGAGATCACCGCGCTGCTGATCGCGCCCGATCGGGAACTGGCGCGGAAGTTTGTGGAGACGATTCCGCAGACCCGTGGTTTTCAGATTCTCGCGGACCTCAAGACCTATCCTCCTCACCAGACGTTGGAGATCCGGGCCAGGCAGCTCAAGCCGCAAGTGGTGTTGCTGGACCTGGGATCGGACCCGGCGACGGCCGTCGATCTGGTGCGTTTTATCGCCGCACTGAATCCTCAGGTGCACGTGGTCGGCCTGCACACGCACAACGACTCCCAGATGATCCTGCAGTGCTTGCGGGCGGGCGCGGTGGAGTTTCTGTACGCTCCCTTCGATCTGGCCACGCAGAGGGACGCGATCTCGCGGCTGCGCCGGCTGGTGGTGACCGAGAATGAGCAGCGCACGGAAGCAGGTCATGCGGTGGCCTTCAGCAGCTGCAAGCCCGGCTCCGGAGCTTCCACGGTGGCCACGCAGACGGCGTTTTCCCTGCACCGGCTGACAGGCAAGAAGATTCTGCTGGCGGATTGCGATCTGACCGGGGGCACCATCGGTTTTTATCTGAAGCTCAGCCACAACTATTCCCTGGTGGATGCGCTGCAGCACGTAGAACATCTGGACGCGGCCTTGTGGAATTCGCTTGCCGTCAATTACGGCGGCGTCGATATTCTGCCGGCGCCGGCCATCCCGTATGCGGATCCGGTGGATGGCGCCCGCCTGCGGATGCTGGTGGAACAGGCTCGCAACATTTACGACTGGGTGGTTCTGGATCTCCCCACGGTGTTCAGTCCCACCAGCCTGATGGCCACGGCGGAATGCGAACGCGCGTTTCTGGTTTCCACCGCGGATCTTCCCAGTTTGCATTTGGCGCGCAAGGCGCTCACCATGCTCAACCACCTGGGTTTTCCGCAGGAGCGCTTTCACGTTCTGTTGAACCGCCTGGACCGGCGCGAAGAGATCGGGATCGGAGACATGGAGAAGCTGTTCGGCTGCAGCGTGCACGCCAGCCTTCCCAATGATTATTTTGCCCTCCACCGCGTGGTGACGCTGGGCCAGCCGCTCGGCGCGGAAAACGATTTGGGCCGGGCGATCGAGAACGTCGCGCAGCGTCTGTGCGGAGCGACCGGAAAGCAGCCGCTGCCGAGCTCGCGCGAGCTCAAGCCCGCGTTCTCGCAGATGTGATTTTTTGAAGAAGCCAGGTTTTAGAGAATTCTTATGTTCACGTCCTTAGAAACCGGAAACAAAAATAACCAGCAGATCTCCTGGGAACAGAGGCTGCTGAAGAATGCTGGCCGTCAGAAGACCAACCTGAAGCCCGAATACCAGGAGCTCAAGTTCACCCTGCACCGCAAGCTGGTGGACAAGATCAACCTGGAGGCGCTGGCCACCATCGACAACCAGCGCGTTCGCGCCGAAGTCCGCCAGGCGGTCATTCAGCTGATCGACGCCGAACCGACCCTGCTCAGCTCGCTCGAAAAGCAGCAGATCAGCGACGAGGTGCTGGACGAAGTATTCGGCCTAGGGCCTCTGGAGCCGCTGCTCCAGGACCCGGGCATCTCCGACATCCTGGTCAATACTTTCCGCCAGGTCTACATCGAAAAGAAGGGTCTGCTGGAGCTGACCAACGTCACCTTCCGCGACGATCAGCACCTGCTGCGGATCATCGACAAAATCGTCAGCCAGGTGGGCCGCCGCATCGACGAATCGACGCCCATGGTGGACGCCCGCCTGAGCGACGGATCGCGCGTCAACGCCATCATCCCGCCGCTGGCGGTGGACGGCCCGCTGCTGTCTATCCGCCGTTTTTCGACCGACAAGCTGATGCCGCCCGACCTGGTGGACCGCAAGGCGCTTTCGCCCGGCATGATGGAGCTGCTGGAAGCCGCGGTCAAGGCCCGCCTGAACATCATCATCGCCGGCGGAACCGGTTCCGGTAAAACCACCCTGCTGAACGCGCTGTCCTGCTTCATCAATGGGAAAGAGCGCATCGTCACCATCGAAGACGCGGCCGAATTGCAGTTGAAGCAGCCGCATGTGGCGCGCCTGGAAACCCGGCCAGCCAACCTCGAAGGCACGGGCGCCGTGCGCCAGCGCGAATTGCTGGTGAACAGCTTGCGTATGCGTCCCGACCGCATCGTCGTCGGCGAAGTCCGCGGCGAGGAAGCCCTGGACATGTTGCAGGCCATGAACACCGGTCACGACGGATCGCTGACCACGGTCCACGCCAACTCTCCGCGCGACGCCGTCAGCCGCCTGGAGGTCATGGTGTCGCTGGCCAACTCGAATATGCAGCTGGTCTCGATTCGCCAGCAGATTGCCAGCGCCGTGAACGTGCTGGTCCAGGCGTCGCGCATGAGCGACGGTTCGCGCCGCGTGATTTCCGTAACCGAGGTCACCGGCATGGAAGGCGATGTGGTCACGCTGCAGGACCTGTTCGTGTTCGATAAACGAGGCCTGGATCCGGACGGAAAAGTATTGGGACGCTTCGCCGCCACCGGTATCCGCCCGAAATTTTACGAAAAACTGTTGAGCGCCGGCATCCGCTTACGGCCGGATCTGTTCGACGAAGTAGTGGAGGTCTGACGTCATGGGATTTCTGCCTCTGGCAATTGTGTTGTGGCTGGTCGCGGTCGGGGCTTGGTTTCTGATCTCCAAGTATTACAAGAGCTCGGACGCCGACAAGATCAAGCAGCGTTTGACGGGCATCGGAAAAGCCCGCAACAACAAGAAGACCAAAGAGAACAAAGGCGGCGAGCAGTCCATCATCCACACCCAGCAGGGCGGCAACAAGCTGGCCCAATTGGTGGTGGAAAAGTATCAGCTCGGTCCCAAGATGCAGTTGTTGCTGGAGCAGGCCGGCTTGCGCTGGACTCCTGCCCGCCTGGTGCACTTGAGCATCATGGCGTTCGGCGCGGGATTCACCTTCGCCTGGGTGGTTCTTCCCATCCCGACGGCGTTCGATCTGCTGGTCGGACTGGCGATCGCGCCCGCTCCGTTCGTGTACGTCTTTTATCAACGTAAGGGCCGTTTGAAGAAGTTCGAAGCCATATTCCCGGAAACGCTGGAGTTCATTTCGCGCTCCATGCGCGCCGGCCATGCCTTCTCTGTGTCGCTGGAAATGATTTATCGCGAATTCGCGGAGCCCGTGTCCGGAGAATTCCGCCGCACCTTCGAAGAGCACAACCTGGGACTTCCCATCGAAGTGGCGTTGCAGGGTTTAGCCAAGCGCGTCCCCTCGCTGGACGTGCACTTCTTTGTATCCGCGGTGTTGCTGCAAAAGCGCACCGGCGGCAACCTGGCCGAAATTCTGGACAAGCTGGCGTACGTTATCCGCGAGCGTTTCAAGCTGCGCGGCCGCATCCGCGCGGTCAGCGCGCACGGACGGATGACCGCAACGTCGCTCAGCTGCATCCCGATCGCCGTCGCCGTTTTGATGTTCTACACCAATCCCGACTACGTGAAATTCTTCTTCACGGATGACGTCGGCAACATCATGCTGGGCGTCGGAGTCGGCTTGCAGGTGATCGGGTATCTGGTCATGAAGAAAATCGTAAACATCGAGGTCTAGCCATGTTTCTGCTTACCGTTCTGATCTTCGTAGCAATGGTAGGGGCGGCCACGGCCGTCGGCATGAAGCTGTACATCCGGCCGAAGGAAGCCATGGAGCGCGTTGTGGGCGTGGTGGGTCCCGCCGATGTGCAGGGCGAGCATCCCAGCCTGGCGTTTCACGAGATTATCAAGCGGCTCGGGAACTTCGTTCCTCAGTCCCCTAAGGACGTAACGGTGATGCAGCGCCGGCTCATACGCGCCGGCATCCGCAAAGAAGGCGCTCTCAAGGCGCTTTACGGCGCCAAGGTTGCCACCGGATTAATCTTCCCCATCCTAGTCCTGACGCTGATGACCGGGGTGTCTACCGATTCGGGAAACCGTATCGCTGTGGGACTGGCGGCCGCTGCGGTCGGCTTCTTCGGCCCCAACGAATATGTGCGCCGCCTGGCGGGCCGCCGCCAGCATCAGATCGCTCGCGGACTGCCGAATGCCCTGGATCTGCTGGTGGTTTGCGTGGAAAGCGGATTGGGCCTGGATCAGGCCATCTTGCAGGTCTCCAAGGAGTTGGAACACGCGCACCCGGAGATCAGCGAGGAATTCGGCTTTGTGAACCTGGAACTGAAAGCCGGCAAACGGCGCGTCGAGGCGCTGCGCAACCTGGCCGAGCGCACCGGGGTCGACGATCTCAAAAAGCTGGTTGCCGTTTTGATTCAGGCTGACCGTTTTGGAACAGGCGTAGCCCAAAGTCTTCGAGCGCACGCTGATTTCATGCGCGTCCAAGCCCGCCAGGTGGCGGAAGAAAAGGCCGCAAAACTGGGCGTTAAGCTGATTTTCCCGATCTTCTTCTGTATTTTGCCGTCGCTGTTTCTGGTGACGGTAGGGCCGGTGGCCATGAAGATTGTCCGGGAACTGGTACCCATGATGAACAATCTCTAGTACCTGCCTAAAGCTCAGGGCTACCGAGGTCGAATTAATTCTTGTCAGGAAAGGAGAAAGAGCGATGTTGGACGCTTCCACGGTTCGAGTCGTATGCGCAGTTCTGGCGGTCCTGTTTCTCGGGATCATCGTGCTTCGCCGTAAGAAGAACGCTGAGTAACGCGCCGAAAAGAGCGCGAGTTGTAGCGGTGGTGCGGGCTGGATGAAACGTCTCGGCCCAACCACGTGCGGGAGCAGGGCACAAGAGTAGAAATCGCACGGCCGGGCCGCCGCGGTCTTTCGGGCGCGGCGGCCCGGAAAGCAGTTTGATTTTTTTGGAGGGATGGAGTCGGTATGCTTCGAAAGCTTTGTTCGCTGGCGATGTTGAGTGCGTTTCTGCTGGGCGGTTCCGCCAGGGCGGGGACGTTCGGGAAAGTGGTGTCGATCGGGGGCGAAGCCAGCGATGTGGCCCTGGATGAGCCGCGTGGCGTGCTGTACGTCGCCAACTTCACGGCCAACCGGATCGAAGTGATGTCGCTGCAGACCAACACCATTCAAACCGCTCTGAGCGTCGCGGCCCAGCCCAGCGCTCTTTCGGTTTCTCTGGATGGACATTGGCTGCTGGTCGGGCACTACGGCAACCACGCCGCTCCCGGATCTCCCACCAACGGACTGACGCTCATCGATCTGCGAAATAAGTACGCCAAGCAGGTGTTCGTGCTGCCCGACCCGCCCTTAGGCCTGGCGTTCGGCGCCGATGGCCGTGCGCTGGTTGTGACTACCAAGAATTTTGTCCTGTTCGATCCGACCTTCGGCACCACCACGGTCTTGACTTCGATCGCGGCGCTGGCGGCGAAAGCCCTCCCTGTGCCGGCTCAAAGTTTCCCCCCGAACATCGTGGCAGCCGCCGCAGCGGCTTCTCCGGATGGGAACGTTATTTGGGGCTTCGGGGATACGTTGAAGTTTCGTTACGTCGTGGCCAGCCAAAGCCTCCTTAGTTCCTTGTATACGTCCACGCCCGCGCTGGCTCCCCGGACGGTGAGCGTCAGCGGCGATGGCAGCTTTGCGACTCTCGGCTGGGAGCTTAGCGATAGCAGCCTTTACAACCTTGCCCAATTCCCGAATGCGGGCGGCGTATTGAACATCGGTACAACGCAAATCGATCCGGCGCGGCGGGTGATTTATGAGCAGATGGCGCCTTCAGACTCTACTAAAGTGCCGCCGCCAGTGCTCCAAATCGTCGACGACGACAACCTCACGATCCGCGAAAGCCTTCAGCTACCCGAAAACACCGCAGGAAAGAGCGCGCTGAAGAAGGATGGCAGCATCATGTACTCGGTGTCCGACTCCGGAATCCTGGTTCTGCCGGTAGGCAGCCTCAATCAGTCGCCACGCTTGACTGCCTCGGTGGAGGACCTGGTATTCCGCGGGAATTTCTGTGACCGGACGGTAGCCACCCAAACAATCGTCATCAGCGATCCGGGTGGAAACAAGACGCCATTTACGATCTCTTCGTCCGATCCGGGCGTGAAGGTATCTCCTTCCAGCGGGGTCACACCGGCGGTGATCACCGTCAAGGTGGATCCCAATGCGTTCCAGAACTTCAAGGGCACAATGGCCGCCACGTTAACGCTCTCGTCGACGCAAGCCGTGAACCAGCCGCGGCCGATTCGCGTGTTGGTCAACTCGCGCGAGCCCAACCAGCGTGGAACCTTCATCGATATTCCGGGCACGCTCAAGGACCTGACCGCCGATCCCGTGCGCGATCACTATTACGTTCTTCGCCAGGATAAGAATCAAGTTCTGGTCTTCAAGGGCTCAAACAATACCCAAGTGGCGACACTGCGGACGTGCACGACGCCCATGTCGATCGCCATAACCTACGACCGGCAATATTTGATGATCGGCTGCGACAACTCCCACTATGCGTGGGTCTATGACCTGGATACATTCCAACAGCAGGCTTCGATCCAGATGTCCACGGGAGACTATATTCAATCGCTGGCTGCTTCCGCTAAGGCCATACTGGCCGTAACGCGCGATGCGGCGGGCGGCGACCCCAACATCCACCGTATCGATTTCAACGCGCGTTCCAGTGTCAGCCTTCCCTCGCTCGGCCCTTGGGAGAACAAAGTGCCTCTCAATACCATGCTCAGCGCGGCGCCGAACGGTGCGACCATTGTCGGGGCGTCCTCGGACGGAAGTGTGCTGCTCTATGACGCCAATGTCGACAACTTTACTATTTCCCGCAAGGACTTCGCGTCCTTGAGCGGCGCGGTTGCGGCGTCTTCCTTCGGACAGTATGTGATCGGGAACCAGATCTTCGACTCGTCTTTGGTGCCAACCGCAACGATTCAGCCGGCCAACGGAACTTCCTCGGGATTCCTTTTCGTGGATCAAAATGGCTTCTTCATCTCGGCCGCCGATTCGGCTAGCCCGGGCGTATTGGCGCGGGTGAATGCGGCCGATGGGACGGCGGTTCTGCCGACCGGTGTGGTGGAAGCGCCCGTTCTGGGAGTTACCGGGTCAGTCTTCACGCGGACCCTGGCGTTGCTTCCCAGCCGCAGCGAATTTGTTGCCCTTACTACTTCAGGAATCACCGTTCTGCCTCCGAACTATGACGCCTCGGTGGCCGCACCCTTCATCACCAACGTGGTGAGCGCCGCGGATTTGAAATCCCCCGTAGCTCCGGGAGGGCTGATGGCGGTGCTGGGAACCGATCTGAGCGGGACCAATATCGCGACCAACGAAGTGCCCCTGCCAACCGTGATCGGCGATAGCTGCCTCACTGTCAATGGCGCACCCGTGCATATGCTGTTCGTGTCACCGACCCAGGTCAATGCGCAGATGCCCGCGCAGGAGTCCGGCAACGTCGCTATCGTCATGCACACGCCGGGCGGCGTAAGCAATACGTTCTTCCTGACGCTGCTGACTGGAGCGCCTTCGGTGTTCCTCACCACACTCGACGGCGTGGACAACGTGCCGGCGATCGTCCGCTGGAACAACGGACTGGTGGTCACCTCCACCAATCCGGTGCACCGCGGCGACATTCTCACGATTTATCTGACCGGTCTGGGTGCGGTAAACCCGCCGGTGAGCGACGGATCCGCCGGCCTGGTCGATCCGCTATCGACAACCGTGGTCAATCCAGTGGTTAAGATCGGCGGCGTTGACGCCGACGTACTTTTCTCAGGCCTGGTTCCGGGTATGCCGGGAGCATACGTGATCAACGTGAGTGTCTCCAACTCGACGCCGCAAGGCCTGAGTGTGCCGCTCACCATTACACAGGGCGACATCACGGTCACGGAGAATGTGCGCGTCGTTCAAAAGTAAGAGCGCAGAAATAAGAGCTCAAATATAAGAGCTCAGAAGTGAAGTTAAGAAGTTAGCGTCCAGAACGGTAATAAGAGCGCGGCGCAGACCGCGAACCAGTCGCGAGGGATAAGAAAGAGGAGATATGAAACTTATTCGTTTGTTCGCAGTGTGTTCCGCGGCGGCCATGCTGCCCGCGGCGATGGCTCAGAAATGGGAATTCGGTGTGGGCGCGGGAGCAGGTATCTACACCCCACAGGATGTAACCGTGGGATCCACCTCGGCCTCCGCCAAGTTTAAAACCAACGTAGCCGTGAGCACCTGGGTCGGCCAGAACATGGGTGACCGCTGGGGCGGCGAACTCCGCTACAGCTACGGGCTCGGCGACGCCCGGCTCAAACAAAACTCGACCGAAGCGGTGTTCGGAGCCGAGAGCCATACCATCAACTACAGCTTCCTGCTGTATGCCAAGCCATCGGAATCGACCACGCGTCCGTTCGTCGATGCCGGGGCCGGCATCAAGTTCTATCGCGGGACTGGGACCGAGGCCGTGACCCAGCCTCTTAGCCAATATGCGCTCCTCACCCAGGCAGGCGACCTGACCGGTGTGGTCAGCTTCGGCGGCGGCGCAAAGGTCAAGCTCGGATCGAAAGCCTGGCTGCGCCTGGATGTGCACGACTATATGTCGCCTTTTCCCAAGCAGGTGATTACGCCCAACTTCGGAGCGAACGTCAACGGCTGGATGCACGACATCGTCCCGATGGTGGCCATCAGCTTTGGGCAGTAATCGCCCGGGCGTGTTCTCCGCGTCCTGGTTGTGAGTCAAAGACAGACGAGGCTGAGGTCAACTCCTGCAGGTTATCGTTGGGGAGTTTTACGGGTTACTTACAGGGGCCCTCAGCCGTCTAAAGACCGCCCGCCCCACCCGCCGATAGATGACTAGTTATATTCATGGCCTTCAACGCCAGTCCGACGAACATTACGGAGTTGCTGGTGGTGTGCCTGGCGGTGGTCTCCATCGTCATGCTGCTGAAGAAACGCTATGAAAGCAATATTCCGCTCCTGTTCTATACCCTGGCAGTGATGATCACCAACGGCGCCGATCGCCCGGTCCACCCGGCGATTTTGTACGGCGGTCTGGCGTTCTGCCTGCTGCTGCGCTTCGAATTCATGGGTAAGAAGATCTCGAACACAGTCGCCTTTATGGCCAACGCCGGACTGGTCGCGATGATCGTGTCGATGATGTCGGACGTTCTGGCCTAGTCCGCCCTGCTCCATTTCGCTCTATGCTGTTTAGACGGAGGGGATCCCTGTGCGCTCACCATCCACGATCGTAGCCGTCGCAGCTGTAGCATTTGCTCTGACTGCCTTGCCGCTGTCCGCGCAATGGCCGGAAGTGAAAACCAAGCGTGTGCCTCTGACGAGGGACGGCAAGCCGGATCTGACTGCTCCGGCGCCAAAGATGGCCGATGGCAAAACTCCCGATCTGTCCGGCGTCTGGAATTCGATCAAGACCCCTTGCGAGCAGTCTGAAGCCGCCAAGATATTCGGGTGCTCGGATATTCCGTTCGGCTCTCCTATCGGCGTCATGGACGTTACCGCGACCGGTTCCCAAGAGGGACAGAGCGGGACTACGGTGCCTCTTCCCTATCAACCCTGGGCTGCGGCGCAGGTGAAGCAAAACCTTGCGGACGTCCGCAAGGGCGATCCGACTACGCGCTGCCTGCCCATCCCGCCCATACGCCAGTGGGCCGATTTCTTTCCTCAGAAGATTTTTCAGACCGAAGACACCGTGGTGATCCTCAGCGAGTATATGGCGCAGTATCGCCAGATCTTTCTCGACGGGCGCCCTGCGCCCAAGGATCCGTTCCCCAGCTTCAAGGGCTACTCCGTAGGTCACTGGGAGGGCGATGTCCTGGTTGTGGAAACAACCGGATATAAAGACGGCTTGTGGCTGGATCTCAAAGGCGACCCCTTGACTGACGAAGCGCGGACCATCGAGCGAATCCGTCGTCCGAACTTCGGCAGCCTGGAAGTTCAGTTCACCGTCAACGATCCCAAAGCGTATACCAAGCCCTGGAGCGCGACGCGCTATCTGAAGATCGCGCTCAATACCGAGCTGATCGAAGACATCTGCAATGAGAACAATAAGAATCTGCCGCACATGATCGGCAAGTAGAAAGCAGGCAAGTAGAAATCGTCCCTACGGTTTCAGCTTGCTTCGGTATTCGGGATACATGGTCTCCGCGCCGCCCATCGCGGCCCCAACCGGCACCTTGTGCTTTTCGGCGAACTCAGAGACAAAGGGATTCTCGCCGGGCAGGTAGCTGGGCACGTGATCCTGGGAACGCCCGGGAATCTCCTCGACGTACTCGCACGGATACAGCCAGCCGGTGGTGATCCCGCCGGTGCCGATTCCAGACTCGTCGGTCGTCAGCGTAAAGTCCTGGCTCTTGATCAGCGGTTCGCTGAGGTAGTCGGGATCCGTGACCACGGTGACGTGCGTCAAGTGGTTGTCGTGCCGGATGAAGTGTTCCACCAGCGTGATCCGGTCGCTGGACGGCAGTCCGTTGCGGCGATGCCAGCCCTGCTTGATGTGCGTGGTGGTCACCGTCAGGATGTTTCCTTCCCACTTGCCCGTGGAAAAACCCATCCAGGTGTGCGCGGCGTACGGCGGAGGATGCGGACGGCCGTCCATGTAGATGGTCCGGTTTTGTTCGTAGTTGCTGATGTACTGGCGCAACGCAATCAGGTCCTGCGTTTGCGGATCGCGCTCTTCCCAAATGCGCAGCAGCAGAGGCCCGCGATACATGTAGGCGACGGTGTGAACCTGGCATTGATGCTCGGGAGCCGTCAGCCGCGATGGATCCCAAGCGAGCGCCCACTGGCGCGCGGCATCGTTAATCGGCAGCCCGAGGTAGTCGACCAGCTCCGGTCCGGGGATGCGCTCCGGCTGATCCTCGTGGAACACCGGACTCCAGATGCCGGTGAGGTCGAGCTGGGCGAACGCAGGGCTGATACATAGCAGTCCGATTCCCAGCAGCAACCATTTGGACATTAGGGTTTCTCTACCGGCAGCCCCGCTTCATTCCACGCCCGCCAGCCGCCGTCGAGCGAGATGGCGTTCTTGTAACCCATCTTCTGCAGCGCATCGGCTACCAGGGCCGAACGGAATCCGCCGCCGCAGTACAGCACCATGGTGGTCGATTTGTCGGGAACCTCCGCCTCGATGTCGCGCTCGATGATGCCCTTGCTCAGGTGGATGGCTCCGGCCGCGTGGCCGGCGGTCCATTCGTGGTCTTCGCGGGTGTCGATCAAGACGTGACCGTCGGCGGGCATCTTCTGGTATTTCTCAATGTCCACCTCCTTGACCCGCGCCTTGGCGTCGTTCACCAGCTTCAGGAATCCCGGGTTGTGCTGCTTGTGATGGGTGCTCATTCTGGTTTATTAGGACGTCTCTCTCCGGATACGGGCGCCGGCGCCCGCGAGCTTCGATTCGATCTTCTCATAGCCGCGATCGATGTGATACACGCGGTCCACCACGGTTTCCCCGCGCGCGGCCAATCCGGCCAGAACCAGGGAGGCGCTGGCGCGCAAATCGCTGGCGATCACCTGCGCTCCCGACAGCGGCGTAGGCCCGGCCACGATCGCCTGGCGGCCTTCCAGGCGAATGTTCGCTCCCATGCGCGCCAATTCCTGGGCGTGCATGAAGCGGTTCTCGAAAATCGTCTCGGTGACGAAGGAGATTCCCGCGGCCTGCGTCATCAGAGTCATGAACTGAGCCTGAAGATCGGTGGCAAAGCCGGGATGCTCTTCGGTGGTGATGTCCACGTTCTTCAGTTTCCCGGGCACGCGCACGCGCAAAGTATCCGGCGAAGGCTCGGTCACGTCCACACCTGCTTGCTGGAGCTTGGCGATCAAAGCCCGCAGATGCTCGGGTACGCATCCGCGCACGGTGAGATCGCCGCCGGTGAGCGCGCCGCCGATCAGAAACGTGCCGGCTTCGATGCGGTCAGGAATGATGGTGTGTTCGGCGCCGCCCAGCTTGGCCACGCCCTGCACCCGAATCGTCGAAGTGCCGGCGCCTTCGATCTTCGCACCCATGGCCGCCAAGAGAGCGGCGAGATCGGCCACTTCCGGCTCGCGCGCCGCGTTCTCGATCACGGTTTCGCCGCGGGCCAGCACGGCCGCCATGAGCAGGTCCTCGGTGCCGGTTACGGAAATGCGGTCGAACTGCACATTCGCGCCCTGAAGGCCGTGGGGAGCAACCGCTTCGATGTAGCCATGCTCTTGCCGGACCTCCGCGCCTAATCGCTCGAGCCCGGAGACGTGCAGGTTGATGGGCCGGGCGCCGATAGCGCATCCACCCGGCAGGGAAACGCGCGCGCGGCCGCACCGGCCGACTAGAGGGCCGAGCACCAGGCTTGACGCCCGCATGGTCTTGACCAGTTCGTAGGGCGCCTCGGGATGCTCGATGCGTGCGGAGTGGATCGTAACCCTGCCGCCTTCTACGGATACCTCCGCCCCGATGATGTGCCCGATCAGGTCGAGCATGGTCCGGATGTCCCGCACTTGCGGAATCCGGTCAAGAATGACGGGTTCGGCCGTGAGGAGGCATGCGGCCAATGCCGGAAGCGCCGCGTTTTTCGCCCCGCTGACCGCGATCTCTCCCGACAGAGGGACGCCCCCTTCGATGACTAACTTATCCAAGCTCTAATGCCTCTATCTTTCTTTCAGGCCTTCAGGCTTTCAGGCTTTCAGGGCCTCGGTAAACCGGCTTTCAAAGCCTCGGTAATCCGGCCTTTCGACCGTGCCAGCAGCATCTCGGCCTCTGCGCGTGTTATCCGCTTCTTTTGCATGACGATAGCGACTCGAACGCTGCGCCCGGCTCCATCCAGAAGTTGTGCTGCCTCATCATACGCTACGCCGGTTGCAGCCTGAATAATGCGGCGAGCCCGGTCCTCGAGTTTCTGGTTGGTGGGCTGGACGTTCACCATCAGGTTGCCATATACATGGCCAAGTTTCACCATCACGGCAGTGCTGATCATGTTGAGCGTGAGCTTCGTCGCGGTCCCGGCGCGAAGCCGTGTAGATCCGGTTAAGATCTCCGGGCCGGGGACGGGTTCGATCGGATATTGGACCAGTCTCGACAGTTCGGAGTCTCTTACGCAGCTGAGCCCGCACGTCACCGCATTGATTTCGCGGGCTTTACCCACGGCACCCAGCACATAGGGGGTTCGGCCGCTGGCGGAAATCCCCACTAGAACGTCACGCTGGCCGAATCCGGACGCTTCCAGGTCGCGGATGCCGGCAGCCGGATCATCTTCCGCTCCTTCCACGGGATGCGCCAGAGCCCGTTCGCCGCCCGCCATGATTCCGCGAACCAGGTTTGGGGGGACACCGAAGGTCGGAGGGCATTCAGCCGCGTCCAGGACGCCCAGGCGTCCGCTGGTGCCCGCCCCTATATACGTGAGGCATCCTCCCGACTCCAGGGCGGCGGCGATCGCCTGGGCGGCGGCTGCGATCCTGGGAATCTCCTGGGCCACGGCGGCTGCGACCTGGGCGTCGGCGGCATTCATGGTCTCCAGCAGCCGGACCATCGAAAACTCGTCCAGATGGCGGGATTCGGGGTTCTTTTGCTCGGTGATCAACCGTTCGAACATGGAGATTTTATTGTACTTGAGTACGTTGGTACTAGATGCCTAGAAGTCTGGCTTCTTGCCGTACTAGAACATTGTGGAAAACATCTTGATTCGTACGGGTACTGAGTGTAGTCATACAACTAGAGCCAAGCTCTTAACCCTTTAATTTGCATACAGTTGAACGATTGGACATACTTCTCATCAGATTGTCAGCATCTCCGATTACCCCTTGACTATTCTAAGCAAGGAACCGTATACTGCGTTAGTAGCTTAAGCCGCTAGCCAAAGATTACAACAAGGGCTACGAGCCCACTACGGAGGATAAAAGGAATGAAGAAAGTTTTATTGCTTAGCAGTTTTTTGGCCTTAGGTGCCGTCGCATCTTTCGCCTCGCCGAACACCCCGCTCTGCACAGGCCTTGTTATTGCCGGCACTTCGATTGACGCAAATAACTCGCTCACGTGCGAAATCGGAGACAAGATTTTCAGCAACTTCGCCCTCACTGGGGCGACGACTGGAAATATCACAATTTCCGGCGGTGGTACCCTGTACACGCTGCAGTATGACAACCAGGCTGCTCCGCTGACGTCCGCGTTCACTCTGTTCTTCACGGTGGCAGTGGACACGACCATTGCTCCTCTCAACTACATCAGCCAGATTCAGGACCAGATGTTCACACAGAATCAAGGCGGTGGAAACGCGATTCCGAACGCTTCGACGGCTGTCGTAACTCACTCCCCGGGCGGCGTGGTTAATCTTAACGCATCGGCCGCTCCCAATCAGACCAGCGTGATCAACCTGTTCACACAGTCGGAGAACGTTTCATTCGCTTATGACCCGCATGGAAGCGGTCAGCTGAGCGCTGCCAACTTCTCCATCTCCCAGACCGCGGTTCCGGAGCCTGTTACGATGTCGCTGACGGGTCTCGGGCTGCTCGGCCTCGGATTCTTCGGTCGCCGGCGCCTCAAGGCGTAAGCAATCGAAATCCTCCGAAGTTGCAAATCTACACGGGCCGGCGAAAGCCGGCCCGTTTTACTTTTGGTAGACAGAATGCTGCGATAGGTACAGCACTCGTATAACAGAAAGAGCGCCCCTTGCGGAGCGCTCTTTTGTTTCCTAATCGCGCACAATGCTGAAATCCGCTGTGCGCTCGATTTCTTAATTCGCGCACAACGCTGAAGCCCGCTGTGCGCTCATTCTGGAGAAGGCGGTTAGGCGCTGAAGGAGCTTCCGCAGCCGCAGGTGGACTTTACGTTCGGGTTATTGAACTTGAACCCTGAGCCTTCCAGGCTCTCGACGTAATCCACTTCCGCGCCGTCCAGGTACAGCAGGCTCGCCTGGTCGACGAATACCTTCAGCTCCCCGTAACTATAGGTCTTGTCGAGCATTCCGGGGCTGTTCTCGAAGGCCATGGAATAGCTGAAGCCCGAGCAGCCTCCGCCGACTACGGCGATGCGCAGACCTGCCGGTTTAGGCTCCTGCGAGTCAAGAATTTCTCTGACCTTACCAATCGCGGTTTCCGTTAGCTGAACCATTGCTGCGTATTTCGCTCCTCAAAAGCATTATACTATAGGCGACCAGACCGGTCCAGTTTCTCCGAGCACCCGGACACGACGGCCGACGGTCAGCTATCTTTAGGAAAACCCAATGAAACCGGGGGGGCCCGGGGTGCGTCGGATCAGGTAGATATGGGTACTTTGATCGGCGCGCTTCAATTCCCGGCGATTGGATCGAAGGCACGAGCCAAAACGAGAGTGGACCACAGGAATGGCGATGAGGCCGCGCTCGTCCGGCGGGTGCAGGCCGGCGATGAGCTGGCGTTCCGCGAGCTGGTAGAGCGTTACCAGGCCAAGATCTTCTCCATCATCTACGGTATCCTGCGCAACCACAACGACGCGGAGGACATCGCCCAGCAGGTCTTCAGCAAGGTTTATTTCTCCATCCGCAACTTCGACTTCCGCAGCTCCCTGCTTACGTGGATTTACAAGATCACGGTGAACGAGTGCTACGACTACCTGCGCAAGAAACGCGTGAGGCGGCTGGTCTACGAGAGCGATTTCAGCCAGGAAGAGTCGCAGCGCATGGAAGCTTCCGAGCCGGCCGTGGATCCGGCCCTGCCGGCGGACGAAAGGCTCGCCCAGCGGGATCTGGCCGTGAAGCTCCTGTCTAAGGTCTCCGAGGAGGATCGCAGCCTGATCCTGCTTAAGGAAGTGGAGGGCCACTCCGTGGAGGAACTGGCCCAAATGACCGGAATGAACGAGAATACAATAAAGGTAAAATTGTTCCGAACGCGCCAGAAGCTGCTCAAGGCGGCGCAGCGTCTGGGGCGAGTTCGTAGCAGTATCAAGTAGTTAAAACTGAGCGGGCACAAGACCCGTGGCCGAGTTCTGGAAGTGACTGAGGGAAGAAAATGATGCATCGGATCATTCGAGACCATCTCGAACAGGTTCTAGCCGGACCGGGTTCCGCTCCAGAGCACCCCGCCGGGAGACACCTGGTGGAATGCGAAGAATGCCGGGATGCGGTTGCAGGCATGCGTGCCCAGGCCGCGATGTTGCGGCAGTGGCGCCCGGCTGACGCGGAAATGGAGCCGCGCCCGGGCTTCTACGCGCGCGTCCTGGAGCGAATTGAATCTCAAACTCCCATTTCAGTCTTCACGCTGTTCTTCGACTCCGCCTTTGGCCGCCGCATCGCGATGGCTTCGTTGGCTCTAGCCTTGTTGCTCGGCGTCTACGTGATTTCATCGGAACAGATGGCCGAACCGCAGCTCGCCAATGTAGACACAGTGCCGCAGGTGACACTTGTGTCCGACCAAGTTTCCGATATGCCGCAGGATTTTCCTGGAGTTCTTAACGATTACAGGCAGCCGAGGTTGGTGACAAATGCACCCGACCAGGACGCCGTTCTCGTAAATCTGGTCACCTATCGTGAGCAATAGTCCCTCCATCGGAAACCCCCGGATCGCATCCACGCTGCTTCTGGTGTTTTTGGCCGGCGCCGCTGTCGGAATGTTGGGCATGAAATATGGATTGCATGACCGGCTCCACCGTGTTGCCGCCGCCGCGCCTCCCCGGGAAACAAGCCGGGAAGCTGTCCTTCAAAACTTTAAGACCAAGCTGGATCTCTCCGCGGAACAGACCGACCAGATCGCCGTAGTGCTTCAGGATTACAGCCACTACTACGAGAGCCTCCAGGATCAGCTCGACGATCTCCGGTCCACGGGATTGAGCCGGATTGTTCAGATCCTCCAGCCCGGCCAGCGCGAGAAGTTCGAAAAGATGCGCTCCGAGCTGGCTCCTCAATTAGCCTCCGAGCCGAAAAAGTAATCGCGCGCAACGCATCGGGCCGCGATTCGTTTCTTGCGTCTATGAGCGCGTCCCGAGCTGTGCGCTCCTCGGTAATTCCTGACGGCGTCCTGCCGTATAGTGGGTACTTGAATCTCCTGATCTCGGGTCCCGCTGCGTCCGGCAAGTCGCGCGCGGCGCTGGAGCATTTTCAATCTCACGCGAATCGCTTGCTCATTGTCCCCACGGCCACGATGGCGGAGCACGCTCGCCACGCCTTGACCCGTTCGGAAGCCCGCACCGAATTCCCTGTTCGGCCGCATGAGATTCGCACGCTGGCACACTGCCTTGAGGAATGGTCCCCCCAGGGGCCTGCGCCCACCCCATTACTGGATCTGCTGATCGAGCAGGCGCTGGAGCGACTGCGGCCGGATCGTTTTGCCGCCGTGGCCGGATTCCCGGGTTTTCGCCGCTCGCTGGCAGAGCTGTTTCAAGAAGCACCCCCAGCGGCGCTGCCAGTCGATCTGGCAAGCATCGCGGAAGAGATTGAGGGGAATCTCGCGGTGCGCGGGTTAGGATTGCGCCACGCGCGCTTGAAGAGCGCGGCACCGGCAGTGTTGCCGGCGAACGTCATACTCGACGGGTTCTTCACTCTGTCCGCCGCGGAAACCGAGCTGATCTTAGCCATCGGCGCGCGCGCTGACGTGACGATCACGCTGCCGGACTGGCCGGGGTCGCAGGCTGTCCGCAAGATCCTGCTCTCGGCAGGCTTCGAGGAGCAGAGGCTTGCTTCCGTGGTGCGTTCCGCTCGTCGAACGGGATTCTCCGCGTCCACGATCGAACGCGAAGTAGAGGAGATCGCCAGGCGCATTCTCAAGTATGCGGTGCAAGGCCGCAGTTTTCGTGAGATGGGCATCGTTCTGCGCTCGCGCGATCCTTATGCGGGCGTTGTGGAAACCACGCTGGCACGCTTCGGGATCCCGGCCAGGTTCTACTTTCAGCATCCGCTGGGCTCTCACCCTGCTCTGATGTATTTCTCAAAGGTGATCCGGGCGCTGCTCGCCGGCTGGGATCATGAGACGCTGCTGTCTGCTATTCGCATGCCGGTTGCCGGACTGGGCGCGACCGCACAGGGAGATCAGCTCGATTTCGCGTGGCGCGACAAACTTCCGGGTTTCGGATTGCCCTTGCCTGCGGGACTAGAGCAGCTTGCAGCTCTTGACCAGTGGTCTCGTGAGCGTCCGGAACCGCAAGCTTGGGCGGCGCGCCTGAAGACGCTGCGTACATTGCTGCCCGCGCCGAAGGTGACCGACTCCGCGGATCGCGACGACATTCAGGCGTTGCGGTCGACTTCTGCCGCGCTGGCTGCGTTCGACGAAATCCTGGATGGCGCTGCGGCGGCGCTCGCCGGCTCTGGCCGATGCGCTCTGGCGGTGTTCTGGAAACAGGTGGAAACCGCGCTGGCACTCGAGCCGCTGCGTGTGCCGGATGCTCGGCGGAACGTGGTCCATGTGATGGACGCGTACGAAGCGCGGCAATGGGAGCTTCCGATTGTCTTCGTCTGCGGGCTCATCGAGCGCCACTTCCCGCAGTATCATCGCGAGGATCCGATTCTGGGCGACGCGGCTCGTCAACGGGCCGGCCTGGATACTGCGGCGGACCGGCAATCGGAGGAACGCTTTCTATTCGAACTCGCGACCTCGCGGGCGACCGAAGAGACCATCCTCAGTTATCCGCGTTTCGATGAGCAAGGGGAGGATACACTGCCGTCGTTTTTCATCGACGGTGGCGTAGGCTTGCAGCCTGCCAGCGGCCGGCCGATCGTGCCACGCGTACAGCCCTACGTGAAAGGCCGGTCTGAAGACCGGCCCTACTTTTTAAGCGCACACAAGACCCTAAGCCCTACGGGGATTGAAAGTTTTTTGCAATGTCCCTTCCAGTTCTTCGCAAGCAAAACACTGCGGTTGCGGCGGCGGCCGCCTCAGCCGCGCGACCGCTTGGACCTGCTGCTTCAGGGGAGCATCCTTCATCGCGCCCTGGCGGAATGGACTCGCGCACCTCTGCTGGGTGCGGCGATTCTAGATGAGGTTTTCGAGGAAGAATGTTCGCGTGTGCGGGTTCCGGAAGGGTATCGCACCGAAGCCGTTCGCCTGGAGCTGATGCGCCATTTTCGCGGCTTCCTGGACGACACTCAGCTCGCACTCCGAGGCTGGTCCACGCGTGTGGAAGAAAACTTTAGTTACCCGCTCAATCCGCTGGTGAGCATCACTGGTCGCATCGATCGTTTGGATGTCGGTCCCGGCAATCAGGCCCTGGTGATCGATTACAAATACAGCGCGGGGAACAAAATTCGCGAGCGCGTGGAGGACACGGGCGGAGGCCACCTGGTGCAGGGCGGATTGTATCTGGCGGCCGCCCAGCGCACGTTCGGTCTCGACCCCGTTGCGATGCTGTTCTGCGGTTTGAAGAAAGACGTGACCTGGGACGGCTGGCACGTGAGCATCCCTGGCCTTGAGGCACTGGGAACATCTTCGACTCGCGAGTTCATCCGTGACTTAATCGACAATGCCGAAAGCGCGGC
This sequence comes from Terriglobia bacterium, assembly GCA_020073445.1. Taxonomy (GTDB): domain Bacteria; phylum Acidobacteriota; class Terriglobia; order Bryobacterales; family Bryobacteraceae; genus Palsa-187. The sequence continues at coordinate 74,123 of JAIQFE010000008.1, forward strand.
GGTGCGCGTGCACGAGGCGATCACTTCCGGGGATATCGCTGTTAATCCAAGAGATCCGTTGAAGTGCCGGTGGTGCGATTTCTGCGATATCTGCCGCGTGGAATCGGCGGCGCTTGTGCGGGTGGCAACGTGACGTTGTCGGATGACCAGCGCCGCGCAGTGGAGCGCATCGGACAAGACGTGTGCGTGGTGGCGGGTCCTGGTTCGGGAAAAACCCGAGTGCTCACCGAACGCTTCGCCTGGCTGGTGGAAACACACGGCGTGGACCCGGACGCCATTCTAGCCATCACCTTCACCGAGAAAGCCGCGAACGAGATCAAGAGCCGCCTGATCCAGCGATTCTCGGGACGGCCTCAGGCCCGCGAGACACGCGAAGCGATCGAACGCGCGTGGGTATCGACGATTCACGGCTTCTGCGCTCGCGTGCTTCAGGAGAACGCAATTCGCGCGGGCCTGCCGCCCGATTTCAAGGTGCTCGATCAGGCTGCGGCGGACCGGTTGGAGCGGGAAGCAGCCGAGTCGACGCTGGATGCCATGTATCGCGAGCAGCCGGAGCGGATGCGTCGATTGCTCGAAGCGCTGGATCTCTCGACTCAGGACGATGGCCGCCAGCCGGACCTGGCCGAGAGTCTGGTGGTCGTATATGAATCGATGCGCTCGTCGGGAATTGGCGAAATTCCGGCGCCGGCCCTTGGACCGGACTGCTCAGACGTCGCGAGAGAGCTGGCAACTTCCCTGGTGACCGGGCCGCTGCCGAAAGGTGCGGATGGGCCCCGGCTCCGTGAGTGGGCCGGCCAGTTCCTGGCGCAACCGAACCTCGAGACGCTCGCGAGATTCGATTTCAACCTCAACAAGGTGGGCAAGAATGCGGCTGCCAGCCGCCTGAAGAACGAGATCCTGCCCAAACTCCAAGCGCAATGGCTAGGCGAGTGGTATGCCGATCTGCGCGATCTCTTGTCTGCCGCGATTGGACGCATCGAATCCACGTATCGGGCGAAGAAGCGGCAGGAATCTGCAGTGGATTTCGCGGATCTGGAGGAGTTCGCCGTCGCACTGCTCGAGTCGGATGAGGCCGTTCAACTCGAGGTCGCCGGCCGGTTCGAGCATGTGCTGATGGACGAGTTGCAGGACACCAATCGTCTGCAATGGCGCCTGATCAATCTGCTGCGGACCAGTTTTTTCGGCGTGGGCGATATCAATCAGTCGATCTACGGCTTTCGTTACGCCGATCCCGAAGTGTTCGCCGAGTACCGCGATGAATTGCGATCGAGCGGAGCGGAAATCGACGAGTTGAAAGAGAATCACCGCAGCCGAGCCGAGATCCTGAAGGCGGTTTCATCGATGCTTGACGGCCAGCCGGGGATCGAGGCTCGGCCGCTCGAGGCTCACGCGGTCTTCTCGCCTGCAAACGCTGGCCAAGTGGTCGAGCGATTGGTTGGGCGGGGCGAGGAAGCGGCGGACGCTGCGATCGCCGAGGCCGATCTGGTCGCCGCGCGCATCCGCCAGTTCGTGGACAGCGGCGAGTTTCGATACCGGGACATCGCCGTCCTGGTGCGCACGCTGAGCTCGACTGCACCGTTCGAGCGGGCCTTTGACCGCTTGAAGATTCCGTTTCTGCTCACCGGCGGCCGGACGTTTCTGGAGGCTCGCGAGACTCGCGATTTGCTGGCGCTGTTCGCCGCGCTGGTGAATCCGCTGGACGAGATTCCGCTCATCGGCGTGCTGCGCGGGCCATTCGTGGGATTGAGCGACCAGGAGATTTATCGAATGGGCCGCGAAGGCTGGCGGACCGAGTTTGAGAGACGATTCGGGCGAGTTCGTGAACTCGCTGGATTCCTAGCCCCGGACCGCTTGATCGCCATGGCTCTGGATCAATGCGGCTATACGACCGGCCTGCAGGATCGCTCGCGCGCCAACATAGAAAAGCTGCTGGCGTGGCTGCGGCGCGAGTTTCGCGATCGTCCGCGCCCGCTGGCTGAATTGCTCGAAGACCTGGAAGCGTTGCGTTGGACCCAAAGCGTTGCCGAGGCGCCTCCGCCCGAGGCAGGCGACGTGGTTCGCATGATGACCATCCACGCAGCCAAAGGGCTCGAGTTTCCCGTGGTCTTCGTGAGCGCGCTGCATCGCGGGCCGGACCGAAGGAAGCCGGTGATCGCCGTGTCGCACGTAGCCGGGTTAGGCGTGAAATGGCGGCATCCTGTCACCGGCAAGGGTTTTTCGGATTTGGCCCACATGGCACTGATGGAGCGAATCGACGAAAAGGAAGCGGCGGAAGAAAACCGGCTGCTATACGTGGCGATGACGCGCGCGCAGGACCGGCTGATTCTGTCCCATGCGGAGAGCAAGAGGTCGTCATCCTGGCGGAAGCTCGCGGAATCGGTGGTGCCGGAGTCGGCGGCGCCACCGCTCGAACCCTCGGACGCGAAATTTGCCATCGCCGGCATTGCGGAAGACGTGCTCAATCCGCCGGTAGTCTCCGGCCAGTACGATTCGGCCGTCTCAGTGACATCGGTCGCGATGTTTCAGGCTTGCCCGCGGCGGTACTATCTGAGTCGGTATCTCGAGCTGGAACCCGTCGCCGCCCTGGAGGGCGGCGCCACTTTGGGCGGTTCGCAGCCTGCCATCGACCTTGGCCTGGATGTTCACAGCGCACTCTCCGGCGAAGCTGTCGATTCGATTGAGGCCAACGAACTAGCCTCCCGCTTCCGCTCAAGCGATCTCGGACGCCGAGCGGACGCCGCCACGCGCATCGAACGGGAATTCGACTTCTTGTTTGAAACGGATGACGTAATCGTGCGGGGTCAGATCGACCTATGGTTTGACGAAGGAAGCAAAGCCGGCGGGGAACTCGTCATTGTCGACTACAAAACCGACCGCGATGAGGCAGGAGCCGAGGGTTACGCGCTGCAGCTGCGCCTCTACGCTCTTGCTCTCGAGCGTTACGCCGGGCGGCGTCCGGATCGGGCCGTACTGTACTATCTGCGCTCGAACCGTGTCGTCGAAATCAGCTTGACGGATGGGGAATTGGCCGCCGCGCGAAATGCGGTGCACGAGTTAAGGCAGGCTCAGGATCAGTTACGGTTTCCGTTGAAAGTTGGGAATCAGTGTGGGAAGTGTTTGTTCTGGGGCGGGATTTGTGAGGGGTTAAAGGAAGGAGGGGGTCAGACTTGAGGCTGTTTCTTGGCGGCCATTTTCTTCTCCAGGGCTTGCCAAAGTCGCGTCCTTACGTCATCCGGGAGAGTTTGCGGCTCAATGCCCTTGTAAACCTGCAACGTCTTCTTGGTAGTGTCCACAATGACGAAGCAGTTGGGGCACTCATCCACGTGTGCCTGCCAATGTTGCTTAGTCTCCGGGTCTACCGTGTCGTCCAGGTAGGCGTTCAACTCCTGCAGAAACTGCTTACAAGTAACCAAGCAAGTTTTCTCCCTTCCGCTTGAACTGACGGGTCAGCCTTTCCCGCAACGCCAGGCGGGCTCGCAAAAGCCTGCTCTTGACGGCTGGAACCGAAATCCCGAGGGTCTCAGCAGTCTCCTCGGTGCTCAGTTCTTCGATGTCACGCAATACGAAAACGGTGCGAAAATCAGGTTTCAGGCTGTCGACGGCCTCGTCCAGGATCTTCCGCCACTCCTCTTGCGAATACTGCTGTTCGGGGTTATCTTCCCAGACGGCGATTTCCCTTTGCACCGTTTCTTCGCCTAGCTCCACGGGCTCATCCAGGGGCACGCTCCGGTCGGTTTTCCGCTTGCGGAGCCGCATCAGGGCCTCATTGACCGCAATGCGGACGATCCAGGTGTAGAACTTCGAATCGCCCTTGAAGTTGTCTAAGTGCGTGTAGGCTTTGAGGAAAGCGTCCTGAAGGACGTCTTCGGCGTCTTCGTCGTTGCGGGTGATGTTCTTCGCCAGGCGGTAGATCTTGCGCTCATAGCGATTCACCAGCTCGGCGAATGCGTTCTGGTCTCCTGCCTTGGCTTGGGCCACCAGGGCGGATTCATCGAATCCGGTGGGTACGCTGGCGGTGGGAGTCACGGGCGATTGGGACCTCGTTCCCACTATATCAGGAGGCCTGTTGATTTGAGAAGGCGTTGGAAACGCCGGTTTGTTAACCTGAAAAATACCCATGGATAACATACAGGTCACCCTTCCGGACGGCAGTGTACAGAGCGTCCCGACGGGAACTAAACCACTGGATGTGGCCCGCTCGATCAGCCCCCGGCTGGCGGATGACGCCATCGTGGCGCGCGTCGACGGCAATCTGTGGGATCTGAACCGGCCATTCGAGGGCAACGCCCAGCTCCAGATCCTGACGACGAAGAATCCGGAGGCCCTGGAAGTTTACCGGCATTCCACGGCGCACCTCCTGGCCGCAGCGGTGCTCGAATTATTTCCGGAGACCAAGCTCGGTATCGGCCCGCCGATCGAGACGGGGTTTTATTACGATTTCCAGCGCGACACGCCTTTCTCTCCCGAGGATCTCGAGAAGATCGAAAAGAAGATGTGGGAGATCCAGGCGCGCGATCTTCCTTACGAGCGCAAATACACCGAGAAGAACGAGGGTCTGAAGCTCTACGCCGATCAGCCCATGAAGGTGGAACTGATCACGGAGCGCGCTGGCGACGTGTTTTCCGAATACACGCTGGGCCCGCACTTCATCGATTTCTGTCGCGGCCCGCATGTGCCGTCCACCAAGAAGATCAAGGCGTTCAAGCTGCTGTCGATCGCCGGGGCGTACTGGAAGGGCGACGAGAAGAATGCGCAGCTCCAGCGCATCTACGGCACGGCCTTCTTCAACAAGAAGGATCTGGACGACTATCTCGCCAAGCTTGAAGAAGCCAAGAAACGCGACCATCGCAAGCTGGGGCAGGAACTCGACCTGTTCAGCATTCAGGAGCTGGCCGGTCCGGGACTGATTTTCTACCATCCCAAGGGCGGGATCATTCGTAAACTGATCGAGGACTGGATGCGCGATCAGTACCTCAAGCGCGGCTACTCGCTGGTTTACACGCCGCACGTGATGCGTGCCGATTTGTGGCGAACGTCGGGGCACCTGAGCCACTATGCCGAGAATATGTTCGCGGGCATGGAGCTGGACGATGCGGAATATCGCCTGAAGCCCATGAACTGTCCGGGACACATCCTGATCTATCGCGACAAGCTGCGCAGCTATCGCGAGCTGCCGGTGCGGTTGGGCGAGCTGGGCACGGTGTATCGCTACGAACGCAGCGGGACGATGCATGGGTTGCTGCGCGTCCGCGGATTCACACAAGACGACGCGCACATCTTCTGCACGCGCGATCAGATCGAAGACGAGGTGGTCAATTGCCTCGAATTCGCGCTGGACGTCCTCAAGACCTTCGGGTTCGAGCAGTACGACGCGGAGATTTCGACCTGGGACGGTGGCGCCAGCGGCAAATACGACGGCGAGCCGGAACAGTGGGCACTAGCGGAGAACGCGCTCAAGCGGGCCGTGGATCGCCTGAACATCAAGGCTCCCGTGATTCCGGATGAAGCGGCCTTCTACGGACCCAAGATCGACATGAAGCTGCTGGATGCGCTGGGCCGCAAATGGCAGCTCTCGACGGTCCAGTTCGATTTCACGTTGCCCCGCCGGTTCGAACTCGAATACGTCGCCGAAGACGGCAAGAAACATCAGCCGCTGATGGTGCACCGCGCGCTGTACGGCAGCGTCGAGCGATTCTTTGGGACGCTGATCGAGCATTACGCTGGAGCGTTCCCGGTATGGCTCGCTCCGGTGCAGGTGGTCGTCATGCCAATCACGGACCGGCAGCAGGACTACGCGAAGACGGTTCACGCCAAACTCGAAGCCGCCGGCTTGCGCGTGCATCTGGACGATCGCAAGGAAAAGGTCAACCTCAAAATTCGCGACGCCCAGATGCAGAAGGTGCCGTACATGCTGGTGGTGGGCGATCGTGAGGCCGAAGCGGGCACGGTCTCGGTTCGGCATCGCAAGCACGCGGATATGGGTGTGAAGCCGCTGGATCAGTTCATCGAAGACGTGTCGCAACTGATCGCCTCGAAATCCGCAACTGAATAAAGTGTCAGCCTCACTCTCACACTCCGCCCGGACGGGACCGGAGGATAAATGAACTACGCCGGCTTAATCGCGATCGGAGTGATACTCGGGGTCCCAATGACAGGGCAGTGGGTGAATTACCCCACCCAGGGCATCCCTCGTACCAAGGATGGGAAGCCAAATCTGACGGCTCGCGTTCCGCGCATGACGGATGGAAAGCCAGACTTAACCGGAGTCTGGCACGGGGAGAGCGCAGCAGGCGAGGCGCCACAAGGAACGAACGGCGACGCCTTACCGAAGTACTTCCTGGATATCACTCGGGACCTGGCTCCGGCAGATGTGCCGTTTCAGCCCTGGGCGGCGGATCTTTACGAGCAACGAAAGGCAAACCTCGGAAAAGACGACCCCATCAGCCGTTGCTTGCCCCTGGGGGTCCCTCGTAGCGACGCTGACGGTGTTCCGATGAGGATCATCCAAACACGAAATCTAATTGCAATCCTCCAGGAAGGTGACGCGAGCTTCCGGCAAATTTTCCTCGATGGGAGGCCGATGCCCACGGACCCACAACCCACCTGGAGAGGGTATTCTGTGGGGAAGTGGGAGGGCCCGGCCCTTGTCGTAGAGACGAGCGGATTCCACGATAGGGGTTGGTTGGACGGCTTCGGCCACCCGCATTCGGACGCGCTAAGAGTTGTGGAGCGGTTCCGGCGGCGCGATTTCGGACATATGGATATTCAGATCACAATCAACGATCCGAAGGCCTACCGCCGCCCTCTCACCTATACCCAGAGCCACGCGCTTATGCCGGATTCCGACTTGCTCGAATTGGTGTGCAACGAGAACGAGCGCGACGCCAAACATTTTGTAGGCCAATAACAGCACCGGCTCAGTGCAGTTTGCCAGACTGGCAGTATGAGCGGACGCATCGAAGGTAATGAAGTAATCTCCTACAACCCCGCCACTGGAGCCGAGGTTGGCCGCGTGCAGCTGGCCGCACCGGAAGACTACGACGTCAACGTCACGCGGGCGCAGCAAACGTTCGAACGCTGGCGCATGTTGCCGGCGCCCAAGCGCGGTGAAATTGTTCGCGAGATCGGGGACGAGCTAAGGAAAGCCAAGCAGGAACTCGGCAAGTTGGTCACGCTCGAAGCCGGCAAGATCGTCGCCGAAGGCCAGGGCGAAGTGCAGGAGATGATCGACGTGGCCGATTTCGCCTGCGGCCTGTCGCGCCAGCTCTACGGCCTTTCGATGCACAGCGAGCGGCCCGGCCACAGGATGTATGAGCAGTGGCATCCGCTGGGCGTGGTCGGCATCATCAGCGCGTTCAACTTCCCGGTAGCGGTGTGGAGCTGGAATGCACTGATTGCCTTGGTCTGCGGCGATACCGTTGTCTGGAAACCGTCGCTCAAGACGCCGTTGTGCGCCGTTGCGGTGCAGGAGATCTGCGACCGCGTTCTCGATCGTCACGGCTGGAAGGGCGTCCTGAATCTGGCGATCGGCGAAGACGACGTGATTGGAGAGCGGCTGATCCGCGATCAACGCATTCCGCTCATCAGTGCCACGGGTTCCACGCGGATGGGGCGGTATGTCGCGCAGGTTGTAGCCGAACGGTTGGGCCGCAGCCTTCTCGAACTCGGCGGCAATAACGGCGTGATCGTGATGGATGACGCCGATCCCGACCTGGTGGTGCGTGCCGTGCTGTTCGGCGCGGTGGGAACGGCCGGGCAGCGCTGTACGTCGATCCGCAGACTGTTTCTGCAAAAGGGTATCGCAGCGAGAGTCACGGAGAAGCTGATCGCGGCGTACAAGCAAATTCGAATCGGAGATCCGCTCGACCCCGCTACATTGATGGGACCGTTAATCGACGAGGCGGCTGTCGAGGGGATGATGCGGGGACTCGCGAACATCCAGGAACAAGGCGGGAAAATCCTGACCGGCGGAAAGCGCCTGCACATTGGAAACGGCGAAAATTTCGTCGAGCCGACGATCGTTCAGGCCCACGCAGGCATGGATATGCTCAAGGAAGAGCTGTTCGCTCCCGTGCTGTACCTGATTGAGTTCGATACCTTGGACCAGGCCATCTCCTGGCACAACGACGTTCCGCAGGGGCTCTCCTCGGCGATCTTCACCACCAACCTGATTTCGGCGGAAACCTTCTTGAGCGCACGCGGCAGCGACTGCGGAATCGCCAATGTGAATATCGGCACCAGCGGCGCGGAAATCGGCGGCGCCTTCGGCGGTGAGAAGGACACTGGCGGCGGGCGCGAGTCGGGGAGCGATGCCTGGAAAGCTTACATGCGCCGGCAAACGGTCACGGTGAACTGGTCGGGTGAACTGCCGCTTTCGCAGGGAATCAAGTTCGACGTGACCTGAAACTCGACCGCAGGTCGAGCCGCTATTCTTTCAGCAGAGCCTCGATCAGGATCCGCGTGTTCTTTTCCTCGGCCTTGAAGAAATCGTCCTTGCCCGCGTATTGAAACCGGACGGTGCCCTTCTTGTCCACGAACATGTACATGGGTACATAGGGGTGATCGTCAGGTTTGAAATCGCACAGCTGCATGGTGGTGTTCTGGTCCAGGTAGCCGACTGGAAACGATATCTGGAGACGTATAAAGCCCGCGAGCGATGCCTGGGCATCGTCATTTGCCGCGACGCCAATGGCCTGGAATCCGCGCGGGCCATATTCCTTCTGAAGTTTGCTCAGTACCTGCAGTGAGGCGATGCAGTGGTCGCACGTGGTGGAGACCAAGGCCACCACCATCGCCTTGCCGCGGTATTGGGTCAGGCGAACCTTTTTCCCGTCGGCCATGGGGACTGTAACATCGGCCAGAGGGCGAGGAGTCGAGGCCCCTTGAAGGGACATCAATAGGCACACAAACGCAAGAACGAATCGAATCATAGCTTCTATAAAACGCTTTTATAAAACCAGGGTCTAAAACACCTATCTTACTTGATTGGCGATTTCTTCGAGCCAGTCCGGGCGCTTGAGCACATCGCGAGGGCGGCTGCCGTCGGGTGGTCCGATGATGCCGTCGCGCTGCATCATATCCAGAATCCGCGCGGCGCGCCCGTAGCCGAGACGCAGGCGGCGCTGCAGCGTGGACGTGGAGGCCTTGCCCATGTCGCACACCACACGCACGGCTTCCTGATACAAGGGATCTTCCACGTCGTCGACGGCCTCGGACTCGGCCTCTTCGTCGTCTGCGGGCGGCGCGATCAGGAAGGTCTGGTCGTATTCGGGCTGGGCCTGCTGCTTCCAGAAGTCCACCACGCGGTTGGTTTCGGCCTCGCTCACAAAGGAGCCGTGTACGCGGGTCAGGCGCGACGAACCGGGGGGCAAATACAGCATGTCGCCTTTGCCCAGCAGGTGTTCGGCGCCCATCACGTCCAGCACGGTGCGCGAATCGACGCGCGTGGCCACGCGGAAGCTGATCCGCGACGGGAAATTCGCCTTGATCAGGCCGGTGATCACGTCCACGCTGGGACGCTGGGTCGCCAGCACCAGGTGCATGCCCACGGCGCGCGCCATTTGGGCGAGCCGAGTGACGCTTTCTTCCACGTTGGCGCGTTCGAGCATCATTAGGTCGGCCAACTCGTCGATCACGATCAGTACGTAGGGAAGATGCTCCAGCTCTTCCTGTTCCAGTTCTTCTTCGAAGAGATTCCGGGGCTGCGATTCCAGCTGCCGCACCTTTTTGTTGAACTGTTCGATGTTTCGGACGCCCTGGCCGGCCAGCAGCTTTAATCGGCGCTCCATTTCGAGTACGGCGTTGCGCAAGGCGATGGTGGCTTTGCGGGCGTCGGTGATCACCGGCGTCAGCAGGTGAGGAATCCCCTCATAGGGCCCAAATTCCAGGCGCTTGGGATCCACCATGATCATCCGAACCTCGTGCGGCGTGGCCTTGTAGAGGATCGACATGATCAGCGTGTTGAGCATCACGCTCTTGCCCGATCCCGTGGATCCGGCAATCAACAGGTGGGGCATGGATTCGAGCGCGGCGACTTTGATCCGCCCGTTGATGTCCTTGCCTAATGCGACGGTAAGTTTCGATGCGGAATTCAGGAACTCGTCGGATTCCAGAATCTGGCGCAGGCTGATGGTCTCGCGCTTGGTGTTGGGCACCTCGATGCCGACGGTCGGCTTCCCCGGGATTCGCTCGATGAGAATCGACTCAGCTTGCAAGCCCAGGCACAGGTCTTCGCTCAGGGTGGTGATGCGCGTGTACTTCACGCCCGCTTCGGGCTTGAACTCGAAGGTGGTCACCACGGGCCCGGGATTGATCTGGACCACCGAGCCGCGTACGTTGAATTCTTCGAACTTGGACTTGATCTGGCCGGCGGTGTCTTTTAGCTCCTGGCTGTCAAAGGCGGAGCGCGCCGCAGCCTCCTGCAAAAGTTCGGTAGAGGGCAGCTGGAATACGAAACGCTGCTTGAGCGGCGGAAGGTCGCGTTTGGGCGCGGCGTGGATTTTGGAAAGCTCCTTCTCGAGCTGTTCCGGCGGCTCGATGAAGGTAGTTCCGCGGAGGGGCGGTTCGGGCTGCGACTCCAGCGCGCGGATCGGAATATCGTCAAACACCTCCGGCAGCGGCTCGGGCGCTCGCATGGGGCGGGGGGTAGCGGTGCCGGCGGCCGCCGCTGCCGCGGACGGCTTCAACGGGTCGACAATGCGAACTTCTTGAACCTCTTGAACGGGAACCCCGGATGGAACCGGAACCGCGACAACCGGCGGAGCTTCCGGCGGAACTTGTGCAGCGAGCGCCTCACGGGCAGCCCTCTCCGCAGCCTTCTTCTCGGCGCGCTCCTGAGCCCGCTGTTGAGACCGCTCGATCCACTTGGCGCGCCACAGGACCAGGCGTTCCCAAATTCCCATCACGATCCGAATCGGAGCCGCGAACCATGCAGGCACGCGCGACATCTCGAAGGTCGAAATCAGGTACAGCGAAAGGATCCATATGGCGCCGGTCACCAGGACCGCGCCCGTCACGTTCATCTTCGATACCACGTAGTCCGCGATCAAGAGCCCGATCAGCCCGCCGGCCGGAAGCGCTCCGGCGATCGGATGCCAGTCCTTGAAGAGGCCGAGGGCCGTGCAGGTGGAACCAATCCAGGCCAGTCCACCAGCCAGCCGCGCCCAGGGAGCGGCGATTGCGGAGCCGCGGAGCCATCGCCAAGCCAGCATCAAAACCAGGAGAGGAAGCACGTAGGCCCCCAGGCCGAAACCCTGCAACAGAAGGTCGGAAATAGACGCGCCGACTAAGCCCGTCAGGTTCACCGGCTTAGCGCCCGAAGTGGACGTGTTCCAGGAAGAATCCAGGGGGTAGTAGGAGACGAGACTGAAGAACAGGAACAGTCCCGTGATTAGAAACGCCACTGCGCCGGCTTCGTTGAGCCGTGCATGGCGGGTAGGTCCTAAAAATCTCATCCCCCGTGGTAGCGGAAGAAGGTGGCCAGAGCGATTACTATTATGCCAAAAATCACCCGGTACCACACGAAGAACGTCAGAGGCCGTCGCCGGAGGAAGTTCAGGAAGAACTGGATGGTGAGCGCTCCCGAGATGGCGCTGACGATGACGCCGACCACCAGGGCCGATCGCATGTCGGCGGGAATCCCGGCGATTCCGCCGCCGTGGCGCATCAGATCCCAGGCGTCCTTGGCCGCGGCGCCGGCGATGGCGGGGGTCGCGAGCAGGAAGGAGAAGCGGGCGGCGGTGGCCCGGTCGAGATTCCGAAGCAGCCCGGCGCAGATCGTGATCCCGCTGCGCGAAACGCCCGGAACCAGTGCCAGGGCCTGGGCCGCGCCGATCGTCAGGGAATCCGCTGGAGAGACATTGCCCAGATCCTTCCTGCGCGAGCCCTGGCTGTCGGCCCACCACATGAAGAGGCCCACCAGGATCAGCATGCTGCCGATCAGGTATTGGTTGTTGCGCCAGACGTTCTCGGCCAGGTCTTTGACCAGCAACCCGGCGATACCGGCCGGCACCGACCCGAGCACGAGCAACCACAGGAGCTTTGGGTTGCGGCGGATTGCCGGGTCGGAACCGATGTTCAGGCCGAAGCCCTGGGCGATTACCTGGACCCAATCGCGGAAGAAGTATGCGACCACCGCCAGGACGGTTCCTACGTGCAAGGCGATATCGAAGCTCAGGCCCTGGTCGTTCCACCCGAGCGCCCACGGAATCAGCGCCAGGTGCGCGGAGCTGCTGACAGGCAGGAACTCGGTCAGACCCTGGATGATCCCTAGAATGATTGCATGTAATAGAGGCACAAGCCCTTAGCTTACATCATCTTTGTGGCAGTTTGGTGCCGATCCTCGATGGTGTAATGGTAGAATAATGGTGTACGAGGTGTAACGTGGCCCTGAACATCAAGAACGCCGAAGTCGAGCGGCTGGCGACGGAGGTGGCTCATTTAGCTCGGGAGACGAAGACGGAGGCGATCCGCCGGGCGTTGGAGGAGCGGAAAGCGCGATTGAAGGTTGGTCCGAGTCGCGAGGAGAAATATCGCAGGACCATGGAATACCTGCAGCGGGAAGTATGGCCGAACATTCCGCCGGAAGACCGCGGGAAGGTCATGACCAAGCAGGAAGAAGAGGAAATTCTCGGTATCGGTCCCAACGGATACCCGGAGTAACCCATGGTTCTGGATTCTTCAGCGCTGGTTGCGATCCTGAGGGAGGAACCCGGACATGAGGGATTATTGCCGAAAGCACTCAGCGCTGATCGAACCGTGGTTGGGGCTCCCGTCGCGCTTGAAGCTGCGATGGTGTTGTCCGGACGGTGGCATAGAGACGCCCGATCTACGCTACAGGGACTTTTGCGGAGTATAGGCGCGGAGATCGTTCCCTTCAGCGAGGAGCACTACGAAGCCGCCATTTCCGCGTTTCTTCGCTACGGCAAAGGACGACACCCGGCGGGGCTGAATTTTGGCGACTGCATGTCCTACGCGTTCGCTCGCGTTAGCGGCTTGCCCCTCCTTTACACCGGCAGCGATTTTTCGAAAACCGATATCCAATCCGCCTGAGGCTCCACAACAAACAATGATCCCGACGATCATCCTGCTGGCCTTGCTCGCGGGGGCGCTGGTTTTTTCGGCGCTGACGGTGATCGCGGCGCTGCGGTATCTTGCCGTGCGGCCGCCGGAGCTGCGATCCGCCGAGCCGGTGAGTATATTGAAGCCGCTGCACGGGTTGGATGCGGATCTGGAATCGAACCTGCGAACATTCTTCGAGCAGGACTACCCGGCGTTCGAGATCCTCTTCGCTGTTCGGGAACCGGAAGATCCTGCCGTGACAGTGGTCGAGAAGCTCCGGGGGGAGTATTCGAACGTGCCGTCGCGCCTGCTGATCACCGGGGAGCCGCCGTACCCCAACGCGAAAGTTTTCAGCCTGGACCGGATGCTGCACGCCAGCGCGCACGATCTTCTCGTCATGAGCGATAGCGATATTCGCGTGACGCCCACCATGCTGCGTACGATCGCGTCGGAGTTTCAGGATCCCAAGCTGGGCATCGCAACCTGTCCTTATCGTGCGGTCGCCGGGAAAGGCTTCTGGTCCAAGATCGAAGCGATAGGCATGAACACCGATTTCCTGGCGGGCATTCTGGTCGCACGGATGCTGGAGGGGATGCGCTTCGCAGTGGGCCCGACGATCGCCGCGCGCCGCCGCGCGCTCGAATCCATCGGCGGGTTCGACCGGCTGAAAGACTATCTCGCAGAGGATTTCGTGATGGGAAAATTCGCCGCCGAAGCGGGCCACGGCGTGAGCTTGTCTTCGTATGTGATCGAGCACCACATCGGCAGCAGTCCGGATTTCCGGCACAATGCCGCGCACCGGATTCGATGGACGCGCAGCACGCGTCGGTCGCGGCCGGCCGGCTACCTGGGGCAGTTGTTCACGATGCCCGTTCCGCTCGCGCTGCTGGTGACGGCCTGGAATCCGTCGTGGTGGCCGGTGCTGCCCGTGACGTTTGCAATTCGCGGCGTCGCGGCGTGGACTGTTGCCGAACTGGTGCTGCGTTCGCGGCCCAACTGGCTGCTGTTGCCTCTCGAAGATATCGCGGGATTCTGTTTCTGGATCGCCGGATTCTTCGGCAACACGATCGTGTGGCGGGGCCGCCGTTACCGGCTGGAGTCCGACGGCAGATTCAGTTTAGTGGCGGGGCTAAAGCCCCGCGCGGACTGAAGTCCGCCCCACTATTTCTTCTTAGGTGCCGTGAAGGACAGGTTGTTCGAGAAGAACGGGAGCACCTTCAGCTCCCAGCGATCTTTCACGTGGTTGGTATGATCGCCCTCGTACGTCTCATAGTTATGCGGCACTCCCAGGCGCGTGAGCGATTCGTCCAACTCCTTGTTGGAACCCTGGAGGCTGTCCTGTAGCCCGCAGTCCATCATGAAGGCCTTGTACTTTTTGAGATTGGACGAGTATTGATCGACCATCGCCAGCGGCGAATTGGCCAGATATTTGGCGGCGACCGAGGGAACGACCTGGCCGTCCTTGGTGGGCTGGTCGAAGAATTGCGGCGGATTCATGGGATTCGGCGCCCAGGCCGCGGCCTGCGCGGATCCGACGTTCGCGAAGACGTTTCCAGGTCCGGCCTTGCCTTTGGCATCGCCTTGTTTCGGAGCGGGCGCCGGTCCGCGACCCGCGGCGAAGGGATTATTCATCAGGCAGCACGAGCTCATCGGGTAAATGGCGGCGTACATTTCCGGATATTTCATGGCGAGGCGCAGCGTTCCGTATCCGCCCATGGAATGGCCGGCGAGGCCCCGGCTCTCGCGGCTGGCGATGGTGCGGTAGTGGCTATCGATGTAGCTCACCAGGTCCTCGGTGAGGAAGGTTTCCCAGTTGCCGGTGGTGGGTGAGTTCGAGTACATGCTGCCGTCATAGCGGGTGTAGGAATCCGGGAACACCAGGATCATTTCCTTGGAGGTTCCTGCGGCCGCGGTCTTGTCGGCGGCGTCGGATGCCCACATGACGTTCGTGTAGCTCTCGGCGTGTGCGCCGTAGCCGTGCAGGAAGTAGACCACCGGGTAGCGCTGGTTGCGATTCTTGGTGTAGCTGACGGGCAGATAAACGATGACATCGCGGTCCGGCGAATCGCCTTCCAGGTTCCCTTCGAGGGATTTCCCGTGGACCACGATTTTCTCCATGGACCCGGGCCGCTCGGGCGGCTTCTGCTTGCCGAAGCCTTTTGCGTCGACTTGCTTGTCTTTGGCTTGTGTAGCGGCCGCCGGTTGCCCGCTTTGCGAGAACATCAAGCCCGCAGCGGCGCCCAGGAGTGTCAACGTGAGCGCGGAGTTGAAGAGGAACGAGTATCGAGTGGATTTCATGAGCAGCCCCCCAAGGACCTTCGGACAGTGTACACCCGGGGGCCAGCACACTCAAGACTGACGGATCGTGACCCGCATCGAGCCGATCAGTGCTGTTCCTTTGAAAGGCCTTGAACGAATCCCAGCACCGGACCGGCGGATGGCGCTTCGTTGTCAGCCTTAAGATAACCACTAGATTGGGGTGAAAAAATTGACTGTGTCGCTTGGAGCAGAACTGCATTCTTGGTCTGCGCGTCGCCTTCGGCCGCTTTGACGAACGCCTCGAAGGTGCTCAGGGCGTTCTGCCGATGTCGGTTCACTACGGCATTGTGTCGGCTTGCCGAAAAATTTCGAAGGCACCACACCAGAGCCACATAGAGAATCGACACCAGTATCAATCTCGAAATTGCGAGTGGAATCAGTAGCCCCGGTGAGGAAGTTTTCTCACTTTCTGCGATTACAGCTCGAATATGAGGTTCAACGGAAAGAATGGTGTATTCCGCAGCAATCGCTCCGAATACGGTGGCGGCAATCGCCCAGCCCCATGAATGACGACTATGCGAATTCGCCTCGTTCTGGAACACCGTAGCGTATTTCGAAACGCCGGTCTGACCGGCGGCTGTCCTCAGAGCGTCCAACGTCTGCTTTGCCTGCTCTTGAGCCTGGTCAAGCTCATTCTTGGAAGTGGTGATCAGGGATTGAATCTGGGACTGAGAAGCAGCTTGCAGCGCCACTAGATCCACTGACCGAAGCATTAGATAGGGCAGTGCCGGAAGAAGGACGCCATGCAAGTTAATGCAATTATCTCTGAGCGAGTTAAGGAGACTCTGTTTACGCTCAACTGGGTTCTGGCTTGGTGGTTCGGGTTTCGTTGGATCAAATGCGCGCATCGTTTCTAGCGCATTCTTAACGTTAGCGACAGCAGATAGAATTTCGTTCAGTCTGTTACGTAGCAGTTCTTGGAGTGGGCCATCGCTCGCGAGTTTCAGGATCGCCTGCGTCCTTTCGAACCAGAAACGGCCTTCTTCGAGACTAAATGGTCCGAGGTCATTCCTCAACACTTCGTCACTGAAGCTGAGGACCTCGGCCATTTCTTGGCGGAGCCGTCCCGTAACATCTCTTTCAGCGGGCGGGAGGCTCTCCGGCAACTGAAAAGCCTGAGTGTCGGAAGAGGATGGCATTAGTGTCAAATATACCAGGCGAGAATGCAACTAACCTGTCGGGTATATGATCGACTGTTTTGAAACCCGCCGAAATAGGTGCGATACGGCCCATTAAGGCAGTGATACCGACCGATTAATCCACACAATGTTATCCCAGCTCAGGACCTTCTCCGTGCCGTCGAACAACTTGGCGAAGCTGCCGCCTGAGCCTTTGAACGAGAACTCCATCACACGATCCGGAGGATTCGTGGTCACGTTGCGCAGGATATCCAGGACCTGTTCCTGCTTCGAGATCTGGTAGAAGTGGGGATTCTTCGCGGAATAAAACTTGGTCTCGGTCGGATTGGTCCGGTTTCCCACACCGGGGGTGAACGCGATGTGCAGTTCCAGGTGCTCGCCCGTGGCCGCCGCGAACGTCCAATCCTGGTGGGCGACCGTGGTGAGGCCCATTTGCTCCGTTAAGAACCGCGTGGTGTGGGTCGTCGCCAGCAAATAGTTGCCAAAGGGCCCAGGAGCGTCCGCCGGATCCTCGGTCAGCCCGCCGATGACCAGCTGTACGTTCGTACCGAAGGCGTCCTTGACGGGAGCCACCAGGTACACGAGCCGATTCGACCCCTTGCCCACCGGCTTGCCATCGGGACCGTTAATGGTGATCCGGTCGATGAAAACGACGCGCAGGTTGCAGTCCTTAGCCGCGCCTTGGGTCGCCACGTTGGGTGTCCAGCCGCTCGGCAGGTAGGACATGAGCGCCGCATCGGGCACCTTGAGGTCCAGCTGGAAGCGGGTCTCGGAGCTGTTTTCCTGAAGCGTTTGGGCCAGCATCAGGGGCGCCAGCGCGGCGATAAAGAGAACGGGTTTCATCCGGGCAATGATATCAGAGCGGCAGGCGACAAGATCGCCTGCCCCACTACCGCTTTGCACGCGCTCCGAGTGCGTCGTAAGTTGCGTATTTGTATAGCTCGGACAGCGTCGGATAGTTGAAGCAGGTTTGGATGAAGAGCTCGGCCGTCGATTGCTGCAAGAGCGCGATGAGTCCGATGTGTACCAGCTCGGTGGCCTGTTCGCCGATCACGCTCACGCCCAGCAGCCGCATGTCGTCCTCGCGGAACAGCAATTTCAAGAAGCCGTCGCGATCGCCGATAATCTGGCCGCGCGGATTCTGCTCATAGCGCGCCCGCCCGGCGACGTAAGGAACGTTCTGCTTCTGCAGCGACTCTTCCGTCTCGCCCGCCACCGAACATTCCGGGATCGTGTAGATGCCGTACGGCAGGATCGGCGCCACCGCGGACTTGTATTTCAGGTCAAAGGCGTGAACCATGGCCACGCGAGCCTGCTCCATCGAGGTCGATGCCAGGGCGGGGAATCCGATCACGTCGCCGGCCGCGTACACGTGCGGAACCGAGGTCTGGTAGTGCGCATTCACGTCGAGCTGGCCGCGCGAGCCCGGCGTGACGCCGATGGCTTCGAGATTCATGCCCGCGGTATTTCCTGATCGGCCCGCGGCCGCCAACAGCGAATCGACCGCCGCCGTTTTACCCGATTTCAGCCTTACATTGAGCAGCTCGCCCGATTCGACGGTCTCAATGGTTTCGTTGAGGAGCAGGCGGATGCCCATCTTGGACATGCTTGCGGCCAGCGCCTGCGATATTTCGCCGTCCAGGAATTGCAGCAGCCGGTCGCGGCCTTCCACCAGCGTGACCTGGACGCCCAGCGCTTGAAACAGGCACGCGTATTCGCAGCCGATGACGCCGCCGCCGGCGATCAGCATGGTCGCCGGAATGTCGCCGATTCCGAGGATGGTGTCGGAGTCGTACACGCGCGGGTCTTCGAACGGGAAATTGCCGGGGCGGTGCGGCCGCGATCCGGTCGCGATCAGAAACACGTCCGCGGTCAGCGGCACGACTGAGCCGCCGCGATCGGGCGTCACCGAAACAGTGTGCGGATCGGTGAAGGCTGCGAATCCCTGGTACTGATCCACCTTGTGGCGCTCCAGGTTGGCCTGGATGCGGGCGCGCTCGGCCGCGGTGACGTTCTGCTGATGAAAGAGGAAATCGCGAGCCGTGACCCGGTCGGCCATGCTGAGCGTCACGCCGTGCATCCCGCGCTGACGGAATCCGGAGAGGTACAGCGCAGTCTCGCGCAGAGTCTTGGAGGGCAGCGTTCCGGTGTTGGCCGCGGCCCCGCCCAAAGCTGGCGCTTTCTCCACCAGCGCGACCTTCTTGCCGAAGTACGCGGCCTGCGCCGCTCCCTTTTCGCCTGCCGGTCCCGAACCTATTACGATCAGGTCGTATTTGTTGGGCATAGAACTTTGTTGGGCATGGACGCGCCCTACAGCGGATTGACGACTAACGTGTCCTTGGCTTCCACCTTGTCAAACTGCATCGGGAAGCTGGTTCCGCCGTAGTAGGCGCCCCACTGGTCCTTGTAATGGCGCGACAGCACGTGCCCGGATTCTCCGGTGACCAAGTTCGCCTGCGACTGATCGAGATTTGAGAGGTCGATCACCATGCGAAGCGAAGGGCCCAGGCGCTGCGTGGTTTGCTTGATGCTGCTGGGTGCTCCACTCATAGGAACAGGTCCGATGTTGAAGTATCGTCCGATGAGAGGCAGTTCGCCACCCACGGGATGAGCCAGGCGCAGGTTGATGGTCTGTCCGTAGTCCCAGTCAGCGACGTTCGATCCCTGGAGTTTTTCTCCCGCGCTGACGGCTGAGGCGAGCGAATTTACCAACATGTCGTCGTAATCTTTAAACCAACCCGCCGGGCGTTCGCGCAGGAGTTTTTCGACAACCACCGGAGCCATCCGCGCGGCATATTCGCCTTCGACGCCCGGCGCGGCAACCTTTGCGGCGGCCTTGCGAAGCTCGGTGTCGAGCAGGGTCGCGACCATGGGAGCCGCGGTTTTCTTCTCCGTCTGCCCGTTCCAGTTCCGCAGGGCTTCCGCCGCCGCTTTCAGCTGGGCGCTCGAGTTCGGATGCTTGTCCCAAGCCTGTACGGCTTGGTGCGCCAGGAAGCTCAGATAGTCCGAGTACACGTCCTTCTGGACGCCCAGCATCTCTTCGGGCTTCCATTTTTCGCGATTCGAAAGCAGCGTGCGGATTTCGCGCGCACGGTAAGGAGGAGCGAAACCGCCGTTCACCGCGTAACGATAATTGTCCGGGAAGGGATCCTGATTGGCGGATGCAATGATGCCCGACTCGGGATTGTAGACCTGCGGAAGATCGTCGTAGGGAATGACGCCGGCCCACTGGCAACTGTCCGTGGAACCGTCCGCCGGAACGTCTCCGCGGCAGCCCTGGCGGTTCGGCAGCATGCCCGCGGCGTGATAGCCGATGTTCCCGCCCACATCCGCGTAGACGAAATTCTGCGCCGGGCCGGAGTAGCGTCGCAGAACCTGATTGAAGTCCTCCCAATTTTGCGCGCGGTCCAGGGCCAGGAATGGAAACTCCATGTTGGCCCTCTCGGCCGCGGTCCAACGAAGCGAGTAGTTGTTGCCTCCGTCGTTCAAGAACACAGGTCCGTGTGCGGTGATCCACGTATCCGCCTGCTGCGGTTTTTGCCCCTTCACTCCGACCCAATCGCGCTCCAGAGCGGCCTGCACTGTGTGGCCGCTCACCTGATACCGCCCGTTCTGGGCGTTGATTTGCTCCTTGTACAGATCCTGAACGTCGAACTCAAGATTCGTTACGCTCCAGGCGATCCGCCGGTTGTGCCCCACGATCACGGCCGGAATCCCGGGCAGGGATGCGCCAGTGACGTCGAGGGCATCATTGCTGGCACCGTTGCCATCGCCGCCCTTGAGATGCACCAGGTACCACGGAGAAGGAATGGACCAGTCCAGATGCGGATCGCCCGCCAGAATCGGTTTGCCGCTGGCGGTGTGCGCGCCGGAGACCGCCCAAGCGTTCGAACCCGGAGCGACTTCTGTTCCCGTGCGGGCAGGGTACAGAAACTCGACCTTTTCCTTATCGCCCTTTTCGAGCATGTGCAGCTTGCGGATCTCCTCCGGCCAGGAGGTGGTGAGCATCCGATGCATTTGCAAGGCAGCCAGCAGCGTATCTTCGATTCGCCAGGGCCGCGGGCTGTAGTTCAATAGCGTGAACTCCAGAGGCAGCTGGCCACGATGCGTTTCCAGATAATAGTTCACGCCGCGGGCGTAGGCCGCGAAGATGACCTTGGTCTCCGGGGCGAGGTTTTTCGCCTGGGCCTCGGCGATGCGCGAGAGCCGCAGTCTCCGCGAATCCTGGTCCTGATTGAGCGCCGCGGGGCCGATCACCTCGGCCAGCTCGCCCGCGGCTAACCGGCGGAGAGCGTCCATTTGCCACATCCGGTCCTGCGCCGTGACGTAGCCCTGCAGAAAGATCGCGTCTTCCCACGACGCCGCGGAGATGTGCGGCACGCCCAGCGCGTCGCGGATGACGGTGGCTCGCGCGGCAATCGGCGCGGCGATTTCACCCGAAGTCTGTGGCAGGGGCCTCCAGGCGACCCAGTAAGCGGCGCCCACGAGTGCAACCAGCAAAACCGCTATGCTCAGATTGATCGCCCGTAACAGCGGCGTATTGAATAGCAAACTCCAATTCTAGCGGACTAAAATGTCTCTCCGCTTTACATTACTGCTGGCCATCGTCGCGCTGAACGGTTTCTTCGCGGCGGCCGAAGTCGCGCTGGTGTCCGTGCGCCGTTCCCGGCTCGCGGAGCTGGCGGGGCAGGGCAACGTATCCGCGCGCGCCGCGCTGGAGCTGTTGGCAAATCCCGAACGCCTGCTCAGTGTCACCCAGGTCGGCGTTACGCTCGCGAGTTTGGGGCTGGGCTGGGCTGGCGAGGAGACGCTGTACAACTTCATCCTGGGGCTGTTCACGATTTCACTCACGCCTGCGCACGAAGTGTATCTGCACGGCGCATGTTTTGCGCTCGCATTCCTGGCGATGAGCTTCGTCCACGTGGTGATCGGCGAAGTGGTTCCCAAGAACCTGGCGCTCGACAAGGCGGACCGGCTGGCGCTTCTGGTCGCGCCCGTCCTCTTGATCTTCTATCGAATCTCCGCGCCCTTTGTGTTCGTGGTGGAACGCACTTCGGCGGGCCTGTCCCGAGCCCTGGGCCTCAAGGGGCATGGCGGTGGGGGACATTCGGCCGAGGAACTCAAGTTCATTCTGGAATCCAGCCGCCGCGAAGGGCACCTGGAAACATTCGAGGAAGACGCGATCCAAAAGCTGCTCGGTCTGAAGGAAATCTACGCGCGCGAGATCATGACGCCGCGCATCGATATCGTCTCCGTATCCGCCGACGCGACTCTCGACGAGCTTCTCCGCATCACGCTGGAGCACAAGTACTCGCGCATTCCGGTTTACGAAGGCAAGCCGGAGCATGTCATCGGATTCGTCCATTACAAGGACCTGGTGCGCGTCTGGCGCGAACGGAAGAACGCTACCGATCGCCGCCAGCCCGCAATTCCGTTCCGCCTGCGGCGCTATCTGCGCGAGGTGCTGGTGGTGCCGGAGACCAAGCCGGCAAGCCAACTGGTGGACGAATTTCGCGTGAACCATACCCATCTGGCGATGGTGGTGGACGAATTCGGCACTATCACCGGCATGGTGACGCTGGAGGATGTGCTGGAGCAGGTTTTCGGCGAGATCGGCGACGAACATGACGTGCGCCGGCCTATGCCGGTGGCCGGGGCGTTGGTGATCGAAGTGGATGGCGGTACCAGCATCCGCGATCTGGCTTCGCAGTACGGGATCGAGCTGCCGGGCGACGCGGGCTTCGAGACGCTGGCTGGGTTTCTGCTCTTCCGGCTGGGCTACATTCCCGCGCCGGGCGATTCCGTAACGCACGAATCGCACACGTTCATCGTGCAGGAAATGGATCGCAACCGCATCGCCAAGGTGAAGATACTCACGCAGCGTCCGGCGGAGAGCAACGTGGAAAAAGAGGCTTGACCTAGTCGCTCTTCTTTGCGCCTTGCCCGGCGACCTCTTCCAACAGTTCCCGAATGGTGCGCTTCAGCACCGGATGCCGCAGGTCCGGAGCAAGCTCCGCCAGCGGCGCCAGTACAAACCGGCGTTCTGTCATTCGGGGATGCGGGATTTCCAACTCGGGCGACTTCACTACCGCATTGCCATAGAGGAGAATGTCGAGGTCGATCAGCCGCGGCCCTTTGGGGGTGCGTTTCACTCGCCCCATCTCGCGCTCGATGCGCTGGATGTGCTGGAACAACTGCCGCGGGAACAGGTCGGTTTCCACTTCGACCACTTGGTTCAGAAACCACGGCTGGTCGAGGACATCGCGCGGCTCGGTTTCCCAGATGGAAGACGTGCGCGTGACATTGACCCGTTCGTTTGCCAGCCGCCGCACGGCGTCCGCAAGATTGGCCTGGCGGTCGCCCAGATTCGACCCCAGCCCGAGATACGCGGTCTTCATCTAGAACAGCGTGTTTTGCGCGCCGCGAATGCGCCTGGGAATCTTGAAATATTCGAAAGCCCGCTCGGTGGCCATACGGCCGCGCGGCGTCCGGTCCAGGAACCCGAGCTGAATCAGGTATGGCTCGTAGACTTCCTCGATCGTGTCCGGCTCCTCGTCGATCGACGCGGCGATGGTGTTCAGGCCAACCGGCCCGCCGCTATATTTTTCGAGCACCGTGAGCATGATCTTCTGATCGATCTCGTCGAGCCCGAAACGATCCACTTCGAGCAGGTCGAGCGCCCGCTGCGCGACGTCGGCATCTACATGTCCCGCGGCCCGCACTTGCGCATAGTCCCGCACGCGCCGCAGCAGCCGGTTGGCGATACGCGGGGTGCCCCGGCTGCGCCGCGCGATCTCCTCGGCGCCGGGGGCGTCCACCTGGATCTCGAGCAGCCGCGCCGATCGCGCCACGATCCGAGCCAGCTCGTCCACTTCGTAGTGATTCAGCCGCAGGACCAGTCCAAAGCGCCCGCGCAATGGCGCGCTGATCAGTCCCTGCCGCGTCGTCGCGCCGATGGCGGTGAACTTCTTCAGCTCCATGGCCACGGTGCGCGCGCCAGGGCCGGTGCCGATTAGGATGTCCATGCGGAAATCCTCGAGCGCCGAGTAGATCATCTCCTCCACGTCGGGCAGCAGGCGGTGGATTTCGTCGATGAAGAAGACCTCGCGCTCCTGGATATTGCTCAGGATGCCGACCAGGTCCAGCTTCTTCTGCAGCACAGGTCCCGAGGTCTGCTGGATGGTCACACCCAGCTCGGCGGCGATGATCCCGGCCAGAGTGGTCTTGCCCAAACCCGGCGGGCCGTAGAGCAGCACGTGGTCCATGGCCTCGCCGCGGCGGCGGGCAGCCTCGATCGCGATTGCGAGATTCTCCTTGACCTTGGACTGGCCGGCGAAGTCGGCTAGCTTGTGCGGACGTAGAGTGGCCTCGAATTGCCGCTCATCTTCGTTGAGCGACGCGGAAACAATGCCATCTTCGCGCATGAAGTTACAGTGTACTAGGACGCGCTACCGTACCAGCTTCAGCGCCCTGCGGAACAGTCCGTCGAAATCGTTGCCTTCGGTCGCTGATTTGGCCTTGGTGACCGCCGCTTCGGCAGCGGCTCGCGCAACGCCGAAGTTGCCCAGTGCGGAAATTACATCTTCTTCGGTGGTATTGAAGGCGCTCTTGGCCGAAACCGCGGCGGCGCGCGCGATCCCCGGAAGCAGGTCGAGCTTGTCGCGCAACTCCAGCACCATGCGCTCGGCGGTCTTCTTGCCGACGCCGGGGATCCGCACCAGTTGCTCGACGGATCCCTCGCGGATGGCCTGCGCCAGATCCGGCGCCGTCAGCCCGCCCAGCGCCGTTACGGCCAGCTTCGGCCCGATGCCGCTCACCGTGATCAGTTTTTCGAACAGAGCCTTGTCGGCCGCCGACACGAATCCGAAGAGCAAAAAGGCGTCTTCCCGCACGTGCGTGTGGATGTGCAACTGCACTTCGGTACCGGTTGCCGGGAGAGACGAGTATGTGGATACCGGGATCGTCACTTCATAGCCGACGCCGCCGGTATCGACGATCACCAGGTTCGGATGTTTTTCGAGGAGCGTTCCCCGCAGATGGGCGATCATTAAGACCTAGGATACTCATGCGGCGGCGATTCTTTGTAGACGAGGTTCGAAACGGCAAGGCCCAGATCGAGGGTGACGAGGCTCGTCATCTGACTCGCGTGTTGCGGGTGGAAGCCGGGCAGCGCTACGAAATCTCCGACAACCGCAACGTTTATTTAGCTGAGATCGAGACCGCCCGCAAGGAAAGCGTGCTGTTCCGGACCTTGGAGAAGCTCCCTTCCGCGCCGCCTTCGGCACGCTTCGATCTCTACGTCGCGCTCATCAAGTTCGATCGGTTCGAATGGATTGTCGAAAAAGCCACGGAGTTGGGCGTGACCGAAATCGTCCCCATCGAAGCGACCCGCAGCGAGCGCGGGCTGGAAAAAGCCGCTGGCAAGCGCGTGGAGCGCTGGCGCAGGATCGCCCTGGAAGCCAGCCAGCAGTCCCGCCGGGCGCATCTTCCCGAGATCGCCGAACCCGTTCCGCTCGCCCAGGCTCTGGCGCGCCCAGCCACCCATCGATACGTGTTGGACGAAAATCCCGGAGCCCAGCCGCTCTTCGAAGCGCTCCCTGCCGCTCGCACAGTGCAGGATACGGTCGCTATCCTGACTGGTCCGGAGGGCGGCTGGACGGAAGAGGAGCACGCGTTATTCACCTCTGATGGCGCGGCTGCCGGATGGATCCCCGTCTCCATGGGGCCGCTGATTCTCCGCGCCGAAACAGCCGTGATCGCGGCGCTCGCGGTGATTTCTCAGGCGTGGCTGCTAAGATAGGACGTTGATCCATCGTCTGGTTTTCGAAAATCTGAAGCACCGTCCGGTGCGGACTTTGCTCAGCGTGGTGGCCATTGGCGTGGAAGTCACGCTGATCCTGACCTTGGTGGGCGTAAGCCGGGGTGTGCTCGGCGACATGGCGGCGCGTTCCAGGGGCACGGGAGCGGATATTCTCATTCGCCCGCCCGATAGCGCCGGGTTCACATTTTCCCTGACCATGCCGGAGAAGATCGTCAACAAGGTGCGGGAACAGCCGCACGTGACGATCGCTACCGGTACGTTCGTCAAATACGTCGACTCGTTCAACTCCATTACCGGGATCCATGTCGACGAATTCAACGCGATGAGCGGCGGTCTGAAGATCAAAAAAGGCAGGATGTTTCAGGCGCCGGATGAAATCGTGGTCGATGACGTCTACGCCAAGCAGCATCATCTTAAGCCCGGAAGTACCACTGATTTGGCGCACACCTGGAAGGTTTCGGGTATCGTCGAAGAGGGCAAGCTGTCCAGGACATTCGGCGACATCGGCGCCCTGCAGGAGTTGTTCGAGGCGCGCAGTTTAGTGTCCACCATCTACGTTAAGCTCGATGATCCTGCCAATACGAGAGCCGTCATTGATGCTTTGCAGAAGCAGCTCCCCACCTACAAGGTCGATTCGATCGAGGACTTCGTCTCGCTGTTCAGCACCAATAGCGTGCCGTACATCGAAGCCTTCACTCGAGTGGTGATCGGGATCGCGGTCCTGATCGGGTTCCTGGTGGTGTGTCTCTCCATGTACACCGCTGTACTGGAGCGCACTCGCGAGATCGGGATTCTGAAAGCCCTGGGTGCGTCGCCCGCTTACATCGTCGGAATTCTGATGCGGGAAACCGTGCTGCTGGCGCTGACCGGGACGGTTGTCGGAATCCTGATGACCTATGGGACGCGCTCGCTGATGGCGATATTCGCCGCGTCCATGCCGCAGGAAATCGTTCCCGATTGGTACCTCACGGTCACCGGGATCGCTCTGGCTGGCTCGATCGTGGGCGCGCTGTACCCCGGCCTGCGCGCGGCCCGTCAGGACGCTATCGAAGCGCTGGCGTATGACTGAGATCCCATGACAGAGATAGAAGTTCAGGATTTGACCAAGACCTATCGCGTGGGCGACGTGGAAGTGAACGCCTTGCGCGGGGTCAATCTCAAGATCGAGCGCGGCGAGTTTGTGGCTATCGTCGGCCCCAGCGGATCCGGCAAATCCACGCTGTTCCACATTCTGGGAGGCTTGACGCCGCCGACCTCGGGAACGGTCCTGATCGACGGGCGCGACCTGGTCAAGATGAGCGAAGCGGATCGCACGCTGCTCCGCAAGACGACGGTCGGCTTCGTGTTCCAGAAATACAATCTGCTGCCGACGCTCACCGGCGAAGACAATATCGAGATCGCCAGGCACATTGCGGGTAAGAAGAACGGGCACCAGCCCGATCCGCAATTCGAGGAGATCCTGAAGCTGCTGGGCATCGCCGGCCGCTTGCAGCACAAGCCGCGCGCGCTATCGGGCGGGGAACAGCAACGCATCGCGATCGCCCGGGCCCTGGTGAATCATCCGGCTTTGCTGCTGGCGGATGAGCCCACCGGAAACCTGGACACGGAAAACTCCACCGCGGTGCTTTCGATTCTGCAGGGCTTGAACAAACGCCTGGGCCAGACGATTCTCATGATCACCCACGATCCCGAGGCGGCCGCTTACGCGAATCGCACCATAACCATGCGCGACGGCCGCGTCGTGTCGTAGCGAAACTTAGTCAACGTGATCTGGCGTTGCCGGTATCGGACCACCGGGTCTGACGGCGACCACGACATCGGTGAAGCTGCCGCGGTAAACGATCGCCAGCTTCTCTTTCTCAATGAAATTTCGGTCCACTGATTCGCTCATGACGTAGATCGATTTGCCCGGGGGAGGATTGGGAGACTCCAGAATGAACTCAGAGAACGATTCTTCCTTCGACGAAATCCGGTAGTAATTCAGGGCGGGAAAGAACAAGCCGGTCATGCCGATATCCTTAATGCCGTACGCATGGTTGTAGCGCGCCAGCACGGAATAAACCTCCTTTGCATCCGCGTCCCATTGATACTCTCTGAAATAAGACAGGCGCAGGCAGAGCAGAAAGTAGCAGGCCAGGCCGCAAAACACGGCGGTAATGCCTATGCGAAGCCACCGGGAGGCCAAAGTTCGGGCCGGCACGGCCGCAATGGTTCCGGCGAGAAGAGTGGTCAGCGGCACCAGGAAGAGTCCCGTTCGGCCAACCGGAAGTAGCAGACTGTCGAAGCGGAATGCCAACCAATGCAGGAGCACGCTCAGCGTGATGATCCCGGCGAGTGCCGCCGCGAATCTTCCTAGCCATCGATCCCGCTTGTCATCGCTCCATGAATCATCGGGACTCCAGGAGCCGTCGAGCGTCGTCACGATGAGTTGGCCAAGACAGAGAATGCCGAGAAGCGGCGGCAGGAACGGTCCCAGAAAGTCCGCCGTCTTGTACCATGCGGTCTCCTGGAACCGCGGGTCTAGCCGATATAGCGAGGAATCGAGCAGACTCTGTCTCATCTCGCTGAGGGAGTGCACGCCCCAGATCAGATCGTTCTTTTCCCAATGGGCCAGGGGATAACCGCACACCAGAATCGCGACCAGAAGCCCGGGCAAGACACAGTACGCCACCATGCGCACGACGGATTCTTGTCCGCGCTGCCGGATCGCCCACGCCGTCATGGCAAGAAACGCCGCAAGGTCCACGAAGGCGAATGCGAAATTCGCGGTGAACGATAGTCCCAGCGCCAACGATGCCCATGCGCAGGCCTGGCGCGGTGAAAGCCGGCCCTTCACCACATGCAAGACCAGAACAGTTATTGCGGTTATTAGGAAGGCGTCTGCTAGGCCGTAGCCGCGTGCGGCCACCATATAGTCGAAAACGAACGGATTATAGGTCAAACAAATAAATAATGGAAGCTGAATGCTGAATCGGTTCGTAATTGTGCGGCACAGAACCAAGCAGGCGCCGACGAAAAGAACCGCACCCAGAAGAGCTGGTGCCCGGATCGCCAGGCTGGACATGCCGAACGCGCGCGTGGAAATCCACATGAGTATCGAATTCAGGACGTGATTGTTCGAGAAGGGATACCAAAGATCGGAATTGGCGACATACCAGAAATAGGTGTCCGCCTCATCCATAGTGATGGATTGCACGTAAGCCCGGATAACCGCCCATACGATGGCGAAGAGGGCGACGATCATCAATAGCCGGTCCTGGAAAATGCGCCGATTTACGAGTGTCATGGGAGCTACACCGGAAGGGCGCGGGATTGCGTCGACGATTCCTTCGACGCAAGTTTTATTGTACGCTGTGCGGTTCGCGGCCGGCCAGGATGGGGCATCGTCTAAGATAAAATGTGATGCGCGCCGCTCCCGTATTGCTTGCCAGCGTTGTCGTGTTCGCTGTGATGGAGGGGGCAGTTTTTCACACAGGCGTTTATCCGTGGATTCTGAATCCGGACGCCTCGACGGGCTACCTGGAGACCATCCTTCGCATCGAGCACGAGCGTCCTAAGACCGGCCCACAGATCCTGGGGATCGGCGATTCGCGCATGCTCCTGCTGCCGCGTCTTTCCAATCAACACACGGCGGAGACCGGTTACACGTTCGGAACCATCGCAACGGCGGGGGCGTCGCCGCGTTGCTGGTATTACATGCTGCGCGATGCCGATCCGACGGCGCGCCTCTACAAGGCGATCGTGATTGCCGTGGAGAGCTACGATGACGCGGAGCGGTGGGGCGATGAAAACGACAGCGACTCGGACCTGAGCTACCTGATCGCGCGCTTGCGCCTGAGCGATCTCCCCGAGTACAGCCGTTCTTACCATAGCCCTAAGCAGCAATGGAAGGCCGCCGAGGGGATGCTTCTCAAGGGACTGGTCTACAAGCGCGACTTCGAGGATTTACTGCTCCATCCGATCAGCCGCGTGCGGTACGTCGAGTTGAATCGACGCGGTGCGTTTGGCTGGAATTACGAATATAACGGTCCGCCGGATACATTGACCGATTTCCATGTGGATTGGACGGCCAAAACGCTCACGGCTCCGCCGGGCGCCGCGGAGGGGCTGGTGAATATCCTGAAATTCCGCCTGCTATCCCCGCTGCCGCCGGAAACCGGGAACCACAGCCGTTACCTCAAGTACTGGCTGGGCAAGATTTTCGAACACTATCGCGGTTCGCCGACGCGCCTGATCTTCCTGCGCCTTCCGCGCGGCGGTTTTGTTCGGCCCGACCAGCCGCCTCATAATCCGCACAGCTCGGTGCGCGAACTCGCGGCGCAGCCGAACGTCACTCTCATCGACGAGCATTTCTTCGATTCCCTGGAAAAGCCGGAGCTGTTTCGCGACGACCTGCACTTGAACGGACCCGGCATGGTTCCCTTTTCGCTTATGATAACGCAGGAAGTCACCCGCATTTTGGGACCAGCGCGCTGACCCGGGATGCTGTTCAACACTCCTCAGTTCTTCCTGTTCCTGCTGGTGACGATTGGGCTCTTCTACGTCTCGCCGAAGCCCTTGCGCCGATGGATCCTGCTGGCCGCCAGCTACTTCTTCTACATGAGCTGGAATTGGCGATTCGCGCCCTTGCTGCTTTCGTTGACCGCGATCGATTATTTTGCCGCCATCTGGATGGAGGGCGTGGAATCGCCGGGCCGGCGGAAGCTGTTTCTGGTGCTCAGCCTGGCGGCGAATCTCGGATTCCTGGGATTCTTCAAGTACTACAACTTCCTGGCGGGCATGTTGGCTGAAGTGATGGGCAAGGACGCGCACGCGTTCGCGCTCATGATCGTGCTGCCGCTGGGGATCAGCTTCCACACATTCCAGAGCATCTCCTACGTGGTGGACGTGTATCGCGGCGAACAGAAGGCCATCCGCGATCCCATCGATTACGCGTTGTTCATCGCCTTCTTCCCTCAGCTAGTAGCCGGTCCCATTGTTCGCGCGCGCGAGTTCTTTGCGGACTACTACCAGTGGGCGCCTCCGGTCAGCGAAGAGAAGCTGCGTGGTGTTCTCTGGATCTTGCTGGGGCTCGCCAAGAAGATGGCGCTGGCCGACCAGTTCGCGCAGATCGCCGATTCATATTTTATGAACCTGGCGGCGCATCCCGGCGCACCCGCGGCCTGGAGCGGTGTGGGCGCCTTCGCCATGCAGATTTTCTTCGACTTTTCCGGCTATACCGATATGGCCATCGGCATGGCGCTGCTGCTGGGATTCCACTTTCCGACCAACTTCCGCAGGCCATACCTCGCGTTCAGTATCACCGACTTCTGGCATCGCTGGCACATTTCGCTGTCGCGCTGGCTGCGCGACTATCTCTACATCCCGCTAGGCGGCAACCGCTACGGTTCGCTGATGACGTATCGCAACCTGATGCTGACCATGCTGCTGGGCGGCCTGTGGCACGGGGCCAGCTGGAATTTCGTGATTTGGGGCGGTTACCACGGCGCGCTGCTCGGCCTGGAGCGGGTGTTCGGCCGCAAACATTTTCAGGAACAGCCGCACTGGCTGGTCTATCCTTTCCGCGCGATGTTTACCTTCGTACTCGTTTGCCTCGGCTGGGTATTCTTTCGGGCCGCTACCTTCCATGACAGCGTGTACGTGATCCAGCAGATGTTCTCCTGGCATGGAAAAGGAATTCTGATTCCTGCCTGGCTGGGCTGCGTGGTGGCTGTGTCGCTGGTGATCGCACTCTTCGAAGAAAAGTTCGAGTGGATTGAGCGCCTGGCGCATGGGCCATCGTGGGCCTATGTCGCCGCGGCGGTGACACTGCTTTTCATGGTGGAACTGATCGGCGTTACGGAGAAGGCCGTACCCTTCGTTTACTTCCAGTTTTGAAGTGGCATTTTCGCGCTGCAACATTTTCGCGTGCGCGGGTGTCTATCCCGGCATGTTCGAACAATCGCTTCTGGTCGATCACTCCGGCGGACGAAAAACCGCGACATTTGCAGTGTCTTTGACGGCACAAATCGTCGCAGCTGGTGTCTTATTGGTAGCGCCGCTGTTTTATCACGAGGTGCTTCCGGCTTTACGGATGCCTGAGATGGTGCCGGTTCTGGCACGGTGGCGACCGCAGGAAGCCCCAGTTACCGAGTCGCGGCCCACTGCCCGATCCAGCGGCCTCGCGTCACCAGGCGCATTCCACCCGCCCGTTGTGCTTCAGTCCAACTATCCGCAGGCCGGCATGGTCATCATCGATCTCGATACGCCTGCGCTTCCGGCGAACCCGGGCATCGCGCTGCCAACCGGATCGTCCACCAACCTGCCGCGGTTCGAACCGGCTCCCGTAAAGCCTGAAGTCGTCAAGCCGCCCGAGGTTCCAGTGGCCGTCGGCGGCGCCGTGCAGGCCGCGAAACTGCTTAAGCAGGTGGTGCCCGCGTACCCGCAGCCGGCGCGTCAGATGCGCATTTCAGGCGTGATCCATCTGCTCGGTATCATTGCCAAGGACGGAACGATTCAGAGATTACAGGTGCTGAGTGGACATCCGCTGCTGCGCCAGGCCGCGCTCGATGCGGTGAGCCAGTGGGTTTATCGCCCGACGATACTGAACGGCCAACCGGTGGAGGTGGAGGCGCCAATCGACGTGATCTTCACGCTGTCACAGTAATGAGTCATGAACGAGGTGGGGTCAGGCTTTCGAGCCTGCCGCCGGCTTTCCAGCCGGCGCGCCCCATAAACATTATGGAGCCGGGCAGAAGCCCGGCTGCGGCCTTGAAAGGCCGACCCCACAATTCTTAATCAGTTTGCAGCACCCGCACCCGCTTCCATTGTTTGCCAAAGTGCAAGGTCAGCATTTGGGCATCAAGGTCGATCTGGAGATCCACGTACTTGAAGCCACCGATTTCGAGAGCCCCAGCCTTGATTCGTCGACCTGCTTCACTTACAGAAGGCGCCATCCCGATCGCGACAAGGAGTTTGTCCAATCGAATCTTTCGGTCGGCGTTAATCACAGCTTCTGGGAGGTCCACAGTTGTAATATCATTTGGCTCACCGCCTTCGCGCACTTCACGCTGAAAATCACCAAATGCGCTAACTGCAGCTTCTCCAGAATGGAAGTCCTTGACGATTTGAAACGCTAGATCCATCTTTGCTCCCATCGGATCTCGGTTACCTTCTGCAACCTCGTGCCGCATCTGAAGTATCTGACTCGCGGTCTTGTCCGTCAGCAACTCCCAATAGCGCCACATGAGATCGTCGCTAATCCCCATGACCTTGCGGAACATCACTTTGGGCGGCTCAGTGATGCCGATGTAGTTGCCCTTCGATTTCGACATCTTGTCGACGCCGTCTGTTCCCACCAGCAGCGGCATGGTGCCCACGATCTGCGGCGGCTGGCCGAAATCGCGCTGCAGCTCACGTCCGACCAGCAAGTTGAAACGTTGATCGGTTCCGCCGAGCTCGACGTCGCACTTCAGCGCCACCGAATCGTAGCCCTGCGCGAGCGGATACAGCAGCTCATGCATGGATATCGGAGTTCCGTCCTTCAGCCGCTTGGCGAAATCGTCGCGCTCCAGGATCCGGGCCACCGTGTACTTGGCGCTCAGCCGGATCAGATCCTCCCACTTCATTGGCTCCAGCCACTCGCTGTTAAAGCGCAGCTCGGTTTTATCGGGATCCAGAATCTTGAAAACTTGCGCCTTGTAGGTCTCCGCGTTCTGATCGATCTGCTCCCGCGTCATGGGGGGACGCGTGATATTGCGGCCCGTGGGATCGCCGATCAGTCCCGTCATATCGCCAATCAGGAAGATGACGGTGTGGCCCATCTCCTGAAAATGTTTCATCTTGCGCAGGAGGACGGTGTGGCCCACGTGCAGATCGGGCGCGGTGGGATCGAAACCGGCCTTGATGCGCAGCGGGCGGCCGAGCTTGAGCCGCTCGGCGAGGTCCTCCTCGCGAATAATCTCGACGAAGCCCTTCTTCAGGTAGGTTAGTTGTTCGGATACGGAAAGCACTTCGTACCATTGTAGATTGGAAGTGTGCGGATTCTTATTCTCATGGCTACCCTCCTGACCGCAGCGTCGGCACAGACGGTCTACGACCGCTTTTTCGACGAATATTACTTCCCGTTCAGCCCCACCACCGCGACGTCGGCGGGCATCCATAAGTACGACGAGAAACTCGAGGATTACTCCAAGGCGGGCGTCGCCAAGCGAGTGGCGATCCTCAAGAAGTTTGAGAGCGAATTCGAGAAGCTCCCCGAATCGGCCGACCGCGACCTGGTCTTGAATACCATCCGGGCCGGGCTGCTGGAACTCGAAACGGTACGAGGCTGGGAGCGGAATCCGGACAACTATTCGAGCGGCATTACCAACAGCGCCTTCGTGATCATGAGCCGCACGTTCGCCCCTGCGGAAGCGCGCCTCAAGTCGCTCACCGCGCGTGAGCGCCTGATGCCCAAGGTCCTGGCTGAGGCTCGTGCGAACCTCAAGAATCCGCCGCGGATTTTCACCGAGGTCGCGATCGAGCAGATGCCCGGCAACATCTCGTTCTTCGAGAACGACGTTCCCCTGGCATTCAAGGCCGTCAACGATTCCAAGCTTCTGGCCGATTTTCGCGCGGCCAACAGCGCCGTGATCGCTGCCCTCAAAGACTATGAGCAGTGGATGACGAAAGACCTCCTGCCGCGCTCGCAGGGCGACTTCCGCCTGGGCCCTTCCACCTATGCGAAGAAGCTGCAATACGAGGAGATGGTCGACATCCCTCTCGACCGGCTGTTGGCGATCGGCTACGATGACCTCCGCGCCAACCAGAAACGTTTCGCCGAGACTGCGGCTCGCATCGATCCGGCCAAGACGCCGCAACAGATCCTGGCGGAAATGGAAAAGGACCATCCGGCAAGCGACAAGCTGCTCGACTCCTTCCGCGACACCCTGGGCGGGCTGACTCAGTTCATTCAGGATCACAAGATCGTCACCATTCCGTCTCCGGTGCCGCCGATTCTGGAAGAAACACCGCCATTCATGCGGGCCCTGACGTTCGCGTCCATGGATACGCCCGGGCCGTATGAAACCGTCGCCAAGGAAGCTTTCTTCAACGTTACGCTGCCGGAGAAAAATTGGCCCAAGGATCGCGTGGATGA
Source organism: Terriglobia bacterium (assembly GCA_020073445.1). Classification (GTDB taxonomy): domain Bacteria; phylum Acidobacteriota; class Terriglobia; order Bryobacterales; family Bryobacteraceae; genus Palsa-187. The sequence continues at coordinate 108,579 of JAIQFE010000008.1, forward strand.
CTTCATGGGCGCGTTCAACCGCGGCACGATCCTCAGTACGGCGATTCATGAGGCGTATCCGGGTCACTACGTGCAGTTCCTGTGGATGCAGCACGTCGATTCGAAGGTCCGCAAGCTGGTGGGCGCGAATTCCAACGCCGAAGGCTGGGCGCATTACGCGGAGCAAATGATGCTCGATGAGGGTTACACCAACGGCGATCCGAGGATGCGCCTGGGCCAGTTGCAGGACGCGCTGTTACGGGATGCCCGCTACATCGTGGGCATCGAGATGCACACCGGCAAACGCACGTTCGACCAGGGGATCGAGTTTTTCGAGAAGGAAGGCTATCAGACGCACGAGACCGCCGTTCGCGAAACCAAACGCGGCACCTCCGACCCCACGTATCTCTACTACACGCTCGGCAAGCTGCAGATCATGAAACTGCGCGACGATTATCGCGCCAAGAAGGGCGCGGCATTCTCGCTCGAGGAGTTCCACGATAGCTTCATGAAGCAGGGATTCCCGCCCATCAAGATCGTGCGAAAAACGCTGCTGGGAGACGACTCTCCGACGCTCTAACCTGATCCGGAGTGCGCATATGCCCTCCGGCAGGCGTGTCACGCCTAAGCGCATAAATCTTTATTCATTGGGCTTTATGCCCAAACGGCAGAGTAACGGTTTCAGCCGCGAGGGCCGTCTGTAGGTCGAAAGGCCACAGGTCATGAGAATACGCCAGACGATTCTGTTGGGCGTCGCAGTGTGCGCCGCCACGCTGGGTGGATGGTGGTACATGCACGCAAGCACAGCGAAACAATACAGGACTGAGGCGGTGCAGCGCGGACGAATTCAATCCATCGTTTCCGTGACGGGCACGGTCAGCGCGTTGCTCACGGTTCAGATAGGCAGCCAGGTTTCCGGTGTCGTGACGGCGCTCCACGCCGACTACAACAGCCAGGTCCACAAGGGCGAGCTCCTGGCCGAAATCGATCCTCTGCCGTTTCAGGAAAGAGTGAACCAGGCTCAGGCTGCGCTCGACAGCGCAAAGGCGGCGGTAGACGCGGCGAAGGCAACCGTGCAGAAGTCTGAGACCGATATCCGCAGCGCGGAGGCCACGGCCGCCAGCCAGAAGGCACTGGTTGCTCAGGCGCTGGCGGGCGAGCGGGAAGCCAAGATCGTCGCCGACCGTCAACAGAAGCTGGCCGCGAACTCGATTGTCTCGGATGACCAGTTCCAGAGCGCCAAGGCCACTTACGACGTCGCCGTCGCCGACCGGGAAGCAAGCGATGCGCAGGCACACGTCGCGGAGACTACCATCGACGAGATGAAGGAGGCGCGGGAGGCCGCCAAAGTCCAGCAGGCGAACGCCGAGGCTCAGGTCCGGCAAGCCCAGGGCGCCCTGGACAGCGCCAAGCTGGACCTGGAACACTGCCGCATAACCTCGCCCATCGACGGGATCGTGATCTCCCGCCAGGTGGACGCCGGTCAGACAGTAGCCGCCAGTTTTGCCGCGCCGAACCTCTTTCAAATCGCGCAGGACTTGACCAAGATGCAGGTGGACGCCGATATCGACGAGTCGGAGATCGCCAAGGTGCACGTCGGGCAGGTCGCGCAATTTACCGTGGACGCGATGCCCACCCGGACGTTCGAAGCGGTGGTTCGGCAGGTGCGCGAGTCGGCCACCAACGTTCAGAACGTAATCACATATGACGCGGTGATGGACGTCCCCAACCCGGATCTAGTACTTCTGCCGGGCATGACCGCCAACATCCGGATTCCCGTCCAGGTGCGGGAGAGCGTTCTGCGGGTCCCTAACGGCGCGCTGCGATACAAGCCGGCGGATGACAAAGCTGGTCCGGTCGTGAAGCCGTTGTCGCAGAGCCAACAAAAGGGGCCACAGACGCAGCAGACGGTTTACGTGTTGAACAGCGCGGGATTACCGGAGATGCGCAAGATCCAGGTCGGTATTTCCGACGGTCTCTACACCGAAGTCGTGTCGGGCGACCTGCGCGAAGGCGAAGCTATCGTCTTGCAAGAGACGCATGGCAAGTAGACGTGTGTCGGAAAAGGGGGACAGCCTACTCTGTCCCCTCGCGTAAACTTGTGACTTCGCGCACGAGCCTGGGAGTGGACGGAGCTGCCTGTCCCCTGGCCTATTGCGCTTTCGCCGCGAGCTTCTTCAGCAGCTCGGCCGTCGATTCGTGAACATCCTTGCGGCTGCCGTCGAACCCGCCGCTGCCGCCCGCCTGACCGAGCGCCGCATCGAGCGGAGTCTTTCCCTGCTTGTCTTTTGCGCTGAGGTTCGCGCCGTGATCGGCGAGGAATTGCACGATCTTGTCATAGCCCTTGAGCGCCGCGGCGTGCAGAGCGGTCTGTCCTTGCCCATTGGCGGCATTTATGTCGACGCCCGCGTCCAGGCACAGCTGAATCGCTTCGATCGCTTCCGCCTCGGTCTTGAAGCGGCCGGTGGTGTCTTCCTCTTTCGATCCCAGTCCCGCGGCGGCCATCAGCGGCGTGATCCCCGCCCGCGTGGCGAGCTTTGGATCGGCTCCCTTGGCCAGCAGGAGGCGCATCGCGGGCAGGTCGGCAGCCTTGGCGGCTCGTAAAAGAGGCGTGGTGCCGGTGGTGAGCATCGTGTCGTCGCCGCGATCGAGCTTGGTCCGATACGGCTGCTGTTTCTTGAGCTGCGCGTTGACGTTCGCGCCTTTATCCAGCAGCAGCTTGATCAGATCGAGGCTCGTGATCTGATTGTCGATCACCCGTGGCGAAGGCCGGTTCGAAACCGGCATAGTGTTGAAGTCGACCGCCGAAAACAAAGCTGTCCGCCCGGTATCATCGGCCAAATTCGGATCCGCGCCCTTGTTCAACAGGAAAGCTGCCGCATCGTAGTGCCCGTTGATGATCGCCATCAGCACTGGACTGATCCCATCGGGATCGACCGTGTTGATCTTCGCGCCCGCGTCGAGCAGGACCAGTTCGCATTCCACGCATCCCTGGCGCGCGGCAAAGAGCAGCGGAGTCAGGCCTCCCAAGGGCAGCCACTTGTCGCGCGGCTCGGAGGTCACCTGGCGTTCCCACTTGTTGATGTTCGAGACGGCGTTCACGTCCGCGCCGTGCGCGATCAGCTCCTTCGCCATGGCCGGATGCTGCTCATCCACGGCCCACATTAGGGCGGTTTGCCCGTGCCACTCCTCGCGAGCGTCCACTTTCGCGCCGTGATCGAGCAGAACCCTCGCGGCCTCGACGACCCCAGTGCGTGCGGCCGTCATCAGCGCGGTCTCGCCTTCGGTCGATACGGAGTTCGGATCCACCCCGGCTTTCAGCAGCCGTTCGATGATGGCCGGATTCGCGTTCTGGCACGCCAGATAGAGCGGAGTGACGCCGTAACGGTTCGCGGCTTTCGCATCGGCGCCGGCGGCCAGAAGCTTATTCACCTTGGCCAGATCGTTATCGCGAACGGCTAAGTGGAGTGGCGTGGTCCCGTCGGCAGAGGGAGCGTTAATGTCGGCGGCGACGCACGCGACGGCGAGCAAAAGAAGTGATCCGAGTACACGCATTAAGGCCTCCTTACGCGGTCTCGATCACGCCCGTGCTGTCGCCCAGGCTCTCGACCGGGACGCCGGCCTTGTGCAGCATGGTCAGCAGGACATTGGTCATCGGCGTATGATCGGGCTGCTTGATGTGATAGCCGCCCTTCATAGTACCGGCGCCACCGCCCAGGACCAGAGTCGGCAGCGGGAAGTGGTTATGCGCGTTGCTGTTGCTCATGTTGCTGCCGTACAGGATCAACGAATGATCCAGCAGCGATCCGTCGCCATCCTGCGTTGTGTTGAGCTTCTCCACGAACTTGGTGAACAGCGTGAGATGGAAATTCTGGATCTTCACCAGCTTCTCGATCTTGTCCGCGCGGTTTTGATGATGCGACGTCGCGTGATGCCCGTCATGCACGCCGACTTGCGGGTAAGTCCGGTTGCTAACCTCGCGCGCCATCATGAAGGTGAACACGCGGCTGATGTTGGCCTGATACGCGAGGGCGAGAAGATCGTACATGATGCCGACGTGCTCGTCGTAGGAGAACGGAATGCCTGCCGGCTGTTCCGGCAGCTTCATGTTGGGATCCACTTGCTGGCTGGCTTTCTGGATACGACGCTCGATCTCGCGGACGTTCTCCAGATACTCGCTGATCTTGAGACGATCCTGAGGGCCAAGCTTGGCTTGCAGGCCGGTGGCTTCTTTCGTAACGGCGTCCAGGATGCTGCGGTCGCTTTCGATGCGGGCCAGGCGGTCGGCCGGGCTGCCACCCTGCCCGAACATCCTCTCGAATACTTTGCGCGGGTTAATCTCCATCGGCAGAGGCGTGGTCGGCGTCCGCCAGGAGAGCGTGTTCATGTAAATGCAGCCGTAATCGCGGTCGCATGCGCCGATCAGGCCGGAGTGGTCTTCGATCGCCAGCTCCATCGAAGGCAGAATGTTGTCTTGCCCGATGGCTTGCGCGGCTATTTGATCCGCGGTAACGCCGGCGAAGGCGTCGGTGCCCTGCGTGGGTTTCGGACGCACGCCGCTTAACCACGTCGTCGGGCTGAGCGAATGGACTGCTGTGGAATCGGCCGCGCGATGTCCCAGGCCGCTGACGATGTTCAACCGGTCGCGGAACGGCTCGAGAGGCTTCAGGATCGGCGAAAACTCGAACCCAGCGCCTTCCGTGGCAGGCGTCCATTTGTCCATGATCGCGCCGTGCGGCACGTAGACGAATCCCAGTCGCGGCAACGGTGCGGCGGCGGTTTTCCGGGTCAGCGTCTGTGCCGGAATCATGGAATCGAGTAGGGGGAGCGCCAGGGTGACGCCCATTCCACGGAGAAATGTGCGGCGAGGCAGGTGCTTCTTCGTGATCAACATGGGAACACCTCGACACCATTTTCTCACGTTTTCAATAGCTTCGAGTTCCTAGGGGAACCGGAAGGTGAACACGGCAGCGGTGTTGATCCAGGTGTCCGTGGTTTCGAGCGGAGGGACCGCGCCCAGCGGATCCCCGTTGGTTTTGCCATGGATCAGGCGCGATTCGACGCCCACCCAGAAGCGACGGCTTCGTTCGACGGCGACGTTGACGCCCGCAGTCGTGTAGTAGCCCCAGCCGCCGCGAGATCGGCAGGTTTGGCAATTGAAGCTACTATCCGATCCCCCGCCGGGGACCTCGACGGACTCGCCGTAGTGCAAATAGACAGTGCCGCCTCCGCCGAACAGCTCGACTCGGGGGCCTATGGGCAGAATGCCCCGTCCACCAAGTGGGACCATGATTTCGTTATCACTGATCTTGAGTCGCCCGATGATGGTGTCCTGGAAATCGCGCACGCCCGCGGCATGGAAAACGGCGTCGAGACCAACATCGGCTTGAAGGTACTTGATGGGCCGATACCCGAATCCGATCGTCAGAAGAGGCGAGGTGGTCATGAAAGACGTCAGGTCCTCGCGAGGAATCGCTCCGCCGGTGCCGGCACTGAAGCTGAATTGGCGGGCTAGGGGTTGGGCTACCAATGGTGCGGCCACGGGCGCCGCCAGTAAACAGCCGAGAGACAACCATTTGCGGGGTGTCATTTTGCCCTCTAGGATGCAGCAGCCGCGCCGCAGGTTTCCAGTGTTTCTGCCAAGGATCGGTTGGTAGTCCGCTTGGGTAAAGGTTGGTAGTAGGTGCTCGACGCCGGGTTGACCCAGGGCAGGGGGCCGCCTACACTACGGGTAGCCGAGCCCATGAAGACCTACACCTTCCGAGTCATTGTCGAGCCTGATGGCGATCGCTGGCACGCCCACTGCCCGGCTCTGGAACAGTATGGCGGCGCGACTTGGGGAGTTACGCAAGCAGAAGCTCTGAAACATATCCAGGAAGTCGTGCAAATGGTGATTGAGGAGCTGCAGGAAGATGGAGTTCCGATACCCGACGCTCCTCGGCAGGACGTGGAAGTGTCGGATGAGGCCAGAGTATCCGTCACCATTCCAACTCTCGCAAGCCCCTAAATGCCTCTTGACTACCGTCGGTTGCGTGCTGTTACCGCGCGCGAGATCGGCGCCGCGCTCGTTCGGGACGGTTTCAAATTAGCGCGTCAGAAGGGCAGCCATCAGCGTTATGTTCATCCGGATGGCCGCAGAGTTACTGTCACATACCACAGCTCGGGCGACACGTTCCAGATTAAGACGCTTCGAAGCATGATCGAACGCCAGGCACGATGGACTGAGGACGATCTGCGGCGGCTTGGGCTAGTTGCTTAGAGGACGAGTGGGAGAAGATACGAGGTCTGGCCTCGGGTAATTGGGAATCAACGAACGGGGCCCCACAAAGAACAGTTGGATTTGTACAGGCACCGACTGGTAACTGAAATTGTGGATTCTATCCGTGTCCTTGGGTTCGACTCCTTCTAGTTGTAGCCTTACTCTTCCGCCAGTCGAGGACACATAGAAATACTCATCGCTCCCGTACCCAACCTCGAACTGGGAACTGGTCCGGAGCACGCCAGAAGGCGGGATGACCAATAAGTATTTTCGATTCTCCTTGTCTAGCGGGGGCGCGGTTGGCACTGCGTAAATTACCTGGACCCATCCAATATAGCCGTTTGGTATGAGCACTCGGTTGCCGGTCCGAAATCCGCAGGCAGCAATACTGAGCCAGGAAACAGCTGCGACAAAGGTCCGCCTACGAGTACTGTAAGTCCCCAAGATCCATTACGCTCCCCTCAATGTTGATCAGTGTGGTTCGGCCGCTGCGCGGATGGGCGCGTCCTGAACCCGGCGCGTCTGGAATGGCGTGCTCTTCACGATCCCCAGCACAATCGACGAGAATTTGTAGTCGTTGCGTTCGGCGTCGCGGGCGATGCCGCGAACGGTCGGCATGTCGTAGTACTCCAGGCCGCGGCCGAGACCGTAAGTCAGCATCTTCTCGGTGAGCGTTCGCACGAACTGTTCGGGGTGCTTCATAATCGCGTTGCGCAGCGCCACCGGACCGTCGACCTTGGTTCCGTCCGCAAGCTGGCCCGTTGGATCCACCGCGCCTCCCGGCTCCTTGGTGCGCCACTCGCCCACGCCGTCGAAATTCTCGAGCGAGAATCCCAGGGGATCCATCACCGCATGACATCCCGAACACGCCGGACTCTTGCGATGCTCTTCCAGCCGCGCGCGAACGGATAACGCCTGTGCTCCTTCGTTTTCCTTAAGCGGCGGAACGCCGGGCGGAGGAGCGGGAGGAGGCGTTCCCAGAATCGCTTCCAGAATGAACTTGCCCCGCTTTACCGGCGACGTGCGGTTGGCTTCCGACGTCACCGTCAAGATGCTGCCCTGGCCGAGCAGCCCTCGGCGCGCTTCATCCGTCACCTTGACTCGGCGGAACTGGCTACCGTAAACGCCCGGGATGCCGTAGTGCTTGGCCAGGCGCTCATTGACGAAGGTGTAATCCGCGGTCAGCAGATCGAGCACATTCCGATCGTCGCGCATAATGCTCCCGAAGAACATTTCGGTTTCACGCCGGAACGCCTGCCGCAGGTTATCGTCGAAATTAGGAAACTCGTTGGGATCCGGCTGCACATTCGGCAGGTTGCGCAGCATCAGCCACTGCCCGGCGAAATTCTTCACCAACGCTTCGGATCTATCGTCAGCCAGCATGCGCTTCACTTGCTGCTCCAGAACCGCCGGATCTTTCAGCTTCCCTTGCGAGGCGACCGTGATGAGCTGATCGTCGGGAATCGTGCTCCACAGAAAGAACGAGAGGCGCGAAGCCAGTTCCAAGTCGCTGACCGGATGCATCGAACCGGGCGCAGCTCCCGCCGGATCGGTTTCCGTGCGGAACAGGAACTTCGGATTGGTCAGGATCAGCCGCAGCGCGTTCTCAATCCCCGCGTCGAAATTCTTTTTATTGCGTGCCGATTGATAGAAGCTGAGCAAGTTTTCGAGATCCGCACCGGTCACAGGCCGGCGATAAGCCCGGCGGGCGAGACTGGTCAGGATCGTACGGGCGCAGGGAAGCTCGGCGGATGCATTGGCCGGACGGCAGGAAAAAATACGATGCCGGCTGGGCGTGTCGCCCGGACCGGTGGGATTGAACGGCCCCGTGATCTGCATCCGGTCGATCCTCGGGACGCCGTTCATGTTCTGCAAATCGTGGTCGTGGGTGAACGGCTGCAGGGGCTCGTCGGATGGCGCGGAGTTGCGGCGCAAAAACGTCACCACAACGGTGCGAGGTCCGGCTTTAACCGGAATGCGCGTCCGCAGGCGCGCGTCGATCGTGTCCTTCGCAACGCCCAGATTCGCGTCCGACATCTTGTTGTCTTCCTCGCCGCCCACTTGAGCCAGGAACACGCGTTGGCCGTCGATGCTGATCTCGAGCTGATGCGCGTACTCGAGGCCCGTCAGATAGCCGACGATGTTCTGCAGCAGGAAAACGCGGAAGTCGTATTCGCCGTCCAGAGGAAAGTTGTAGTGAATCAGAATTCCGCCGCGCGTGCCCAGGGGCAGCCCTTCGATGTGTTGCTCCTGGTCGAGATCCGGCGCCGCATGGAACACCAGGCTGACGGGAGTGATGGACGGATCGCCCACCGCCAGGCTCGAGATCTTGTCCGATGCCGATAAGTACTGTTCGAGCAGGGACGGCGAAAAACGCAGCACGTCGGCGATGTTGTCGAACCCGTTGGCTTCGTCGTCGGCGGGAAGGAATGAGGCGGCGTCGATATCCAAATCGAGCAGATCGTGGATCGCGTTCCCGTACTCGGTCCGATTCAGCCGGTGCAACGTAGACCGGCCGGGCTCGGGATGCGTTGCCGCGGCACGGTCGAGCGATGCTTCCAGCCACCCTGTGAACTTGTCCACAGTAGCTCCGTCCGGTCGCGGCATGCCCTGTGGAGGCATCATGCCTCCGTGCAGCTTGCGGAGAACTTTTTCCCAAGTCTCGGCGTTATCCGATACGTGGTCGAGGTTGAGGTTATCCAAGGTCAGGCCGCCGGTTTTCAGCCGCTGGTTGTGGCAGGTGACGCAGTATTTGTCCAGCATGGCCCGCTGTTCGGTAGTTGGACTGGTCTGCTGGAAGGCGAATGTGGCGGAAAACACTGCGAGAATCCCGCCTGTTATGAGCAATAAAGATCGCATCGTGGCAACCCGAACCTACTCAAAGCATACACCGGGAGGCTATTGTAGAACACATGGAGGAACCCGTCGAGTAAAGATGGACAGCGTCTTCACCTGGGTTACCGCGCACGGCTATTGGGCGTTGTACCTGCTTCTGGCGCTGGGCGTTGTCGGGCTCCCCATTCCCGATGAAACGTTGCTGGTCTTCACCGGCTATCTGATCGGCCGGGGCACTCTGCATCCCTTGGGCGCGTTCCTTGCCGCTATGGCCGGGGCCTGGACCGGGATCAGTGGAAGTTACATGTTGGGACGGACTCTGGGCGTCGGGGCAGTTCATCGCTACGGCAAGTACGTGCACCTTACCGAAACGCGGCTGGCAAAAGTCCACGTGTGGTTCGATCGGATCGGCCACTGGATGCTGTTCGTCGGCTATTACATCGCCGGCGTGCGGCACTTCACCGCCGTGGTCGCGGGCATGTCGAGAGTCGCCTACCCGACTTTCATCGCGTATGCATGGTCCGGCGGCGCGATCTGGGTCGGCACATTCCTGACGCTCGGCTACTTTCTTGGAGAGAACTGGCGGCAGGTCGCCGAGCTGGTTCACCACTATATCCTGTACGCATCCGTGGCGATTCTCGTCGCGGGTGCGGTGTGGTACGTGCTGTGGAAGAGGGCTAAAACCAAGCCGTGATGGCCTGGTTCACCAGGAACGCACACGCGTACGCCATGCCCGTCATGTAGGCGAACTGGATGATCGGCCAGCGCCAGCCTCCCGTTTCCCGGCGGACCACGGCGATGGTCGACATGCATTGCATCGCGAACGCGAAGAACACCAGTAGAGCGACGGCGCCGCCCAGAGTCAGGTCTTGCTGCAGAGCGTGCTGCAAGCCTTCGGACTTGGCCGACGGGTCTTCGATCCCGTAGATCGTTCCCAATGTCCCGACGATCACTTCCCGCGCCGCCAGCGACGTAATCAGGCCGATACCGATCTTCCAGTTGAAGCCCAGGGGCTTGATGGCCGGCTCCACAGCATGCCCGATCGTGCCCACGATGCTTTGCCCGATTTCCGGAGGTTGGCCGTTGTGCACCGGAAGATGCGCCAGTACCCAGATGACGATCGCCACCGCCAGGATCACGGTGCCCGCGCGCCGCAAGAAAACCTTCGAGCGGTCCACCAGGCGCAATCCGAGGGAGCGGAAAGTGGGCCAGCGGTACGGAGGCATCTCCAGCATGAAAGAGGATCGGTTGCTCTTGAGGACAGTCGACTTGAGCAGCCTCGCCGTGAAAATCGCCGCCAGGAAACCGAGAACGTACAAGCCCAGCAGCACGCCGGCTCGCATGCTCAGGAAGATGCCGAGCAATCGCCGATCCGGAATAAACGCCGCGATCATGAGCGTGTATACGGGCAGCCGGGCCGAACAAGTCATGAAGGGCGCGATCAGAATGGTGGCAATGCGATCGCGCTTGTTCTCAATGGTGCGCGTCGCCATGATGGCCGGCACGGCGCAGGCGTACGCCGAGAGCAGGGGAATGAAGCTCTTCCCTTGGAGACCGAAGCGAGCCATGGTGCGGTCGGCAATCAGCGCGGCGCGAGCGAGATAACCCGAATCCTCCAGGATTCCGATAAACAAGAACAGCAGCAGGATCTGGGGCAGGAATACCACGACGCTTCCAACGCCGTTAAACACTCCGTCGACCACCAGCGAGTGCAGCGTCGGGTTGGGAATCAACGAACCGATCCAGGATCCCAGAGACGTGATGGCGGCTTGCACCAGGTCCATCACCGGCTTGGCCCAGAAGAAGATCGACTGGAACAGTGCGATGACCACCACCAGGAAGATCAGCGGTCCTGCCACCGGATGCAGGAAAACCGCGTCCAGACGACGCGTCCAGTGCGGCGGAGCGGGCGCCTGATACTTGCCCTTGGTGCCGACGTTCGCGGCCCAGGCCCGGCATTTGGGGATGTCCTGGATCACCGGCAGCTGCATCAGCGGCGCCGTGCGCGGCGCGGCCTGGGTAGTGCCCGCCAGAAACTGGAAAACCTTGTCGAATCCCTCGCCGCGCGAGGCGCTGACCAATGCCACCGGCGACCCGAGCTGCATGCTCAGTTCGGCCACGTCCACGCCACCGCCTCGGCGCGACAGATCGTCGGCCATGTTCAGGATCACCAGCGTCGGCAGGCCCAGGCTGAGCACGGGCGCCGCCAGCACCAGATGCCTGGCCAGGTTGGTCGAATCCATGATCAGCAGGACGGCGTCCGGCTTGGGCAAATCTTTCATCTGGCCGAGCAGAACGTCATGGGTGACGCGCTCGTCTTCGGTGCGGGGTTCCAGGCTATAGACGCCGGGCAGATCGATGGCGAACACTTCGCGGCCGCCTTCGACCTTCACTTTGCCCATGCGATGTTCCACCGTAACGCCGGGGAAATTCGCCACTTTCTGGCGCAGGCCGGTGAGCCGGTTGAACAGCGTCGACTTGCCTGAATTAGGAGGACCCACGATCGCCACGATGTGCCGGCGAGTTGGTATCGGCGGCGGTGGAAGGGTTGCGACGGAGCAACCGTGGCAATCGCTCATAATCCTATATCACGACACCTTTGCGGCCGCCCGAGGAGCGGGCTCAGTGGATGTCTGCCGCAGAATCAGCTTCTTCGCGGTCTCGCGACGCAATGCCACCTCGGACCCATCTACGCGGAACACACGCGGATCGCCGCCCGGCGCGGAATGGCCCGGCGTGATCGCATGCCCGGGCAGAAACCCTAGTTCCATCAGCCGCCGTGCGTCGTCGTCCGGCAAGTCCAAGCGATCCAAAATCCCCGATTCCCCATGTCTCAATTCCATGAGGTTGGCGGCCCCTGGATTAGGGAGCGGGTTGTGTTTCGCTTGCCGAGCCTTCTTGACAGCCATTTGCATCTCGAACCAAGTATCTATCTGGAATAACTGCAAAGTCAAACTCTTGGAGTACCAGGATTTGATAGCTAGTTGCAACTAGTCCCAAACCACACTCTCACTATACACCATATAGGACTGAAGCAGTCCGGTATCCATCGAATGGAGAAAATCTGTAGTTGAGTGATGATGGTAACGATGCGGCTCGATCTTCCCCCACAGCTGGACCAGATCGTGCGCGAGCTGCACTCGGCGGGCTATCGGGCCGTAGTGGTGGGCGGCGCGGTGCGCGACGCTCTACTGGGCGGCGAACCCAAGGATTTCGATATCGAGGTCTACGGGGTGGCCTACGATCAGCTGGCCGGAATCCTCGCCCGGCACGGCCGGGTCGACCTGGTGGGCAAGAGCTTCGGCGTCGTCAAACTGGTCACTCGGGACAAGCAGGGCGGCCACGAATACGATTTCAGTGTCCCTCGCCGCGACAGCAAGTCGGGGCTCGGACACCGCGACTTTCGGGCAACCTTTGATCCCGGCATTTCACCGCGCGAAGCCGCCAGCCGCCGCGACTTCACCATAAACGCGATGGCCTACGATCCGGTGGCGGACGAACTCCTCGATTTCTTCGGCGGCGCTAAGGATTTGAAGAATCGCGTGCTGCGCGCGACGAGTGAGGCCTTCGCCGAGGATCCCTTGCGTGTCCTGCGGGGGATGCAGTTTGCGTGCCGCTTCGATCTCACACTCGATCCCGGGACTGCGGCCATGTGCCAGTCGATCGTGGATCACTATGGCACGATCGCCAGAGAACGCGTCGCGGACGAATTTATGAAGTGGGCCGTGAAGAGCTCGCGTCCGGGCCGGATCGCGGAGTATCTGAAGGCTTCCGGCTGGGACGTTCACTTCCCGGAGATCGCTCGGCTTGCCGGTGTTCCGCAGGATCCCGGCTGGCACCCGGAAGGCGATGTCGGCACGCACATGATGTTTGTGGTCGATGCGGCCGCGCGAATCGCGGAGCGTGAGAAGCTCGAAGGCGACGATCGGGCCGTTCTGGTCTTCGCGGCGCTCTCGCATGATTTCGCCAAGGCAACCACGACGATGCTCCGGGAGCGCGAAGGCCAGATGCGCTGGACCTCGTGGGGTCACGAAGCCGATGGCGGGCCGATGGCGCGAGCCTTCCTCGAGCGCGTCGGCATCAAGAGCGCGATCGTCGATCGCGTGGTGCCCATGGTCGAGAATCACCTGGCGAGTTCGAGCATCGGCCGCGAGGCAACGCCGCGTGCGGTGCGGCGTCTTGCCATGCGTCTCGCGCCTGCGACCATCACCGATCTGTTGCGCTTGGTCGAAGCGGACTATTCCGGCCGGCCGCCGCTCCCAACCGGGCTTCCGGAAGGCGCGATGCGGATTCGGGACATGGCGCAATCGCAAGCCGTCGATCGCGGCCCGCAGGCTCCGCTGATTCTGGGCCGCCATGTGATGCCGTATTTCGGCGACCAGCCCGGGAAGCATATCGGCGAGGTAACCGCGGCTGCGTATGAGGCGCAGGCGGATGGTGTGTTTTCGAATCTGGAGGAAGCGCTCCAGTGGCTGGAGCGGTACATGGCCGAGCGCGCGTAGAGGCGAGGCACGCCTCACCCGACTCATTTCTTCTTATTCAACAAACCGTCGATCTCCCGATTCCGCTCTTTCATGCGGGAATTCCGGCGATCAAAACGGTCGTCACGCTCATCGGAAGAGGGCGCTTCCTTCTTTGCAGGCTCGGCCTTCTTCTTGTCCTCGTCCTTCGTCTGTTGCTTGTTCTGATCCTGCTTATGGGGTGGATCCAGCGCGAACACCGCAGGAGTCGCGGCGCTCAGTCCCACTACTAAAAGAGCGAACCCGGCAAGACGTAGCATGTGGTTCACCTCTGTCTATCGGATGATTGCACCCGAAGCTTTGTTTCAACAGAGTGCTAAGGCCCGTTAAACTAGTACTATGCGGAGCATCTCCCTAGTCTTGCTGTGTGCGGCAGCCGTCGGCGTTCCTGCATTGATGGGGCAAAAACAGCCGTTCACTGTAGATACGATGATGAAGCTCGCGCGGATGAGCGAGCCCGTTCTTTCTCCCGACGGTACCCAAGTCGCGTTCACGGTCCAGAAGATCGATCTTGATAAGAACACGAAGCCATCGCAGGTTTACGTCGTGCCGGTGCTGGGGGGCGCGCCGCGGCAGCTCACCACTGCGGGCGACACGAATGAGCGGCCGCGCTGGTCTCCCGATTCCAAACAGATCTTCTTTGTTTCGAACCGAAGTGGTTCTTCTCAAATATGGGCAATGAATGTCGACGGGTCGAACGCGCACCAGATCACCAAGTTCGCCGCGGAAGCGGACGGCATCCTGGTTTCGCCCGACGACAAGAAGATCGTTTTCCTTTCGAGTGTCTACCCCGACTGCGGCGCTGACGACGCCTGCAACCAGCGCAAGATCGACGAAGAATCGAAGAATAGAGTCAAAGCTCGCATTTACACGACGCTGCTCTATCGGCACTGGACCCAATGGCAGGGAGCGCGCCGCCGGCACTTGATGGTGGTCAATTCGGATGGCTCGGACCTCAAAGAGCTGACGCCCGGCCCCAATGATGTTCCGCCATTTTCGCTCGGCGGCCAGGACGACTACGCGATCTCGCCCGATTCGAACGAAGTTGCGTTCGCCATGAACGTCGACCCGGATCCGGCCACCAGCACGAACTCGGACATATACGTAGTTCCGATCGGCGGAGGCGACGTCAAGAAAATCACTACCGGCCCTGGCGCGGACAACACTCCGCTGTATTCGCCCGATGGGAAATTCCTCGCGTTCCGGTCGCAGGCGCGCGCAGGCTACGAAAGCGACCGCTGGAGGCTTATGGAGCTCGATCGCGCCACGGGTCGCGCCACAAGCCTGACGGAAAATCTGGACCGCTGGGTGGGAAGCGTCACCTGGTCGCCCGATTCCACCCGTTTATTTTTCACCGTGGAGGATCGGGGCCGCACCGGCCTGCAGATGATTCAGGCGACCGGCGGCGGGTCGCGCAACATCATCGCCGGCGCGTCGACACTCGACGACGTGCAGTTCACCTCCGACGGGCGGACGATGATTTACACCGAGGTCAGCGGCTCGCATCCCGCCGAGATTTATCGCGCGACATCAAGCGGCGGCGCTGGAGTGCCGCTGACACACTTGAACGATGCAGTGTTGTCGAACGCCGTCGTTACGCCGCTGGAGGAGATGTATGCCGATAGCTCGGATAAAACCCGCGTGCATGCCTTCGTGGTGAAGCCGCCCGATTTCTCGCCGACCAAGAAGTATCCTGTATTGTTCCTGATCCACGGCGGACCGCAGGGATCGTGGGGAGAAGAGTGGACCTACCGCTGGAACGCGCAGGTGTTTGCGGGCGCGGGGTATCTGGTGGTGATGCCGAATCCTCGCGGATCCACCGGCTATGGCCAGAAATACACGGAGGAGATCAGCGGCGACTGGGGCGGCAAAGCCTACGACGACGTCATGGCCGTGGTCGATAGTGTGGCGGCGCTGCCTTATGCCGATCCTGCGCGCATGGCTGCGGCCGGCGGCTCGTATGGCGGCTACATGATCGACTGGATGCTCGGCCATACCGATCGCTTCAAGGCGTTCGTGACGCATGCCGGCGTTTTCGATCTGCGCAGCATGGCGGCCGAGACCGAGGAGCTGTGGTTCGTCCAGTGGGAGTTCAAGGGCATGCCGTGGGACAACCCGGAGCTGTACTCCAAATGGTCTCCGAGCTATTTCGTCAAGGATTTCAAGACACCCACGCTGGTGATCCACGGGGAACAGGATTTCCGCGTTCCGGTGAGCCAGGGGATGCAATTATTCACCGCGCTGAAGTCGCAGAAAGTGCCGGCGAAGCTGCTGCTGTTTCCCGACGAAGGCCACTGGGTCCTGAAGCCGCAGAACACGGTGCTGTGGTACTCGCAGTTTCTGGATTGGATCGGCCAGTGGACCAAGGCACAGTAGCCTGTGCTCTGCTGACCGCCTTGCTGTTGGCCGGCTGCGGGACTTCTCCCGAAGCGCAACTGCGCAAGACGCTCGCCTCACAAACAACCGGCGTGATTCATCTGCCGCCGGGCGAGATCGAAATCTCCTCCGAACTGACGCTGGCTCCCGGCGCGCACGGTCTCGAAATCGCCGGCTCAGGCACCCGCCTGAAGGCCGCGGATAATTTCAAAGGCCGGGCGATCCTGGTGCTCGAAAATGCCGAGCGAGTTCATCTCCACGATTTCATGCTCGACGGCAATCGGGGCAAACTCGCCAAGCCGCTCGAAATGGCTCCGCCGGAGAACGCTTTTCGCGTCTGGTATCCGAATAACGGAATCCTTGCGAACAAGGTCGCAGGCCTCGAAATCGAGCGCCTGGAATTGAGCGGCGTCGTCAACTTCCCGATCCTGGTCAGCCAGTCGAGCAAGGTTCGCATCAGCAGCGTGGCAGTCCTCGACTCCGGCTCGAAGAATGCGCGCGGTCGCAACAACCTGAGCGGAGGCATCCTGCTGGAGGAAGGCACAACCGATTTCGAAGTTCGCGACTCGACCTTTCAAAGCATTTTGGGTAATGCGCTGTGGACACACTCCAACTTCCGTGCGCCCCGGCAGGAGGCCGGCATCTTCGCGCTCAACAAGTTCGACACCATCGGCCGCGACGCGATCCAGGTCGGCCACGCCACACGCGTCCGCGTGGACGGAAACACCGGGGTCAACATCGGTTACCCCATCGATATCGTCGATGTCGAGAATCAAGGAACGCCCGTGGCCATCGATACGGCGGGGAACGTCGACAATTCGTCATATGCGCGGAACCAGTTCAAGGAGATCAACGGCCAGTGCATCGACCTGGATGGCTTCCACGACGGCATCGTCGAGAAGAACATTTGCACCAACGAAAAGGGCGTCGAGGCTTACCCATTCGGTGGCTCGGCAATAGTGATGAACAACACGCATCCGGACACGCATTCCTCGAATATCGAGATCAGAGGAAACGTCATCGAGGGATCCAAATTCGGTGGGCTCTTCTTGATGGGCAGCCGCAATCGGGTCATCGAAAACGTGTTTCTCGGCCTGAACCTCGCGCACGGCGACGAACCGGAAATCCTCACCAGCGGCATTTACCTGGGACCCGGCGTGGCTCGTTTGGAGGAGACCACCGGGAATGAAATCCGCGGAAATCGGATACTCGGTTACAAGATGAAAACGCGGTGCATCGTCTTTGGTCCCGCAGTGTCCCGAACCGCGAATACCGTCGCAGGCAACACCTGCGCCGACCAGGCGCCTGCCCGGTGACGTATCCTGATTCTTAATGTCGCTCGAGTTTCGGAATGCGGTCCTGGCGCCGCTGAGTGGGATCTCCGTAGTCGCTCCAGCCGGGGTCATCATCGGAGTGATCGGAGAGAAAGGCTCGGGTGTGACCGAGCTGTTGAAGCTCGCAGGTGGCGCCGCGCAGCCGGAAAGCGGGGAGGTTCGCGCGGGCCCCGAGCGCCGTTACGTCGCGCTGGGCGATTCGTTAAACCTCGCTCCCGCTGCGGTGATCGCGCTGGATCAGGCGCTGGCCACGCAGGACGCGGTGGTGCGCGCCCGCACACTCACCGGCCTCGATCGGCTGCGTCGCGGCGGAGCGATCGTTCTGCTGGCCTCGCACGAAGGCAGCTTGCTCGAACTGATGTGCGATGAAGTATGGTGGATCGACGGCGGACACATCGCGGCCAAGGGCGATCCCAAAGAGACGCTGGCCAAGTATCGCAGGCACGTCGCCGAACGCGTCCGCGCCTGGGGGGAAACACTTCCGGCCCGCCTGGCGCCCACCTACCGCCACGGCGACGGCCGGGCCGAGCTCATGTCCATCGAAACGCTGGGCGCGGAAGGGAAGCCGACCATCGTCTGGAAGAGCGGCGAAATGGCCACCGTTCGCGCCACCGTGCGCTACAACGCGGCAGTGGAAGATCCGGTGGTTGGCCTGCTGATTCGCACCCAGGTGGGCTTCGAGGTCTTTGGCACGAATACGGAGCTAGAGCGAATCAAGCTGGGGCCTCGCGCGGTGGGAGACACCATCACGGTGACATTCTCGTTCCTGTGCGACCTGTGCCCCCGCGCCTACACGCTCACGCTAGCCTCGCACGATCCCGACGGCACGGTGCACGATTGGCTGGATGACGCCATCGCGGTTACGGTGACCGATGAGCGTGCCACTGCGGGTGTTGCGAATCTTCGTGCAAAGGTGACGGCAGAAACCGAGCCGCGACAGTGATGGAGCGGTGCTTACTTTCCGGCTTATTTTCCTTCGAGCAGGAAAGTCGGCGCGAGTCCGGTCAGCGTCGAAAATCCCGACGAACCCGCGACGCTCAGCCAGCTCGACGCCCCGTAAACTTTGCCCAGGAAAGCATGCGGGTGGAGGTGCACCACCATATCTTTCATGATCAGGCTGCCGTACTGCATCAGAGGGAACACGGAGTGCGTCGGTTCCACGGCTTCCTGCACCACGAAGGGAGTCCGCATGGCCTGCCGCAGCGCCTTCTCCCAACCCGCGTCATCCACATCCGCGCCTCGCACCGGATGCAGGTCCGTCGAATCGTCATTGGGCTTGAGCACCAACTTGGCGCGATGCTTCATGACGAACTCGGGCAAGTCCACCGTCCGGTTTTTGTAGGTCGTCTTGGCTGCCTGCACCAGCCGTGTCCACGGCACAAATTCGCTGATCGCCCGCCTCTCGGCTGCCGGAAACTTGCCGGTGATCTTTTCGTCCGTGAGCAGGTCGAATAGGACCCGCTTGGAGCCGATATCGGCGCGGAAGCTGTTCACCATGCAGACCGCGTGCTCTTTGTAGGCACGCACCATGGCATGGTTGAGATCGAACCGCACCAGGAACTCTTGCACCTTGATGCGCCGGTACAGGATGTCGATGTTGAAATCGCCCTTGCGCAAAACGTTGTTGCGATACTCGAGCTGCTCCGGCGAAACCACTTCAGTGGCGTATCCTTCGTTCGCGAAGAATCCCGCTAGAAGCGCGTGATCGCTGGATGCGGCCGCGAACGGCGCTTTGAATTCGACAATGGCGATGTTCGGTTTCTTTTGCTTCCCGCCGAATTCCTTGTAAGCCTTCAGCAGCCCGGCCAGCAGGTGCTTGGCGCCGCCCATCTTTTGAAGCTTGTATTTTTTGCGGAATTGTTTGACCGGCGGCGCTTCATAGTACAGCTCCGACAGCGCGTCTCCGTAAAGAACTCCCGCAGGCGCCTCTGAGTTAAAACCGGTGAAGCGGATCGAACCGTCGTGGATCGTGGCATCCAGCAGCGCCGTGATTCCCACGGTCGAATACCCCGGATCCACAGCCGCCAGCATTTTTTCAGCGGGCAATAGGTGCAGACGCCCGAGTAGCGCGGGCGTATCCAGGGCCAGCTTCTCCACGCGGGCGATCGCCGAGAGCAACGTCTCGGACGCCCGCACCAGAGCGGCGTAGTCCTTCTGCGTTATCAAGTGCGGCCGCAGCACCGGCGACACGGGCCTGCCGTCCAGTTTCTCGGACTTGATGCGCTCTTGCAGCGCATGGGCCCATGCCAGGTCGATGTAGGGTTCGCTCTCGATGAGTTTGTGATATCGGGCGACTGCCTCACTCACCAGAGTCATCGTGTTTATCGACGTTAGTATCGCACTGCCAGGGGCATTTGCAAAATACAGTAGCGTCAATACTATTACTTAAGGCCCTGATAGTAAAGGACTTTTAGATAAAACAAAATACCCTAGCGTTGATTTGCTTTGAGCACTTTTTTGCGCAGCCGGATGGACTGAGGCGTTACCTCCACCAGTTCGTCCTCGCGGATGAACTCGATGGCCTGCTCCAGATTCAGCAGTCGTGGGGGCACCAGCCGGATGGCCTCGTCCGCCGAAGAAGCGCGCATGTTCGTCAGCTTTTTCTCCTTGACGATGTTCACGTCCAGGTCGGTATCGCGCGCGTTCTCGCCGACGATCATGCCCTCGTAGACCTCGGTCGCCGGCGATACGAACATCTCGCCGCGTTCCTGCAAATTGAAGATCGCGTAACCGGTGGTCTTGCCCGCGCGGTCGGCGATCAGCGATCCCGTCGGCCGCGAGGGTATGTCGCCCTGCCACTCGATGTAGCCCTCAAACAGCGAATTCATGATCGCAGTGCCCTTGGTATCCGTCATCATTTCGCTGCGCAGGCCGATCAGGCCGCGCGACGGCACCAGAAACTCCAGGCGCACCCGGCCGGAACCGTGGTTGATCATCTTCTGCATCTTGCCCTTGCGCGTGCCCATCTTCTCCATCACCACGCCGGTGAAGGCCTCCGGGCAATCGATCACCAGCAGCTCATTCGGCTCATGCAGTTTGCCGCCGATGGTTTTGGTCAGGATTTCGGGCTTGCCGACGCCCAGCTCGAAGCCTTCGCGCCGCATCATTTCGATCAGGATCGCCAGCTGCAGCTCTCCCCGGCCCATCACCTTGAAGGCATCCGGACCGCCGGCTTCTTCCACGCGGATCGAAACGTTGGTGAGCAGCTCTTTATCCAGCCGGTCGCGCAGATTGCGCGACGTCACGTACGTCCCTTCGCGGCCCGAAAAGGGCGACGTGTTGATGGTAAACGTCATCGCGATGGTCGGTTCGTCGATCAGGATATGCGGCAGCGGCTTGGGCGTATCCACGTGCGTGATGGTCTCGCCGATAGTGATCCCCTCCACGCCCGCGATGGCCAGAATGTCGCCCGGCCGGCCGATCGTCTCATCCACGCGCTTCAGGCCTTCGAACGAGTACAGCTTGGTGATCTTGGTCTTGTGGAAGGATCCGTCCAGCTTGGCGATCGAGACGTCATCGCCCAGCCGGAGCGTTCCGTTGAAGACCCGGCCGATGGCCAGGCGGCCCAGGTATTCGCTGTAATCCAGATTCGCGACCAACATTTGCAGGATTCCTTCGGGATCGCCCTTGGGCGCGGGGATCTTCTCCAGAATCGTATCGAAGAGGATCCGCAGGTCCGCGCTCTCCTGCTCCGGGTCCAGCTTCGCGACCCCTAGCTTCGCGTTGGTGTAGATAATCGGGAAATCGAGCTGGTCCTCGGCGGCGTCCAGATCGATAAACAAATCGTAGACTTCGTTGAGCACTTCCTGAATGCGCGCATCCGGGCGGTCGATCTTGTTGATCACCACGATGGGCGTCAGACGGGCCTCCAGCGCTTTCATGAGCACGTAGCGGGTCTGGGGCAGGGGACCCTCGCTGGCGTCCACCAGCAGCATCACGCCGTCCACGATCTTGAGCGCACGTTCTACTTCGCCCCCGAAATCGCTGTGGCCGGGGGTGTCGACGATGTTGATCTTGATGTCGTGATAGCGCAAGCCGGTGGCTTTGGCCAGGATGGTGATGCCGCGCTCGCGCTCCAGCTCGTTGGAATCCATCATGCGGTCGACCACCGCCTCATTGGCCCGGAAAAGGCCGCTTTGGCGGAGCATTGCGTCTACAAGGGTGGTTTTGCCGTGGTCAACGTGGGCAATGATGGCCACGTTGCGGATCGTTTCGTTTGAATGCATTGGAACTTCTATGGTCTCATGAACCTGTTAACCCATGATCTGAGGAATGCCAAACTGCCCTATATTGATGGCTATGAACAGGTCCCTGATGCTCGTTGTCTTGCTCGGAAATGCGCTGGTTCAGGCCGCTTCCGTGGATCCGGTAGTGACCACCGGCATCGTCAGCGCTCCTGTCAACGAAGTCTGGAAGGCTGTGACGACTAAGGAGGGAATCGAATCCTGGATGGTCGCCAAGACCGAGTTCGAATTACGCGTAGGCGCGACCTGGAAGACCAGTTACAGCAAGGACTCCACTCTCGACGACGACGCGGCGATTCACCACACCATCCTGGCTTATGACCCGGGCCGGATGTTTTCCTTCCGCACGGTCAAGTATCCCAAGGGCTTCGCCTTTCCGAACGCGATCGCCAAAACGTGGACCGTGATCTATCTGGAACCCGTGGGTGAACGCCAAACCAGGTTCACGGGCCGCATGCTCGGCTTCACCGATGACGAGGAATCGCAGAAGATGCGGGCCTTCTTCGAGCGAGGCAATCAGCAGACCCTGGACAGCCTGATCAAGAGATTCGAATCGCACTGATTGTGGAGGGTGCGATGATGGGTGTACGTGTCCGCACAGCCTTCCGTAGTCATCGTTGGTCGTCCCAACGTCGGTAAGTCGACTCTATTCAACGCGATCCTGCGTTCGCGCCGCTCCATTGTCGGCGACGAACCCGGCATCACGCGCGACCGCATCTACGGCCAGGCGGAGTATCGGGCTAAGAAATTCGACCTGATCGATACCGGCGGCATCGTCCAGGGTGACGACGCCCTGATTCCGAGCGAAATCCTGCGCCAGGCGCGTGTGGCGCTGGAAAGTGCCGATCACGTCATCTTCCTGATCGATGGCCGCAGCGAGCTGACAGCCGCCGATCGCGACCTGGCCAAGATGCTCCGCAAGCTGGGAAAGCCTGTGGCACTGGCCGTAAACAAGATCGATAGCGAGCGCCGGGCCGGCCTGGCCCACGAATTTCACGAGCTCGGCTTCGAGCATCTTTTCCCGGTTTCCGCGGAACATCACCTGGGGATCGACGAGCTGTTGGCGCACGTCACAGCCGGATTCCCGGTCTCGGCCCCGGAGCCCAATGAGCCCGCGAACCGGATCAAGGTCGCCATTCTGGGCCGCCCCAACGTCGGAAAGTCCACGCTGCTGAATGCGCTGGTGGGATCCGACCGGGCCATCGTTTCTCCCATCGCCGGTACCACCCGCGACGCCGTGGATGAGTCCGTCCTCCGTGATGGTGTCGAGTACGTGTTCGTCGATACGGCCGGAATCCGGCGCAAGGGCAAGACCCACCTGATGGCCGAAAAGCTGAGCGTGGTGATGGCGCGCCGACACCTGCGCATGTGCCATGTCGCTTTGCTGGTCATGGACGCGACGGAAGGCGTGCTTTCGGCCGATGCCACCATCGCCGGATACGCCCACGAAGAAGGCCGTTCGTTGATCCTGTGCGTGAACAAGTGGGATGCACTCAAGGAACGTAACCGGAAGAAGTTCCTGGAACAGATCCAGGAACGGCTGAAATTCCTGGATTACGCCCCGGTGGTGTTCATATCGGCGCTCAAGGGGCAGGGCACGCCGGCTCTTTTTCCTCTGATCCGCAAAGGCTTCGAATCGGCCTCCCGCCGGATCGGCACGGGCGAGCTGAACCGCTTTGTGGATACGCTCCGCTGGGAGTTTCGTCCCAAGATCAAGTACCTGACGCAGGCGTCGATCCGCCCGCCCACTTTCGTCATCTTTACCGACCGCACAGGCACCGGAAAGCTGCACTTTTCGGCCGAGCGGAATCTTGCGAACCGGTTGCGGGAGAAATTCGACTTCGCGGGGACGCCGGTGGTCGTAAAAACCAAGCGAGCGGAATAATATACTCCCGAATTGTCCGTAATTTGTCGATAGGACACGCGTGGAAGTTTTTGTCGCGCGCCAGCCCATTTTTGACCGCAATCGCCAGGTATGGGGCTACGAGCTCCTGTTCCGGTCCGGCGCCGCTCAAACCAAATTCGACGGCACCGAAGCAAGTTCCGCCACCCGGCAGGTGATTTCCAACAGTATGTTGGCGATTGGACTGGACACACTGCTGCAGGGAAAACAGGCTCTGATCAACTTCGGCCGGGAAATGGTGCTTCAAGATTGGTACTCCACGCTTCCAAAAGGGTCCACGATTATCGAACTGACCGAAGATATCGAGCCGGACGGGGAGGTCATGGCAGCCGTGCGGGGGATGCGCGAGCAGGGGTATCGGATCGCGCTGGACGATTTCCAGTCGAGCCCGAGAATGGATCCCCTGATCCAGATGGCCAACATGATCAAGGTGGAAATGCAAACGCCAAAGACCCAGCAGGAGGTCATGATCCGGGAATTCCACTCGCGTGGCATCCGCATGCTTTCTGAAAAGGTGGAAACGGATTCAGATTACCGCTGGGCGCTCAATGCGGGATATGACTATTTTCAAGGTTACTTCTTTGCGCGTCCGCTGGTGGTGAAAGGCAAGCAAATCCCGGCCAATAAACTGCAGTGTCTGGAACTGCTTCAGGAAGCGCACCGCCCTGAAGTCGATTTCACCCGGTTGACGTCCCTGATATCGCGGGATGTGTCGTTCTCTTACAAGCTCCTGCGCTATGCCAATTCGGCCCGATTCGGAAGAACCACCGAGATCCAATCCATTCGCCGTGCGCTGGTGATGCTGGGGGAGTGCGGTATCCGGAAATGGATCGCCATTGCGGCCCTGCCCGCCATCGCCGGCGACAAGCCGCGCGAATTGATCACGCAATCCCTGGTCCGCGGTAGATTCTGCGAACTGCTGGCGCAAGCCAGCGGGCAAGGAAACGAAGATCAGGCGTTCCTGGTTGGCCTGTTTTCCATGCTGGACGCCCTTCTGGACCGTCCTCTGGAGGATGCGCTCGGGGAACTGGGGCTGGCGCTTCCACTGGACTCCGTTTTGCGCGGACAAGCGCCCGACGACAGCGTCCTGAACCGGATCTATAAGCTGGTTCGCCACTATGAAGTGGCCGATTGGGATGAAGTGGAACGTCTGGCAGGCCACCTGGGAACTCCCACCGCCCAGGTCGGGGCAGCCTACCGCGAAGCGCTTCCTTGGGCCGATGAGATGGCTCGGGCCTAACGGCCTCAAGCGCTTGTGTTGCCAGAACCAAGCGGAATAAACCCTAAAGCGAAGCAGGGTTTCGTCGATACGTAAAGGGTGGAAGTGTTTGTCGCCCGCCAACCCATCTTCGACCGCAACCGCAAAGTTTGGGCCTATGAGCTTCTCTTCCGGTCCGATAGCGATGCCACGCACTTTAATGGAGCCGAGCCTAGCTCAGCCACCCGGCAGGTGATTTCCCATGGCATGCTGTCCATCGGCTGGGACAAGATGCTTCGGGGGAAGCACGGCTGCATCAATTTCGGCCGGGACATGCTTCTGCAGGACCTGTATTCCAGCCTGCCCCCGGGGCAGACCATTATCGAACTGACCGAGGACATCGAGGCGGATGAGGAAGTGCTGGAGGCGGTCCGCGGGGTCAAAGACCAGGGGTATCGGATCGCACTCGATGATTTCCGGCCGGGTCCGCGAATGGACGCACTGGTCGAACTCGCTGACCTGGTCAAAATCGAAATGGATACGCCTAAGGAAAAGCAGGACATTATGCTCCGGGACCTCCGCGCGCGAGGCATCCGCGTACTTTCCGAAAAAGTGGAAACGGACGCGGATTTCCGTTGGGCCCTTCGCGCCGGATACGACTATTTTCAGGGGAACTTCTTCGCGCATCCGGTGGTGATGCAAGGTACCCAAATTCCGGCCGTGAAGATGCAATGCTTGCGGCTGATTCAGGAAGCGCACCGCGCCGAACTCGATTTCACCCGGCTGACAGCCCTGATCTCGCAGGACGTTTCGTTATCCTACAAGCTGCTGCGCTATGCCAATTCCGCGCGTTTCGGACGGCAGGGCAAAATCAGCTCGATTCGCCGCGCTCTGGTGGTCTTGGGGGAGTACGGCATCCGCAAATGGATCGTGATTGCGGCTCTGCCCGCCATCGCCGACGACAAGCCCACCGAACTGGTCACGCAATCTCTGGTGCGCGGGCGATTCTGCGAGCTGCTGGGGCAAGCCAGCGGGCAAGGCGTGGAAGATCAGGCTTTTCTGGTGGGGCTATTCTCATTGCTGGACGCCCTTCTGGACCGTCCCCTGAATGACGCGTTGGAGGAACTGGGGCTGGCGCTTCCACTGGATTCCGTTTTGCGCGGGCAAGCGCCCGACGACAGCGTGCTGAACCGGATCTATAAGCTGGTTCGCCGGTATGAGGTCGCCGATTGGGATGGAGTAGAGGCTCTGGCGGGCCTGCTCGGAACCCCGCCGGAAGTGGTCGGCGCAGCCTATCGCGAGGCACTGCCGTGGGCCGACGAATTGGCCCACGCTACGTAAGCGCGTTCAGATGTACTCGTAGAAACTCCGCTTCAGTCTCCCGAACACCACCAGTCCGATACCGAGCGTGACCGCCGCCACGATCACCATGTTCTCGATCAGCGTTGCCGCCGGGGCACGATTGTCGATGAGGATATTGCGCATCGCCATCACCAACGCCGCCACTGGGTTGAAACGATAGACCGACTTGAACCGGTCCGGAATACTCTCGAACGAGTAGAAGGTCGGCACCAGCCAGAACAGCACCAAGTTGAACGATTCCACCACGTATTGCGTGTCGCGGACGAATACGCTGATCGCGCTCGATAGTAGAGAAACGCCGCAAACGAAAACAATGTACAGCGCCCATAACGGCACTAGCCATAACCAGAACCGGTTGGGGTACAAACCGAAGTAAAGCGCCAGGGATAGCAGCAACGCCACCTGGATGGCCAGATGGACGCAGTTGGAAAACACCGCCGCGATGGGAACCATCTCGCGAGGTACAGGTACGCGTTTCACCAGTTGGGCGTTGGCGATGATCGAGGTGGTTCCGCTCAGCCAGGCGCCCGTGAAGAAGTTTAAGGGCACCAGGCTGCAGAGCAGGAATAGAGGGAAAGCCGGCGGGTTGTTTTTGCCGTACACATACCCGAAGATGAACGTCAGCACTCCCATCATCACCAGGGGGTTGATCAGCGACCACAGGATGCCCAGGCTCATATTCCGGTAGCGGATCCGGAAATCCTTGAGCACCAGGTTTTCAAGGAGATAGAGGTAGTCTCCTTTCCACTTTCGTTGAATCATTCGAGCCTCAGTATACAATGCGGTTCGCCCCCCTGCCCCTTAGGTCTCAAAATAGGAGACACTGGTCGATAGGCAATATTGGGCATGAAAGTTCAAAGCGCCAAGCTCCCGCCTCTGGACGCGACGGATCCGCCGGACCGGGACCAGGCCGCACGGACGAGTTCAGACGCGGCCGCTGACGACGTCCATCTGTCCGAGCTGGTCAGGAGTCTGCGTTCCCTGGTGCCGGATTCCCCGGAGCGCCAGGAACGCATCGAGCAGCTTGCGCGAGCCTACGCCAACGGGACCTACAAAGTGGACGCTGAGGCCACCGCCTCAAAGATTATTGACGACTCGCTACAGTATCCGTAGGCACAGCAGAGCGGGCTACGCGGAACGCAGCCCAAATCGCGTTGTGATCGGAGAAGGGAATCGGCTCCGTGCTTGAGCTCAGCGGTTCCATGCCGTTCACGAACAACCAATCCAGATGCTGGCGCGCGATCGGCAGCGTGACCAGCTGATCCTCGAACGGCGTCTTGAATCCCAGTTGGGCCATCGCGCGGCGCACCGTCGACCGGTATCCGCCTCGCGGAAACGGCAGCGTGTGCTCGATCCAATAGAAGTCGTTGGTATTGAAATCTCCGCCGATGAGCCTCGGACCGGTGAGTTTGGCGGCCTCGTCCATTACTGGCTGGAGCTGCTTCAGCCGCTGATCCGGGTTGATGCGGGTATCCAGGTGAGCGTTCCAGATGCGCAGTTCGCCTGCCGGCACGCGCAGTTTCACCGCCAATGCAAACCGGTGGCGCGTCTTGAAAAGCAGGTTGTAGGGCGTCAGCCACTCGACCTTCGATTCCTCAATCGGAAACTTGCTGACCACGGCTAGGCCGCGATCGTAGACGTTCTTTCCTTCAGGCGCGAAGGCGACTTGGTAGCCCAGCCGGTCGGCCAGGCGGCTGGCGATGCTGGGGCCTCCCTCAACGTGGGAGACTTCCTGAAGAAGAATAATATCGGCGTGGCTCACGCGCGGCGCGGCCTCGAAATCGTGCACCACCTTTTCGAAACTGGATTGGTGGTCCAGGTTGAGCGAGGCGATCGAGATCGTATCGGCGGGCGGCGCGCCGTCCAGGTTCGGAAGATTTGGGAGATTCGGCGGAGTAGCCGTAAGAACTAGAACCGCCAGCAACGTCAGGGAGCCGACGGGTAACCACAACTTCATACTCTAAAGTTACCAGATGCGCGAACTAACGTCCCGGGACACCTGCGCGGGCCGTTTGACAGAATGTATCGATGAAGATCGTCAACATCGCTGACTTGGAAGCTACCGGAATCTATCACGAGTTCCTTCGCGTTCCCGCTTTGAGCCTGGGACTCTACAAGCATCCGGTCGGTACCAACGTGCCCCAGGATCCTCATGCCGAAGACGAGGTCTATTATGTTGTGTCCGGAAATGGAAAGATCGCCGTCAATGGCTCCGATTATTCCGTGTCAACTGGCGCAGTCGTCTACGTGCCCGCGAGGGTGCCACATCACTTCCACTCAGTGACGACCGACCTGCAGGTTTTGGTTTTCTTTTCACCTGCTGAGCATACGCTGGCCTAGCCTTTGGCCAGCAATGAAAGAATTTGCTCTGCCGCGGCCCCAAATGCGGCTTCGCCCACCCGCACCGTCTGGCACCCGGCATCCGCTCCCGCCTGCATGTCCTCCTCGGAATCGCCGATCAGGACGGTGTGCTCCGGTTTAGCCCCGAAATCCCGCATCGCTCGCGTGATCATTCCGGTTGCCGGCTTCCGGCACGAGCATTGCTCCCCCAGCGAATGCGGGCAGAAGTAAATCTTCGAAATCCGGACACCGCGCGCGCCCAGCTCGCGTAGCAGGCGCTGGTTCACCGCGATGAAATCCTGAACCTTGTAATAGCCCAGACCGATGCCTTGTTGATTGGTCACGATCGCCAGCCGCAGCCCGGCTGCCTGAAGCTTCAGCAGCCCGTCGATCACACCCGGCAGGATCTCGACTTTGGCCGGATCATGCAGGAAAGGCACGTTGCGGATCAGCGTCCCGTCGCGATCGAGCAGGACTAATCCGCCAAAGCTTGGCGCCGCGGCGACTTCGGGCACCGCATGTGCGGTCAAAAGTTCGATCCGTTGGATGAGCTTCGAACTACTGGTATCGAAGCCCGACTTAACCACCTCAACCTTCCCGCCGTATGCTCGTACCGCCTCGCCCGAACGGAGCGAATCTTCGGCGTAATCCCCGCCCTTGATGTACAGATCCGGCTTCCAGCGGAGCAACAGCGAAAGCGGGCGGTCTTCCTCCATCAGCGTGACTGCGTCGACGGCCGCCAAGCCCGCCACGACATACATCCGCTCGCGCTCCGGGACAATCGGCCGCAGCGGGTTCTTGTATCGGGAGACCGACGCGTCCGAGTTGACGGCAACAATCAGGCGGTCGCACAGTTCACGCGCTTTTCCCAAATACTCGACATGTCCCGCGTGCAGGAGGTCGAAACTGCCACAGGTGAAACCGATCCGCCGGCCGGCGGCTTTCTCGGCCACGACCCACTGGTTCATCTGTTCCAATGACAGGATTTTTTCGACGGGATCCATCGTTTGTTTAGGGAAAAGACTCTCTATGTTAGAGTAAGCCCTCGTGGGGCTTCCCGAAATTCTCAAACTGTTCCCTGGACAGCGGATTCTGGTCCTGGGCGACGTAATTCTCGACTGGTATTGGTGGGGACAGGCGTCCCGTTTGTCGCCCGAAGCGCCGGTACCGGTGGTCCGCAAGCAGCGCACCACGCTCCAGCCGGGCGGGGCGGGGAACACTGCTGCGAATCTGGCGGCCCTGGGCGCGCGCGTGAGTCTGTTTGGCGTCACGGGTCAGGATTCCCACGCCGATGAGCTGAAGGCCGCGCTGAAGGCCCACGGCGTCGAAACAAGCGGCCTGATCGCCGACGCCGGCCGTCCGACCACCACCAAGACCCGCGTAATCGCCGCCCACCAGCAAGTAGTTCGCGTAGACGAGGAAGCTACCGGACCAATTTCTGAGGCCATCGTCACCGATGTCCTAAAAGCCGTCTGGAACGACCTCGTCAACGCAGGGGCGATCGTGATCTCCGACTACGCGAAAGGCTTTCTCACGCCCCCTCTTCTCGATGCCGTGATCGGCGAGGCTCGGCGTGCCGGCAAACGCGTGTTTGCCGATCCCAAGGGCGCCGACGCGGCGCGCTATCGGGGAGTGTTCCTGTTGAAGCCCAATCGTCTGGAACTGGGATTGTTGACCGGACTCCCGACCGATACCCACGCCGAGATTCTTGCCGCCGGAAGCCGTCTGGCCGCGAGCATGCCGGGTACGCACATCCTGGTCACGGAAGGCTCGGAGGGCATGACGCTCTTCGCCGATTCCCAGCCTCCCGAGCACCTCGCACCCGCGCCGCGCCAGGTGTTCGATGTCACCGGAGCGGGCGATACAGTGCTGGCCGTGATCGCCATGGCGGTCACCGCGGGTGCTTCCTGGACGGAAGCAATGCGGCTTGCTTCCGAAGCCGCGGGCATTGCGATCGGTCAGATGGGCAGCGTGGCTGTCGGTCTGGAATCTTTGAGATTCTTGGACGACCAACGCGACTAATCCCATGTGTTGAGAATCATTCTGCTGCTGATGCTCGTGTTGCCGGGCATTCGCGCACAAACGAAAACCAAAGCGCCCCCGCCCCAGGGCACAACGGCTCCTCAAGACATCCAAATTGAATCGGACATCCGCACGCGCCTGGCCAAATCCGTGATCGGCAAGGATGGATTCACCGTGCGTGTGCAAGGCGGCGTGGCCTACTGGGATGGAACCACAAACGTGGTCCAGCACAAAGGTGCGGCCACGCGCATGGCCAAATCAGCCGGCGCGAAGAAAGTCGTGAACAACATCAAGATCGGCGACGATGCCAGGCAGAAGGCCGCTGGGAACCTCGAACAGGGCCGCCGCCGGGCACAGGTAAAGCGCAGCGATCCCCGCTAAACCATCTTCGGGATTTCAATGTGAAACGCCCGGGAGGGCGGGGTGCGAAGTGCGAAAAGGGGTGCGAAGGTGCGAAGGGGACGGACGAGACCGTCCCGAACTGCTGAGAAAGTTCTTAGCGAATCTGTACTAACTCGGTATGCCTCGGGAAGCTCGGGTCGTAGCCGTCGGCCTGCCACACCATATAACCCAACGCGGGAATGCGCGGCAGGATGTCTTCATCACAGACTCCCTGCGCCGAGCCTACCTCCGACTGCTTTCCCAATACTCCATTACCCACCGATTGCGAGTGCTGGGGTACTGTTTGATGACCAATCACGTGCACATTGTGGCGATCCCGGAGACGGACTCCTCGATGGCGAACACGTTTCGGCACGCGCACGGGCGATTCTCCCAATACTGGAACACGGAACAGAAGCGCAGCGGACACTTATGGCAGAATCGCTATTACTCCTGTGCGGTTGAGGAGGCGGCCGTGGGACGGGTGATCGCCTATGTGGAGAAAAACCCGGTGCGCGCCGGCATGGTGAAATATGCCGAGGATTTTGAATGGTCGAGCGCGCGAGCTCATCTGGGCCATGTGACCGACGGACCGACTCAGCCGCGGAATCTGGATGACGAGTGGTGGCAAGTCCGTTGGACGGCACCGGAATGGAAAGAGACGCTGCTGAACCTGTCGGATCAGGAACACGAGTCGCGGGCGATCCGCGAAGCGACCTACACGGGTCGTCCGCTCGGTTCGCAGGCGTTCGTAGCTGACTTGGGAGAGAAACTTGGCCGGGAATTGGGAACTCGCCCGGGTGGTCGGCCAAAAAGGGACTTGGATCGGGCTGCGAATCAGCTGGCGCTGTGGGCGATTCGGTAATAACAGCAGAAAGGGCGGGGACGGTCTCGTCCGTCCCCGTCTCACCCTCCGTCTCACCTCTTACAGTCCCGTCTCACAAGAAGCAGCGCAAAGAGTGTCGAGAGGAATCTCGACACGGCACGCATGAGTGCGTGCGCCACCTGGCGCGAACTTTAGTTTGTTGCGTCGGCACTCCCGCCGACGGCCGTTTTCGGGATCTCGATGTGAAACGCCGGATCCCTAGGAGGCTGAATCAGCTTCGACACAGCCTTGTTCCCGAGCACCGCCGCGACGAACGCCGCGTGCTTCGCGACTGGAATCGAGCTGGGCGCCACGTCGAACGTGTAATGTGTATCGCTCATGTGCATCGAGATATGTTCCGGGCCGATCTCCAGAATCTTGTCTGTCATAAGCTGAATCACGGCATCGCGCGGCTGGTCTTGGTTCGCCTCGAAAACCTCCACCACGCGATCGCCCGCGACGCAATACAACGCCTCGTTGTAAGCTGCGCCCTTCGAAACGCAGTTCTCGTACATCACCCGCGCCTGATCAGCCGGCGTCCGATGCGCGCTGGTCACTGTGGCCGCGGCAAGCCCGGCCACCTTCAGGATGTCCTTCAGAATCCCGGCCGCCGGATCGGGCAGCTGAACTCCCTCAAGAACTGGCTCATCTGGTAACGATTGTGTCGATCTCATACTCCATCCACTGGGGATTGTCTATGACGCTGCCATCCACGGCCGCCCGAGTGGATTCGTATGTCGTTGAAGCTAAAAGATCTTTCCCTATTTGGAAGTTCGTGTGCCGCGATTTCGACGCCCAGTGATAAACTCAAGGTGAGTTATGAGTTCACTCTCCCCCAGACTGCAAGTAAGGGTCCAGCAGAAGCAGATCCTTACCCCCGGCCTGGTCCAGATGGTCAGCCTGTTGCAACTGAACCGTCTGGAGCTGAAGGACATGATTCAGGCGGAGATTTCGCAGAATCCGGTCCTCGAAGAATCGGGGGATGGTGGCGAGGAACTGACGCCCGAAGAATTGCAGCCGTTGCTCGAAGCTGAGCGCGTGGCCGATCCCGCCGACCAGTCGATCCTGGATGTGACCTCCGGCCCCGTGGAAGTGGACGCGTCCGATGGTGCATACACCACCGAGGGTGTCGACTCGGCAAACCTCCCTGCTGTCGAATACGTGGAGACCGAGGCTCCAGCAGGTCCAGCCATCGACGCCACGGCTCCCACTACCGCCCCGGAAACCCCTGAGGCGCCGGCGCAAGCCGATCCATTCGACGAGATCGACTTCGGCTCCTATTTCGACGATTATCTCGATCCCGGATACAAGAGCCCTGCTTCTGAAAACGTCGAAAAGCCCTCTTTCGAGACCTTTCTTTCCTCGCCCGTCACCCTTTCCGATCATCTCCATTCGCAACTGGCCTTGATCGCTCTCAGCGAAGAAGTCCGGGACGCCGCGGATGG
Organism: Terriglobia bacterium; assembly: GCA_020073445.1. Lineage (GTDB taxonomy): Bacteria > Acidobacteriota > Terriglobia > Bryobacterales > Bryobacteraceae > Palsa-187. The sequence goes on from JAIQFE010000008.1 coordinate 141,642, forward strand.
CGTGGTCGGCAACCTGGACGAAAACGGCTATCTGCTGTCGAGCCCCGAAGAAATGGCGGCTGAGGGCGGTCATAAGCTCGAGGACGTGAAGGAAGCGATTCACGTGGTGCAGACCCTCGATCCGGCGGGCGTGGCCGCATCGGACCTGCGCGAGTGCCTGCTGCTGCAACTCGAAAGCCGTGGCGCCAAGGACGGCGTGGCCTGGCAAATCGTCCACGATCACCTGAAGCTGGTGGAGACCCGGCAGCCCAAGGAACTAGTCCGCCTGCTGCGGCGCCCGATGGAGCACATCCAGGTCGCGATGGACGTGATCAAGCACCTGGACCCAAGGCCCGGCCTGCGTTATTCCGGACCCGGCGCGCGCCAGGTGGAACCGGACGTCTACATCTCCAAGGACGGCGAGGATTATCTCATCCAGGTCAGCGACGACGACGTCCCGCAGCTGCGCCTGAATCCGCAGTATCGCCGCATGCTCGATCGCGAGCAGGAACCTAACCGCGAGGTTCGCAGCTACATCAAGGAGCGCTATGCCTCCGCGATCCAGCTGATGAAGAATATCGAGCAGCGCAAGCAGACCATCCTGAAAGTCTGTCAGTCCGTGGTGCGCCGCCAGTTGGACTTTCTGGAATACGGAATCGATCAGCTGAAGCCCATGATGATCAAGGAAATCGCCGAGGAGATTGGCGTCCATCCTTCCACCGTGAGCCGCGCCGTTTCGAACAAATACGCGCACACTCCGCAAGGCGTCTTCGAGCTGCGCTACTTTTTCTCCGAGGCCGTGCAGGGTCCCGGCGGCGGCGCCACCCCGCTGCTGATTCTGAAACGTAGGGTCAAGAAGATGATTGAGGAGGAAGATCCCATGCATCCGCTGACCGACGAGCAGATCACCGAACGTCTGCAGGGAGAGGGAATCGAGGTCACTCGCCGAACGGTTGCCAAGTACCGCGAGGACATGCGTATCCCGTCCACGCACCAGCGTCGGGTTCGGTCCTAGGGGAGCTCTAAGCCTATGAAAGCCACTTACAAGGGAATGCCCCATGCTTTGCCGACCAGGCTCCAGCAGAAGCTGGATGGCAAGTTCGCTAAGATTGCCAAGCTGCTGGACGGGCGGGGCGAGCGCGAAGCCCGCGTGATCGTGACCCAGGAGCGGCGTATGTGCTGCGCCGAAGTCACCGTGCAGTTTTACGATCATAAACTGGTAGGCCAAGGCACGGACGCTGACTTGTTCAATGCGCTCTGGCTCGCGCTGGAGAAGCTGGACAGCCAAGCCGTGAAGCATCGCGCCAAGTGGCGCGCGACGCATCGCCGCCAGGACGAAGGAGTGCGGCGCTCCACTCAAGCCGAAGCCCCGGCTGCAGCCCCTGCGCGCCCCTCCCGTCAGGCCCGGGAAGAGGCAACCGCGAAGCGTATTTTCCGTGTGAATGGCGATGGGCGGCATAAGCCCATGACCCTCGATGAGGCGATGCTCGAAATGGACAAGAATCGCGATTATCTTGTGTATCGCGATGCGGAAGGTCAGGGCCTGTCCGTCCTGGTGCGGCGTCGAGACGGCCACTTCGACCTGATCGAATCCTGAACATCGAATCATCGACCATGCCGGCAACCCCTCCGCGCCCTCGCCGACCAGGTAGTATTCCGGCGGATAAAACCGAACTGGTGATCATCACCGGTGTGAGCGGGTCCGGCAAAGGCACCGTCCTTAAGGCCCTGGAGGACCTGGGTTACTATTCGGTGGACAACCTGCCCATCGAGCTGATCCCGAAGTTCGCCGAGCTGATCAAGAACGCGACCAACATCCGCCGGGCGGCCTTGGTGGTGGATATTCGGGAGGGCGCCGCGCTCGAGAAACTTCCGGCCTTGTTCAAGCGTATCCGCCGCCAGGTTCCCACCAAGCTGCTGTTCCTGGAAGCCGACGATTCCACCTTGATCCGCCGTTTCAGCGAAACCCGCCGTCCCCACCCGCTGGGAACCGGGCAAAGCGTGGCCGCCAGCATCCGCCGCGAGCGGGAACGCCTGAAACCAATTCGCGCGCTGGCCGACCCCATCATCACCACCAGTAAGTTCAACGTGCACGAGCTGCGCGAGACCATTCACTCCACGTTTGGCGGCCTGCGTCCCGCCCAGTCCGGAATCCTGGTGCAGATCAACAGTTTCGGGTATCGGCACGGCGTTCCGGCGGATAGCGACCTGGTGTTCGACGTCCGCTTCCTGCCTAATCCCAACTACATTCCGGCGTTCAAGAAACTTACGGGCAAGAATCCCAGCGTGGCGCGCTACATCCGGTCCTTCCCGCAGACCCAGGAGTTTATCGAACGAATCTCCGATCTGCTGATCTACCTCCTGCCGCACTACATCGAGGAAGGGAAGAGCTATCTCACCATTTCCTTCGGCTGCACCGGCGGGCACCATCGCAGCGTGATGATCGCTCACGAGCTTCGCAAGCGGCTGAGCCAGGCCGGCTATCGCGTCAAGGAAACGCATCGCGACGTTACCAAGAAGATCTAACGAGTGGCTCGAAACCAACGGCACCGGCGCTTTCGCCATGGGTACCGTCGCCGGGCTCAACAGGCGGCGTTACCATGCTCTGCTAGTCGCTTCGCTCCGGCCGCCTACTGAGCGCTACGTTCTGCTTTCGCGTTTCGAGGAAGAAGCCGTGGTCGGCGACCGGACATTTTCGCTGTACTGCTGCCAGTATCCAGGCAAGCTGGTGGATGACGGGAGCCGATACCTCGAGGATTTCCATGGGGAACCCTGTTCGACCTGGCGCTACGATCTCGCCGGCGTCAAGCTGGAGCGGCAAGTTTATCTGGTCCCAGGGCGCCAGGCCGTAGTGGTTCGCTACCGTAGTGACAGCGCTCTGACGTTGCGCATCCAGCCCTTTCTCGCCTATCGCGATTACCACTCGCTCAGGCATGCCGATTCGTCCCCCTACGCGGGGCTGCCGCAGCTTGAATTTCGCTCGAAAGCTTCCCTTACCGCCGATCCGAAGTGGTATTACAACATCGAATACCTGACGGAACTCGAGCGCGGCCTCGATTTTCGCGAGGATCAGTTCACGCCCGGCGTTTTGACGCTTAATTTGACGCCCGGAGAATGGGCTCCCGTGTGCGCCTCCATCGACGGTACAGATCCCATCGAACCGCCGTCATCGAAACGCCATCCTTTCATCGTGTGGCGCGCCGATGGAAAACCCACCATCATCGCCGGTTATCCCTGGTTTACCGATTGGGGCCGCGACACCATGATCAGTTTGCCCGGTCTGTTGATCGCCGCAGGCGATCTAAAGGACGCCCGCGAGATTATCGAAGGCTTCCTCCAGTTCCGGAATCAAGGCATCATCCCCAACCGTTTCCCCGACCGTGGTGAAACTCCGGAGTACAACACGGCCGACGCGACCCTGTGGATGTTCCAGGCCGTTCGAATCTGGCTTCAGGCCGGCGGCGATATCGGTTTTCTTCGCGATGTGTTCTATCCAGCGGCCAAGGAGATTCTCGGGTGGCACGTACACAGCGCCGATTCTCACGATTCGCTTTTGAGCATCGGGCCTCAGCTCACCTGGATGGACACGAAGTACACGCCGCGCGCCGGAAAGCCTGTCGAGATCAATGCCCTCTGGCACGGCGCGCTGTGTCTGATGGCCGATTGGGGGAAAACGCTGCACGATCCGGCAGAGGCGGATTATCGCGCCCTAGCAGCCCGCGTCCGCGACAGTTTCCGTTCAAGCTTCTGGAATCCCCGGCGCGAGTGTTTGTACGACGTGCTGGCTCCCGAAGGTCCCGTCGCCAAGCTCCGTCCCAACCAGATCTTCGCCGTCAGCCTGCCTTTCGGACTCCTGGAATCCGCCCAGCAGCAGGCGATCGTCCGCATCGTCGAGCGTGAGCTGCTCACGCCGGTCGGCCTGCGAACGCTGGAGCGCTCCGATCCCGACTACAAGCCGCGCTATGAAGGTGCGCCGGTCGAGCGCGATGGAGCTTATCATCAAGGCACCGTATGGCCCTGGCTGCTGGGCCCGTTCATCGATGCGTATCTCATCGCCTTCGGAAGAACCCCGGAGAATCTGGGGTATTGCCGCGGATTAATCGCGAGCCTGGAAGCGGAATCGGCCGAACGCGGGTGCGTCGGAAGCATCGCTGAGATTTACGATGCGGAAGAGCCTCGCTATCCGCGCGGGTGTCCGGCCCAGGCCTGGAGCGTGGCGGAAGTCGCGCGGGTAAAGAATGACTACGGCTGGGATTCCTGATCGCCGCATTCGCGACACTCGGTCGCCCATGGGGTCCGCGCCAGCACGTCCGTCTCAATGCTCGCACCGCAGAAAATGCACCTTCCGTAGGTGCCTTTGTCCAGCCGATGGAGAGCGTTGGAAAGGTTCTCGAAATGGTCGAACTCGCGGCTGGTCACGTCGAAAGATTGCAGCTTCAAACTTCCGTCCAGCGATCGCTTTAACGGGACGACGTGAGTCCTTGGAGCCTTGGTCAAAGCGAGCGTTTCCACCGCCTGGGACAAATGCACCAGAAGCCGTTTTCGAGGCCGGTTGCTGCTGCGGATGGGCACGGAGCCAGTATGCACACCTTGCCCTCCGGATGGATACTAGGCGGAACCCTAATCCTATAACGAGTTACGCCGCGGTGATCCCGTGGTCGATGGCGTAACGTGTCAGTCCGGCAGGCGTGTGGATATCCAGCTCCGTCATGATGCGTGTCTTGTGAAACTCCACGGTTTTCACTGAAATCTTAAGCAGCTGCGCGATTTCTTTGTTCTGGTGGCCCTCCGCCACCATCCGAAGAATTTCCAACTGCCGCAGGGTGAGCCGCTTGGCTTCTTTGGCCGCCCCAGGCGTTTCGGGGCCGACCAGCGGAGTTACATAGGTGCGGCCTTCCAGCACCTGCTTGATCGCGGTCAGCAGTTCCACCGCTGCGGCGCGCTTCGATACGAACCCCCGCACGCCTACGCGAAACGCTTCGCGAGCGTACGCCCGGTGGGAATGCACCGACAGCACAATAAACTTCGCGGATGGAGTCGTCTTGCGGATAATTTGCGCCGCAGCCAGGCCGTTCATTTCAGGCATGGAGATGTCCGCCACGATGACGTCCGGCTGAAGATTCTGCGCGGCTGAGATCAAGGCCTTACCAGTGGCCACAGTTCCCACCACGTCATACGTGCTCTCCAGAAGCCGTCGAACGCCATCGAGGAAAAGAGGATGGTCGTCCGCCAGCAGAAGTCGAGGACGGCGCGTCATATGCCTTCTAACACAACCAAGTCTTTTCTAGGATTCTAGCGCCTTCCGGCTTCGGCTGGGCGCCGCCAGGGGTATGCGAACGTCGATATGGACGCCTTTCCCGGGCGTGGACTTTACTATGAAGGTGCCTCCAGCCTGGCGAACGCGTTCCTCCATGCTGACCAACCCCAGCCCCCGCTTTTTGGACTTTGTCGGGTCGAACCCGCGGCCGGAATCCTTGATGCTCAGCACGATCGTGCCGTTCTTGCCGGCGACCGAAACCGCCGCCTTGCGGGTGCCGGAATGCTTGGCAACGTTACGCAGCGCTTCCTGGACCACCCGGTAAATGGTCAAGCCCAGGCGAGGGGGAATGGCGCGAGGCAGGTTCCGCTCCGTGAAGCGGGTATCAATGCCGTTCTGTTTCGCGAAATCTGCGCAGTACGACTTCAGCGCTACCGATAGCCCGAGGTGATCGAGAGAGGAAGGATGCAAGCGGTAGGCGGTTTGCTCGACATCGCCCAGAATCCCGCGCAGGCGATGAGATAGCCGCGCCAGTTCCCCGCGGAGTTTGCCCGGAGCCGCCTCTTCCTTCTGGAGCGCGGTTTCGGCCTCCAGATTGAGCGCCGCCAGCTTCTGGCTGATGTCGTCGTGAAGCTCCCGGGCAACATGCGCCCGTTCTTCTTCCTGCGCTGTGACCAGGCCCGCGGCCAAGGCTTGCAGTTGTGTCTGGCTCGTCCGAAGGGCGGTTTCGCTGGCTTGCAGAGCGATCTCCATTTCACGGCGCTCCGTGATATCCGTCCCGATGCGGACCAGGTGGCGCGGGCGCCCGGCGGCTTGAGGCATGGCCGCCGTGGACCAGGAGATCAATCGCCGGGTTCCGTTCTTAGCGACCCAGAGAGTTTCATGCTGAATCGGTGGGCTGCCGCCCGCCAGCCGGCGATAGACGGTCTGCACGCGCTCGATTTCTCCCTCTTCCTTCGGGCTCAGCGGACTCTCCCAGATGATTTTTCCCGCCATGTCCCCCAGCTTATATCCGCTCACCAGCTGGCAGGCGCGGTTGAAGGCGACCACCCGGCCGGTTGCGTCGGTCACCAGGACCAAAGCTCCGGAGGATTCCATGACCGCCTCGGAGAAACTGTTCTGCCCCCGCAAGGCCTCCTGCAATGTCTTGAGGTCGTGAACATCGACGAAAATCATCAGCACGCCATCGATCCGGTTGTCCGCGGTCCGGTACGGCCGCAGCCGCAGCGAGTACCACCGGCCTTCGCGATCCTGAATCTCCAGCTCCTTCGGGCTTACGTTCTCCATCACCTCCGCAATCAACCCGTCCGCGTTGGGGATTTTCACGTTCGGCCGGATGTGATGGATCAGCCGGCCGATGTCGGTCGGGAGCAGGTTCAGGAGTTTTTCGGCCGGAGCCGTGAACCTTCGGATGCGGCGGTCCTTGCCCAGCATGACCACGGGAATGTTGAGCCCGCTGAGCAGATTGGTCCAGTCGTCGCTGAGCTGGCTCAGTTCCTGGTTGCGATTCTGAAGCTGCTCATTGATGGTCACCAATTCTTCGTTGCTGGATTGCAGCTCTTCCTGCGCGGTCTCCAGCTCTTCGTTGGTGCTTTGCAGTTCCTCGTTGCTCGAAAGGACTTCCTCGTTGGCGGATTTCAGCTCTTCGTTGGTGGCCTCATGCTCCTCGATGATGGATTGCAGGTGGCCCTTGGTGGTCTGCAATTCCCGCTGGAGCCTGGCTGTTTCCAAATGTCCGTTGCGGGGGGATTTCGCCTTGGAGCCCGGCGTCGCGGGTTCTTCTGAATCCGGGACGCGGCTCTCGTGAAACAGCACCAGGAAGAATCGCTCCTCCGTGTGTCCCTTGAAGGGCACCACTTCCAGGTTCACTTCGTTCAGTTGGCCGTTCCGCTTGATGAGGATACCTTCTTTGCGGACGGGAACGTCCTGCTTTCCCGCCCGGTGAATGGCGGTTCGCAGTTCCACCGCGAACTCCGGCCGGACCATTTTGAGCAGGCTGAGGCTGGCCTGGCCCGGTGACGGCGACAAATACGGCGCGACATTCCCTCGAAAGTGCAGGATCTGGAGATCGCTGCCCGCCACCAGGCCCGCGGGGGAGAATTGGCTCATGACGATGCGGTCCGCTTCCTTCTGGGGGTCGAACCGCGCCGGAGCCTCGCCTTCAGATGTTTCCGCGAATGGGTGCTTCGGATGGGCCGCGAGCAGGTCGAATTCCGGGCGACTGGCGGACGATTTCTTCGAGTAGATTTTGTACTTGCGTCCCACGGGTGCAAATAACTCCGCAAAGCCGCTGATGGATTCTGATTTGCCAAGAATCAGAAACCCGTTCGGCTTCAGCGCATAGTGAAGGACGGACATCACTCTCTTTTGAAGCACTGGCTCCAGGTAGATCAGCACATTCCGGCAGGTCAGAAGTTCTAGCCGCGAGTAAGGAGGATCCCTGATCAGATCCTGGCGCGCGAAGATACACATTTCGCGAATCCGCTTTACGATCTGGTACCCGCCGTCGGCGCGGACGAAAAATTCGCGCGTGCGCGCCGGCGAGACGGCCGACATGGCGCTTTCGGAATAGATTCCCGCCCGGGCTTGTTCGAGGACCGCTTCACTGACGTCCGTCCCGAAGATCTGAATCGGAACGGAGCTTCTGTTTTGCTGCAGATACTCCAGCACCGTGATGGCGATCGAGTACACCTCCTCGCCCGTGGAGCAGCCGGCCACCCATACGCGCAGCGGTTCGCCCTTCGCCTTGCTGCGAAAGATTCTGGGCAAGACGGTATCCTTCAGCGCGCGGAAGGCATCCCGCTCGCGAAAGAAGCTGGTGACGTGGATCAGCAGGTCCTCGCAAAGGGCCATGATCTCGGTCCGGTTCTCGTGAAGGTGCTTGAGATACTGGCGGAGGGTTGAGATCTTGTGCAGCACCATGCGGCGGGCGATCCGCCGGTTGATGGTGGAGCGCTTGTAGTTGGTGAAGTCGACTTCGGTGGAGTTGCGCAGGAGCGCGAAAATCTTGAGCAGGTCTTCGTTGCGCTCGCCCCGGCCACCCCCCGCCGCCGAATGGTCCGCCGTGCCCAGGTAGGGGTGCAGACTGATGCGCTTGATCTCCTTGGCGATGCCTTCCGGCGGCAGGACGAAGTCCACGCATCCGGCGGCGATCGCGCTGCGCGGCATGCCGTCGTATTTCGACGATCTTGAGTCCTGGGCAAAAGTGATTCCACCCGCCGCTTTGATGGCCGCCAGCCCGAGCGTTCCGTCGGAAGCGACTCCGGAAAGGATGACTCCAATCGCCCGGCTGCCTTCGTTTTCGGCCAGCGAGTGAAAAAAGGAATCGACCGGCATGTGCTTGGGGTCTTGTCTTCTGCGCGCCAGCAGATGGAGATCCCCGTTGCGGATTCCCAGCACCTTGTTGGGCGGGATGACATAAACGTGATCCGGCTCGATGGCGACGCCTTCGGTAACCTCTGTGACCGGCAGGCGGGTGGCATGGGAGAGCAACTTAGTAAGCAGGCTCTCGTGCTCGGGATCCAGATGTTGGACCAGCACAAACGCCATGCCGGTTTTAGCGGGCAGAGCTTGCAACAGGCTCCGGAAGGCCTCCAGCCCTCCGGCGGATGCTCCTACGCCTACGATGGGAAAAGTCCGCCTGGACTTGGCGACAGTCTTCTTCCGCGGCATGTGCGCTATCCAGTCAACGTTAACAGATTCATGAGACCGCTCCAGGGGAGCTAGAGGGAGCTAAAGGAGCTAAAGGGGACAGACGACATTTTTGAGAACCATGACCTTTCCTGCCGTTCGGAAACCAAAAATGTCGTCTGTCCCCTTTAGCGACTAACGAGCGGCCGTCAGATGCGATGGAAACTCTTGAGAATATCGCGCGTGGCGTAGCGCAGCGCGATGGGACGGCCGTGCGGGCAGCTCATCGGACACGATGTCGCCGCCAGGGCTCGGAGCAGCCAGTCGATTTTCGCGGGTTCCAGACGCATGTTGATTTTGATGGCCGCCCGGCAGGCGATGGAAGCAGCCATGGCCCGGCGAACGTCGTCTAGCGAGGCGCGGCGAAGCTCCCGCTCGGCAATCTCCAGAATTTCGAACAAGATCTTTTCGACCTCAGCCGGGGGCACGCCGGCGGGCGCCGATTTCACTGCGACGGTGCGGTTGCCGAACGGCTCGGTTTCGAATCCCAGGGAGTTCAGCTCCTCCGCGATGCGCGCGTATTCGATCTGCTGCGCGGCGCTCAGGTTGATCACCAAAGGGATCAGCAGCCGCTGGCTTTCGGTTTGGCCGCTGGCGCGCTGGGCCAGCACTTGTTCGAACAGGATCCTCTCATGGGCCACGTGCTGGTCGATGATCCACAGCCCGTCGCGCCCGGCGGCGATGATGAAGCTGTCGTGGATCTGGCCAAGGGGCCGGAGATCGGTGAGCGCGTCCAGACTTTCGGCACTCAGAGGTTTAGCATCGGGAAACAGCGGACCATGCGTGTCCGGGATTCCCAGCTTCTGTGTCGGCGGAGCCGGTTCGAACTCGAATCTCGGCTCGGGCGATATGGGCCGCCGCAGAACGAATTCGGGCAGAGTGCCGGTATCGGCCGCGGTCGCCGCCGCCGCACTGACCGAAGGGAAGTTCATGCTCTCGATCCGCTGGCTGAATTCCGAATACGGCAGCCCTGCTCCGGGTTGCGGAGGCGTGGGTGCGGGAATATTGGACGCCGGCCGCTGGGCCATCAGAATATCGCGAATCGTATCGCGGACGAAATCATGGACCACCGATCCGTGCCGGAACCGCACCTCGGTCTTCGAAGGATGCACGTTCACGTCGACTTCTTCGGCGTCGCAATCCAGAAACAGCAGCGCGAAGGGATAACACGCCGGCGGCATCAGGTTGTGATACGCGGCCGAAATCGCATGCAGCAGCAGGCGGTCTCGAATTAACCGTCCATTCACGAACAGATAAATCGAGTTGCGGTTCAGCTTCTGCACCTGCGGGCCGCTGACGAATCCCCGCAGCCGGAAGCGGCGTGTGAAACGCGGCTCGTCGGGCGGCGCTTGCTCATCGGGGGGCATGTTCAGGTCGCGGCTGCGATCGCCCAGATCCACCAGATCGTCCAGTATCTGGCTGCCGAACACCTGGAACACGCGTTCGCGGAGCGTCGCCACGGGAGTGACGCTCAGCAGTTCGGCATTGTTGTGGCGCAGAAGAAAAGTCTTGCCGTGATGCGCCAGGCTGTAGTGGGTGACCAGCGAGGCGATGTGGGCGATCTCGGTCTGCTCCGACCGCAGGAATTTCTTGCGCGCCGGAACGTTGAAGAACAGATCGCGAATGGTGATGGTGGTCCCGGCCGCCAGCGCAGCCTCATCGCACCGCAGTAATTTTCCGCCGGCGAACTCGACCGCGGCTCCCGATTGTTCCTCGGGCGAACGGGTTTCAAGCAGTAACCGCGACACGGAGGCAATGGAAGGGAGCGCTTCGCCGCGAAATCCCAACGTCGCGATCGAGAGCAGATCCTTCACGTCCGCCAGCTTGCTGGTGGCGTGGCGCTCGAACGCCAGCAGGGCGTCGTCACGGAGCATGCCGGAGCCGTCGTCGGCCAGCCGGATCAGCCTTCGCCCGCCGGCTTCGACCTCGATGCGGAACTCGTTCGCGCCGGCGTCCAGCGAGTTCTCGAGCAGTTCTTTGACTACGCTGGCCGGGCGCTCCACGACCTCTCCGGCCGCGATTTTGTTCGCGACGGTGTCGGAAAGGATACGAATGCGGCCCATCGAAGTTGTATTCACTATTGTACGGGTTCGCCTGGCTGGCCTCTCTCGAAAGGTGTGAAAGAGTTCACCGTTGCCTTGACGCCGACCTCGCGCGGGTGTAGAGTTACTTCCCAGTGGTTAATGCGGATGTGGGTCGTCCGCTTTCGTCCCAAGGGGGCTAGGTGATGAGGGTTCTGTCTCTTTCGATTTGTGGTTTCTTGCTCGCGGTGTGCGCGTTTGCCCAGAGCGATCGCGGAACGATCACGGGCACGGTTGCCGATCCGGCCGGAGCCGTGGTCGCCAATGCGCCGATTCAGGCCAAGAACGTAAATACCGGCGTCGAGTATGCCAGCGCCACGTCGACCACCGGCAACTACACCCTGGCCCAGTTGCCGCCCGGCGAATATCAGGTCACCGTCACAGTTCCGGGCTTCAAAAAATACACCCGTTCCGGGCTGACCGTGGAACTGGCGCAGACCTTGCGTATCGATATCACCCTGGAAGTGGGCTCGGCCACCGAGTCAGTCACGGTGACGGAATCCGCATCGCTCCTGAGAACGGAAAGCGGCGAACTGGCCCACAATGTCGATTTGAAGAAGATGGACGAGCTTCCGGTGCTCGGTATCGGTGGCACCCTTTCGGGAAGCGCTGGTATCCGGAATCCGTACAACATGGTGCTGGTAATCCCCGGCGTGAACTACATCCCCAATTCACTGGTGCGCATTAACGGCACGCCGGCCAATTCCCAATCCTTCCGGATCGAGGGTCAGGATGCCTCCAACACCGGGACTCCCGGCGTTGCCCAGCAGACCCAGCCCAGCGTGGATGCGATCCAGGAGACCGCGATTCAAACCAGCAACTACGCCGCGGAATATGGGCAGGTGGGCGGCGGCATGTTCAATGTCACCATGCGGTCGGGCGCCAACCAGTTCCATGGAAGCGCCTACGACTACTTCGTGAACGAAATCTTCAACGCCGGCAACCCCTTCGTGACTGGCGATTCACGCGGCAATCCTCGGGCTCGCGCTCGCCGCAATGACTACGGCTTCACCGGCGGCGGACCCGTTTGGATTCCCAAGGTGTATGACGGCCACAACAAAACCTTTTTCTTCTTCAACTGGGAGCAGTTCCGCGAGCAGACCAAGGTCAACAACCAATTTCAAACCGTGCCGACCCCCTTATATCGAACTGGTGATTTGAGCCAGGCGATCCTTCCGAACGCGCGAGTGATCGGCAAGGATCCCCTCGGGAACACCATGCTGGAAGGCATGGTTTACGATCCGACCTCGAACGCTACCGCAGCCAGCGGCCTGGTATACCGGACCCAGTTCCCGGGCAACAAAATTCCGGTATCCAGCTTCGATCCAGTGGCGGCAAAGATCCTCGCACTGTTTCCACAACCCAACGGACCCGGCGCCACCTCGCTGACCAACAACTACACCAATACCTACAACACAACGAGAGTCACCGAAATCCCGTCCCTCAAACTCGACCAGTCCATCGGATCCAAAGGGAAGTTGTCATTCTTCTGGCAGCGCACCAAAACCGCGAATCCCAACGGCAATACCATCTTCGGCCGATCTGACGGCCTGCCGGATCCGATTAGCGGAGTTCTGGGAACCTTCCAAACGGCGCCTCTGTACCGCCTCAACTACGACCACTCGCTCACACCCACGATACTGCTGCACTTCGGCGCCGGCTACCGGAGCAATTACTTCCTGGTTCCGTCCGTCACGACCACCGGCGAAATCACCAACTACAACGCCCTCACGCAACTCGGCCTGAAGGGCGGACTCGAGTACAAATGGTTCCCCACTATCACGGGTCTGCTCTCGACCAGCGGTGCCGGCGGCATGGTTGGCGTTGGCTCGGAAGCCGGGACCAATCAGATTACGCAGAGCCCCTCCTTCAACACCAACGCCACTTGGATCAAGGGCAACCACACATTTAAATTCGGCGGGGAATTCCGCGTGGAAGGATACCCTCCGATCGTGGACGGGAACACACTCGGGGTTTACAATTTCGCGGCGAATGAAACCGGCCAGCCGTTCCAGAACGTGGCGGTGAATGGCGCCAACGTGGGGCTCGGGTATGCCAGCTTCCTGCTGGGTCTGGCAGACAACATCAGCATCAGCCGTCCGACCACTCCTCGCATGGGCAAGACCCAGCTCGGGCTGTACTTCCAGGACTCGTGGAAGGTCACGCGTAAGCTCACGCTGGACTACGGCCTGCGCTACGACTACTCGACCTACCTGCAAGAATCGCACGGTCGCGCTCCGGAGTTCTCGCCTACCACTAAGAATCCCTCTATCGGCGGATATTTGGGAGCGGCGATCTTCGATGGCCACGGGGTAGGCGGGTGCAACTGCAACATCGCGCGCAATTATCCGCTGGCGTTTGGTCCGCGGCTCGGCGTGGCTTATCAGATCAACCCCAAGACCGTGTTTCGCGGCGGATTCGGTATTGTGTACTCCGGTACGGCGGCGAACAACAACTCGGGGAGCGGATTGGCCGCCTCCAGCTCCGCCAATACCCAGACCAGTTTCGGCTTCCCGGTGACAACTTTGGCGCAAGGGTACCCGACCGCCTTTTATCCACCGGTCTGGCCGAATTTCAATCCGGGGCTGTATCCGACTTCCGCTCCGAACCCCGGACCGTTCCTCGGCGCTTTCATGGATCCCAACGCGGGACGTCCCGCCCGGCAGTATCAATGGAGCGTTGGATTCCAGCGCGAGATCACCAAGGACATGGTGCTCGAAGCCAGCTACGTGGCGAATCGCGGCGTCTGGTGGCAGGCTCCGGCGCTGCTGAACCTGAATGCGATCACACCCGCGAGTCTGGCTGCCCGCGGTCTTGACATCACGAAGGCCGCTGACCAAACGCTGTTGACCTCGTTGCTGAGTTCCGCGACGGCGGCGCAGCGCGGATTCAATTTTCCCCCGTATCCCGGCTTCCCGCTGGGCCAGACGGTAGCGCAAGCTTTGCGACCCTTCCCGCAGTTCAATGGCACGATTCCCGTGTATTGGGATCCGCTGGGCAAGAGCTGGTACGATTCGCTGCAAGCGAAAGTCACCAAGCGCCTCTCGCATGGCCTGTTCTTCTTCAGCACGTTCGCATGGTCCAAGGCGCTTAGCCAGGGAACCGAGATCGGCGAACCGAATCCCGGCACCACGGGCGGCGCAGTATTCAACGACGTGTTCAACCGGGCGCAGAACAAGTACATCTCGGTGTATGACCGGCCGTTCGACTTCAACGTTTCGGTGACCTACACGACCCCCATCGTCAAATTCAACAAGGCTGTGTCCTGGGCTTTGCGGGATTGGACCTACGGCGCGGCCCTGGAATACGCCAGCGGCACTCCGCTGCAGGTGCCCAATGCCCAGAGCAACCTGAATAACTACCTGTTCCAAGGACCCAGCTTCGCCAATCGCGTGCCTGGCGTTCCGCTCTACACGGTGGACCTGAACTGCCACTGCTACGATCCCAACAAGACGTTCGTCTTAAATCCTGCCGCTTGGACCGACCCGCCCACGGGTCAGTTCGGAGCTTCTGCTGCCTACTACAGCGACTATCGCACGCAGCGTCGTCCGCGCGAGAACATGAATTTGGGCCGTACATGGCGGTTTAAGGAAGACCGGCTCAAGATCAGTGTGCGCGCCGAATTTACGAACGTGTTTAATCGCGCGTTCTGGGGCGACCCGAGCGGCACCGGGCTCACCAACGCCAAACTGCAGCAAGTGTATTTCACCTCCGGAGCCACCAACGGGAACACCAATACTGGCTTCGGCAAAGTGAGCACCACGGCCCCGAGCGCCTTTGGCAGCGTCTTCAACCTCCAGCCGCGGCAAGGCGTGGTGGTCGGCCGCTTCGAGTTCTAGCACTTAACGTACAAAACGAAGAGGGCAGGCGATCAACCAAGATCGCCTGCCCTTTTTCTTTGCTCGCGTAGATTCTTCCTGCCCGACGATGTTCGTTATTGGGATTCGAACGGCTTCCGGGAACAAATCGAAACGTGGCACGTCCTTATCTTGTATCGTCGTAACCCTTAGCTCGACTCGACGTATTAAGAACTGCGTTGCTAGGGAGGATCGTCATGTCATCACTTGGGCAAAACCTGCGATATGCCGTCAGGACGCTACGCAGTAGCCCTGGATTCAGCGCGGTAGCGATTCTGACGCTGGCCCTAGGCATCGGCGCTAACACTGCGATCTTCAGCTTCGTCGATGGCGTGCTGCTAAAACCCCTTCCCTATCCCGAGCCGGATCGTATTGTGCGCGTACTCGAGAAACCTCCCCAGGGTGAGCGGAATGGGATTTCGACCCTCAACTTTCTGGACTGGCAGAAGGACAATTCCGTTTTCGACTATATGTCGGCCATGACCGGCGGCGGAGCAACCCTGGGCGGTGTAGCCGAGCCCGTCCAGTTGCGCGGCGGACGCGTCTCGGCCCGCTATTTCGATATCTACGGCATTAAGGCCGCTCTGGGCCGGACGTTTCTTCCTGGGGAAGACCAACCCGGCAAGAACAAGGTCGTCATTCTGAGCAATGCCTTGTGGGTGACCCAGTTTGGTGCCCAGAAGGATATCGTGGGCAAATCGATCCTGCTGGACAACGAGTCCCACATGGTCATAGGCATTTTGCCGTCGGGCGGCGCCTTCGATCGGGCGTCCAACCAGATTTGGCGGCCCCTGGCCTTTGAGCAATCCAACATGACGCGCAATTTCCACTGGATGACATCGTATGCGAGGCTCAAGCCCGGCGTGAGCCTGCAACAGGCCAAAGCCGACATGGACGCGATCGGGAAGCGCATCGAGCACGATTTCCCCGATTCCAACAAAGGGTGGGGCGTGATTGTAGAACGCTATGCGGATACGCTCATTGCACCCGAACTTCGCTCGGCGCTGCTGGTGCTGTTAATCGCCACCGGACTGGTCTTGCTGATCGGATGCGCGAATCTGGCCAATCTGGCGCTGGTGAGGGGAGTCGCACGCGAACGGGAGGTCGCGGTTCGGGCTTCGCTAGGGGCCCGGCGGTGGCAGCTGATTCGCCAGTTCCTGACCGAGACGGTGTTGCTTTCGATTATCGGCGGCCTGATGGGAATCGCCGTCGGCTACGGCCTGCTGCGATGGCTGCAAACGCAGATTCCGCCTTTCTCCTTCGCGCGGGAAGTGGCCGTCACCATGGATCTTCGCGTGCTCCTCTTCGCGATGGCGATCGCCGTATTCACGGGTGTTTTGTTCGGGCTGGCTCCGGCGATGCAAGTGACCTCGCCGAATTTGGCGAATTCGATGAAGGACGGCGGTCGCGGAGCCAGCTCAGGAGGCTCGCGGCGGCGCCTGCGCGACGCCCTGGTGGTGGTCGAGGTATCGCTGGCGTTCATCCTGCTGGTCGGCTCGGGATTGATGATGCGCACTTTCTTCGGCCTGATGAACGCCGAGAGCGGATTTGACGCCACCAATACCGTCACGGTGGGGATGCCGATGCCTCAGCAGCGATTCCCCGATCCTCTGCAGCTCAACGCGTATCTCCGGGAGGTTCGGGCAGCTGTGGAGGCCGTGCCGGGCGTAGTCGAAACCGCGCTCTCCTGCGCTCCACCGATGCAGGGAACGTGCTATGGAATGCCGATGCTGGTTGCCGGCAGGCCCATGGTGGACCGGTCCAAGCGGGATGGAGGTTTCTACAAGATCGTAAGCCCGTCCTACTTCACCGCCATGCGGTTGAAGCTGATCAAAGGGAGGGCGCTCTCGGATCGCGATACGAAAGGTTCCACACCGGTGCTGGTGATCAATGATCGGCTGGCGAAGAGGTACTTCCCGAACGAAGAGCCGCTCGGCAAGCACATTCTGATCCAGGAGATCATCCCGGGCAAGACCGCGTTGGGCAATGAAATCTCCTGGGAAGTGGTGGGCGTGGTGGCCAGCGAGAAGATCGGCGGACCCCGGGACGACCAAAGCGCGGGAGTGTATGTTTCCAACGAACAGACGCCGGCTTACGGGATGACGCTGATCGTGCGTGCGAAGCTCGATCCTCTGTCGCTTGCCAATGCGATCAGCGCCGCCGTTCACAGCGTCAGTAAGGACCAGGCGCTGGGAGACTTTCGCACGGTCGACCAGATCAAGGAACAGGCGTTGGCCGGAAACCGGCTGCAGGCTACGCTCATGGGAATATTCGCGAGTGTCGCGCTGCTGCTCGCCGCGCTGGGCATCTATGGCGTGATTTCCTATTCGGTGGAGCAGCGAACGCACGAACTGGGAATTCGCGCGGCTCTGGGAGCATCCAAACAGAATCTGCTCGGGCTGGTGCTGCTGCGCGGGTTGGCTCTCACCGGAATCGGTTTGGCGATCGGGCTGGCAGGATCACTGGCGGTGACCCGGCAAATGAAGAGTATATTGTTCGGCGTGGGCGCGCAGGACCCGGCGACCATGATCGGGGTCGCGGCAATCCTGGCGGCCGTGGCGGTGACGGCCTGCTACATTCCGTCGCGCCGCGCGACCAAGGCAGATCCGATGGTCGCCCTGCGATACGAATAGTGCCGTTTACAGGAGACAGGCAACAAGATTGCCTGTCCTACTTCTGAGGTGGGGCAGGCGATCTTGTCGCCTGCCAACCAAATCACCCGCTCATTGCGGACAAGAACTGCTGGTTGCTGCCGGTCTTCGATAACTTGTCGATCAGCAGCTCCATGCTCTCCACCGGCGACAGCGGGTTGAGCACCTTGCGCAGCACCCACACGCGGTTGAGTTCTTCGCGCGGCAGCAGCAGTTCTTCCTTGCGGGTGCCGGACTTGCTGATATCGATCGCCGGGAACACGCGCTTGTCCATCAACTTTCTATCCAGATGGATTTCCATGTTGCCGGTGCCCTTGAACTCTTCGAAGATAACGTCGTCCATGCGGCTGCCGGTATCGACCAGGGCCGAAGCGACGATGGTCAGCGATCCGCCCTCTTCGATATTGCGCGCCGCGCCGAAGAAGCGCTTGGGGCGCTGCAAAGCGTTGGAATCGACGCCGCCCGAGAGAACCTTGCCCGACGGCGGCACCACGGTGTTATAGGCGCGCGCCAGACGGGTGATGGAATCGAGCAGGATCACCACGTCCTTCTTGTGCTCGATCAGGCGCTTGGCCTTCTCGATCACCATCTCGGCCACCTGTACGTGCCGGGAGGCCGGCTCGTCGAAGGTGGAACTGATCACTTCGCCCTTGACCGAGCGCTGCATGTCGGTGACTTCTTCCGGCCGTTCGTCGATCAGCAATACGATGAGCGTGACTTCGGGATGATTGGCCGTGATCGAATTGGCGATGGACTGCAGCAGCATGGTTTTGCCGGTGCGCGGGGCAGCGACAATGAGTCCGCGCTGGCCCTTGCCGATGGGAGTCAGCAGGTCCATCACACGTCCCGAATAGTTGTCCTTGGTGGTCTCCATCTTCAACCGCGACTGGGGATACAGAGGCGTGAGGTTGTCGAAGAAGATCTTGTTGCGCGCTTCCTCGGGTGGTTCGAAGTTGATCGCATCAACTTTGATCAGCGCGAAGTACCGCTCGCCTTCCTTGGGCGGGCGGATCTGGCCGCTGACGGTGTCGCCGGTGCGCAGGTCGAAGCGCCGGATCTGCGACGGCGAGACGTAGACGTCGTCGGGCCCGGGCAGGTAGTTGTACTCGGGCGCGCGCAGGAAGCCGAAACCGTCCGGCAGGCACTCGAGCACGCCTTCGGAGAAGATCAGGCCGCTTTTTTCGGCCTGCACCTGCAGGATCTTGAAGATCAGTTCCTGCTTGCGCAGTCCCGCGAAGCCTTGGACACCGAGATCCTGAGCTTTCTCGTTGAGCTTCTGGATGCTCATGTCCTTGAGCTCCACCAGGTCGAGCGCGTTGCCGTTCTTGCCGACGTTGCCTTGGGCGCGGCGCCGGTTGTCGAACATGCGCCCGCTAGGCTGCTGTTGCGCAGACGCCTCGGCCTTCTTCTGTTCGGCGACGGGCTCTTCAGCGGCCGCTTGGGGAGCGCCGTTGGCGGACGGCACTGGATCGGCTTCCGGCTTCGATTCGGCGGGCTTGGCTTCCACTGCCGGCTTAGCTTCCGCTGGGGGCTTGGACTCGGCCGAAGCCGCTTTGTCCTTGTCGATTGCTTTATCCATCGCCTTGTCGGCCGCCTTGTCCGCGGCCTTTGTGCGGCGACCGCCCTCGGGCTTGCCTTCCGGCTTGGCGGCTTCCTGGGCCGGGCTGGGATCTTGACCAGGAGTTACTGCGTCGTCTTTATTTTCGAAATCGCTTGCCAAATTTCCCTCACTCCCCGGCCGGTGATGGCCGAGCATTCGAGCAGTTCCCCGGTGTAGTTCTTCCGGATCGCGCTCTGGCTTTGATGCCTTTCTTTCTGAGTCTTGAGCTTGTCAATTTTGGTAACAACTACCATGAAGGGGCGCTTGTGGAACTCGAGCCAGTCCCGCAATTCGACATCCTTCTCCATCCATCCGCGCCTGGCATCCAGCAGAATCACCGTCAGCTTCAGGGCGCTTCGTCCGAGCATGTACTGCTCGATCAGTTCCTTCCACTTCTTACGGACTTCCTGGGGGACTTTTGCGAATCCATATCCTGGCAGATCGACGAACCGAAAGCCTTCGTCTACCTGATAGAAGTTGATCAACTGCGTACGGCCGGGCCAGGAACTGGTTTTTGCCAGTCCTTCGGCTCCCACCAGCGCATTCAGCAGGCTGGATTTGCCGACATTACTGCGGCCCAGAAAAGCAATTTCCGGGTCCGTCTCCAGAGGAAACTGCTCCGGTCTGGCTGCACTTATTATAAACTGGGCGGCCATTGTCAGGGGCCAGGGGTCAGAGACCAGCGGCCAGGCCGGAGCATTTACTGGCTCCTGGCGTCTGGCCCCTAGTGGGTTACTTTATTGTCTTCCCTGGACCGCTCCACGATTTCGTTGGCGGTCAATAGGCCCGACATCGGCGCCATCTCGATTTCTTTTTCGAGAGCCAGCTTCAGTACCTCATCCATCGAAGATACGAAGTGCAGCTTCATGTCCTTGCGAATGTTGTCGGGAATGTCCGGCAGATCTTTCGCATTCTCGGCCGGCAGCACCACTTCACGGATGCCGTGGCGGTGCGCAGCCAGCAACTTTTCTTTTAAGCCGCCGATGGGGAGCACCCGGCCGCGAACGGTGATTTCGCCGGTCATGGCGATGTCGGCGCGCACCGGAATACTGGTCAGCGCGCTGGTGATGCTGGTCGCGATGGTGATTCCAGCCGACGGGCCGTCCTTCGGGATCGCTCCCTCGGGAACGTGCAAGTGAATGTCGAGATGCCGATAGAAATCGCGCGGCAGGCCAAAGTGATGGGCCCGCGAACGGACGTAGCTCATGGCCGCTTGCGCGGATTCCTGCATCACGTCGCCCAGCTTGCCGGTAGTCGTCAGCTTTCCGCGGCCTTCCATGATCGCGGCTTCGGTGCCGAGGATCGACCCGCCGACCTCGGTCCAGGCCAGACCCAGAGTCGCGCCGATTTCGTTCTTCTTCTCTTTTTCCTGCTCGCGATACTTCTGAGGACCGAGCAGTTCGTTCACCTTGGCGGCGGTGATTACGGCCTTGGGATGCTCTTTCTTCTTGGGGTCGGCCTGCGCATTCACCACCGAGCGCGCCACCTTGCGGCACACGTTCCCGACTTCGCGTTCCAGGCTACGGACGCCGGCTTCGCGGGTGTAATGCTGGACCAGTTCTTCGATGCCTTCCTGGGTGAACTCGATGCGGTCATCGCTCGCCAGGCCGGTTTCCTTGCGCTGCTTGGGAACCAGGAAGCGCTTGGCGATCTCCATTTTCTCAAGCTCGGTGTAGCCCGAAAGCCGGATCACTTCCATGCGATCCTGCAGGGCCGGCGGGATGGTGTGCATCACGTTGGCCGTGGCGATGAAGAATACCTGGCTCAGATCGTACTCGACGTCCAGGTAGTGATCCATGAACATGTAGTTCTGTTCCGGATCGAGCACTTCGAGCAGCGCCGCCGACGGGTCGCCGCGGAAATCCGTCGACATCTTGTCGATTTCGTCCAGCATGAACACCGGGTTGCGAACCCCGGCTTTCTTCATCATCTGGAGAACTTGGCCGGGCAGGGCACCAATGTACGTGCGCCGGTGGCCGCGGATCTCGGCTTCATCGCGCACGCCGCCGAGCGACAGGCGCACGAACTTGCGTCCCGTGGCCTTGGCGATGGACATGCCGAGCGAGGTCTTACCTACGCCGGGAGCCCCGACAAAGCACAGGATGGATCCCTTGGGATCTTTGACCAGACGGCGAACCGCCAGGAATTCGAGGATGCGCTCCTTGATTTTCTCGAGGCCGTAGTGATCGCCTTCGAGCACCGATTGCGCGAACGGCAGATCGCGGATTTCCTTGGATTTTTTCTTCCATGGCACCGCCAGGAGCCAATCGAGATAATTGCGCGAAACAGTCGATTCGGCCGACATGGGCGGCATCTGTTCCAGCCGCTTCAACTCGGCCATGGCCTTTTCCAAGGCATCCTTGGTCATGCCGGCGGATTCGATCTTCTTCTTCAGCTCGTCGAATTCGCTCTTCTCGC
Source organism: Terriglobia bacterium (assembly GCA_020073445.1). Lineage (GTDB taxonomy): Bacteria > Acidobacteriota > Terriglobia > Bryobacterales > Bryobacteraceae > Palsa-187. The sequence goes on from JAIQFE010000008.1 coordinate 163,175, forward strand.
CGCGGCCCAGTTCCTTCTGGATGGCCTTGATCTTCTCGTTGAGGTAGTATTCCTTCTGCGCCTTTTCCATCTGGCGCTTCACGCGGCCCTGGATGGTACGGTCGACATTGAGCTTCTCGATCTCGATATCGAGCATCTCGGCGACGCGCGTCAGCCGGTCAATGGGATCGAAGATCTCAAGCAGCTCCTGCTTTTCCTCGATCGAAAGCTGCAGGTTCGCGCCGACCGTATCGCTGAGCTTGCCCGGATCGTCCGTGCGCACCGCGGCAACCATGTTGTCGTAATTGACGTTCTGGCTGATCTTGACGTACTGCTCGAACAGGTTGGTCACGCGCGAAATCAGCGCGTCCAACTGCGGCCCGGAGTCGATGCGGTAGCTGAAGGTCCGCACCGTGGCACGGAAGTATCCGTCTTCTTCGCTGACGCTGACCACTTTCCCGCGCTCGACGCCTTCGACCAGGACCTTGATGTTGCCATCGGATTGGCGCAGGCTCTGGACGATGTTGGCGACGGTGCCAACGGAAAAAATCTCATCGGGACGTGGCTCGTCCACGCTGGCATCGTGCTGCGTGGCCAGGAAAATCTTGCGATCCCCCGCCAAAGCTTCTTCAAGCGCACGAACGCTCGATTCGCGGCCCACCACGAACGGCGTCATCATGTGCGGAAAGATCACGACGTCCCGGATGGGCATCATCGGGAGTTTTCGTGAATCGGACTTTTCTTTGGAAGTGATCATCCTGCCTTTTCCAACAGAGCCATGTTAATCTTCTGCGTCATGACCATTTCTTTGGTCACCAGGAACTCGCGAACTTTCTTATACGACGGCAAGTAGTACATCAGGTCGAGCATCAGATCCTCCAGGATCATCCGCAACCCGCGCGCGCCGACCTTGCGCTCCATCGCCAATTGCGCGATAGCGTCCAGAGCGTCGTCGCTGAACTTCAGCCGCACGTTTTCGAACTCGAACAGCTTCTGATACTGCTTAATGATCGCGTTCTTGGGCTTGGTCAGAATCTGAACCAAGGCATCCTTGCTCAAGTCTTCGAGTACGGCGACTACCGGGAGCCGGCCGATGAACTCGGGAATAAACCCACCCTTAATTAGGTCGACGGGCTGGACCTGTTCCAACATAGTCACGTCGCGGCGGCCGGAGCTGCCGGGGCGACGGGAGGAGGTGGCCGCAGCCGAGTCGTCCCCGCTGTTCGAAAACCCGATAGTCCGGGTCCCCACGCGGCGGGCGATGGTCTTTTCCAGGCCAATGAAGGCTCCCCCGCAGATGAACAGGATATTGGTCGTGTCCACCGGGGTGAATTCCTGATGCGGATGCTTGCGGCCGCCCTGCGGCGGCACGTTGGCGACCGTGCCTTCCAGGATCTTCAGCAGCGCCTGCTGGACCCCTTCTCCGGAGACGTCACGGGTAATGGACGGGTTCTCGTCCTTGCGCCCGATCTTGTCGATTTCGTCAATATAAATAATGCCTTGCTGGCAGCGCTGGACATCCCAATCGGCGTTCTGGAGCAGCCGGAGGATGATGTTCTCGACGTCTTCGCCGACATACCCGGCTTCGGTCAGCGTGGTGGCGTCCACGATGGCGAACGGCACATCCAGGATCCGCGCCAGGGTCTGGGCCAGGAGGGTCTTGCCGGTCCCGGTGGGCCCGATCAGCAGGATGTTGGACTTGGACAGCTCCACCTCGCCGGTGCGCTGCTTGTTCATCTGGATGCGCTTGTAGTGGTTGTAGACGGCCACGGCCAGTTTCTTCTTCGTGGCGTCCTGGCCGATCACGTACTGATCCAGGTATTCCTTTAGTTCCAACGGCTTGGGAAGCTTATGGGGCGCGCCATACTGCTGCTCATTGCGGTCGTCCTCGAGGATCGAGTTACAGACGGCAATGCACTCATCGCAAATGTAGGCGCGTGGGTAATCCGAGGGGGAGGAGATCAGCTTACCAACAACATCTTGACTCTTGTGGCAAAAAGAACAACGTAGGGAATCGTCGGAGCCGGCACGCTTCACGGGATCTCCTGCACCAAAGGGATTGAAGTCTCGTACGCTCCCAGTATACCCGACTTTCCAGGTCCGGCATGCCCGGCGCCTACAATTCTGTTTCGACAACGTACAATCAACACTATGGCCGGTCGGAGGAACCTATATCTAACCCTGGCATTGGTGTTTGCCGGAGTCGCCGCCGCCGTCACCCCTCCTAAGGACGCCCTCGGCTTCAACCTGGGCGACGATTACCAGGTCGCCAACTACACCCAGCTCGAATCGTACTGGAAAAAGCTGGCTTCGGAATCGGACCGGATGAAGCTGGTGGACATTGGAGCCACGGGCGAGGGCCGCAGGCAATACATGGCGATCGTCAGCTCACCCGAGAACCTCAAGAATCTCGACCGTTACAAGGACATTTCGCGGCGACTGGCCCTCGCAGAGGGCCTTACAGACGACCAGGCCCGTGCTCTGGCGCGCCAAGGCAGAGCCGTGGTCTGGATCGACGGCGGCCTGCATGCGAACGAAACCGTCGGCTCGCAGCAGTTGATGGAAATGGTCTACCAGATGGTCAGCCGCGACGACCCGGAAACCATGCGGCTGCTGGACGACACGATCCAACTCTACGTGCAGGCGAATCCCGACGGCCAGGAGCTGGTCGCCAACTGGTATATGCGCGAGGCGGATCCGGCTAAGCGCAATCTCAACGGAGTGCCGCGCCTGTACAACAAGTACATCGGCCATGACGACAATCGCGACTTCTTCCTGTCGGCCATGCCCGAAACCACCAACATGAACCGGCAGCTGTTTCTGGAGTGGTTTCCGCAGATCGTCTATAACCACCACCAGACCGGCCCCGCGGGCGCGGTGGTGTTCATCCCACCGTTTCGCGATCCCTTCAACTACAACCTGGATCCGTTGATCCCGCTCGGCATCGAGATGGTGGGGTCGGCCATGCATAGCCGCCTGGTGGAGGAAGGCAAGGGCGGATCGGCCATGCGCGGCGGCTCGAACTATTCCAGCTGGTGGAACGGCGGCCTGCGCACGATTTCGTACTTCCACAATATGATCGGGATCCTGACGGAGATCGTCGGCGGCCCGACGCCCATCGATATTCCGCTGGTTCCCGATAAGCAACTGCCGCAGGGCGACGAGCCTCTGCCGATCGCGCCGCAGCGCTGGCATTATCGCCAGTCGATCGACTACGACATCAGTCAGAACCGAGCCGTTTTGGACTATGCTTCGCGCTACCGCGAGACGCTGCTGTTCAACATCTACCGGATGGGCAAGAACTCGATCGAAAAGGGCAGCCAGGATAGCTGGACGATTACGCCCAGACGGATCGAGGCGCTTCGGACCACCGCCGCCAAGCAGTCGACGTCCTTCGGCGGCAACATCGCCCCGGCGCTGTACGACACGGTGCTGCACGACCCGCAATATCGTGATCCGCGAGCTTACATCATTCCCTCGAATCAGGATGATTTCCCGACGGCGGTTCAGTTCGTCAACGCACTGCTGAAGACGGGGATCACCGTGCTTCGGTCGAACGCGGAGTTTCAGGCGGCGGGCAAGACATATCCCGCGGGTTCGTTTGTAGTGAAGACGGCGCAAGCGTTCCGTCCGCATGTGCTCGATATGTTCGAGCCGCAGGATCATCCGAACGATTTTCGTTATCCCGGCGGGCCGCCGGTGCCTCCCTACGACATCGCGGGGTGGACTCTGGCACTGCAGATGGGAATCAAGTACGACCGCATTTACGATGGGTTCGATGGCCCCTTCGCGAAGGTGAGCGGTGTGCTGGCTCCGCCTGCTGGGTTGATACAGGGGTTGATTCAGGGACCGGCCAAGCCAGCCGGATACTTGATCAGCCACCGCATCAACAACTCGTTCACTCTGGTGAATCGCCTGTTGAAGTCGGGCAGCGAGGTGTACTGGCTGAAACGCGATGGGACCATCTGGGTCCCGGTCAGTTCAACTGTTCGGTCGATTCTGGAGAAAGGCGCAGCCGAGCTCGGCGTGCCGATCGAATCTTCGGCCACGCAACCACCTGGCGCCGACTTGATCAAGCTCCGGCCGCTTCGCATCGGACTCTATGACCAGTACGGCGGTCTCGCTCCATCGGGCTGGACCCGCTGGCTCTTCGAACAATTCGAGTTTCCGTTCGAGGTGGTGTACCCGCAAACGCTCGACAAGGGCGATCTCAAGAGCAAATATGACGTGCTGGTGCTTACCGACGAAGCATTCCGCAAGGGCGCCGGCGGATTTCAGCCCCGCGCCGACAGCATACCGGCAGAATACCGGGCCCGGCTGGGGCGCATCACGGAAGACAAGACCATTCCTCAGCTCAAGCAATTCGTGCAGGCCGGGGGATCGCTGGTCACGATCGGCAGCTCCACTGGTCTGGCGGAGTTGCTCGGTGTGCCGGTGAGCAATCCACTGGCGGGACTCTCTCGCGAGCAGTTTTATGTGCCGGGATCGTTGTTACGCGCGACCGTCGATATCACCAATCCGCTGGCGTTCGGCATGGCACCGGAAGCGATTGTGGTCTTCGACAACAGTCCTGTGTTCAAGTTGTCGGGCGAGGCGCAGAAGGTCGCGTGGTTCGGCGGACGCGAAACGCTCGCGAGCGGGTGGGCCTGGGGACAAGAGCGTCTGGAGGGGTTGACCGCGGTCGCCGAGGCGAAGGTGGGCGCGGGTCGAGTGGTGCTGCTAGGTCCCGAGGTCGCGTTTCGCGGGCAGCCGCACGGGACGTTCAAGCTCCTGTTCAACGCGCTGTATTAGGTTTATTTGGTCAGCATCTTGAAGGCGTGATGCCACTCGTTGTGCAGAAACCCAGGCAAACACCAGAGCATACACAGAGGCTCCAGCGCACGCGATGCCGCGACGTCGCCGCAGTCATAAGGTTCCCATCCAAACTGCACGCAAATCCCTGACACCGTGCTCTTGGCCTCGGGATTATTGCCGCACAGGAACATGGTCGGCGTGCCTTGCTCGAATTTCGGGTTGATCATGAGTCCCGCGCCCACGCTGTTGAACGCCTTCACCACATGCGTGTTGGGAAGCAGCATCTGGACCTTCTCGCCCAGCGATTCGTTGGGACCAGTGGAGAGCTGCAGGATTCCGTTCACCGGCGCCGCGTCTGTCAGTGGATTGGTGGTATCGACCACAATCTTGCCCGTGAGGTGATCGGGGCCGGCCTGGGTGAGGACCTCTTCCACCACGCTCCCTTTTACCGCCAGGACGACGATTTCGCCGAAGATCGCGGTCTCGCGGAAGGTTCCCGCCTTAGCGCCTGGGTTCGAGGCGGAATGTTCGGCCACCCATGCGGGCACTTCGCCTCTGGCCGGATCGCGGGTGCCCAGCATCACGTCGTATCCGTGCTTGAGAAATCCCTCGGCTAGCGTTCGCCCGACTATGCCTGATCCAAGGACTCCGACTTTCTTAGCCATGATGCTAGTATGCCAGCCCGAATGACGGGTGATCGCGCCGCTGGATCTGATGTGTAACTCTGAACTGTAACCCTTGACACGACTGGTTCAGATTATCCATCCGGACTACGGACGCCGCGTCGCCCTGGTGAACGGCGATGACGAGCTCCACCTTCTTTCCACCTTCCGGACGGCGTATGCCTTTGCCACGGCGGCGATCGAGACCGGGCAGAAGCTGCGAGATCTCCTGAGCACGGACCTATCCGGCATCGTCCTCGACTACCGCGAAGTGTACGCGCTACGAAGCGGGTGGCGATTCCTGCCGAGCTTCGACCATCCAGACCACACTGCGTGCTGCCTGGTTTCGGGCTGCGCAAACGCTCATGGCGCCGCGAACGGAACGTCTCCGGCCGCGCCGCCCTGGTTCACCAAAGGCAACGGCATGCACCTGCGCGCGCATGGAGAGCCGCTGACCATTCCCGCTTTCGCTTGCGGCGGCGCCGAGGAAGCGGAACTGGCCGCGATTTACCTCATCGGTCCGGATGGCGTTCCGCGGCGCGTAGGGCTCACGCCTGGCAACGAATTCGCGGATCCTGTGATGCCGCAGCAGGATGCTCGATTGCTGTCGCGGGCCAAGCTGCGGAATTGTGCGATCGGACCGGAGCTGGCGCTCGACGCCGAGTTTCAGGACGTGGCAGGATCGGTCGCTATCGAGCGGGCCATCGACGGAATTCGCGCGCCGGTATGGTCCAAGGAAATCCGCACCGGTGAAAAACACACTGCGTTCCGGCTGGAGCAGATCGAGCAGCACCATTTCGAGTTCGAGCCGCACCGGATCCCGGGCGACGTGCATGTCCATTTTCTAGGTGGCAGCGTTTCGAGTTACGGAGACGGCGTGATTCTGGACGAAGGCGATGAGGTCGTGATTCAGTGGGAAGGCTTCGGCCAGCCACTGCGGAATCCGATCGAGAAGGAGCCCCCAGCCACTCATCCGGTGGAATCCTTATAATGGGCGGGTGAAGTTTCGGCTCCTGGTTGGTGTCGCGTTCGGCGTACTGGTCATGTTCACCGCTGCGCGCGCATGGCAATTGCCCTGGCGTGAATATCCCGGACAGGACAACATCGCGGTTCCTCCCGATTACCAGGAAAAAACGGAATGGCAATTCGCGCGGCTGATGTATCCCCCTTACGGGGGCTTTGGCGGCGGAGGGTTCAGGCGCCGGGGCGGTGGTGACTGGAGGCAGGGCTCGTCCAGTTGGACCACCGATTATTCGGCGGCGGATCGCCATGTGGCAGTCGCGCTGCGGCGGCTGACGCGAATTCATGTTCGCTCCGTCGAGCAGCCGGTGAATCTGGATGACGGCGACGACGTCTTTAATTATCCCTGGCTGTACGCGGTGGAGGTCGGGCATTGGCAGCTCACGGACACCCAGGTCGCGCAGATGCGTGATTTCCTGCTGCGGGGCGGTTTCTTCATGTGCGACGACTTCCACGGCACCGTGGAATGGGGCATCTTCATGGAGACCATGCAGCGCGTGTTTCCCGACCGGCAGGTGGTGGACATTCCGGACGCGGATGGGATTTTCCATACGATCTACGACTTGGACGGCCGCTATCAGGTTCCCGGCGCGCAGTACCTGAGATCCGGCCGCACCTACGAGCAGGACGGCTACAACGCAACCTGGCGCGGCATCTACGACGACAAGGGCCGGCTGATGGTGGCGATCTGCCACAACATGGACCTCGGCGACGCGTGGGAGTATGCCGACGATCCGCGCTATGACGAGAAGTTCGCGGCCCTGGCATTCCGGATCGTGGCGAACTACGTCGTTTATTCGATGTCGCATTAATTCCTGAAGAAACCTGGCTCGCAGCGCGCACGTCTACCGGGGAAAGGTGTGCGTCATGACAAAGACTCGGTTGATGTTGGGAATCCTGGCGGCTGGTGCCGTATCACTTCTGGCAGAGGATAAGGCCGCGGAACGTGAGGCATGGAAAAAGCCCGTTCCGGAATGGACCGTGGACGACGCTCATCAGATCATGACCGATTCGCCTTGGGTCAAAACCACCACGCCTGCCATGGAGGGACCTGCCAACGGCGGTCAGCGCCGAGGCACCGGGGGAGGCGGGCGGCGAAGCGGTGGAATCGGAATCGGCGGAGTTGGAATTGGGATACCGGGAATCGGGATGGGGCGGCCCGGTGGCGGGTATCCCGGCGGCGGTGGTTATCCGGGTGGAGGAAACACGCGAGGCAACCCGGGAAACTATCCGGACGGCTCGGACGACCGCGGTGGAAGAACGGAATCGGCTACGCCTCCCATGCTTACGCTTCGATGGGAAAGCGCCCTGCCCGTTCGCGCCGCCGAATTGCGGGGCCGCGATGTGGATGCGCCCACAGTGGATGAGAATCACTATGCGATCGCGGTCCTCGGTGTTCCGCGCAACATGCTGAAGGCCGACACGCGCGCGATGGAGTCGGATCTCAAGAAGCAGGCGGTTCTCAAGCGCGACGGCAAGAAGGACTTCAAGCCATCAAGCGTGCAGATCCTGCAGCGCGACGATGGGCCAGTCATCGTCTTCTTCTTTTCGAAATCGACCGAGATCTCGGCATCCGACCGGCGCATCGAGTTCGACGCCCAGATCGGCCGCTTGAAATTCGGCGAGGCCTTCTACACCGAGGACATGGTGTACGACGGCAAGCTGGCTCTCTAAGCGTTTGTTCTGAACGCGTTCAAAATAGTCCTTGACAGCCCGATCCATCGGGCCCATACTGCTATTGAACACGTTCAAAACATATGCCGCCGACTAAAGCCACCGCCAAGGCCGAAGAGACCGGACTCAAGATTCTGGATTCCGCGCTGACTCTATTCCGGGAAGAGGGTTTCGATACCGCGACGATGCGGGACATCGCGGTGAAGGCGGGAGTCGCGACCGGGGCCGCGTACTACTACTACCCGTCCAAGGACGCCATCGTCATGGACTTCTACCAGCGCGCCTGCGCGGAGATGCAGCCGAAGATTGAGGCGGCTCTGGAGCATGCGAACACCCTCGAAACCCGATTGCGCGAACTGATCCGGGTTAAGCTGGTCCACTTCGCTCCCAACAGAAGCGTGCTGCGTGCACTACTGCGAAATGGCGCCGACCCCAAGCATCCTCTGTCGCCCTTCAGCCCGGAGACCAAGGCGATCCGCGACGTTGACATCGCCTGGTTTCGCAAAATTCTTGACGATTGCGGAACCCGGATTCCGCGCGATCTGGAGCCGCGCCTTCCCGGCGTGCTGTGGTTTTTTCAGATGGGTGTGATCTTTTTCTGGGTCATCGACGAATCGCCCAACCAATCCAGAACCGCGAAGCTGTTGGACCTGGCCAGCAAGAGCGTCGCGACGTTGGTCAAGGTGTCTGCGTTGCCTCTGATGCGTCCGGTGCGGAAAAGCGCGCTGCAACTAATCGAAGTCGTGAAGGGAGATTAGCGCATGAATATGCCGCCGCGCGGGCAGGTGGGGTTGGTATTGTTGGCCGCTCTGGTCGGAGGTGGGGTCACCTTAATCCAAACCGGCACATACGGCTGGACGATTTTCGTTGTGCTTCCTGTGTTTCTGGGCGCACTCTGGTGCCGGTCCTTCCAGCCGCAAAGCGGCGGTCAAGCCGCCCTTCGGGGTGCCCTCTCGGCATTTGTTGCCCTGTCTGTGTTTTTCGTGATCGGCGCTGAGGGGCTGATCTGCATCATCATGACCGCGCCGATAGCCCTGCCACTGGGTGCGTCAGGAGGATGGCTAGCCTATCGGGGACGCTCCGTTAAACAGTCAAGCGGCAGCATCACGATGTTGATTCTCCTGCCAGTCGCAAGTCTCACATGGGACATCAAGGCCCCGCCGCCCGTATTCGAGGTTCGGACCTCGATTGAAATCGCGGCGCCTCCGGAACAGGTTTGGAAATAGGTTGTAGCATTCCCTCAGTTGCCCGAGCCGCAGGAATGGTACTTTCGAGCCGGGGTCGGCTATCCATCCCAAACCCGTATTGAAGGATCGGGGCCCGGCGCCGCACGCTATTGCGATTTCTCCACCGGATCGTTTGTCGAAAAAGTTGAAGTCTGGGATGAGCCGCGCTTGCTTCGATTCCAGGTGACGGAGAGTGCCGCGCCCATGCGCGAGTGGAGTCCCTATGGTGAAATTGTGACCAAGCATTTGCATGGATACTTCGTCTCCAGGGAAGGTCAGTTCCAACTAACGCGCTTGGCGAACAACCATACGTTGGTGGACGGAACCTCCTGGTATCAGCACGGTCTATGGCCGGCGGAGTACTGGCGGTGGTGGTCGGATGCGATCATTCACCGCATCCATACGCGGGTGCTGACGCATATCAAGACTTTGGCGGAAGAAGAAGGAGATTGCCCGGAACTCCGTTGAAAGTTAGCGACTCTCGATCCTCATAGGCTACGCGACGGCGGCTCCTTTCGCAATCGGTTTCTTGGAAACGGCGTTAGCCATCGAGGACAGCAACAACGGAATCTGGCGATGACCGATCACCCTGCGGAAGTGCCGCTCGGCGACGAGCAACCCTGAGCCAACCCATCGCTCGATCTGATCGCCCGTCCGCCAACGCTTCACG
>JAIQFE010000080.1 GCA_020073445.1 Terriglobia bacterium
TCTGGTGGTTGTTCACCTTCACTGCCGCGGCCTTCAACTTGTGGCGCATTCCAAAGCTCCGGGCCGCGGTGTGTTGAGCGGCGCTTCCGGGGCCCACTGAGAGGCCCGGTTGCCGACTGCGGGGGGCGCCTCGCGACGCCTCCTTCTGCCGGTAACAGTGCTCCCTACGAAGTGCCAGTGGTGTTCCCGGACGCTATTTCAGCAAGCTCTTAGGGGAAGTTTGAAGAGTCCCCGTCCAACTTCCCACAACCCGACGTATGGAAAGCGACACCGCGCGAATCGGCAAGCTCTATACGTATGTCGTGCCAATTTCGAGCGGAATCGATCCGACAACGTATAATCTTTTCCTGAGAACGTGGTGGCCCCATAGGATTTGCGCTGGAAGGATTACGAGATGCGAAAAGGGTTTACGAGAAAACCAAAAGCGGAGCCCGCGACGCCAGGCAAGAACTACATAACGCCGAGCGGGTTGCAGCGTCTCCAAGATGAGCACCGGTTTCTGCTCACCAGGGAACGCCGGGCCGTGACGGAGGTGGTGACGTGGGCTGCCAGCAACGGCGATCGCAGTGAAAACGCCGACTATCAGTACGGCAAGCGGCGGCTGCGCCAGATCGATGGGCGGATTCGCTTTCTCAGGAAGCGAATCGAAGCCGCGGAAGTCGTGGACCCGGAAGCTCCGAGAACGGGGCAAGCGGCCACCAGGGCATTCTTCGGCGCGACCGTGCGCTATGCCAATGCCGCGGGAGTGGAGCGAGTGGTGAGCATCGTGGGCGCCGACGAAGTCGATCTCGACCGCAACCACATCAGTTGGGTGTCGCCTCTGGGGCGCGCGTTGCTGAAGTCGGCAGCGGGCGACAGCGTTGTACTCCAAGCGCCGGGCGGTACGGAATACCTGGACGTGCTGGAAGTATGTTACGAGCGCATTTCAGTGGAACCGTTCCGTGAGCCGCCTGGATCCGAGTCCTCGTCAAAGGGATCCTCTCGCCGAGCCATTCCAACTGACGAAGGTTAACGAGGCGGCGGTTCTGGGAAACGAGCGCTTGCTTCCCACAAGCCGACTTCTGGACAACAAGTTCAGCGACGACGGCGGCTGCCCGAGAAGCTTCTCGTCGTTGTCGTCTTCGGCCCGTTGCCCGACGGTTGGCTGGTACTCATCGAAGCCAGAAACGCCTGCACATCCGTCACGAGCCCGATGGGCCGCGGCAGCGACGGCAGTTCGCGATATTGCACTTGAATCCCTAGTGCGCGCTCATAGTTGCGCACATCGGAGCGTTCGATCGGAGTCACAAAGGTCCAGGAGGCGCCCCGTGCGCCAGCGCGGCCCGTGCGTCCGACGCGATGAATGAAGTTTCCAGCCTCCTGCGGCAAATCGTAGTTCACGACATGCGCGATGTCATCCACATGAATCCCGCGCGCCGCCACGTCGGTGGCGACCAGTACACGGTAAACACCGTCTTTGAAGCCCTGCAGCGCTTTGTTCCGCTGGCTCTGCGAGCGGTCGCCGTGGATCGAGGCGACCTGGTGTTTCCCGCGCTCCAGAAATTTCGTAAGCCTGTCGGCGCCCTCTTTGGTGGCCACGAAGACGAGGAAAGAGCCGTTCTCGTTCTTGAGCAGATGCTCGAGGAGATCAAACTTGGAGCCCTGAGCGACTTCGTAACAGAAGAGATCGATCTGGGCCGCCGTTTGTGCGCACGCCTCCACCGCGATTCGCACCGGATTGTGCACGTAACTTGCGACCAGACCCGCCACCGATTGCTCCATGGTCGCTGAGAAAAGCATGGTGTGGCGTTTCACCGGAAGCTTATCGAGGATCATGCGCAGAGAGGGCAGAAAGCCCATATCGAGCATCCGATCGGCCTCGTCGAGAACCACAGTGGCGGTACCGGAAAGATCGATCAGCCGCCGGTCCAGATAGTCGCAGAGACGGCCCGGCGTCGCGATCACCACTTCGGCCCCGGCCTGGATATCGCGCAACTGGTTGGTCTCGCTCATGCCGCCCACAACCACGGCGGTGCGGATGCGCATGCCGTGGGCGAGTTGCCGGAATGCCGCATCGATCTGAATGGCAAGTTCGCGTGTGGGGCTAAGGATAAGGACTTTTATCGTTTTGGTGCGGGGAACGGCGGCGAGACCTTCAATCACCGGAATTGAGAACGCCAGAGTCTTGCCTGTGCCAGTCTGCGCGGTCGCCACGACGTCGCGGCCTTCCATGAGTGGCGGAATGGCCTGCGCCTGGACTGGCGTTGGAGTGACGAATTTGTTCTTATCGAGGTTGTTCCGCAACGCGGAGCAAAGATTGAGTTCGGAAAAATGCTTTATCAATTGTGTTCGGTTCTTCCTGCGGCGAACCGGAACGTGCTCAGTTTTCAGGATAGCAGCGTTTAGAAAGTGCATGAGGCTCGAAACGCGGCGTTCGCAGAGCAGACCATGCCGGATCGATTGCGATATTCCAAAAACTCCCAGGATACGGCGTTATAGGAGGCGTCAATTGTGATGCTGTCCGGGTTGTCGGCAAACCTTCCATTACTTTTGGGGATCGCCCGCCTAGCCCGAAAAAAAGTAATGTACGGACGGCGTGCCGTAGACTAATCTTGCATGAAGAAAATTGGTTTTCTCTCATTCGGCCATTGGACACCTAGTCCGCACTCACAGACCCGATCGGCCGCTGACGCGCTTTTGCAGTCCATCGACCTCGCCGTGGAGGCCGAGCGCCTGGGAATCGACGGAGCGTACTTTCGCGTTCACCACTTTGCGCGGCAACTGGCGTCGCCGTTCCCGCTGCTCGCCGCGATCGGCGCGAAGACGCGAAACATTGAAATTGGCACCGCGGTGATCGACATGCGGTATGAGAATCCGCATTACATGGCGGAAGATGCCGGCGCAGCAGATCTGATCGCCGGCGGGCGCCTGCAGTTGGGAATCAGCCGCGGTTCGCCCGAGCAGGTAATCGAGGGGTGGCGCTACTTCGGCCACCATCCGGCTGAAGGCGAGGACGATGCGGCCATGGGCCGGCGGCACGGCGAGAAATTTCTCGAGCTACTGGGCGGCAAGGGCTTCGCTCAGCCGAACCCGCGTCCGATGTTTCCCAATCCGCCAGGGCTGCTGCGTCTTGAGCCCTTCGCCGAAGGATTGCGTGATCGTATCTGGTGGGGCGCGGCGACGAATGCCACAGCCGTGTGGGCCGCCAAGCTCGGAATGAATTTGCAATCCTCGACCCTCAAATTCGACGAGACCGGTGAGCCGTTCCACATCCAACAAGCCGCGCAGATTCGCGCCTTTCAGGCGGCTTGGAAGGAGGCTGGCCACGCCCGCACTCCGCGCATTTCCGTCAGCCGCAGTATCTTTGCCTTGGTCGACGACCGCGATCGTACCTATTTCGGACGAGTTCAGGAGCAGGACCAGATCGGGGTTCTGGATAACACGACAGCGATTTTCGGCCGTGGTTACGCAGCGGAACCGGATGTCTTGATCGAGCAGCTTAGGAAAGACGAGGCGATCGCGGCGGCGGACACGTTGTTGCTAACAGTCCCGAATCAATTAGGTGTCGCCTACAACGCCCATGTTCTAGACGCGATTCTGACTACTGTTGCCCCCGCTCTCGGTTGGCGCTAAGTCTCCGACTTATCCGCACCGATGCGTCGACGCGCTTGAGAAAATGGGTTTGTGCCCAAGCTGATATCCGTCAACATTGGTCTTCCTCGTGACATCACATGGCGCGGCGAAACCGTGCATACCGGCATCTGGAAGGAACCGGTGCAGGGCCGGCCGATGGTGCGACGACTGAATATCAATTGTGACGGGCAAGGGGATCTCGCCGGACACGGAGGCGAACACCGGGCGGTGATGGTGTATCAGATGGACTCCTACCATCACTGGGAAAATCACTTCGGGCGCCACGATTTCACGTTCGGGCAGTTCGGCGAAAACTTCACGGTGGAGGGTTTGCCGGACGACGAAGTACGCATCGGCGACCGCTATCGCATCGGCGGAGCACTGTTCGAAGTAACGCAACCGCGCGTGACCTGCTATCGCGTGGGTATCCGACTGGACGAGCCGCAAATGGCCGCTCTGCTCGTGTCGCACCATCGGCCGGGCTTCTATTTCCGTGTATTGGAGGAAGGAGAGGTTGGCGCGGGCGACGAGATTAAGAAGGTCGCCGACGGAGCGGAGCGCATGAGCGTAGCCGAGATCGACGCCTTGCTGTATTTGCCCGGCCACCCGCGCGACCAATTGGAACGTTCGTTGCGAATCCCGGCGCTGAGCCCAGGTTGGAAGGAGTCGTTCCAAGCGTTGCTCGATCAGGACGCGGCAGGCCACTCGGGCGTCGGAAATCCTGGCTTGACGGGTTCGGCAGTTCCTCCGCCGGCATGGCCCGGCTTCCGGTCCCTACGCGTGGCAAAGGTCGATCGCGAAAGTGCGAATGTGGTTTCGCTGTCATTCGAATCCACGGACGGGTCGCCGCTGCCGGCAGCTCTCCCTGGCCAGTTTCTGGTTTTGCGCCTGCGGATCAAGCCGGAACTCCCGACTATCCTGAGGAACTATTCGATGTCGGGGGCGCCAGGAGCGGATGCTTACCGCGTCAGCGTAAAGCGAGAAGCCGACGGCGCCGCCAGCACTTTCTTACACAATCACGTCCAGGTTGGCGACGTACTCGAAGTCAGTGCACCCCGAGGAAGTTTCACGCTGCGCCCTGGCGACGGACCTGTCGTTCTACTGAGCGCCGGGATTGGAGCGACTCCCGTGCTCGCGATGCTCCACGCATTGGCGTCCGCAGCCTCGCGTCGCGAGGTTTGGTGGCTGTACGGCGCCCGTAACCGCAGTGATCATCCTTTTGCAAATGAATCGCGCGGCCTTCTGAAGATGCTCGAACGGGGCAGGGCCTATATCGCGTACAGCAGGCCCGGGCCTGAGGACCGGATCGGTCAGGATTACGATTTGTCCGGACGTCTGAGCATGCCAGTGCTCGATCAAATCGGTGTTCCTCGAAACGCGGAGTTCTATCTCTGCGGACCTCCTCCATTCCTGGGAGGCTTCACTTCGGGCCTCAAAACATGGGGGGTGGAGGCAACCCGGATTCATACGGAGATTTTCGGTCCAGAAGAATCGATCACGCCCGGGATCGGCGCTGCTGCCCCGAGGGCCGTGCACCCGCCTCCGGGAAATCCGGGCTCCGGGCCTCAGGTTTCGTTTACAAGAAGCGGGCTGACGGTACGGTGGGACGCGGGTTTCCAAAGCCTGCTCGAACTTGCCGAAGCCTGCGATGTTTCCGTGAAGTGGTCGTGCCGTACCGGTGTTTGCCACACCTGCGAATGTGCACTGATCGGAGGCACGATTAGCTATCTCCCTGAACCGATAGAGCCGCCTGCGGAGGGGAACGTGCTGATCTGCTGCTCGCAGCCGCGGGCTGATGTCGAGATCGATCTTTAACTCTGAATCGCTCGCCGGCGCGGGGTCTTCCGGCGGTGGTGTGAGTTTTCTCGTATAGACTACAGGGAGGGGATTTGAAGAGACTTTCTTGTGAGGAGAAAATGCGAATGAAAAAGAAGACAATACAACATAGCGTCCTATCGGCGGTGGCCGTCATGGCAGCCGGTGCGATGCTCATGGCGCAGGGACCCGGCGGCGGCAAAGGTCCGGGTGGCGGAAAAGGCGGCGGTAAAGGACCGGCAGGACCCGTGTTCACCGTAACCTCTCCCTCGTTCCCGGACGGCGGCGAAGTTCCCCGCAAGCACTCCTTCTATGGCGAAAACAAGCTGCCGGAATTCGAGTTTAAGTGGGAGCAAGGCGGCAACGCCGTCGCGGCGCCGGCGGCACTGCAGACTTACGTGGTGATCTTCCACGATATCGAAAATGCCACGGCCAAGGGCCCCACGGACACTCTGCACTGGGCTGCGTTTAACATCCCTGGTACCGCGAAGGGCCTGCCCGAAGGCATGGGCACTGGCGATCTTCCGGACGGCACGCGCAACGGCCCTGGCATCGGTGCTGGCCGCGGCGCTCCGGGTTACTTCGGTCCTGGCGCCGGCCCCGGTCCGTTCCATCACTACGTGTGGGAGTTCTACGCGCTCGACACGAAGCTGGATCTGCCCGCGAACACCACGCGCGATGAAATCATGAAGGGCATGGAAGGCCACGTAATCGGCAAGGCCGCCTATGTCGGTCGCTTCCACAACGTGCAGTAAGCTTCCATCCGACGGATGCTGAGTCTCAGCTTCGCGATCTTGGCTGTCTACGGGCAGCCAAGATTCGAAGTTGCGTATAGGCGACCGAAAACTAGCCGGCTTTTTCTTCCAGCTCCGCCCACCGCGCATATAGCGTATCGACTTCCTGCTGGGCTTCTTCGATCTCCTTGTACAGCTTCTCAAGCCGGCGCGGTTCTTTGAGCGCGACCTCCTCCACTGACATGTGCTTGGCGTGGAGAGCGTCTTCCAGTACAGCAATTCTCTGTTCGATGGATTCGTACTCGCGGCTTTCCATGTACGACAGCTTCTTCTTCGGGGCCGTAGCCGCGGGGGCCCGTTGTGGACCGGCTTTTGATTTCGCCGGGCGGGGCGCAGCTTGGTCGGCCGCCCACTGGGAGTAATCGGCGAAGGCTTGGGCTTTGCCGCTGCCGTCGAGACCCAGGACGATGGTCGAGACGCGATCCAGCAAGTAGCGATCGTGCGTCACCAGAACCAGCGCGCCCTTAAATTCGAGCAGGCTCTCCTCCAGGATCTCGAGCGTGGGAATGTCGAGATCGTTGGTCGGCTCGTCGAGCAGGAGCAGATCGGCTGGCTCGAGCATCAGGTTGGCGATCAGCACCCTCGCCCTCTCGCCTCCCGAGAGTTTGTTGACCGGCTGATCGAGCTGGTCGCTCGCAAACAGGAAACGGGCGGCCCAGGAAGCGACGTGGATCACGCGGTCGCGATAGATCACGGAATCGCTGTCGGGCGCGAGGGCCCGGCGCAGAGACAGATCCGGATTGATCTGGCGTCGCTGGTCGAAGTAGACGATGCGCAGGTTTTCGGCACGCTCGACCGCACCCTGAAGCGGCTGGAGATCGCCGCGGAGGAGCTGGAGAAGCGTGCTCTTGCCGCTGCCGTTCGCGCCGACCAAGCCGACTCGCATGCCGGCCGTGATCGTGAAGGTGAGATTGTCGAACAGAGTCTTGTCTTCGAACCCGAAGCCGACTTTTTCCAGATGGATCAGGCGTTTGGTTTTCTGGCCGGTGGCGACGAAATCGAAGTTGGCATCCGCGGTGCGGCTGCGGGACTTGAGATCGGACAATTCGGCGATCAGTTCGCCGGCGTTATCGATGCGCGCTTTGGCTTTGGTCGCGCGGGCCTTGGGACCTCGCCGCAGCCACTCCATTTCGATGCGGACACGATTCTCGAGGGCGCTCTGGTGCTGGGCCTGGGCGTGCAGGAACTCGCCTTTTTGTTCGAGGAAGGCGCTGTAATTGCCGGCGACATAGAACATGCCGTCGGGATAGATGCGGCTCAGCTCGGCCATTCTGGTCGGCACGTTTTCGAGGAAGTAGCGGTCGTGGCTGACGACCACGCAGGCGTAGGGCGCACCTTGCAAGGTTTTTTCGAGCCACTCGATGCCGGCCAGATCCAGGTGATTGGTGGGTTCGTCGAGCAGGACGATGTCGGGCTTCTGCACCAGAGCCTCGGCGATGGAAAGACGCTTGCGCCAACCGCCTGACAGTGTTTCGGCTTCAGCATCGAAATCGCGAAAGCCGGTGCGGCCCAGGGTTTCCGCCTCGCGAGCTTGCCACTCCGATTCGGGCAGGCCAACGGAGCGCATGGCTCGCCGCATGACGCCGCGGATGGTCTCGCCGGGCTCGAAGTTCGAATCCTGAGGAACGTAGGCGAGGCGTGTGCCGCTGCGGAGCACCAGATCGCCGGAATCGGGCTTGATGCGTCCGGCGAGGATTTGCAGCAAGGTGGACTTGCCGGAGCCGTTGGGTCCGATCAGGCCGAGACGGTCGCCTTCCTGAATGCTGAGGGAGACGCCGCGGAACAACGGCGCGGCGCCGAAGGATTTCGAAATCTTGTTGGTATTGAGTAAGAGCGCCACTGCCGGTTCTTCCTATTGTCCGACAGTGGCGGTTTCAGAACCAGTTAGTTTTCGGAAGGTTTTTCCAGGCGGTCTATGACGATGACATCGACCTGCGCCTTGGTGTTTTCCAGCTTCAATCCCAGCTGCTGCTGAAAAGCCGCGAAGATATCCGGCGGCGCGTCGGCAGCGGGAGCCGGGGCCGGCGGGGCGTTGGGTGCGGGTCCAGCGATTTGTGACTGGGCCGCATCGGGCGTCCATTTCAGGATGAAATCCCACCTGGCGGCGCCGAGCCCGGTCTGATCCACGACGGGCTGTTCCAGGACGTTCGCCTGCAACACATGCGCGAATTCCTCAATGGTTGCGTTCCTGACGTTCATGCCTCGGGGTCCGCCGCCGCCAAAACCGGGAAGGTTGAGAGGGCTCTCGCTCTTTGTGAGTTTCGCCCCAGTCTTTCCAATGGTAATCGCGTACACGGACAACTCTTTCTTCTCGCGATGGAAGCTCAGCTGGAAACGTTCCACCAGCAGCTTCTGGATCATCGATTTCAACTGCTCGGGGTTCGGCATGCCGCCAACATCGGGCTTAGCGGTGATGTCGTACCGTTCCGATTCAAGCCAGGATGGACCTTTGGTGATCTGCCGCGGATGCAAGTCGTAGGCGAACTTGATCAGATCGGCCACGGTGGTAGCGGTGGTGTTTAGCATGCCGCTGCGGTTCACCAGAAGGGAAAAACGTCCCTCGGGCCGGGCCGGTTTGATCGTTGCGACCTCAAACCCCGGTTTGGCATCGGCAGCCATCTGGGTTGGCGGAGGTGGAGGGTCCGGAATCACCCAGGCGGTCTCGGGCGAGGCTTTCGTCAGGTTGAGGGGCAGGGCCACTCCCTGGCTCCAGGTTCCTTCGATCGAGTTTCCTTCCGCGTTCAACCTTCCCTCATAGGTAGCGTTTGCCGCGGCAATGGTCATCTTTACGGCCGAACCATTACGGGTGAACGTGGTGGCCGGTATCGCCGGCGATTGCTGGTCGATGCTGTAGAATACGGCCGCAAGCTTATCGGCGTCCGTGGTCGATACCTTGATCACGACCCGCAGCCCTTTCCCCTGAGGAGGTTGGATTTCGCCCTGCCAGGTGCC
>JAIQFE010000081.1 GCA_020073445.1 Terriglobia bacterium
TTGTTGGCGTAGATCCTGGCAAACTGCGGCGACATCTCCTTCAGGATCGGATCCACTAGCCCACGGATCGCTCGCAGCGGATGGTCTTGTGGAATCCGTTCTTCCGGTGCGATGTAACTGAAAACTCCGTCCTGATGTTCATCTTGTCCGCGCATTACTACAAGACGTTTGCTTCTGCTTAGAGGCTACGCCCCTGCAGAGTTTTTCAGCAAGCTCCTAGCGGGAGGTCTTCCGTTTTGACCTCTTCGGCTGGCTCATCGCCTGCGCCTTCTGCACGAGTGCGACTCTCTTTGGCCTGCTTCGGCGCACGGTCCTTCGCTGTCCGCTCCCAAGGTGCTATTGGCCCTTCCACCGCCTTGAATGTTGAATTAACCTGGGCTGGTGCGCGTTTACTGATCAATTGCAATTGCTTTGGGTCACGCTGACACAGTTTCTGTTTGAGATGCGTGAGTTCGTATGCAAGCTGTCCCTTGGTGACCGGGATCGTGATCCTTCCGCGTGGCATGGCAATTTTCGAGACGTCGAAATGGTAGCCGCGTTCTTTCGCTTCGTCAGCCACACTCCACAGATAGTTTGCGATGGCGCGGCTGGGATTGCGGGATTGTCGAAATCGATCGAGTTGTGGGTGATGGCCGTAGCCCCTGGTTGTTCCGGCCAAAACCTTTTGAGCGAGGAGCGCCTCGCGCCACAAGGCACCCAGTCCTGCTCGGTCTAATAACGAGGGATGAAGGGACCATAGTCGCATCTGGGATCACGCTTTCCCTGGTTGTCGAGGGAGGAGTGCCTGAACCTGCTGTGCACGATAATCGAATATCTGCCCGAGGTCCCGCGCCACCTGAAGGCGATGGACCAGCCGGCCAAGCGATCCGAACGGAAGAGAATACGCGACGGTATCCGCGATCAAGGTGCCTCCGTTCAATTCCGAAAACCGATGCGTGTGGCGCCAAAGCTTGTACGGACCCTTCGCCTGAACATCAACAAATTCGTGCGGTGGATTCCAACTCTCGATTTCCGTCAGCCAGCGAAGCGGAATCCCCCGGACGCGCAGCGAATATGCGACGGTGGCTCCCGGCTCCATCACGATGGGCAGAGGAGTGAGAATTCGGAAGCGCATCCATGGCGGAGTGATTCGTTCCAGATTCTCCGCGCGGGAGACGAAATCGAAGACCGTGGACAAGGGATACGGCACCCACAATTCCCGATGGAGTGTGTAAAGGCCCATGTCTCAGTTCGCAGAAAGAAGTCTCGACACCTCCGATGAGAGCTCCTTGTAACGCTGCTCGTCGAGACTTCCCTCTGTGCGCCAAGCGACACGGCCGTGCTGATCGATCAGTATGAGATATGCCGCCTTCGGGTCGTTTAGACCCACCCGTTGCTTCCACGCATCCGTGCCGCCGTAGACGGTGATCACATTCTCGTGATCCGCCTCGGGCGTACCCCGTCTCATGCCGCTATCGATGAACCACTTCGCCATCCTTGCCATGCCGCCGATCATGGGGATCTCGAAAAATGTAACGCCTGGTTTGGTTCCGAAGTCCTGACGAAACCGCTTCGCCCAGGCTTCCACCTGAAACCGGGAGTCGTAAGTGAAGCCGAGCATCAACAATGCCACGCGGCTGGATGCAACGTGCGGAAGAACCGCGGTTCGGCCGCTCAAAAATTCTCCCTTAAGCGGCGGTAACTGGTCCCCAACGGCCAGTTCGCCTACAGGTGCTGCGGACGACGCCGTTAGGGCTACCCCGAGTATCGCTAGAATCCACATGGTCATCGGATCACTTCCGTCTCTCTTAACTTCAACGGTTCAACATGTATCTCCGGATCGTGTATCTCCGGGTGACGAGCCGCGTCGGCAATGCGCCGCAGCATTCCCCGGAACATTACTTCGTGGATGGGACTCAGAAGATGCCAGTACAGGATTCCGAGCAAGCCGCGCGGCTCGAATTCGGCCAGCTGTGTAATCACGGTCGACGAGCCATCGGGCTCGGCGCGGAACTCCAGCCAGGCGCGCCCTGGAACCTTCATCTCCGCAAATAATTGAAGCCGCCGGCCCGGCTCGTACGATTCCACACGCCAGAAATCCAAAGTGCTCCCTGGCAAGGGAGTCTCGGGATCAGGCCGGCCTCTCCTCATGCCCACGCCGCCCATCATCAGATCGATCAGGCCGCGAATCCTCCACAGCACGTTGCCGAAATACCAGCCGGTGCGTCCTCCAATACGGCGGATCGGAGCGAATGCCTGAAGATGGCCAACCGGTACGCGCGTGGTTTGTTTATTGACGAACAGATGAGCACCCGGCTTGGGGAGCGCACTTACGATTGCGGCCGGCGTGCGCGCGTCGGACCAGCGAGTCTCCGCGATGCTGTGATCCTCGTTGCCTAACGCCCGCTCGATCGCGCGCGTGATCCCCATGGGCCGAATGTCGAAGGCGTCCAGGGCCGCCTGGTTCAGCACAACACTCGGATTCCGGACGCTTTCGATGAGGGAGCGCCCAATGGCTGCATAGACCGGCGTGATCAGCGTAAGCCAGCGGCTCGACAACGACAAACTGAGGAACGGCACGCGCACGATCCAGCGCCGCAATTTCCGCTGCCGGGCGTACTCGCGCATGATGCCCATATAGGAGGTGATGTCCGCGCCGCCGATTTCGAAGGTAAGGTTGCCCGTCGCCGGCAGCCGAGCGGAAGCCGCCAGATAGTCGATCACGTCTTCGATGGCGATGGGTTGTGCCGCGGTATTCACCCAGCGAGGAGTGATCATTACGGGAAGGCGCTCGACCAGTGCTCGGATCATTTCAAAAGAGGCGCTTCCGGAGCCGATCACGATCGAAGCTTGAAGCTCGATCACGGGAGTGCCGCTCGCCCTCAGAATGTTCCCCGTCTCGACCCGGCTGCGCATGTGAGCCGAAAGCCCCGCGCCGTGCGCCAGCCCGCCCAGGTAGATGATCCGCCGCACCCCGGCTTTGAGCGCGGCCACGGCGAAGTTATGAGCCGCGGTGCGCTCCTCGGCCTCGAATTTTTCACCGCTATTCATGGAATGGACCAGGTAAAAGGCTGTGTCCACGCCGGAGAACGCAACATCCAGAGACGCCGGCTGCAGCAGATCCCCCTGCACCACTTCGGTGCCGGGAGCCACGCGCCAACCCAGCGCCTCCGGGTTGCGGCACAAACATCTGACTGCCGAACCGTCTTTCTCGAGGCGCCTTAAGAGGCGTCCCCCAACGTATCCAGTTGCGCCGGTCAGCAGATGCATGAGCTTGCCCCTAGTTTTGTTTCGGCAAGAGGACGGAATCAATGACGTGAATCACGCCATTCGATGTCACAATGTCGGTCTTGGTTACGTTAGCGTTATCCGCCATCACGCGGCCGTTCATGGTCTTGATGGTGATGCTCTGCCCCTCCACGGTCTTGGCGGAATGGAGCTTCACCACCTCCCGTGCCATCACTTGGCCGGGCACAACGTGATACGTGAGAATGCTCTGCAACTTGGCCTTGTTCTCCGGCTTCAGCAGGGATTCGAGCGTGCCTGGGGGCAGCTTGGCGAACGCTTCGTCAGTCGGTGCGAAGACCGTGAACGGGCCAGGACCTTTTAGCGTATCCACCAGCCCCGCGGCTTTTACCGCGGCCACCAGCGTGTTGAAGTTCCCGGCGACAGCCGTCTCAACGATGTCGGCTGCGGAGGCAGTAGACGAGGCAACCGTCATCGCCAAGGCGCCTGCCAGCAAAACGGGCAAGTAGTGTGTCATTTCTTTTCTCCTTTTCGAGTTGTCTTAATACTTCAGAGGGCTACGCTCGGACTCCCGCAAGATCACCGTGCCAGCGGCGCTGGATCGATTTCCATGTCAGGGCCTGATACAACCCCGCTAGACCCACCAGGCTGTACACCACCGTGCTGAGCGCGGAGGTTTCGCCAAATTTCATACCGAATACTGCGGCCACCAGGTCCAGATGGAATGCTCCGGCCAAACCCCAGTTCAGAGCGCCGATGATGACCAGGGCGGCGGCGAGTACGTCAAGTTTCTTCATGCTTTGAACGCTTCCTTCCCTTTTTCGAGTGCCGATTTCTCTCGGCTATAGTTTGATCTTAAGGAAAATCTGTTTTACTGTAAAGAATAGCCGGAAGCTGACTTTCCTGAGCGGAAAAAACTCGCGGGAAACAGGCACCGGGAGGAAAACGATTTTCGCTATGGCGTCCGACACCATCACCACGGGACTCAAGAACTACGCGATTGGAAGCAAGCTGCGCCATTTGCGCTTGCGCAAGAGCATGGGACTGGTGGAGTTGGGCAAACATACTGGCCTTTCCCCCGCGCTGCTCTCAAAACTGGAGCGGGATGTGATGCATCCCACGTTGCCTACACTGCTGCGGATCGCCATGGTGTTCAGCGTGGGGCTGGAGTATTTCTTCAATCCGGAACCCAAGCCTGTGCTGGAGATTGTCCGCAGGAAGGACCGTCTGCGCTTTCCGGATTCACCGGACAACCGTAAAGTCACCTACTACTTCGAAAGCCTGGACTTCCCGGTGCCCAACCGCGCGCTGAATTCCTACCTAGCCGAATTCGAGCCGATCGACGAAGAAAGAATCCGGCTCCACGAACACCCCGGGATCGAATTCTTGTACGTTCTGTCCGGGAGGCTGGAACTGCACGTCGGAGCAGACAAACACGAGTTGTCGGAAGGCGATTCCATCTACTTCGATTCCACTGTGTCGCATGGCTACTGCAGACAGGGGTCCAAGCGCACGACAGCGCTCGTGGTGACGCTGACACCGCGAGAGTAGAGGTTATCGCGCTATGCAAGAATCACGTCATTTCGGTGCCCAGCCCGCTTGTTCTCGCAAACTCTCGCGTTCTTGACATTCAGCCGCCCCACTCCGCTGAGTCCTTGTCGCGCCATCCGCCATGGGCGTAGAGCACTCCGAACTTCCGTGGGCCAAGAGGGTAGCAGCTGGGGGAGATGCACCTTCGAAAAGGCCGGTCAGCGGGACGTGACATCACGCATGGCCCACATCCCCTATGAGAACATATCGCTGACGTTAAACTTCTCCTATGCTCAAACTGAGGCTACTACCCTCCGGTGACCGAGCTGGGGCCTAAACGGAAACCGATGACCAAGGGTTAGCCCCTTACGGAGTTGGAAACGACGGTCGAAGATGGCAATCGAGTGTCCGCACTGCCGCATGGTAACGGGGAATGATCGTGCGTCTCACTGCATTGCTTGCGGACGGAAATTCTTCCGTCGGGAGCGCAAGTTCAGAGGGCTGACTTCTTGGTGGGCTTTTCTTCTCCCGGCTCTGTTTGTGTTGATTATGGGCGTTCTATTTCTTAGGCACTGTTAGAATCATTCCGGCGCGTCGTTTCAACGCACTCCGGCCATCCGGGGTCTGTCAAGTGCGGTAATTCCGGCAGTTTGACGGGCTGCAGGTGCCGACTGCATTGAGGCAGAATGGAAGATTACTGTTACAGGTTGAAACTGTGGATGGAACCGAGACTAAGGTTGTAGTTGAGCCTCGATGTCCAAGGCACGGTTTCTTGGTCCCCGACGCGGAAAGGAAAGGCTGACTTGAAATCGTCATCGCAATAGTCGGCTCCATCATAGTGCTTCTGGTGTATCACGCGATTCGCAAAGCCGCGTGAAATCTCAGACCCGCTGTACCATTCAGCCTAGCCATCGAGGGGCCCCCTTGAGGGCGTGGACGGGAGCCCGCCACTGACCCTCCCTCAAGGGGAGTGCAACCTGTCACTAGTGCCGCAAGCCGCCGTAATACTTCAATTGCTACGGAATGAGCGGAGCCGGTGGGAAAGCCTTACGTGTGAAGTTCGCCGAACTCAACTCGGACCTCTCGCAAATCGAGCCGCTCGCTGGAGCAAAAATCGATTACTTCTTGTCCCCATCCTTCTTCTTCCGGAACTGATCGAACAGATTGATGATGCTGTCCTGGACGTTGTCGCCGGACTTGGTTTCGTCGGGCTTAACATCGCGCTGCTTG
Organism: Terriglobia bacterium; assembly: GCA_020073445.1. Lineage (GTDB taxonomy): Bacteria > Acidobacteriota > Terriglobia > Bryobacterales > Bryobacteraceae > Palsa-187. Next base: position 5,986 of record JAIQFE010000081.1, read on the forward strand.
CCAGTCATGGAGTCGACTAAGCCCTTGATGCCGCTGGTAAGCGCGCCAGGATTAGTGGCCGTCGGCAAAAGGCCGCGCAGCTTCAAGTTAGCCATCTGTTCCGCATCGGGAGCGAATTTGGGTTGAGCGAAGGTACCGCCGACGAGCATGGGGACCACCAGTTCGCCTTGCTGGTTCGCCAGAACCGTGCTGAGCAACCCCCCGATCTGGCCAGGAACGTTGCTTTGGGCGAAATCCTTGCCCAGGACCGTCGTCACACGGAGTTTTAGGCTTTGGTCGACCAGCCCCACTGTGCCAGAGCCCGAGAGTGTGCCGCCGCCCATGTCCAAGAAAAGATCGTTGGTCGAGGCGAGACCGTTTTGAATATTCAGAGTGCCGGTTAGTTTCACGATATTGGTAAATGCTTCCGGTTTCTTGCTGTATCCCAAGAATCGGCCTACACTTGCGACCTCGTTCAAGATCTGGACGCCCGCCAGGCGCCCTTGCCCCATCTGTACCTGGAGTTTGCCATTGAGGGTCCTGGCGATTTCTTCGTTGGGCTTGGAAGTGAACTGAAGATCTGCATTGCCAGACAGCGCCCCAGTCAGGACATTCTTGAGCGACGTGGTGGACGAGAGAAGCTGGTTGGCGTCGACGTTGCTTAGCTTAGCCTTGATGCTGTAGGTGGCAGCGGCAGTGCCAAGGTCCGCGGTGATTGCGCCACTCTCCTGGCCACCGAAAACGAGTGCGGTAACAGGATCGAGTTTCAAAAGGCCATCGGCCAGATTGACGCTGGCTTTGACATTGCTCAACACGATCTGGTCGTACAGGATCTTGCCAATCGTGACGGTGCCGGCGGCGCTGACCTTCTTGAAAAACCCGGAATCCGGTAGCGGCTGCTGCTTACCGCCACCGACGCCCCATTCTCTTAGTTCAGCGACGTTCAGTTGGTCGACGTGAACGTCTAACTGGATTCTGGGCCGGCCGAAATCACGAAGCGAGCCGGCGCCATCGACGTGCATCGAGCCGAGTCCTGCCTGGAGGTGATCGAAGGCAATGCGGTCGTCGGAGAACAGGATATTGGCGGTGGACACGGTCAGGGTCTTCGGCAGGTCGGGAGAGGCTAGAGAGACCTCGCGAAGGGAACCCGAGCCCGAGTAACGGACCGTCTTTCCGGCCGCGGAGATTTTCATGTCGAGATTGACTGTGCCGCTGCCCGTGAGTCCTGCCGGTTTGACCCCATACGCGCTGGCGATCCGGATCAGCTCTTCCACGCGAGCACCATTGGTTTGCAGCGTGGCGCTTATTTGGGGCGCAGTGCCGCTATAGCCGGTGATAGTGGCTTGGGCACTGATCCGCGTGCCGCCGGTTTCGAGCGTGAAAGGATGCGTGGTGAGCGAATCCGGTGTAAAGTCAATCTCCAGCTCGGAGCTTCGGACCGGTTCGGCGAGGTCTTTGGCGGTGATCTGCGCTTTCGTGGCTTCGATCTTTCCGGAGAATATGGGCTTCTCGGTCGTACCGGTGACCATAACGTCAGCCTGGAGGAGGCCGTCGGCCTTCAGATCCTGGGGCACTTTAGCGCCGTACAGAGCCGCGACGCGGATGAGATCGGCGATCGGGGCGTTAGGCGCCTTGACGGCGAGCTGGAGTTCCGGGGGCGTTTTTTGGGTGTCGATCGATCCCGACACAACCGACGAAAGAGCGCCCAGCTTCGCGGTCAGCGAATCGATAGTGATCTGAGCACCGCCACGAATGTCGAAGGTGATCTCCAGTGGGTCTTTATTGTTGTCGGACTTAAGCGTGGCAGTACCTTTGGCCGCGAAGGGGTCGGTGTTCTCGAAATCGGCGGAGACTTTCAGTACCGCTGCCATGGTGTCGAGACGCACGCTTCCCAGAAGGGAGCCGTGGCGGTTTGGTCCGAGATTTGTCAGTGTCACGTCGACATTCTTGTAGACATCCCGCGGGCTTGTGGATTTTTGATCGTCAATGGCGACCTGGCCGCCTTCCACGCGGAGTTCGTCCAAGGAGAAGGTGCCAGCGGATCCACCTTCGGACGGCTTCGTGCCGCCGATCTCATAGTTCCAGGCGCCATCGGGATTTCGGATAAGTTCGATCCGCGGCGATTCGAGCCGGATGGCATGGAGGTTGATCTGCTTGCGAATGAGCGGCCAGAAGGCGACGGCGACGTAGACTTGCTTGGCGCTCAGGAATGGCTGCTGCGAAGCAAAACCCTCAGGCTGACCCACGACGGCATCGGAGATTCGAATCGCTAGTGGAAACAGCTTCAGGTCCATCTGTCCGAGCGAGGCAGGACGATGAAGTTGTTGTTCGAGTTTGGTCTGAAGCATCGGACGGAAGTCGTTGGCATCGATCAGGAACAAAACCGCAACAACGCCGAGCAGCAGGAGTCCCACGAGAACTCCGACTCCGATGAAGAGCTTCCGAGGCATATCGCCTCCTTTCTCTACTTTGCAAAGGTCAACCGCAGGCCCGTGCTGAACAGAGCGTCATTCTTCTTCCGGCCGGGCACTGGATTGCTCAGGAAGCGGTCGCTGACGGTGAACTGCCAAGAGAGCCACCGCCGGATGGATGTTACCAAGGTGGTATCGAAGTTAACGCGGTAGTTGCCACCGTCAGACATGTTGGGGAAAAAAACCAGCCTTTCGTGAAGAGACGTGGTTGTCGTGAACTTGTGAACCAGATCCTCGCCCAAGAGCAGTTCTGCCGATGTGCGGTTCAGGCCCGTTGAGTAGAACTCCCGGTTTGCGGCGGCGCCGAGGTTCAGGTCGAGCTGGGTCTTCTCGGTTGCGATCGCATGATAGCCGATCCCGCCCGCAGGCACGAACCTCAGGTCCAGGCTCTGGAACTCGTCGGTCTCAAGATCGACGGACCCGAACACGAACATCTTTTTTCGCACGTTTAGGTTGTAGGCGA
>JAIQFE010000009.1 GCA_020073445.1 Terriglobia bacterium
GTGTCGTTAGCACGTTAGTTGTCCGGTGGAATTAGCACGTTAGTTGTCCGGTCCAGGCCGGGTGGGAGGAAGCTGGCGAGGTGGAGACACCGAGCCGAGCAATACCCGCCCGAGAAACGGAGCGGATGATGAAGCTGCAAGACGTGATTCTGAAAGCGATGGCCAAGAGCCTGACCTGGATCGAGGCGGCCGAGATTGCCGGAATGAGTGTCCGCAACATGCAGCGGATGCGGCAGCGGTACCAGGAGCATGGCTATGGCGGGCTGTTCGACCAGCGGCGCGGGAAACGCAGTTACCACCGGGTGCCGATGGAGACCGCCGAACGGGTACTGGCCCTATACCGCGACCAGTACTTCGACCTGAACGTACGGCACTTCCACGAAAAGCTGAAGGAGGTGGAAGGCATCCATCTCAGCTACAGCTGGGTGAAGCAGGCGCTGCAAGGCGCGGGTCTGGTGGCGCGCAAGAAGAAGCGAGGACCGCATCGGCGCAGAAGACCGCGGCGGCCGTTGCCGGGGATGCTGCTGCACATCGATGGCAGCAAGCATCGTTGGTTTCAAGACGACCGCTACTACGACCTGATCGTGATTCTGGACGACGCCACCAGCCGCATCTATTACGCCCAGTTAGTGGAAGAGGAATCGACGCGCACGGTGATGACGGCGCTGCGCGAAGTGATCGAGCGCGAAGGCCTGTTCTGCGCCCTTTACAGCGATCGCGCCAGCCACTTCTTCGTCACAGCGAAGACCGGTGAGCCGGTCGATAAATCGCGGCTGACGCAGGTAGGGCGGGCGTTGAAGGAACTGGGCGTGCAGATGATCCCGGCCTACTCGCCGCAAGCGCGCGGACGTAGCGAACGCAGCTTCGGCACCTGGCAGAGCCGCTTGCCGCAAGAACTTCGGTTAGCCGCCATCACCACCGTCGAAGCCGCCAACCGCTTCCTGCGAGAACGCTACCTGATCGAGTTTAACGCCCGCTTCACCGTGAAAGCCGCCGAGCGCGGCACCGCCTTCCGCCGCTGCGGGCGCAGCGATCTGGACTGGATCTTCTCGATCCAAACCGAACGAGTCGTGAGCAAGGACAACACGGTGGCGATCCGGGACCAATGGTGGCAGCTCGACAAGACTCGTTGGCGGCATACACTGGCGGGCCAGACGGTCACCATCCATCAACATCTGGATGGCACCGTCTCGATCCGCTACGGACCTCACGTGGTGGGCCGTGGAAAAGACGCTGCCGTGGAAAACCACGCACCGGTTTCCCACCGCAGCTTGGATCCGAAGCGGACCCACTTTTCCACCGCCTCGACGACGATGAATCCTCTCTCTCCCAAGTCAAAGGCGAAGAGGGTAGCATGATTACCAGACCGGACAACTAACGTGTCAATAAAACCGGACAACTACAAAAGCTAACGACATGAGGGGTCTAGCGTTTGGCGGATTTCTTACGACGCCGTCAGAACGCCTTCGCCGACGCCGCCCGCAGCCTTTGGATCGACCACCGGAAGCCATAGCTCGAACCAGAACGTCGACCCCTGGCCGGGGACGCTCGTAAGCCCTAAGTCGCCGCCCATCAGCTGCACCAGTTCCTTGCTGATCGCGAGGCCCAAGCCGGTGCCGCCGAAACGGCGAGTGATGGACGCGTCGGCCTGCGTGAATTTCCGGAAAAGCTGCTGCTGCACCTCTTCGGAGATGCCGATGCCGGTATCTTCGATTTGGAATCGGATGCGGGCTTTCCCGGCGCTCGATTCGGGGCAATGGACGCTTAGAGTGACTTTCCCTTCTGACGTAAATTTGACCGCGTTGCCCGCCAGGTTGAGGAGCACCTGCCGGAGCCTGCCCTCGTCGCCCAACAGCGTCCTGGGATTCAGCGGCGACCAGCGCAGCGCCAGCTCGATGTTCTTCTCGGCCGCCTGCGGCTTCAGCAGGTCGATCACGTTCGTTGCCACGGTCCCCAGATGGAACGGACGCGCCTCGACCTTCATACGTCCAGCCTCGATCTTCGAGAAATCCAGAACGTCGTTGAGCACACGCAGCAGAGACTCGGCCGAACTGTGGGCCGTGTCGGCGAACTCGCGCTGCTCGTCGTCCAGATCGCCGTCCCGCAGCAGGCTGAGCATCCCCAGGACCCCGTTCATCGGCGTCCGGATTTCGTGGCTCATGTTGGCCAGGAACTCGGACTTAGAACGGTTAGCGGCGTCCGCGGCGTGCAGGGCCTTGGCCAGGTCGCGGGTGCGCTCGTCGGCCAATGCGGATGCCCGATGCCCGGTGGATTGGAGGTTCACAACCAACCCGGCCAGCAGCAGCGAAAGAAGCGCGGTGCATCCGGCGGCCCACGCGGAGGGGGTTTTGCTCAAGTACGGGAACTTGGGCGTCCGGGTCCAGCCGAGCTTCCAGGTACTTCCCGCGAGCTCCAATGTCGTCGTGCGTTCAGACTTCGGATCGCTTTCCGCCTGGCGGTCTGACGCGAACATCAGGTGTCCGGCCGGCGCGCCATCGTCGTAGACCCGTAATGTAACGAGATCCTGGACGTCGTCCAGGGTGGAACGGAAGAAAGCATCGGCCGTGAATGCCACTGCGGCCCATCCGATAAATCCGGCGCGATGTTCCGCCGCTGATGTGGATGCGTCGTTACGGTACACCGGAACAAACAGCATCAGGCCGTTTTGGGAATTCGGTCGCGCTTTGAACCTGACGGTTCTCGTCAAGGTCGCCATGCCGGTATCACGTGCACGCTCCGCCGCGCCTCTCCGAAGCTGTTCGGTGGCCACGTCGACGCCGAGAATAATGCCGGCGATGTGGGGCGGCTCGACGTAAGTCGTCACAAAATGCTCGCTGTTCGTTTCCAGAGTCGCCGCTGCATTTGAGATGGGCCAGACGTGAAAATCGGGGGAGCTCTCGCGCTGTTGCGTGGCGACAAAGCTGGCTAGTTGCGCCTGCGGCACCTGCTGGATGAACTCGACTGCGGTGGTTCCCGGATAGCGATCCAGCAGCCCGAGGCCGTTTATGTAGGTGTGCCAATTCCGCGAATTGGGATGCTCCGAGGCGGCCACGAAACCCCCTGCACCCCGGAGGGCATCCTCGTAGGTTGCCAGGCGGCTATGCATTCGGCTCTCCACCGAACTCACCAGCTTGTCAAAACGCGCCTGATCGTACTCGACGCGGTCCCGATCGAGGGAAGCGTACAACCAGCCGCTCAGCACCCATCCTGCTACCAGGACGGTTCCGGGCAATAATAAGCTGCCCGAGGATCGGAACGCGCCGACGGCCAGACCGGTCAACGAGACGGCCGCAAGAAACAAGTTCAAGTTCTGAAGGTTCTCATGGACCGTGCCGCCCGCAAACGCTCCGATGCCGACGTGCGTGGCCCACACTGCGGCGGATGCAATCACGAGCGCGCTCACGCGGGCCGCAGGAGGTCCCACCCAGGCCGCCGATGCCAGTATCAGGAGGAACACCGAGAATAGCAGCGAAGAAGCTTCAGGGCGGAAAAAGACGAAATAGCATCCCGCGGCTACCACGCCGCTCAGCAGGATGATTTTGACAACCCCTTTTCGATCGCAGAACGCGACGCGTCCCGCCACACATTGGCCAATTCCCAGGAGGACCGGTGCCAGGATCAGTATGCCGAGCGCATCTCCGATGAACCAGCGGGTTGAAACCAGTTGCCACTGGCTGGCCGGGAAGGTGCGTCCCAGAATCAGGATCCCCGTGCCCAAGGCCGCTGGCGCAAGGGGCGAAAGCAAAGCGGTTCCCGCGATGGCTGCGGTTTCCTCGAAGTGCCCCAGGGCTTTTCTCTTGGAGATCGTATTGAACAGCCAGACGCCGATCACGGGGCGCATTGCGTTCGCCAAGGACATTCCCAGATCCGGCGCCCAGGTCACGGAGCGACCGTGGATCGTCGTGAAGTAAGCTGCGAAGAGCACAGGCCAGAAGCGCGGTCCGAACACCAGCAGCACAACTAAGTCCAGTCCCGCGGATGGCCACACGGGCGTCAGCGTGGACCCGGAAAGCAACAGCCAGCCCAGCTGCGACAAAGCCAGATGCACGAAAAAGAGGGGAATGGCTACAGTGACGTAGGGAAGGTTTCGGACGGTCGAGCCGCTAAAGAGGCCCCCTTCGTCATGCCAAAACAGTCTTCGCAGCAACGTGGCCATAGGTAGACAGTTATAGTTCGGCCGCTGTTCGCTTCCGAACAATTGGTTATTGCGCTTACGTACTGTTTTTGTCCGGTACTACAGCTAAGGCGTTCGCCCTATGGCCGCTACCTATGCGACTGGCGGCGGCGGGGGAGCCTGCGGAGGCCGATTCGGACTGGGCTGGCCGGGGGCATGTCCCGCGCGAATGACGCTCATCGCCGCCCCGATCATGCTGGCGACGTCCGTCAAGTTGGCCGGTACGATCAGCGTGTTCCCCTGCTTCGCCAGGTTGCCGAACTGGTTGATGTACTGCTCGGCGACGCGGAGCTGAACAGCCTCGAATCCGCCCGGGGCCAGGATGGCTTCGGCCACTTGCCGGATGCCCGACCCGGTCGCGTTGGCGACGGTCATGATGGCCGATCCCTGTCCTTCGGCCTCATTGATCTGCTGCTGTTTGCGAGCTTCGGACGCCTTGATCACCTGCTGCTTTTCGCCTTCCGCCTTGTTGATGGCGGCGTCGCGGACGCCTTCCGACGTCAGCACGATGGCGCGTTTTTCGCGTTCGGCGCGCATCTGCTTTTCCATGGCGGCTAGAATGTCTTGCGGCGGCGTGATGTTCTTGATCTCGTAGCGTAGAACCTTGACGCCCCAGGCTTCCGAAGCCTTGTCGACCTCGTTTACAACTTGTGTGTTAATGGTGGCCCGTTCCTCGAAGGTCTTATCCAGATCGATCTTGCCGATCTCGCTGCGCAACGTTGTCTGGCAGAGCTGAACAATCGCGAAGCGGTAATCGGTGATCCCATAGGATGCGCGTTCCGGATTCAGCACCTTCAGATACAGGACGCCGTCCACGCCTACCTGAACGTTGTCCCGCGTGATGCAGACCTGCTCGGGGATATCGTAAGTCTGCTCTTTGAGGGAGTGCCGGTAACGGATCACGTCGACGAATGGAGTCAGCACGTGGAATCCCGCGCCCAGGGTCCCGCTATAGGTTCCCAGCCGCTCCACCACGAACGCGTTCTGCTGCGGAACCACGACGGCCGTCTTCACCAGGATGATGATTACCAACAGTGCCAGAACCGCCACTACGAGAATCAGTGGATCCATGCGAGTCTCCCTTTAATTCCGAACGTACAGCGTGAGCCCTTCCACGCGCTCGACCTTGGGACGCGCCGAGCGTTGGATGGGCTGATCTCCGGTATTTTGCGCGGTCCAGGACGCGCCGCGCAACTCGACTTTTCCGATGGCTCCCGCGGCGATGTCCTCGAGCGCGAGAGCGGTCTCGCCGACCAGGGAGTCCACTTTGTGGCCATGTTTCACGTTGAGCTTGAACTTCTCCATCAGCGGCTTGCGGAAGTACGCCACCGAGACGGCCGAGAAAACGGAGAAGAGCAGCCAGGGCGCCCAACCCGGAAGATCCGGGGCAATCCAGAACACCAATCCGGTCAGCAGGCCGGAGATTCCCAGGAACATGAAGAAGAAGGTGCCCGGCGTGATCATCTCGCACGCCAGCAGCACCAGCCCGACGATCATCCACATCCACCAGGTCAGCATTGGTTTCTTGGGGTTGGCCCGACGGAGCTATTGTGTCACGCTTTTAAGTAGCCATGCCGTGCCCGATTCCGGCGGGAGCGCGGCAAAATGAACCGTGCCATAGCTGGATGTATAATCGAGCGACCAGGAAGTAAAGACGGAGATTCCCGGTTTATGGCCACAGTCGAAAAGCCGCGTGTCGAATACCCCCTTGCCACCAAGGCCGGAGTCCTTGTCGCCGCAGTGCTCGCGCTGTGGGGGGTGCTCGAGTATTTCGGATTCGAAGGGCCCTATCAGGAGCAGTACCGGGATCCGTATCAGATCGCCGCGCAATCAGCCAGGCTCGAAGGGTTGCGCCAAGCGGTAGCCTCGGACGCGGTCCTCGGCTATCTCACCGATGCCGCTCCCGGCAGCGAGGTCTCCGACTCCATGTTCCTGGCTGCTCAGTACACCTTGGCGCCTCGCCTCCTCGACAAGAAAACCAAATACCGGCAGGTGGTGGGCAACTTCACCCGCCCGGCCGATTTCGCAGCGATCGGCCGCCAGTACGGGCTCAGTCTGGAGCGCGACTTCGGAAACGGCGTCGTACTTTACCGGGGTGACGCCCGCTAGATGGCCGGCCTCCTCGCGATTCTCTTGGCCGTAGCGCTCGGCTGCGCGTTAGTTTTGCGGTTCGCAAATCTGACCGGCCTGCAGCCCCGCTGGGCCGCGGCGCTGGTGATCTTTGGCTCCGGCACTGCTCTGGGTATCGGGCTAACGTCCATCCTGTTTCTGGTGACGCTGCTGCTGATTCCCGGATTGCCGGGCTTGGCCATCTGGGTGGAAATCGGCATCCTCGCCTGGCTCTCCTACGATCGGTTCCGCCATCCCAGCTCCGCCGCACCCACTGAACCCCCGCGTCCGTTTCCCTGGAATTTAATGCTCATGGGTGCGCTGATCCTGGCCTTGATGCTGGTCATCGCCGCAATGAGCAGGGCTTGGGAGAACAATCCGCAAGGCGGCTGGGATGCCTGGGCAATTTGGAACCTTCGCGCGCGGTTCCTGGCGGCGGGAGGTAGTCTCGCGCACCGCGCTTGGTCGCCCCTGCTAGGTGCCACCCATCCGGAGTACCCCCTGTTGATCTCGGCTTTTGTGGCTCGCGCGTGGACTTACAGTCACACCCAGTCGGCCGTAGTGCCCATTGCCGTCTCCTGCCTCTTCTTTCTGGCTCTGATTTCGCTTGCCGCCGGCGGCGTGGCAGCTTGGCGTAGCGGTCCGCTGGGCTTGCTGCTGGGCCTCTCTTTGGCCGCGACGCCGACGCTGGTGCACGTGGTCCCGGACCAATACGCAGACGTTCCTCTGGCTTGCTACTTCACGGGAGCCCTCATCCTGGCGTTGCTGGAGCGTCCCGTGCTTGCCGGGCTCCTGGCGGGGCTAGCAGCCTGGACGAAGGATGAAGGTCTACTATTTTTGGCAGTCTTCCTGGCCGCAGCCACAGTATTCAGAAGGCCACAGCTTTTGAGACTGCTGGCAGGCTCCGCTCTTGGAGGAGGAATGGCCTTTTTTTTCAAAACGGTCCTGGCGCGCGGCAACGCCTCGCTGTTGAGCGCTAGTCTGCCGCTTTTGGGTCCTCACCTCTCCGACCCCGATCGTTACCGCCAAGTGATCGTCGCCATGGGCACCCAGCTCACCAACATGGCTGCAGGATGGTACCACCCGATCTTGCCCGCGTTATCGCTTGCCATCGCGCTGAGATTCGATATCCAGCGCCGCCGCGACGTGCTGTTTTGCTCTACCGTGGCGTTACTTCTCCTGATCGGATACTTCGCCGTATACATCATCACTCCAAATGATCTGGCCTGGCAGCTACAGACTTCGCTCAGCCGGCTATACGTGCAGTTCTGGCCCGTCCTCCTATTGGCGATCTGGACAACGCTTCGCGCCCCGGAGTCCGCCGCAATCGTCCACGTTGAAACTCCCAAAGCGCGTAAAAGGGCCAAGGCCTAAGGGCTGTGCAGGGTTATCGCTAAGGAGCGAAATAGAACAGCAGGATTCCGCGTCCCACACGTTCCACCGGTACTAGCTGTTCCGGCCAGAACTCAAAGCCCCGATCGTAAACGTAGCGCTCACCGCCCCACAATCCGTACATCATGGGAGTCACGCTCACCGCGTTCCAACCCGGCCTGGGTCCATTTACATCCAAGGGTTGGATGGGTGGAAAGCCAAAGAACTTTGGAAGATCCCCGGGAGCATACTGGTTGAAATACACTTCCTTCGCTCCAACGTCCTTCAGCCTTTTGGCCAGCCGCTTCACATCCTGGCTCCAATCGAGATCGGAATCCACCAGAACGGTTTCGGGCTTATCTCCGGCGAGAAAATTGAAATACGCCAGATAATCGGGATGCGCCGCCGATGATGTGATCGGAGCCAGCAGAAGTAGCGCCACGGCATATGGAGCAACTTTCCATTTGCTGAGGCGCTGCGGCAGCCATACCGCGGCGCAGCCGCCCGCGACGGCAAACGCGACCACAACGGGCAGCACGTGCCTGGTCCCAATCTTGATCTGGGTGAAGAAGGAGGCGAAGATCAGGATCCCCAGCACCGTGCTGGGCATGATCCATCCTCGGGTGCCCGCCAGCTTTCGCGAAAATAACAACCCGAGCCCCACGAGTCCGAGCACCAGGATAGGCAGCGGCGTCTTCACCCCCAGCGCGATCACGTAAAAGTACGGCCAGCCTACCGTATTCGGCACGCCCAACAGGTAGGTCAGGTGACCGTTCTCATTGTGCTTTTGCACTTCCTCGATTCCCTTGAACAGCTCCGGCGCGGGAACGAAAAATGAGAATGCCGCCGTTCTTCCAAACGAAAAACGATACCCTGCCCAGATCACTACAACCGCGATCAGGGCCGCGCAGAGTGCCTGAATCCCGCGCATCCGCACCAACTTGAGTATCTTCTGGAGCGACGGCCGTTCGGAGATCCACCAGATCACCAATGCCACTACCGCCACGGACGGCAAGAACGCCAGAGTCGAAAACTTCGCCAACACTGCCAGCCCCAGGGATGCTCCGAAACTCGCGGCGCGCCGCCACACCGGTTCTTCCAACCATCGCCAGCCCGTGTAGATGGCCAATAAAAGCATGGCGGTCAAACCCATGTCCGTGGTGGCGAGTCCGGCGTGCGCCAGGATGCTGGGCGTCATCGTCGCCAGGAAAACAGCCAGCACGGCCGCTGCGGTTCGTCCTGAAATCCAGCGGGTGCAGGCGAACACAATCCAGCAGGTGATCCAGAAAAAAGGAAGAACGCCCGCCCGCGCCAGTGCTAACGTGGAATCCGGCTTTCCGTCATTGAACAGGATCGCCAAGCCCTCATCCCACATCCCTTCTTTTTTCCATCCGTGTGCGCCCGCGAGTTTGGGCAGAATCGCAGTCATCACCCGGGCTAAAGGGGGATGTTGGGCCTCATAAGTATAGGTATGCCTTTCCAGCCACTCCATGCCGCACGCGATGTGAGCGGGCTCATCAAAGGTGTAGCTGAGCGTGTTGTAGGTGGAAACGATGCGGATCGTAGCGATCAACACTAACGCCACGGAAAGCCATGTGCCTCGCTGATCCAGGAAGGATTCGAATCGCGCCCAAACCGTGGGGCGAATAGGCTCCGGGGCTGCCTCCTGAGGGCGTGGGGCTGGTTTAGCCCGCTTCTTCACGATAATCCGCCTTTTACAATGGCGCGGCTACCCACAGCCACCACGCTTGGGAAGGTCGGCATCTCGCAAAACATGTGTGCCGGCCATTCAGTTCCGGATTGCGGGGCATGCCCCCGCCTCGATCCAATGGGCGCCGCCGGCATCCAACTTGAGGATAGAGATCGGCGGTCCGACCGCGTTCTTTTCCATGGCGATCTCGAGTTCCATGAAGTTCTTGATCGCGGTCTCCGGCCCCTGCTGTTCATACCATCCGGTGTTACGGTCGGTATAGGACTTAATAGCGCTCGTCATCCCCGTAACCAATAGGCGATGACCGGCAAGCGGCGACGGCAAGTCATGCAATGTTCCCGCCCCATCCACGAAGAAGGTTTCGACCACCGCCTCCGGCTTGGGTCCCTCTATCGAGGCAAACGTAACATCGAGAATTCTTTTCCCTAGATAGGCCCGTTGGAAGGCGGCCATATTCGATTTTTTCTGGGACTCGACGTCAGCAAGCAAGTACCCCCTGGCGGCGTTGGTGAAGGACTCCACTTTTGAAAGAAGCGGGCCTTTCGCCGCAACGGCTGTGCGCACCATTCGCTCCGTGTCGAGCCCTATACTCTCACTCTTGCCGCCACTGGCGATGGCCACAAAGACCTTCCCGTACTGATGGATTTTGCATCGTGGCGGGGGATTCGATCCCTGACGGGTCACCTTAGAATCCGCGGCTAAAAGGATGCCGTCCTCGGTGCGCATCACGACGATAGTCGCGCCATAGCAGGAGAGAGCACAGGAAAACGCAGCGACAATCGGCCAGCAGGAACTCGCCTTCATGGGGTGAGGATATCATGGAGCCAAACGACCGTTTGTGCGCAAAAACTCAGGTTGTGTCACAGCCGTGGTCATATACGATAATGAGTGCTTCATTCGTTTTCGCCGATCGCCGGGAGGGCAGTCGCAAACGCCATGAACTCCGACGAATGGAGTATCGCAGACGATCCGGGCCAAAAACCTTTGACTCCGGGCACGCAGATCGGTTCCTATCGCGTTGAACTGCAGCTCGGCGAAGGCGGCATGGGCACCGTCTACCGGGCTCTTGATGCCAAACTCAACCGGCCTGTGGCGATCAAGGTTCTCTCCGACGAACTGGCCGATGCCGCCGCGCGCCGCCGGTTTCAACGCGAGGCGCAGATGGCCTCGTCGCTGAACCATCCTCACATTCTGACCGTGCATGATATCGGCGAGTTCGAAGGGCGCCAGTATATCGTCACCGAGTTCGTCGATGGAGGCACGCTCAAGGACTGGGCGCAGCGCGAGAAGCCGGGTTGGCGGCAGATCGTGGAGCTGCTCACGGGAGTGGCCGATGGGCTGGCCGCCGCGCACGCCGCTGGAATCCTGCATCGCGATATCAAGCCCGCCAATATACTGGTCGCCAAGAACGGCTACGCCAAGGTGGCGGATTTCGGCTTGCCAAGGTCACGGAGAGAACCGAAGGCGATGCTACGCAGACGCTGACCGAGAAGCAGACGCAGCCCGGAGTCGTGGTCGGGACCATCCCGTATATGTCCCCCGAGCAGGCCTCGGGACAGAAGCTCGACGCGCGCAGCGACATTTTTTCATTTGGGTCGGTGCTCTACGAGTTGCTGGCGGGGTCCAAACCGTTCGCGGGTGCGACTAGTCTCGAAATACTCCAGAAGATCATTCACGAGCCTGCACGGCCGGTCGGGGAGGATGTTCCCGTCGCGCTGCGGATGGTAGTGGAAAAAGCTCTGGAGAAGGATCCGGCGGAACGCTACCAGTCCATGCGCGAGATGGTGGTGGATCTGCGCCGCGTCGCGCGACTGAGCGGGCAATCCGCGCCGGTCTCCAATGGTCGGACGGCTGCAAAACCCCGGCCTGCCGTGCGCAATGCGATTTTGCTGACACTGGCCATTCTGGCGGCAGCGGGCATTACCCTAGTCGCGAAGGGGGTTTTGTTGATGGCTGTGCCTGTCACGACTCAGCCCGGCTTTTCGCCCGGAACTCCGGCGTTTTTGTTTGAAGAAAACACACTCGATTCCGTCACTCCGCAGTACGATGTCACGGCTGACGGCAAGCGGTTCATCCTGCGGGAGAGACTGATGAACGAAAAGCCACAGGCCATCCACGTGGTCAACAACTGGTACGAGGAATTTCGGCCGAAGACGCAAGAGTGACCAGGCGAAGTCGCGAGGGCGACAGGTTGAGCGAACACGAAGTGGCGCGGTTCGTTCGACAGAATACATACATTTGACTGCATTGCGTGGTTCATGAGCGCTGCCGCCAATTGACGCAGGTTTGAGCCAGCACACACAAGGCACGCAAGGTCGCCGGCTCATGGATAGGGCCCGATCCTGCATCGTTCTCTTGTTCAGTCGATCCGAGCCGATTAAGTAAAGATAGCTCTCATTGCAGAAACAACTCTAGCCGAGCTGTGAAGCCGATCGCACTCCGATTTGGCAATCTACGTGCCCCAGTACGAATGAATCTGCACCAGAAGAAAGGGCTCTATGAGAAGAATGGCGAGTTTATTGCCCGCGCTGGTCTTGGCTATTAGCTTACGGGCCGGCGACCAACCCACCGGCGGGTTCGGCGATTGCAATATAGACGGCGTCGTGAGCATCGCCGACATCAACAGACTGGTCGACTGGATCAATAATGCCGTACCCAAGCCCGCTCCGGGAACTCTCCCGTTCATCTTTTGTGACTTGAATGGGGACGGGGTGCTGGACATGACCGACGTTAATCTTCTTACCAACCGGCTGCTTGGCGTGAACTACACGTTCCCGGTTGAGAATTGGGGCGATGGTGACGCCAACATGGACGGCGTGTTCGGCATGAGCGACCTAAATCTTCTCGTCGACTGGATGCTCGGCAGGCAGTCTTTGCCGGCGCCGGGGTCCGTACAATTCCTTTTGGCCGACGTCAATGGCGATGGATTCCTAACCATGGTCGACCTCAATCTGTATGTCGACAAGATATTGGGACGGATTCCCGTGCTTCCGGACAACAAGCTTTACGGCGACAGCAATCTGGATGGGGTCTTCAACACCGCGGACCGAGACCTCCTCCAAGCATGGATCCTGGGAAGCCAGCCCATGCCGGTTCCGGGGAGCCCAGAGTTCATCCGCTCCGACGTAAACGGTGACGGAGTGCTCGACATGGCGGATCTCAATCTGTATAACGACATGCTGCTTGTACGGATCACCCGATTCCCGGTTCAGAAGCCAGTTTGGGTGGCCGGCGATAGCAATCTGGATGGGGTTTTCAACACAGCGGACCGAGACCTCTTGCAAGCGTGGATCCTGGGAAGCTCGCCCGTGCCGGCTCCCGGTACGATACCGTTCATCCTTTCCGACGTAAACGGTGACGGGGTGCTCAACATGGCGGATCTCAATCTGTATAACGACAAGCTGTTGGGGCGGATCAGCAAGTTCCCCATCGAATTGTATGGAAACAGTAACTTGGACGGGGTCGTCGACAACAGCGACCTGATACTCATGCAGAACTGGATCGGAGGCGTGGTCCCCAAGCCGGGCGCGGGTAGCATGCCGTTCATCCTTTCTGACGTAAATCGCGACGGATCGATCACCATGGCCGACATTCAGTTCGAAACGGTCTATGAGTACGACTTCTTCGCGCCCGGTACGACGACCGTGGCAGCCTCGTTCCAGTTCAACGGTATTGTGCGGGACTTCTCGCCCGCGAGCTACCCCATCCCCGGTTTCACTGGTTTTATTCCACCAAGTCCGGCCTCGCTCGACCCGTGTGATTTGACGTCGAACAGTTCGGGCGAACTCGATTGCCGTCTTCCTGGACCCTTTGGAGGCATCTTCTATTTTGTATTTAACTTCGGTGGCTTCCCGAGACAGCTGGGGCCGTTCACCGGGAGTGGATTCGTGTCGCCTGATGCCGCGGTGCCCGGCATCGGATTAAAGTCCTTGCAGAACGGTCAGATCACCCAGACTTGGAGGGTCGTGCAGGCGAACCAGCCCTTTGTGACCCCCTATAACTTGAGCGGCAGGCCGCTCCGGAACAACGTCACCGGATGGCTCGGCATGAAACTGACTGTAGGGGCAACTGATGTCACCGTCACGTCGCTCGGGCGGATATTCGTAGCGGGCAACAACGGCACTCACACCATCAAACTCGTGCGCGTTTCTGACGGTGCCGATGTGCCCGGCGGCTCCGTTCTCCTGTCCATGGCAGGCGGTACGCTCGGGCAGTTCTCTTACGCATCGCTGCCAAGCCCAATCACGTTGCAGGCCCATACATCGTATTACCTAGTCAGCCAGGAGTTCCAGGGAGGCGACAAGTGGTACGACTACGGCACGATATTCACGACGTCCGCCGCGACCGTGAATAATGCGGCATATTGGAATGGCACAAGTTGGGCGCTGATCGATACCGCGCAAACGTCCTACGTGCCGCCGAACTTCAGATAGAACCCCGGTGGCTGAGTTAGCCAACGGCGCCGCTATTTCACTATGCTCCTGCGGCGCCGTTGTTCGACGAAGCACGCTCGAGTCCTTCGTTCCGCAATACGATGTCAGTCAGTTGGAGGGATGCGCTGCTACTTGACGGGAGCGCCGGGAGTGGTTTGGAAGCCGCCGAACAGCTTCCGGCCGCCCGGCAGGGTGACAGTGCGGGCGTTGGCTACATTCTTGCTGTTCTTTGCGTGATAGCCTTCCACGGTGATTTGCTCGCCCTTCTCCAAATCCGTTCGTTTCCAGCCCCGGTGAAGCAGGCCGTTGGGGCTGCCCATTTCGAAGCTCCAAGCGGCGGTCTTGCCGCTCTCATCATTCCCCTCGACGTACAGCCATGCGTGCGGATTGGTCCACTTGAACCCGGTCACTTTGCCGGAGACCGTGATGAGCTTGTTTTCGTCGTATTCGGCGGCGAATGCGTGATGCGCGGAGACGCGTATCGTCGCCAAAAGCAGTGCAGCCGCCGCAGTGCACCAGGTCCTGCCCATTTCAGAAATTTGTCCTACGCGAGATTGTAACGTAACGCTGAGTTGCAACGGGCCCATCGCCATCGCTCTAGCTAGAATGAAGACATCCTAAAGGAATACAGCGAAGATGACACCAACTCAGGCTTTCAACCAAGAACAACGCGCGCGCTGGAACGGTATCGACGGCGAATACTGGGTTAACCACCAGGACAGCCTTGACCGCACCCTTGCTCCCGTCACCGGACCGCTGCTCGCATTCGCGGCCCCGCGCGCCGGATCCACGGTGATCGATGTCGGATGCGGTTGCGGCGTAACGACCATCGAACTGGCTCGCGCCGTTGGCCCATCCGGACGCGTCGTTGCGGTCGATGTTTCCGCACCCATGCTCGCGCTCGCGAAGGAACGCCTCCGAGCCTTTGCCAATACGACGTGTCTCTTCGGCGATGCCGCCGAACTGCCGTTGCGCGATCTAGGCGCCGAACTAATCGTTTCGCGTTTCGGAGTGATGTTCTTCGGCGATCCGGTGGCCGCGTTTGCGAATCTGCGGACAGGCCTGGCTCCCGGCGGGCGCCTGCGTTTCGCCTGCTGGCGTCCGATCGGCGAAAACCCCTGGCTCCAGATTCCGCTGCACGCTGTGTATGAGCATGTGCCGCGTTTGCCGAAGCCGGATCCGGAAGAGCCCGGCCCATTCTCGTTTAGCGACACCGCGCGCGTCACGCGGATCCTGACGGCCGCCGGATTCACGGCGCCTTCATTCACACCGCTGGATGTCCAGATGGACATCGCTGCCGGAGGAACGCTCGAAGACGCGGTCTCGCAGGCGTCCGCGATGGGGCCGACGAAACGGGCATTGGCAGACCAGCCGGAGGACATTCGGGCTGCCGCCATTGAATCGATCCGGCGCGCCCTCACGCCGCACGTTTCGCCGGATGGCGTGAAGTTCCCCGGCGCGATCTGGCTGGTGGCTGCCGATAGCCAGAGTTAGTGAAGGAACGCTACTTCTTGTCTATTTCTTGTCCTGCTTCGCTGCCTCGACGATGGCGTTCAGGGTCGGAATGTCCTTCAGTTCGGGCGCCGAGCTCTTGAACGTTCGAATATAGGCATAGATATCCTTCGCCTGCTTATCGGACAGAGCGCTGTCGCTGAAACTCGGCATCGAAGTCGAGGGAGCCAGCGGCGCTACGTTCGCGCGTCCTCGGAGGAAGGTGAGAAAGTTCTGCTCGGTCGAGAGATTCCCCCATCGTCCTACGAAAGCTCGCGCTCCGGTCTCGCCGTTGTAACCATGGCAGGCATAGCAGCCGTAGGTGGAATAGAGCGCCTTCCCAGCGGCCGCGTTTCCGGTGACTGGACTGGTCGGAGCCGGGACGTTGGCGACCTGCGCGCCGCCACGGCCAGCCCCCCGTCCGCCGCCCTGGGCGTTCAGCGTTACCATCGGCGTCGCAAGCGCAGCGAGCGCAATCGCTACATAGTATTTCTTCATTGGTAATCCCTTACCGCGGCTGCGTAATCACATCGATCAGATAAGGCTCGCCGCGTTTCGCAGCAGCCACTCCCCGCTTCAGCGCCGCCGATAACTTTGACGGATCGGTGATGGGACCCTCTCCAGCCATGCCGTAGCCCGCGGCCATCTTTGCGTAGTCGAGGTAGGGATCCCGCAGCGTGCTGCCGATGTGGGCGCGATCGTCGCCGCGTCCGCGGACGCCGGCCATATATTCCACGAACATGTACTCCTGATGCCATGCGCGGTTGTTGTGCATCACCGTGAGCATGGGCAGCTTGTGGTGTACAGCGGTCCAAAGAACTCCGGGAGAGTAATTGAGATCGCCATCGGTCTGGACGTTGATCACGATTCGATTGCGGGCTTTCGCGGCAAGCGCCGCACCCACAGACGCCGGTGCACCATAACCCATGCCGCCGGCCCCCTGGCCTCCCAGGTAGCTATACGGCTTGTTGTGATCCCACAGCTGCACGTGATGGCCGCCCGAGAAATTGCTGGGCGACGACAGGCACCAGTCTTCATTCATTATCAGCGGCCAGAGTTCCGCATAGAGCCGCGCCGTGCTGATCGGCGTACCGTTCCAGCCCGCCCGCTTGCTCTCCACCGCCTGCGTGATGGCGGTCACGCGAGCCTCGTGATTCGCGCTCGTGTGCTTCGCGATGCGCGCCTGGATCCGCGTTTTTTGGTCCGCGGTCATTTGGCGCTTTACCTCTTCGATGATGAGCGGCAGGCTCGCCTCGGCATCCGCCTCGATAGGAGGCGCCGCGGCTGCACCGCCTCTGCCAGCTCTGCCGCCACCTCCACCTCTGCCGCCGGCACCAGGCACGGTCCCGCCGAACCCGATGTTCACGGTATCTCGCGTTGCGGCGGTTTTCGCAAGTGCTGGACCGGTGATGGACGCCTGCGCCCCGGCCGTTTCAAGGCCAAGAGTGTAGTCGTAAGTCGTATCCGCGCCCGGTCCGCAAAGATGATGACGCTGCGGGAAACTCATGGGCCCGCCGGTCGCTGCCGTGCTGGTCGATGCTCCCACCAGTTCGGCGAGTTCCACCGAGCGCTGGACGCCTTCCGGTGTTCGCAACCGCCCGACCGCGATTCTGGGGTTTTGAGCCTCCAGCAGACCTTTTGCGATCTCCCGCGCGCGCGTGGCGTCGATGGTCACAAATACGGGCGGCTTGTACGCCGGAATCTTGGTATTCGGAGCGTTGTCCTTTTGGATCTCGCTCCCCAACACCACCAGCGTCGGTCCCATCGGGGGAGTAATCGCCTCGTTGTACGCCCGCTGAATGGCGACCAACGCCTCATCGATGGTCTTCGGTTCGGCATCCCATTTCGTATAGCTGCGGACCATTCCGGCCATATCGTGGGCGGTATGCGCGGCGATGAAATCCGGGTCGTTGCCGGCGATCATCAGGACCGGCACTCGGTCGTAATAGGCCTGGTAAACCGACATGGCCCCGTGCTGAATTCCGATCGTGCCGTGCAGCAGCGCCAGCATGGGTTTGCCTTCGGCCTTGGCATAACCGTGAGCCATGGTCACCGCCGACTCTTCGTGCAGCGCCGTGATGAACTCCGGCATCTTATTCGGCGGATTGCCGTAGTTGATGAAGGACTCCTGCAGGCCTTCGAAGCTCGATCCCGGATTGGCGGCGACGTATTCGATGCCGAGATCTCGAATCGTCTGGACCATCAGATCCGAGCCGGGCCGCGTGATCGTACGGACGGTCGACGGGGGCCGGACATTCCCTGTTTCGCGATCGATCTGCGCCTGCGTGGGAGCCGGTACGCCCGTAGGTGCCGGCGCGGTGCCAGTGCCCCTGCCTTGTCCCTGTCCCTGAGCTTCCACCAGCGGGGGCGTGACTAGCGCGGCTGCTCCAGCGGCTGCACCCGCCGCTGCGTTCCTCAGGAAGCCTCTACGGCCAACGGAAGTCTTCTGTGATTTCGCCATGATTTCTTCCCGTCCTCTCTACCTGGATCCGACGTGAATCGCCCGACAAGGCGATCACAATAAACCAAAACGATTCTACCGCAGCTGGAGGCCCGAATCGCGGGACGACTCGACGTATACGATAATGAGTTCTTCATCCGTTTTTCAATACCGCCGGGAGGGCAGCAATGCAAGATTGGGGATTCGCGCAGTCGCAACCGAGTGAGCAACTGGCACGGCTCCATCACTTTTCGATGTGCAAGGTCGAACCGGACCGCGAAATCGAAATGACCATCACCGTCAAGGAATTCTTCACCCCCAAGGACCCCGCGATGCCGTTCTTCGCCGAAGCGGACAAGCAGACCAATCAGAAGGTCGCGCCGTTTACTCCTTGCGGCTGGGGCCGAACGATGCTTGAAGCCCTGGAAGAATGCGTCCGGGCGGTCAACCGGTTCCCATACCAGGGATAGTCGGCGGACGGATCATGGGCCTGATCTCGATCCTCGAAGCGGGCCGCCGGGACCTTCTGGAAGCCACTCGCGGCATCTCCCCGGAACAGGCTTCCGGCAAACCGACTCCCAAGTCCTGGTCCGTGCTCGAATGTATCGAGCATGTAGTTGTCGTCGAAGACCGTTTCTTCAGCTGGATTTCCAACGGGACGTCCGTCACGCCCCAGCGCAACGACGAGAATGAGATCCGGCTCTTCACGATGATCAGAAATCGGTTCAGCAAGATTGAAGCGCCTGAGGTTGTCCATCCGCAAGGCCGCTTTGAAACGTTGGCCGCGGCCTTGGCCGGATTCCAAGCCGTCCGGGACCGCAGCGTTCAAGTGGTTCAGGAACGTGGCGACTTGCTGTACTCGATCGGAACCGCGCACCCCCGCTTCGGAAAGATGAACGGCGCCGAACTAATTCACTTGATCGACGGCCACGCCCGCCGTCACGTCGATCAGATCCGCGAGAATTGCGAAGCCCTTGCTAATGCCGCGAGGAGTCACTGACCGGGTGTCGCTCCGGTTTGCCAATCATCGCCTGAATGGTGTGTAATTCTTGCGTAGAGGAGCAACATGATCCGAACCCTCAAGACTGTGGCGATTTTGCTTGCCATCTCCGTTGTGGCCAGCGCGCAATGGGACCCCTATCCGTGGAAGCGAACGCCGCGCACGGCCGATGGCAAGGTGGATTTGAATGCGGCGCCGATCCGCACGTCCTACGGCAAGATCGACCTGTCCGGCTTCTGGATGCCGGAAAATCCGACCAAGCACCTGTTGAACCTCGCTGCGGACATGAAGGAGGAGGACATCCCGCTGAAGCCGGCCGCGCGGGACCTCTACAATCAGCGCATCGCCAACAATGGCAAGGATCACCCCGGCGTTCGCTGCCTGCCGTCGGGCATTCCGGAAAAGGACAACATCCCTGACGGCCTCAAGGTGGTCCAGACCGAAGACCTGACACTGGTCCTGCACGAATCCCGCACCATCTACCGGCAGATCTTTACGGACGGCCGCCCGCTCCCCAAGAATCCGGAGCCAACCTGGATGGGATACTCGATCGGCCATTGGGACAAGGACACGTTCGTCGTGGAGACGATCGGACAAAACGGCAAGACCTGGCTCGACATGAAAGGGCTGCCGGGCACTGAAAAATTGCGCGTCACCGAACGTTTCTCCCGGCCGAAGATCGGGCACATGGATATTGAGGTCACTATCGACGATCCGGAGGCTTATACCAAGCCCTGGAACGTCAACCTGGCCTGGCGTCTGATACCGGACACCGATCTCATCGAGAGCATCTGCGAAGAGAACAACCGCGACCCGGTGCACATGGTCGGAAAGTGACGCAGACCGCAACGCGGCCACAACGCTAGAATCAAGTTGTCGGGATGGCGTCCACCATAGCGTGGGGCCGCAGCTTGCGCGCCCTGCGATCTCGCAACTACCGGTTATTCTTCGCGGGCCAGAGTGTTTCTCTCATCGGCACGTGGATGACCCGGCTCGCCATGAGTTGGATCGTCTACCAGCTCACCGATTCGGCCTTCCTTCTGGGACTCACCAGCTTCGTCGGCCAGATCCCCGCGTTCTTCGTCGCGCCCATCGCCGGCGTCTGGCTCGACCGTTGGAATCGCCATCGCGTTCTGGTAATCACCCAGGTCTTGGCGATGATCCAGTCGCTCGCCTTGGCCATACTGGCATTCACCGGCTGGATCAACCTGTGGTGGGTAATCGGATTGGCGCTAATGCAGGGACTGATCAACGCCTTCGATATGCCCGCGCGGCAGGCGTTCGTGATCGAGATGATCGAAGAGCGCGGCGACCTGGGCAATGCCATCGCCCTGAACTCCTCCATGGTCAACGGAGCGAAGCTGGTGGGCCCGGCCATCGCCGGTGTCCTGGTCGCGACCGCCGGGGCTGGCGTCTGTTTCCTGATCGACGGGCTCAGCTACATCGCGGTGATTTATTCGCTGCTGGCGATGAGGGTTGCGCCGGTCGAGCCGCGCCTTTCGCGGAAAAGCGCTCTGGAAGAGCTCGGGGAAGGCTGGAAATACGTGGTCCAGTCTCCTGCCATCCGCTCCATCCTGTTGTTGCTTGCGTTGACCAGCGTGATCGGGATGCCCTATACGGTGCTGATGCCGCTGATCGCGGCCGAAATCCTGCATGGCGGAGCACACACCCTGGGATTCCTGATGGCCATGTCGGGCGTGGGCGCGTTGGCCAGCGCCATCGGCCTGGCATTGCGCAAAACCGTGATCGGCCTGGGCAAGAGAATTGGGATCAGCGCCGCGGTGTTCGGAGGCGGGCTGATCCTGCTGGGTGTTTCGCGATCGCTGACGATTTCGCTCCTGCTGATGGTCGTCACCGGATTCGGAATGATGCAGCAGATGGCGGCCAGCAACACCATTTTGCAAACCATCGCGGCCGACGATAAACGCGGGCGCGTGATGTCTTTTTATACGCTCTCGATCCTGGGCATGAATCCGATAGGGAGCCTACTGGCCGGTGCGGTCGCCGCCAGGATCGGCGTGCCGGTCACGATGATCGGCGCTGGCGCGATCTGCCTCGCCGGGGCCGTGTGGTTCCGCTGGAAGCTTCCCGAGATTCGCCGCGTGATCCGGCCGATTTACCAGGAGCTCGGAATCCTGCCTCAGCCGGTCGAAGTGCTGCCGGCACCGCCGGAGGGTTGATGCGGAAGAAAAAGGGGACAGCCAGCTCTGTCCACTCTCACGCTGGCAGGAAAAGATCGGAGCTTGCTGGAGGGGACAGGGTAGGCTGTCCCTTTTTCAGCAGATTCCGCCGGAGGGTTGAGTTACGCCGTTCCTTCCAGGGGAGCTCGCCACTTAAACAAGAAAAAGTGGCGCCCGCAAAGCGAACAGCGATAGGGCGTGAGCAGCCATGACAAGGCGCTCTCGATGGCGTTTCTAACCCCTACGCCTCGGAACTCTACGGACCTGCAATTTGGACAACGTGCGGACGCCATATTTCTATCTCAATTCTTCACTCTGAACCGGTCTTCGCCGACGAGCCTGTTCCGATGGGCCCTCTATTTCGGACAGGGCCCGCGGAGCCGTGCACGGTGGGTCCCTGGCCGGGCCCCTGTGTCGCACGACTGGCCTCCCGGGCGGCTTTGATCTGCTCCGGGGTCCTCAAGTCTGGCTCGGAAACCTTTGCGTTTTCTTTCGCCCGCGCAACCTGGCGCTTATGCCGTTTCAATAATCTTTTGTCCATCGATACCTCGCGGTTCTTCGGGCACCCGCGCCGCCTGGATCGGCTGGTGGCCGCGCCACGCAGCTCCGACGTTTTCACTCGGCGTCCGGCGTGGCGGTTTTCTCCGTTGGGCAGCTGCCTCTTTCGCGGAAGCGCGATCCTTTGCGTGCAGGCACATATCATCTTCGCTGAACGTCAAGGTGTGCTCCCCACCACTATTATCGCCATCGCGCCGCTCCAGAAGATTCCGGCAAAGCAACGGCAGCTCCTGCATCTGGATGCCGTATCTTCGAACCAGCGCGAGATCGGCTCTCACCACCATTTTCGTCCGAACCCGGTCCGACCCCATGCGTTCGAAAGCGAACACCCGGAATGCCAGGTCTTGCGTGAATCCAGTGAGCATGAATTGCATAGTTGCGCTCCTCTTAACGCTATCCTTCGCGATCTTCGAAGCCGCCGACGCCGTCATGAGCGTTGCGGCGCCAGCCGGTTACAAGAAGGCCCGTATTCGCCGACCAGACGGTCCTGACGGGAGGCCCGATGTGCCTGGTCGCAAACCTCGAAAACAAAGCCGGTGGGTTCCCGCTTCTTGAGCTTCGTATTGATCTCGTGCAAGTGATTCAACAGCGAGCTCTGGATGTTATCGGTTTCGCCGATGTAGATCCACTCCCGCGCGTTCGAGATGCCATACACACCCGACGAGACGGGCGCGTACATTTGGACTGCATCGGTCGTGAAGCTCCGTGGGGTGAACTGGTTAAAGGGCATGGGTTCCGTTTCTTTTGGACACGGGGACTTTCTTCACCCGGTCGGCCGTCAAACGCATTCGCTCGACCAGCTTCTTGCCCAAACTTAAGTCCGCGGGGTTCGATCGGAAGCCGGGCAGCCTGGAATCTATAAACTCCCTGCGGAACAGCTGATCCGAGGCCAGACTGCTCAACAGCTCGATTTCGTAAGTCGTGAATTTAACGTTGATCTGTAGCATGCGCAGCCTCAGGGCCGGAAGTTCGGCTTGTTCACCGACCGGGCCTTATCCAATGCCAGACGCTCTTCATCGTCCCGCTTCTTTTGCTTGTCCAGTTCCCGCTGCGGCGCATCTTGTGCATCCAGCCGGGCGGATTCGACGATCGCTGCCCGTGCCAGGGTTTCCAGCCGTTTCGAATAGAGAACCAGCGCGAAACTGGCTCGGTCGCCGGTACGGACCAAGTCGTACGAATACTCGGAGTCTTCCCATCGCGCGAGCACAGGTGCGGCTTCGGCGTAGTTGGAGTGATAGGCGATCTCGGCTGCCGGCTTGGTGGCCATTCCATAAGTAGCGGAGATGGCTTCGATCACGTCGTCGGTGCTCATTCCTTCCACTTTGTAGCGATCGTAGGTGACGACGATTCGAAACAGCTCGCCATTGACGAAGCTCAGCAGTCCGTCTTTCACCGGATCGGGCTTGGCCGTGTTGGTTTGGATGGGCGAGCGAAGCTCCCAGTTCATTTCCTGGATCACCGCCGGATGCTGATGAACAACCCGCGCGTCACTGGACTTCGTTCCGGTCTGCTTCGCAGCCACCGCAAGGCTCATGCCGAGTTTCAATCCGCGATAGCTCGATAAATCCTCGGCGGAGAGCATGGAGGTTCCCAGCACGCCGCACAGAAGTACGATCATCCCGCCCCGAGCGCGGGTCATTTCGCCACGCGTTTCGTCATGATCGACGGCATGGAAAGCTGCGATGACTTCTTCCAGTTGATCCATGCCCACCCGGCGCACACCGTACTGCAGGCGGCGGCCAGGGTAACCGCTCCATACCCGAATGGGCGTGAAATGAACAGCAGAGCAGGGCTGAAGACGAAAGCCACGGCCAGCAAGGCGACAGTCGGGGTATAGCCGGTGCCGGTGGATTTTTGGTACGACTCAAGCATGAGGATCTCCTGTTAGCATTAACCATTATGAGTTAAGTTATCTTGCAAGTCAAATGGCACCATGGCACAATGGTCATGGAAAATTCACTTACTGCGGTGAATAGGAAGGGCCTGGATGGACGTCTCGCTTTTGATTCGGCACCGTTTAAACGAACTGGAACTCGACCAGAAGGATCTGGCCTCGGCTGCTCAGGTCACCGAATCCTACATTTCGCAGCTGCTGACGAGAAAGAAAGTCCCCCCCGCGCCCGGCCGCACCGACATCTATGACCGGATGAGCGAATTTTTGAGGCTCCCCGCCGGCGAACTTTCGAAACTCGCGGATGTGCAGCGGCAGGAGGATTTGAAGAAGCGCGTCACGGAGCCGCCCAGGCCTCTGTTCAAAGCGACCCGCGAGCTGGTCCTTCGCAAGTGCGAGCCTGAAAGACGACGAGAAGTTCAGCGGATCTTCGAGAAGGAGCCCTTCGGCGAGTTTGAACGGCTGATCACACAGAAGCTCCTGGATGTCGCCCAAGGGATCGCCAAAGAGGAATTGCGAAGCGAGGAATGGCTCCGCCTAATGGCGCAGCTTAGCGGCCGCAGCTACGAGCAGATGCGAGTCGCGGTCCTGGATTTCCTCGATACCGATGTCTTCAACGTCTCGCTCGAGAATTGCGTTTCGTTTCTTGAGCCGATGATCGACTCCTGGGACATCGACATGAAGACGTTCGGCATGGAAGTGGTCCTGAATCGACGCCTGGCGCCTGGCCGTCTAAAGCGATTCGAGTTCGCAGAGCAGGAACCGCACCCAACGTTCACCATGGAACCGGGTTTCGAACAGTTCCTACGGGACAAATCTCTAAGCGGCGACGCCACGGAAGACGAGATCGAGTTTCTCAAAATGCTGAAGTTTAAAGATAGGCGTCCGGCGGCCCTCTACTACTACCGGGAACTGCAAAACCTGCGGGATCCGCTCCACTTCAAATAGGATCGCGTTTCAGGGAAGATCATGCGACCGGATTGTCCGGGCTCCAGTAGGGCTCCGGGGTCGTGATGAATTCGACGGGCACTTCCGTGATGAATGACTTCAGCCATTCGGCGCAATACTTCATGCCCGCTTGTTCCGACATCACGTGGCCCAGGATGATCAAAGCTTTCTTCTTGCCCGAGGAAATCATGTCCTGGGCATATTCGACCAGCTCCCATTCGTGCGTTTCTCCCAGAACGAGCACGTCTACGTTGTGCTGAGAAAGTAACGGAATTCCCGGATTCAGGCTGACATTTCCCCAGCTCGCCGCGACCCGGTTGACCGGCATAGCGGGATCTCCTACCACGCGCATCACACGAATGCCGAGCTTTGTCTGCATATCTTTCGCGAGGCGCGCCAGGGGAGTGCCTGGAAACAGAAACTGGCGGGCATTCTGCGGATCTGCATTCTTTTCCCACCCGAGTTCCCGCACCATTCCCGTGGCGATGCCGTCGGCGGGTCTGTGGCCGTGCCAATGGTCGTGGAAGTGAAAGACCACCATCTGCTGCTTCGTCAGGAAGTCGAGCTTGGTCTGGTAGGTGGCATCGTTCTTCAACGTATCTATGGTGTCCTGATGAGAGAAGAACGTCGGCTCATGCGTGATCAGCATGTTCCTGCCCGCGGCGGCTGCACGCTTAACGACATCGAAGGTCGCCATCATGGCGGTTGCGATCCCTTTTACCGGCATGTCCGCGGATCCCGCGATGATGTTGTCTACGGTTTGAGAACGCCAGGGAATGCCGACGTTGCCCTTGATGCGGTCGATAACCTGGCCGGCGGTAAGCGCGCCTCCGGCCGATTGGGGAAATGAGAGTTTGGCAGCAGCCAGGCTTGCGCCTGCGATTAAGAATGTTCTGCGGGAGCCATGGAGATCCATGGCCAACAGGATATCAGCGGGAAATGCTGCTGGCCTGGGCTACAGCTT
The DNA here is from genome assembly GCA_020073445.1 of Terriglobia bacterium. Lineage (GTDB taxonomy): Bacteria > Acidobacteriota > Terriglobia > Bryobacterales > Bryobacteraceae > Palsa-187. Next base: position 25,271 of record JAIQFE010000009.1, read on the forward strand.
TGGCCTTTTGGGTGCCATGAGCCGGGTAGTGATCGAACAACCACTTTTCGATCTTTTCCTTCTGAGTGGCTAGTACGACGCGTTGCCATTTCACGATACCGGTACGCTCGCTATACTCGGCCATGACGTAGGAACCCTCATTGAGCACTTCAATCAGGCCGTCGGTCTTGGCTCGCTTGAAGTGATAGGAAGAAAGTGTGGGGTGGCGATCTTGCATCTGGAACTATGATAGCAGATGGCCCCAAATTTGGCCTCCCCAGCCGGAAAATGCCTGAAAATGCGAGACTAATGCTATACTAGGGACGTACCGGAAGTCATACCGCGCCCGTCCGTTGGTTTAAGTTCCTGCCTGGCTCGCTGATTCCCGCTCTAACACTTAATGAACAACTTTTCCGATCTCTCTCTATCGACTGCCCTCCAGACCAATCTCGCGCGGAATGGATTCGTCCACCCCACGCCGGTGCAAGCCAAGGCAATCCCCCAACAACTCGCCGGCCACGACCTCGTGATCACGGCGCAAACCGGCACGGGTAAAACGCTCGCCTTTGTCCTTCCGCTCCTCGAGAAACTGACCGCCCAGGGCAACGTGCCCGGCGTGAGCGCTCTGATTTTGACTCCTACGCGCGAACTCGCGATTCAGATCAGCGAAGCCTTCGCCCTGCTGGCCGCCGGTACGGGGATCCGCTCCGCGGTGGTAGTCGGTGGACTGAACGAACAAACCCAATTGAACGCGATTCGCAGGGGTGCACAGGTCGTCATCGCCACTCCCGGCCGCCTCAATGACTTCCTGGAACGTAATCTAGTAAAGCTCGGCTCGGCTCACACTCTGGTTTTCGATGAAGCTGACCGGATGCTGGACATGGGCTTCTTGCCCACTATCAAGAGAATCCTGGCGCTTTTGCCCGTCGCACGCCAGACCGTATTTTGTTCGGCGACCATCGAGTCCTCGGTTGCGCCTCTCATTAAGAGCTACCTGAAGAATCCGGTTCGGATCGAAGTGGGCTCCACGACGAAACCGGCTGCGGAAATCGATCTCCACGTCTATGAAGTCGAGCAGGACCGCAAGCTGGGCTTACTCGAAAAGATGCTCCAGGACGAGACCGGATCCTTCCTGGTATTCGCCCGCACCAAGCACGGAGCGGATCGTCTGGCCAAGAAGCTCGCTCGCACCGGATCCAAAGCGGCGGCCATCCATGGAGACCGGACACAATCGCAGCGCAACATGGCCCTGCGCGGATTCCAGGAAGGCAGTTATCGCGTCCTGGTGGCTACGGACGTAGCCGCTCGCGGGGTTCACGTGGAAGGAATCGCGCACGTGGTGAATTACGATTTGCCGCAAGTTCCCGAAGATTTCATCCACCGTGTGGGCCGAACGGGCCGCGCCGGGTTAAAAGGCACCGCGTCCACATTCAGCACGCGTAGTGAGCGCGGCGAGATCCGCAAGATCGAACAGCTGCTGCAGCTTCAACTGACGCGTCGCCCGGTGCCTGCAGGACTGGAGCAAGAGGTACGGGGCGCTGTCCATGGAACTCCTCCCCCATTCCGAGAGCGGGAGCCGCGCGCTCATGGCGTTCGCAGCTTCGCTCCCAAGCCCAAGTTTTCCCGCCGGAAGCGCGGCTAGTGAATAAAGAAGGACAATCAAGTATGGACAACGTAACGTTTGAAACGCAGGATCTTCGAATTCGCATCGAAGACAATGTCGCCCGCATCGACCAGCGCAGCCTGAGTGGCGAGCCCTGGAAGGAAATCGATCACAGCGATTTGCCGGTGACCGCGCAGTGGCGGGAGAGTAAGATCCGGACTTCGCCTCTCCGCGTCGCCCTGGTGGCTTTCGAGCGGGAAAATCCCGGCAATACGACCTTGCGCGCCGCGCTGGGCGCTTAGGTAAACTCGCTAGAGTACACTGAACAGCAGTCCTGGGCGGCCGCCGGCCGCAGCTCATGACCGCAAACTCCGAGCCTGTCTCTCTTCCAACCAGAACGAAGGTGCGGCGGTACCTTTTTCTGCTCATCGTCCTGGGGCTCAGCGTATATTTTCTCCTGCCGCGATTCACCCAGATCCAGCACGCGCTCGAAGTAGCGTCCACGCTGAAGATGCCCTTCGTCATTCTCGCCCTGGGCGCGCAAGTCCTGAGCTACCTCGGGAGCGGCTATCTCCTCAGAGCTGTCGTCAGGCTGGCTAAACCGTTTTCGATCGTCGAGGGAGCGCTTCTCACCGCGGGCGCGAATACCGTCGGCACTCTAGGCGGCGGCGTCCTGGGAACCGCGGGCATGACCTATCTGTGGCTTCGGCAGCGCGGCGTGCATGCCGGCGCGGCCGGTCTGGGCGGGTGGATCCCGATTTTCCTCAATGACGCCACTCTGTCGATCGTGTCGCTTTTGGGCTTGCTGACGTTGATCGCGCTCAACAAGTTCTCGAGCCTTCTTGCGGTGGCACTGGTGATCGCTGTTCTGATCCTGGCCGTTGGCATGGGTACGCTGCTTTGGAGCCTGACGCATCGGGAAAAATTGTTGCCGCTCGCGATGGCGATCACCAATTTCATGGCAAGGTTCCGGCGAAAAAGCCACGATCCGCAGGGAACCGAGGTGGCGGTCGGGCGCCTCCTCAAAGCTTGGGACGCTCTGGTGCTGAAAGGCGGCTGGCGGGGACCCGCCGCCGGAGCCGCACTGAATACCGGCTTCGACATGCTGACGCTGGCGTTCCTGTTCTTGTCCGCCGGGCACGGCGTCAGTCTGCTGGTGTTGGTGGCGGGCTACGGTGTGCCGCAATTGCTGGGCAAGCTGACGGTGATCCTGGGAGGCATCGGTGTGGTGGAGACCACGATGGTGGGCTTGTACTCGATCCTGGGCGTTCCCACGGCGATCGCCGTCGTGGTGGTGCTGGTGTACCGGCTAATCTCGTTCTGGCTGCCGACCCTGGCCGGAATCGCTCTGGTGCCGTACTTGGAGCACAAGAAGTACACCGCACTTCCTGCCGATTAAAACGGATCGCGCCACGCTCCGTTTCGCGCGATCCAAAAGAAAAAGGCGCCGCGGCAACTTGCCGTCCGACGCCTCTTCTTTACAGCTAAATTCCTACCAGCGTTTGTCGCGACGTTGGCCGCCGCCACCACCGCCGCCAAATCCACGATCCGTTTTCGGACGGGCTTCGTTGACGTTCATCGCTCTGCCGTCGAGTTCCCGGCCGTTCAGCTCGTTGATAGCGCGATCCGCTTCCGCGTTATTGCTCATCTCCACGAACCCAAACCCTCTCGCCTGGCCGGTGTCCCGGTCCGTGACGATACTGACGCGGTCCACTGCTCCGTACGCTTCGAACAGCGAACGAACCGAGCTTTCGGTTGCACCGAAACTCAGGTTTCCTACAAAAATATTCTTCATCTTGGTCCTTAAATTTTAATTGGTAGATCGGGGCAGGATCGGACGAGGGCGGCGGACCGGACTAATACGACGATGCCAAAACTACTTACCCATCCACTATACCACGTCGGGATGGCGTTACTTCGAAATGTTCGGGTCCCACCCCATATCGTCGGTTAGGCGGTCCCGCGAATCACGATAGGCGACCTCGGCTGCCTCGGCACGCTGGCGTGCTTCCGTCCTATCGGAACCCTCACCGGCGGCTTGCAGACGACCGGTCTGTCGGGCCCATTCGTCGAAAGCCCCCTTGTAATCCTTGCGAAGCTTCTCAGAGCGAGTGTTTTCCTTCGTAGTTTCAGCGGTCACATATATCTAGACGTTCGTCGAGGCCCCATAGTTCGCGTAACGGTACATTTCTTTTCCATGACTTCGCCGCGCAGACGAACTACGCACAGGCGAACCAGGTTGAAAGCGCCATTGTGTCTGGATAACATGAAGCATTCCCAATGTTGATCGCGTAGGAGAAAAACGATGAGAAGAGCTTTGGTGGTCGCCCTGGCACTGGCCGGGGCTTTGTCGCAAACAGCCGCTGCTCAGGACGCCAAGACGGTCATCAGCAACGCCTCGAAGGCGATGGGCGTCGACGGGCTCAACTCGATTCACTACTACGGCGTCGCCCAGAACGGCAATCTGGGGCAGAACAACAATTCGAATCAGCCATGGCCGATGGCCGGCGCGAATGATTACGTGCGCGCGATCGATTTCACGCAGCCTGCGTCTCGCGCGACGTGGATGAACTATGCCGTGCCGGTGACTGGCGGCGTCGCTACCCTGACGCCTGGCCAGCAAGTCATCACGCCCCAGAACATGGCGTGGGCGCAGCAGCTCGAAATCTGGATCACGCCCTGGGGATTCCTCAAGGGCGCGGCGGCGAACAACGCGACGGTGCAAGTGCAGAGAACACCCTGATCAAGAACGCCAAGGTGGTGACGTTTAACGCTCCCGTGAAATCGCCGGGTGGACAGTCCTACAAAGTGGTGGGCTACATCAACGGCGAGAACCTGGTGGAGAAGGTCCAGACGTGGCTTGAGAACCCGATCTTCGGCGACATGCTGATCGAGACGGAATACTCGTATTATCGGGAGGGCGCCAACGGTCTGAAGTTCCCGTCGCAGATCGTCCAAAAGCGCGGCGGATGGCCGTTCTTCACTGCCTACATCCTGGGCGCGCACGCGAATCCGGCAAATCTCCAGCAGCTAATGACGCCGCCGGCGGGCGGACGTGGCGGCCCACCTGGTGGCGCTGCAGCACCTGCAGCCGCAGGTCCGACGTCAGAAAAGCTGGCCGATGGCGTCTACCGGATTAACGGCGCGTACAATTCGCTTGCCATCGAATTCGCCGACTACATCCTGCTGTTCGAGCCCGGACCGCAGAGTGAGGCACGTGCCCAGGCGATCATCGCCGAGGCCAAGAGGGTGATCCCGAACAAGCCGATCCGCTATGGCGTCATCTCGCATCATCACTTCGATCACACCAGCGGGCTGCCGGCCGTGGTCGCCGAAGGCATCGCCATCGTGACGCCCACGGTGAACAAGGCGTTCCTGATGAAGGCGCTCACCGCCCCCCGGACACTAGCTCCGGATTCGATGTCGAAGTCCGGGAAGAAGCCCGTGATCGAAGCCATGACCGGCGACAAGCGCGTCTTTCAAGACGCCACGCGCACGTTCGAAGTGCACCTCATCAAGGGGCTTCCGCACGCCGACGGCCTCGTCATCGGGTACCTGCCGAAAGAGAAGATCCTGGTGTACGCCGACATGTTCAACCTGCCTCCGCCAAACGATCCGGTGCCCAATCCGCCGGTGGTCGGCACGCAGGTGTTCGTGGATAACATCGAGCGGCTGAAGCTCGAACCCGAGCGGATCATGTCGATTCACAACCTTAACCCCGACCGGCTTACGACGCTTGCGGAGATCAAAGCCTCGCTGGGTCGGAAATAAGCGACACCTTAGTACATTGGTTTCGTTCGCGGCGGGAACTTGGTACCACGCGGATTTGTAGCCCATTACCTATTCGCGCAAACTTTTCCCGTCGCTATTCTGGGGCTGTCAGGGAGATGTCATGGAACCTACTCAGCTCCAGTTAGTTTTGAATGTGGTGACGATCACGGGTATGACCAGCCTGGCTGGCTACTGCTACCTGCTCAAGAAGGAGAACCGCAGGCTCGCGACTCGCGCGCAGAAGGAAGCGCCGAAGGCCGAGGTCGTGCAGACTGTCGTTCATCTGCCGTCCGCTGCCTCCGCGGCGAAGCCTGCAGCGACCGTGGAGCTCGATATCCGCACCTTGGCATCCGCCCGCCGGGCGCGATGGGTGAAGAACCTCGCCTCATCGGTCTCCTAGCCAACCGGCGACGATTACTTCTTGCCGGCCGCGGGATCGCGGATGCGGTTATTGAACTGGATCTCGTCCATGGGAGCGAAGATCATCTCGATCAGCTCGCCCTTCGGCTGCAGCGTATAAATCTTGGGATCGCTGACCCACGGCTTCACGTAAAAAGTGGGATCGGTGACCTTGATGACCAGCTCCATCTTGTCTTTGCTGACGCGCCGCCATCGTTCCTCGACTCTGGCGTCGGAGCTGAAGGGTGTGCCCCATTCGTCGAACCACGCCCGCTCGTCGAGCGCCATGGTTTGCACCACCAGCGTGTCGCCCTCCCATTTGCCGACCGAATAGCCGTACCAATACGGCCCTTCGGGGATATCGTCGGGAACAGGCCGGCCATCGGTCCAGATCACGCGCCAGATTTTGGCCCATTCGAATAATTGGACGACGCGGCCGGGAAGCTGCACCATTTCGAAGGGCCGGTTGTAGATGAGCGTACGGTACAACCCTGGAGGGTTGGCCCCTCCCATGGGATCGTTGCCGAACGCGGGAACCACCGCTCGCGGTCCTTTACCGGACTTGTTCGCTTCCAGCTGCTTTTGCCCGGCGGGCGTGAACGCGAGCGCATCCGGACTCCATTGCGTGGTGGGCCCGCCGCGGCCTGCACCTCCTCCTCGGACCCAAACGCCGTCCAGACCGGCAGCCGTCTGGGCAAATGCCCCCGAGGCGAGCAGCATTGCAGTAATGAAAACAGATCGCATGATTCGGCTCCCGATTACTGTTTCTTGGTCGGATCTTTGCCGTTGACCAAAACCTTGCAGCCCAGGCACTCGCCCACTGGTTCTCCCGCCAGCGACGGGTGAACTTCAATGACCACCTGGTCGCCGGCTTTGAAAGAAGTCCGGGTGTATCCCTGTTTGACCATTAAGCCAGGGCTGAACATCTCCACCGAGAAGTTTCCGACTTTGCCATTCTCATCCTTGGTCTCCAGGAATAGCGCGGAGTGAGGGTTCCGCCACAGGAACTGCACAACCGTTCCCTGTACCGGGACCAATTTCTTCTGATCGTAAGAAGTGGCGGTGCCGTGGTGCGCCGATAAAGGGACCACGGCCGCGATCAAGCCGATACAGGCAGCAAGGTGTTTTGTCATTGGAGAAGCCTCTTTTCTAAATCTATTTCTTTTGGTCGGGCTTGGTCGAATCGTACTGGATCTGCTTCAGCACTTCTGTCTGTCGCGCCAACTCGACATTCCCCGCGGGGAATTCGCTCACGCTGAGCATGTAGGCCACAACATCGGCATCCTGCTCGCGGGTGAGGCGGCCGGGGCGATCCGCCGGCATCGTGGTTCGGATTCTCTCGAAAAGATCGCCTAAGGTGAGACCGTTCCAGTTGGAGGAAAACTCGCCACCGGTGAGAGGCGGCGCCGACTCTCCGCCGCCCAGCGCGGATCCATGGCAGGACGCGCAGTTGTTGGCGTAGAGCTCGGCTCCACGTTCGGCTTGCTCAGAGGCGTAAACGCCATCCCATACGGATCGCGTCGTCTGGGCCGACAGCAGCCCGACTGCGAGGACCACAATGGATGCCACCGCGTGGCGCACGCACCCTAGCGTGCCGCGTCGGCACTCATGCCGACGCAGTTTTCCCTTCGCGGCGAACGGGTGTCGAGAAGAGTCTCGACACGGCACGCAAGAGTGCGTGCGCCACATCTCAATTATTCGTCGGCAGGCTATAAGCAATGTACTCGCCCGAGTAGGCTCCTCCACTGACCGCGACCACGATGTACTGTTTGCCGTCGACCACGTACGTCATGGGCGAGCCGCTTTGCGGAGCGGGCATCAGCACCGCGCCGACTTCGCGACCCGTCGCTTTGTCGTATGCCCTGAGCATCGCACCGCGCGGATGTTGCGGAGTCGTCGTGATCTGGCTGTCGCCCAGGATCACCAGCGTCTTGGTCACCACCAGGCCCACACTGCCTGCTTGTCCGGTGTTTCCGATATTCAGCCCTTTGAGTGCCGGATGATTGCGGACCACGTCTGGCGTCTCGCCGTAGGGAACCTGCCATTGCAGGTCGCCGCGATCGAGATTGATCGCCGAGATCACTCCATAGGGCGGCTTCAGGATCGACAGGTTTTGAATAGTCAGTGCGCCTGCGGCTGCCTGAATCGGCGCGGGTGCGGCGGCTGGCTTGGCTGGAGCGGGTTTCACCGGGGCAACGCGAGGCTGCTGGGGAGCGTCCGCCGCAGTACCGAATCCGGGACCTTCCGACACGCGGAACTCCGTGCCATTCCGTCCCATCACGTAGCGAATGTCGGAAAAACCTTCGGGCGGAGTGCGCATCGAAATGGGGAACAGCGCCGACTGATTCGCTTGCGCGTAGACGATATGCGTCTCGGGATCGTAGCCTGCGCCGGGCCAGTTCGTGCCGCCGCTGGCCGTGCCCAAAGTCAACGCGCCAATTAAATTGTTGTCGCCGACGATGGGCGGCAGGAACATCGGACCAGTTCTATAACGCGCCACGTTGTCCTTCGCCTGCGCTCGCAATTCGGGTGTGAAATCGATCAGGTCGTCGGGCACCTTCACGTACTGGCGTCCATAGGCCGGAGGTTTGGTGGGAAACGGCTGGGTGGGCGAGGTTTTCTCACCAGGTACATCAGACTGAGGGACCGGACGCTCTTCGATGGGCCACACGGGCTCGCCCGTCACGCGATCGAACACGTAGAGAAACGCTTCCTTGCTAGGCAGTGCGACAGCCTTGATAGCCTTGCCGTTGACGTTGATGTCGGCCAGAATCGGCGCCGAGGACAGATCGTAATCCCAGATGGGGTGGTGCACCACCTGGAAATGCCACTTGCGCTTGCCGGTTTTGAGATCGACGCAGACGAGGCTCTCGGCGAATAGATTGTTCCCGGGCCGATGGCCGCCATAGAAATCCGAGGTGGGCGTTTCGACCGGCAGATAGACGAGGCCGAGTTCTTCGTCGACGGTCATCTGCGTCCAGACGCCGGTGTTGCCGTTGGTCGCCCAAGAGCCGTTCTCCCAGGTGTCGTTGCCGAACTCGCCGGGGCGGGGAATCGTGTTGAACGTCCAGAGCAGCTTGCCGCTGCGCACGTCGAACGCCCGCACATTGCCCTTGGTGTTGTTGTGCGTGGCGACGGTCATACCCTCTTTGAAGGACGATCCCACGATGACGACGTCTTTCACCACCAGCGGCGTCGAGTGCAGGCCAGCCTCACCGGTTTCGAGATCGATCTGCTGTCCGGTACCGCTAACCATGCCTTCTTTCAAATCCACGATGCCGTTCTTGCCGAAGCTGGAAATCGGCTGGCCAGTGCGGGCGTTCAAGACAACCAGGCGATATCCGGTGGTGACGAATACGATGCGGTCGTCGCCTTTGCCATCGGTCCAATAGGAGACGCCGCGGCCCGAAAGCTGGCGAGGCGCGATGGCCGCGCGGTTCCCTTCGCGCAGGCTGTACGCCCAGATCACCTCTCCGGTCTTCCCGTCCAGAGCGACGACCGAGCGGCGCGTGCCTGCGGTCGTGTACAACACGCCCTTCACCATCACGGGCGTCCCTTCCAGCTTGTATTCGGGGTGCGTGCCGAAATTATCGGTCTTGAAGCGCCACGCCACTTCCAGCTGACTGAAGTTCCCGGCGTTGATCTGATCGGCGGGCGAGTACTTGGTGCCTTTCAGGTCGGCTGTATAGTAAGGCCACTCGCCGTTTTTGGTAGACGGCTGTTGCCCGTAAAGTGACAGCATGATGCACGCGAACAGAACGCTTCTGTACATGTGCCCTCCCTATTTTTTGATGGAGACCTTCACCTGCGCATTCGACCAGCAGCACTGGAAGCCGCGGCCGCCGTCGCCGGTCCAATCGTTGGCAAGCACGTTCAACACGTATTCCCCCGGCTCGCTGAACGTGGCCGTGGTGGACGCTTTGCCGCTGAACACGGGATTCGGCGCGCCCTGCACCGGCGCGCTCTCGATCGTGCTTTCGATGGGGGGCCGGTCGTTCGCGAAGGTCACGTCGCCGGGCCCCCGGAACTTGCTCCACGTCAGCATGACGGCTGGCGTTCTGGGGCGAGTCGCGCCTGGGATGACGCTGGCGTCGTCCGCAACCCAGAGATTCAAGGGCACGGGAGTCGATACGTTTCCGGAAAGCGCCTGCGTCTGGCCGCGCGGCCCGTTCGCGAATGGACCGTTTTGCGCGAAGCCGATCGAGGGCGGCGTATTGCCGGTAGCATCCTTGAAAGGATTAAGCTCCCATAGCGGATCGAGACCTACGGGGATTTGCGCGGTCTTGCCGTTGGCGACCAGAGTCCACGTTAGCTTCTTGCCGCCGAAATCCTTCGGCACAGTCACGGTAAACGTCCCCCAGCGCCTTCGGGTAAGGAAGTGCGTGGGCTGGCCCTGATCGGGACCACCGGGATCGATGTGATTGTCAGGGCCGATCGGGACATCCAGTTCCTGCTTCTGATTCCGGTTGTAGTAACCGAAAAGAAGGCTGAAGCTGCCATCGGAGTTGGGGAACCATCCTTCATACGCTGGTGTGACGCCTTGGCCGGAGTCGTGTGGCGGCTCGATATAAATCTGCTGCTGAGCGCACAAACAGGCCGTACCGGCCAGGAAGATTGCGAATATGTACTTCATTACCGAGTCCGATGTTTGGCCACGTAATCCTGATAGTCCTCTTGCGAAATATAGGTGACGTTGACCCAGGCGTGCGCCATCTCATCCACGGTGCGATCGCCCCAGCCCACCCACTGATTCGGATCCGGATTGTTCTTGTTGTTCGCGGTATTGTCGTGCGAGGCGACCACATGAATTACCGTGCCCTTGGGCAAAACGGGTGCGTCATCGTCCGCATAGATGTAGTTAATCATCCAGTTGAAGTTGAAATGATCCACGTAGCTGAGCGTCCGCTTCGTTCCATCCGGAAGGAGCGCTTCCATCAACATGGATTTGCCGCGCAGGTGCATGTGCGGCTGAAAGTTCTCCAGTCGCGCCGGTTCTTTGAGCGTATAGTAGCCTTCGGTCTGCGTGATGGTGTTCGGAGGGATATCCAAATTGTTCCCGGGTGAGGCCGAAAACAGCGTCAGCGTGGTCCGATACTGCGGTTCCTGGCCCTTGGGATAGAAGTAAACCGCCAGCTCCACGTGGTCTCGAATCTCCTCACCAACTGCGTGGAGATGCTCCTCCCACCAGATGCGTGCGCCGGGCAATAGAAGTTTTCCGGTGTTGGGACGGTAGATATCGTAGTTCTTGTTGACCGCCCATTCCATGAGCAAACCTTGGGTCGCATTGCCGGGAGCGCCATTGTTATTGGCGCCGGGCTCTTCCTGCTGAAGATACGCCAACGCGTGGTGCGTGATCCTGCGACCCGCGGGAGTCGACGGCCGCATCTCCACCGCGCGAACCCATCGCGGCTCGGTCAGCGGGATTTGTGTGAGCGGCTTGAACCACACGTCCTGTCCGTGGGCCGGCATCGTATAGGGCTCCGACTTGAGGACCAAATCCGGCGGCCCGAACTGTTTCGAGAGCTGCCAGCCGTCATCTTTCGGCCACTGCTTGGGCGTGGACATATCCTTCGGGTCACCGAGAGGCGCGCCGGCGTCGACCCAGCGGGCGATGAGGCTGATCTGTTCGTCACTCAGCGAAATGTCGTTCTGGAAATGCTGGATGCCAACGGTTTTGTCGAGGTGCCACGGCGGCATGTTGCGCGTAACCACGCGCTGCTTGATGTCCTTGACCCACGGCCGCGTCTCTTCATAGGTCACCAGGGACATCGGCGCCATGGATCCGGCGCGGTGGCAGGCCTGGCATTTTTCTTGAAGAATAGGCGCGATGTCCTTGGCGAACGTCGGCGTTTTCGTGCTGAGATCCCCAGCAATCGAAAGTACAGGAAGGATGACAGCGATCAGCACTGATCTTTTCGTCATATGCGCTCCTCGTAGGAAACCTGTCGACCGGTAGGTATTCTATCACGAACGGGACGCGAGCAAAGGGTTAGGGAGGAAATATCGTCCCCTTTTTAGGGGCGGGGTTTCCAGCGGTAGCCGTCCTCAAACTCGATTCCCAGAAGGTAGTTCGTGGGACCCGCCACGCAACTTCTCACCTTGCCGACCAACTCCTGGTCCTGGTAGCCGAGGGTGAGTATGGTTCCGACCTTCACGGGGTGCAGGGCGCGTACCGATGCGCCCGAGCGGGAGATATCCGCCAGGTCCGCTGAGCCCTGCTGTTTTTCGCCAGTCTGATCCGTCCAGCTGAGGCTTGCGGTATCCGCGACTGGGACTCGGACGTCAAAACGCCTGTCAATCATGACAAACGTCCTATCGGCCGGGAAAAGCGGAAAATTTAGGGTCGCCTGACGTTAGTTCTTCTTCGGCCACACGACTCCCTGGTCCTTCTTGGTGACCGCCGCGAGCCCTTTGTAGACGAACTTCTGCACGCGCTGGCCGCGATAGGTTTCCGTAGTAAAGATGTTTCCCTTGGAGTCCGTGGCGATGCTATGGACCGCGTAGAACTGGCCGGGCTGGCGGCCGCCGTCGCCGAAACTGGTCAGGATCTCCAGCGTGTCGCGCAGCATGATGTAAATCTTCTCGTTCGCTCCATCCACCAGATACATGTACTTCTGCTGCGGGTCCTTCGAGAACGCGATGTCCCACGCGGAACCGTCGCCGAGCGTGTTCTTCGCGATGAAGGTTTCCTTGACGAAGGTCCCGTCTGGTTTGAAGACTTGAATGCGGTCGTTGACGCGGTCGCAGACGTAAAGCAGGTTATCGTTTGAAAGCTCAGCGCAGTGGACCGGGTTGCGGAACTGCTGCGCGGGCGGAGCATCGGGCCGATAGGGTCCAAGATTCGTATCGTCGGGCTTGTTGCCGTAGGCGCCCCAGTGGCGTTTGTATTTGCCGGTGTCGGCATCGAACACGATCACGCGCTTGTTGCCGTAGCCGTCGGCGATGTACAGCTCGTTGGTCTTGGGATCGACGAAGATTTTCGCAGGCAGGCCGAGGTTCTCGACGTCGTTGCTGCCTTGGCTGGCGCCCGGCTTGCCGATCGCCATCAGGAATTTGCCTTCCTGGGTGAACTTCAGCACCATGCTGTCGTGATAGCGCGGCGGCCCGCCGGGAGCGGCCTTCGCTTTAGCGGCCTGCTTGGCCTGCGTGGCCGCGGCGCCTGGAGCAGCGTTGCCCGCGGACTCGGCGGTGGCAGGCGCGTTCGCGGTGCGGCCGTTGCCGCCGATCCACACGTTGCCTTTGTAATCGACCGTGATGCCGTGGTTCGACGCGGGCCACTCATATCCCGGGCCGTCCTCGCCTCCCCAACTGCTGAGCAAATTTCCTTCTTCGTCGAACTCGAGAACGGCGGGCGCGGGCTTGCAACACTCGGCGCGATTGGTGGCGGCGTAAGTTTCCATCGCCTCGAGCGAGCCGGCGCGATGAATGATCCAAATGTGATCCTTGCTATCGACCGACACGCCGATGGTGTTGCCCTGGACCCAGTGATTGGGCAGCGGCTTGGGCCACATTGGATCGACTTCGAACCGGGGCGCCTGGACGCCGGCGGCTTCCACGGTGGTTTTCTTCTCCAGTAGGCCGGACCCGACTCCGAGTGCCGCTACTACTGCGATGAACGCAAGACCGATCACGAGATTACGTTTCATGTTCCGCTGATGCTATCACGCTCCAAAGAACGCAGTCAACCTATCGACAGGTAAACTATGTTGTAATGTTTGGTCATGAAAACCGTCGTGATCCTGGTGACGATTAGCGTTGCGATCGGCGCGAGCGTTTTCGCGCAAGACAACTCCAAACCCAATCCGTATCGGACCATCGAGAACTGGGCCAAGCTGCCGGATGGAAGGTCGTGGGGCTCGACCAGTGCGGTGGATATCGATCGCGACGGCAGAAGCGTCTGGGTCGCCGAACGATGCGGCGCGAACAGCTGCGCCGGGAAGGCCGACGATTCCGTCCTGCACTTCGATGCCTCGGGCAAGCTGATCAAGAGCTTCGGATCGGGCATGTTTCTTTTCCCGCACGGCATTGCGGTCGACAAGGACGACAACGTCTGGATTACCGACGGCCAGTCGGCGAACGGCAAGGGATTTACCGTCGTCAAGTTCAGCCCGGACGGAAAAGTCCGGATGACGCTGGACTACGCGTTTAATCAACCCAACGATGTCGCCATCGCGCCGAACGGGGACATTTTTGTCTCCGAAGGGCATACGCCGATGATGGGCTCGGCGCAGATCCTGAAGTTCAACAAGGATGGGAAGTTCCTCATGAAGTGGGGAAAGCACGGGTCGGGGCCAGGCGAGTTCGAAGTGCCGCACACGCTGGCGTTCGATTCGCGGGGACGGCTGTTTGTCGGCGACCGCGCGAACAATCGCATCCAGATTTTCGACCAGGATGGAAAATATCTCGATCAGTGGAAGCAGTTCTCGCGGCCGAGCGGAATATTTGTCGACAAGAACGATATTCTCTACGTCACCGATTCGGAGTCGACCGACAAGGAAGGCTACGGCTACAATCCCGGCTGGAAGCGAGGCATCCGGATCGGCAGCGTGAAGGACGGTATAGTGACGGCGTTCATTCCCGATCCACTGGTTCCCACGGGCACACTTCCAGCGACGAGCGCGGCGGAGGGAGTCGCGGTCGATAAGGACGGCGTGGTTTACGGCGCGGAAGTGGGTTCGAAATCTCTGAAACGATACGTTAAGGCTGCGAAGTAGCGCCCGCGGGTCGGGCCCCACCTAAGAAGAGCGCTCCCAGGAGCCGGCCGAGCTGATGGGGCGAGAGCGGTCCGCCGCGCCGGTACCAAATCATCACGCGGTTCATGATCCCGAGTAAAATGAGGCTCAGGTATTTGGCCTCGATGTCTTTGCGCACCACTCCCGCGTCCTGCGCCTCCCGCAAAACGGAGCGCACCATGTTTTCGTAGTCGTCGCGCAGTTTCATGATTTGGCCGAATCGCTCTTCCGAGAGAGCGTGCATTTCCGTGAAGGTGGTGGAATGCTCGGCTTCGTCCCGCAAAAGACTTTCGATGTGGGTGCAAATCAGAGTTTGCAAGCGCTCCAGAGGATCGGGGACCTCCCGGATCGCCGTCTCGACGTCGTCCCGAATTTGCGTGAGCGAGGACTGGCAAATGAGGAACAGCAGATCCTCTTTGCTTTCGACGTGATAGTAGAGCGTAGCTTTCTGAATGCCGAGAAGTTTCGCGACTTCGCGCGTGCTGGTGGCGGTGTAACCCTTGCGTGAGAAGAGCCCGACGGCGGCATCGAGCGCGCGGGTGAGCGCCGGTTTGTCCGTCGCAGTCGCTGTCTTGCGGGCACGCGCGGGTTTCTTGTCACCTTCACTCTGGCGCGCGCTGAGGTCTGGAAGCGCCAGCCGGGCGCGCAGCTCGGGCGTCGCCGCGCCGTCGAGGAACACTTTCGTGAAGATGTCAGCCAAGTCATCTTCCGTGAGAGCCTTCCCTTTGCGGAACCATAACGAGGCATGGTTCAGGATGCTCATCAGTTCCAGGTTCAGATATTTGGCTGGCACGTCGCTTCGTATCGCGTCCGCAGCTTGCGCATCTTTCAGGATGGACCGGGAGAACTGCTCGTATTTATCGCGCAATGCCAGCACTTCCGTACGGTGGCGCGCGGAAAGCGACCGCAACTCCGTGAGCTGGGTTACGTTGCGCTGCTGAAATCGCAGCAGAGTAGTGAGGTGAGCGTGGATGAGGGACCTGATTCGATCCGATGGACGCCCCACTTGGGCGACTTCGGAGGGAACTTGCTCAACAAACGGCTCGAGCGAGGAGACGCAGATGCGATAGAGCAGGTCCTCCTTGTTCGCGATGTGGTGGTACAGCGATGCCTGTTGAACGCCGAAGGCGGCAGCGATCTCGCGCGTGGTGGTCGCGGCATACCCTTGACGCCAGAAAAGCTCGGCAGCGGTGTCAAAGAGCCGGTCGATAGTCGGGTTCTCAGAAGAGGAGGAAGAAGAGGAGGTGAGTTTCATGGGCCGGAGCACCCGAGCTGGTAGATTTCATTATCCCTGGGTTGCCCGTATTTGAGTTTAAGGATGGTTCTGCTTATTGGGGGCCAAGCAGAAACAATCTATGCTAAGAATGTTTTGTGAGCACTTCGCGCACCATGCCCGGCGGGTTTGCCGATCGAGCCGCTCTTGAGAAAGGGCAGAATGGCCGAGCTCTCTGCCGCTGGTGCAATCTGGAAGTCCCCGCGCGCCGTTTCACATTCTGCTCCGATTGGTGCGTCCATGAATGGCGCCTCCGCACGGATCCCGGCTATTTGAGGGAGCAGGTATTCGCGCGCGATAAGGGCGTGTGCGCCATTTGCCGGGTCGATTGCCGCGCGGCGTATTTCGATCTGAAGCGGGCCCGTGGGACCCATCGGCAAAAGCTGCTCGCGCGCTGGGGGCTAAAGCGGATTAGCCGTAAAACGCTGTGGGACGCGGATCATATCGTTCCCGTGGTCGAGGGCGGCGGCGAATGCGATCTGGAGAATATCCGATCGTTGTGCCTGATCTGCCACCGCCGCCAAACTTCAGAGCTGCGCGTTCGTCTGGCCGCCGCGCAATCCGGCTAGTAAGGATAGTAAGGGTCGTAGGAGCAGGCTGGGTCCGGAATCCAGTTGCCCCATTGATCGTAGTAGCCGCTCGGGCAGGTGTTGCCGTAATAGGAAGGTGCGTAGTAGCCGTCGCCGTAATAATACGGGCCGCTGGAGTATCCGAAATACGCTCCGCCCCCACTACGATAGCCGCCCCGATAGCCGCGATCATGGTCGCGATCTCCTCCACGGTATTCGCGGCCTCGCTCGCCGCCGGAGTATCCGCGCTGGCCTCCGGAATTCCCACGCTGTCCGCCTGAGAAGGATCGTCCTCCTCCGCCGCCGCCACCCCCACGCGATCCTGAGAAACTTCGGCCGCCACCCGATGATCCGTGGCCGCCAGAGGAGTGCCCCCCGCCGCCGCCGCGATTCTGAGCAAAGGTAACGCTTGGAGCGATCATCATCAGGGCGCCGGTCAACAATGTCACGGGTATCAGACTGAGTTTCATAAGAACCTCCCAGTTCCGCTTCCCTAAGGGGCACTCGGATGGCCAAATACAAGTCACTGATAATGCGGGCTTATTCCGGCCGGGAGCTGGCCGTTTACCACCGCTGGTTGGTTGCCCTGGGCCGCTCTGCTAGCTTGGAAGTTGATCTCCTTTTCCAATATCAACAAGCAGTACGGGAAGCAGTTGATTTTCGTCGATGCTTCCTTTCAATTGAATCCCGGCGAAAAGGTCGGCTTGGTGGGCCCCAACGGCGCGGGCAAGACGACTCTCTTCCGCATGGTGGTCGGCGAGGAATCGCCTGACGAAGGCGAAGTCTCGGTCCCCAAGAAGATGACCATCGGCTACTTCCGCCAGGACGTGGAAGAGATGAAAGGCCGGTCGGTGCTGGACGAAGCCATCGCGGGCAGCGGCCGGGCCGGCGATCTGCATCACGCGCTGGAGGAACTCCAGCAAGCCATGGAAGATCCCGAGCGTGCGGATGAGATGGACAAGATCCTCGACCGCTTCGGCCACGTACAGGAAGAGTACGACCATCTGGGCGGCTACGCATTGGAGGCGCAGGCCCGCGAGGTGCTGCACGGCTTGGGGTTCCAGGATGACCAGATCGATGGCGATGTCGGCGCGCTATCGGGTGGATGGAAGATGCGCGTCGCGCTGGCGCGCGTCCTGCTGGGTCGGCCCGACGTCCTGCTGATGGACGAACCGACCAACCACCTGGATATCGAGTCGATCGTCTGGCTGGAGCATTTCCTCAAATCCTACGATGGCTCGGTTCTGATGACGTCGCACGATCGCGAGTTCATGAACCGCATCGTGTCGAAGATCGCGGAGATCGACGCGGGGGAGATCATCGCCTACTCAGGAGACTACGATTTCTACGAGCGCGAGCGCACCATCCGCGAGACCAATCAGCAGGCGGCCTTCGCGCGGCAACAGTCCATGCTGGCCAAGGAACAGCGCTTTATCGACCGTTTTCGTACGCATGCGGCCAAAGCGGCCCAGGTGCAAAGCCGGATCAAGGCATTGGACAAGATCGAGAAGATCGAGCTGCCGAAGAAGCGGCAGGTGGTGAAGTTCGAGTTCCGCGTTCCTCCCCGCTCGGGCGACCAGGTGGCCGTAATCGAGGATCTGCACAAGAGCTACGGCAAGCGCGTGATCTATGACGGCTTTAGTCTCACGGTCCGCAGGGGCGAGCGTTGGGCGGTGATGGGCCGGAACGGGGCGGGCAAGACGACGCTGCTCAAGATGATCGCCGGCGCGAGCGCCCCCGATTCCGGAAATGTGCGGCTGGGGGCCAGCCTCACCATGGGATACTTCGCCCAGCAATCGCTGGACGTGCTGAATCCGGATCTGACGGTGATCGAACAGCTCATCGGCGATTTTCCTCAAGAAGGCCTCGGAACACTGCGCACACTGGCGGGGGCATTCCAGTTCTCGGGTGACGATGTGGATAAGAAAATCCGGTCCCTATCGGGCGGCGAGAAATCGCGGCTGGCGATGGCGCGGATGCTCTTCAACCCGCCGAATTTCTTGGTGCTGGATGAGCCGACCAATCACCTGGATCTGGCCACCAAGGAGATGCTGGTGGACGCGCTGAAGGATTTCGAAGGCACGATGATTTTTGTTTCGCACGACCGCATGTTCCTAAGAGGTTTGGGCTCACGCGTGTTGGAACTCGGCGGCGATAGCGGCACAGATCGCACGCCGGTGGTTTATCCGGGGTCGTACGTCGAGTACGTGCAGGCGATCGGGCACGAGGCGCCGGGGATTATCGCGTAAATAATCGGGTTACGTCGTTGTGCCCGCCGGCCAGATGTAGACGCCTTCCGCCACTACTCTGGGGTCGCCAAAGTAGGAATGGTTACGTACCGCGCTCCCGTTCCAAAGGTCCACGTGCAAGAAACCGAACATGATCACCCCGGGGACGCCGGCGACGGTACTTTCGTCAGCATTGCCCTTAAATCGCCTGGGATGTCCGTAACGGTTGGTCAGGTAGACACGGAGGTCGTAACAGCTGTAGATGTACCACTTGCTGTCCGCACCTTGCATCGCCCGGACTTTGCCTCCGGCACCCATGTAAGGGTTGGCCATCCCATGCCATCCGGAGACAGGCGCTCCTGAATAGTTCAGTGCCCGGCTCAGTCGGATACAGCAGGTTTCAAATCCCGCATCCACAATCTCTTTGCCGATGGGGCCGCCCACCACGGCAGCCACGGCTGCGGGCGCGCCCAGGGGCAATTGCGGGAACATAGATTCGATACTGGGAAGATTCATTTCAACCTCCGATAAGTGTTTGCGATCATCGTGGCCGCCTCATGGCTGCTTGACGGCGAACCAAACGGCGCAGTCGTAGGGCAGCTTATCTCTGGCAGCGATTCCACGAGCCTGTAATGCCTTGAAGAACGGGAGATCGCCTGCCGCGGAGACCAATACGGTTTCGACGCCCGAGACCTCGATATGGCGTCCGAACTTTTCGAATAACGCCTGCCACTCCCCGAGAATTGTCTTCTGAGCCACAAGCGTTTGGATAAATGCATTGATATTCCCGGACTTCGGCCGGCCGGCTCGACGGTCCCACTGTTCGGAGCTCGCCGCCAGCGTAGCCAGCCGCTCCGGCATCTCTGGAAGTGAATTCAGCCGGCCCACAGACAATGTTCTGAAACTCCGGGCGCTCGACGGGTCCGCAAGGACCTTCTCCAGGATCTTTGCGAGCAGCGGCATCTGCTGGCGGATCGCTAAGGAGCACTTGGAGCGTTGAAGGATGATCCCTTCGTTTAGCGGCGAGTGTTGGAGCGTCCATTGGATATGGCAGGATCCTGAATCGACGTTATATACCGTCTCAGTCCGGGCGGGATTGGGGTTAACGCTAACCTGCGGATCCTGGGACGCAGCAATGGATGGCAGGACGAGGCCGATGAGAACGATAATCTTCCTAGCCAGATAGCGCATAACATCCTTCCCTATAGATGTTCGCGCAATCCCCGCCAAAGTGGTATCAGCGCCGGGGACTATCGCCTGAGTTTATTTCGGGGCGATTTTCGGGGTCAGGCGGTCCAGCTCCCGGACATACAGCGGATTGTCGGGGAACCGATTGTGCAGGCCGGTTAGCAACTCCCGGGCCAAGGCCCGATTGTTGTCGCGCAGGGCGGCCACCGCGAGCAGTAGCTTGGCGAACGGCTCCAGATAGTGACCGTTCTGCGCAGTCATGCGGAGTGCCTGGAGCCCCTTTTCGCGATCGACCTGCGAACCCGTCGCCCAAAGCAACGCTCGCAACGGTGCGGGCTTGAGGCTCAACAGGTAATTCTCGACGCCCCTGCCGAGATAAGCGTCGTAGGCCTTCGGATTGATCGCAGTCAGCTTGTCGGTGAAGGCGCGGCCCTGCTTCGTATATTTGAGCGCGGTGAAATCCTGTTTCTCGATGAGCGACGCGAGATCGGCGCGCAATCCGAAGGTTAGCGACTTGGCGAACAGGGCATCGGGATCGGCCGGCGTTACCTGTAGCGTGGCATTGGCCAAACGTTCGGTCCGGGCGATCTCCTGATCGAAGCGCGGTTTCATCTGCGGGTCGGGGTTAAGCTTCGCGCGTTTTTCGAATTTCGTGTCATCGACGAACAGCTCGGATTCCAGCACTCCCAACCGAGCCAGTTCAGAAAAAAGATACGCGGCGGCATCCGAGGCCGGGCCGAGCGCATCGGCGGGGTGGCTCTGTTTCCATTGGCCGAAGACCTGGTGCGCTTCGTCGAACTTGAGATCGTACATCTTGAGCCAGCCGCTGTAGAGATCCCCGGATTGGACGCTCAGGTCGGCGCCAAACGCGGAGGAGATCAGGAATGCGAGGACAACGTAGCGCATAAGACTCACGGAAACAACCAAGCTCTGTCTTATTGTCTCTCAGTGCGAAATCGAGGCGTAAAACGGCCTGCCAATTGCACTAGTTGGCGCGTGAACCTGTCGATCCGCCACCTATTGGCCTTCTTCCTTCAACTTGGTTCATTCGGGATCCTGCTGGTCTCGATCGCGGACGATTCGTTTCTATTTCTGCCGATCGGAAGCGACTTGCTTACGGTGATTCTCGTGGCCAGAAATCACAATCGGCTACTGCTTTACGTGCTGGCGGGAGCCGTGGGATCGACCGTCGGCGTGTTACTGCTAGACTTAGCCTGCCGCAACGGCGGCGAAGCATTGCTCAAGCGCCTGGTGAAACCGAAGCTTCTCGGCTACTTGAAACAGAAGATGGAGAAGCATGCCGGTGGCGCGGTGATCGTCACCTGTCTGGCGCCGCCACCTTTTCCGTTCGGAGCTGCCATCGCGGTGGCGAGCGCATTGCAGTATCCCAGGCTGCGCCTCCTGAGTCTGGTGTTCGGCGCCCGCGCGATTCGATATTCGCTGATCGGCTGGGCCGCGATTTATCTCGGCCGCCGCATCTTGCGGATGGCGGAGTCAACGGAGTTCGAGTGGTTCATGGCCGCCTTCATCGCGTTCTGCGTGATCGGAAGCGTCGCCTCGATCATTCAGTGGGTGCGAATCGGCAAAACACGATGAGGGCCGATTAAGCGGGTACAGCGGCCTCTTTCAGCGATTCCGTCAAGAACTCAAGTGCCACCGCGGCGCCGCCCTTGCGATGCGGAACGCCGGCGAGGTCCAGACCCATCTCGACGCCCGAAAGCGCTCCGGCGAGCATCAGATCGTTGAGGTCGCCCAGGTGCCCGATGCGGAAAACCTTGTCCGCGAGCTTGCCCAGTCCGCTGCCGAGCGCCATATTAAACCGCTCGAGAACCACTTTGCGGAACTCGTCCGCCGAATGGCCGGCGGGCGTATAGACGGCCGTCACCGAGTTGCTGTATTCCTTCGGATCGAGAGCGACGTTCTCCAGGCCCCAAGCCTTTACGGCCCGCCGCGCAGCCTCGCCATGACGCTCGTGCCGCTTGAAGACGTTCTGCAACCCTTCCTCGCGCAGCATGTTCAGCGACTCGCGCAGGCCGAAGAGCATATTCGTCGCGGGAGTATAGGGAAAGAAGCCGTTGACGTTTTGCGTCAGCATCATCTGCCAGTCCCAGTACGATCGGGGAAGTTTCGCAGTCTTCGAAGCCGCAAGTGCCTTGCTGCTGATCGCGTTAAAGCCGAGACCGGGAGGCAGCATCATGCCTTTCTGCGAGCCGCCGACGGACACGTCGACTTCCCACTCGTCGTGCCGGTAGTCGATAGAGGCAAGCGACGAGATGACGTCCACCAGCAGCAGCGCCGGATGCTGCGCGCGTTTCATGGCGGCGCGAACTGCGCCCACCGAGCTGGTGACGCCCGAAGAGGTTTCGTTGTGCACGACACCGACAGCCTTGATCTTATGCTCGCGATCGTCGCGGAGCTTGGCTTCGACCACGTGCGCATCCACGCCATGGCGCCAGTCGGTTTGTACGACCTCGACATCCAGGCCCAGTTTGGAGGCCACCCCAATCCACAAGGCAGCGAACTGGCCGACTTCGAACATCAGGATTTTGTCGCCGGGCGAAAGAGTGTTCGTCAGGGCGCCTTCCCAGGCTCCGGATCCGGAGGAAGGGAAGATGACCACTTTCCCCGAGGTTTGGAAGACTTCTTTCATCCCCTCAAGGACCTCGAGTCCCAGAAGTCCGCACTCCGGACCCCGGTGATCGATGGTTGGACGCGACATGGCGCGCAGTATACGCTCGGGGACGTTCGTGGGCCCGGGCAGTTGAACGAATTGACGACCGCTATGGTAAGGCATCTTTTTTTGATCTAAAGTTTATTGTAACCCGCGGTCCCCGCACTTCGTTAAGCTACAGAGTGTAGGCGAATCGCTCGCCCGTCCAAATGCGCAGCGATCGCGAATCATCATGTCTAAGTCAATTGCATTCTTTTTTCTCATTGTGGTGATCCTGGCTGGGGCGGCGGTGGCGTTGTTCGCCATGTCCTCGCACACCAGCTTGGCCTTCAATCCTGCCCCATCTACCATCGGAGCGGCTACTGCGATCGGTGTGCGAATCGCGAATCCGCATGGCGTTCGCACCATTACCGCGCGCATCGAACAAGACGGCAACAGCACCATCGTCGATCAAGAGACCAAGCCAGCCACGCGATTTACCTTCTGGCGGACTCACGCCGGACCCGAGATCATCCACTTCATCGTCGGGAAAGATCGCGCCTCCCATTTGAAGGAAGGGAAGGCTCGCGTGATCGTCGAGGTTCGATCGAATGATCTGCGGGCCCTGACGGACACGATCGCGGTCGACGCAGACGTGGTCCTCCGGCCCCCGTCCGTAACCACGGATGGATTTCAACACTACATCAATCAGGGCGGCTCGGAGTTCGTGCTGCTCACTCCAACAGGCTCGTGGCAAGAAGCTGGGGTTCGCGTCGGACCGGCGACGTTCCGCAGCTTCCCTGAACCTGGGCAAAGCCCGCAGCGAGTTTCCTTATTCGCCTATAGCTGGGACACTCCACCCGATACAGCTCCGGTGGTGTTTGCCAGTAACGGTGCCGGGCCCGAAGCCACAGCGCATTTCTGGTTCAAAGTCTTCCCGAAGAAGTTTCGTTCGCGAGATTTATCGATCGACGACGCCTTTCTGGAAAAGGTGGTCAATCAAATCGATCCCGGAGGGTCAGGGGATCTGGTTACCCGCTTTCTGAAGATCAATGGAGAGGTGCGGCGCGCCAATAATAAGACGCTCTCCGATCTGCGCTTGAAAACGGAGCCTCGGTTCCTGTGGACGCAATCGTTTCTTCAACTCGCGGGGTCGCAGGTCGAGTCCGCTTTTGCCGATCTTCGGACCTACGTTTACAAAGGCAAGAAGATCGATCAGCAGGTGCATCTCGGATTCGATCTTGCGACAGTCCAGCACGGTCCGGTGCTGGCGGCAAACGATGGGAAGGTGATTTGGGCGGCGCCGCTGGGTATTTATGGCAACTGTATTGTTGTCGACCACGGACTCGGATTGCAGTCCATCTACGGCCACCTAAGCGAGATCGCCGTCAAGGAGGGCGAGATGGTGAGCCGGGGTCAACAGATGGGAAAAAGCGGATCCACAGGCTTGGCGGGCGGGGACCATCTTCACTTCACGATGCAGGTAGACGGCGTCCAGGTAAATCCCGTCGAATGGTGGGATGACCACTGGATCAACGATCACATCCGCAGCCGGCTGAAGGGTCCGTAGCCGCCGCGTGACCACAAAGGAAATTTAATCATGTCCAGCGAAACGCCAGACACCTTTTAGACATCGCTGATCCAGGGAGCTTATGAAACATTTCCTGCCTGTCATACTCACTTCACTCTGCCTCAGTGGGTTGGCGGCGGCGCAGTCCAGCGCCCCACCCGCTACTCAATCCAATCAGGTTACGCCCAGAGTCTTGGCTGAGATGTTACAGTCCGCTACGAACTTCCACGACTTGGCCCAGAATCTGAGCAAGAGCCTGGGGCCGGATGTTCACACGATCGGGCCGAATGGTTCGTCGCAGCACTCGGTGGAACGCACGGCAATTACCGTTGGCGCCGGAGCAGGGGTCGGCGTTGCGATCGGCAGCATGACGCGCAACCAAAATGGCGCGCTGATCGGCGCCCTCATCGGCGGTGCGGGCGGATTGGTCCTGGACGAAATCCTGAAGCACCGCGAGCAAACTCATTCCCAAGCCATCGACTCGCCGAGTCCGAAGAATCCCCCGGTACTGAAGCAACGGCCTCAGTAAAGAGCCGTTCTCCGTAACTATTCGTAAAACGCCGGAGCCGTCTTTAACAAGTTGAAGGTGGCCAGATCGTGCTCGATCCACAATCGGGCACCGGTCTGCTTCACGAAAGCTTCGACCTTCGCGCGCGAGACAGCCGATTGCTCCTTGTTAAATTCAAAGGTCGGAAACCGGTGCATGTTGATTTCCTGGGGCAGGTGGTAGAGATCGCCCGCGATAAGGATCGGCCCGGACTGCTTCAGCTTCAGGAACAAAACCTGATGACCGGGTGTGTGTCCTGGAGCATATTGGATCACCACCGTCCCGTCTCCGAACACGTCATAATCTTTGTCCGTGAGAATGATCGTCTTGCTGTCTTTGAGTTTGCTGTATGTGGCGGAGGCCATCGGACCACCTCCACCGCGGCCGCCTGCCGGCGGGGGAGCGAACATGGCATCGTGCTCGTTCTGGTGAACCAGCCAGGTAGAGGCGGCGAAGTCGTTGGCGTTCGCCGTGTGATCGGAGTGCAGGTGAGAAAGCGCCAGATATTTGATGTCGGCCGCCGAGTACCCCACCTCCGCCAACTGCGACTTCAGAGTTTTCGTGACCGTCGAGATTCCTTGCGCCGTTCCGTTGACCTGGCTGTCCGGGATCACGCCGACGTCCCACATCAGCGTGCCTTTCGGATGCACCACCAGATAGCAGGGCACCGCGAAAGGCTGCTTCTCGCCGATCTCTTCTTTTGTGAATCCGAAGGTGGCGGGAGCGCTCATGGTCAACAAGCCGCAATCGAACACGTAAAGGCGGACCGATTGGGGTGGTTTCGGCTTGTTCTGCGCGATCGTAGCGGGCGCGATCAGGAAGATCACCGCTGTTGCCGCCGCAGCCCCTAGGGCGAGTCGTTTCATATCTTTCCTCTTGCTGTAATTGCTGATCTAGGTACTTCGAACTACTAGCGGATCTCCGCATACAGCCGATTAACAAATCCGGTCATGGAATTCAGATTCGGCCAGTCGGTGTTCGCGACCCACGCCGGATAGTTCATCTTGAACACCTCGGTCAGCCGCGTGGCGGCGTCGGCGGCGGAAACTCCGGATCGCTTCAAAGCCGCTGCACGACCTTGCATGTCCCGAATGAACGCGGCCTCGGAGGTAATCAGCGATGCATCGCCTACCTTGCTGTGCGTTGGAATCACCACTCGAGGCTGCAGCGGAACGAGTTTGTCCAACACCGTCAGCCAACTGGCGAAGCTCCCGCCGGATGACGCCACCGACGGCACTACTTTGTTCTGCACGATGTCGCCCGTAATCAGAG
This sequence comes from Terriglobia bacterium, assembly GCA_020073445.1. Classification (GTDB taxonomy): domain Bacteria; phylum Acidobacteriota; class Terriglobia; order Bryobacterales; family Bryobacteraceae; genus Palsa-187. The sequence goes on from JAIQFE010000009.1 coordinate 51,052, forward strand.
CACGGTCCGGTTCCACGAAAATCAATTCATCGCTTGCGGTGTGCCCGGCGCCCAAAAACATGAGCCGGACGGTCAGCCCGCCGCCTAATTCCAACTTCGCCTCGGACTCGAATGTTATATCCGGAGGCCGCAACGGTCCCAAGCCTTGGAGCGAGGGTGCGAACTGAGGCGAGTTCTTAAAGAACGTCATGGTCTGCTCGCCTTCCTTTTCCAGTTCCTGCTGCTGCACGGCGGGACGGATGAGAATCGTCTCCGGCGGAAATCCGCCAATCCCGGCGGCATGCTCCGGATGGTAGTGAGTCGTCGTCAGGAATAACTTCGGACCCTTGGATAACCGCTTGGCGACACGGGACACTAATGCGCCGTTCGCCGTTCCCAGCCCCGTATCCACAACCAACGTCGCGGCGTCACCCACAACGTAAACCACGTTGGGGAATCCGGTGGTCATGAAGACGTGCTCGGAAACTTTCGCGGTCGTTTCCGTCAACGTGGGCGAAGGAAACTGGCCATACACTGTGATGGCCGCGAGGAACGCAATCGTGAGTCGCACGACGGCATGATATCGCACTCCCGACGAACGACGACTAACGCGGACCATAGTGAAACGGCGGCCGGCCCAGTTCAAAAGCTCCCAGGTCCGGAGCTTTTCCTGTGTACCCATCCGTGATGGTCGGCAACGTCATGCCGGCGTCAACCGCTGCCGATGCGGCGCGCAGGCTGAAATCGAGCCCTTCGGGCGTGTACACGCGCTGGGGATCGGTCATATCAGGCTTTGATACGCGCGCAAAGACATCGTAATCGACCAAAACGCTGTGCTGTTCCTGCCCGGTGGCTTCTTTGAAGTCGCGCAGATTGGCGAAATGGCGGTCGACCGGGGTTTGACCGAACGCCGCAGCGACTCCGCTTGCGGGCGAGTTCCACTCGAACGAATCCGCAACGTTGGGATTCGACCGATACCCGTTATAATCCGAGCTCGAATAATTTGTGTAGGTGGTGACCGCGAACACGGGATCGAAAGCGCCCTGCGCCAAGATCAGATTATTGCGGAAATGCTGATTGGAAGCCGGACCGGCGCGTCCTTCCCCGATGATGGTGTTGTTGTACGTCAGAATTCCCGATGATCCTTCGATGTACTTCAGAGATCCCGTGGGCGTGTTGTAGACAAGGTTCTGGTAGAAGTACACCGGTCCGCCGAACACAGGCTGTACGCTCAGCGCGCCTGCGGCGGAGTCGAAGCAGCGATTCCGAAACACGCGGATATTCCGCGCGCCGCCATCGGTCTCAAAACAGTTGTCGCCCATGTTGACGATGTCATTGCCGTAGAAGTCGATCGCCAGCGGGACGCGGTCCGGTATATCGTTAGGAGCCCCGTCCGGCGTGCCATACGTCGCGACATCGACCCCATCATGCCAGTTGGCGATGTAGTTGTACGCTACGACGTGCCCTTGTCCATACACCTTGATCGCGTATTCGGACGTAAGCAACTCGGGGTAGCCCGGGAACTTCTCCCAAAGTGCGCCGTTCCAGCCCATCATCTTAATGGGATCGTGGCGTCCGATGAGCGTGTTATCGGCGATGTAGAAATTCTTCGAGCCGGACCAATCGTCCTGAACCACCCGTCCAACGTCGTAGACTTTCGAGTGCTTCAAGGTGAATCCGCTGGCGCCCGCGATGCCTTTGATGCCCACCAGGAAGGCCACGTTCGTGTTCCGCACCGTGATGTTCTCGAAGTATTGATAGTTGCCGCCCATCAGGTTGAACAGATTCTGGCAGCCGTCCCCATCGAAAATCACTTCGCCGTCGCCCGCCCCTTTGATCACGATAGGCTTCTCGGCGGTGCCGCTCTGGGTGAGGTAATAGGTCCCATCGAAGACATTTCCCATGGCGAGATAACCCGGTCGCGGTGCGCCATTCATGTAGTGAGCGCGGTCGCCCACATACAGACCGGCGTGGACCAGAATCGTGTCGCCCGGCTGAACGCGAGGAGGAAAGGCGTTCTCGTAGTCGAAATGGGCCAAGCCCATGTAGTAGGCGGCTATCAAGCCTGTGAACGCCGGCTCTTGCTTGGCTCCTGTCCACCCGACCGGATAGACATGGTAAATGTGTCCGCCGTCGCTGGGTTTGGGTTCGCCTCGCGTCCGCATGGTGATTGTCTTCGCCGTCTCACCGGTTACGCCATCGGGATCTGACAGTGTGAAGCGGCACTCATACTCGGTATCGGGATCGAGGTTGAGAATGCTGCCGGCGAACATGTTCGCAGCGGTATAGCGAAACAACGGGTATCGCCCGGCGTTCCCGGCACCTGGCCCGGGCGCAGTGCCGATTTCTTCGCGTTGCAGCCTCATCAGCGGCAGCGCCGGCCGCCAATTGGAATCTCCCTTCTTCCGATAGGAGGTCTCCACCGTCGCGTTGCGGTTATCGTCGCCGGTAATCCGCCATTCGAAGCCCAACGAGACCAGCGTCGGAGGCTCGGCCGTGAACTCCCCAGCAGTGGTTGAGGTCTGCGCGGAGAGCGCACCAACGAACACCAAACCAAGTGCGATCGGAAGCGCCTTTTCGCCGATAATCATTCCCACATTGTAGTTCTTGAGTGGCATACAACGACTCCGAACGTGGGTCTGTAGAATCATTGCAGATGAGTGGGTCGGTCACGGTGCCCTTCTCTACGCTCACATCCGAACTCGCTTGCGAGGTTCTCGCCAAGGCTGGGCTCCGCTTCACTCCAGAACAGATGCAGCTGGAGTCGCGGGAGGATGCGTGGGTCATTCGCCTTCCTGAGAACCGCTTGGCCTGGTTCGCGGCGTCCCCTGAGGGCCAAAAACGTCTTGCGGTTGAACATCGTGTACTACGTCTCCTCCAGGCGCGATGCAGCTTCTTGGCGCCTAGGATTCTCATCCAGGACATGGGCGATGACTTCGATGTGCGGGCCATGGTGCCGGGCGTTTGCAATCCAGCGCGAATGTTCGTTCAGTTGCGAAGGCGCACTAGGCTGGCAGAGCAAACAGGCGCCGCGTTGGGAGCGATCCTGGCTGACCAGCACGCGAACGTTCACGCATCAGATGTAGCCGGTTGGTTGCCGCTTCAGCCGGGTTGGCCGAAGCCGGCGGAATGGATTCGCGAGCGGCTTGTCCGGGTGACCGCCGATCCTCAGCTGATTGCAGGTGCGGATGCGGTGCTCTCCAGATATGAGGGTTTGTTGATCCCAGAGGAGGATCGCGCCTTGGTGCACACCGACCTCGGCCTCCACAATATCGCGGTCGATCCGGCAACACTCACGGTTTGCGGCCTGTTCGATTACGAGTGTGCCGCGTGGGCCGATGGCCATCACGACTTTCGCTATTTCGTGTTCGACTATGGCCGCTATGAGCTGCTGGATGCTGCTATCGCGGTCTATGAAGCCACCCTCAATCGCAGGATTGACCGTAGGCGTGTCTTCCTCTATAACGCTGCTTGTGCGCTTACCTACCTCGCGGATCGGGCCGGAACTGGACCCGAGGACCGCCCTTGCGGGAGGACGCTCGTCGAGGACGTGCAATGGTCGAAACAGGCAATCGCGACCGCACTAGATGTTGCGCTAGGCGACCTCTAGTGGATGCTCATGGAGCAACGGAAACGACCGGGGTCGGTTTGGTCGGGCTGCCGGGATTTGAACCCGGGACCTCTTGCACCCCAAGCAAGCGCGCTAGCCAGGCTGCGCCACAGCCCGAATGTATCAGTCTAGCACCCCGCTGCAAGTTGTCCTCGATTCGCGGGTAAGATCGGCTCCGCGCTACCATCGCCATATGGAACGAGACGGAATCCGCACCTGCGATTCCTGCGGCCAAAGAATTCCGCCCATGTCCAAGCTATCGTCCCGTCAGGATGGCAAGGACCTGTGCCTCGCCTGCCAGATTCGCCTGGCCCAGATCGAAAAAGGACTTCGGCATTAGGTGCTCTCATGAAACTCGCCTTTTTGTTTTCCGTTGCGGCGCTGGTCGCATCCGCGCAGATGACCGAAGTCTCCGGAGAACGCATCCGCGCGCACGTTAAGTTCCTCTCCAGCGACCTGCTCGAAGGCCGAGCTCCGGGCTCGCGAGGCGGCGAGCTTGCCACCGAGTACATCGCCGCGCAATACGCACTGCTGGGGTTGAAGCCGGCCGGCGATAAGGGCACATACTTTCAGAAATTCGCCCTCGTCGGTGTCGAGCCGCAGCCCGACTCCCAATTGACCTTCGCGCCTAACAACGGCCCGGCCACCTCTTTCAAGTGGCTCGACGAATTCGTCGGCGTGACCTATCAGCAGCGCACCGACGCGCAGTTCGATGCGCCCGCGGTGTTCGTCGGCCACGGCATCGTTGCGCCCGAGTACAAGTGGGACGATTATCAGGGCATCGACGTGCGCGGCAAAGTGGTCGTGCTGTTCACCGGCGAGCCGCCTTCGACGGATCCCAATTTCTTCACGGGGCGGGCGCTTACTTACTATGGGCGCTGGACCTATAAATACGAAGAGGCCACACGCCACGGAGCAGCCGCCGTCATCATCATCCATACGACGCCGACGGCGAGTTATGGCTGGGAAGTGGTGCGATCTTCGTGGGGGCGCGAAGACCAGGAAGTGAAGCTAGGTCCTTCCGAGCCGGCGATTGCATTCGCAGGCTGGGTCACGAAAGACGTGGGCGAGAAGATCACGGCTACGCTCGGTACGAATGTGGACGATCTGCTGAAGCGTGCGGATACCCCCGGCTTCCGCGCTGTCGAGCTTCCCATGCGGATTCGCGGACGCGCGCCGGCCAAGGTTCGCACGGTCGAAGCGAGCAACGTGATCGGCAAGATCGAGGGCAGTGACGCCAAACTGAAAGAAGAAGCGGTGGTCTTCAGCGCGCACTGGGATCATCTGGGCGTCGGTGAACCCGTGAATGGCGATCGTATCTACAACGGCGCGCTCGACAATGCATCCGGGTGCGGCATGCTTCTCGAAATCGCACGGGCGTGGGCGGCGCTGCCCCAGAAACCTCGCCGATCGGTGATCTTCCTGGCTGCGGCGGCGGAAGAAGCGGGCTTGCGCGGGTCCTATTATTACGGGCAGAATCCCGCGGTTCCCGCCGGGAAGACCGCTGCGGGTCTGAACTTCGACATGTTCCTGCCTTATGGCCGCGCGCGCGATGTTACCGTGAACGGCGCCGAGCGGACGACTTTTTATCCCATCGTCCAGGAAGCCGCCAAGCGCATGGGACTCACGATTTCGCCCGATTCGCGCCCGGAAGCCGGGCTCTACTATCGCTCGGATCATTTTTCGTTCGCGCGCGTGGGGATTCCCTCCTTTTCGGTCGAACCCGGCGAAGATCTGGTGGGAAAGCCCGCCGGGACGGGGCATAAACTCATCGAAGAGTTTAACGATAAGAACTACCATCAGCCTTCCGACGAATATCACGAAGATTGGGATTTTGCGGGCATGGAGCAGTACGCGCAGTTTGGCTTGCTGATCGGCGTGAATGTCGCAAACTCGCCTAAATTGCCTACCTGGCGCGCCGGAGACGAATTCTTGCCCGCCCGCCAGAAGAGCGGCGCGAATTAGATAGAATGACCGGGTTATGCCCCTCGAACCCGGCACGCACCTAGGCCCTTATGAAATCCTGAGCCAGCTGGGCGCCGGCGGCATGGGCGAGGTCTACCGGGCCCGCGATCCGCGCCTGGGCCGCGACGTCGCCATCAAAGTCTCGGCCGAGAAGTTCAACGAACGTTTCGAGCGGGAAGCGAAAGTGGTCGCGTCGCTCAACCACCCGAATATCTGCGCCTTGTACGACGTCGGGCCGAACTATATCGTGATGGAGTTCGTGGAGGGCGAAGAGCCCAAGGGGCCGATGCCGCTCGATGAAGCGCTCCAGATTTGCCGGCAAGTCGCCGCTGCACTCGAAGCGGCGCACGAAAAAGGCATCGTTCATCGCGATCTGAAGCCGGCCAATATCAAAGTCACGCCCGCTGGAGTCGTGAAAGTTCTGGATTTCGGTTTGGCCAAAGTGAACGGACTCATACCGGCGAGCGGCAATCCCGAGGAGTCCCCCACCATCAGCATGAAGGCCACGCAGGCCGGGATGATTCTCGGAACGGCGGCCTACATGGCACCTGAGCAGGCCAAAGGCAAGCCGGCCGATAAGCGCGCCGACATCTGGGCATTCGGCGTGGTGATGCATGAGCTCCTAACGGGGCAGCGGATGTTCATGGGCGAGACGGTCACCGATACGCTCGCCGCAGTAGTGCTGAGCGAGCCGAAGCTCGCGGATGCGCCGAGTCAGGTGCAGCGTCTCCTGAAGAGATGCCTGGAAAAAGATCCGCAGAAACGTCTCCGTGATATCGGCGATGCGATGTCCCTGCTGGAAGATGCCCCAGCGGAAATCCATGCACCGTCTGCGGCGACCGCTCCTTCCCAGTCGCGGCTTGGAATGCTCGGCTGGCTTACGGCAGCGCTCGCTCTGCTCACCGCGGGAGCGCTCGCGTTCGTCCACTTTCGTGAAACTCCGCCCATCGCTGAAACCGTGCGCTTCAGAGACGCCCTTCCGGAGAATGGGAGCTTCACCGTCACGGGAATTTCTGCTCTTTCTCCCGACGGCCGTAAGCTCGCGTTTTCGGCCGCTGGCGCCGATGCCGTGCCGCGTGTCTGGCTCCGGTCGATGGATTCCCTGGTCGCACAGCCGCTCCCAGGTTCGGAAACGGGGCCCGTGCTGATTGCGCTTTTCTGGTCGCCGGACAGCCGCTATATCGGGTTCCAGGGCGAAGGCAAGCTCAAGAAGATCGACACGGCAGGTGGTCCTGCTCTGGCCTTGTGCGATATATCTAACGGGAACGTAGGCGGAGCATCATGGAGCAGGGACGGGGTGATCCTCTTTGCCCAGGGCGGCCGTCTGATGCGTGTGTCGGCATCGGGAGGGACGCCCTCTCCCGTGACCACGCCTTCAGGCCGCGGTGAGGGCGTGGGGTACCCCTGGTTCCTGCCGGACGGCCAGCACTTCCTCTATTACCGCGTATCGGCGAAGCCGGATTCCACAGGTATGTATGTAGGCAGCCTGAGCGCGAAGCCGGAGGAGCAGAGTTCGCAGCGCCTGATGCCGCTCGATCATCAACCGATGTATGTGCCTGCTTCTGATTCGGGTCCGGGACAGGTGGTGTTCCTTCGTCAGGATACGCTCCTCGCGCAGCCTTTCGATGCTAAGCGGCTGCAACTGGCGGGCGACGCAGTGCCCATCGCCACTCAGGTCGCGTCCATTCAGGATCTCGGATTTTATTCCGTTTCCGAAAATGGCGCACTTGCCTATCGAACCGGGTCTTCCAACGGAGCAGATTTGCAGCTCTCATGGTTCGATCGTCAAGGCAAGGGCACTCTGACTCCCGTGGAGCCGGCGCGCTCCAGTACCGTGAAGGTTTCCCCGGACGGCAAACGCGCCGCTGTTCTTCGCAGCGAAGGCCAGAAAAACGATATCTGGGTGGTGGACCTCTCGACGGGAGGCAGCAACCGGTTCACATTCGATTCCTCCCAGCACCTGAATCCCGTGTGGTCGCCAGACGGGAACCAGATCGCGTGGCAATCCAGAAAGGAAGGCGGCTGGGAAATCAATCGTAAGGCATCGAACGGCTCGGGAAATGACGAGCTGGTATTCAAAGCCACGAATTTCTCCAGCATGAACCTCACGGATTGGTCGCGAGACGGGCGTTTTATCCTCTTTCAGGCCACGCCGAACGGCGGACAAACCAAGACTGATGTTTTCGCGCTGCCGATGGGACCGGCGACTTCTGCCGATCGCCAGCCGATTGCAGTGATTCAGACTCCAGCAAGTGAATTGGGCGCTTACTTATCGCCCGACGACCGTTGGATTGCATATCTTTCTGATGAATCCGGCAAGCAGGAGTTATATGTCCAGGCCTTCAGCCCGGGAGCGAAACCGGGCTCCTCCCCTGTCTCCGGAAAATGGATGGTGTCGAAAAACGGCAGCGCCGGAATGGCCCGCTGGAGAAACGACGGCAAGGAACTCGTGTATCTCGGCACCGACGGAAGCGTAATGTCGGTGGACGTGACGGCGGATACGGCATTCCACGCCAGCCTGCCGAAGCTGCTGTTCCAATTTCCGCGAAGTGTTCTAGCGATGACGAACACGCCCGGCGCCATCTCCGACGCGACGAGAGATCTCCAGCGGTTCCTGATCACGGTGCCCGCGCAGGTCAACGTCAGACCGGAGTTCACCGTCGTCCTAAACTGGCAGGCTGCGCTGAAGCGCTGACCGCGGAATCTTCCCTTGGTCCGATGTCTACATCCGACTAAGGCGAACGCGGGCGAAGAAAAAGGGTAACTCTTTTACCCTCAACAAATCTCTTGCAATCAGCAGGAAGCCGCTGTACACTCGCTCAAGTGGCCCAATGTGGGTGAAAGTGTCACGTAATGGCGGACTCGCAACAGAACGGGATGAGCATGGCGGAGCCTCCCCATTCGATCGCCCAAGCGAGCGTCGACGAGAAGGGGAGATTAAAACTTCCCGCCGAGTTTCTCGAGTATCTGGAAGCGCTCAAGGTCACCAAGGTTTTCATCACCACGTTCGATCAACGTCAGGCTCGAATCTATCCGATCGCGGTGTGGAAAGTCAACGAGGCGCTGTTTCAAAGTTCCGGGGAGAACGCGGGGGCCGCCGAGCGCCTGGCGTTCCTGGCGAAAGTCTACGGCGGCGACGCGGAGATCGACAAATCCGGCCGCGTGCTGCTGCCGGCCAAGCTGCGCGAAGTTCTGGATCTGGAAAAACAGCCGGTGTGGCTGGATGTGTATCACGGGCGGATCAACGTGGTCAGCAAGAAGATTTACGACGAGCGTATGCAACTGGCGCAGGCCAACATGTCCGAGGATCTGAAGACGCTCGAAAAGATGGGATTGAAGTAGTGGCTATGTATGCACACGCCAGTCATGCTCAACGAGTGCCTGGAGTACCTGGCGCTGAAGCCGGACGGCGTGTATCTGGACGCAACCGCGGGTTTAGGAGGGCATACCGGAGCCATCGCGCGCCAGTTGGCAGAACTGGGTGGCAGCGGCCGGGTGCTGGCATGCGACCGGGATGCAGAGAGTCTGGAGCTGGCGAAGATCAGCACAATGGACGTTGCATCCCGAATTCGTTTTCACCAGAGTTTGTTTTCGCAGTTGGGGGAGAGGCTGACGGCAGAAGGTGTTTCACAACTGGACGGACTGCTCGCAGACCTCGGCGTATCGCGATATCAGCTTACGGACGGTGGGAGGGGTTTCTCACTGATGGCGGACGGTCCCCTGGATATGCGTATGGGGCGCGATATTCCGGGGACCGCCGCAGACCTTGTAAATTTCGAATCGGAAAAGGATCTCGCCGACCTGATCTACGGGTTGGGCGAGGAAAGGAGGAGCCGAAGAATAGCCAGAGCAATCGTGCGGGCACGACCCATCAAGACGACCGGTCAGTTGGCCAAGCTGATCGAAGAGGTGGTGCCCCGCACGGAAAAGATCCATCCCGCGACGCGCACGTTTATGGCTCTGCGCATCGCCGTGAATCGCGAACTGGAAGAGTTGGACGCGCTGCTCGAATCGATCCCCAGGCTGGTGAAGCCCGGTGGGCGCGCGGTGATCGTCACCTTCATGTCGCTCGAAGACCGCAAGGTCAAACAAAGTTTTCAGGCCCTAGCGAAAGCGGGCCGGGCGAATATTCTCACCCGGCACGTCGTGCGGCCTGCGGAAGAGGAAATCCGAATCAATCCACCGTCACGAAGCGCCAAGCTACGCGCGCTTGAGCTTCTGTGAAGGTCGGGTTTGCTGTAGAGAGGGAGTAAGGCCGCCAAGATGGCTACGCTAGCGACCGCATTAGACAAGCTGTTCGAGACTCAAAATAACCGGGCTGGAGCTGCGCGCCGCGCCGAGGCCAGCGAGCCGGTGCGCCCCTTCGCCAACGAAGACATCTTTTTTTACGTCAAGCGGATCGACAACAGCCGCGTGGTGCGCGCCGCCGATCCCCAGGCGCGCCAGGCATGCTGGAAAATGATCGGCTCGGTGGTGGCCGCCGCCGTGCTTCTGATCGCCGTGCTGCTTCCCGGCGCTTACAGCCTGCTGGCGGGTTATCAGATCCAGACTCTTAAGCAGGAAGCGCACCGCCTGGTCAACGAACAGGCCTCGCTCGAACTGCAGGAAGCCGAGCTGCTCTCGCCGGCTCGCATGGAACAAATGGCGCGCGACCAGCAGTTCGTCGATCCGCCGTCGCAGAAGGTCGTGTACCTGGATGGCCAAGGCGACGCGCAAGTGGCCCAGAACGCAACCATCGAAAGCATCGGGAAGTAATCCCCGGAAAGTGTGCGATGCCCCTACCACCCACTACTCAGCGTCTTCAGCGGTTGCTGTGGGCACTGCTCGCGTGGGCGGGAATCATTTTCGGGCGTCTGGTCTGGCTCCAGGTAATCCGGCATGACGAGCTGCTCCGCCTGGCCGAACAGCAGCAACAGAGAACCGAGGAAGTGCAGGCCCTGCGCGGATCCATTCTGGATCGCACCGGCCAGCCTCTGGCGAAGACCTTACCGGCCGATTCGGTAGCTGTCGATCCGCAAAAGATCCCGGATCTGAAGATCGCGGCCGATCTGCTTTCCCACACGCTGGGTGTAGACCGGCCCCAGCTGCTCCAGCGGCTTCACGCATCCCAAGCTCGTGGCAGCCATTTCATGTGGGTCGCGCGCAAGCTGGATGCGAAACCGGCCAACCGGCTGCGCAGCAAGAAGCTCCCTTACGTGGAGTTCCGTACGGAACTGCGGCGATTCTATCCGCACCATGAGCTGGCCTCCCATGTAGTGGGTTCCATCGGGTACGTGGACGGCAGCGATGCGGAGCGCGGCAGCGGCGGAATCGAATCTTCTTTCGAAGAGGATCTGGCCGGGCGCCCAGGCGTGGCGCGCGTACTGACCGATGTCCACCAGACTCCCTACGAATCTTTCGTGACGCGAGCTCCCGAAGCGGGAGCAGATCTTACGCTGAGCATCGATCCGAACCTGCAATATGAGGCGGAGCGGCAACTGGACAAGGCGATCGCGTCCAGTCACGCACGCACCGGCTCCATCGTCGCGATCAATCCTTACACCGGCGACATCCTGGCGATGGCGAACTACCCGCGCTACGATCCGAATCTTCCCCCCAGCAGCGACTCGGATTCGGCCGCGCGCAGCAATCTCGCGATTTCGACCCCGTTTGAACCCGGCAGCGTCTTCAAGGTGGTCACGCTTTCGGCCGCCTTTGAAACCACCAATCTGACCCCCGATACCCTGATCAACTGTGGCAATGGCAGCTTCAATCTGTACGGCCGCGTGATCCACGATACCCATAACTACTCGATCTTGAGCGTGGCGGATGTGCTGGCGAAATCGAGCAACATCGGCGCCATTCAAATCGCTCTGAAGACCGGCGATCGGCCGCTCTACAAATACCAGAGGCTGTTCGGATTCGGACAGAAGACCGGAATCGAGCTGGCCGGTGAATCCAGCGGCAACCTGCGGGATGTGAAGCAATGGATGGCGACCTCGATCGGGTCGCTGGCCATGGGACACGAAGTCAGCGTGACATCGCTGCAGCTCGCTGTGGCGGGAGCGGCGGTCGCGAACGGCGGGCTGAAGGTGAAGCCCCGGCTGGTGATCGCCCGTCAGAAGCCGGGCCAGCCGCTGCAGCATATTCCCGTTGAGCCGCCGGTTCGGATTCTGCGTCCGGAAACCGCCATCACGATGCGCCAATTGATGGAAGGTGTGGTTCTGCGCGGCACCGGCCGCGGACTCGCGAATCTGAAGGGTTACACTTCCGGTGGAAAAACGGGCTCGGCGCAGATCTATGACGCCAAGATGCACGCCTACACCCACAATTACAACGCGAGCTTCTTGGGTTTCGCGCCGGTGGCGAATCCGCAGATCGTGGTCGCCGTGACACTGAACCACACCACTGGCGGGAGCCTTGGTTATGGCGGGCCGGTAGCCGCGCCAGTCTTCCGCGAAGTCGCCATGGATGCGCTGCGGATGCTGGATGTGCCCAAGGATCTTCCCGAGGGCGATACCAAGGTCGCGCGAAAAGCCGATTCATCCAAAGATTCGTCGAACGATTTATCCACGAGGGCGGGACTATTCGTGCCGCCCGGACAACGACCTGTATCCTCCGTCACTCCGCCGCCGGTTCGAGAGGAAGCTTCAGCTTCGGCTGAGACCTCCTCCCCGGACCGGCGGCCTTTTTTGACCGCGAGTGCGGAGATGTCAGGCGGATCGCGCACTCCCGATTTCTCGGGAAAATCGCTGCGGTCCGTGCTCGAGGAATCGGCAGCAGCCGGTTTACCGGTGGAAGTTCACGGGAGCGGTCTGGCGCGCAGCCAGGACCCGCCACCCGGGGCTCCTATTCGTCCACACGCACTGGTACGGGTTCAACTCGGACGATGAAGCTCAGCGAGCTGCTGGCGGGAGTGACGCTCCGCGAAGCGCTCACGCCGGAGCTGGCTGGTCTGGAAGTGACAGGTCTCGAGTACGATTCGCGGCGGGTGGGGAAGGATTTTGTGTTTTTCGCGTTCGCCGGGTCTCGGGTCGACGGCCGCCAGTTTGCGCAAGACGCCCTGGCGAAAGGTGCGCTTGCCATTGTGAGTGAGTCTCCCCGTCCGGCGGACTTCACCGGTGCCGCGGGCACGTGGATCCAAGTGGAACATGGCCGGCACGCTTTGGCCACGGCTGCCCGAAACTTCTACCACCATCCCGATGAACGCGTGCTGTTCACCGGAATCACGGGAACCAACGGCAAAACTACCACCGCGTACCTGATCGAAACGCTTCTGCGGGCCGCGGGCAAAATCACCGGACTCATCGGAACCATCGAATACCGGCTGGCGGAGGAGGTTCGGCCGTCCCCGAACACGACGCCTGAATCGCTCGACCTCCTTCGTTTCGCGGCGGAGCTTGAATCGCGCGGCGGCACCCACTTGATTACCGAGGTTTCCTCGCATGCGTTGGCGCTCGGCCGGGTACACGGCTTCCACTTTCATACCGCGGTCTTCACGAACCTGACTCGCGACCACTTGGACTTTCACGGGACAATGGAAGAGTACGGCGCCGCCAAGCGGCAGTTGTTCGCGAGTCAGCCCGGTCCTCGATGGGCCGTGCTGAATGCGGACGATCCGGTGTCTAAAACCATGCAGCCAGAGGATCCTGGCTCGCGCACGATCTGGTATGGGATCGCAGAGAAAGCGGATCTGCGGGCCGAAAACATAGTTTCTGCCTTCGCCGGTCTCGCTTTCGATGTGACCTGGAACGGGCGCCGTGCGAAAGTGGAATCACCGTTGTTGGGGCGTGTGAACGTTTCGAATATTCTGGCCGCGCTGGGCGCCGGGTTGAGCTATGGCCTGGATCTGGAAACCCTGGCAGGTTCGATTGCCGCCTGCCGCGCGGTACCGGGCCGGTTCCAACCAGTCGACGAAGGCCAGTCGTTCCTGGTAGCCGTGGACTACGCCCACACCGACGATGCGCTCCGCAACGCCATTCAGACCGCTCGAAGCTTGTCGAAGGGCAAAGTGATCACGCTATTCGGCTGCGGTGGCGATCGCGACCGCACCAAGCGCCCGCTGATGGGCATGGCCGCGGCTGAGCTGAGCGATTTTGTGGTGCTGACGTCGGACAATCCTCGTTCAGAGGATCCGCTGGCGATCATGAATGACGTGATGGTCGGCTTGCGGCGTTTCGACACCCGGCACGTCGCCGAGCCCGACCGCGGTAAGGCGATCCAACTGGCGATCCAGGAAGCCCAGCCCGGGGATGTGGTCCTGCTGGCGGGCAAAGGACACGAAACGTACCAGGTCCTGAAGGACCGTACTATTCATTTTGATGATCGAGAAACGGCGCGAGAGGTTCTTCGATCATTTGGATACAAAGATCCGGGCGGTTACAGGAGTCCAAAGGCAGAATGAACAAGCCGCTGAACTGGGTGGCGGCGCAGCTTGGGCTGACGTTCGAGACGAATGCGCTGGTGACCGGCTGGAGCGTCGATTCACGCACGCTCCGTCCAGGCGACCTGTATTTCGCCTTGCGGGGGCCGAATCACGACGGGCATGCCTATATCGCGGAGGTGCTGGCGAAGGGCGCGGTGGCGGCGGTTGTGGATAGAGATGTAGAAGGTTCGGTTCCGATTCTGAAAGTCGAGGATTCGTTAATAGCGCTACAGGCGCTGGCGTCGTCGGCACGGCGGGAGTGGGGCGGAGACGTGGTCGGCGTCACGGGAAGCGCCGGGAAAACCACTACTAAGGACGTAATCGCGGAGATGTTGTCGGAGGGGTTCAAAACGGCCAAGACGGAAGGGAACCTGAACAACCATGTCGGGCTACCGCTGTCCTTGCTGCGGATGGACGATCGGGCTCGCGTTGCGGTTCTCGAAATGGGAATGAACCACGCGGGCGAGATCCGGGCGCTGGCTGAAATCGCCAAGCCTAACGTCGGGGTGGTGACGAACGTCGGCTGGGCGCACATCGAAACCTTCGATTCGATTGATGGCATCGCCGCCGCCAAGCGCGAGCTGATCGAATCGTTGCCCGTAAACGGGACAGCAGTATTAAATGCCGACGACCCGCGCGTCGCGGCTTTCTCGACCTCACATACCGGTCAAGTGGTCACCTACGGCGAATCCGAGAAGGCGACCGTTCGCGCCGAGGATGTAAAGTTTTCCGAAGACGGCCTGACGTTTCGCGTAGGCCCGACGCGCTTCGAGAGTCCGTTGACCGGTCGCCACAGCGTGTCGAATCTCCTGGCCGGAATCGCGGTAGCGGGCATCTACGGAATCACTCCCGACCGCCTCACGGATCGGGTCCGCAACATTCAACCCGGGAAAATGCGCGGGGAGCGGCTCCGGCACCGGGGAATTCTCGTGTTTAACGATTGCTACAACTCCAATCCAGACGCGGCGCGGGCCATGCTCGCGGTCCTGCGCGATACTCCGGCACGCCGCCGGATCGCGGTTCTGGGGGAGATGCTCGAACTCGGCCGCTGGGCTGAGCCGCTTCATCGCGACGTAGGAACCTACGCAGCGGAGTGCGGAATCGATGTGCTCGTCGGACTGCGCGGCGCCGCCTGTTACATGTTGGACGCGGCCAAGCGATCCGGCCTACAGGCCGGCGCCGCATTTTTTTTCGACGATCCGATCCCAGCCGGCCAATTGGTGCGCTCGCTCGCGCAGCCCGGAGATGCGGTCTTGTTCAAGGGCTCGCGCGGGGTTCACGTGGAGCGCGCCCTGGAGCAGTTTCTCGCTCCCCAGGAAGGGGGTCGAAGCTGACCCATGTTTTACTGGCTCGGATACGAACACCTGTTCCACTATTTTTCGCCGTTTCGAATTTTTCAGTACGCGACGTTTCGAACCGCCATGGCGAGCCTGACGGCCGTTACGATTTTCGCGCTGTTCGGCCCGTGGTTCATCGCGCGCTTACGGCAATTCCAGATCGGCCAGCACATTCGCGAAGAAGGCCCTGCTTCGCACCAAAAGAAGGCCGGTACTCCGACCATGGGCGGCCTGCTGATCTGCGCCGCGATCGTGATTTCGACGCTGCTGTGGGCCAACCTGCGAGTGCCCGCCGTGTGGGTCGCCTTAGCCGGACTGGTGACCTACGGCGCCATCGGATTCTGGGACGATTACGCCAAGGTCAAACGCAAGCGCAATCTGGGACTCACGGCGCGCCAGAAGTTCGCGCTGGAGGTTCTTGCGGCCGTGGTCATTGGCGTGCTGCTTCTGGGCATGAACGCCAAGCGGCTTTACACCACGGAAATCAACGTGCCCTTCTTCAAGGATTTCAAGCCGGATCTGCTGATTCATCCCTTGCTGAACAATCCCTGGACTTATCCGTTGGCGTTCAGTTTCTTCTTTGCGTTCGTTGCGCTGATTCTGGTGGGAGCGTCCAATGCGGTGAATCTGACCGATGGTCTGGACGGTCTTGCGATTGGGCTGATGCTGATCGCCGCCGGAGCGATGACGGTGCTGGCGTATCTCGAGGGCAACGCCGATTTCGCCCGTTATCTGGAGTTATCGCGCCCGCGCGACGCCGCCGAGTTGGCTATTTTTTGCGCTTCGATGACCGGCGCCTCTCTCGGTTTCCTTTGGTACAACGCGCATCCGGCGGAAGTTTTCATGGGAGACGTCGGGTCGCTGGCACTGGGCGGAGGATTGGGAACGGTCGCCGTGTTGTTGAAGCAGGAGTTGCTGCTCCCTTTCATCGCAGGTGTGTACGTACTGGAGGCTTTGTCGGTGATCCTTCAGGTCGGCAGCTTCAAGCTGCGCGGCAAGCGAATTTTCAAAATGGCCCCCTTGCACCACCACTTCGAACAATTGGGATGGGCCGAATCCAAGGTGATCATCCGCTTCTGGATCGCCGGGCTGCTGCTGGCGTTGTTCGCGCTGACGACCCTGAAGTTGCGATGAAGAGCGCTGAGATGAAAGTGCAAGGTGCGCGAGCGGTGGTGGTCGGGATGGCACGCAGCGGCGTCGCGGCAGTGGAGCTATTGATGGAATACGGAGCGCGGGTGACGGCGGTCGATCAGTCCGCAGTGGCAAATCCGAAACTTGTCGAGTTGGGCGTTTCCGTCCGGCCGCAGGAAGCCGCTGCGTTCGAGGGAGCCGATCTGGTAGTGCTCTCGCCGGGGGTGCCTGCCGACTTGGAAGTGTTGCAATCGGTGCGCGGGCGGGGAGTCCCGGTGGTCGGCGATCTGGAACTGGCGAGCTGGTTCCTAAAGGGCGAAATCGTCGGCATCACGGGTTCGAACGGTAAGACGACGACTACCGCGATGACCGGACATATTCTCAAGGCCAGCGGCATTCCAGTGCAGGTGGGCGGCAATATCGGCACGCCGCCGGCGTCCATGGTGAAAACGTCGCGTCCGGGGCAGTGGAACGTGCTGGAACTGTCGAGCTTCCAGCTGGAAACGATCTCTACCTTTAGGGCGCACATCGGAGCAGCATTGAATGTCACGCCGGATCATCTGGACCGGCACTATACGTTCGAGAAGTACGCTGACGCGAAGGCTCGCCTGTTCGAGAACCAGCGCGCGGACGATTTCGCGGTGCTGAATGCGGACGATCCGGTGACCCGTGGCTACGGCGAGCGCACCGCCGCGAAAGCGATGTTCTTCAGCTCGACGGGCAAAGTCGATTCCGGAGCATGGCTCGACCGCGATCAAATCGTTCTGGACGGCCAGCAACTGATGCCGGCCGCGGAAGTCCCGCTGCGCGGCGTCCACAACCTGGAGAATACGATGGCCGCGGCAGTCATGGCGCGGCTCGCCGGCGCAACGCACGAGCAAATCCGCGCGGCCGTGATGAGTTTCCCGGGAGTCGAGCATCGGCTCGAATTTGTGCGCGACCTGAACGGCGTCGCCTGGTACAACGATTCCAAAGCCACCAATGTCGACGCGACGCTCAAGGCGCTGGCGGCGTTCCCGGGAGGCCTGTGGTTGATCCTCGGGGGCAAGGATAAGAACAGCGACTATCGTCCTCTCGCCGCGGCGATGAAAGAAAAAGTGCGCGGAGTCTTGTTAATTGGCGCGGCTGCCGATAAAATTGGAGATCATCTACGCGGAATACGACACGGAGAAGTCTCGATAGTGAAGTGCGGGACTCTGGAAGCTGCTGTCCTGCACGCCCACGCGTCTGCGCGCTCCGGCGACACCGTATTGCTGGCTCCCGCCTGCGCTAGCTTCGATCAATTCGAAAACTTTGAGCACCGCGGCCGGGAATTCAAACGCCTGGTGAACGCACTATTGACGAAAGAGCCGGGAAAGAATTAATGGCAAGACTCAAAACCGACTGGATCCTTTTCCTGACGATTCTGGCGATGGTCGCATTCGGCCTGGTGATGGTCTACAGCGCGTCCAGCGCGATCGCCGAGCTTCGGAACGGTGTCGCGCCCTATTATTTCGCGGTGCGCCAGCTGGGATGGGCTCTGGTATCGATCTTCGTGTTGATGTACTTCAAGCGCATGGATTACCGGCGGCTGAATACGCCCGCGTGGGCGTTTTCCGGCCTGGGGATCGTGCTGGGACTTCTGGTGATGGTGTACTTCTTCGGCTCGCACCACCGCTGGTTCCGGTTTGCTGGAATCGGCTCATTCCAGCCCTCCGAATTCGCCAAACCCGCACTGATCGTCTTTCTGGCGTACTTTCTCGACCGGCGCGCGCGGGTCATTAACGATCGCCGCACGCTCCAGCAGGCTTTCGTCGCGGTGGCGATGCTGGCCGGCGTAGTGGTGGTCGCCGACCTGGGTACCGCCATGGTGCCCGTGATCACGGCGGTGATCGTGTTTTGGGTGGCTGGTCTCGAAAAGAAATATATGCTGCGCGCCGGAGCAATCGCCATGGCGCTCGGCACGGTTGCCATCATTTGGAGTCCCTATCGCCTCCAGCGAGTGATTGGATACGTCGACCCGAACTACACCAAGATTGAGAAGATCGACACGCAGGGACGCCTGCGCGCTTGGCTGCAGCAATCCACTACCGTGCACGACACCACCTATCAGCCGTTGCAATCCAAGATCGCCGTGGGGACCGGCGGCGTACTGGGCGTCGGCCTTACGCAGGGAAAACAGAAGTTGATGTTTCTGCCGGAAGCCGATAGCGATTTCATCTACGCTACGGTCGCCGAGGAGCTTGGTCTGTGGGGCAGTACGGCCGTGCTTGCGGGATTCATCGTGATCCTGTGGCGCGGAGCGCGCCTGTTCGTGCTGGCTCGCGACGATTTCGGGAAGTATCTCGCGCTGGGTGTGACCGTGGCGATCGTGGTCCAGGCGTTTATCAATATCAGCGTGGTCCTGGACATGGGACCGACCAAGGGATTCCCGTTGCCGATGATCAGCCTCGGCGGCAGCTCGCTGCTGAGCACGCTGACTTGTTTAGGCATGTTGCTCAGTGTCAGCGAACATGAGGGATGAAGCAAGACTCCAAGCCGGCGTCCTTCGTCATGGCGGGCGGAGGTACGGGCGGCCACGTTATGCCGGCTCTGGCGGTGGCGCGCGAGCTCCGCGCGCGGGGTCATGCTGTGCGCTTCATCGGAACGCGGCGCGGCTTGGAGGCCAAGCTTGCGCCGGCCGAGGGATTTCCGATCGAGTGGATCGAAATTGGCGGCCTCAATCGCGTCGGGCTGCGGAAAGCGCTGATCACGCTGGCGGAGCTGCCCTTCAGCGTGTGGACGGCTTCGCGGATGCTCGATCGCGATCGTCCCGCGGCGGTCTTCTCCATGGGAGGCTTCGTAGCCGGTCCTGTGCTGCTGGCGGCTCTGTGGAAGCGTGTGCCGGTCGTGGTGATGGAGCCGAACGCCATCCCTGGATTCACGCATCGCAACCTGGCCCGTTTTGTGGCGCGCGCGCTGGTGAGTTTCCCGGAGACGGTGAAGTGGTTTCCGCCAGCGGTCACCGAAGTCACCGGGATGCCGGTGCGCGAGGAGTTCTTCGCGATCCACCCCAAACCTCCCGGCAGCAAACTGACGGTGCTGATCACCGGAGGCAGCCAGGGTTCGCGGACGCTGAACCGTGCTGCTCAGGAGAGCTGGCCGCTCTGGGGCAGCACCCTGGTGCGCATCATCCATCAGACCGGGCCGAGTGCTTACCAACAACTGGAACCGAGCTTCCGGGCATCGGGCATCGATGGCGAGATCTCACCGTTTCTCGCCGATATGCCGGCGGCGTTCGCGGCGGCCGACGTAGTGATCAGCCGTGCGGGCATGAGCACGGTGAGCGAACTGGCTGCGGCGGGCAAGCCGTCGATTCTGGTTCCTCTGCCGACAGCCGCCGATCAGCATCAGTTGCGCAATGCCGAGGCGATGGAGCGGATCGGCGCGGCGCGGATGGTTCTGGACGCGGAGTTCAATGGACAGCGTTTGGTGGAAGAAGTTTCTCGCATGGCGCGGGATCCGGCGCTTCTGAAAATGATGGGACAGGCTGCGCGAAGTTTTGCCAAGCCGGACGCTGCTCGCCGGGCGGCAGACGTGTTGGAGTCGCTCCGGTAAAAATGTCGTGTTGACACAGCCTTCAAAAGCCGAAACAATACATTAATAAAATGTTTTTCAAGCCTCAGCCTGTCCACTTCGTCGGTATCGGTGGAATCGGCATGAGCGGATTGGCCGAAGTTCTCCTCGAACTCGGCTATCGCGTCAGCGGATCCGACGCGAAACTCTCTCCCATCACCGAGCGTCTGACCATACTCGGAGCCGTCATTCACGAAGGGCACGCCGCGGCGAACGTTGCTGGCGCGAATGCCGTGGTCGTCAGCTCCGCGGTTCGTCCCGATAATCCGGAAGTAGTCGAAGCCCGCCGCCTGGGCCTGCCTGTGATTCCACGCGGCGAACTGCTGGCCGAGCTGATGCGCCTGAAATTCGGGATCGCCATCGCCGGGAGCCATGGAAAAACTACGACTACGTCGATGGTCGCGGCGGTCTTGATCCATGCGGGCCTCGATCCGACCGTTATGGTCGGCGGACGCGCGGCCGTCCTGCGCGGCTCGAATGCGCGCGTGGGAGTCGGCGATTACCTGGTGGTCGAAAGCGACGAGAGCGACGGGTCGTTCCTGAAGCTTGCTCCGATTCTGGCCGTCGTCACCAACATCGACCGCGAACATCTGGACCACTACAAGGATCTCGACGAGATCTGCGACGCGTTTGTGGAGTTCGTGAATCGCGTTCCGTTCTACGGCGCGGCTGTTCTGTGCCTGGACGACGAGAACGTCCAGAAGATCCTGCCTCGCGTGAACCGTCGAGTGGTCACCTACGGCGCCAGTGCCCAGGCCGATCTGCGAATCACCTCCTGCTCCACAGGCCACATGGCCAGCGAGTTCCACCTGGTTCACCGCGATCGGGATGTGGGATGTTTCAAGCTGAACGTGCCTGGGGCGCACAACGTGAGCAACGCGACCGCCGCCGTCGCCATCGCGCTCGAACTCGAGATCCCGATTGAAACCATCCGCGAGGCTTTGGCGGGGTTCAGTGGCGTCGATCGCCGGTTCCAGGTGCGCGGCGCCGAGCGCGGCGTTACCGTAATCGACGACTACGGGCATCACCCCACCGAGATTCGCGCGACGCTGGCTGCCGCGCGGGCGTGCCGCTATCGGCGCATCCATGTGCTCTTCCAGCCGCATCGATATACGCGAACCCAGGCGCTTATGGACGATTTCGCGCGCGCCTTTCATCAGGCCGATACGGTCCACATCATCGACATTTACGCAGCGTCCGAGCCGCCGATCGAGGGCGTGAGTTCGCAAGCATTGACGGAGCGGCTGCAGACCTTCGGCCACCGCGGCGCAGTGTACGCCGGCAGCATGGACGCGGGCATCGAGTCCGTCCTTAAAGCCGCGGAATCGGGCGACGCGATTGTGACCTTGGGCGCAGGCAGCGTGTCGCAAGCAGGCGATCGGATTGTAGAGAAGCTAAGGAGCGGGCGTTAGGATGGCTCGCAAATCTTACGAAGGAACGGGTGTGTTGCCGGGCATCGACGATCCTGTCCGGGAAGCCGCGGCTCAAGCTGCGTCCAAGAAGGCCTCCGCGAAGTCGGCGCGCCCGCGACGCATATCGACGCCTCGCCTGATCGCCGCAGTCCTGATCGTAGCCGTCATCCTGGGCGCGGCCCTGTTGGCGCTTCATTTTGTCGAGCAGTTCCTGATCACCGACCCCCGCTTCGCCCTGGGCGGCCCCGGCGACAATTCGTCGCTCCAGATTGGCGGCGCGGCTCATATCTCCCGTCCGGCGATCGAAAAGATTTTCGCCGACGACGAGGGCGTCAGCGTCTATTTGATCCCGCTCGCCGAGCGCCGCGACGCGATCCGTGAAGTGGCCTGGGTCCGCGAGGCAACGGTTGCGCGCGTATGGCCGAATCGCGTGATTGTCCGCGTCCAGGAACGTACTCCAGTCGCGTTCGTCCGCCTGAATGCATCGCGCTTCGGGCTGATCGATGCCGAAGGCGTGATTCTTCCTCCGGCCACGGACCGGTTCAAGCTTCCGGTTCTGGCGGGCGTGCGCTCGTCGGATCCCGTTACGAAGCGTCGCGAAGGCGTGCAGCGCATGCTGCACCTGACCGCGGACCTGGGCGATGCCACCGCCAACATCTCGGAAATCGACGTATCCGATGGCGACAATCTCAAGGTGTCGCAGCCCTATGACGGGCGCTTCCTCACCTTGTTGCTGGGGGATCGCAACTTCAAAGCCCGCTACGGGAATTTCTTGAGTCACTATTCGCAGATCCAACAGCGGCTGCCTGGGGCGGCGGTTCTGGATTTGCGCCTGGAAGATCGCATTACGGTGGTGGAGTAGTCATGGCAGGTAAGCAACAACTCGCGGTCGGTCTGGATGTGGGAAGCTCGCGCACGCGCTGCGTGATCTGCGCCCTTCAAGGCGATCACCTCCGGTGTCTGTCTTATGGGCTGGCGGTTTCGAGCGGCTGGACCAAAGGCCGCATCACCGATCAGGATGCGGTGGCGGAATCCATTCGCGCGGCCGTGGCCGACGCCGAACGGGGCGCGAAAGTCTCGGTGGAAGCGGCTACTCTCGGTATCGGTGGACGAGCGATTCACAGTGCGCATGGCCGCGGGCTCTACGAGTTCGGCCGCCCGCGCGAGATCGATCCCGACGATCTGGCCTACGCCGTCGAGCTCGGCGCGGACGTGGCGCTCGAACGCGACCGCATGATTCTGCACGTGGCTCCGCAGGATTTCGTCCTCGATGGGCGAGCGGGGTTCCGCAAGCCGACCAGGGGAATTTGCTCGCGCCTGGAAGCCAACGTCCACCTGGTGACCGCCTCCGTGCAGGAGCATCAGGCGCTGATCGCGTCGGCGCACCTGGCGCATTTGCCGGTCGAAGAAACGGTATTCGAGCCGATGGCCGCGGCTTACGCCTGCGTGGGTTCGGAGGAGCGCGCGCGCGGCGTCGCCGTTGTCGACATCGGCCTGGAGTCGAGCGGCCTGGTGGTGTACGACGGCGAAAAACTGGTCCTGGCGTCGAGCATTCCGGTCACCGCCGATCATTTTACGCGCGATATCGCCTGGATGCTGAAGGTCGACTATGAGGACGCCGAGATCCTCAAGCAGCAGTACGGCTGCGCCATGCTGGGCCTGACTGCGGAGTCGACGCTGATCGAGATTCCCTCGGCGGAAGGCCGCCCGGCGCGCGAAGCGCATCGCAGCGAGCTGATCGAGGTGCTGGACGCCCGCGCCGACCAGTTGTTCGGTTTTGTGCGCGCAGAGATCCAGCGTGCGGGCATGGATCGAAATCTGCTCGAGGGCGTGCTGCTGACTGGCGGCGGCGCCCTGCTGCCCGGCATGTGGGATATGGCGGAGAAGAAGCTCGACTGCACCGCCTGTCTGGGCTTCGCGAAGGGGATCGGAGATTGGCCGGAGGAGCTGCGCAGTCCCGTTTGGGCCACGGCCGCCGGCTTGGCGATGTATTCGGCGAAGTTGAAGCTGCACCGGCCGCCGCAAGGGCGCAGCCGGGGCCTCATGGGTTTGGTGATGCGATGAGCGAATCACCTGCAAAAAGCGGACCGCGCACGAAGCGCCGAGCAAAAGAGACACAGGAAGGGGAATCCATGGCACTCGATGCATTGAAATTTGTGATCCAGGAAGAAGTCGCGCCCCGGACGCGCATTCGGGTCTTCGGCGTGGGCGGAGGCGGCTCCAACGCCGTAGCGCGCATGCTGCAGGAAGGGCTCGCCGGAGTCGAGTTCTGCGTCCTGAATACCGATGTGCAGGCGCTGGCTTCCTCGCCCGCGCCAAGCAAGCTGGCGATCGGTTCCAAGATCACCAATGGCCTGGGTGCTGGCTCCGATCCGTCGGTCGGCCGGCAAGCTGCGCTCGAGGACACGGAAAAGATCATCGATCTTCTGGAAGGCGCCGACATGGTGTTCGTGACCGCGGGCCTGGGCGGCGGAACCGGCACAGGTGCTGCGCCCGTCGTGGCATCGCTCGCGAAAGAATTGGGCGCTCTCACCGTGGCCGTGGTCACCAAGCCGTTCGCGTTCGAAGGATCCAAGCGCCGCAAGCAAGCCGAGCAGGGTTTGGCCGAACTCGGCGCTGTGGCCGATACGGTGATCGCGATTCCCAACGATCGTCTGCTCGACCAGGCGTCACCCGATACCAGCATCTTCGACGGATTCCGCCTGGCGGACGACGTTCTGCGGCAAGCGGTGCAGGGCATCAGCGATATCATCACGACGCCTGGGCTAGTCAATCGCGATTTCTCCGACATCCGCAGCATCATGGTCGGCATGGGCTACGCGATGATGGGCACGGCGACGGCCAAGGGCCCGAACGCTGCTGCCGCAGCAGCCGAGAAAGCCATCGGCTGCCCGCTGCTCGATGAGGGCGGCGTGCGCGGGGCACGTGGAGTGCTGGTGAACATTACCGGCTCGCGCAGCCTGGGCCTGCACGAAGTGAACAAGGCCTGCACGCTCATCCGCGATGCCGCCTGTAACGAAGACGTCGAGATTAACTTCGGTGTGGTGCTGAATGAGGCCATGGGCGACGAAGTGAAGGTCACGGTCATCGCGACCGGCTTCGAGCGCGCCGGATTGCCGACGATTACGCGGCGTCCGCGCACTTCCGTGACGATGGAATCCGTGACGGTTCCCGAACCCATCAGAAATGATCCGCCGCGCGCAGAGCCGCCTCGTACTGAGGTCGTTTTAGAGGCTGCCGCGCTGGAGCCTGTTCATGCCGAGCCGGTTCCGGTGGAAATCGCGCCTGAACCGCAGCACCCGCAATACGATGAACCGCCGATGACGGCGGCCGCACACGCCAACGGACAAAGCGAGCCTTTGTTCGACGACCTGGATGTCCCAGCGATCCTGAGGCGCGACCGGCGCTTCGTACAGTAATCGAAAAGACGCAGCAAAAACGACGATCGCGATTGCCCTGAACGGCCACGGGCCAGCGGTCCGGCTGCTGCCGTCGCACGCCTATCATTTCGATTGATACCGTTTATCAACGGCCTCACGCTTGACTCCGATAATTCACCGGGATAGTGTCCTCTGAGGGGATGGGTGACTAAATGACTATAGACCTTCGTTATCGTGTCCGCCTCGCCTGGGTGTTGGGCGTGGTGCTGGCTTTTGGATTCGTTGTGCCGGGCCGGCTAAATGCGCAGGGCGCTACCGGCGCGGTCTCAGGGACGGTGACGGATCCCTCCGGCGCTGCCATTCCGAAGGCTTCCGTTCAGGTGAAGAATATCGCGACCGGCCAGGTTCAACAGACGCCGGCCGACGCACAGGGCCGCTACAGCATTGTGGAGCTTCCCATCGGGAATTATGAAGCGCAGGCTTCCGCGCCGGGCTTTCAAACGGTAGTTCATACGGGCATCACGCTGACTGTCGGCGCGCAGAGCGTCGTTGATTTTTCGCTGATGGTTGGGCAAACTCAGCAGGCGGTGACCGTGGAATCTCAGGTGTCGCAGGTGGACACCCTCTCCTCTTCGGTGGCTTCCTACGTGGAGCAGACGCAAATCAACAACCTCCCGCTCAACGGCCGCAACTTCACGGATCTTGTGTCATTGGCGCCCGGAGTGTCGTCCGGTTCCCAGATCGGAAATGGCGGGCGAAATCTCCTGTATGGCGTCGAGAACAATTTTAGTGTTTCCGGCGCCCGAGCGGAAGGCCAGGCGTATCTTCTCGACAACACCGATATTCAAGGCTTCTGGGCCCACGGCTCCGGATCGGGCGTGATGGGGACGACTCTCGGCATCGAAGCGATCGCGGAGTTTTCGCTCTTGACCAATACCTATAGCGCGCAGTTCGGCGGCAACGGCGCGGTGGTAAACGCGGTCAGCCGATCCGGCACCAACAGCTACCATGGCTCCGGATATGAATTCGTGCGCAACAGCGCCTTGGACGCCGCCAACTATATTGAAAATGCGAATAATAGTCCTAAGGCTCCGTTCAGTCAGAATCAGTTCGGAGGCAGCCTGGGCGGCCCGATCAAGAAGGACAAGCTGTTCTTCTTCGTCAATGACGAAGAGCTGCGCAACTCCTTGGGCCAGACCGTGATCGCGCTAGTCCCTGATGCCAACGCCCATAACGGAATCGTCAACGGTGTAAGTGTCGGCGTCAATCCCAAGATCGCCCCGATTCTAGCGCTGTACCCGCTCCCCACTACCACCCTGACGGGCGGAGTCGGCTCCATCGCGGAAACGGACACGCAAACCGGCACGGAGAACTACCTTCTGGCACGGGTCGATTACAACCTGTCGAGCAAGGATTCCCTGTTCGTGCGCTACGTGCGGGACCGCGGTGACACTACGCTGCCTTTTCTTGGCTCGCCCTTGCCCCCCCGCTGGCCGGAAATCGGCGCGACCCGCAACCAGTTCGCGACCATCGAGTGGCGCCGCGTGATTTCACCGACGCTCGTGAACCTGTTGCGGTTCAGCTTCACCCGGACCCGTGAAACCGATACGCAAGCCAAGCCGGATCAGGCTTCCGCTCTGAATTTCTTTCCCGAGCGCGGGCAGAACGGCGGAGTGAACATCACCGGCCTGGCGTCGATCGGGACTAGCATCTTCGCCCCGCTTCTGGAAGTGCAAAACAAATTCCCTGTGGGAGACGATGTCATTTGGACGCACGGGGCGCACAACCTCCGGTTTGGCGGATTCTTCAGCCGCGTCCAAAGCAACTTCCAGCAACAGGGATGGTGGGGCGGCTTCTATTCCTTCGGCAGCCTGACGTCCTTCTTGCAGGGCGTGCCGTTCCTGTTCCAGGGGCCGGAACCCGGGCTCACGGATTCCTATCGCGACTTCCGTGAAATTGAAGTGGATGGATACGTCCAGGATGAGTGGAAGGCACGACGCAACTTGACGGTCAACGTCGGCCTCCGCTATGAGTTCGTGACCAATCCCACCACCAACGTGCACACACTCAACACCTTGATCAACCCGCCTTTTGGAACTTTCCAGAAGGTACCCAACGTGTTCGCCTCCAATCCTTCGGTGAGAAACTTCGATCCCAGGATTGGTATCGCCTACGATCCCTTTGGTGATCACAAAACCGCGATCCGAGCGGGATTCGGAATCTTCTATAATCCGATTCGCGCACGCAGCTACGCGTCGGGCTATTACTTCAATCCACCGTACGCGCTCGCTTTCGTCTCCAATCCCCAGTTTCCCAATCCCTTCCCGGGCGCTTTGCCGCCGCCGGCACAACTCGTCGGGGTGGACTATAACACTGACGTTACCCCTCACATGTATCAGTGGAATTTCAATATTCAGCGGCAGTTGCTCGAGTCCACGACTTTAACCGTGGGATACGTTGGCTCGCGCGGTTTGCATTTATATGGCGCCCGTGACATCAATCCGGTGCTGCCGACGGTCGTGAATGGTGTCCAGGTTTTCGGTGTTCCCCGCGGCGCAACCCCGGGCATCATCAGCAACCCCCGCCTCAATCCGTCGGGCGCGGCCTTGAGCAGCGAGGCTCCCGTGGCCGATTCCAGTTATCACTCCTTGCAGGTGGGGGTGAACCGGCGCTTCGCCCACGGTCTGCAATCCCAGCTTTCTTACACGTGGTCAAAGTGCATGGACAACGCCTCCGGCACCTACGGGTTGGAAGGCGGCATACCTTGGTCGAATCCTCTGAACGGTTCGTTTGATCGCGGGCGATGCCTGTTTGACCGGCCGCACGTTTTCAGGCTCAGCGGAGTCTACGCGTTCCCCTTCAAGCAGAATATTTTGACTAAAGGATGGCAGATGAGCGGCGGACTCGGCGTCCAGAGTGGCTCGCCGTGGAACGTGACGGTTGGATTCGACCAGGCCGGAAACGCCATAGCCGGCAGCGAGCGGCCCAACCTGGTGTTGCCCGCGGATACAATCATGACCGGCGACATTAACCATTGGGTCAATCCAGCGGGGTTCAGTCTGCCGGCACCGGGCACGCTCGGCAATCTGCAACGCGACTTCTTAACCGGTCCCGGAATCGTAAACCTGGACTACGCAGTGATGAAGGAGACCACCATCAAGGAACAGGTTCGTCTGCAGATCCGCGCCGAGTTCTTCAACCTGCTCAACCACGCCAACTTTGCGCTGCCGATTGCGACCGCGTTCGCGCAGGCTCCGAACGGTGGCGGCACTCCCAACCCGACGTTTGGCAAGGTCTTGGCGACCACCACGTCGTCCCGGCAGATTCAGTTTGCCGTGAAGCTTCTGTTTTAGCGCCTGGGCGCGGGTTTAGTCAGCGGCGTCAGAATTGGTAGTCCGCCGGAGTGATCCCTTTGGCGCGCAGATACATCTCGGCCGAAGCCCGATGATGCGTGGTGTGGTCCATAAGGAACATGAGCAGTTCCAGGCCGGTCATGGTGCCCTCGCCGCTCGTGTAGGTCTTGGATATCTGCGCCGGAGTCAGTTTCGACACTTTGTCGATCGAACCGTCGAACGCCTGCCGCACGTATGCCAGGACGTCCTTCTTGCTCATCGACGCCGGCTTGCCAGGATTGGGCTTGCCGTTTGAAAACGGAGCCAGAAAGCCTGCCTGCTCCTCCGAAAGGTGCGTCATCTGCTCCGCGAAGCTCATCTGCGGAGGTGTCAGCTTAAAGCCGTAATCCGCCTCCGGCATCTGCTCCGCGACCTTCAGGGTGAAATCGCGCGAGGTCTTCAAATGCTTCACCACCACGGCCTTGATGTCGGTCTGCGCGAATGCTGGCAGGCCGGCCAGGACGATGCCGGCGATGATCGCTCTATGGATCAGGGATCTGGAAGACATGGATTCGCTCCTCGTACAAATTGTAGCGGTTGGAGCGCCGCGTTTTACCGAGCGTTTTCTCACCCTGGGTGGCGCGAGTGCTGCGAGGCGCAAACTCTGGCCGGGATTCAGACCGGTCCAGCGGGATGGTCGCGGCGTCCGCTCGAAGGCCAGAGCGTAGCCATGCACGCCCGGAGTTGCAGGATGGCTCGCGATCGAATCTGCGATATTCGCGACTCATGCAGGCCGGTGATCTTGGATATTTCCCGCAGCTTCAGTTCGTCGCGGTAGTACAGGCTCAACACCGTCTGTTGGATCTCCGGCAATCCGGCGATCGCCGCGGCCAAGGCGCGTTGCAACTCGCGGCGTTCGAACACGGCGGACGGAAGTTCGCTTGGATCCCCGCAAAGGAACTGGAGCAGGCCGTGTTCCCCGGAATCGGCCGGATCTTCCGCCTCCAGACTTCCCAGGTTCAGCCCGCGGATATGCACCTGCCACTGGCGATAGCGATCAACGGTAATGTTCAGTTCGCCGGCGATCTCTTGTTCTGTGGGCGCGCGGTGCAAGCGTTGCTCCGCCGCGGCGATCGCGGCCTGAATCTGCTTGGCGCGCTTGCGCTGCAGGCGTGGGGCCCAATCCAGGCGGCGCAGGCTGTCCAGCATCCCGCCTCTGATCTTGTGCTCGGCATAGGCGCCTAGTCCTACGTGCCGCGACGGGTCGAAGCGGTCGATCGCCGAAATGAGGCCCACGATGCCCGTGGACACCAGATCGTCCAGGCTCACACTCTCGGGCAGACGGCCATGAATCTTGCGAGCCAGCAGGCGAACCTGCGGCAGGTGCTTCAGAATCAGGGAGTGGCGCTCTTCATCGGACAGGGATCGAGTACATGAACGTGGATCGTACAATTTGTTTTACTCACTTCAATGGACGATTCAGGAACTACTCAGGGAACCCCCGAATCTTGCAATTGGCTAGCCACAGTTCTCACAAAGTTTGCGTGAACCTAAGTTCTCTGAATCCGCCGGCTGGGCTGGGCAAGCGCGCTTCCGCGCGAGGAAAACTTTTTCCACAAGCTACTTTCTTCCGGATCGCGGCGGGAGAAATTTCCGGGCTCCGAAAAATATTCCTAACGTCTGTGCTATTCAAGTAGAGTCATGACCAAACTTACCCGGCGCCAGTTCGGAAGCTCAGCAGGAATATTCCTCCTCGGAACGCAGGCGCAACGCCTCTTCGGCGCATCCGCATCCACTAGTGCGATCGACGCAATTCTGCGCGAAGGCATAGAGCGCAGGAGGATCCCCTGCGTCGCCGCGATGGTTGCCTCGCCAGATCGGATCCTCTACAGTGGCGCGTTTGGGAAGCGCGATTCCATTTCGGGACTCGCCATTCAGCCGGACTCCATTTTCCAGATCGCCTCCATGACTAAGGCGATCACCTCAGTCGCCGCGATGCAACTGGTCGAGCGCGGAAGACTGAAGCTCGATGAGCCGGTGGCGAGGCACCTTCCGGAACTGGCCAAGCTCGACGTGATCCAAGGTTTTGACGCGTCCGGAAAACCGGTACTTCGTCCGGCCACGAAGCCCATCACATTGCGCCATCTGCTCACGCACACCTCCGGTTTCGCCTACCCCACCTGGTCCGAGGAAATGTTCAAGTACACCCAGGCGACCGCGCCTCTTCCTCCGGGTGTCGTCGCTCCGCTGGTGCCGCTGGTATTCGAGCCAGGCACGCGCTGGCAGTACGGCTACAGCGCCGATTGGACCGGCCGTCTGGTGGAGGCCGTGAGCGGTCTGAACCTCGAACAATATTTCCAGCGCAACATTCTTGGTCCCTTGGGAATGACCGACACGACGTTTATTTTCCCGGCGGACAAGTTCGATCGCCTGGTGAGCCGGTCGCAGCGGCAGAACGGAGGGCTGCTGCAGGAAGTGCCGCGTGCCATCCCACCGAAGCCCGCGGCATTTAACGGCGGCGGCGGCTTAGTGTCCACGGCGCCGGACTACATCAAGTTCATGCAGATGATCCTGCGTTACGGACGCTCGGGCGTGCGCGACGAAATTCTCACCGCTAAATCAGTCGAGATGATGAGCATGAACCAGATCGGCGATCTGGGCGCGGGGAAGTTGAAAACATTTCAGCCCAACCTTTCCAGTGATGTGGATGTGCATCCAGGCGCTGTCGACAAGTGGGGTCTCGGCTTCCTGATAAATACTGCTGCGTATCCGGGCGGCCGGTCCGCCGGGAGCCTGGCGTGGGCGGGCGTGTACAACACGTTTTACTGGATCGATCCATCGCGCGGGATCTGCGCCGCGATTATGATGCAGTTCCTGCCGTTTGTCGATAAAGAAGCCGTCGGGCTGCTGGGAGACTTTGAGCGGTCTGTCTACGCCAATCTTTAGTCAGACTGTAGATGCAGCACCACGCTTCGACGCTGCGGGCCTGAGCGATGCTCGAACACGTAGATCCCCTGCCAGGTTCCCAGCGCCATCCGTCCGCCGATTACAGGAATCGACAGGCTGGTCTGGGTGAGGGCTGACCGGATGTGCGCGGGCATATCGTCGGGACCCTCGGTGTCATGGCGGTAGCGCGGGTCATTCTCTGGAGCGAGCCGCTCGAAAAAATCGGCAAGGTCGAGCACGACGTCGGGATCGGCGTTCTCCTGAATCACCAGCGACGCCGAAGTGTGCTGGATAAACAACGTCAGCAGGCCGGTATCCGCTTTGGTCGAGGCCACCCAGGTTGCCACTTCACGGGTGCACGGATACAACCCCTTGCCGCGTGTGCGGATCTCCAGCGTGTGATGCACTACTCGACAGTAACGCTCTTGGCCAGGTTGCGTGGCTGGTCGACGTCACATCCGCGGCGGACCGCGATGTGATACGCCAGCAGCTGCAGCGGCACCACTTCGAGAATCGGCAGCAGCAGCTCGTGCGTCGTGGGGATGGGAATCACGTGGTCCGCGGTCTTGACCACTTCCTCGTCGCCTTCGCACGCCACCGCGATAACCTTGCCCTCGCGAGCCTTCACTTCCTGGATGTTCGAGAGTGTTTTCTCGTACAGCAGGTGGCTGTTTTCATCGGCGAAGTCGCGCGTCGCGAGCACCACCGTGGGAAGATTTTCGTCGATCAGCGCGTTGGGCCCGTGTTTCATCTCGCCCGCCGGATAGCCTTCGGCGTGGATGTAGGAGATTTCTTTCAGCTTGAGCGCGCCCTCGAGCGCGATGGGAAAATGAATGCCGCGGCCCAGGTACAGGAAATCCGAGGAGCGGGACAACTCTTTGGCCAGATCGTCGTAGATATGGTCGTGCCGCAGGATATCTTCCATCTGGCTGGGCAGGTGCGTCAGCTGCTCCACCAGATGCTTGGACGTGGCTTCGTCCAGAACTTCGCGTTGCTGGCCCAGGTACATGGCCAACAGGAACAGCGCCGTCAGCTGGCAGGTGAACGCCTTAGTCGACGCCACGCCGATCTCGGGACCCGCGTGCGTAATCAGCGTGCCGGCCGCTTCGCGCGTGATCATGGATCCCACCACGTTGCAGATGGCCAGCGTCTTCGATCCCTTGCTTTTCGCTTCGCGCTGCGCCGCCAGCGTATCGGCAGTCTCGCCCGACTGCGAAATGACGACGGTCAGGGTATCTTTGCCGACCAGGGGATCGCGATAGCGGAATTCGCTGCCGTAGTCCACTTCCACCGGGACTCGCGCCAGCCGCTCGATCATGAACTTGCCCGCGAGCGCCGCATGCCAACTGGTTCCGCACGCCACGATGCGCACCTGCCGGAATTCCTTGAACTCCTTGGCGGAGATGTCCATCTCGTCCAGGAAAATGCGGCCGGATTCTTGCCCCACACGGCCCAGGGTCGTATCCCGCACCGCGCGCGGCTGCTCATAGATTTCCTTGAGCATGAAGTGCTTGTAGCCGCCCTTTTCCGCCATGATGGGATCCCACAGAATGTGAGAGACCTGACGTTTCACCGGGCGTCCGTTGAAATCGGTGAGATGCACGCCGTCGCGGGTGAGGATGGCCATGTCGCCATCGGCCAGGAAGAACATGTCTCGTGTGTATCCGAGAATCGCCGGAACATCAGAAGCCACGAAATACTCGCCGTCGCCCAAGCCCACCACCACCGGGGGCCCGGAGCGCGCCGCGACGATCTTGTTGGGATCTTTTCGCGAGATCACGCTCAGCGCGAACACTCCGGTCAGCTGCTTCACGGTATCGCGTACGGCGCTTTCCAGATTCCCGTCGAAATATTTTTCGACCAGATGGGCGATGATTTCCGTGTCGGTTTCAGTGACGAAACGGTGCCCTTCTTCCACCAGTTGCTGTTTCAGGGCGAGATAATTTTCGACGATGCCGTTGTGCACCACCACGATGTCGCCGTGGCAATCGCGATGCGGATGGGCATTCTCTTCGGTCGGCCGGCCGTGGGTCGCCCAGCGCGTGTGACCGATGCCGTAGGAACCTTCCACGGGATTCAGCCGCAAAACCTCTTCGAGGTTGCGCAGCTTGCCCTGCGCCCGCCGCACGCCCAGGCAGTTGCCCTTCTCCAGTACGGCTATGCCGGCTGAATCATATCCACGATATTCCAGCCGCTTCAGCCCGTCCAGAATGATTGGAACGGCCGCTTGTTCTCCGATGTAGCCAACGATTCCACACATAAGTTAATCCAGAATCTCCACCCGGTAGTCTTCCATGACGGGGTTGGCGAGTACATCGCGCGCCACCTGGTCCATTTCCTTCTGGGCCTGTTCCTTGGCCGTCCCCGCCTGGAGTTCGATATCGAAATACTTGCCTTGCCGCACCGCCGTAATGGTTTTGTGCCCTAACCCATTGAGCGCGCTCTGGATCGTTTGCCCTTGCGGATCGAGAACGGTGGTTTTATAGGAGACGTACACGCGAG
This sequence comes from Terriglobia bacterium, assembly GCA_020073445.1. Lineage (GTDB taxonomy): Bacteria > Acidobacteriota > Terriglobia > Bryobacterales > Bryobacteraceae > Palsa-187. The sequence continues at coordinate 84,644 of JAIQFE010000009.1, forward strand.
CTTTCATAACTTAAAACCATTGTAGTGGGTTATCATGCATCTTAAGGGAGAGACCTCTTATCGTAAAAGGTTGGGTACTTGCGTCGTCTAGTACTGGGAACGCCACGCTGCTGGCGACCGAGAAGACCCGTCTCCTGATTGATGCCGGCCTGAGCCGCAAGGACACGTTCGAGCGTCTGGAGCGGATCGGCATTTCACCCCAGTCCCTCACGGCCATTCTGATCACGCACGAGCACAGCGACCATGTGGCCGGCCTCCCGGTGCTGGCCAAGCCTCGCGACGGCGTTCAGATTCCCGTGTACGTATCGAGGCTGACCGCCCCCTGCATTCCCTGGGGCGATTGTGTCCCCAATCTCCAGTTGTTCCAGGCCGGGTCGGCCTTTACGATCGGCGATATCGAGGTCACCAGTTTCACCATCCCGCACGATGCCGTGGATCCCGTGGGATTCTCGTTTCGGGCCGAGGGCATCAAGATTTCGATCGCCACCGATCTGGGCTATCTGCCGGATTCGGTCCGCGTCCAATTGCGCGGCTCGGATGCACTGCTGCTCGAATCCAATCACGATCTGAACATGCTGAAGGTGGGCCCTTATCCCTGGTCTGTGAAACAGCGGGTCATGGGGCGCATGGGTCATTTGTCGAACGACGCGGCGTGCACCTTCGTGCGCGAAGATCTGGATCACAGCACTTCGACTCTGATCCTGGGGCATCTTAGCGAGCACAATAATCATCCTGAACTGGTCCGGCAGGCTGCCTTGGGCGCTCTCGACGGCCGTAGCTTGTTCACCAAGTTGCTTATCGCGGAACCAGGCAAGTTATTAGAGGCCTTTTGTTACTGATGTTTATTCGCGCACAACGCAGCGGGGCGCAATCTCGGATTTTTCCCGGGGCTGTGTGCGCCCCGCGCTGTGCGCTCCTGCCGGGTCGGGCGTGCCCGACCCCTACGACCGACCTGTAGAGGCGAGGCATGCCTCGCCCGTCGAATTCTTATGATTAACCGATACACACGGCCCGAGATGGGCCGGATCTTCAGCGAACAGAACAAGTTCGATCAATGGCTGGCGGTTGAGATCGCGGCCGCCGAGGCTTTGGCCGAATCGGGGGAAGTCCCCCTGGAAGCCGCCCAAGCGTTGCGTGCCCATGCGGGATTCGATATCGAGCGCATTGATGCGATCGAGCGCGAAACCAGGCATGACGTGATCGCCTTTACCACCGCCGTAGCCGAGAAAATGGCCGCTGCGGGAGCCGCCGATGCTTCCCGCTGGCTGCATTATGGCCTCACCTCCAACGATGTCGTGGATACGGCTCAGGCGCTGATGCTGAAGCAGGCGTCCAAGATCCTGATCGAAGGCGCCCGCGAATTGGCGGAGATTCTAAAGCGCCGGGCCCACGAATTCAAGAACACGGTCCAGATCGGACGCACGCACGGCATCCATGCCGAGCCCATCACGTTTGGACTGAAGATCGCTCTTTGGTATGACGAAGTGGTTCGCGGCACTAAACGTCTGGAAGCGGCTGCGGAAGACCTGCGCGTCGGGAAGATCTCGGGCGCGGTGGGGACTTTCGGGCACATCGGACCGGAGGCTGAAGAGCGGATCTGCGCGCGGCTGGGACTGAAGCCAGCGGCGATCTCCTCGCAGGTGATCGCGCGCGATCGCCACGCGGCTTGGGTGTCGTCTTTGGCCCTGATTACCGCAACCCTGGAGAAGATCGCTCTGGAAGTCCGGCATCTGCAGCGTACCGAGGTTCGGGAAGCCGAGGAGCCATTCGGTACCGGCCAGAAGGGGTCGTCGGCCATGCCCCACAAGCGCAATCCGGTGGTCTCGGAGCAGATCTGCGGGTTGGCGCGCGTGGTTCGTTCAAACGCCCAGGCGGCCTTCGAGAACATCGCGTTGTGGCATGAGCGGGACATCTCCCACTCCTCGGTGGAGCGCGTGATTCTTGCTGATTCCGCGATACTTACCGATTATCTGCTGGCCAAGACCCGGTGGCTGGTGGACGGCATGCAGGTGCATCCCGAACGTATGCTGGCGAATCTGGAATCGACGCAGGGGCTGATCTTCTCGGGACAATTGCTTCTGGATCTGGCCGCGGCCGGGATGTTACGCGAACAGGCCTACAAACTAGTGCAAACACATGCCATGAAGTCCTGGGAAGCCGGAATAAGTTTCCGGTCGGCTGTGGAATCGGATAAGGAAATGCTTTCCTTTCTTACGCTTGAAAAGATTCGAGCGGCTTTTTCCGTGGACCGCCAGCTGAGCCACGTGGACCGTATCTTCCGCCAAGTTTTCCGCCAAGACACTCAAAATTAATAACTTACGTGGATCCAGCATAGTACTAAGAAAATCTGCGGATTCGAAATAGAACTTCTGGGGTAAACTATACATGGCAACGGATGAATCCTGCTTTCCATATAACAGAGTACGAGTTAGCGCGGGTCCTGGTGGTGGACGACAATCCAACCGCCCGGCTTACCCTGAAGACAGTGCTCGAAGCTGGCGGCTACAAGGTCAACGTAGCTGCGAGTGCAGCGGAAGCCGTCGGAAAGCTGGATGAGGGCGAATATGAGCTGGTCTTGAGCGATCTGCAAATGGAATCGCCCGAGGCAGGCTTGAAGGTGCTGGCGCATGCGCGGATGATGGATTACAAACCCGCTACAGCGCTGATCACCGCCTATCAGGATTCCGGTCCCGCTCCGACCGCCCGCCAACAGAGATCGATGCTGATCAGCCCGGAGGACATTCCTGGGTTGTTGGGCAAGATCGCCGATCTGATCGCCGAACGAGCCACTCGCCGCCTGCGCCGTGAACTGCGGCTCGCCGGCGTCTAGCTGTTCCATTAGATAGAGTCGCTTCTCTCCTCTCCAGACGCGCTGAGCGTGAAAGTACCGTGACTTCGCCGGCAGGCTTTCCCATCGTCCGTACTACTAGAACTTTCCGGTCTCCCCGATAGACTTCAATCGTTGTAAGTCACTTAGCGTCCGGCTCCGGCTGAAACCGCGGCCCTTCCAAAATCAAAGAAAAGAGACTCGATGCATAAGATTGTCTGGGCGGGATTGTTGTCGTTGGTCGCCTCCATGGCCGCCATTGCGGCTCCCGTCAGCTTCAATTTCACGAACACCAGCGGAAGCTTCGCAGGCTCGAATTCGGCTGGAACCTGCAGCACGGCCAATGGAGGCTATTGCGCTAACGGAGACGTATTCACGGCGACCATTGGGGGCGTCACCGTCACTGCCACTGCCTGGAACTCGACCGGCAACAGTGCCGCGTTCACAACCGCCGAACTGTTCAAGTCCGGCTCGGCTCCCACCTATATCGGATTGGGCGTCTGTAACTCGGCAGAAGGCACGCACACCACGGGACTGAGCAACTGCACCAATACGGAAGGCTATCTCGACAACTCCGGATCGCTGGATTTAATCCTGTTTAGCTTCAGCGCCCCCGTGGACCCGACGCAGATCACCCTCAATACCACGATTCACGATGGCACCGATACCCAGTTCTGGTATTCCAATTTGACCAGCCTCACCGGTCAGAGCCTCAATTCGCTGGGCGCGCCCTCGGGAACTTCGAGCTCGACCACCATCAACCTTTCCGGTGTACAAAGCGTACAGTCGGTCATCTTCTCGGCCCGGCAAGGTCAATCGAACGACGGGGTCAAGGTCACAGGGCTCTCTCTCAATTATTCGGCTGTTCCCGAGCCCGCAACCTTCGGCATGGCCGGCATCGCGCTGGTTGGCCTGGGACTGATTCGCAAACGCACACCTAAGAACTAGTTCAGGGCAACGATTTCGCGCTCAAGTTCGGGCAGCGCGCCCGCGAAAAAATGGTCCTCGGCTTCCACCAGGATCAGCTTCCGCGGCTCAGGCAACGACGCGACCAGCGGCTCCAGTTCGGAAACGGGGCCGTACTGGTCGTGTGTGCTTTGTACGAACACTCTTGGTACGGTGCAGCCTTCCAGGAACGAGCGCTCTTTGTAAGTGGTCGGAAAACCCACCGCGATCACCCGTCTTGCGCCGATTCCCTCGCACCCCAGTTTCAGCACGATTCGCGATCCGAACGAAAACCCCGCGAGCGTGAACGGGAGATCGGGATAGCGCCCGCGCAGATAGTTGAGTGCGGTGCGGGCGTCTTCGAGTTCGCCCTCCCCGTGGGCATAGTCGCCTTCACTGAGGTTCACGCCGCGATAGTTGAACCGCAGCACGACGGCTCCGGCTCCACGCAGGCCGCGCGCGATGCGGTACACCACTTTGTTGTGCATGGTCCCTCCATGCTGGGGGTGCGGATGGCACACCAGTGCCGCCTCCCGGGGCTCGCCGTTTTCCGGTTCCTCGAGTAGAGCTTCCAGGCGTCCGGCGGGGCCGTCCAGGAAGAGAGATTCGATCTTGCGCGGCACGTTAGCATGCACAGGGCCGGTGCAGCCCACCAAACGGTGAGTACGCGTGCCCTGTCCCGCTGCGCCAGGCTCCGGTGTGCATGCTGGATATTAGTTACTTCTGTAGTTGGTGAACTGCATGTCGATTCCGAAATCGCTCGAACGCAGTAGTGCCATGACTTCCTGCAAGATGTCGCGATCCTTGCCGGAAATACGCACCAAGTCCCCTTGAATCGAGGCCTGGACTTTCTTCTTGCTGTCCTTGATCACCTTCACGATGTCGCGGGCTTTCTCGATAGGAATGCCCTGCTGCAGGCTGATCTCCTGGCGAACCGTGGAGCCGCCGGCTTGGGTAATCGTCCCGTGCACCAACCCCTTCAAAGGAACGTTGCGCTTCACCAGCTTCTGCTCCAGAATCTGGGTCACGGCCTTGAGGCTGAATTCATCCTTGCTTTGCAGAAGGATCTTGTTCTCCTTTTCCTTTAACTCGATGTTCGAGTTCGAGGCCTTCAGGTCATAGCGCTGCTGGACTTCTTTCATCGCCTGCTGCACGGCATTGCTTACTTCCGGCAGCTCGATTTTCGATACGACGTCAAAACTGTTATCAGGCATGTGAGTAGGGCGGGTCTCCAGGCCCGCCGAAGCTAGTGACCTAAGGCTACCAAAACCTTTTCCGTAATTTCACGCACCAGGTTGGGAAGCGCCGCGTCCAGCGCCAGGGTGATGGCCGCCTGGATCCGCTCCGGATCGGGCGCGGCTTGGGTTGCCGGAGCCGTGAGCGCATCCGATACCGGCAGGGGCCGCGCGGAGGCGAGTGCTTCGGCAAACAGTCCCCGAGCGAGCTTGGCTTCCTGCACCAGGGAGCGGATGGTTCCGATGACCATGGAGGCTTCGAAGGGCTTGCGCAGCACCGCGTCACAACCGGCCGCGCGAGCTTCCTGCTCATCCAATGTTTCGAGCTGTCCGGCGGTGAGGATCACCCGCACGTGGCGGTGAAACTTCTTGACGTAGCGGCAGAGGTCCAGGCCTCCGCTGCCGGGAAGAAACGCATCCACGATCACCAGATCGGGGTCGCCATCGGCCAGCCGTGCCAGGGCGGCAGCCTCATCCGCGACGCTCGAGACGTCGAAGCCTTCTTCGCGCAGGATACGCTCGCCCATCCGCTGAGCGTGCGGGCTGTCGTCCGCCAGCAGAATTGTGCTCATTCTTGTTCCGGCATCCCGCCGCCTAAGGCTTGGGTTTAGCGGGCTGCGGCTGCTGGCGCGCGTCGGGATTATTCTCAAGAGCCGAGGGATCCGTGACGGGTGCAACGGTCACATCTCCCTGGAATCCCGCTTGCGCGCCCGGGATGGGAACGGTTACCGGAATATTCTGCTTGGGCGGATTCATTTGCGGGGCGCCGGATTTCGCGGCCATGCCGGTATCCGGATTCTGCCGGATAAACCCGGTGAGCCGGTGGAACATGCCCGGATGCGTCTGATTTTCTTTTTCGAACCGCATGCGCGCTTCGGCGGCGGGATCGGCGGCCGGAATCGGCATCTCCAGTGTCTTCAGCCGCGATTTGGCCTGGTCGGCGAAATCGCTGAGCGGATAATCCCGGACCAGCCGGGCGTAGGTATCGCCGGCCTGCTGGCGGAAACGGGGTCCCAGGCGGGTGTAGGAGTCGCCCTCGAGCCAGAGCGCTTCATCCGCGCGGCTATACAGCGGATACTGGTCGACCACGCCGCCCAGGCGGTTGGCGGCCGATGCAAAGCTGCCGCGGCGATGGTAGAAATCGCCCACGTTCATTTCGCTTTCCGCCAGGATTTCCTGGATGTTACGCAGCAGTTGCTCGGCCTCCGGAGCGAATTTGGAGTTGGGGAATTGGGTCAGAACCGCGCGGCATTCCTGCTCGGCGCGCAGCGATTCATTGGGGTCGCGGTCGGGCTTATCCATCTGCTTGTAGTGGATCTGGCAGAGTTTGTCCTGCGATTCTGCCGCCTCCTGCATGGTGGGATAGAACAGGATGAAATCCTTGTAGTCGGCTTCCGCCTGGGCCCGGCCGCGCGCGCCGCCTTCGCGATACCATGCATCGGCGACGGCCAGCTTGGCCTTGGCCATATACTCGCTCGACTCATAGGTGTTCATCAGCGTGTTGAGCGTGATGCGGGCGATTTCGTAGCGGCCCTTTTCGAGGTCATGAATCGCTTTGTCGTACAGGATCTTATCCGGCTGCTGGGTCTGCGCCGTAATCGGGTTTTCGTATTTCTTGTGCTTGAACGCGCAGGAACTCACGGCCAGGGATGCCGCCATCGTCACGGCCAGCTTCAAGTTAAGGGACGCGAAGGACAATTTCGAAAAACGCATGAGAACCTCTTGACTATACTCGAACGGCAGTGGCGTCGTGGGCGATGCGCCGCATTTCCTCGAATGCGGCCGGCGGGTTCACAGTGTGAAAAATAGACGACCCCGCCACGACCCACTCCACCCCTGCATCTATAATCTTCCCAAGGTTTTCCTTGGTTGCGCCACCGTCGATCTCGATAGGGAACTGCAATCCCCGTTCCTTGCGCCGGGCGGCCAGCTGCCGCACCTTGCGCAGTGCGTTGGGAATGAACTGCTGCCCGCCGAAACCGGGATTCACGCTCATCACCAGGACGTAGTCGGCGACGTCCAGTACATCGTCCAGCATGGCCACCGGGGTTCCGGGATTGATCACGACCCCCGCCTTGGCCCCTTCGCTGCGGATCATCCGCAGGGTCCGGTCCAAATGCTTACAGGCTTCCTGGTGAACGGAAACCTGGTCGGCCCCGGCGGCGATGAAGACGGGCGCGTACTTGTCCGGATCCTCGATCATCAGGTGCACGTCCAGGATCGCGCGGGTGGCCTTGCGGAGCGATTCGACCACCGGCGGTCCGATGGTGAGATTGGGCACGAAATGGCCGTCCATCACGTCCACATGGAGCATGCGGCAGCCGGCCGTCTCGAGCGCGGCAATCTGCTCGCCCAGGCGCGCAAAATTGGCCGAAAGGATGGATGGCAGGATCTCAACCATGAACGCTATCCTCGATTATAACCGCGGCAAAAAACCCGTCCCCGGGGTCACGCCCGGGCAGCCGAAGATGGGTGGCGGTTACAGGAAGTCCCTTTACGATGTCTTCGTTTTCTTCCCGTTCGAGCGAGCATGTGGCGTAGACCAGGCGTCCGCCGGGCTTGAGGCTTGGGAGCGCGTTTTCCAGAATCTTGCGCTGCAAGGCGGCGAACCGCGAGAGATCGTCGGGGCGCAGCCGCCACTTGATCTCGGGATTGCGCGCCAGGGTTCCGGTTCCCGAGCACGGCGCGTCCACCAGGATGCGGTCGAATTTCACGCTGAACGGCAGGATCGTGGCTGCGTCCAGGACCACGCGCTGGGCTTCCGCGGGGACATCGGTGAGGCGTTTGAAGTATTTGTCGGCCGCGATCACGCGTCCGCCCACCTTATTCACAAGCCCCAGGATCTGGGCGGTCTTGTTGCCAGGAGCCGCGCAAAGGTCGAGCACGGTCATCCCCGGATGGATTTCGAGCAGTGGCACAATCGATTGCGCTCCCGGATCCTGCTGGCGGCCCGTATCTGGATTGATGGCGGCTTCGGGCTGTTCGAGCGCGGCGTGAGCGATCGCGGCGGCGGCCTGCTCGCCATATAGTCGCTGCCAGCGTTCGAGCATCCACGCGGGGAGACTAAGCTCGGTAGCTTTGTCCGGCCACGCGACCGGCTTGCGATTCACTTTGCGCAGCACCGCGTTGACGAACCCGGCGGCCGAGCGCTTGTGAGCTTGCTTGACCAGTTCGACGCTCTCGGTCACGGCGGCGTGCGGCGGAATGCGATCGAGATAGCGTAGCTGGAAGATGCCCATGCGGAGGGCGATACGCACGACGTCGTCGAGCTTGGGCTGCTTGCGTCCGGAGAAGAATTCGATCAGGTAGTCCAGTTGCGACTGATGCCGTAGGCAGCCAAGTATGATGCTTTCGGCGAGGGCGAGATCGCGCGGTTCGCCCGATTCGCGGCGGAGCAGGTCGGTGGCGTATCCGCCGCCGTGGACACGCTGGAGGACTCGGAAGGCGATTTCGCGGGCAGGGGACACTCTCTTAAGTATGGCTGCAAATGTGTGCTGCTGAGGGGATTTGTTCTAACCTAGAAACAGCATGAAAGCCGACCGTCTGGCCCGCATTACCGTGGATCCCAAGCAATGCGGTGGACGTCCATGCGTTCGCGGATACAGGATCAGGGTCACGGATATCCTCGAGTTGCTCGCATCCGGAGCGACCCATGCGGAGATCCTGGCTGACTATCCTTTCCTGGAATCCGAGGATATCTACGCGGTGTTGGAATACGCGGCTTACCAGGCCGATCCTCAGCCGGCGAGCGTTTGATCGAGATCCGCTAACGAAAATCGTGCGACGGCACCTCCGCAACCTCGAAGTTGAGAGGCTCGGCGCGATTCAGCTTCACGGAAATCGCTCCCTGCTGGTTTTGCAGGATGCCCTCCACCAGTAAATACGGTGCGGTGACCAGCGTCTCGCGGAAGGCGTCGAACAGATCCGGCTCGACGATGGCGTTGGCGATGCCCGTCTCGTCTTCGAGACTCAGGAACATGAAACCTTTGGCCGTTCCCGGGCGCTGGCGACAAATCACGCATCCTGCCACCCTCACCAGGCGGCCGTGCTTTTCGTACTGCAGATCCTCGGCGGCAACCACGTGGCGTGCACGTAGGCCTTCGCGATACAACTTCATGGGATGCGGACCGATGGTCACGCCGGTGCCGTAGAAGTCGGCTCGAATTCGCTCGGGGACGGTCATGGCATTCAGGGGTGAAGTAGGGCCGTCCTCGTTGTCTGACTCAACGACGGCCTCAAATAACGGCCCAGCCGGACGCAGCGCACGCTCCGCTTCCCACAACGCATCGCGCCGATGACCACCAAGCGAATTCAAGGCACCGACTTCGGCCAACATACGCAGCTCGGGCTTGCGCAAGCCGGGTACGCGACGCACCACGTCATTGATCGAAGAGAAAGGCCGGACACACCGGGCGGAGACGATCGCCTCGGCTGTTTCTTTGCGCACCCCACGGACGTAGTTCAATCCCAGACGCACGGTATCGTTCTCAATCGTGCATTTCCAGGACGACTGCTGCACGTCCACCGGCCGGAAATGCAGACCATGCCGCTGCGCGTCTTTGACTAGCGTCGCCGGATGATAGAACCCCATGGGCTGGTTGTTCAGCATGGCCGCCATGAACGCCGCCAGATAGTGGCACTTCAAATACGCGCTGGCATAGGCGATCAGCGCAAAGCTAGCCGCGTGCGATTCGGGGAATCCGTACAGCGCGAACGAAGTGATCGATTGCACGATGCGATCCTGCGTCTCGCCCACGATGCCGTTGGCGGTCATGCCGCTGCGCAGCCTGGTCTCGATGTCGCGCATGCGAGCCTCGCTGCGCTTGAAACCCATCGCGCGGCGCAACTCCTCGGCCTCGCCTCCGGTGAAATTGGCCGCGATCATCGCGATCTTGAGCAACTGTTCCTGGAACAACGGAACACCCAGCGTCCGCTTCAACACTTGTTCCAGCGACGGATGCAGGCAGGCGGCCTCTTCATATCCCTGCCGCCGGTTCAGATACGGATGCAGCATCTTGCCCACGATCGGCCCGGGGCGGATGATGGCCACCTGCACCACGATGTCGTAAAACTTTTTGGGTTTGAGGCGAGGCAGGCACGACATCTGCGCGCGGCTTTCCACCTGGAACAGGCCGATGGTGTCGGCCTTCTGCAGCGCGGCGTACACTTTGGGATCGTCTTGCGGGAGATGCGCCAGGTCGACGGGCTCCGGGTAGTGATCCCGAATCAACTCGAGCGATTCCTCCAGCACCGCCATCATCCCCAGCCCCAGCAAGTCAACCTTGATCAGGCCGAGATCGGCGCAGTCTTCTTTATCCCACTCGATGACGACGCGTCCAGGCATGGTCGCGGGTTCCAAGGGGACGACGGCATCGAGCTGGCCCTGGCAGATCACCATGCCGCCGGAATGCTGGCCCAGATGCCTGGGCAGGTTCTGCGCAGCAACGTACAGCGATAGATATTTCTGGATGCGCGGGTTTTGCAGATCGAAACCGGCCAGCGTGAATTGCTTCTGTGCCGTATCGTCAGGATCGCGCCAGCCCCACGTCGCGACCAGCGAAGAAAGTTTCTCCAGCGCCTCTGGGGGGAACCCCAGCGCCTTGCCGACGTCGCGCGCCGCGGACTTGCCGCGATACGTGATGACGTTCGCCGTCATGGCCGCGCCGCGAGCCCCATAGCGCTGGTACACGTACTGGATCACGCGCTCGCGCTGATCGCCCGAAGGCAGGTCGAGATCGATGTCCGGCCACTCGCCGCGTTCCTCTGAGAGAAACCGCTCGAACAGCAGCTCCATCGCCACCGGATCCACAGCCGTGATCCCCAGCGAATAACACACGGCGCTGTTGGCAGCCGAGCCGCGCCCTTGCACCAGAATTCTCTCGCGGCGGCAGAAGTCGACCAGGTCCCAGACGATCAGGAAATAGCCGGCCAGGTCGAGTTTTTCGATCAAAGCCAGCTCGCGCTCGATCTGGCGGCGGGCTTTTTCGTGATACGGGCGGAAACGCTGGCGCGCGCCTTCATCGGTGCGCTGCCGCAGAAACGAGTTCATCGTTTCTCCCGGCCCCACGGGATATTTGGGGAATTCATAACCCAAATCTTTCAGCGTGAAATCGAGCCGCGCCGACAGCTCGGCAGTTTCGGCGATGGCCTCGGGGACATCGGAGAACAGTTTTTCCATCACCTTGGGCGACTTGAGATAGCGCTCCGCATTGCGCGCCAATAGCTGGCCCGCGGCCATGACCGTGGTCTTGTGGCGGACCGCCGTGAGCACGTCGGCCAGTTCGCGTTCCTGCGGAGTGGCGTGGCGCACGCCGTTGGTCGCAAGCAGCGGCAACTGCATGGATCGCGCGAGTTCGATCACGGCCTGATTGCGCGCTTCCTGATCGCGATGGAAGTGACGCTGAAGCTCGGCGTAGACGTTCTTGCGCCCGAATAGACTGATGAGTTTGTCGAAACGTTGCCGCGTGGGCGCGGCATTGCTTCCGTCTTGGCCGGTTAAGCACACCAGGCCGCTGGAGAATCGATGCAGCTCTTCCTGCGAAGCGGCGGCCTCGCCTTTGGGCGCGCGCAGCTTCATGGATGTAATCAGCCGGCACAGGTTCTGGTAGCCTGTGCGATTTTCGACCAGCAGCGGGTAGCTGTCGCCATCTTCGCCGGTGATCTCGGCGCCGATGTGCGCCTTGGCTCCGATCTTCTTGGCCGCCATGTAGAAGCGCGGGGCACCCGAGAGATTGTCGCGATCCATCAGGGCCATGGCGGAATGGCCGAGGTCGGCCGCGCGTTGGACTAAATCCTCGGGCAGGGAAGCGGCTTCTAGAAAGCTGAACGCCGAGCGGGTGTGGAAGTCGACAAAGCTAGTCATACACGCCCTCCACGAACCACTTCTTGGGCACACGATCCATATAGATGCGATACAGCGCGCCGTCGCTAAGCGCCAGGTCGTACTCGTCACGATTCCAGTTGTCTGGTCTCCACCAGTCGCCGCTCGATCGCCACGGGCCTGCGATTTGCAGGATTTTGCCTTGAAACATTCGTGTCCACAGACGTTCTGCAGTGACGCGAGCTTCGAGCGGCGGCCGAAAGTATCGAAACGTGAGGTAGGACCGGCCTGGGGCCGGTCGAGCCAACCCCGGACGATGCGTATCGAACAACTCCGGATAGCCGACATTCTTTTCGCCCACCAATCCGCGAATCTTGCCCAGCGTCAGCTCGAGTTTTTCCGGCTCCGGCGCGGCCGGCGTGAACAATCCGTGCTGGACGCGTCGAGGCTCGGTCGGAATCAACTCCAGACGCAATTTTGCGATCGGTCCGTCGGGCGGCTGGCGTTCCAGCGAATGCTCCACCAGCTTCAGCAGCAACTTCACATCACGCGTCGGAAACGGGACGCTATGCGTCCTTTGGTTGCCGTTGAGAGTGAGGTGCAAAGAAGCTGCCGCCAGCGACTGCGATTTCAGCCGCGCCGTCAGATCCTGCAGAAACCGAGCGATCTGGAACAACAGGGGCTCGCGCAGCTGGATGGGATGCTCCAGTTCGGCCGATTCTTCATAGACCGTGGCCGGGAGCCGCGGGCGCAGAGGACGCTCGAACGCCCCGCGGGCCAGGCGTTGCAGCCACAATCCCCGGGCACCTAAACGCGACGCTAAAGCGTCGTCCGGAAGCCGTGACAAATCATTCAGTGAGCGGATTCCCCAGAGATGGAAGGTCTCGAAAAGTTCTGGATCGGGCGGGAGGGCGTCGATCGACAACGTGCCCAGCACGCGCGCTTCTTCACCCGGCGGGATGAAAGTATAGCCGGGCAGATTCCGCGCCGCCAGGATCGCGGCTTCGGCGGTTGCGGCCAAGGCCACCTGCGCCTGTACATGCTTGACGGCTCCAAACTGCCGAGCCGTGACTGTGAACACGGCAGTCTTCTCGTCCACCATCTCGACGAAAGGAGAAAAGGAATCCGCCAGCCGGTTGGCATCCGGCCCATGAATGCAGGCAAACATGACTAACCTGCATCACGTAAGAGAAGGAACGGCGCCTGTCCGGTGAATACGGCTCGACGAGGTGGCATTTTGATCGTCATGCACGAACACGATTTCGCCAGCGGATGATCGGCGAGCACCGTCAGGATGGTCGGCGTCGATTCCACCGCTCGCCGGAAACGGAACCAGGCCGTGGGGGGAATGCGGTTGAGTGCGGCCGGAGTGGCCTCGGCCAGATCCAGCGCGACCACGCCGAATCCGCCGGCTTGAATCAGCAGATCGGCCGCGTGCAGGGCGTGTTCGGCATTGCCGCCGCAGCGGACCCAGACCAGCCTGGATAGCTCCACTCCCACGGATTCGGCCGAGCAGGCATCGAAGGCGTCTTTCGAATCCACCAGCGCGGCGTGCTCGCCTCGTCCGGTGGAAGCAGCGATCAACGCGTGCAGCACCGAGGTGCGCCCGCTGGAGCGAGTGCCAACGATTTCAGAGATTCTGCCGCGCGGGAAATCGCGCCCCGCAGCAGAGAGTGTTTCCAGAGGTTCAACATGACGCCAGCCGAGAGGGAAAGCAGCAGCCATACAAATTCGCCTTTTGTTCGCCTATCCAGGGTATGCCTGTCGAGGGAGCGTGTCAAGAGAACTGTGGGGTTCTGGAGATGGGGGTGGGTGGAATCGGTGTAACATCAACAAAGTGAAGCGCGTGGCGCTAATTATCCTGTGTTCCTTACTCGGTGCCTTCACTGCCTTAATGGCATTGGGCAATAGCAACGACCATGTTCCTGTAGGTTGGGTTGCAGCATCTCCGGGTTATATTCTTGTGGCTCCAGTGTTCAACCATTTTTCAGAGTGGAGCGATGAAGATCTCTGGATTTCTGCGATTGTGGTGGAACTCTACCTTGTACGGAATAGGCTCACATTACTTGTTCCGGATGGTCGCCAAACGTCCCCTCACCTAAAATGGAATCATGCGGACCACGGTCGATCTGGATGAAGAGCCGCTGGACACGCGGAATGGCGTTCCTCTTCTGCCTCGCAAGCCGGGAGCCAACCCGGTCACTTCGGAGATGGTGAAGGACTTCCTGGAAGCAGAAGCCGCAAGTGGCCGCGAATGAACCCGAAATGCATGCATTCGCCAGTGTTCTCATCCATGCCATGGCTGCTAAACTAGGAGCTTGACCGAACTCGAACAGCGGCGCCGCAACGTCCAGACGGCGCTGGCCGGGGGCACGTCGAATAAGCCCAAGGCCGATGCCCTGCTGGTCAGCTCCCTCGCCAACGTCCGGTATCTGACGGGTTATGCCGGCTCGAACGGGCTGGCCCTGGTGACCCCGACCGAGACGCATTTCTTCACCGATCCCCGCTACGCGCTCGAAGCCTCCCAGACCATCACCTGCAAGCTGCACATCGCCAAGGGCCCTTTGCAGGAAGCCGTCGCCGGCATCGTGAAGCGCAAGAAACTCAAGAAAATCGGATTCGAGCCCGCTTGGCTGAACCTGGATCAGCATCAGAAGCTGAAAGATCTGCTGCCGCTGGGCGCCTCGCTCCAGCCGATTCCTGGTGTGATCGAAACCCTCCGGATGACCAAGTCGCCGGCGGAGATCGATATGATCCGCAAGAGCGTTCGGGTCAATTCCGAGGCATACGCGCGGACGCTTAGAAGAATTCGTTTAGGGATGCGCGAGCGCGACATCGCCGCCGAGCTGGATTACCAGATGCGGCTCCACGGCGCCGAAAAGCCGGCCTTCGATACGATTGTCGCGGCGGGCGTGCGCACGGCTCTTCCCCATGCCCAGCCCACGGGCCACCGGTTGGAGGAAAACGATCTTCTGCTGATCGACATGGGAGCCTGTCTCGACGGCTACATGAGCGACATGACCCGGATGGCCTTCCTGGGTCAGCCCACCAAGCGCGTCCAGACGCTGCATGACGCGGTTTTAGAAGCGCAACTGGCTGGTATCGATGCCGTGCGGCCGGGAGTTACAGCGGCGCAAGTGGACGCGGCGGCTCGCGGAGTGCTAAAAAAGCATGGCCTGGACCGGCAGTTCGTCCATTCCACCGGTCACGGCCTGGGACTCGAAATCCATGAGGGTCCCCGAATCGGGAAAAAGGACAAGACGGTACTTCGGGCCGGGATGGTGATTACCATCGAGCCGGGCGCCTATATCGACCGCTTCGGAGGTGTTCGCATTGAGGATACCGTGCTGGTCACCGCCAATGGCTGCGAAGTCCTGACACCCACGACCAAGGAGTTTGTTCACCTTTGATGACCATCGACGAGATCAAGGAGCTGCTGGTTCTCTTCAACGAAAGCGGAGTGGGCGAGCTGGAAATCGAGCGCGACGGCGAGCGGATCCGCATCCGCAAGGCCGGTCAGATGGCGGAATACCAGGTTTCACCTGCCTTAACGGCAGCGGCCCAAACGGCAGCGGCCCAGCCGCAGGAAACCACGGCTTCGATGGAATCGGCTGCCAGCGCGCCTGCTGCCGGAGAACCAGGATCCGGGCAGATTTTGGTGAAGTCGCCCATCGTGGGCACCTATTACGATGCTCCGTCGCCGGGATCGGCGCCGTTCGTCACTGTGGGCGATGCGGTGGAGCCCGGCCAGGTGCTCTGCATCATCGAGTCCATGAAGCTGATGAACGAAATCGAGGCGGAAACCGCTGGAGTGATCGCCGCCAAGCTGGTGGAGAACGGCCGTCCGGTGGAGTATGGAGAAGCGCTGTTCTCGATTAGGCCGCGCTAGGCGTCCTTTTTAAGGTTGGTATGTTCGAGAAAATTCTGATCGCGAACCGCGGAGAAATTGCAGTGCGGGTCCTGTGCGCCTGCAAGGACCTGGGCATTCGCACCGTGGCGATTTATTCCGAAGCCGACCGCCACAGCCTGCACACCCGCTTCGCCGATGAAGCCATTTGCGTGGGTCCCGCCAAGAGCGCCCGCAGCTACCTGGATATTCACGCGGTGATGAGCGCAGCCGAAATCACCAATTGCGACGCGGTGCATCCGGGCTACGGGTTTCTCTCCGAGAACGCCGACTTCGCGGAGGTTTGCGAGACCAGCGGGTTGAAGTTCATCGGCCCACCCGCGGACGTGATCCGCCGGATGGGCCTGAAGCAGATCGCCCGCGCCGCCATGGAAGAGAACGGCGTGCCGATTCTGCCTGGTTCCGCGGGGATCCTCAAGAGCCTGGAAGAAGCCGTCGAAATCGCGGAGCGCATCGGATATCCGGTGATGCTCAAAGCCTCGGCGGGAGGCGGCGGTAGAGGAATGCGGATTGTCCGCAAACAAGACGAGCTGGGGCCATTGATGGCACAGGCGCAGGCCGAAGCGTCCGCGGCGTTCTCCTGCGGCGACCTGTACATGGAGAAGCTGGTCGAAAATCCGCGCCACATCGAATTCCAGATTCTGGCGGACCAGCACGGCGAGGTCGAGATTCTGGGCGAGCGTGAATGCTCTATCCAGAGGCGGCATCAGAAGCTGATCGAAGAGTCGCCTTCGACGGCCATGACGCCGGAATTGCGCAAGTGCACGGGAGATCGTTTACGCGCCGCGCTCAAGGCCGTGGGATATGCCAACGCCGGCACGGTTGAATTCCTGATGGACGCGGCGGGCAAGCTGTACTTCATCGAGGTGAACGCCCGCATTCAGGTGGAGCATCCGGTCAGCGAGATGGTTACCGGAATCGATCTCGTGAAGAGCCAGATCCTGGTGGCAGCGGGCAAGAAGCTGGACGAGATCCTGACGCGTCCGGTTCAACTGCGGGGGCACGCGATCGAGTGCCGCATCAACGCCGAGCATCCGGAAACGTTCGTGCCGTCGCCGGGGACGATCACCGGCCTGAATCTTCCCGGCGGAGCGGGCATCCGCGTGGATACCGCGGCGTATCAGGATGGCGTGATCTCGCCGTACTACGACTCGCTGGTGGCCAAACTGATCGCCTATGGCTCCGACCGCACGGAAGCCATCGCACGGATGCAGCGGGCGCTGAGCATGTTCGTGGTGGAGGGGATCTACACGTCAATCCCGCTGCACCAGCGGATACTTAAGCACCCCGAATTCGTCGCCGGGCGGATCGACACCGCGTTCCTTCCCCGCAACGGATTCATCGCCGAGAAGAAGTAAGTTCCAGTACTACAGCCCGATAAGTACCGGTTCCAAAAGTCCTGAGCGTGCTATACTTAGCCTTGTCGAGGTCTTTTCTTGGAGGAGAAATAGGCCCCTGACATTCGTAATAAGCGCCCTGCTTTTCGGAGGATCAGCGGCCGCTCCTGGAACTACTGGGACATTCCTATGCGGATGCCTTCCGTTCACTGTAGCGTTTTTCACGTGCCCGCTTCCTCTGGATGTAAGGTTACCTTACTACGGAATTAGGTAACATCTCTGCCCCAATCTTTATGGGCCCCTGAATTGTCAGGAGTACCAGTACCCCGTATTATCGGGACGGAGAGCAAGAGGAAGCTATATGGAAACTGTAAGCGAACCGATCAACGACAGCCCACAAACCACGGAAAAGAAGAAATCCACCGTGCGGATTCTTCTGGCCGACGATCATCCGATCGTTCGCGACGGGCTGAAGAAGCTCCTCCAACTGGAAGACGACTTCGAGGTGGTGGGCGAGGCCGGCGACGGCCGCGAGGTGCTGGAGAAGGTCCACGAACTGGATCCCGATGTCCTCCTGCTCGATCTCCGCATGCCCAACCTGGACGGCCTGTCGGCCCTGCAGGCGCTGCAGCAAACCAACAAGCGCACCCGCGTCATCATCCTCACGGCTTCGGAGGACAAGAACGAGTTCGTGCAGGCCATGAAGCTCGGCTGCAGCGGCATCGTGCTGAAGCAGACGGCTCCCGATTTGATCGTGAAGAGCATCCGCAAGGTGAACTCCGGCGAAATCTGGCTGGATTCGTTGACCACCGCGGCGGTGATGCGGCACTTCTCCACCGGTCAGGAACAGTCCAGCGGCGGCGGAGGCGGCAAAGGCCGCGAGCGCAGCCCTCTCTCGACGCGCGAACGGGAAATCGTGGTGCTGGTCGCCCAGGGTTACAAGAACAAGGAAATGGCCGAGAAGATGTTCATCAGCGAGCAGACGGTCAAAAACCACCTGCACAACATCTTCGACAAGCTGGGCGTGTCCGACCGCCTGGAACTGGCGCTCTACGCGATCCACAAGGGCTTGCATCTGGCGCCCGACACGACGCCCGCGCCGTAAGCCGCTTAGACGGTCTTATCTTTCGAGTAGCACAGCGGCTCCAGCTTGCACTCCGCGCAGCGCGGATTGCGGGCGATACATAGAGCCCGTCCATGATGGATGATCTGGTGCGAGAAGAGAATCCACTTCTCTTTGGGAAGGATCTTCACCAGGTCCTTTTCGATCTTGCCCGGATCGGTTTCCTTAGTCAGGTCCAGCCGCCGCGAGATGCGCTGGACATGCGTGTCCACGACCACTCCGGACGCAATCCCAAAAGCCGTCCCCAGGACGACGTTGGCCGTTTTCCGCGCCGCCCCGGGCACTGTTAACAGCTGATCGATATCGCGCGGGACCTCACCCTTGAAGTCCGTAAGAATCTTGCGGGCGGCGCCTATCACCGACTTGGCCTTGTTGTTGAAGAATCCGGTCGAGCGGATGTCCTGAGCGAGTTCTTCCTGCTTGGCTGCCGCGAAATCCTGAATGGTGGGATATTTCCGGAACAGGCCCGGCGTGACCATGTTGACGCGCTTGTCGGTGCACTGGGCCGAGAGGATGGTGGCCACCAGCAGCTCCCAGGCGTTCGTGTGATGCAGGGCGCAGGTGACGCCGGGATACATCTGGTCGAGGATCGCCAGGATCTTCTTGACGCGGGCGGCGCGCTCTGCCGCAGTCTTGGGTTTCGGAAAAAGGGGACAGACAGCTCTGTCCACTCCCACGCTGGTGCGCGAAGTCGGGGGCTTGCGAGAGGGGACAGAGTAGTCTGTCCCCTTTTTCCTGCCGGCGCTAGTCAAAATCGATATCCCGCTTGGGTGGCGGCTCGTCCGGATTCTCCTTGGCGAGCTTCAGCATCTCGTCGAACTTCTTGCTGAGCACGTCGTGGTGCACCTTGTGATCCGCGAAGGATTTCTTGAAGGCGTCCTCGCGCCGCTCGGCTTCGGTCTTGAAGCGGCTCACCGCGGCCTCCATGTCGGAGAACGTGGCGGGCTTCTCGTGCGCCTTGTGGCGGATCACGGCGGATGTGGCGGGATCGATGTGCAACTCCGCCTGGCAGCACGGACAGGTCACGGTAATGAGCGCCGGTTTCGCCATCCCAGACCCATGTTAGCGAATATGACGGCAAGGTACACTATTCGGAACAGGAGAGACGAACATGTTTGCCGAATTCAAGAAGTTCATCATGCGGGGCAACGTGCTGGACCTGGCGATTGGCGTGATCATCGGGGCCGCGTTCGGAAAGATCGTGACTTCGCTGGTGAACGATGTCCTGATGCCCGTCATCGGGCTGGCGGCAGTCAAGATGGATTTTTCGAACCTATTCATCAGCCTGAACGGCAAGGCTTACGATACTATCGCGGCCGCGAAAGCCGACAAAGCGCCCACGCTGAACTACGGCCTTTTCATAAACACGGTGATCGAGTTCTTGATCATTGCGTTTGTGATTTTTCTGATCGTGAAGCAGGTGAATCGGTTCATGCCCGCCCCGCCGGCTCCAGCGCCCGCGCCCGCGACCAAGGATTGCCCGCAGTGCTGCACGGCGATTCCGGTGGCAGCCAAGCGCTGCCCGGCGTGCACGTCGACGCTATAGACATTCGCTCCGAGCCGCGACAGTGATGGAGCGGTGTAAGCAAAGGGGTCGTTGCTGGTTGCCCTACGTGAACGGGCCGCTCTTTGTGTAGTAAGGGGAATCCGGGGGGAATCCGGGACAACGACCGCTTCCTCCATTTCTCGGGAGATATTCCCTTGACAGTCCACACTACATCCGCATATGCCGAGGGGCAGGCGGATTGTCGTACCGGGATTGCCGCACCACATTACCCAGCGGGGGAACGGGCGAGCGAAGGTCTTCGACTGCGATCAGGACCGGGCTGTGTTCCTGGATCTGTTGGCTGCCTACTCCCTGCAATATGGTTTGTCCCTTTGGGGGTACTGCCTGATGTCGAATCACTTCCACCTGGTTGCGGTTCCCGCTCACGAGGGCGCAGCCGCCAAAGTACTAGGCAGGCTTGAAGCTGACTACGCCCGCTTCATCAATGTCCGCCGACGGGCCTCAGGCCATCTTTGGCAGGCTCGTTACCACTCTGTCGCCATGGAGCCGCCGCACTGCTGGCGGGCGCTGGCCTACGTCGAACGCAACCCCGTTCGCGCGGGTATGACCTTGGCGGCAGTGGACTACCCATGGTCGAGCGCGGCAGCTCGCGTGGGCGCCGCCGTCATCCCCGCATGGCTCGACCTGGATCCGTGGAGTCAACATTGGAGTGCGGCAGAATGGCTCGGCATGCTTGGGGATGGAAGCGAAGACGAGATCACACGGGTTGAGCTTCAGGAGGCAACTCTCAGCGGTCGCCCATTGGGTCAGGCACTGGTCGAGCGCCTTGAAAAAGAGCTGAACAGAAGATTGCGGCGGGGCAAGGCTGGCAGGCCTCCCAAGCAACGCGCCAACTCCGCTCAAGGTTCATTCTTTGACAACATGGGGTAAGGGGTCGTTGTCCCGGATTGTCCCCCCCGGATTGTCCCCTATTTGGTTCCTTTTGCTTCGGAGATTTTCAGCACATTCATGTAGATAGGGGTCATTTGGATCATGGCGTCGCGACGTTGCAATACACCTGTAACGACGACCTTCCGGCCAACAAGTTTTCTGGCCTGTGTATCGAGTTCGCCGTTCGGTGGAGAGTCTGGAAGAAATAGGCGCAGACGGTTCGTTTCTCCACAATCGATATCTTTGAATTTTTCATCTGATGGAGGGCACGCGATAGTGATCTTCATTGGTAGATAGAGAGCCCAGTAGCTGACAGGAATATCAACCTTCTTATCTTCACCGTACCCTGGAGGCCCGTATCCACGGGCGATCTTCAGAATCCCCGTCAAGGAGACAGGTTGATCGCTCCGCTCGACAGTCGTTTGCCCTAGACTGGTGGCGCACACGCATATTGAGGCCAACAGAACCACGCGAATCCGCATCATGGGAAAATCAGGGACAATGACTGCGTCCTCCACTTCTCGGAGATATTCCCCAGATTACCTCCGCATATGCCAAGCAGCAAGCGACTTGTTGTAATTGGATCGCCGCACGACGTTGCTTGGCGGGGGATGGTCCCAGCAGGAAAGTTCGTTACCAGTGCGGTTAAGCGGTCGTTGTCCCGGATTTTCTAAAGAGTGCCCGCAGTGCTGCACCGCGATTCCTTTGGCGGCCAAGCGCTGCCCCGCGTGTACGTCGACGCTGTAGGCAACACTGGCAGGCGACAAGATCGCCTGCCCCACTGGTTCGCCTGCCCCACCTAAAAAAGAAAAGCCCACCGTTGCCGGTGGGCTCTTGTCTTGCACTCCAGGGAAAAACTGATTTAGCGGCGTTTGAGGGTTGGACGCTCGTCGTCGTCGCCCTTGCTGTCCTTGTCGTCGGAAGTTCCCGAGCCGGGCTTCTTGCGAAGCTGGGGCTTGTTGGGATCGCCACTCTTGTCGTCCACCTTGCGGCGGTTCTCGATCATGGCCAGCCGGTTCTTCACTTCGTTAAATTCCGAAGTGTTCACCACGTATTCCGGACGAGCTTCCAGGTTGTTCTGGATGTTCTTCTGCGCGGCCTGAATCCGATCGTCCGTCATCGGATGGCTGGAGAACAGCTCGGCCACGGCTCCGTGCTTCTTCTTTTCCAGCGCCTGGATCTTTTCGAAGAAGTCCACAAACGAGGCCGGATCATAGCCGGTCTTGTACATGTACTGGAGGCCCAGCATATCGGCATCGGATTCGTAGGCGCGTGAGAACTTGAGCAAGCTCATGGGAACCAGGAAACCGGCCGCCTGGCGGATACCGTATCCGGCCCAGCCGCCCATGAAGATCAGGGGAATCGTCATGTAGTTCGCCAGCTCCGCCTTGGTGGCCTGGCGCGTTCCGTGGCGGGCCGCGACGTGCGCGATCTCATGCGCCATCACGCCTGCCAGCTCGGCTTCGTTGTCCGCCTTCAGGATCAAACCGGTGTTCACGAAGAAGAAGCCGCCCGGCAGCGCGAAGGCGTTGATCGATTCGTCCTCGACAACTTTGATGGTGAAAGGAACCTTGGCGTCGGAGTTGCGGACGATATTCTGTCCCACGCGATTGACATACTCGGCCACGATGGGATCGTCGATGACTTTGGCCTGCCGTTCCACTTCCTGTGCCAGCTGCTTACCGAGCGCGATCTCCTTCTCGAGCGAATAGAAGTTCGGACCCCGGTCGACTTCGCGGTTGCCGATCTCGTCAGGATCTTTATTCTTGTTCTTCTTCTTTTTGTCTTTGTCCGGCTTTTGAGTGCTGTCCGGGGTTGCCTGATCCGTGGACTTGGTGTCCGCGGCAAAGCTTCGGAAGGAAGAGGTGAACAAGGAGAAACCGACGATGGTGGCGAGTCCTAGCAAACGACGCATGGAACGGACTCCTTTCATGCTACGAGTATAACTCTCTTTTAATGTGACGCAGCCGGCCGCTGCCAGTTACAGGAAATCGACTATCCGTGGCCTAAATACATCAGCCAGCTCAGGCCGAAAAGGGCTCCCAGGAAGCACACGAAGCAGTAGACCGCGTACCGGAACCGTTCCCGGTCGGTCCGCTTGGTCACAATGCCCAGAACCACCGAGGTCACCAGCGCAAACAGAACGGAAGCCTCGAAATGTGAAAGGTTTACCTTGGGCAACTTAGTCTTTTCTCCCTAGTCCTTCCGGCGTGTCGCTATTTCGAACGCGTCCACCATTCCCAACAGGTTCAGCAGCCCGGCCCCGACCAGGAACTTAGTTCCGTAATCGTGGACATGCCCGGCCACGTCCGCCTGGGCGTACCCCAGCCACGTGCTCAAGAAATACAGAATCCCGGACAACAGGTTCCCCACAAAGCCGCCGTAGTAGATCACGGTGGTGAGCAGGTCTCCCCCTTGAGGCGAGAACAGGGCGCCGCGCATCATCAGCCCCAGCACGTACATCGAGGTGACCGATGCCGCGATCAGAGCTCCCCGGCCCGGCCGCTTGAGCAGGACGTGTCCAGCTCCCGGGATGATCCAGGCCAATACGACTGCGGGAAGCCAAGGCGTAGAGGGGGCAGCGGGAGCGCTGGCGGGTGTTACGGGCGGTGTCGTTACGGGGAATGCGCCAGGGCTATCGCTCACAGATTCATTTTATCGCATCTGCCGGAGTCGCCTTGACGCCTTCGGCGCTGGGCCCTCGCAGTTTGACTCGAACGCCTACATCCGAGCTCCCGGGTGTAGGCACCTGGAGCGTGCCGCCGGCGTCGGTATCCAGGAACTCCAGCTCCTGGTCGTCGATTTCCACGGCATACTCTGACTGGGGCGCCAATCCCAGGACGAACAGCGTATCATTCGTCACGCGGAACTTCGCGGCGTCCTGCGCGGGCGCGCTGACGACGGTCGCCGTGCCGACCTGGACAGGACTGACGGCCGCGCCCTGCCGCAAGGTCTGAAGCTTGCCGTTCTGGAACAGTTGCAGGCGCCCCTCGAAGTAGCCGATCCAGGTAGCGTCTTCGTCCCAACTGGTGCGGGCGAACACCTCGCCGGTGAAGGGTTCGTGAAACACGAGAGGAGCGTGGTCGTAGTTCAAACCCGGCTGATAGGGATTCGCCCACAGAAATTCGTAGACCGCGCCGAGGCTGCCCCGCATCATGAAGCGATCCCGCAACAGCCAGCCCTGCAGGAGCTGGCTATCCAGCGCATTTGAATCGTAAGCCACCATGGCGAGGCCAGTGGCTCGGGACATTGCGGCATCCGCCGGGTTGGGATTTCCGTCGTGAAGATAGACGGGGATCAAGAATTCGTTTTCGGGCGCGGCAAACGGAGCAGGATAGTGTCCGGTCAAGTGTTCCAGCGGAAGATCCTTGAAATAGCCGGCGGCGGATTCGCGTAAATCGATCTTCACGTTGTCGCGGAGCACGTGGAGCATCTCATAGAGGGCGTATCGTTGCTCGCGCGGAAGCGCGGGACGGCCTGCTGCCAGCTGGGGCACGATCTGGGCGCGCCACCATTTCTGGACGATCTCGCTCAGGACGGCGTTGCCTTGATCCGGCAGGCGGTCGGCCAGAGCAATGGCCGCGAAGACACGGGCGTTTTGGCCGCGGACGTCTGTAGCCGGTTTTGCAAGGGCCGCCTGGATTTTGGTCGCCAGGCGGTCGGCTTGCGCCGGGGTCATGGCCGGCCCGCACCAGTCGAACACCAGGGCGAGTTGCCTCAAGACACTTGCGTCGGGCGCCGCCACATCTTTAAGCGCCCAGTCGATCGCCTGCTTGGCGGCGGCGGGCTGGCGGGTGACCTGGTAGTACAACGCCCACGCGAAGCCGGGTTCTGGCATCGGTGCACTGCCGGAGATAAGACCGTCGTATTGCTCCCAGCGGGGCGACTGACGCTCGTGCTCGCGTTGTAGGAGCCGTAGCCGCTGCGGAGTAAGCAGAAGGCGGGGAGCGTCGCGATAGACGTGGAAATCCTCGGCATCCGGATTTGGGCCAACCGGGTTCTGCCCGGCGAGCAGGCCGGCCCACGGAGCGATCAGCGTCAGCGAGATGGCAGCGATGCCGCGCACGCAGACAATTGTGTCACAGCGTGTCACACTGACACAGGGGGCGGGGCAGGAGCCCGCAGTCCAAGTTCCACAGAACCCCGTATCTTCTTGAAATCAGGGGTGTAATTCTTGGGGGCCAACGTGCTTCCTGTACTTCCGAATTGATGAAGTACTCTTGAAAACCTGCCCTCTGTTTGCAACAGGCTCGAGCGGAAGAAGCGAGGGGCTATACTTAGCGTGCTTGCGGGAGACGGTGTTGAAGTTTCAAAACCGCTCCTTCTTTCGTTGGTGCAAGTTGCAATCAGAGGGGTTTTTTTAGGAACGGAAAGCCTTCTTAAACGATCTTCTGTAAACGATCTTCCTGGATCCGAGGTCTCGGTCCGGACTGCTTAGTTGAGGAACTTGATTGGACGCGGGCCTCAGCGGAGTAGATTGGACGGACGCCGGGATCCGCCGCCCGAAATGGGCGAGCCGCATCGGAAACGGTAACAACACACACCTCGCAGCACCGCTTCCGATGCGGTCTTTCTAACGTCTCCAGCATAACCCTTTTGTTCCCTGCTGTATAGGCCCATCTTTTTCCGCTAGTGCAGATTCTGCAGTACTACAACTTTTCGATGACACCCGACTGGCGAAATGGCGCTGGAACTATTGGTCCCGGCGGCGGGCGGCGGTACATACTGCGCCGTGCGCATCATTCTTGCCATGCGGCCGGTTGTCGCGACCCGCGACGCTCGCGCCATGAGCGACGCTGCCCTGGTGGCTCGGTTCACGCGGAACTGGATTCATTACGGCTTTCTGGGTCACACCGTGCTCTGCGTGCTGATTGCCGCGGTCGAAGGCCTGCTGGGCCGCTGAGCTCGGAAGCGGCCAGCGATAACTCTTGCCTCCTCCGCGAGGTTGCCTTAAACTACAGTTAAGTTCACGTCCAGGCGATTCATACCTGTAGCTCCGGCGGTCATTCACCCCATGTCGGGTGGCGTCTCTAAGGCGCGTGGCTCGGATTTTTCCTAATCTTAATATTCGATAATTCGGGGAAAAGTTGAAACTATTTTCCGTCGGGAGCATTCATAGGGTTAAAGAGCACGCATGGATTTCCGGCTAGCCGTACCTGCGACACGGTTCTTAATCGTTCACTACCATATCTTCAAGAATGGTGGCAGCACCATCACGTCCATTCTCGAGCGCGAGTTTCGTGATGATTTCGCGACGGTCCACGGACCCGACGATGTTTCAGTGGTGGATCCCATAAGTCTGGCGGATTTTGTCGCCAATCATGCATCAATACAGGCGATTTCCAGCCATCATCTCCGTTATCCCAAACCGGTTCTGCCGAACACGATTGTTTTCGACTGTTGTTTTTTGAGGCAACCGCTCGATCGCCTTCAGTCGCTCTATTCGTATTTTCAGAAGATCATTGCCGATGACCCTCTGTGCCGTTTGGCCAAGCAGGAACATCCGCGGTCTTTCTTTAAAAAGCTGATGGACAGCGCGCCGCATTTGGTCAGCAACGTCCAGGTCACCATGCTGGCGCTGGGCGGGGCTTTCACGCGGCCGGTGAATGCTGCCGACGTGGAAGTGGCTGCGGACGTGGTCGGGAAGATGGCGATTCCCGGGCTGGTGGAAAAGTTTGACGAAAGCCTGGTCGCCGCGGAATATTTCCTAAAGCCGGCTTTCCCGCGTCTGCGAATGGATTACCTTCCTCAAAACGTAAGCCGTCCGCTGGGAGGAAACGCGATCGACCGGCAGGCGTGGCTCAGGCATTCCTGGGGCCCGGACTTGTACGCTACGCTCGAGAGCCTCAATCAGTGCGATCTGGAATTGTGGCGCCGGGCGGAGCGCGAAATCGCTCGCAGAATCAGGCTGGTTCCCGATGCAGAGCAACGATTGGCCGAATTCCGCTCGCGTTGTCCGAAGAAACCGGTCTACCCACGCGTGCACATCGCCTAACTAACGGCCGGCAAAACGGAGCGCAGCGGCGTTACTCCCTCGAAAACCGCCGGTGCCGCCGCGCCCTTTGCCGGCCAACCTGGCTAACGTTCCCACCGCCAATCGCGAATTTCCGGCATATCGTCCCCGTAGCGCGCGATGTAGAGCTTGTGCTCGATCAGTCTGTCGTGCAGGAGGCGCTTCTGGGCCACGGCCCGTTCGGCCAGGCCGGGTACGCGGTCGATCACGTCGCCCGCCAGGTGAAACCGGTCCAGGTCATTGAGGACCGTCATATCGAAGGGCGTCGTAGTGGTCCCCTCTTCCTTGTACCCGCGAACGTGTAGATTGTCGTGATTCGTTCGCCGATACGTCAGGCGATGAATCAGCCAGGGATAGCCGTGAAAGGCGAATACGATGGGCCGGTTCGTGGTGAACAGGGCATCGAATTTTTCATCGGTCATGCCGTGAGGATGTTCTCTTCGTGGCTGCAACGCCATCAGATCCACGACGTTCACGACGCGAATTTTCAGATCGGGAATGTGCTTGCGCAGCCAATCGACTGCCGCTAGTGTCTCGAGCGTGGGAACATCACCCGCGCAGGCCATCACTACATCTGGCTCCGCCTCGCCAGCGGTGCCGGCCCACTTCCATATGCCGGCGCCAGCAGTACAATGTGCCACCGCCGCATCCATATCGAGCCACTGCAGCGCAGGCTGTTTCCCCGCGACGATCACATTGACATAGTGCTTGCTGCGCAGGCAGTGGTCGGCCACCGATAGCAGGGTGTTCGCGTCGGGGGGCAGATACACACGCACCACTTCCGCACTCTTGTTGACAACGTGGTCGAGGAAGCCCGGATCCTGATGGCTGAATCCATTGTGATCCTGCCGCCAGACATGCGACGTGAGCAAATAGTTCAAAGATGCGATCGGCGATCGCCAGGGGATATGGCGCGTGACCTTCAGCCATTTGGCGTGCTGGTTGAACATCGAATCGATAATGTGGATGAACGCCTCATAGCAGGAGAAGAATCCATGCCGTCCTGTGAGCAGATAGCCTTCGAGCCACCCCTGGCACATGTGCTCGCTCAGCACTTCCATGACGCGGCCATCGGGAGCGACGTGATCGTCCGATGGCAGGATCAGCGCTTCGGAGGTTCGGCTCGTCGCCTCGAACACGGCATCTAAACGGTTCGAGGACGTTTCATCGGGACCAAAGATGCGGAAATTGTCCGCATTGAGTTCGAGGATGTCGCGCAGCATTTTGCCCAGGGCGCGCGTGGCTTCGGCGGTTTCGACGCCCGGCGCGGATACGGGCACGGCATACTTGCGGAAATCGGGCATGCGCAGCTCTCGCAAAAGAAGTCCGCCATTGGCGTGCGGATTGCAGCCCATGCGCCGGTTCCCCCGGGGCGGCAGAGCCCGGAGCTCCGGAATCGGGCGTCCTGTGTCGTCGAAAAGCTCCTCAGGCTTATAGCTGCGCATCCACGTTTCGAGCATCTGAAGATGCTCAGGCTTGGTGGCAAGCTCGGATAGAGGCACCTGATGGGCTCGGAACGTTCCTTCAATCTGCTTGCCGTCCACTTCCTTGGGACCGGTCCAGCCCTTTGGCGTGACCATCACGATCATGGGCCACACGGGTCTCTTGGAAACACCGTGCTCACGGGCTTCCTTCTGAATGCCGCGGATTTCTTCGATCACGGAATCGAGGGTCGCGGCCATCTCCTGATGCACCAGCGCCGGATCGGAGCCTTCGACGAAGCGCGGCGCATACCCGCAACCCTGGAGCATGCCGATGAGCTCGCTGCGATCGATCCGCGCGAGCACGGTGGGACCGGCGATCTTGTAGCCGTTCAAATGAAGAATCGGAATCACCGCGCCGTCGCGCACGGGGTTGAGGAATTTGTTCGAGTGCCAGCTGGCGGCGAGCGCTCCGGTCTCCGCTTCGCCATCGCCGATGACGCAGCAGACGATCAGATCGGGATTATCAAACGCCGCTCCATGAGCATGCAAAAGCGAGTAGCCTAGCTCACCTCCCTCATGAATCGAGCCGGGTGTTTCCGGAGCGACGTGGCTGGGGATGCCGCCGGGAAATGAAAACTGCTTGAACAGACCCTGCATCCCCTGGGCATCCTGCGTGATGTTGGGGAAACGCTCGGTGTAGCTGCCCTCCAGCCAGGAGTTCGCGACGATCCCCGGACCGCCGTGACCAGGTCCGCAGACGTAGATCATGTTGAGGTCGTACTTCACGATGGCCCGGTTGCAGTGGGCATAGATGAGATTGAGGCCGGGCGTGGTGCCCCAGTGCCCCAGCAGGCGCGGCTTGACGTGCTCGATCTTCAGGGGTTCGGTCAGCAGCGGATTATCGAAGAGATAGATCTGTCCGACCGACAGATAGTTCGCAGCGCGCCAGTATGCGTCGATGCGGCGGAGCTCATCGGACGAGAGCGGACCCACTGGCTCCAGCGTAGCATCAGCCGCGCGAGTGATTTGCGCAGCCGGTGTACGCATTGGAAAGATACTGGTCCATCATGCGCTCGGTGTTGAAAAACGAGCCGTTCAGGGCGATGGTGTAGCGCATCACCTCGGCGAAGCCATCCGGGCGCCTATAGAACAGAGGCAGGATCACCTTTTCGAGCTTGTCATACAGCGATGCGGCTTCGACGCCGTGATCTTCGGGCAAATCCTCTTCCTTGCCGATGGCCCAGCCGGTGGATCCCTCTACGCAGCCCTCGATCCACCAGCCATCGAGAATACTCAGGCTGGGAACTCCGTTCAGTGCGGCCTTCATGCCGCTGGTACCGGATGCTTCGAAGGGCCGGTGCGGAGTATTGAGCCACAGATCCGCTCCACTGGTCATGAGTTGCGCCCAGCGCATGTCGTAGTCGGGAATGTAGACCACTTTGACGTTTCCCGCCAGAGACTGTGCGGCCCGGAATACCCCGCGGATCATCTCCTTGCCTTCATTGTCGTGCGGATGGGCTTTCCCGCCAAAAATCACCTGGAACGGGCCAACGTGCCCGGCGATGGATTTCAGCCGTTCCAGGTCGGTAAACAAGAGATCGGCGCGTTTGTATGCCGCTGCGCGCCGGGCGAAGGCGATGGTCAAGATGGACGGATCGAACTCGGCACCGGTGGCTTGTTTCAGCTCGGCGAGCAGAGCCAACTTGGCGCCGGCATGAGCTTCCCGGATTTCTTCCAGCGGTACGCCGACTACGTAGCGCAGATAGAGATTGTCCTTGCGCCATTCGGGCACATGGCGATCATAAAGTTCCTGGAACTTGGGCGCCGCCCACGTGACCGCGTGTACGCCGTTGGTAATGGCGCGGACCGGATAGTTGGGGAACAGGCCTCGAGATACCTCGCCGTGATGCATGGCGACGCCATTGATATAGCGCGAAAAGCGCAGCGCCAGGTAGGTCATGTTCAGCGTGTTGTCCGGACAGCACGCAGTCACATCCAAGACAGCTGCCCGGTCGGCGCCGATCACCTGGTTGACGAGTTCGCGCGGGAACTTGTCGAAGGCCGCGGGCACGGGCGTATGAGTGGTGAATACGCAACGTTGGCGGACCGACTCGATATCGGCTTCGCTTGCGGTTCCCAGACGCGAGCTTCCGATCCTCTGCTCCAGCAGCGCGAGCGTCAGAAGCGCGGAGTGGCCTTCGTTCAGATGGTAGTTTTCGATGCTGGTGTGGCCCAGGCTGTTGAGGATTTTGACGCCGCCCATCCCCAGCACGGCTTCTTGGCGCAGCCTGTAGGGCTGATCGCCGCCGTATAAGTAGTCGGTGAGCTCGCGGTCCGCAGGGTCGTTTTCAGGCAGATCCGTGTCGAGCAAATAAACCGGCACGGTCGCGCCGGCAATACCGGTGAGCGTGTATCGCCAGGCCCGGATCTGTACGCGCCGGCCCGCTAGTTCCAACCATATCACCGTAGTTAGCGGCTCCAACACTTCTTCCGGCTTCCAGATGGCCGGCTCCTCCTGCTGGTTCCCTTGGGCGTCGAGGCGCTGCCGGAAGTAGCCTTTCCGGTACACCAGGGTGACACCAACGATGGGGACGGCCAGATCGGCCGCCGAGCGGAGCATGTCGCCCGCCAGGACACCGAGGCCGCCCGAATAGGTGGGCAAATCGGGCCGCAGAGCGATCTCCATGGAGAAGTAGGCCACTCGCCGCTCGTTCGGCAGCGATGAGGAATCCGTCATTTCTCGATCCAGCCTCCAGGGCGTGCGCTAAATCCCACAGGGCCGTGGGCGTACTCACCCATCGTCACTCTTATAACGATCCTCAGATGCTCAGGACCGGGCATGGAGAATCGCGCACAATCGAGTACAGCCTGGACCAGACGCGGCTGACGATCCCCTGGTCATGCCCTCGGCCGACAACAAGCAGGTCACCTTTCCGGCGGACGATCTCCTCACGGATTCCGTCGGCAACCCCGGCGTCGATGACGACGTCCGGCACGTCCAGATTCAGGCGATCCTTCAGGCTCCGCATATGGGTGTGGCCCGCGTCGATCAGGTCCTGCCGGTAGGGCGTGAAGTCGATTTCCGGCGTCGCCGGGGGCATTTCGAGCACGTGTACCAGAGCCAGGCTCGCCTGGTAGGACTTGGCCATGGCCGCAGCTGCCCGGAGAACGGCCTCCGATTCCGGGGTCTCATCCAGCGCGCAGATGATGGATTTGTAGGGAACCGTGGGCGCATGCCCCTGAATGGCGGTGCCGGTGCCGGTCCAGACGGCGGCGCTGACATCATGCAGCACCTTAGCGGTGACCGAGCCGAGCAGGAATCGCCGGATGACCCCGTCGCCGCGCGTCGGCATCATCACCAGATCGGCGCCCTGATGTTGCAGGACTTTGTGAATGACGGCGCCAGCTTCACCTTCCTCGGTGAGTAAGTTGGGGCGCTGGCCGGGAAACTCTTCCGTGGCGAACGCGCTTAGCCGCTGTCCTTCGACCTGACGGGCTTCTTCCGCGATCTTGGGATCCGCGTACGCCACATCGCTATATACCAGGACACTTTCGATGTCGCGATTCACGAATACAGGGCGCAGGGCGTACGCATGTACTAAGGTGAGGTCGGCCGAGAAGTGCCGGGTCATGTCCTTCACGTACGGAACCATGGCCGCGCACGAGGCGGAATAATCCACCGGAAACAATACTTTTTTGAAGGGCAACATAGCACCCTCTATTGTGCATTTTCGCGGCCAATCGTGGAAGGCACTGCGGAAAGAGCGTCTTGCACTTCGCGATCGGAGACCTGAGTGAAGTCCTCATACCAGGCTCCGACTGCTTCGAAGGGCTCGGGAGAAGACAGGCATACGACCTCGTCGGCTTCCCGGCGCATCGCGTCGCAAGTCGACGGGCGACCCACGGGTACGGCGACTACAATTCGTTTTGCGCCCTGATGACGAAGGGCGCGTACCGCGGCCAGCATGGTACTGCCCGTGGCGAGCCCGTCGTCGACGATGATGACTTCCTTGCCGCGAACCTCGATCATGGAGCGTGTCCCGCGATAGAGACGGCTGCGCCGGTCGATCTCGCGCTCTTCGCGTGCGGCTATTTCTTCGATAACCCGCTGGGTGAGTTCGCACTCACGGACCAACCCTTGGTCGATTACGCGCACCGCTGGGTCTGTTCCCGCTGTTTCCGCGATTGCGCCAAATCCCAGCTCGGGCTGCCAGGGAACACCCAGCTTGCGGACTAGGAACACGTCCATGGGAGCGCCCAGGAAGTCGGCTACGATGCGTGCTACGGGCGCTCCGCCGCGCGGCAGGCCGAGAACCACCAAGTTAGGGTGTCCCACATACTCGGTCAGCGCCTGGGCCAGCAGGCGACCGGCTTCTTCGCGATTGCGAAACATCATCTCACGAATGTTAGTGCAGTTGTGGTGCCAGATCGCCCCCGCCCTAACAGGCGGGGCTGGGCAGAAGCGCGCGTTTAGCCCCACCTGTCAGGGTGAGGGACTAGTGGATCGTGCGCGTTTTGCGGTTCATGTAGTCCATCAGCAGATATTGCCCCAGGTTGTGGGGAGTGGTGAAGTACGCCTTGCCGCGGCACAGCTGCGTCACCTTCTGGATGAACTGGACCAATCCGTAATCGCTGGCCAGCATGAACGTGTTGATCAGGATGTTCTGGCGCTTGCAGCGATTGACTTCTTCGAGCGTGCGGCTGATCACCAGCGGATCCAGGCCGAAGGCATTGCGGTAGATGCGCCCGTCCTCGAGCGTCAACGCGCTGGGCTTGCCGTCGGTGATCATGATGATCTGCTTCATGTCCTTGCGTTCCTGGTTGAGCAGGCGTTGCGCCAGGATCAGACCCTCGCGCGTATTGGTGTAGTACGGGCCGACTTGCACGCGCGCGAGTTCCTCGATCCGCAGCTCCTCGGCCGAATCGTGGAACAGCACGCAGCGCAGCGAGTCGCCGGGGTATTGCGTCCGGATCAGGTGCGAGAGCGCCATGGCCACTTTCTTGGCCGGCGTGAAGCGGTCTTCGCCGTACAGGATCATGCTGTGGCTGCAATCGAGCATCAGGACCGTGGCGCAGGAACTT
The DNA here is from genome assembly GCA_020073445.1 of Terriglobia bacterium. Classification (GTDB taxonomy): domain Bacteria; phylum Acidobacteriota; class Terriglobia; order Bryobacterales; family Bryobacteraceae; genus Palsa-187. The sequence continues at coordinate 117,794 of JAIQFE010000009.1, forward strand.
TGATACTCGGATTGGTGCACGTGCAGATCTTCGTATTCGAGGTTCAACGGCAGCTTGACGCCTTCGCGCTGCATCGCGCTGAACAGAGTCTGGCAGACGTCCAGATTCATGGTGTCGCCGAATTCGTACTGCTTGGCCGCGCCGGTAGTCTCGACGCCTGTGGCCAGATCGCGCGTGTCATGCGCACCGAAGCTCGAATGGCCCAGCGATCCTAGCAGATCCTTTAGGGTCTTGAAGCCGAGGAAATCGACGCTCTTATCGGTGATCTTGACGTCGACTTTGCTTTCCTGCTTACCGGCGCCGCCGGACTGCTGATCGGTGTTGATGTAGCCTTCGTCGACCAGCTTCTGGACAAGTTTGCCGAGCAACTGGTCCATCTCCTCTTCGCTCATGCTTTCGAGCTTTTGCTGGATCTGTTCGGCGCGTTCGGGATCAAAGAATTCACCGCGCTGGAGGGCTTCTTCGATGGCGCGCTTGAGTTCGTCGAGCGAGTGCTCGTTGAACTCGCTGAACTGCATGTAGGGGTTGTTGAAGCCGCTTTCGAGGAAAAAGTCGGAGAGCGCCTTCATGAGGTCTTCAGCGCTCAGACCAAGATCCTCGCCGGTGTACTTGGAATAGCGTACCGATTTCATGCGGGCGCGAGAACCTCCCTCTCCACGCTACCATGCCGCAGGGAGGGAGGTATGCGCCGCGAAACAATTCACGCCCTGCGCGGCTTCAGGCCAAAGAGCAGAAGGCCGGCGCCAGCCACCAGCATCGAAATGGTGCTCGGCTCGGGAACGGACGGGGAGGATGTCACGTCGAATTGGCCCGAATAGGTGCTGCTGACGGTTCCGCCGGCCAGAAGAGTAGATTGAATCGCTGCCGTGGTTGCGAGCGCCTGCGTGGTGAACCCACCGGACCAAAGACCAGTGACGCCGCCGTCGTCGATCGTGCCGTTCGCCGTAAAACTCACCAGCGTAATTGCTCCGAGGTTGGTTAAGACGAAGGGAGAGCCCGCGGATGCGGAACACGATTGCCCGATTGTAAGACCCGCGCAATTGGTATTCGCCGAGCCCGGGCCAAGTCCCGTCAACACGAAGTCCAGGGTTGTCCCCTGAAAAGTCATGAACTGGTCGACCGACCCACCGCCCGCGGTTAGGTTCATGATGTCGCCCACGACGCCAGTCCCCAGCGTTCCTCCGGAATAGGTCAGGTTGGTTCCCGCACCTGTGTCGATGCAGCCTGTTCCGGCTTGTGATCCCGTAGGCAGCCAGCTAATGGATAGCTCCGAAAACGAAACGCCCCCGCCCGCACAATTGGCCACGTCTAGGGATCCGATCACATTGGCCGAGGCCGGCTTCACGAACACAAAACACGTTACCGCGGCCAGCATCGCCAGCGGGATACGAAGATACGACATGGGACTGCTCCGTCGAGGCCAAGTCTTTCCTTGTGCCCGAACCCGATCAGCTTACCCGGAGGGGGCGGAATTGCTAACTGTACGTTGGTGCTACCGGGGTGCCCAACCGTACTGGTACGCCGTGGGCGTGAGGTACTCAGGGTGAGGCGAGGCGGGATCAGGCGCGCACTGGGCTGCGGTCTTCTCCGCGATCATCACGTCTGGCAACCGAACCGATGATTTTACTGGTAGTTCCTGCGCGAGGCCTTGGCTTTGGGATCGTCCGGGGCAGGCTCCCGCCGCCGCACTTCGGCCGTGTATCCGATCTCTTCATTCCGGCTGATCCGCCGGTGCGCGTAGAGACCTTCAAGGATGAATTCGGCCGCCGCGGCCCGAACTGCATCCGGTTCGCTCGCGCCTAATCCCAGAAGCTTCGTCTTTTCAAGCAATCCCTGAATGCCCGAGAGCTGCTTGATCATTTCCGATGACGGCTGCGTCTCGTCCAGCTTTAGCGACCCGCCCAGCTCGAACCACTGGATGATCGTCGACATATTCTCGCCGTCGAAAATCCGCGTATACACTTTGCCGACTGCCAGGCGAATCAGTTCGCGCGCGATCGCATCGCCGCCCTTGAGCTCGCCTTCGTACTCCAGTTCCAGTTTGCCGGTGATGGAGGGGAGGGCCGCATAGATATCCAGCACGCGCGGAACGGCAACCGCATCACCGATCGAAAGCGCCCGCCGCTCGGCGTTCGAGATGACATTTTCCAGCACCGAGATCGGCAGCCGCTGGCTGACGCCGGAGCGCTTGTCGACACGCTTATCGTCGCGAGCCGAAAATGCGAGTTGCTCCACTGCCTCGCGAATGTAAGACGGCACGCGGATCTCGATGGGCGCATTCCGTTTGGCCCACGCTTCCTGCTCGGTGATCGCCATCCCGTGATCGAGCGCCACCGGATAGTGCGTGCGAATCTCGCTGCCGATGCGATCTTTGAGCGGCGTGATGATCTTGCCGCGCGCGGTGTAATCCTCGGGGTTGGCGGTGAACACCAGCATCACGTCCAGAGGCAGCCGTACTGGATACCCTTTAATCTGTACGTCGCCTTCCTGCATGATGTTGAACAGGCCCACCTGAATCTTGCCCGCAAGGTCGGGCAGCTCGTTGATGGCGAAAATCCCCCGGTTTGCGCGCGGCAGCAGCCCATAGTGGACCGTCAGCTCGTCGGCGATGTTTTGCCCCGCGCGAGCCGCTTTGATGGGGTCGATATCGCCGATCATGTCGGCAATCGTGACGTCGGGCGTGGCCAGCTTCTCGACGTAACGCTCTTCCCGCGACAGCCAGGCGATCGGCGTGGCGTCGCCCATCTCGCGAATTTTGTCGCGGCAGGATTTGCAGATCGGCGTGAACGGATTGTCGCGAATTTCGCAGCCGCGGATGTAGGGGACGCGCTCATCGAGCAGCGTCGCCAGCATGCGGATCAGCCGGGTCTTGGCTTGGCCGCGCAGCCCCAGCAGAATGAAGTTGTGGCGTGAAAGTACCGCGTTGACCACCTGCGGCACGACGCTATCGTCGAAGCCCACGATGCCCGGGAACAACGGCTCGTGTTTCTGCAGCCGGCAGATCAGATTCTCGCGCAACTCGTCTTTCACGGTGCGCTGTGGAAGCTTGGCAGCCAGATCTTTGTAGTTTCGAAGTGCTCCGAGGGTCTCGGGAAGGCCGGCGGCAGATTTAGTCAAGACCGTACTCCTTAGTAACGCGCACAGGCGTCTGTGCGTTCATACGGCGATTGTAGCAATTTGCTATGCTCTACCATTCCCGCACCTTAGCATGGAGAGAGAGCAACCATCCGAGCTTGAATTCCGCCGCTTCTGGCAACGCCTGCAGGCCCTCGGCCTGAATGCGTATGAAGCGCGATCGTACCTGGTGCTGGTGGGGCATCCCCGGTTCAAAGCACTGGAACTGGCGGCTCGCGCGCACGTGCCGCGCCAGAAAATCTATGAAGTGCTCGATAGTCTGGTCGAAAAAGGTTTCGCCCGCGTAATCCAGGACCGCACCAAGCTGTTCTCGGCGGTTCCGCCCGATCAGGCTCTGCCGGCTTATCTATCGCGCCGAACGCACGCGCTCGAAGCCGAGCTCGCCGAACAGAGCAAAGCAGCTTCCGGACTGCTGAACGACCTGATGTCCGCTTATGCGGAAGGGCAGGGCGGTGGAGGCACGCTCGATTTTCTCCGCCTGGTGAACGATCCGGGCCAGACGGCCGGCCAGTTCCGCGCCATGCTGGCGGAAGCGCGCACCGAGTATCTCGAATTCTCGCGGCCGCCCTACGCAGTAGATCCGCTGGATGCCGAGCAGGTTCTGCAGGCGTGTTCACGCGGCGTTCAATGCCGCCTGATTGTCGAGAGCGGCACACTCGACGCCGCGCACCAGCGGTTCCTCACCGAATACGAAAACGCGGGCGTCCAGATCCGGCAGATCGACAAAGTCCCGATGAAAATGGCCGTGATGGACGGCCGCTGCGGATTGCTCGCGCTGGTGGACCCGGTGACTACCAAACCCGCCTGGACCGCGGTGGTGTTCGAACACGAAGGCATGGCCGAGGCGATGAAGAGCTTGTTCGAGGACTATTGGCGGCGGGCTTCCGCAGGTGCGGGCAGGTCGTAATTCGTCGGGATATTGCGCGCAACGAAGTCCTCCCAGGTCGAGTACGGCTCAGCAAGCAAGCCGACGGCGCGGGCCCCTTCTACGTTCTCCGCTTTATCGTCCAGAAACAGAGCCTGCGAAGGCTCGACCCCGAGTCCCCGAGTTGCATCGACATAGATTTCCGGTTGCGGCTTCACCTTGCGAAGCTCGTAGGAAAACGTCACGTGGTCAAAATGGTCCAGAAATCCCGGCGTGCGCCGCAGTTCTTCGCCCAGGACACGCGGCAGGTTCGACAGGATCGCTGTTCGAAAACCCGCACCGCGCAACTGCCCGATCCAGTCGAAAACTCGTTGGTCGTAACGATTCCAAAGCTCGATTTCGCTACGAACAAGTTCGGGCAACTGGGATGGCTGGAAAGAGGGGCCAACGACTCCCCGCCAATACTCGGCGGGCTCAAGTCGGCCGGCATCGTATTCAACGCGAGTCTGCCACAATCCCGTCAGAAACCGGTCCACAGGGAGTTCACTGGCTGCGGCAGCTCTCGCGATTCTGCCTTCATCAGGGTGAAAACACAGCACTCCGCCGAAATCGAAGATTACTGCACGAACAGGAGCCATTCCCGGAGTAACTAGCGAGCCCCGCCGGCGGCCTTCTCTTCGCGCCGGGTGCGGATTTCGCGCACGGCGTAAATGCGGCGGCCCTGGCTTTCGAAATACGTCCGTGTGAGCACTTCTCCCAGCAGTCCAGTGCAGAACAGGATCACGCCGGTGACCAGCGCAAGCGCGCCCGCCAGCATCAGCGGCCCGTGTGCCTGAACGATATCGATTCCGGTCCACATTTTCTGTACCGCGAGCCCGATCAGGACCAGAGTGCCGCTTCCGGCGCTGAGTAATCCCCACTTTCCGAAGAAATGCATGGGCCGCGTGAAGTATTTCAGCAGGAACCAAATCGTAAAAATATCGAACGCCACGCGGAAGGTTCGACCCAGGCCGTAATGCGACCCGCCGTTGACGCGGGGCAGATTGCGGATAGGCACTTCGGCGATGCGGGCGCCGTAGAACGATGCCAGCGCGGGAATGAAGCGGTGCAATTCGCCGTAAAGATTGACGTCTTTGAGAATCTCCGAACGGTAGGCCTTGAAGGTAGTGCCGAAATCCCGCAGGTCCACGTTGGACGCCTTGGCCATGAGCCAGTTGGCGATCCGCGAGGGAATCTTGCGCGTGACCGCGTTATCCAGCCGCTCCTTGCGCCATCCGCTGGCGATATCGTAGCCTTCGTCGATTTTCTCGAGCAGCGCCGGAATATCTTCGGGCGCGTGCTGCAAGTCGCCGTCGAGCGAGATGACGATGTTGCCTTGGGATTCGTCGAATCCCGCTGCCAACGCCGCGGTCTGCCCGAAGTTGCGGCGCAGCCGGATCACTTTCAGGCGCGGATCGGTCTCGACCAGGTTCGCAAGAAGGTCAAAGCTGCGGTCGGTGGAAGCGTCGTCGACAAAAAGAATTTCGTAGGGACGGCGGATTTTCTCGAGCACAGCAGTCAGCCGGTCATAGAGCGGCAAAATGCACGGCTCCTCGTTGTGGATCGGAACGACGATAGACAACGTTGGCACTGCCACTAGGATAGCTTACCCTTTTTCGGATCCTTGCCGGGCAGGTTTTCGGGGTTTTCGTGTACCCGCTGCCGGAACGCCGCTTTCATGCCGGAAGCCAGGGAAATGATGCCATCCTGGCCGTATTTCTCGCGGATTTTATCGACGGCTGCGAGGGTCCGGCGCCAATCTTCGGCGCGTCCTTCGTCGATGAGGCTGGTCTGTCCTTCGGTTGCTTCGAGCGACTGCGCGTAGACTCCCAGCAGGCGGATCGGTTTGCCGGTCCAGGCCTTGTGGAACAGGTCGCGTGCCGCCGCCGCGAGTTCCGCGTCGACCTGCGAGGCATGGTCGAGCGTCCGGGACCGCGTGAACGTCGAGAAGTCGGAGTAACGCAGCTTGATCTGCAACGTGCGCGCCCACAAGTCATGATCGCGCAGCCGCCGCGCCACCATTTCCGAAAGTCTGACCAGGATGCCGTCGAGCGCCGCGGTCTCAGCGGTATCGACCATGAACGTATGTTCGTGGCTGATGGATTTCGGGCCGCCGCCTTCGCCGACCTCGGTGTCAAACCAGCCGCCTGCGTCCATGCCGTGCGACTTGCCAGCCAGCGCCAGCCCCCACTTGCCGAAATGCTGTTCGAGGAACGCTGCATCGAGTGCCGCCAGATCGCCGACTTTGCGGATACCGACCGCATGCAGACGTCCCTCGGTGACTTTGCCGACTCCGGGGATCTTGCGCACGTCGAGCGGCGCCAGGAAACTCGCTTCCTGGCCGGGAAGGATCCACAGGATGCCATTAGGTTTCGCCTGATCGGAGGCGACCTTCGCCACCATCCGCGATGCGGAGATCCCGATGGAGCAGTTCAAGGCAGTGGTTTCTTTGACGGCCTGGTGCAGCTTGTGGGCGGCTTGCAGCGGCGTTCCGTGCAGCCGCTCGGTGCCCGTCAGATCCAGATACGCTTCATCGATCGACGCCATGTCGACTTTAGGCGAGAATCGCTGCAGAACTTCATAAACCTTGTGCGAGTATTCGACGTAGCGCTCGCGGTGGCCGTCGACGAAGATCGCTTGGGGACACAGCTTGTAGGCGGTCCGTAACGGCATGGCCGAGTGGACGCCGAACTTGCGCGCTGCGTAGGAAGCGGCCGACACCACGCCGCGCTCATTGGGCCGCCCGCCCACCACCACCGGCTTGCCCTTGAGCGAGGGATCGAAGAGCTCTTCGACCGAGACGAAGAACGCGTCCATGTCGAGATGGAAATAGAGCCTGGTCACGGCAGTTAAGGATGTCGAGCGAGCATCACTCGCGGCAGACCCGCTAAGTCGGTCCGGATCTCGACGTCCTTCCACGCGACCAGCATATCGCTCACGGCGTCACCCAAGGTGTAGCCGATTTCCATAACCAGCCAACCGCCAGGTACGAGCAGCCGCTCGGCTTCCGGGATCAGACGGCGATACATCTCCAGGCCGTCGTCACCGCCGTAGAGCGCGACGTCGGGTTCGTACTCGCGGACCTCGCGCTGTAGCGTTGCCTTATCGCGCGCGGGGACATAGGGAGGATTCGAGACCATCAGGTCGAAGCTGCCGCCCTTGAGAGCGCTGCCGAGATCGCACGCCAGCCACGCTACAGCCGCACCGAGCTTCCGTCCGTTCTCCGCAGCGATGCGCAGCGCCGCGAGCGACACGTCTGTACCGATCACATGAGCGCCGGTTTCGAGCGCCAACGTGACCGCGATCGCGCCCGATCCGGTGCCGATATCGACTATGCGGGTCGCGTTGAGTCGGAGCGCTGTTTCAATAACATGCTCAGTCTCTGGCCGCGGGATCAGAACGTCCCGCGTCACCCGGAAGTTGCGGCCGTAGAACTCCTGAACTCCGGTGATCTGCTGCGTCGGCTGACCTTGCAGGCGCTGATGCAGATATCGCCCGTAGTGAATCCACCAGACCTCGCGCAGTTCCTCGTCGGAATGGGCGACGAGCCAGGCCCGATCGTGACCGACGGCGTGCGCCAGCAATACTTCAGCGGTGAGTCGTGGGACCCCGATCCCGGCTTCTTCGAGAAGCTGCTTACCCTGTAGCAGCGCGGTATGAATGGTCATAAAAAAACCGCTCGATGACTCTCGCGGCTCGGAAAGGACTCTACGGAGCCGCGACAGTAATGGAGCGGACTGTTAAGCCGCTTCGCTCTGCTCTTTGAGCTTTTCGGTCTGATAGTACGTCGTCAGGGCGTCGACGATCGGTTCCAGCTTGCCTTCCATCACCAGGTTGAGCTGATGGAGCGTCAGGCCGATGCGGTGATCCGTCACGCGGTTCTGCGGGAAGTTGTATGTGCGAATCTTCTCGCTGCGGTCGCCGCTGCCGACCATAGTGCGGCGTTCGGCGCCGATCTTTTCCTGCTGCTTCTCCAACTCGATCTCGTACAGCCGCGAGCGCAACACGCGCTCCGCTTTCGCACGATTCTTGATCTGCGATTTTTCATCCTGGCATGACACGACTACGCCAGTAGGGAGATGCGTCAGCCGGACCGCTGAATACGTGGTGTTGACGCTCTGCCCGCCGGGACCCGATGAGCAGAAGGTATCGATACGGACGTCTTTGGGCTCGAGCTTAATCTCGACCTCGTCGGCTTCCGGCAGCACCGCCACCGTCACCGCCGATGTGTGGACTCGCCCTTGCTGCTCGGTCTGCGGAACGCGCTGGACGCGATGCACGCCGCTCTCATACTTCATCTGGCTGTAGACGCGATTGCCGCTGATCAGGGCGATGACTTCTTTCAGTCCGCCTACCGCCGAATCGCTTGCGGAGGTTACTTCGACCTTCCAGCCGCGCGATTCCGCGAAGCGCCCGTACATGCGGAAAATTTCGTCAGCAAAAAGCGTAGCCTCGTCGCCGCCTGTCCCCGCGCGGATTTCGAGAACCACGTTCTTCTCGTCGTTAGGATCCTTGGGGAGCATCAGCACCTTCAGCTCCTCCTCGTACTGCGTCAGCAGCGGTTCCAGGCGCGCGACCTCGTCCTGCGCCATGGTGCGAAGCTCGGGATCGGTTTCCTCCAGCATCTGCCGCGCTTCCTGCAGATTCCGGTTGGCCGCTTTCCATTCGCGGTACTTGCCGACCATCTCGCCCATATCGCTCTGCTGCTTGGAGATCTTGCGGTACAGCGTCGAATCGCTGATCACCGCGTTGTCGGCCATCTGGGCCGTGAGTTCCTCGAAGCGGCGCTCGATATCGTCGAGTTTTTTCTGATATTGCATGGGCGTGGGTGCGGACTTAGGCTGGTGTTTTAAGCAATGACCAACTCGCCGCCCTGCTTCTGTTCCAGTTCCATCGCGCCCTGGAGAGCGTGAATGGCGACGGCAGCCTGCGAATCGTCCGGCGGTTGCGTGGTGATGCGTTGCAGCCACAGCCCGGGCGCGCTCAGGAGCCCCATCAAGGTGCCTTGCCGCTTGGCGGCGAAACGGATAATTTCGTAGCTCATCCCGATGATTAGAGGCAGCATCGCCAGGCGAACCGCGAACTTCATCCAGAAACCGTCCACCGGAATTAGCGCGTAGACGATCATTGCCATCACCAGCATCACCAGCATGAAGCTGGTTCCGCAGCGTGGATGGAAGGTCACGAAACTCTGCGCGTTCTCGACCGTAACCGGCTTGCCGGATTCATAGTTGAAGACGACCTTGTGCTCGGCGCCGTGATATTGGAACACGCGCCGGATGTCCTTGAACCGGGAAAGGGCGAACAGGAACAATAGGAAGATCGCGATGCGGATGCCGCCGTCGGTCATGTTGGTGGCAAAGCGGCCCGACAGGGACGGTACAACGTGGCCCAACTGGGTGGCCAGCAAGAGTGGCACGAATTTGTACATCCCGATGAAGAACAGCAGGTTGCCGATCAAGGTCACGGCCATCATCGTGGAGCTGATCTCCGCCGGTTTTTCGCCGTTCTTTTGCTCGCCCTCATCGAGCGCGGCGTTGGCCGAAAACTGAAGGGCGTTGACCCCCAGCTGCATGGCCTGCACCAAGGTCCCGAGCCCGCGGAAGATCGGCAGGCGGAAGATTGGGTACTTCTCCGACATGCGGTAAAGCGGCTTTTCCTCGGTCACTAGCTCGCCATCGGCCTTGCGAACGGCCACGCAATAGCTGTGCGGGGCGCGCATCATCACGCCTTCGAGCACGGCCTGTCCGCCGACAAGGATTTCCTCGCCGCCTTCGAGGATAGGCAGCATCTGGACATGCGCCGAGAAGCGCAGAAATCGCGAAAGAAGCACAAATAACTCCACTTCTATTATAGCGTTAGCGGTCGAACACGTTTAACGGCTAAAAACGGGCCTAACGGCCAAACACGAAGCGCGCGCGCCGGGGATCAGCCCCGCCGTTTAAGACCCCTCCAATCAATTGGATGACGGTGGGCGCCGATGTGTTGCTCCAATCTGCAGCCGGCTGGACCAGGTGGCCAAGGTCGATCAGCTTCTGGATGGTGGGCTTGGGGATGCGCCCTTCGATGCTCACGCGCCCCGGTGTGAACTCGTGGAACCCAAACGAGTTGTAGAAGTGAGAGCTCTGGAAGCGGGGAGCCTCGACAGCCTCCTGAGGCGACATGCCGAAATCCAGTATGTTCAACAGAGCCTGAAGCATGGCCTGATCCTGGTTGTCGCCGCCGGGGGTCGACATGGTGAGCACCAGTTGGCCGTCCCGCGTTACGATCGTGGGGCTCAGCGTGACGCGAGGGCGCTTGCCCGGCGCCACCTGGTTGGCATGGCCCGGCGTGACGACAAACGATTCCATGCGCACCGAAAGCGGGATGCCGGTATCGGCGACGATCACCGAGGGAATCCACGCACCGCTGGGCGTCGCGGAAAATGCGTTGCCGTCCTTATCCACAGCGTTGACGCAGGTCGTATCCTTGTCCGACGATTTGCCGTTGCCGCTCACCATCGCGACCGAGGCGTGCAACTCGCCCGGGCGACTCTCCATGGAGGCGTGCGCGGGATCGATCAGCTTGCGGCGCTCGGCGGCGTATTCTTTCGAAAGCAGAATCTGTTCCGGAATCTTGCTGAACTTCGGATCGCCGTAGTAGCGGTCGCGGTCGGCGAACGCGAGTTTGGTCGCCTCGATCACCGTGTGCAGGTATTCCGGGCTGTTGTGGCCCATTTTCTTGAGGTCGAAGCCTTCCAGGATGTTCAGCGCTTCGATCATCACCGGACCCTGCGTCCAGAAACCGGGCTTCGAAATCGTGTAGCCGCGATAGGTCGTCGTGCGAGGTTCGTCGATCTCGGCGTGGAACTTAGCCAGGTCTTCGCGCGTGAACAGGCCGCCGTTCGATTCCATGTAGTCGGACAACTTGGCGGCGATGTCGCCTTTATAGAACAGATCGTGGACCGCGCGGATCTTAGCGGCGCGGTCGCCCTTGGTTTTCGGCTCAACGGCCGCCATCTGCCGCAGCGTGTTCGCCAGGGCGGGCATTTTGACGATCTCGCCGCGCTTGGGAGGCACGCCGTTGGGATAGAAGAAGCGGAACGACGTCGGCCAGAAAGCGTGATATTGCGTCAGCTCGCCCAGGAATTCGGCGAACTCCTCGCCGATGGGAAACCCTTCGTCGGCGTACTCTATCGCCGGTGCAGACACCTGGGCGAACGAAAGTGTCCCGTATTTCTCAAGCGCAAGAAGCAGGCCGTCCACCAACCCCGGTGTGATCGCCGCGCGGGGTCCGATGGCGGGGATCGGCGCGATGCGGCCAGGCTGCTCCCACGGCTCGTTGGTTCTCTTCTCGAAGAACTGTACGGTGGCTTTCGATCCCGCCACGCCGACGCCGCTGATGACGATCACCGGCTTGTCCTTCATCTTGATCAGGATCGGAATCTCGCCGCCGAGGCCCACGCGGCTCTGCTCGGTCACCGTCGCGGCCAGCACGGTGGCGACGCCCGCATCCACGGCATTGCCGCCCTGCGCGAGCATGCGCATTCCGGCGGCGACTTCCAGGTTATTCGCAGCGGCGACCATTTCGTGCAGCCCGCGGACCGGCGGGAACATGGTGCGAACGGTGTCCTGGGATCGAGCGGTTACGACCGAAAAAAGCAGGAGCAGGCAGGCAGGCCAGCGCATACGATTATGTTCTCACGTCCTGTAGCGGTAAACACGCCGCACCAAAGAGGCCAGCGTCGCCGCCGAGCTTGGCCGCCTCAATCCGCGTCGGCGCAATCTTGAGTGTGCTCCGGTAGGTGTAGCTCCGGCGTTCGACTTCCGCCAGCATCGCCGGCGCGAAGAAGTCCCACGCCGCGACCACGCCGCCACCCAGTAGATACAGCGGAAAGTTGAAAATGTTGACCAGGCTGGCGAGCGCAATCCCGAGCCCTTCTCCCATCACCTTGAAGATCTCTTTCGCGCGGTCGTTCCCCTGCACGGCCAGATCGTAAACCTGCTGCGCCGTCAGATCGTGACCCAAACCCAGCAGCCGGGCCATCGCGGAAACCGCCGTTGCCGAAGCGTGCTTTTCCAGGCATCCCCGATTGCCGCAGCCGCAAGGATTCCCGTTAGGCGAAATGGTCATGTGGCCGAGCTCGCCCGCCATGCCGATCTGGCCGTGGAGAATCCGCCCGCCGATGATGATCCCTCCGCCGACACCGGTGCCGAGCGTCAACAGTACCAGGTCATCCACGCCTCGACCAGCACCCATCCATTGCTCGCCCAGCGCGGCGGCGTTGGCGTCGTTTTCGAGGATGACTTTCGTGCCTAGCCGCTTGCTCAACTCCTCGCGCATCGCATAACCATTGAAAATCGGCATGTTGCCCCAGCCGACGATCACCCCTTTGGCCATATCGATATTGCCCGGCACGCCCGCGCCGATCCCGACGAGATCATCGCGTCCGAACTGCTCGCGCAGCTTTTCGACCGACTGGGCCATGTCATCGACGACGGGTCCCGGTCCCGACGCGACGGGCGTGCTCCCGGAGAGCTTCGCCAGCATCTTGCCGTCTTTATCGATGGCCGCGGCACGCAGGTTGGTGCCGCCGAGATCGATCCCGATGGAGTAGGAGGCTGCCATGTAGGTAATAGTACAAACTCCCGATCTGTAGTGCAGGAAATGAAGCCTTCTCCATCAAGTAACGGTTCGTAAAACGTTTGCGTCTGTTATTGTAGGAGTAGTAGAACGAAGGGTTGCCAGGGTGCGGTAATGATACTGGGTGACCGAAAATTCGTAGAACTGCCTGGGTCCAAGACCCACGAACTGCCGCCGCTTCTGGTGCGCACGTCCCCCGGTGTGAAGCGCCTCGACAAGGTCATGGAAATGGCCAATGATTTGATCGAGCGCGAAGACATGCTGGCTCCGCCTTCCATCGAAACCGATCCGGCCCGCGCGCAGATCGAACTCGATCGCCGCAAGATGGATCTGGCGCTCAACCTGACTGAGCAGTATCTGGAGTTCGTCCAACACTGGCGCTGGGGCGATGACGTCCTCGAATGGATTCGCCAGTGCGAGACCACCTTCGAGACTCGCATGGACCTGCGAAATCTGCTGCGCGCCGACCTGTGGCCGCACGCGGGCCGCTGCAGCTTCGTCACGCTGCTCGAGGACAAGGCCATCGAAACCGGCGGGGTGACGCTCGAAAAAGCCGTGGGCATGCGGTTGACGTTCCGCCAGCCTCCACCGCTCAAGTGCTTCTCCGACCAGTTCCTGCTGTATCTGAACTCCACCGTGGCTCATACCGCGTACAACACGTGGGCTTCCATGAGCCAGAGCCCGATCAGTTCTCTGCCTCCGGAACGCTTTCACTTCCAGGTCGTGAACATGAGCCTGGAATAAGCGGCTCAGTTCTCCGTGGGGAGTTTCTCGGCCCGATCGACAATCAAAACATCCGTCGAAGCCTTGCGCAGTTCGGCCCTCAATCCGAGCTGCTCCTGCAGAATCTCCGTCACACCGACCATGATCGTCGATGGGTCCGGCGTGTTGCCCGCACCAATGGATTGCAGTAGGTCGGTTCCATCCACGGTGAAATCAAAGCGTCCTCTGAGTCCGGTCATATCGATGACGGGCGGAAGATTCAGTCGGGTGGCGATTTGCGTCAATAAATCCGCGACCTCGCCCAGAGAAGTGTCCTGAGCCGCCAGCCCCATTCCTTTAGGCTGCAGCACGCTCTTGCCATCGGCCTTACCTGCGGTTAGTTTCGGACCGTTCTTGGCCACAAGCAGCGCGTAGAACGGGAGGATCTTCTTCTCACGGTGCAGGGCAATTTTGAAGCGGTCCGATAGCAGGTTCTGGAGCATCCCGCGAAGCTGCTGCTCCGCCGCCGGATCCGCCGCTTTTGCTGAGATGTCGAATCTCTCATCACCGATCCACGCGGGGCCGGATATCTGGTATTCCTTCATGCGGTACGCCCACTGGAGTGCCGATCGCAGACTCACGTTATGCATGGTGAGCGTGCCTGGATTCGCGGTGACGTTTTCGCGATTGCGGCCTTCACCGGTTAGTTTGCTCGGTTTGATGGAAGCGACATCGAATCTCGCTTGCGGGAACGCGCACATCGCCGAAAGAATGAAACTGACCGCTACGGCTCTCGCAATCATGTCAAGACGTAAGACGACCAAAGGCGTGTTTTATTACAAACGTTCCTGGGGCTGGCCCGTCGAGACAATGAGTAGGGCGATCATGACGCTTAAACCGGCGGTTAGGCTTCTAGCTCTTGCAGCTCCTGGGATATTCGCGCAGTCGCCGCCGACGCGGCCCGCCTTCAACGCATTCGAAGTGGCGACGATAAAGCCAACCTCTCCCGATTCACGCGGCAGATTCATCCGGATGCAGAGCGTCAATCGGTTCTACGCCCAGGGTTTTTCCTTGCAGGCGCTGGCTGCGGCCGCCTACAGTCTCACGCCGCGAGCCATCTCCGGCGGGCCGCCCTGGACCGAGTCCGACCTCTTCGACATTCTTGCCTCGACGCCGGGCGATATCCAGCCTAATCTCGACGAGCAAATGGCGATGCTGCGCAAGCTCCTGACCGACCGGTTTCAACTCACCTTTCATCGCGAACCAAAAGAGCTTCTGATTTTTGCCATCACCGTGGCCAAAGGCGGATCAAAGCTAAAGCCAAGCACCGCCCCTCCCGGCACGCTTCCGGAACTGATCAACACCATTTACCCGGAGGAAAAGGGCGGGGTGCACGCCCTGCTCCCGGCGCGCAACGCGACGATTATGCAGTTCGCCGCGATGATGCAGCGTGCCGTGCTCGACCGCGCGGTGGTGGATCAGACCGGCCTTTCTGGAACGTACGATTTCGATCTGGAGTGGACCCCCGACGAAAATCAATTCGGCGGCAACCTGCCACACTCGGTGGAATCCACTAAACCCAGCCTATTCGTGGCCATGCAGGAGCAGCTTGGCCTTCGGCTGGAGGCGACCAGAGGGCCCGTTCAGACGATCGTGATCGACCGGGTCGAACGGCCTTCGCAGAACTAGTCCCGTTCGATATCATGAGATAGATGTTGCAGCGGGAGACCACCTACGGTCCGCCCGGCTCGCTTTCCAAGCTCTCCGAGATAGAAGGGGCGCTGGGAGAAGCGATTCGCGGAAAGCCGGAAGTGGTGCGCCTTTCGCTCACCTGCCTGCTCGCCCGCGGCCATCTGTTGATCGAAGACGTCCCGGGCGTCGGCAAGACCACGCTGGCACAGGCATTGGCGCGCAGCGTCGATTCCAGCTTCCACCGCATCCAGTTCACTTCCGACATGCTGCCGAGCGACGTGGTCGGCGTCACCATTTACAACGCACACTCGGAATCATTCGAGTTCAAACGGGGGCCGGTCTTCACGCACTTCCTGCTGGCCGACGAGATCAATCGCGCGACGCCGAAGACGCAGTCGGCGCTGCTTGAAGCCATGAATGAGCTGCAAGTGACCATCGACGGCCGATCCTACCCTCTGGAACAGCCGTTCATGGTGGTGGCGACGCAGAATCCCGTGGAACATCACGGAACATACCCATTGCCCGAATCGCAACTCGACCGGTTCCTGATGCGGATCCGCATCGGCTATCCGGAAGCGGGCGCCGAACGGGAGATCGTGCGGCGCGGCGGAGCGTCCTCGGCCGAATCGATGCGGAGCGTCCTGTCGGGAGACGATCTGGTCACGCTGCAGGAAACGGTAGCGCGAGTGACCGTGGACGATGCGCTGGTGGATTACATGCTCGCGATTGTCGAACGGACGCGCACGCATGAATCGCTGGCCATGGGCGTCAGCCCTCGTGGGGCCCAGGCCCTGTACCGTGCTACCCAGGCTCTGGCCGCTGTCGAAGGACGCGACTACGCCACTCCGGACGACGTCAAGCGGCTCGCCCTGCCGGTATTTGCGCATCGCGTGGTGGTGAATTCGCGCGTGGCCCTCGCGCCGCGGTCGACCGAAGCCGCCGAACGGGTGTTGACCGAGATACTGACGCTGGTGGACGTTCCGCTCTGATCGGACCCCGTTCAGCCAAAGTCATAGAAGAGCCGTCTGCAAACTGAATCGCGTAAACCGCTCGGCGGGCTGTCCGTGGGAACATAAATACTTGGGCAGTCATTTGCGTCTGGATTTTGTTCGTTCCGCTGCGTGGGAGTTTGTCGCCCCGAATCCGCTTCTCGCGCCTTACTTTCACGTAGGCGGTCGAGGCCAGTTAGTAGCGGAGGGTAATGGCCGTGAAGAGTGCTACGGCTATGCCCGCTGTCCCGTGCGCCTCGCCGGCGGACGATCCTACCTTTTGCGCGTCCGCTTGAAAGCGGACGGGATCGAAACCGTGGAGCATCACGTTGCACACGGGCTTCTTGGTCCGTCCTACTCGGGAGGGCTTTTTTCCTTGCGAGCCGAAGGCGCGTATCACGCGGGGGAGCAGCGGTTCCCGGGCCCACCGGAAGACTTAGCCGCGGAATTGCGAATCTACTTTCGCTACAGTCCTCTTGGCCGGGTTATCTGGGAAGAGATCGTTCTAGAAGAGCGCGAACCCATTCCCGCACGCCCGGCCAAGTTCGCGTGCCGTCAAGGCGCGATGCCGCGGGACTCCACGCTCGCATATTGGAGCCAATGGCTCGATTTGGCTGGAAGGAGCGGGCCCGATCTCGCACTGCTGCCCGAAGTTTTCGATGGCGGCAGGCCTTCGGAGGCGCATCTTCCCGGAGGTCCGCCCGTCCAACTGCTAGCCGCCAAAGCGCGCCAATGGCGAATGTACACATGCGGCACTTACTATGAAGCCCGTAATGGCCTGGTCTTCAACACGGCGGTCTTATTTGACCGTAGCGGCTGCATGGTAGGCTCCTACGACAAGTTGCTGCCCTACGGGCCCGAATTGGATCAGGGCGTCTCCCCCGGCAGGGAGTTGCGGGTATTCGACGCCGATTTCGGCCGCGTAGCCGTGGTGAACTGCTTTGATTCCTGGTTTCCCGATGTCGCCAGGGAGCTTGCCCAAATGGGCGCCGAAGTAATTCTGCTGCCAAATGCCGGCTACTTTGAGGATCTTATGCCTGCCCGGGCGGCCGACAATGGCGTCTGCGTGGTCGCCAGCAGCCTCTATAATTCGGCCGGCGTTTGGGAATCCAGCGGCCATCGCGCCGGGGATGAAAATCCCAAATCTTCGCGCGAGTCTCCTAGCGCCGTTCTCTCTTTCGAACAGCATCCGGCCGATGGCTTGCTCCTGGCCGCCGTCGATCTTTCCAAACAGTACAGCCCGCACTGGAAAGGCGGTCCTATGATGTCGGCTCCCGCTCTGCGCGTCTCGGGAGCCACTAGTCTGAAGCCTTTGAGCCATCTCGCCAGCAACGCCAGACCAACAGGCGATCGCGAAGGCGCGGAGGAGATGGTTGGCTCGGAGCCGCCGCGGGGTGCGTCCGCGCGGTGATAAGGTGCCCGCACTCTGTGGGCGTCCAAGCTCCGGAGCGCGCAGCGCGGGGCGCGCACACGCGATAATAGGAACTCGCGCCTCGTTGCATTGTGCGCAATATAGAAGGAGCGCACGGCGGTTTTTAGCGTTGTGCGCAATCATAGAAGGAGCGCACAGCGGTTTTCAGCGTTGTGCGCAATCATAGAAGGAGCGCACAGCGGTTTTCAGCGTTGTGCGCGATTCAAATAAATGAAAACCGCTATCGTCGGCTTGCCCATGGTAGGCAAGACCAGCCTGTTCACGATCCTGACAGGCGTCAATCAATCCGCCCGCGTGGGCTCCATGGAAACCCGCGTCGGCATGACCAAAGTTCCCGACGCCCGCCTGGACGCGCTGGCGAAGATTTTCGATCCGCCCAAGATCACCTACGCCACGGTCGAGTATCTGGATTTCCCAGCGATCTCGAAAGAAGCCCTGCGCGATCCCAGCTATCTGGCCAGTCTGCGCGTAGTGGATGCGCTGGCGCACGTGCTGCGAACTTTTGACAGCGATACGGTCCCCCACGAAAAAGGCTCCGTCGATGCTGTGCGCGATTTCCAGGACGTCGAGATCGAGCTGATCTTGAGCGACCTGGTGGTCGTCGAAAAGCGCATCGAGCGCGTCGACAAGGATCGCAAGAAGATCAAGAGTCCCGACCTGGACAAGGAATTCGCTCTTCTGGAACGCATCAAGACCGAGCTCGAGGCCGATCGCCCGCTGCGCGAGCTGGAATTCAGCGACGAAGACGAAAAGCGAATCCGCGGGTTCCAGTTTCTATCGCTCAAGCCGGTGCTGTGCGTGCTCAATATCGGGGAAAAAGACGCGCCGCGGCTGCACGAGGTGGAAGAGGAATACCGCAAGGGCCCATTCGCTGGGCGCAAGAACATCGCGGTTACCGCCGTCTGCGGGCAAGTCGAAGCCGAACTGGCCGAATTGAAGCCTGAGGAAGCGAAAGAATATCTGGCCAGCTACGGATTGAAGGAATCGGCCTTGGCGCGAATCATCACGGCCACCTATTCGCTGCTGGGCCTGATGAGCTTCCTGACCGCTGGCGAAACCGAAGTCCGCGCCTGGACCATTCCCATGAACAGCACGGCCCAGAAAGCGGCTGGCGCGATCCACAGCGACTTCGAGAAGAAGTTCATTCGCGCGGAAGTGGTCAACTGGCAGGCGCTGGTAGACCACAACGGTTACCCCGGCGTACGCGACAAGGGTCTGCTGCGCCTGGAAGGCAAAGAGTACATCGTCAAGGACGGCGACGTGCTCGTAATACGACACAGTTAACAGCGGCGCCGAGCAGGCACAGCCACGCGAACCAGTCGCCGAAACGCACGTAGGGCGTCAGTTCCGTCATCGAGTTATATCCGAACACCGCCGAAGTTTGCGTGTAAAGCGGCAAACGAGCGATCTCCCGCCCGGCCGGGTCGATCATGGCCGTAATGCCGTCGTTAGTGGCGCGCAGAATCCAGCGGTGATTCTCCGCAGCCCGCATTCGCACCAGCTCCAGATGCTGTTCGCGCGCCGCGCTGTGCCCGAAGTAGCCGTCGTTCGAAAGATTCACCAGCACATTCGCGCCTGATTTCGTGAACTGGCGGACCAGATCGGGAAAGGCTGATTCGTAGCAGATGAACGCGCCGATCCTGTGCCCGTCCAGCGGAAACGTCACGATGCGCGTGCCGGGAACGAAATCGCCGATTTCATGCGTGATGCGATTCACCCAGCCAAACGCATCCGGCACATACTCGCCGAACGGGACCAGGTGGATCTTGTCGTAACGTTCCGCCGACATCTCCCCGTTCTTCTCGAATAAGAATGCCGAGTTGAGCGGATCGCCGGTCGGAGTTCGGCCCACGCCGCCCATCAGGACAGGAGTGCCCGCGTCGCGTGCGAGATCGCCCATGTATTTGCGGAAAGAATCGGTGGTTGGATAGAACGGCGCCGGAGCCTCCGGCCAGACGATCAGCGGCGCGTTGGCAGGTTCGGACAGCAGGACCATACGCTGTTCGAGTAGGGCCAGCGTTTCGGGAGTCCAATCAGCCTCGGTGTCGATGTTCGGCTGCACCACGCGCACTCGTTCGGTTCCGGCGTGCGGCGGAGGCAGTTCCGGCAGCAAGGGCAGGACCGCGAACGCAGCTAGCCAGGTGTAATGGGTTAAGGGCCGTTTCAGAAACGCGAGCGCAATCGCGCAGCTGATCATTGCCAGGACGAACGACAATCCCCAGACGCCAGTGATTGGGGCAAGCCGCGGCAGCAGAGGCATGTCGATACCGGCGTTGCCCAGATCGAGCCACGCGAATCCCAGGCCGACCCACGCCAGGCCGATGGTCCCGTGCGCATATTCGACGGCGGTCCACAGCGCAGCTGTGCCGGGAATCGCCCAAGGCCTGCGCATCACATTGCCTACCAACGCTGCGAAAGTGGCTGTGTACAGACCCTTGAGCACGGCGAACAGCGTAAACGTGCCCCATCCGCCCCAGCGCCCCATGCCGCCGTGCACCTCAAGAACGAACTGGATCCAGGAGCACACCGCGAACCAGAACACGAATCCCGAAGCCCAGCCCAGGACGAATCGGTGCTTCCAGGAATCTTCCCGCGCGCATGCGACCAGCAGCGGAGCCAACGCGACCGGCGCGAGCAAGGTGAAGTTGAAGTTCGGGAAAATCAGGACCAGCAGAACGCCCGACAGCAGTGAGAGCGCCAGATTCACGCGGGGGCATTGCTCCCGATATCGCTCCCGATATGGTCCGCCATATACGAACTGCGTACCAGAGGTCCGCTGAACACCGTTTTGAAACCGAGCGAAAGTCCAAAATCGCGATACGCATCAAACTGCGCGGGCGGAACAAACTCTGCCACCGGCAGATTTCGGCGCGTCGGCTGCAGATACTGTCCCAGGGTGACGATGTCGACATCCGCGGCGAGCAGATCGCGCATGAGCTGATGGACTTCTTCCCTAGTCTCGCCGAGACCGAGCATCGCGCCCGACTTTACAACAGCGTCCGCACGGTGGCGTTTTGCAAACTGCAGCACGTCCAGCGATTGCCTGTAGTCCGCCTGAGGCCGCACCCGCTTGTACAGTCGCGAAACGGTCTCCATGTTGTGGTTGAAGATGTGAGGACCTGCGTCGAGCACCCGGGCCACCCCTGTGAGGTCGCCCTGGAAATCGGGAGTCAGAACCTCCACACGTGCGTCAGGAAGCGCAGTGCGAACTGCGCGCACCGTCATAGAAAAATGTTCGGATCCGCCGTCGAGAAGATCGTCCCGATTCACGCTAGTGACGACGACATGGCGCAGCCGCATGTCCGCCGCCATGCGGGCCACATTCGCGGGCTCATCCGGATCGAGCGCGCCCGGATGCCGGCTCTTGGGAACCGAGCAGAATCCGCAGCCACGGGTGCACAGATTTCCCAGGATCATGAATGTCGCGGTGCCGCGATGGAAACATTCATGCATGTTGGGGCAGCGTGCCGATTCGCACACCGTATGCAGATTCAGCCTGCGCAGCTCAGCCTTCAGCTGGTGGACGGCGTCAAAATGCGTATGCGGTTTGCGTAGCCATTCGGGCAAACGCGGCGCGGCAGGGGTTAGTTGAATCAGCGCGTCCATGAGCTAACCCGGCCGCTCACTGGCGTTCGCGGTTCAGTCGGCAGCACCGAACCACGAGCGTTAGCGAGTGGCCTCTCAAAACGTTCTCTTCACAGCGTCTTTACCCGGGAAGCTCGCCTCTTGGAGAGCGGCGCGAGTTTTGCCGATGTCCGCTTCGGAGATCGGCCCGACCAGAACTCGAAATATGCCCGGCTTCTCGGGGATTTCGGCTGCGATGGCGGAAAACTTCTTCTTACGCAGAAGCTCGACCATGATCTCGGCTTTGTCGTGGTCGATCGCCGAGAGCTGCAGGTAGGTACGTCCGGATTCGGGCTGGTCGGAGGCCACGACGCGCGCAGGCGCCTTTACAGGTGCGGCCGCCACGGGCACAGGAGCGGGCACCGGTTTGGTCGCCGGACCCTGCTGCGAAGCGGTTCCCTTGGGCTGCGACGCGGTTTCCGTGGACTGAGAATCGGTCTCCTTGGGCACATCTGCCGGCGGTGTTGCTTCGCGCGTTGTTTCCCGGGCCGTCTCGCGCTTCGCGGACGAAGATGTGTCCGTGTCCGCCGGCTTCGCATCGGACCCGCGCGAGGCCACTTCCGGCGCACCCACCGGCGAAGAGTTCCGGCCCACGATGTAGCCCATCGCAAAGAACACGCCCAGCAGAATCACCACGATGAAAAACACGCTCATCAGCTGGCGGTTGCCGAGAATCAGTTCAAACTCGCCGTCGTCGTTCCTGGGCACTTAGGCTTCCTTGTTGTATTTGTCCAACAGCTTCGTTACTGACGAGAGTATATCCATGGG
The DNA here is from genome assembly GCA_020073445.1 of Terriglobia bacterium. Lineage (GTDB taxonomy): Bacteria > Acidobacteriota > Terriglobia > Bryobacterales > Bryobacteraceae > Palsa-187. The sequence continues at coordinate 139,662 of JAIQFE010000009.1, forward strand.
TACCGGAAACACAACTGTCGTGTTCTTCTCCGCGCCGATTTCGACCAGCGTTTGCAGGTATCGCAGCTGGATGGACACCGGTTGGCGCGCCATCATCTCCGCGGCTTTTTCGAGATTTACCGCGGCGGCCATTTCGCCCTCGGCGTGGATAATCTTGGCGCGGCGCTCGCGTTCGGCTTCGGCCTGGCGCGCGATAGCCCGGATCATCTGCTCGGGCAGGTCTACCTGCTTCACCTCCACCATGGTAACCTTCATGCCCCACGGCCCGGTGTGCTGATCGAGCACGCTTTGCAGCCGGATATTGAGTTTCTCGCGCTGGCTCAGCAGTTCGTCCAATTCCGTCTCACCGAGTACACTGCGGAGCGTGGTCTGCGCCAGTTGCGATGTGGCGTACAGATAGTTGGCGACTTCGATGACCGCTTTCGTGGGCTCGACGATGCGGAAATAGATCACCGCATTGACTTTTACCGTGACGTTATCGCGCGTGACCACATCCTGCGCCGGGACCTCCATGGCCTCCACGCGCAGGGACATGCGCACCATCCGGTCGATCGGAGAGAAGACCAGGACTACGCCCGGGCCCTTGGGCTGCGACAGCACGCGCCCAAGCCGGAAGACCACGCCACGCTCGTACTCCGCCAAAATCTTGATGCTGGACAGCAGGTACAGAGCGATTACGACGATCGGGATAAGCGCGGGCAGATCCATCACACACTCCTGTCGGATATACTACGCCATCCAGCGAGTGCGGCGCGGAACTGCCGCGGCTATCAGTTCGGCGTATACAGATTCGTCATGCGAAACGTGCGGTAGAGAATCGCGTTCGCCTTGGCTTCGTAGACGATGTGGCCCGCGCCATCCACCTCGATCGAGTACGCGACTCCTTTGCCCTCAGGCACGAATCCGGCATCGAAGTGGTAGTTGTGATCCGGAAGGAGTTGGGCGGAACCGACTGCGAGAGAGAAGACCCCGAGATCCGCGTTCAGGATGAAGGACGCGATGCGGTTCTGTTCGTCCAGCTTGAAAACCTGGCCCCGGCTGTGACCGCCGATGCTGGCGACACGGGTGTTGCCGTCGTCGAAAACCAGCAGCGCGGAAGGATCGGACAACTCGAAGTTCCCGTCGTGTTGATGCGAGAACCAAGGCCATGGGTCCGTCGAATTGATCTGGAAATCGCCGTCCTTGCCCAGACGCCAGATTACGTGGCCGTCTCCCGTTCCATTTCGATAACTCACCTTGATCAGCCAATCCTGGTGACGGCTGGAATAGAGCAGTTCCCCGTCCGGTGTTTGCTGAAGCGCGTTGCCATGAGTCCAGTCGTTGGCGGCTTTCGCCAGGTAAAAGGGAGCGCAGGCGCTGACCGGTCCGCAGGTTTCGCCGAGCACCGCCGTCCGCGTGACATCCAGATGATCGAACGCGTCCCAGGTCCAGACGACGTTCAGATTGCTATCCAATACAACGATCATGTCCCCCAGCACATCCACCGGTCCAGGGCCCTGGACGTCGGTGAGTATTTGCTCCACCCCGGCCAGCGCGGCGATCCTGCCGTCCGGCAGCGTCCTGGCTTCGTGGTGGAAGCCGGTGATGGGCCGCCGGCCCATTGCGGCCAGCTGCTCATTCACGCGGGCTGCATTCGTCTCGAGAACGGTCATGCCCACCAGGTCGAACTTGCGGATGACCTGCTGTGACACGTCTAACTGCTGGCTCTCGATGACGCCCCAGAAATAGCCGCCGTCTTCGGCCCTGGTGACCGTGTAAATTCCATTATTCGTGTACCAGACCACGTTTCCCTCCAGGTCGTGGGCGACAGAACCATTTAGGGAACTGCCCAGAAGGATCGGGCTCGATATCTGTGTCGCCGGCGGCTGAAGAACAGTCTCTGTGAACAGGCCTGTGGCCTGCTGGCCCATTCCGAAAAGGATGTCTGGACCAGTGGTAAGTTGCCCCCTGGCATCAATGATGTGCCGGGCGGTGTACGCTGTGTTGGAACGTAGTCCGGCCAGGTAAAAATTTATGCTGCGCCCCGCTTGGCACTCTTTGAAGGGCGTCTCCTGGATGGCCCCCTCCCACGCTTGGAACTGCACTTTCATCCGGGATCCGCCCGGGCAGAGAGCGCTGTAGAGAAATACCAGCGGATGGGAGGTCGGGCTGATTACAGGGCCGGCGGAACCCACCCGGGATAGCATTTGGTAAACACTCGACGTTGCGGCCAACTCTCCCGTCTGCCGGTTCTTCGCGGACACCTCTACCTCGTAAAGGCCCTCGTGATCGGCCGCAGTCCAGTCCAGGGACGCGAGCGGACCGTAGTCCCGAATCACCGTGTAGTCGCCGCCGCCCTCCCTTACCCGAAACCGATACCAAATCGTGCCGGCCGGCGAATCGGGGACCGAAGCATTCCAGGTGATCATCGTTGCAACCGGCGCAGGCGATGGAAGCGATGGCGTCAACGTAACGCTCATCTGAGCCGACGATATCGCAGTCAACGCGAATCCAGCGATTCCGACACGTAAGAACTGCAATCCCAAACTGGCCATTTGTCCCTTTTCCTTTTATGAGCACCTTGGCCATGGATAAGTAGCGGCGGCAAGGTTATTGGTGGATCTATACCTCTCAATCGACGTTCTTGCTCCTAAACCTTAGTACCGATAACTTGGTTAGGGCATCTGAGGTTCCTTTTGGGGGAAATCTGGATGCTTATGAATCTAAGGAGGTTGGGAATTTGGCGTTCTGTGGGCCTGGGCTAAGCCACCCAGTTCCCCTATCGAACCTGGGGTTCATCAGCCAATCCGCGCTCAGTTCCGCATCGGTTTGGTGCCGCAGCTGGTCGGGAACCCGGAGGACCTTCGCTTTGAACCGAAATGATGGTTCAGGAGTCCTGGGTCTGAATTGAGTTCCTGGGTCTGGCGGAGAGATCACCTTAGTGCTACGATAACGGGGATTCCTAATTGAGGGTCCATGTACTAAGATGTTTACCCGACGCCGGTTCCTTAAGGTTGCCGCGGCGGCGCCTTTCCTGGCTTCCCGGAGCGTGGCCCAGAGTAATCTAAGCAGCCTGCCTTCCCGTCCGAATTTTCTGGTGATATTAACCGATGACCTGGGGTTCGGCGACGTTGGATTTACCGGGTCAAGAATCAAGACACCGAATCTGGACAAACTGGCAGCCGCAGGCGCGCAATTCTCCCAGTTCTATGCCGGAAACCCGGTTTGTTCGCCGTCCCGCGCGGCCTTTCTGACGGGACGTTATCCAACTCGCATGGGAATCCCCGATGTTCTCCATGCCAGCGATACGAACGGCCTTCCCGAGTCAGAAACGACCATCCCCCAGGTGCTCAAATCGGCCGGATACGTAAGCGCCTGCATCGGCAAATGGCACCTGGGAGCTTTTCCCCAATTTTTTCCGACCAACCGCGGCTTCGACACGTTTTACGGCGTGCCCTACAGCAACGATATGCGGCCGTTGCCATTGATGCATAACCAAGTCGTGATGGAACCCGATACCAACAACGACTATCTCACCGAGAAATACACCAGCGCCGCCGTCGAGTTCATCAACGCGAACCAGAACCGCCCGTTTTTTCTCTATCTGGCGCATAACGTGCCCCACGTTCCGCTGGGCGCATCTCCGAGATTCCGGGGAAAATCGGAACTCGGGCTTTACGCCGACGTTGTGGAGGAACTCGACTGGAGCGTCGGACAGGTCATGCAAGCCCTGGACGACTGCGGAATCACGCGCAATACCCTCTCCGTGTTCACCAGCGACAATGGTCCGTGGTTTCAGGGCAGCGCTGGGCGAATGCGCGGAAGGAAGGGTGAAACCTACGAAGGGGGCGTCCGGGAACCTTTTGTCGCGTACATGCCTGGCGTGATCCAGGCCGGAACGGCTCCCGCCGGCTTTGGCTCCCTCATGGACCTGCTTCCGACCTTCGCCGGCCTGGCGAACGCCCCTTTGCCCAAGCTTCCGCTCGACGGGATCGACATCTGGCCGATGATGACTGGCGATAAGAGCTCCCTTGACCGGCAGGCCTTGCTGTATTTCGATTCGTGGAATCTTCAATGCGCGCGCGTGGGCTCATGGAAGCTCCACGTAGCCCGCTACAATGCCATCCCCTGGGTGGAAACGCCTGCGGAGGGCCGCGTCAACTTGCCTCTGTCGAAACCGGAACTCTACAACATCGAGTCCGATCCCGAGGAAAGCTACGAATGCAGCGATGCCCATCCGGACGTCGTGAAAAACATTCAGGACCAGATCCAGACGGCGCTTCTTTCCTTTCCGGCAAAGGTCCAGACGGAATGGGCTGCGACCCAAGCCCGGCAGACGCAGCCATTCTCGGTGGGAGCAATACCCGCTCCGAAATAGCGTCGCTGAGAATTGCCCGGTGTCTATACCGCGCCTAACTTCCGGCCCACCCGCGTCCAGAAGCTCGATTCGATCTTCGCGCGTGCGGCGCGCGCTTCCGCGAGGTTCTTCTCCAGGTGCTCAATATGCCGGGCGGCTTCTGCGTCCTGGGCAGCGGCGCGCTCGAAATCGGCCAGGGCGGTCTCTTTTTCTTTCCTCAGTGCCAAAGCCCATTTCGTTCGCTCTTCTAATTCCCTCGCAAGAGCCTCGCTCTTCCTGATCGCGTCTCCGTAGGCCCGCGCGATCTCCGCGGCCGGCGGCCGGAAATTCCCTTTTCTGCCGGCGATCGGGAGCGACCAGGCTTCGTCGTGGAGAATCCCGAATTCCGGAAAATCCTCCCATCCGATGCGCGTGCTGGTGAAGCCCGCGGCGATGAGTGTCTCCTTGAGCGATGCCTCCGAGAACGATCGCATTTCCAACGTGGATCCGTCGCCCCCATGGAACGACAGGTTCTCGAAGACCTCGAGCGAGCCATCGCGCCGGCGATTCACCAGCACCACTTGGCCTCCGGGCGCCGCCAGCGAATATTGGTACAGGTCGGGAAAGTGTTCGATCGTGCGCCCATCCAGCCGGTATGGCACGGTAGCCAGCAACAGCCCGTCCGGCTTCAGCAGCTTGTTCAGATTCACGAAAGCCCGCTCCACAGGCGGCGAAACGTGTTCCAAAACCTCGCTCGAAAGGATGAAATCGAACCGGCCCGCGTGTTGCGCCAATTGTTCCTGGGACGAATCGGCGATGTCCAGGCGCGGCTCCTGATGATAGAACGTGTTCGTGTAGTCGAATGTTTGCGCCAGCCGCTCGGCCAGCTCCGGTGGATCGCTCATGCCGAAGCCGCGAATGCCTTTGAGCACGGGGAAATCGGGAAGCGCCAGTTCGATTCCGAATATCTCACGCGAAAGCAGCGCGATCAAACTCCGCAGGCGAACCGTGGATTCGCACTTGGGGCAACTCGGCACTTCGCGTCCCGGGGGCGCAGTCGGCCGTTTGCAAATAGCACCGCAGATATTACAGGTGAAGTTTTCGGAATCGGAAAACGTCAAACGTAGGCCTCCCATTGCGATCGTGGATGGTGGTGATTGGTTCTTCCTGATACTGCTCGCGCCGGGCAGCGTCCTCGAGAGCGGCGCGCTCCCCCGGATGATACGCGAGTCCCGCCGTGTGCGCGACGAATATGTTCAAGGGATCGCGCAGCTGGGAGGCGATAGCCTGGTCGCTGCCGGTGTCGATGTAGGTCATCGGCAGCTCGCCTTCGCTCAACAGATTCATGGTTTCCATGAATCCCCAATCCGCGGCGACGATCTGCCGGGGATGCAGATCCGTCAGATAGCGCTGCAGCGGATCCATTGCATCGGTCCAGCGGACCGTGGGGCCGTTGCGGATAAGTTCCGCGTAGTACTGGTTGGTCACGGCCGCATTCGATCCGCACAGCAGTGCCGTCACCAGCGCTGCAGGGGCAAGTGGAATCCGCGCCAGCACGGCAGCGATCGGAAGCAGTTGGAACGGCCAAAGCAGGATGACATGGTGCGCGCCGCCGCCCGCTCCCACGGTGAGGACCATCGGCAACCATGTGACCGCGCAAGCGATCAGTCCGAAGAGGATCGGCCGGCGCGCGGGCGAATTCCACAATAGTGCCAGCGATAGCACCGCCGCGATCGCCGCCCACAGAATAACGTTATGGCGCGGATGTCCCATCCACCCGCTTGCCGCGAGCGATAGCGATTGATACCAATGCTTCGGCTCGCCAGGCTGCGGCCCGGGTTCCACCGCCGTCAGGAACCCGAACAAAACGTAGCCTTCCGTGGTTTGCTTGAGAATCTCGACTTTGTGCGGAAAATCGATCTGGCCGATATGAGCGTTGGAGCGAAATGTTTCGAGAGGTCGCGCGATGTTGTAGATCACCAGAGGCAGTGCGCCTGCCAGCATCGCTAAGCCTGCCACCGCGATGTTCGCGCGTGAAAAATGCTTCCGCAGCTCGCGCGGGAACACGGCGATAGTCGCGATGGCGAGCCCGAATAGCACCCACGCGAATACGGCCTTGTCCCACATTCCCAGCCCGAAAAGGAAAAACGACCAGGCCAGATCCTTCCGGTTGCCATTCTGGTGGAATCGCACCAGCAGCACCAGCGCCGCCAGTTTCAACACGAACTGCAGAGTCACCGGTCCATAGTCCGCCGTGTTCAACAGAAGATAGCTGGTGTCGGTCGCGAGCAGCAGCGTTCCGATCCAGGCCGATCGTCGGCCGATCGTCCGATCCAGCAGTTCGAAGAAAAACCACAGGGAAGCCGCCGCGAAAAGCAGCATCGGAAATCTCAAAACGATCGGGCGAGGCGGCGCGAAGAGAAACAGGCCATTGTAAAACCAGGTCTTGAGCGCCCCCAGATAGCTGATCAGCATCACGGGCACGTCAGCGCTCGCGATCTTCCACGAATACCAGGCTGCGCCGTGATCGTAGATACCGTTGGCGACGATCGCCTCATCCGCTTCGATGCCCAGCCGCGGAACGAACAGCATGCCTGCTGCAACAAAGGTCACGGCCACCGCGATCAGGCCGCACCTGGTCGCACTGGACATGCTCCAACCAGTCATTCTTCGTATGGTACCCGTTAGGGCTGCGCGGGGGCCTGTGCCGCTTGCTTCGAGCGATACTCTCTGTACGCAGCGCGCGTGCGCTGGATCTGTTGAACGTGCTCTTCCACGTGCTCGGCGTTGCCTTTGACCAGATCCAGCAGCGTCAGCCGGCCGGCCTCGGTGTGGTTGCCGGTGCGCGAGAAGCTCTCCTCAGGCAGAGCTTTCAGGAGTTCGTGATTTTCCGTTCGCAGCTTCCGGAAAGTTTCGAGCGCCTGCGAAATCTTGCGGCGCTGATAATCCAAATGATCGGCCCAAAGTTCGCCGTTGAACGCCTGCAGCGTAGGATTATCTTCGGCCGCGATCTGGCGGATCCGCATAACCGCGACGGCCTCCGAATCCGACAGGTGGCACACGATCTGCCGCACGCTCCATTTGTCGGGACCGGGCTTAAAGTCGAGCTCGGATCCGGCCGCGCCCGTGGTGGACATCGCCAGCAGTTCGCCTCCGCGGCGGAAGCGCTCAAGAATATCGGCCAGATCGCTCATGGGATCAATAATAGTCTTTCCGGAGTCAATAATAATCGGCGCAGCTCATGTAATAGCCGCACTGTTCGCAGAATAGTTTGCATTTTCGCTCGGTCAGACGGCGGCTGCACACCGGACAGTACAACATGGGTTCGTTTTCAGAAGCCGCTTTGGTTCGCTCAGACGACGTTCGCTCAGACAACGACGCTTCCGGAGTTTGGTCCACTGCGAAACCATTATAATGAAGGCCGAGTAGTCCCATGAATCGAAGATCGTTCTTAATCGCCTCCACGAGCCTGGTAACCATCGGAAGAGCTCAGACGCGGCGGGCCGAACCGCTCTTGCGCCAACCGGTTCGCGGCACGCACGGAGCAGTTGCGGCCGGCAGCGATTGGGCGACCAACGCCGGAATGCGCCTCTACGATCAGGGCGGCACCGCGGTCGATGCAGGCATCGCCACCATGTTCGCGGCGTCGGTGACCGAGCTTTCGCACTTCGGCATGGGCGGCGAAGCGCCCATCCTGATCCGCACCAAGGCAGGCAAGGTGTATTCGATTGCAGGCGTCGGGACTATGCCCAAAATGGCGTCGGCCGATTTCTTCCGCAAGCGTCCCGTGCAACTCGGCGATATCACGTTTCGCGAGAGCGGCGAAACCCATCTGAAGGGCATTATTCCCGATGCGGGCTTGATGCCGGCGCTGGTGCCGGGCATGGTGGACGCCGGGCTGGTCGCGCTGAGAGAGTTCGGAACCAAGTCGTTCGCCGAAGTGATTGCGCCCGCGGTGGAACTGGCCGATGGCTATGCCGTCGACGACATGCGCGCGCGCAGTTTCGCCGGAGCCGTGCCGTTCCTTGAGCTATGGCCGAGTTCCAAGGCGCACTTCATGCCGAACGGACGGACTCCTGGCGTCGGCGAGATTTTTCGTCAGCCCGACCTCGCGCGTACTCTGCGAGCCATGGTTGCCGCGGAAAAGAAGGCGCTGTCCGGCGGCGCGAACCGGCAGGCGGCAATTGACGCGGTTCGCGACTATTTCTACCGGGGGGAAGTCGCCCGTAAGATCGATGCCTTCAGCAAAGCCAATGGCGGCTTGCTGCGTTACGAAGACATGGCCGCCTTCAGGCTTGCGCCGGAAGAGCCGCTGTCGACTACCTTCCACGGCTACATCGTCTACAAGCCCGGTTTCTGGAGCCAGGGCCCGGCCATGCTCGAGGCCCTGAACATCATGGACGGCTTCGACGGAAAGCCGCCTTTGAATTCGGCCGACTACCTGCATCGGCAGGTGGAAGCGATGAAGCTGGCATATGCGGATCGCGACACTTACTACGCCGATCCCAAGTTCAGCAAGCTGAATGTGCAACAACTATTGACGAAGGAATATGCCGCCGAACGGCGCAAGCTGATCGGTGCGCGCGCGTCCATGGAATTTCGTCCCGGCCCGATCGATGGCAAGACCGGACGCCATCCCTCGTTGTCGGAAATGGCGTCGTACAAGATTGACGACGTGCTGATGGCGCACGACACCACCTGCGTCGACACCATGGACAGCGAGGGCATCGTATTCTCGGCCACGCCTTCCGGTGCCTGGATGCCCAGCGTGATCGCGGGCGATACCGGCATCCCGCTCACCCAGCGCGCGCAAAGCTTCGTGCTGATTCCCGGGCATCCCAATGAACTGGCCGGTGGCAAGCGCCCGCGTGTGACCCTTAGTCCCACGCTGGTTATGGAGCCCGACGGCAAGCCGTTCCTGGCGCTTTCGACGCCCGGCGCGGATGACCAGGAGCAGGCTCTGGTGCAGCTCATGATGGACGTAATCGAGTACGGCATGAACGCGCAGGCTGCTATCGAAAATCCGCGCTACCAGACGCGGCACCTGGTGGCGAGCCTCGACGAGCACGCCTGGAGCGTCGGCAATCTGATGCTCGATGAGCGCATCCCACAGTCCGTTGCTGCGGATCTGGCGGCGCGCGGCCACAAGGTCGAGATCATGTCGCGCTATAACAACGGCGCGGCTCCCGTGATGATCCGGCTGATGCCTGGCGGGACCATCGAAGCCGGAGCCGACCCGTTCTATAACCGCTCCGCTCGCGCTCGGTGACGCTTCCTCTTTTCGATCCGCCGTCGTCGTTTGATCGCATGGCGCTGGCAAAACGCCTGCGAACGTTGGCCGACGAGAATATCTGGATCGGGACGAGTTCCTGGAAGTATCCAGGCTGGCTCGACCAGATCTATACCCGCGAGCGCTACATAACTCGCGGCAAGTTCTCGCAGAAGCGCTTCGAAGCTGAGTGTCTGGCGGAATTCGCCGAGACGTTCCCCATCGTCTGCGGCGATTTCTCTTTTTACCAGTTCCCGTCGCCGGAATATTGGAAGAAGCTCTTCGGGTCGGCACCGCCGGGATTGCAGTTCGTGCTGAAGGTCCCGGAAGAAGTCACCGTCGAAGTGTTCCCGAAGCACGCCCGCTACGGTCCGCGCGCAGGAATGGTCAACGAATCGTACCTGAACGCCGATGCGCTGGCGGCGTTGTTCCTGGAGCCGCTGGAGCCGTATCGGGCCCGCATCCCGGCACTGATCTTTGAATTTGGGGCTCGCGGGGCGAGCCCTAGGGAGTTCGGCGCGAAGCTCGATGTCTTTCTGGACGCGTTGCCGCAGACGTTTCGCTATGCCGTCGAGGTGCGCAATCGCGAGTATTTGCAGCCTCGTTACTTCGACTGCCTGCGCCAGCACCGCGCGGCACATGTTCTGAATGCCTGGACCAAGATGCCGACGCTGTCCGAGCAGATGGCAATCGCCGACGTGTTTCCCGCGGACTTCACAGTAGTGCGCGCGCTTCTGCGCCAGGGCCGGGCATATGAGGATGCGGTCCAGCAGTTCGCGCCGTACGATCGCGTGCGCGACGAGAATCCCGAAGCGCGCGAATCGCTGCGCAAGTTGATCCAGCGCATGCGGGAAGAACGCCGTGCCGCCTATATCTTCGTCAACAATCGCCTGGAAGGCAACGCGCCCGAAACGATCCGGGCCGTGACGGAATGAAACTTCCGATCGACGATCTGCTGCCGCGTATACCGGCTTCAGGGCATCTCGTCATTGAAGCGCCTCCGGGAGCAGGGAAGACCACGCGTGTTCCTCCCGCCTTACTTGCTCGCGAGCGCGGCGACATCCTGGTGCTCGAACCGCGAAGACTAGCCGCACGCTTGGCGGCCCGGCGTGTCGCCAGCGAGTTGGGCGAGCGCGTCGGCGAAACCGTCGGCTATCAGGTGCGATTCGAGGATGTGAGCGGTCCGCGCACGCGCTTACGATTTCTGACCGAGGGCGTACTTACGCGCCGGCTGCTGTCCGATCCCACTCTGGCCGGTGTCGGCACCGTGATCCTCGACGAGTTCCACGAGCGGCACCTCGATACGGATCTTGCGTTGGCGCTTCTTCGGCGGCTCCCGAACATCAAGTTAATCGTCATGTCGGCGACGCTCGATGCCGCGCCCGTTGCCAAATATTTGGGGGGCTGTCCCATTCTGCGATCGGAAGGCACACTGTACGAGCTCGCCATTGAATACACGCCGCACTCGCCCGCGCCGCTCGAGGAACAGGTAGCCATGGCTCTCGAACGCCTCGTCGCTCACGGACTCACCGGCGACGTGCTCGTATTTCTCCCCGGCGCGGCCGAGATCCGGCGCGCGGCCCGAGCGGTCGAGCCAATAGCGTCGCGATTGGGACTGCTGGTGGTGCCGCTCCACGGCGATCTATCGCCAGCCGAGCAGGACCGCGCCGTATCGCCCGCCGATCGTCGTAAGGTAATCCTGTCGACCAACGTCGCCGAGAGCTCGGTGACCATCGAAGGCGTAACCGCGGTCATCGACAGCGGCCTCGCTCGCGTCGCGGCCGATTCGCCGTGGACCGGATTGCCGTCGGTCGAAGTTCGCCGCATCAGCCAGGCTTCGGCCACGCAGCGCGCCGGACGCGCCGGCCGCACGGCTCCGGGCCGCGTGATCCGCTTGTACTCGGCCGAGGATTTCCATCGCCGCCCGGCTGCAGATGTTCCCGAGATCCTGCGACGCGAGCTTTCGCAGGTCGTTCTTCAGTTGCGCGCGATGAAGATCGGGCAGCTGGAATGGCTGGATCAACCACCGGAAGCCGCCTTCGCCGCGGCCAACGCGCTGCTGGATCGCTTGGGCGTGACGCCGGAGATGGCGGAGCTGCCGTTGCCGCCACGGCTCGCCAAACTGGTTCTCGCAGCAAAGAGCAAAGGGGTCCCGGAGAAGGGTTGCGCCGTGGCCGCCGCGCTCAGCGCGGGCGAACGAGGTAAGTCCGATCTTCTAGCCCTAGCCGAATCCGATTGGCAGCCGCAAACACATCGCGTCTTCGATCAGCTTCGCAAGCGGATAAGCGGTCGCGACTCACGGAATGAAGGTGACGCCGCCATTCTGCAAAGCATTCTCGCCGCGTTTCCTGATCGCGTCGCACGCCATCGCCGTAATGGGGAATTGCTGCTTTCCGGCGGCGGCGCGGCGCGTTTCCCCAACTGCCGCTGGGAGTTCTTAGTGGCCGTCGACATCGAGGAGCGGCGCGAACACGGTGTGCCACTGGTTCGTCTGGCAGCGCCAATCGAGCCTGAATGGCTGCTGGAACGCGCGACCGAACGCATCTCGCTCGAATGGAATCGGACAGCCGAGCGCGTCGAGCAGGTGACCGCACTGGTCTACGACCAGCTGGTCATCGAAGAGACGCGCGCACCCGCGGTGCCTAGTGAAGAAGCTTCACGCTTGCTCGCGCAGAAAGCTCTCGAAGCCGGCATCGGCCGTTTTGCGGATCGCGATGCGGTCGACCAGATTCGCTCGCGAGCAGCCTTCGGCGGCATCACCATCGACGTCGATGCGGTGCTCGTGGCGCAATGTCAGGGTCGAACTACGTTTGCACAACTCGAAGCCTCGGACATTCTTGGTGCGATGCGCCCCGGACACATCCAGCAAGCTGCGCCCGAGCGTCTCAAACTTCCAGGCGGCCGCGAAGTCAAGGTTCATTACGAACCCGGCAAGCCGCCCTGGATCGAATCGCGACTTCAAGACTTCTTCGGCATGCGCGAATCTCCTCGCATCGGCGGCGCACCCGTGGTCGTCCATCTTCTCGCTCCGAATCACCGGCCGGTGCAAGTTACGTCCGACCTCGCCGGCTTCTGGGAGCGGCTGTATCCGCAGGTACGCAAAGAACTCTCGCGGCGGTATCCGAAGCACAAGTGGCCGGAGCGGCCGGTCTAAACCACGACGCAGGTCCACTCTCCATCGTCGTTCTGGAAGCCCGACAAGATGCGCACTCGCGCCACGCGCTCGAAGTCCGGGCGCATCGAACCGATCACGTCCTCATTGATGTTGGCGACCACCACATCGAACGTGCCGGATCGCACCGCGTCAATGCTCCCGACAAAGAAAGTGTCCGGTCCTGCGGCGTCGGGATCGATATCGCACGAGACCACGCGTTTCGCCCCCAGTAGCTTGGCCGCAAGTGACAAGATCCCCGACCCGCTGCCGACGTCCAGCACCGAGTCGCCCGGGCGGATCAGCTTCTCCATCGCCTCCAGGCACAACTGTGTGCAGCGATGGTAGCCGGTGCCGCACTGCGCCCCCGGATTGATCACCAGTCGGATTCTTCCTGGCGGCGTCGGCTCGGTGCGCCATGGCGCGGCGACGAAGAACTTCTCTCCGACCAGCAGCGGCGGAAATGCCTCGTGAGTCCGCGCGACCCAGTCCTGTTCTTCCACAGGCTCCGGCACACCAAACTGTGAAGCTGTTTCTACATCTTCGAAAAACGCATCCACGAAACCGTTACCTTCGGTGATGCCCAGCGTTCCGGCCTCCCACAGCCGCAGGGTGAGGAGATCGTCGGCATTCTCCAAACGAACGAAGACCATCAGCCTTGAACCCGCTTGACTCTCTCGGCTCCGGTCCAGAACCGCTCACGTATCTCGTGCTTGCGGATCTTGCCGGTTCCCGTCTTGGGAAGGGGATCGCCGGAGAATTCGACGATCCGGGGCAGCTTGAATCTGCTCAGACGTTTTCGCAGGAAGCCGAGAAGATCTTCGAGAGTGAGTGACTCGCCATCTTTTAGAACTACAATTGCCGCTGGAACCTCGCCCCATTTAGGATCCGGGGCCGCCACCACGACGCACTCCAGTACCGCCGGATGCGCGAAGATCGCGACTTCCACTTCCAGTGACGAGATGTTTTCGCCGCCGGAGATGATGATCTGTTTCTTGCGGTCGACGATCTGGATGAACCCGTCCTCATCCCACACGGCCATGTCGCCGGTGTGCAACCAGGGTCCGCTCATCGCGTCGGACGTGGCATCCGGATCGCCGAAATAGCCGTCCATGACCTGGTCGCCCATCACGATCACTTCGCCGATGGTCTTGCGGTCGCGCGGGACATCGCGAAGGCTTGCATCGACGACACGGATGGTCGCGCCCACCACGGCGCGGCCCGTCAGCGCCAGATGAGCATGGCGTTCGGTGTCACTCATTCCGATGGCATCCAGCGGTTGCACCATGGTGATCACCGGAGAAGTCTCGGTGAGCCCATAGCCTCCCATGCATTCGCATCCGGGGAACGCGCGCTCGACGCGTTCGACAAGTTCGGGAGAACTGGACGCGCCGCCGATGTTCATCGTCTTCAGACTAGACAGATCCCACTGAGCGCGATCTGGAGAATTGGCCGCGTTGATCAGGGCATTGGCCATGGTCGGCACGACGCACATATTGGTCGCCTTATGTTCGTGCACCAGCCGGAACACTTCCGCCGGTTCGAACCGCCGCACCATCACCTGCTTGATGCCCATCATGGTGTCGGCCTGCGGATGCCCCCATCCGTTGGCGTGATACAGCGGGATCGTGTGAAGGTCCACCATGAGTTCGGGGTCCCGGTATTCCAAGGCCACACTGAGCGCGTGGAGATACAGCGTGCGATGCGAGAGAGTCACACCCTTGGGCGCGCCAGTACTCCCGCTGGTATAAAAGAGTTCGGCGATGGCCATCTCGTCAATCGAGAAGACATCGGCTCGCTCGGGACAGCCCTGGTCGAGGATTTCCTCATAAACCAGATCCGATTCCGGAATCCTCTGTCGCAACGCTACCCAGCGATTCACCTCCGGGCAGCACCGACGAAGGCCTCGGACGGTGCCGGCGAAATCGTCGTCGAAGATCGCCATCTTCGCGCCGGAATGGCGAACAATCGCAGCCAGCTCCGGTTCCGAAAGCCGGACGTTCAGAGGCATCAGGACCGCATGCGCCTGGAGCACGCCGAAGTAGCCTTCGAGCAACTGGTGATTGTTGTAGCTGAGGTAGGCCACTCGATCGCCGGCCGCAACGCCGAACTTCCGCAGACCGGTGGCGAGCCTCTCCGCGCGATGTCCCAGCTCGGCGTATGTAAACTGCCGGTCTCCGGAAACGACGCCGATTCGGGACCCGTACAGATCCAGGGCGCGATGCAGGCAGCGAAGGGGCGTGAGCGGAACGAACATGCGTGGTTACTTCTTCTCCAAGCTCTCTGCCGTCTCCCGATCCTTGCGCGCGCCCGCGAGGTCACCCAAATCGCGTTCGGCTATCGCCCGAGCCAGATAGATATACGGCGCACCCGGATCGTACGTGACGGCCGAGTCGTAGTCGGCGATCGCACGCTTGGGCTGATCGAGCGTCTGATACGTCAGCCCGCGCTGATAATATGCGTCCGCCGTGGGGCGAAAGTGAATGGACCGCGTGAAATCCGCCAAAGCCTTTTGGGTGTTCCCCCGCGACTGCTCGGTCATCCCGTGCAAGGTGTAGGCCAGTTCCGAAGTCGGATTGATGGCGATGGCTTTTTCGAAATCCGCGAGCGCAGCTTCACTTTGGCCGGCGGCCTGCCGCGCCTTGCCGCGGCCGAGGTAGGCGTCGGCGTACTCCGGAAAGATATCGATGGCTTTGGTGAATTGTGCGATGGCGGCCGGGTAATCGCCGGGACCCAGGAGGCGCATGCCGTCCCGATAGTGGCTGGCGGCGCGGCTGGGAGCCGATTCAATGAAAGCGTAAACGGCCCACGTGCTCGCGCCGAGAGCCACGGCGATCGAGGTGACGCGAATCAGACGGCGCTGGGCGCGATTCAGGCGGCGGCGCGCCGGCAGGGGAGGCGGAGGCTTGACGGCCTTCCACACCCGCCGAAGAAACGATCGGGGCATTGTCGCAAGGATTATATCAACGCGAGCCCGGCAAAGCGCAGCGACAAAACGAACCCAACAACTTGCTGAAACCAAAGGATCGAGCATTTTTGAACCGAAAACTCCTTCGAGTGTTCCGTTCGAGCAGGTGGCCGAACGGGTTTCAGTTCCATATTTAGAGTCGCGAGGGGAGATTGCGGGGCGGTGAAGCACGCAGGTGATTGAAATGAGAGGGTAAGACGTTTGTTGGGGATTGGTAATTGCTGGCTTCGACGAGTCGCCGACTGCGCGTCGTTAAGGCCGAACGCAGGTGAATCCCAGGTCCAAATCCTTATGGCCGGACGCTGCTGCGCTCTCGGGATCAAACATTGCCATGTCGCCAGAGCTTCGCGCCAGATCAAAGTGTGCGGGGTTAGCCTGGGGCGTTCCAAAAACCTTGTCGACAACGAAACCCTCCCCGCACATGCCATAGAGGACGAAGCCACCGGTGAGAAGGTAGTTCGCGTATGCTTGCCATGGCCGCAACGCCTTGCCCGCATGCGAGACGTGGAAGAGGATTGGATGATCTCCAGGCCTATAGTTGACGTGCATTTCGACCCGATACTCGCGAATTGCCTTGTCGGGCTTGGCGCTGGGAGGGTCAGGGAGCGGCGACTTGTACGCGCACGCGCCCAGCGGCTCGACCTGTTGCACACTTTGGTAGACGCTGAGCGAGTAGTAACCCGTTGGCGAGAAGCCAAGTGCGCCTTGCGATTTGATTCGACAGCCTCTAAGAATCTCGAGGGACTTCGAATTCCGCTCTCCCTGCAGTAGCTGGATTGAGGCTTCCCCGCATTCCGGTTGGTCCAGCTTCAGTTCGAACCAAGTTCGGATGCCATCGTGGAAGACGAGGTGGCCTTCCAACGTCCGGACCCTCGATTCGCTGCTGGCCGGGTCCGCTAACGGGCATTGTGCGAACAGGGGAGGTGTCACGCAAATGGCAAGAACAATAACCAGTAAAGAACCACCCACGGATTGTTTGTAGCACAGAAGACCATCCAGACAAACTGAACTGCGCCCTATGAGTCTGTGTGATCGCCATCTTGCACTCGTGTCTTAGTAGTACAGAAGCGGTGTTCTGGGACACGTGTTCCCGTGAAGTCGGCTTCAGATCGCCTGGGCGTCTAACACCCTCTACCGAGAGGTGCTGCCGATCCCAGCCGCCATGATGGCCTGGGCGATTGCCGCATCCGAGGATTTGGCCGCCGGGTCTGAGAACAGCCGGTAAATCCTTAGCGCTAGCGCGGCCAGTTGGGCTGGCTGAGTCGGTAAGGTCCCTTGTGGGAACAGGTCGCTGTTTTTTTGCAGGAAGGCAGCCGCAGCCTTCACGGCCCGATGTTCGTCCCGGCTCTCTTCACTCTCGTACTGAAATGCCCACGCCCGGACGCGCTGCGCTATGTCAGGCTGCGCCTGCGGATCCACCGGAATACCTGTCGCGGCAAAAACCCGGCAATCATAACTGCGGCAGGTCCGCGGGCGATCTTCATAAATCGAACACTTGTTGTCAACCAGCATGGGGCAGTGACCCTGGTCGTTATAACCCATGACCACATGTCCTTTAGGCCTGCCCGGGGCCGGAAACAGAAGTGCGCGTGGAATTCGCTGGATGGTCCGCGTTTCTTCCGGCTGGATATGGATGAACATGGAAGAGCGGCAGCACGCGGTGCAGGTCCCGCAAGGCACAGCTGCTCCGCCCTCTTCCGATCGCAACGAAGCCTCGGCGCCGCGAAGCCATTCCGAAAAATTCCCGGCAGGTACGCGGGAAGCACCGTGGATCGAGGTCGACACCCTGACCATCTTATGCGATTCGAAGCGATTCGAACCCGGGCAAATGATATACTTCGGGCTGAGAATACGCGTGGGCGCAACTGTAAAATGTGTGGTAGGTTCGCTCCTGACTCTCGGAGTCATCTGGGCGCAAGACGCTCCGCGGCCCCAGGTTCCGGCTCCCGCCCGGCCGCAAACTCAGGCTCAAAAAGATGCCCAGCGCCGGCTTGGATTGGTAGCGACCCGCGCCATTGCGAATTTTCATTCCGCGGATTCGATTGAAGCAAATCTGAATCGGCACGGGCATTCCTTGCACCCCCAGATTGTCGCCCTGCGGTTGCGAATCGAGGCGGCACTCGACGAGGCTCAGAAGGCCATCGACCAGGGCGATCCCGCGGCCGCAAACGAGGAGCTCGACATGGCGCAAGCCTTGCTGCAACGGTTTATCCAGCGGTTGGGGGGAGCCTGAGCGGCTTGGGATCCGGTCATGGCCGCTGAATCGGTTCAGTTCTGCGAAGAGTGCGGCGCGCAGAACGCCGCGGTGTCCAAATTCTGCGAAAAGTGCGGCGTACGCCTGCGCTCGGCGGCTGAATCGCCGGCTCCAGCGATAGGCGTCGAACCCGCCACGCGGATTCTCGAGTCTGCGGGACCGCCTACGCTGCCTCCCGTTGCATCTCCAGTGGCTCCCGCGCCGTCAGCAATTCCGGAAACCATCGCGTGGGTCTTTTCTGGACCACCCGCGTCGGTACCGCCTGCAGCGCCTCCACCACCTCCTCCGGTTCCTCATTCAACTCCTCATGCAGCGAGCGCCGCGCCGCCGTCTTTGGGGACTGCCGCGCCGACGATTTCGCTTCCGGCAACTCCATCCGGCTCTTCTTCGGCTTCTTCTGGGGCGCAGTTTATCGGACCTTACCGGTTGGTCCGTGAGCTGGGCCGGGGCGGCATGGGCGTGGTGTACCTGGCGATGCGGGACGATGGCACGTTCCGCAAGAACGTCGCGATCAAGCTGTTGTTGCGCGAAGCGGTGAGCGAAGAATTTATCCTGCGCTTCAAGCAGGAGCGGCAGGTGCTGGCGGCGCTGGATCATCCGAACATCGCGCGCATCTTGGACGGCGGCGATACATCGGACGGAATGCCCTACTACGTGATGGAGTACGTGGAGGGCTTGCCGCTCGATGAGTATTGCGACCAGAAGGGTCTCTCGGTCACCGGGCGGATCCGCATCTTCCAGCAGGTTTGCGGGGCGGTAGAGTATCTCCACCAGAATTCGATCGTGCACCGCGACTTGAAGCCCAGCAACATCCTGGTATCCAATGACGGCAGCGTCAAGCTGCTGGATTTCGGAATCGCCAAGCTGATGGGGGCGGCGGCGTTCGCGAATCCGAATCTGACCAGCGCGATGGGCAGTCCGATGACGCCGACCTACGCGAGTCCGGAACAGATCTCCGGCGTCACGCTGCAGAAGACTTCCGACGTTTACTCGCTGGGCGCCATTCTCTATCGCATGCTGACCGGGCGGCTTCCTTATGAGGGAGTGGACGAGAAGCTGCAGAAGCTTTTCACGCGCCAGGCCCCGCCGGCGCCCAGCGGAAACATTCGCCAGGATCTGCGCGCGGGCGGCGACACTACGGCCGGGTTGCGCCGAGTGATGCTGGGGGAGATCGACAGCATTGTCCTGAAGTCGCTGGAGTTCGATCCTAAGAATCGCTATCAGTCGGCGGCCGAATTCAGGGACGACCTGCAGCGTTTCGTGGACGGCCAGCCGGTGCTGGCGCACCATACATCGGTGGCCAACCGATCCTTCAAGCTGCTGAAGCGGAAGCGGGCGATGGTCGCCGTGCTGGCCGCATTCATCGTGCTGGCGGGATTCGGCGTGTGGCAATGGCGCCGCATGGCAGTGGAGCAGTCCGGCGTCGCGGCCCGGGAAGCGCACCTCCGTTCTCTTCTGGATCAGGTGGAGGCGCATCTCGATCAGCCTTCCGCCACGCCGCAGCCGGCTAGTCCCGAGGTGCTTGCTCAGCGCACGCAGGACGTCCAGTTGGTGAAGACCGCGTTTGCCACGGATTTCCCCGCCGTGGTGGCCGCCAAACCCGGACCGAACGCGGCGCGCGATGCGTTGCTCGATCGCGGAGTTCGCTATCTGGATCGAGCGCACTCGACGCCGGTCAGGAGTTCCAATCTCGATACGGAAGTCGCCGAAGCTTATCAGCAGTTCGGGATCTTGCAGGAGAATACGGCGGATCCCAAGGCCGGCGGGCGTCAGGCGGCGGTCAAGACGTATCAGAAAGCGTCGGAAGTGCTGGTGGTTCTGGCGGCCGAGAATCCGGACGACGCGCGTGCGCGGGATCGCCTGGCGATGGTGAATCAGCGGATTGTCGCGCTGGGCGGGCAGGCTGTGAATGCTCCAGTGGAGGCCGCTCCGGTGGTGCCCGATGTGCCCGCGCCGGAGCCGGAAAAGACGCCGCTGCCCGTTACTGCTCCCAAAGCTCCGCCTCAGACTAAATCTGCTCCGCCGGTTGCCGTGACGCCGGCGCCGGTTCCCGCACCGGAACCAGTGAAACCCGCACCAGCACCTGCTGGGCTCTCGGCTGCGGTCCGTGCCGAGCTCAACGATCGCATGATAAACGCGACGTCCAAGGTGCTGGGCGCCGAGCAAGCGATCGAGCCGATCCGGCAAAACCTGGCTGGTCGCGGGCAAGTCCTCAATTCGGACACGCAAAATGCGATGGTCCAAATGCGCAACCGGCTTGACAAGGCGAAAGCCGAGATCGCCGCGGGCGATGCCGAGGGGGCTAAGGACGACATGGCCGCAGCGGAAGCCTTCGCCACAAGGGTTCTGCGAACCGCCGGGCGTTAAAGCCGCGCTCAACTCGTTTCCAGCCTCTTGCCGAATCACGCGATAGAATAAGCGGAGTATTCGGCTGTTCTTAGCAGAGGTGTTCAGGATGAATCTGAAAAAGATGTTCGGACCGGGGTTGCTGACGATACTCGGATTTCACGGACAGATTTTCGCCCAGGCGCCGGCCACCACCGTGGCGGAGTTCACTGCCGGCCAATCCGCTGAAGGCAAGACGGCATATGACCGCGCTTGCTTCCAATGCCACGGCCGCTACCTCGACGACGGACAATTCGCGCCTCCGCTGCGAGGAGCCGCGTTCGGCCAGAAGTGGAACGGGCAACCGGTCGACCAACTCTTCACGTACATCAGTACGAAGATGCCGCCGGACGCACCTGGCTCGCTGAACGCCCGTGCGTATGCCGCGATCACCGCCTACATTCTGCAATCGAACGGCCTGCCGCCCGGTGTTCGCGAACTGCCTTCGACGGCTGCCGCTCTTGCCGCGTTGCGAATTCCCGGCGCAGGCGATCGCCGTGGGGGAGCAGGCGGCGGCCTTACTCCCGGTGTTCCGCTTCCCAACTCGCCCGCGCCCAACACGCTGCTCGATCGCATCACGCCCGTCACCGACGCTCTGCTCGCCAAGCCGCCCGCTGGCGAATGGCTCACGTGGAGACGCACCTACGATGCCCAGGGCTACAGTCCGCTGAAACAGATCGATCGGAATAACGTCAAGAATCTTCGCCTGGCATGGAGCTGGTCCCTTCCGCCGGGTCCGAACACGGCCACGCCGCTGGTGCATGACGGGGTCATGTTCGTTCAGGGCTATGGCGATATTGTGGAGGCGCTCGATGCGGCGACCGGCGATCTACTGTGGCATTTCCAGCGGCCTCTGCCCGAAGGCGCTCGCCCGGCGGTGAAGAAGGACATCGCCATCTACGGGAACAAGCTGTATGCCGCCACGTCCGACGTTCATCTGCTGGCGCTGGATGTGAAGACCGGAAAGCTCATCTGGGACAAGACGCTGGGAGATCCGAAAACCGGAATGCAGTTGACCGGCGGACCGCTTCTGGCGAAGGGGAAAGTCATGATTGGCACCGGCGGCCAGCAGCCGGGGGGCAACTTCATCATCGCTCTGGATGCCGAGACCGGAATCGAAGCGTGGCGGTTCCGGACCATTCCGCTGCCGAATGAGCCCGGCGGGAATTCCTGGAATGGCCTTCCGACGGACAAGCGAAGCGGGGCATCCTCATGGGTCGCGGGCAGCTACGATCCGGATCTGAACCTCGCCTATTTTGGAGTCGCGCAGACGTACGATACGGGACCGCTGCGCATCGCATCCAAGGAGCCCGGCATCACGAACGATGCGCTGTACACCGATTCCACGCTGGCGATCAATCCGGACACCGGGAAACTGGTCTGGCATTTTCAGCACGTCCGCAACGATCAGTTCGATTACGACTGGGTCTTCGAGCGCACTCTAGTGAAGCTGCCAGTGAACGGGCAAACCAAGACGCTGTCGGTCACCGCGGGCAAGATCGCCATCTACGATGCCGTCGAAGCCGACACCGGGAAGTATGCGTTTTCGGTGGATCTGGGGTTGCAGAATGTCATCACGGCGATCGATCCGAAGACGGGCGCCAAGACCTTCAATCCAGCTTTGATCCCGGGCGACGGCGAGGCGAAGATCGTGTGCCCGCATGCGGGCGGCGCGCGGAGCTGGATTCCGTCGGCCTACAATCCCGAAACCAAAACACTGTACTCGCCGCTGGTCGAATCCTGCATGGATCTCACTCCTGTGCCGAAGGGCGAGCGCGGGTTCCTCACAACCGGGGTTCGTCCCAGCCTGCGGCCTCGCTTGGATAGCGACGGAAACTACGGGCGCGTGCAGGCGACGAATCTCGAAACCCGCAAGACTACCTGGATCGCTCGTCAACGCGCTCCCGAAACTTCCGGGATTCTGGCCACGGCGGGCGGCCTGATTTTCAGCGGCTCGATTGACCGCTGGTTCAGCGCACGCAACGACAGTACGGGTGCGGAACTCTGGCGGGCTCGCCTGAACGATGTTCCGGGATCGGCGCCGATCAGCTTCGCGGTGAATGGAAAGCAATACATCGCGCTGACGGTCGGTAACGGCAGCGCGCACGCAGTGACCTGGCCATCGCTCACTCCCGAAATTCAGAATCCGCCCGGCCGCGGCGGAACACTGTGGGTGTTCGAACTGCCCTGAGCGAGCGCCTATACGCTTCGCAGGGCCGCGCCCCAGCCGCTGAGAGTGCCCACGGACGGCCGGAAGTGGCCCGGATTTGCTTCTGCCCTGCGGAAAGTTCTCACTGGGGCGGCAGCGTGATCGGAAGTTGTCCGGCTGACCCGCTGGGCATTGCGCCGCCGAGCATCGTAACTGGCGCGCTTTTGGGGATCGCTCAGGACCTGGTGCGCCTCGGAAAGCCGTAAGAACATTTCGTTATTCCCGGTCTCCAGGTTGTCGGGATGGTAGCGCAAGGCGAGCAATCGATAGGCGCGAGAAATGGCAGCCGAGTCGGCATCGGGGCTCAACTGCAACGTCGCGTAGCAGTCCGGGGTATCCGGCTTGGCCGGGTTCACCGGCGCCGGCGCGACCAGAAATTCCAAGCCCGCGCGGAAGGTGCCGTCGGTTTTTCCGGTGCACCAGCGCACCACCGCTTTCAGTTGGTCCGCGGTACGGCTCTGGCCCAAACTGCCGCCGACGACCACGATGGCGCCGGACTCGACCGAGGTCGTCAACTCCAGGCCAATTCCGCCGTCGATGACATCCACAAGGCCGCCGTACACGCGGCGGGGGTTGCCCAGGGCGTCCTTCATCTCGAGGCGAATCGAGGACCTGGCGGCTGGTTTTCTGTATGCTCTCCTGCGGTGTGTTTTGGCCGTAGTCTGCATTGGTCTTCCTGCGATCATTTATCGCATTCTGTGCAGCCCGGCCGAAATCGGCTAAGAGTACCGATTGGAATTGTCCGGAAGTACTGGGAGAAGTACTAAGGTGAACGTTTCGTGGAAACCGCAGCGAAGCGGCGGCCGATTACGTCGCCGACGCGGCCTTCTTGCGATTGGCTTCGAGGCGCGAGTTCACCAGCGCCACAATCCGGTCGATCACCGGATGACTCAGGCCCTTCTGCTTGGCAATCAGCTGCACTAGCATATCGGGACGTTCGATATAGATTGCTCCATTGCTGAGGGCGCGCGCCGCCGAAGCCGGACGAATGAGCGATTGCGCGGCGGCGGCGTATTTCTCGAACGGGACCAGATCGTTCGGGTTGGCGCCGAGCTTCACGACCAAGCTGTTGACGAATTCATAGACCGAGCGCGAAGTCTCGAGGTCGCTGTGTACCGCTTCCTGCGCAGTGCGTATGCCATCTTCGGTGATGCATCGATAGTTGCCGGCCAAGAGCATCGCCCATTTGGCCAACGGCACGAAAATCGAATCGTGCACCTTCAGCTTCACCGGCAGCTCGATCTTGCCTTCGGGCGTGTCGAAACGGGCGCCTTCGATGTCTTTCTCGAGCTGGCGAAGAATCGCTGTGGATTTGTCGTCGTCAAACCTTGCGACCTTGAAGTTGGTCGGGAGTGTGACCATCAGGACGTTGACGGGCTCATCCGGCGGGCGGATCGCCTGCGGGTCCGGGCTGTTGAGGGTGATGCATTTCGGATCGAAATTCTCCCAGACCGTGGGATCGGTATAGGCGGGCTTCAATGCGTCGTGATCCAGGCCAGGGATGCGCCGGATGTAAGGCAGCGGCGGCATATTCATGATCGACATGCACGGCACGCGCGACTTCCCCACGGCATCCAGCAATTCGCGCACGCCGGCTGTTCGATATTGAGGCTCCTGCATGCACAGACCGACCAGGTCGTAATCCTTCGGATTGACACCGGCTGCGGGCCCGGCTGTCACCTTGCCGGGCAGCTGGCGCGAATCGAGCACCACCGGATCCTTGCGCCCGCGCACCGGCATGCGCACGCGAAAGCCTTCGGCGTTGATCAGATCGGCTTCCGCCGGCAGGCAGACCAGATGAATCTTGTGGCCGCCGAAAAGCATTTTCGAAGCGAGGAGCGAGCCGTAGGACGCCCCCATGAGCAGGATGTTGTATGGCATGACCGTTGTTCTCAAGACTAACGCGCCCGTTACGCTGATGCAATCTTCAGGCAGCCACTATACTGGACTGAACTACGCATGGGGCTGCTCGTTTCGATTCTTGTTTCCGATATCCTGCCGATTTTCGCCATCGCCAGCGCGGGCTTTCTCCTGGCGCGCTATGCCGGGATCGACGTGAAGATGCTTTCTCGGGTCGTTTTTTACGCTCTCTTGCCATGCCTGGCCTTTCGGCTGCTGCTCACCTCGACCGCTACCGGCCCTAACGTCGCCCTCCTCATGTTGGCGAGTGTACTGGTCATGGGCACGATGGGCGTGGTGGGTTATGCCGCAGCGAGGGGATTGGGCCTGGACGGCAAAACTCTGCGCGCTTTCCTGATGGTGGTGATGTTTTCGAACGGCGGGAACTATGGTTTGCCGGTGGTGAAGTTTGCCTTTGGCCCCGAGGCGCTGACGTATGCGACGATCTTCTTTCTCACCGGATCCGTGACCACCTACGTTGCGGGCGCGTTTTTTGCGGGCAGCCATCGCAGTAAGATCGCCGGGGCGCTGGAGAAGGTCTGGAAGATGCCGTCGCTCTACGGACTCGCGCTGGCGCTGATTGTGCGGGCGTCAGGGCACCCGGTTCCGGAAGCGATCCTGCGGCCGGTAGATATGTTGAGCGACGCCGCTCTTCCGGTGATGATTCTCGTGCTGGGCATGCAGCTGGAGCGTGCGGTGTGGCCGGCCCGGCCGTGGATCGTAGTTCTGGCGGTGGGATTATCGCTGCTGGTGGCTCCCATAATCGCCCTGGGTATCGCGGGAGTTCTGGGGCTCACGGGAGCAGCCCGGCAATCGGCGGTGATTCTTTCGTCGATGCCGGTGGCGGTGATCACCACGATTCTTGCGCTGGAGTTTGAATTGGGCGCGGAATTCGTCACCAGCGCGGTATTTCTATCCACGATCGCGAGCCCACTTACGCTGACGCCCCTGATCGCCTACCTGCACTAAGGGCGAAACATTATTTCTGGGCCTTGGCCGCCGCTGGAGGCGACTCCAGCACCTGCACGAAGAAGTTGTTGACATCGCGCAGGATCACCGCGCGATTCCGCCCCAGATTCACCGGCTCTCCGCCCGTCGAAACCACTGTCGCTCCCGCCGTCTTGAGCGACTTCACCACTGCGTCGAAATCGCCGACGCGAAGGCGCAGCACGCCCGAGCCCGGATCGTGAATCGCCAAGTGTACCGGCTTCCGGTCGGCATAGTTCGGCGCCGCAAAGTCCACCGGAAACGCATCTCCCGGAACCTGCAACCTGGCAATTTCCCTTGAACTGCTGCCCGTAAACCCGAGCGCTTCCCGATAAAACCGCGTGGTCGTGCCGAGATCCTCTACAGTGATTCCTAGCAGCACCTTTGGGGCGTCCGTGGCGGGCCCGACGGGTACAACCCCCTTGCGGACCTGCTGCAGTTCCACGAAAATCCCGTCCGGATCGCGCACCACCACGGAGAGGTTGCGGCTTGCACTGATCCATTCCAACCCCTTAATCCGGGACAGCCGAGTCTTCGCCGCTTCCAGATCCTCCACCACTAAAGTCAACTTGATCGCCCCCGGGTCGAAAAATCGGGCCTTCACCGGCGTCGCATTCAAGCCCTGAAACTCCACGATTTCCACCGCCATGTTGGACCCAGGAATCTTGAAGCTCGCCACCCGGCTCTGCGCGCCGGGAGCGTCGTACAGGCTCGAAACCACTGCGTTCGCCGAAAACGCGCGCGGGCCGGGAGCGCCGGTCATCTCCAGTTCAAGACCGTCGTGATAGAACTCAATCGAGCGGTCCAGATTGGACACGACGTGGATGAAATTTCCCACTCCCAACACGCCCTGCCCCATCACCAGCGCGGAGGTGAGAAAAAACGCAGCGACGATCAGTTTGTTCATGGCGCCTCTTAGTATACTGCCGGCGAGGCATTTTTGTTCTAGAATGGCCGCAGGAGAACCAACGATGAAGGCCCTATGTATCTCCGCATTTCTCGTTCTCGCGCTGGTCTCAGCCGTAATGCCGCTATCGGCTCATCACGCATGGCCGGTGAGCAATAGCCGACTGGTGACGGTGAAGGGCACGGTCCTCGAATTCATGTGGGGCAATCCGCATCCGATGATCACTCTTGAGGTCCAGACCAACGACGGCCGGAAAGAGAAATGGCAGATCGGTGGCCCCGCTATCATCCGGATGGAAGCTAACGGGTGGACCAAGACGACGGTGAAGCCCGGCGACGTGATTACAGGTATCGGCTATCAGTATGCCAACGGCGAGAAGATCGTCAAGCTGGAGCGCGTCATACTGGCCGACGGCAAGGAAATACTGGTCTACGGCCGCTAGAAGCGCCGAAGATCCCGCCTTATCCATAAGTCGTCGTCTGGTTCGCTAGAGACGGCAACTTAAGCCTCCCGCGGACAAGGCCCTAGGAGCTTGCTGAAATAGCGTCCGGGAACACCACTGGCACTTCGTAGGGAGCACTGTTACCGGCAGAAGGAGGCGTCGCGAGGCGCCCCCGCAGTCGGCAACCGGGCCTCTCAGTGGGCCCCGGAAGCGCCGCTCAACACACCGCGGCCCGGAGCTTTGGAATGCGCCACAAGTTGAAGGCCGCGGCAGTGAAGGTGAACAACCACCAGAGAT
>JAIQFE010000040.1 GCA_020073445.1 Terriglobia bacterium
GGACGTCCGTTGTTGGCGTAGATCCTGGCAAACTGCGGCGACATCTCCTTCAGGATCGGATCCACTAGCCCACGGATCGCTCGCAGCGGATGGTCTTGTGGAATCCGTTCTTCCGGTGCGATGTAACTGAAAACTCCGTCCTGATGTTCATCTTGTCCGCGCATTACTACAAGACGTTTGCTTCTGCTTAGAGGCTACGCCCCTGCAGAGTTTTTCAGCAAGCTCCTAGGCATACCGTTTGAGATTTATTTACATGCTCAAGCTTCTGTTCCCGCCGGTTTGTCGTTGGCAGCCACCGTCCTTAATTTCCAATTCCAATTATTTGACGTTGATTCTAACGGCATTCCCATTGGACAGGAAGCGGTCTACGCCGTGCCCGAGCCGAGTGCACTTATTCTCGCCAGCTGCGGATTGGTTTTTCTACTTCTGTTTCGCATACGTCAGACCTTATAACCAATGCATTGCGGTCAGTTCTTGCTGATCACCGTCCGTGTCGAATGGTTGGGGCGCGCACTAAGGAGTCGAAAAAGGGCCCTAGGACACGAGAGAATCCTAAATATGTAGCCTTCGGTTGGAGTTTCACAATACAGCCTCATATATCTGATAGACTTTCGACGTGAAAACCCCGCAAATTGCTGTGCTCTTTCTTCTGGCCAGCAGGTTGTTGCTGGCTGATCTGATTAACTGCTCGGACACGGACAGGATTGGGTTCTCGGGATTCGCAGGGATCAGTGGGACCGGTACGCAAACGGTCACCGGCAATGCGAGCGCACTCTACGCATTTTTCGGTAGCATCACGCCAGCAGGACTATGCACAGAGGCGGCGAGTGCGAGTCTCGAAACCGCTGGACCGCTGCGGCCTGGGTTTCTGAACTACAACGTCTTTGGCGGCGACCTTCAAATTACGGTACCGTAGGCACGGTTCATACTGCACTATTGAGAGTGGCGGGGATTTGATACCCTGTCCGTCGTGCCCGAACGCCCATGCCACGTCTCCGTCACCGACGAACACGGCCAGCGGCGCATCCTACTTGAAAATAGGATGGCGGAGAGGGGGGGATTCGAACCCCCGGTACAGATTTAAGTCCGTACGACGGTTTAGCAAACCGCTGCTTTCGACCACTCAGCCACCTCTCCGCGAAGTGGGTCGATTCACTAGCGATGGTAACACTAATTCTGCCGGCGAAGCGTCGGTCGTGGACGATCTTCCGCAGGCGAGATAGTGCTCCTGACAGTGATCCGAACCTGTTCTTGCATTCGGCCGAACTCATCCGGATCTGTAGCCGGATAAGTTCGAGCCGGGAGTTCCGCAATTGCTTGCCGAAGTGCCGCTACGCGCGCATCGCGACCCGGCAATACCGCGAAGTTCCCGGCGGATTTTGCAGGAGGTGTCTGGACTCGCTCGACATAACGCGCGAGCGCCTCCGGTTCGTACCCTGCCGCGGACATCGTTTGAACAGCAATCGCGTCTGCGCGCCCTTCGTTTTCGCGCTGGATTCGAGGCACAAGGCTGCCGTTTGATCGAAGTCCCAGACCGTACAATCCCCCGATAAAAACAATGGGAATCGTGGCACCCTCAACTTGAGGCCGAGGCAACGTGACGTGCGCCATCGCGTGCGCCAGCATTCCTGCTAACTCCGCTTCGCTGGTGGCGCTACGGATGAAGTCCGCAGAGACGAAAATGTATCCTCCGGGAAGAGACAGCGGCTCATGCGTCTCACCGCCCCAATCATCGGAGATGAGTGCGAACCTGTAAACCAGATTCGCGTCCGATAACTGCGCGGACAGCTTACGTCCGATCCCTTCGATGTAATCCTGAACCGCCGGATTGTCGATGCCGGTGGTTCGCTGTTGGATCTCTTTCGCTAGTTGTGCGCCCAGCGCGGCTTCCTTACGAGCGCGTGTGTCATCCTGTGCGCTCGCGGCTACCGCTGCTGCCAGCATGAAAATGATCAGGCGCATTCCGCCTCCGTGCGCTAGCTCATCGCCGCCAGCGATTCCTGGACGCTCGGATGTCCGCCCGCTTCCACGGCTTTCCTGCGAAGCGCGTGGAACGATGTCAGCACCGCATTCGCTTTCGCCAGGGCGGCCACGCGCTCGGTGAATGCCTCGAGCTTTTTCCCGGGAATCGCGTACACGGCGACGCCCGGCGTCAGGATGTCGAGATACGCGCGCGCCCCGCAGCACCCCAGGCTGAGCGCGGTCTGGTTGTTGTTCAACGCCTGCGGCACCACCGCGCACGCGGGACGGCCCATCGCGGGAGGCAGGCCGCCTTCGAGCTGCTGGGAAGCTTCCGAGAGCACCAGCGTCTGGTCCGCGTTCACGAACAGCAGCACCACGTCCGGAGGCAGAGGAACCTGGCTCAGAGGACCATAGATCACCGCCTGCGGACGATTCTTCAGAACCGGAATCATCGGAATGTCCTGTTCGCGAACATAGCCCAGATCCGCGAAAACTTTCAGCGCATCGCCCAGGTCCTTTTGCGCGGCGGGCGAGGCTTCCAGATTGTGCGTATAGATGCCGATGCCACACAGATCGTGATGGCTCGGCACAGTGGCGAACACTTGGCTTTGCGCCTCCTGCCAGAAGCGGCACCCGGCTGGAACGGTGCCGGTAAATTGCTTCACTCCGGAGGGGACCGCGTCGGCGAAACAAACCGCGACCGGCGGACGCTCCAGGTGCAGGGAATCGGTCAGAGTTTGGGCTAGGGAAGCGTAGGATGGCATCGATTCATCGTACACCCGCTCCAAAACGAAAATGCTCACCCGAAGGTGAGCATTCCGCTTCCCCCGCTCTCGCGGGGTGATGTACATGGGAGAATCAGAATTCGACGGTTTCGCAACCGCCAAAACCTGGTTGTGATTGCGATATTAGGGTGCGGAGCAGATTTAGTCAAGCGAAAAAACTTCGCTTGCGATTCTGCCTGTAATCGCATGAATCAATGACAGTTGGCGGAAAATACGAAAGTGTGCCGTTTGTGGAAAAACTGTCACTAATCCGATCCGGGCACGGTCTGCTTTCCGTCTAAGGGTGCGGAACGTCAAGGCTTACTTATCGCTGATCCGCAGCAGCTGAAAGGGGTCGTCGTGGCCGGGTTTTCCAAACTTCTTTCTGAGAATTCGGAAGCCTCCGAACCCGATTCCCACGATGATACTAAAGGCGCCCAGCAACCCCGCCAGGACAAAACCGTTGTAGACAAGCTTCCCCATCTGTTGCACCGGATTCCCCGGAACTGTCTCATTCAGCGTAAGATTTCCCGCATACTGGACCCCTGCCAGCACCCGTTCGGCGGCATCCGGGTCGGGAGGCTGGACGATGACGCCCACTAGCGGACCGGTCCGCTTGGCGATGGTACCCGGGGTTTTCGAGAACTCCTCGACCCGCTCCCGGGCGATATTGGGGGTCGGGTAGCTGAAAATGGCTAGGGTTAGATCGCCTTTGGGCGTCCTGTAGCGTCCCAACTGGGCCTCGGTGCCGTAGTGGAAGGCCGCGAGCGACGGGGCGATCCTGGGCTCGAAGCGAGCCAGGGAAGCCGGACCGAGGACATACCGCTGGGAATTGGGAATCAGCCCGTCCTGGGGGAGATTGCCGGCCAGGGCGGGGAGGGGGGCGTTATCCAGTTGGGAGAGCTGGGAAAAAAGCAAATCCAGGTCTTTTTGTTCCGGGACCTCGCCCGAGACCTGAAACACGTAGTTTCCGTACGCAAAAAGGGCTCCGTCAGGCGTTTTGGCCGATAGGACCGACAGCTTCGCGGGGGTCGCCGTCGCGGGCAGCCGGGTGTCAAAAAGGGCCAGGGCGCCGGTCGAATCGCGGAGCCGCCAGGCGGTCGCCGTAAAACGGTTCCCTGGTTTTTTGTCGGGCGCCGTGTATTGGGCCTGCTCGGCGGCCACGAAGCCGAATTCCTGATAAAGTCCGGGATCCTCTGCCGCCAGCGTCTTGGTTTCGCCCCTGGCGAAGTCGCCTATCTGATCCGGAAGAATCGCGGCACCCACTGGAAGCGTAGCGAAAACAAGGCAGAGCGCACAGGGCGCGGCGGCGACCAGCAGCCTCGAAAGACATGCTGCCGCCGCGCTCCGTTGTGCGCGATACAAACTTAAGCCCCGCAGCATTTCTTGTACTTCTTTCCGCTGCCACACGGGCAGGGATCGTTGCGGCCGACCACCTTCTTCGCCAGCACCGGCTGCTTCTTGGTGGAGCTTTCGCCGCCCACGAATTGCAGCTCGGCCAGTTCCTTTTCCTTCTTGCGCTCGATCTTGCGCGTGAAGTCCATGACCGAATTCTGCGCGGCGCGCGATTCGATTTGCCGCTGCTCGGCTGCTACGCCCACGGCGTCGATCTCGTCTTCTCCGCGGCCGTCGTCTTCGTCCGTCTCATTCCACAATTCCGGATGCGGGACGTTCGGACCTTCGCTGCGCTGCAGGAAGAACAGGTAGCGGACCGTTTCATCCTCGATGCGGTCCATCATGTCCTGGAACAGCACGTACGACTCTTTCTTATATTCGACGAGGGGATCCTTTTGGCCGTAACCGCGCAGCCCGATGCCCTCCTTCAGGTGATCCATCGACAGCAAGTGATCCTTCCACTGGTTGTCGATGACGTTGAGCATGATCATGCGCTCGGTTTCGCGCAGCAGCGGCGCGCTGAGCATGTCTTCTTTTTCCTGATACTTCTTGTTGAGCTGCTCGAGAATATCCGCCTCGGCCTGGTTGCGATGCAGGTTCATCAAGTCTTCGGTGTGGATCTTCACGCCGAATTGCGTGAGCACGTCGGTTTCGAGTCCCGTCCAATCGTAGGTGCTGGGATGAGCTTTTTCGGGCAGCCGAGCATCGACGAACGAACCCAGAATGCCTTCGATGATTTCGCCGATTCGTCCCTTCTGGTCGTTTCCTTCGATCAGGCCGCGGCGCATACTGTACACCGCCTGGCGCTGCTTGTTCATCACGTCGTCGTATTCCAGGATGTGTTTGCGGGCGGCGAAATTCTGCGCTTCCACGGCCTTCTGCGCGGCCGCGATGCGCTTGGTGATCATCTTGCTCTCGATCGGCACATCTTCTTCCATGCCGAGCCGCAGCATAAGGTTCTGCATGCGCTCTCCGCCGAAGATGCGCATTAAATCGTCTTGCAGCGATAGATAGAAACGCGCTGACCCGGGATCGCCTTGCCGTCCCGATCGTCCGCGAAGCTGGTTGTCGATACGGCGCGAATCGTGCCGCTCGGTGCCGAGAATATGCAGGCCGCCCAGAGCGACCACCTCATCGTGTTCCTGTTGCGTTTCCGCCTTGAACCGCGAGAAGATCTCGTCCCACTCCTGGCGCTCCGGCGATCCGACGGCAGCGGTCTGCATGACGTCGGGATCCTTATTCTCCTTGCGCAGCCGCTCCTTGGTCATGAACTCGGGATTACCGCCGAGCAGAATATCGGTACCGCGGCCGGCCATGTTGGTCGATACCGTGACCACGCCCTTGCGCCCTGCCTGCGCGACCAGAAACGCCTCACGCTCGTGATTCTTGGCGTTCAAGACCTCGTGCCGGACACCCATCTTGCTCAGAATCTTCGAGAGCTTCTCCGATTTTTCGACGGACACGGTGCCTACCAGAATCGGCTGTCCCTTGGCGTGAATTTCCTGGATTTCCTTGGCGGCGTTACGGAACTTTTCTTCTTCCGTGCGGTACACCATATCCTGGTAATCGGTTCGCTGCAGAGGCCGGTTGGTCGGGATCTGCGTGACTTCGAGTCCATAGATCTTCTCGAATTCCGCGGCTTCCGTGTCGGCGGTGCCGGTCATGCCGGCCAGCTTCCTGTACATGCGGAAGTAATTCTGGAAGGTGATGGTGGCCAGCGTCTGGTTCTCGCGCTGGATCTTGACGCCTTCTTTCGCCTCGACGGCCTGGTGCAGTCCGTCCGACCAGCGCCGGCCAGGCATCAGGCGGCCGGTGAATTCGTCCACGATGATGACTTCGTCGTCCTTTACGACGTAGTCTTTGTCGCGCTGGAACAGCACGTGCGCCTTGAGCGCCTGCTGCACATGGTGGTTGACCTCCATGTTGGCGGCCTCATACAAATTGCCCATGCCGAGCAGCCGCTCGATCTTGAGCGAACCTTCCTCGGTCAGGCCCACGCTGCGATGCCGTTCGTCGACGGTGTAATCGCCGGTGGTCCATTTCTGGCCCGGCTCCTTGCCCTCGATCACCTCGCCGCGAATCAGGCTGGGAATCAGGCGGTTGATCTTGTAATACTTGTCGGTCGATTCTTCGCTGGGACCCGAGATAATCAGCGGCGTCCGCGCTTCGTCGATCAGGATGGAGTCAACTTCGTCGACGATGGCGTAGTTGAACATCTTGAACTGGGTGCCCTTGCCGTCCACGGCGGGCACAGAGATCGGTTCGATGGTCCGCTGGACGCACTCGGCGGCCCGAAACTTCATGTTGTCGCGGAGGTAATCGAACCCGAATTCGTTGTTGGTGCCGTAGGTAATGTCGGCGGCGTAGGCGGCCCGCCGCTCGCTATCGTCCAGATCGTGAACGATGACGCCGACGCTCAGGCCCAGGCCCTTGTAGATCCGGCCCATCCAGCCCGAATCGCGCTCGGCGAGATAGTCGTTGACCGTGACCACGTGTACGCCGAGCCCCGAGAGTGCGTTCAAGTAGACCGGAAGTGTCGCCACCAGCGTCTTGCCTTCGCCGGTCTTCATCTCGGAAATTTTGCCGCGATGCAGGACAATGCCACCGATCAACTGGACATCGAAATGCCGCATGTTGAGAATGCGGCGGCCGGCTTCGCGCACGGTGGCGAACGCGGGGATCAGGATATCGTCGAGCGAAGCGCCCTGCGCGATCTGTTCCTTGAATGTGATGGTCTGCGCGGCGAGTTCCTGATCGGAGAGCTCCTGGATGCGGCCCTCCATATCGTTGATGGCCGCGATCAGAGGGCGCATCGCCTTGATGTCGCGCTCGTGCTTGGTGCCGAAAACCTTCGCCATCATTTGTTCAATGGCCATAATGGAACCTCCCGTTTTTAACGCCTACACTTGCAGTGGAACAACGATCGGGTTGCGGGTTGACGCAGATTCAGCAGCGAAGTTGGGATCGATGCTGGGATCGGGGAGAGAAGGGAACTACGGTCTGGCTCGACACCAGCCACAGCGAATGCCGCAGAGGGGTCTCAGCCAGGGCCGCGATCGGTAAGACAGCTTGAGGCGAAGGTCTGTCCGCTCGAACGTTTAACGCCGACGCTTCGTCCATCGGCGTCACCACCGACAGCAGCAGGCGGGTCAGGGAATTGGATTTATGCTCGTTCGATACGGCGGGACCCGAGGCCATGGCCGCCATCATTGCCGCGGACACGGCCGAGAGGCCGATCAGCGGAGCTAAGCTTGCCAGGATGAGTCGCCCGAATCGCACGGAAGTCCTTCTATTCGTGATTTTAGCACTTCCCCCGTCCTGACGAACGGGGCTTAATTCCCAAGCTAGCCATTCGCGATTGGATTCAGCCCCGCCCGTGAGGGCGGGGGCTACACGGTATGCTGCTTGGGATGGTCGCGAAACGCAAGAAAGACCCACCACAGCGCCAGCCTCCCGACCTTCCTCCTCATCCGAACGAGAAAGAATCGATCACCGGAGGTGAGCCTATAGAGGACTCCCGCATCGCCGGTCTCGATCTTTCCGGGCGCAAGCTGACCGGTTTCAGCGCGAAGTCTTCGATCTTCGAAGGAGTCTCCTTCGCAGGCTGCCACATCCCCTCGCCTCGTTTTCGCGACGTTCGCCTGGTCAAATGCGACCTCTCGAACGCCAAACTGCGCGGCTTCGAAGCGACCCGCGTCGAGTTCATTGACTGCCGGTTGACCGGCATGATCGCCATCGAGTGCCGGTGGCAGGACGTGCTGGTCGAAAATTGCGATGGACGCTACGCGCAGATCTCGGATGGAAAGCTTCATGCCTGCGAGTTCAAAGGAAGCAACTTCGCCGAGGCAGACTTCCGGACCACCGACCTCGAAGGGGCGATTTTCACCCAGGTCACGCTTCATCGAGCGGATTTCAGCCATTCCAAGCTTCGCAGCGCCGATCTTCGGGGAGCCGGCATCGACGGGATGATTGTCACCGCCGAGGATGTTCGCGGCGCGATCGTCAGTCCGACGCAGGCCATGGATCTGGCCCGCCTGCTCGGACTTGTCATTAAATAGCTGGTGCTAATCTAGAGGCAGAATGCTCCCGAAGCTTATTTCCATCGGAAGCTTTTACCTTCCGACCTACGGCGTGATGGTCGCGCTGGCCTTCCTCGCTGGGCTCGCGATTACGGTGAAGCTTGCGCGCCGCAAGGGCCTGAACGCCGAGCTGGTGACGAACCTGGCGGTTTACGTGGCGCTGGCCGGGATGCTGGGCGCTAAGATCTTGATGATCGTGTTTGACTGGCGCCGCTACATGGCGAATCCCAGCGACATCTTTTCAGTGGCGACTCTCCAGGCAGCCGGTGTTTTTCAAGGTGGCCTGATTCTCGCGCTGGTAACCGCGATCGTCTATATGCGCAAGCAGGGCTTGCCATTGCTGGGAACTTCGGACGCCTTCGCTCCCGGACTTGCGTTAGGACATGCCATCGGCAAGGTCGGCTGCTTCGCCGCGGGATGCTGCTGGGGCACTGAATCCAACCTGCCTTGGGCGGTGAAGTTCCACGATCCGGCGGCCTACGCGCTCACCGGAGTCCCGCTCGAAATCGCATTGCATCCGGCGCAGTTGTACGAATCCGGCGCGGAAGCTCTGGTGTTCGGGTTCCTCTACTGGCGATTCGGGAAGCAACATGCGCCCGGCCAGATCATCGGACTGTACCTGGTCCTCAGCTCGGTCCTGCGGTTCTTCATCGAGTTCACGCGCAATCACGAACAGGCACTGCCTTTTGGCTTGCCGCTTTCGATTACCCAGTGGATCGCGATCGGATTGGCCGCCGTGGGCGCGGTCTTGCTGGTCCGGGCACGCCGTCCCCAGGGGATCGTTGCCAATACCAAGCAACCCGTGCACGCCTAAATAAACTGGACTCTTCTGCCGATCCCTGCCGCAGGGATGCGTGTGCGCAGGCATAAAAACGAGAGAGGTTTCGTGCTCATCGCGATGTCCGTCGCGATGGTGGTCATGCTGGCCGTGATGGGCCTGGCCTTCGATTTCGGCCGTATCTACATCGCCCACAACGAGGCTCAGGTTTTCACCGATGCCGCCGCCATGGCCGCCGCGTCCAAACTCGACGGAACGGATGCAGGCTTAGACCGTGCGCGCCAGGCTGTCGCGAAATTGCCCATGCGCTGGAACCTGGGAACCAAATCGTTCTCGGGCGTCAAAGTGGAGTTCAGTCCGGATAAACAGAGTTGGGCCCGTGTGACGGCTCCCGACAATCAAGTGGAGATTACGTTTCTGCGCGCGGTCGGTGGACCGCCCACGTTCACGGTACCCGCGCACAGTGTCGCCGCCGCAAAGCCCGTGAGGCTGATCGAATGAGATTCATCGGCCAACGACGGGCGCGCCAGCGGGGACACGCGATGATCGAGCTGGCCGTGTCGGCAGCCGTGATGGTGTCATGCGTTGCAGGAACCGTTCAGTTCGGCTACACCTTTTACGTCTACAACCAACTGGTGACGGCCGTCGGTAATGGCGGGCGCTACGCAGCCATGCGGACGTACCGTGCCGCCGGATCACGTGACATTGAAAAAGGAAAAGAAGCCATCCGCAATATGGTGGTGTTCGGCGATTCGCGTCCCGCCACGGGCGTGGCGCCCCAGGTCGCGTATCTTAAACCCGAGCAGGTGCAGGTGGATTGGGTGATGGACGAATCCGGGAAGCCTGCGGCCGTGAACGTCTCCATCATCGATTACACGGTGGACGCGGCCTTTGGAATGTTTCGCTTCACCGGAAAACCGGCGGTCGAGTATCCCTTTGTCGGACGATTCGCGCCTTCCGAGAGTGAACCGTGAGAAGGTCGAACCAACGCGGGCAGAGCATGGTGGAGGCGACGCTGGTTCTGCTGGTCTTCTTCGCGCTCCTACTGGGCGTAATCGATTGCGGGCAGGTTCTGTTCGCCCATCAGTCGCTGGTGGAACGCGTACGAACGGCAGTCCGCTGGGGTGTGGTGCATCCGTGGGACAGCGCGGATCCGATCGTCAATCTGGTTCTCTACAATCAGGCCGACGCGCCCCGCGGCGATACGCCTGCGTTCCTAGGCATGCAGCGCGAGAACGTGGTGGTTCGTCACGTCGCGCCGCCCGAGCGTCCCGACGATGAAACGTTGAGCGTGACGATCGTGAATTTCCGGCCGCAGTTCTTTTCTCCTTGGTTTGCCGGGGCACTGGTAAGTTCTCGCGCAGTCTCGATCACCGCGCCCATGGCGACCCGCACCGCCTCGCGCTGACGCTATCCTGAATATTGGCGACCCTTAAACCGTTTCAACCTTATCGCTACACTTCCAAGGCCGGCGATCCCGCTAAGCTGCTCACACAGCCGTACGACAAGATCAACCCGGCCATGCAGGCGAAGTATCTCGCCGCAAGCCCATACAACCTGGTGCGGGTGATTCTCGGCGAGCGCCAGAGCTCGGACAATCCTTCCGACAATGTCTACACGCGTGCCGCCCGGCATCTGGACGAATGGATACGCGACGGCATCCTGGCGCAGGATCCGAAGCCCGGATTCTACGCCTACTTTCAGGATTTCGCCGTCCCCGATACGAATGAACGAGCCACGCGGATGGGGTTCATCGGAATCGGCAAGGTGGAGGATTACTCGGCGGGCGTGGTGTATCGCCACGAGCAAACGCTTTCGGGCCCCAAGAAAGATCGACTGGAACTGCTTCGGCACACGCGCGGACACTTCGGCCAGATCTTCATGCTGTACCCAGATCGTGAAGGGTCGGTAGATCAGGTGCTGACGAAAGCCGCTGCGGGTGCTCCCGAGCTGGATGTTCTCGATGAATACGGGGCCCGGCATCGGCTGTGGCCGATTACGGACCCTGCGACCATCCAGCGGATGCAGGATTTGATGGCGGACAAGAAGCTGCTGATTGCCGACGGGCATCATCGGTATGAGACAGCCCTGGCGTATCGGAATGAGAATCCCGGTGTGCCCGCGGCGGAATACGTGATGATGACCTTCGTCAACATGTATTCGCCAGGTCTCAAGATCCTGGCGACGCATCGCGTGCTGAGAAACCTCGAAGGCTTCCAGGCAGCGGCGCTGCTGGCAAAGGCGCGGACCAGCGGATGGTCGGTGCGGGAAGGAATGCCCGAACGCGGTGCCGACACGAATACGGTTCGAATCGGGCTGGTCGCGTCCAGCCGGGCCTACGTGCTGGAACGCGACCGTCGCGAGGGTGAGCTGGACGTCCCCGTGCTGCACTCGGAAATCCTAGGCGGCCTGCTCGGCATCAGCGAAGAGTCCGTGCGGGACGAGAGATTCATCACCTACGTGCGCGGGATTGACACGGCAGTTGCCGAAGTCCGGGAGAAGGGCGCGCAGGCGGCGTTTTTGCTTGAGCCGACGCCGATCGAGGAGATGGCTCGGATCGCATTCGCGGGTGGCGTGATGCCCCAGAAGTCCACCGATTTTTATCCGAAGCTGTTAAGCGGCGTGACGATTTATCGCCTGTGACGTGCTGAAAAAGGGGACAGGCTACTCTGTCCCCTCCACGGAATGCTCCTGATTTCGCTCGCCAAGTGGGAGTGGACAGAGCTGCCTGTCCCCTTTTTCTTCCATCCGCGCAAAGCCCCGTCCGTAAGGACGGGGGATCTACTTCAATTGCGGTATCACCGCGCGCAGCAGCGCAGCGAGCGTATCTTTGACGCGTTCGCCCGTCTCCATCACTTCCGAGTGAGTCAGCTTCTGCGGCAGGATCCCCGCCGCCATATTAGTCACGCACGAAATCCCGAGAACCTTGATCCCCATGTGATTCGCGGCGATCACTTCGGGGACCGTCGACATGCCCACCAGGTCTGCGCCGATTGTCCGTAGATAACGGATCTCGGCGGGCGTCTCGTAACTCGGGCCGGCTAGCCCCGCGTACACGCCTTCTTTGAGAGTGAGCCCCATGGCAGAGCCGGCTTGCTTGGCGATCTCGCGATATTCAACGGAATATGCTTCGCTCATATCGGGAAAGCGGGGACCGAACGACTCGTCATTGGGGCCGGTCAACGGATTCACGCCCATCAGGTTGATGTGATCCGCGATCAGCACCAGGTCTCCCGGTTTGTAGCTCGTGTTGATGCCACCTGAGGCGTTGGTGACCACCAGCGTGCGCATCCCGCGCCACATCATCTCGCGAATGGGATACGCGACCTGATGCGCCGTATAGCCCTCGTACAGATGCGCGCGGCCGGCGGCCACAATCACGTCGGTATCGCCGAGGCGTCCCGTCACCAGCTTGCCCGCGTGGCCCGTGGCCGTGGATA
Source organism: Terriglobia bacterium (assembly GCA_020073445.1). Lineage (GTDB taxonomy): Bacteria > Acidobacteriota > Terriglobia > Bryobacterales > Bryobacteraceae > Palsa-187. The sequence goes on from JAIQFE010000040.1 coordinate 12,419, forward strand.
CTGGCCAACCTGGTATATCGGAATATGGCTTCTCGACGCGATTTTCGAGCGTATCGGCAAACCATCCGAGCCCGCTGCCGAGGATGACGCCAACTTTAGAAGAGTCACTCATAACAGCATCCCCGCGATACACGCCGACATGAAATTCGCCAGCGTTCCGGCGGCGACGGCCTTCATTCCCAGCCGCGCCAGATCCGATCTTCGAGTCGGCGCCAGGGCTCCGATCCCGCCCACCTGCATCGCGACAGAACTCAGGTTGGCGAAACCGCAGAGTGCGTAGGTCGCGATCACGAAGGACTTGGGATCGAGCCCGCTGCCGATCTTCCCCAAATCCACGAAAGCGACGAATTCGTTCAGGATCAGCCGCGTTCCGAGGAGATTGCCGACCGTCGCGCAATCGTCCCACTTCACGCCCAGCAGCCACGCGATCGGCGCGAAAGTCCTGCCCAGGATTCCCTGCATCGAATCAGGCAGCCATCCGAAGAAACGCGTCGCGTGCAGTGCCTGCAAGCCGCCGTTCAGCATGGCGATCAGGCCGATGAATGCGATCAGCATGGCTCCGATGTTCAGAGCCAGATGCAGGCCGTCGGCGGCGCCGCGCGCGGCCGCATCGATCACATTGACGCCGGGCTTCTCGACTTCGATCTTGACTCCGCCCATGGTCTCGGGTTTTTCGGTTTCCGGCATCAGGATCTTGGCCAGCATCAGCGTCGCCGGAGACGTCATGATGACAGCTGTCAGCAAATGCCGTATCTCGACATGCGCGATCAGGACGTACGCCGCCATCACCGCGCCGGAGACGTGCGCCATGCCGCTGGTCATGATGGTGAACAGTTCGCTCTGCGTCAGCCCCGCGAGAAACGGGCGGATGGTGAGCGGAGCCTCGGTCTGCCCCATGAAGATGCTGGCCGCGACGCTGGTCGATTCGGCGCCGCTGGTGCCCATCACCCGCTGCATCACGCTCGCCATGGCGCGCACGAATACCTGCATGACGCCCAGGTAGTAGAGAATCGCGAACAGTGACGCAATGAAGATGACGATCGGCAGCACCTGGAATGCGAAGACCGTGCCGAACTGGTCATTCGGGGCACCGAGCTTGTCGCCGAAAACGAATTTACTGCCTTCGATGGCGTAGCCGAGCATGCTGTTCACGCCGTTGCTCAGCATCTTGAACCATTCGGCGATGGGGGTTTTCAGGACCAGGAACGCGAAGCCGAATTGGAGACCCAGGCCCCAATAGATCACGCGCGGCTGGATTGCCCGGCGATTGTTCGAAAACAAAAACGCCACGGCAACGATGACGACAAGTCCGAGCAGCCCGGTGAACCGCTGCATGTTTTTTGAACCGCTTGATTAGCCGACGACTTCTAGAATCAGAGCGCGTTCTTCGGGGGCGCTGGACGAGATGCGGAAAGCGCCTTCCACCAGCTGGGCGGCGTCTTCCACCAGATCTTCGCGCGTGTAGTACAGGCGGCACAGCACGCCGCCGGCGTCTACCTTCTGGCCGACCTTGACTTCCAGAATGACGCCGACAGCGGGATCGATGGCGTCGTCCTTATTCTCGCGGCCCGCGCCGATCATGGCCGAAGCCTGGCCGATTCCTTCGGCATCGATGGCGCTGACGTAACCCGACCGCGGCGAATTGATTTCGCGCGCGCCCGTGGCGTTGGGCAGCAGTTCGAAGCGATCCATCACGCGGGCATCGCCGCCCTGCGCCGTGATCACGTCCTTGAGCTTGCGGTATCCGGAACCGTCCAGCAGCTTCGCCTGGGCCAGCTCCCGCGCCTCTTCGAGCGTGGCAGTGATCTTGCCTGCATGGATCATCCGCGCGGCCAGTTCGAGCGACAGGCGCGTGAGATCCGTGGGCCCGACATTCTGGAGCGTCTGCGAAACCTCCATCACTTCGAGCGCATTGCCGATGGCGAAACCGAGAGGCTGGTTCATGTCGGTAATCAGCGCCTGGACCTTCTTATCCATGCGGCGGCCGATCCCCACCATCAGTTGCGCCAAGCGCCGGGCGTGGATCTGCTTCTTGATGAACGCGCCGGCTCCAACCTTGACGTCCAATATCAGGGCGTCGATGCCGGCGGCCATCTTGCGGGACATGATGGACGTAGCCATCAGGCTGATGGACTCGACGGTCGCGGTCTGATCGCGCAATGCCTGCAACCGGGCGTCCGCGGGCGCGATCTCCGGAGGTACAGACGCGAAAGCCAGCTTGTGCTCGTTCAACTGAGCGATGAACTCTTCCGGGGTCAGATTGGTGCGGAGGCCGGGAATCGCCTCCAGCTTGTCCAGGGTGCCGCCGGCAAAGCCTTGCGCGCGCCCTCCGGTCATGGGGACGACCACTCCAGCCGCAGCTGCCAGTGGCGCCGCGACCAGACTGGTCTTGTCGCCGACACCGCCGGTCGAGTGTTTATCGACTTTGACGCCCGGTACTCCGGACAGGTCGAGGGACACTCCCGAAGCGATCATCCGCTCGGTCATGGCGCTGACTTCGCGGTCGCTCATGCCCGAGAAATACGTGGCCATGAGGAAGGCGGACATCTGATAGTCGGGAATCTCTCCGCTAAGATAACCGTCAACGAGAGAAGCGATGTCCTCAGGAGACAATTCTTCGCCATCCCTCTTCTGGTGAATGAGGTCGACAGTTCGCATGTATAAGAACTGAGAGTAGCATACTTGATTGGAAGTAAAGGACAATCGCCTGGGTATCGGCCGGTTTATTTTTCTTAAGGAAGCGCCGGTTCCTGAGGAGGGCACCCTTGCTCTGCCGCGTTTGGCCGTGCACGTGCCTTCAAATGGTCGAAGGACATTCAATCAATGAAGAAGTTATTGGCACTGATGGTACTGGCGGGGAGTTCCATGTTCGGGCAGGTATCGTTCGGGATCAGCATTGGCGCACCTCCGCCGCCTCGTGTGATTCGAACCCGGCCCCGCAACCCCGGAGCGGGATACGTGTGGGTGGATGGCTACTGGTACGCCTCAAACAATCGATATGCCTGGCATAACGGATACTATACGAGGCCTCCTTTTGAGGGTGCGGCGTGGGTAGGTCCTCGCTACGAAGGGCAGCAGTTTTATGCGGGGTATTGGTCGGGCAACAATCGCCAGGAACAGCATGATCATCGCTGGGATCGCGACAAACGGAATCGGGATTATAACCGGGACAATCGCGACAACCGGAACGAGCACGACAACCGGCGATAAGCTGGTCCAGCGAGCCTGACCATATCGGGTCACGTGACCGGGTATGGTCAGACCTTTTGGCTGGCGCTTTCGCTCGGCAGATTCATCAGTGCCGCCAATTTCGGCCAACGCGAGTTGGCGCGTACGGGTTCGCCGATGGCAGTCTGCAAAGTCGACGGGACCAAGGAATCCCGCTCTTCGATAGCTTTCTCATACCAATCCGCGGCGAGATCGATTTCGTTGCAGCAAATGTGGAAGAGCGCCCAGCCCATGGACGCTCCGTAGGCCTCCCCGGAGCCCAGCTTCTGGGCAAGTTCTTTACCCCGGCCGGCTTCGCCCTTGCGAACCAATAGCCCCGCGTAAAGGCCAATGCTCGGCGCGTACCAGGGAGACAGATCGAACGCCCTCCCGGCAATAGGAAGCGCTTCCGCAAACATTCCTCGCCCAACATAGAGTTCCGCAAGATAGACGTAGGACCAAAAGAAGTTTGGATCCAGATGCATGGCTTGCCGGAAATGTTGCTCGGCCTCCGCATCGCGGCCCACGGCGCCGAGGCATGCTCCCAGGAAGACGCGTGTCGTCGTTTGGAGCGGATCCCCCTGAATCGCCTGTTCCATCTGTGACACTGCTTCCGCCCGGCGGCCAGCTCCTAGAAGGCTCAGTCCACAGACAAAGTGACAGTGCGGGGACGCGGAATCGTTAGCCGTCGCCAGTGCGAGTTCGGAGTCCACCTCTTTCCAGTTGAAGTCAAAGTCTGCAGCCAGAATACCCAAGATAGAATGCGCTTCCGGGAGCGCAGGGTCCAGTTGCAGAGCCCGCTGCGCCAAGGCGCGGGCGATTGGCGCGGCCTCGCGCAGGGGCGTCATGGCCAAGGTGGTTCGGCCAAAGAGATAGTCGGCGTAGAGGGCGTGGGCCAAGGCGTAGTTCGGATCGAGCGCGATGGCTTGCTCGTAGAATTCCTTGGCTTGCTCCATCGACTCCACCGTTACCTTCCAATGGAAGTGCTTGGCCTTGAGGAGCGCTTCGTAGGCGGGAAGCTTGGGCGTGTAACGTGGCTTCGCCGCAGCGGCTGGAGACAACTTGACCTGGAGCGCGCCGGAGATGGCGGCGGAGATTTCGTCCTGCACGGCGAAAACATCCGACATCTCACGGTCGTAACGCTCCGACCACAGATGGCTCCCGTCGGCGGCGGTAATCAACTGCGCGGTCACGCGGATGCGATTGCCCGATCGCCGCACGCTGCCTTCAAGGACCGTGGTGACTCCCAGCGTCTCGGCGATCTTTCGGATGTCGGTGTTCTGCCCCTTGAAGGCGAACGCGGAGGTGCGCGCGATGACCTTGAGGCCAGGCACCTTTACCAGAGCGTTAATGATCTCCTCAGCCAGGCCGTCGCTGAAGTACTCCTGTTCCTTGTCGCCGCTCATGTTCGCGAATGGCAGCACGGCGATGGAGGGTTGATGTTCGGTGACGGGCTTCGCGGCGATTTGATCGAGCGCAGTCTTTAATTCCGTCATCGACGTGAAGCGGTCCGCGGGAGATTTGCGCAAGCAGCGCCAGACGATTTTCTGCAAGCCGGAGGAAGCCTCCAGCGGCCGGGGCTCGTCGCGCAGCACCGCGGCGAGACTATCGAACGCGCGGCGTCCCGAAAGGAGTTCGTAGAGTACCGCGCCGAAACTGAACACATCCGAGCGCGCGTCCAACGATTTCCCCTCGGCTTGTTCCGGTGACATGTACAGCGGCGTGCCGGAGACGCCGATGGTGAGCGTTGCTTCGTCGTCCGAGACCAGCTTGGCCAAGCCGAAGTCGAGAAGCTTGGCTCCCGCTGTGGTCATCAGAATATTGCCGGGTTTCAGATCGCGATGGAGAATCCCCTTGGCGTGCGCGGCTTCCAGGGCCGCGGCGATCTGCGACGCCGCGCGAACGGCGTCGGCCTCGTGCATCGGTCCCTGGATGGGTGAGCCTTCGACATACTCCAGCACCAGATAATCCCGGCCAACGTCGTAGATCTGGCAGATATGGGGATGGTTGAGCGCCGCGATGGCGTGGGCTTCCTGGTCGAAACGCGCGCTGTGGTTGCCTTTCAGCTGCTTGATTGCGACGTCACGATTCAAACGCGGATCTCTGGCTCGATACACCTCTCCCATGCCGCCCGCGCCAAGCGGGGCGAGAATCTCATACGGACCGAGTTTGTCACCTGCAGAGAGGGGCATGCGCCTGATCCAGCTAGGCCGCGCGCAGAAGAACCGTGGTAATGTTGTCCGGCCCGCCGCGCGAGCGGGCCATCGCGATCAGCTCTTTGCTCTTGGCCTCGAGCGAATCATGCGATGAAAGCGCCTGCTTCATCTCCTCTTCGCTCACCACGCCATGCAGGCCATCGCTGCATAGCAGGATCAGCATGCCCGGCGTCGGTACGATCCGATGGGTGTGTACGCGAAGATTATCCGAGACGCCGATCGCCATGGTCAGCACATGGCGCATGGGATGGTTCTTGAGGTTCTCCTCGTCGATCCCCAGCCGGCGGCCCACTTCATTGACCCAGGTTTGATCCTCGGTGATGGTTTGCAGAACGCCGTTCTCGAAGGTATAGACCCGGCTGTCTCCGACGCTGGCGACCAGGATCTCGCCGTTGTGCTCGACGGCCGCCACCAGGGTGGTGCCCATGCCTTCCATCTGCGGATCGCGCGCGGCTTCGTCCATGACGCGCTGATTGGCCCGGCCGAACGCCACCACCAGACCGTCGGAATCCATGGCGTTGCCATTCTGTTCGACCGCCTGCTCTATGGTTTCCGCGGCCAGGCGCGAGGCATGCTCGCCCGCCTGCGCGCCTCCCATACCGTCGGCCACCAAATACAGGCCGATAGCCGGGATCACCAGGAAATAATCTTCATTGTTGCTGCGGACGCAACCTGGGTCGGAAGCTCCAAAGGCTTCGATCATTAGCTTTAAGATTATAACTAAGACCGCTCCATCACTGTCGCGGCCCTGGCGCGGGGGGCGATTCCAGGATCGACTTCAACTGGAAGTACACGCGCTCTTCATACGTGTCTTTGAGCCGCTCCAAAGCCTGAAGCCGGGCATCGGATGCAGTTGCGGCCCGCAGCCCCTGCTTCTTCAAGCAGCGCCCGAGCAACAGTGTTGCCATGGTATCACCGGGATTGCGATCGAGCACCGCGCGAAAGCGATCGGCCGCGGCGGCGAAGTCGCCCTTCTTGAACAGCGCGTAGCCCAAGTTGAAATGGTAGTCGGGATCGCTCGGGTCCTGATCCAGCGCCTTGCGGAACGTTTCGACGGCTTGGGGCAGGTTCAGGCGGCTCTCGGCCGCGCCCAGATTGTTCCATACCGTGCTGATGGGCACTTTTTCCGCGATGGACTGGAAAGCTTTGCGCGCGGCCTCGAAATCGCCCGCTTGGTAGCGCGAGAAGCCCAGCAAGAAGCTGGCCTCGCGATAGTGATTCTCGGTGTTGCCGACGTGTTCCAGCCAGGCCGCCGCTTCGCGATATTCCTTCTTTTCGAAGTGGATCTTGCCGAGTTCGAACGCCGGCGGCGAGTAATCCGGATCCAGCCGCGCGGCCTGCGTGAAATACTTCTCTCTCTGCTCGGGAGTCGCCGCCAGCAACCCGCGAATGTAGTTTTCCAGCACATCCAAACGCACCGGAGCGCGCAAGGAACGGAATTCCGACTCGGCGGGAGCGCGGGACGGAGCGACTACAGTCAGCGCCCGCCAGGCCAAGTGCGATTCGAGCGTCGCCAGGTCTTCGATGGCTCCGGTTTCTTCGAAGACAGCGCTTTGCCGCAGGCGCCGGCGGTCGGAGACCCGCGCCTGAATTTTGAGCGATCCCTTCGATATAGGAACAGTGGTAGCCGTAGCCGCACCCGGTGACGCCGCGGGAACGAAAGAAAACGTTCCGTAGACCATCTGTTCGGCGTCCAGAACTTCACCCACTTTGAGCATCGAAGCTTCCGTCAGTTCCGTCCGCTCGCGAAGGTGAAGACGTTGATAAGCCTCTGTCGTGCGGTCGCGTTCCAGAGTAAGGACGCCGCGGGCGGCAAACGCCGCGCGCAAGGTTTCAGCGATGCTCTCGCCGATCCAGTCCATGCTGGCGGGGTTTCCAGACTCATTGGTGAAGGGAAGAACGGCGGTGTTTTCCGCGAACAGCGGGATCGCACACGCCGACAGGGCGAGCGCGGCGCGCAGATAGAGCCGCATTTTCACAGTCTACAGTCTAACAACGGGCACTCAGCTCGAAGTTTATATCTTCCGGGCGGGCGCGGAAAGTTCCCCAGCGTTCTTGGGCGCCGTCACGCAGTGTTCTTCGGCTTCCTCGAAGCCCAGCACGGTCAGAGTGTAACGTCCTCCGTCGGTCCTCTGAACGAATCCTTTTCCGCGCAGATACCAAAGAGCTGCCTCCAGATGCTCGCGCGGACAGCCGAGCATGTCCTCGAAAGCGTGCACGGTCATCGACGCGCGTTCGGGATCCTTCACGGTTACCGCGTAGAGCAGCCCGAGAATGCCGCTTCGCTTCTGTTTTTCCACTTCAGGGCCGGTGGCCACCACCGCCTGGTCGAAAATCTTCCAGCGCAGTTTCTTTTCCGCGCTGTGGCGCGCGTCGTAGGCGGCCCGCTTTTCCGGATCGCTCAATACCCGGAAAGCTTCGGTGAGCTGAACGAACAGTTCCGAGTTGCCGGTTTCGGCGTTGTCGGGATGATAGCGTTGCGCCAGAAGCCGGTACACGCGATGGACGGTCTCGTGGTCGGCGTTGGGACTCAGCTGCATGATCTCGTAATAGTCCAGATCCTGAAAATCGGACGCGACATTGTGCGATTTGTAGTCCGAATCGCCCGAGCCCTGGCTCGAATGTCCATCGGTCCTGGCATGCATGTCCAGGAACTCCAGGCCCATGCGAAATCCGCCCTTGGGATCCTCCGTGCACCACAGGATGGTGGCGCGGCGAGAGATCTCCACGCGCTCGTCTCCGAGCTTCCCCCGGGCCTGGATGATGGTTCCAGGCTTGATGGGGGCCACCAGGCTGACGCTCAGCCCGGTCTCCGACCAATCCACCAGATCCGCGGTGATATTCCGCGAATTCCCCATCCCGTCCTTCAGTTCGATGCGGATAACGGAAGTCCCGAGGGCTTTGCGCCGTGGAGCCCGCCTGCGTTGATCGGCCTGGGTTGCACTCATGGGACGGGTTAAGTACTATTCCATCGGCTGGTTTAGGGGTTCTCTGTAGAAACGCAAGCGTCATCCTTCCAGGAACTTACGGACTGCCTCCAGGGCACTTTCTACGATGGCCGGATCGGATCCGAATCCCGCAAACCACGTGATCCGGGGGTCACGCCGGAACCACGTGAGCTGGCGCTTGGCGTATTGGCGAGTTTCGATTTCGGTCGACTCCAGGGCTTGTTGCAGCGATATCTGGCCGCGCAGATGAGCCACAGCCTGCTTGTAGCCCAACGATTCGAAGGGCTTTTCGTCGCCTGAAAGACCACTTTCGAGCAGCCTGCGAACCTCGTCAATCAATCCTGCCGCGAACATCTGCCGGGTGCGGGCCGCGATCGCATCTGTTAGCAGCGCTCGCTCCGGCGCCAGGCCGATGAGTAACAGCCGGAAGCCTTCGAGAGGGCGTGCGGTGGACGGCTCCGGCAGGGCCGTTTGAGTCAGCAGGCGGATTTCGAGCGCCCGCGTTGCTTTCTGCACGTCGCGGGGATGGATGCGGGCCGCGGCCGACGGTTCCAGCCTGCGTAGCAGCCGATGGAGCGCCCCGGGGCGGCGCTGTTCCCGCCGGCTCAGCCGCTCGCGCAAGGATTCGTCGCGACCCGGCAGGGCGGGGAGCCCATCGAGCAGTGCTCGAAGGTAGAACCCCGTGCCGCCTACCACTAATGGCAGATGCCCCCGGTTGGAGATTCCGGCGATGATCTCTCTGGCAGTGCGAGCATAATCGCCTGCCGAGAAACTCGTTTGGGGGTCCAGCACGTCTAACAGATGGTGGGGTACGCCGCGGCGGGCGGCGGCCGGAATCTTGGCCGTGCCGATATCGAACCCGCGGTAGAGCTGGAGGGCATCGCAATTGACGATTTCACCGGAGAAGGCTTCCGCAACTCGCAAAGCCAGCTCGCTCTTGCCCGATGCGGTCGGGCCGACGATCGCGACTAAGGGATGCTCCACGTTCTGCCATCGTAACAACCGCTTGATAACTCTCGCGGCTCTGAATGGCTGCCTGCCGAGCCGCGACGGTGATGGAGCGGTCTCCGAATCGAACAGATATACTGAGGATGTGGGATTTCGCCAGGCGGTTGAGGAACGCAAACTGAAATGCGACTACTGAACGCAGTCTTCCTGATCTTGCTGCTGGGTGTGGGAGCGTGCTGGGGGCAGGGAAATGCCACCTCAAGTGCCGATCGGGCCACTGCCTACTACCACTACTCGCTGGGTCACATGTATGCCGAGCTGGCCGGGAACACTACCGCTCGCAACGACTACGTGAATCAGGCGATCGACAACTACAAGGCCGCCATCAAGGCCGATCCGAATTCCGCGCTGCTGGCCGAAGAGCTGTCCGACCTGTATAGCCAAAGCGGCCGCATGCGCGACGGGCAAACCGACGCCGAGCAGGCGATCAAAGCTAATCCCAACGATCTGGCGGCGCATCGCGTCCTGGCCCGGATTTACGTGCGTCAGATCGATGCGCAGCGCGGCCGCGTGAACGAAACCATGGTGCGGCAGGCCACGCAGGAATATCAGAAGATCACGGAGCTGGCTCCGAAGGACGCCGATTCGTGGGTCTGGCTGGGACGCCTGCAAAGCGCCTCGCAGAACACCGATGCTGCCGAGCGCGCGTTCAAGAAGGCGCTCGAGATCGAGCCGGATAACGAGGATGGCCTCACCGGCCTGGCTACCGTTCTTGGAATCAAGGGAGATGAAACGGGAGCGGCTGCACTGCTCAAGAAGGCCTCGGAGAAAAATCCGAGCCCCGACAGTCTCAAGCGGCTGGCGGACGCCTATGAGCAGCAGAAGGAATACGGCCTGGCCGCCGACACGCTGCGCCGCGCGCTCGAGCTGAATCCGCCCGACGCTCCGGATATCGAACGCAAGATGGCGATGCTCCTGATTTCCGCCGAACGCTATGACGATGCGCTCGCGGCCTACCAGGACCTGGTGGGTGATGATCCCACCGACGCCGACTCGTATCTTCGGATTTCGCAGATCTACCGTCAGAAGAAGGACCTGGTCAAAGCCCGCGAGGCTTCCGAAAAGGCCAAAGCCATCGATGCGAACAATATCGAGGTCCGGCTGAATGAGCTTTACATTTTGCAAGCCGAAGGCAAGCCGGCCGAGGCCATCGAAGTGATGAAAAGCATTCTTCAACAGACCGAAAGCCGAACTTACGATCCGGCTCAGTTGGAGAGACGGACCGAACTGTTGGAGCAACTCGCGGTGATGCAGCAGCTGGCGGACCAGACTCAACCGGCCGTGGATACTTATCGCCAGATGGCCGCCTTGGATCCGACGAAAGCAGCCCATGCGAGCGCGATGATCATCGGCACCTACATGGGCGGGAAAGAATATCCCAAGGCTCAGGAAGAAGCCGATGCCGCGATCAAGAAGTTTCCCAATGACCGCGAAGTTCGCGTAAGCCGCGCATCGCTGCTCGCTGAGATGGGCAAAACCGACGCCGCCGTGGCCGACGTCAAGAAACTTCTTGACGGCAAGGACGACCGGGCCATCCAGCTCGCGCTGTCCGAGCTCTACGTCAAGGGCCGCAAGTTCGACGACGCAGCCAAGGCGCTGGATGCGGCCGAGAAGATGTCGGATTCCCAGGACGACAAGATCGATGTTTGGTTCAAGCGCGGCGCGATGTACGAGCGCCAGAAGAACGTCCCCGCCGCCGAAGCCGAGTTCCGCAAGGTGTTGGCCGTGATGCCCGATAATCCGGCCACGCTGAATTACCTGGGCTACATGCTGACGGATCGTAACCTGCGGCTGCCGGAAGCGCTCGCCATGATCCAGAAGGCGCTGGATCGCGATCCGAACAACGGCGCGTATCTGGATAGCCTGGGTTGGGTGTACTTCCGCTTGAACAGAATTCCTGAAGCCGAGGATGCGATGCGCCGCGCCGTCGAACTGACGCCGCACGATCCTACCATGCGCGATCACTATGCCGAAGTGCTCTTCAAGGCTTCCAAAGTTCGCGAGGCCATCGTGCAATGGGAGGCTTCGCTGCGTGAGTGGCAGACCAGCTCCCCCGCCGAGCTCGACTCGGCCGAAGTCGTCAAGGTCAAGGACAAGCTGGAAAACGCGCGCGTCCAGCTGGCGCGCCAGAACGGCACACGTCAGCAGTAATCGAACTTTCACGCAGCATTGTTAGACTAATAGCCTCATGCGAAGGCGATTTCTAGCACTGCTCCCTCTTCTTTGTTTATCGAGCTTGAGCCTTTGGGCCCAAGCCCCGCCACCGCCACAACCGAAACTGGTATTGGCGATTGTCGTCGACCAGTGCCGCTACGACTACATGACGCGCTTTCGCGCCGATTTTACGGGCGGCCTGAAGCGTCTCCTGGAACAAGGCGCGGTCTTTACCAACGCCAACTATCAGGCCAGTCCGACCGTCACCGCGGTGGGACACTCAACCTTCATGACCGGCGCCACTCCCAAGATGAGCGGCATCATCAACAACACGTGGTGGGATCGTGCAGAGGGCAAGGCGGTCACCAGCGTTTCCGACGATAAGACCAAACTGCTGGGTGGCCGGGACTCGCCAGGTTCGTCCCCCGAGCGCCTGCTGGTGACCACTGTCGGCGACGAGCTCAAGACGTCTGGCAAGGGCGGTAAAGTCATCGGCATCTCCCTCAAGGACCGCAGCGCGATTCTTCCTGCCGGCCACAAGGCCGACGGCGCGTATTGGTTCGACGGCCTGACCGGCAACATTGTCTCCAGCACCTATTACTTCCCGGAACTGCCAGCTTGGGTGCGCGAGTTCAATGCCACGCGTCCCGTCGACCAGTATGCGGGCCGGGAATGGCTGGGCCACCAGTTGCCGGCTGCCGCGGGTCCGGATCTGTACGGCAACGTAGACGCGACGCCGTTCAGCGACGAACTACTGCAAGCATTTGCGCTTCGCGCGCTGGCCGCCGAAAACATGGGCACAGGTCCCAAGACCGACCTTCTGGCCATCAGCTATTCAGGCGTGGACTATGTGGGGCACCGCGATGGGCCCGATTCGCCGGAGATCCACGACATGGTGAAGCGCGTCGACAAGCTGATTGGAGCGCTGATCGATGCCGCCGAAGCGCGGGCGGGGAAGGGCAATGTCCTGGTCGCCTTCACCGCCGATCACGGCGCGACGCCGGTTCCGGAAGAGAACAACAAACGTGGACTGCCCGGCGGCCGGATCGTCTGGAGTAACTACCGGGTGGAGGTAGAACTCGCGCTCAACAAAAAATTCGGCAAGGGAGACTGGATCTCTTTTGCCGGTGACGGTGTCTTATACTTCAACCCGGATCCAATGCCGGGCAAAAAACTCAATATGGCCAAGGTTCAGCAAGTGGCTGCCGATACCCTCCGTGCGCAGTCGCATATTGCGCGGGTGTATACGAAAACCCAGCTGGCGGCCGGTGCGCTGGGTCAGGATCCCGTGGATATCTGCATCCGGAACGGATTCAACCTGGCTCGCGGCCCCGATATCTTCGTTGTGACCGATCCGTTTTACGTTTTCGTCGGATCGGGAACCTCGCACGGGTCGCCCTATGAGTACGATACGCATGTCCCCGTGATGTTCCTGGGTGCGGGGATCCGGCCGGGCAGCTATGCCGGCAACATCGGCGTGCAGGACATCGCCCCCACGCTTTCGACCCTGTTGGCCGTTAAAGCGCCCAGCGGAAACATGGGCCGCGTGCTTACCGAGATGCTGAAGTAGCCCGTGGGTTGTAGAATGGATTCAAAGGAGTTCGACTCGTTCATGCGTTCTTTTGTGTTTTCCTGGGCGGCCGTGTGCGCTGCCGGCCTGATTTCTCTTTCTCCGGTGAAGGCGCAGGCCCCGGCCGGCTCCACTCAAACGAAAGTCGCCGTCATTAATTTTCAGAACGCCGTGTTGAGCACCGGCGAAATCCAAAAGGCGCTCAAGGATCTCCAGCTCAAGTACAAGCCTCGGCAGGATGCTCTGCAGAAGGGCCAACAGGAGTTGTCCGATATTCAAACCCAGCTCCAGGCTAGCCAAGGCAAGCTGAGCCAGGCCGGCGAAGCCGATCTCACGGCTCGCGGGCAGCGCAAGCAAACCCAGCTCCAGCGCCTGAATGACGACCTCACGGCCGACTTCGAAGCCGAGCGCGACGACGCAATTCGCAAGGCCAGCACGCGCATGCAGGAGCTGCTCAAGAAGGTCGCCGAAGAGAAGGGCCTGGACCTGATCGTCGATTCAGCCGCGGCGCCGTTCGTGAAATCTGGAATCGAGATCACGGATCAGGTGGTCGCCGCGTACGACAAAGCATATCCCGCTAAGTAGAGCTGCGAAGCAAACGTTAAATGCCGGGCTATCTGGATACCTATGGAGTCGGCGAGGAGCGCCGGGCGCGCCGCGGGCGCTGGATCACGAGGATCGTACTCAGCGTTCTGGCCGTAGGCATCGTTGGGACATCCTCCTTTCTGTATTTCCGGACCTGGACGCAGGAGCAGACCCTCAAGCGCTTTTTTGCCGCCCTGGATCGGAAGGATTTTCAGGGCGCCTACCGGATGTGGTGCCCGACCGACAGTTCCTGCAAGTACAACCCGTTCGAGATGTTTGAGAAGGACTGGGGTCCGTCCACGCCCTACTCTCATGGGAGCGCAGCCAGGGTAGACAACATCGACTACTGCGGCGAGGGCGTGGTCTTCAATATTTCTTATCCCAACGCCGATCCCGTGGTCCTGTGGGTGGAGCGCAACACCAATATCATCAGCTTCGCTCCCCCGGACTGGGAACGATGTCCGGGCCGGCATTGGCAATTCCGACGCTTCTTCAAGTCGCTATTTTCCAGCTAACGTAGATTGGCCGTCCTTCAACAACGTCGCGTTTAGTTTCTGCAGTTCGCCGAGCATTTCCAAGGGCAGGGAAAGCGTGATGCCAGCTTCGTGTGCTCCATGAGTCACGCAGCACCACTTCACGCTTCCGAACAGCAGCAGATCGGGCGCTTCGATTCTGACATTCGCTCCGACCGGAACCGGCTCCGGGACACGCAGCCGCGCACCGTGCGGCGAAACGTCGAGCAGACAGGCCTCCATAGGATGCGCGTTCGGCGTTTTCAGGAAAACGGGCAGGATTGATTTGACGCGCGGTTCCGATCGCCTTTCCAAAGTCACCGTGACCGCCTGATCCTGTTCTGTGTGGGTCATATGGAAGCACCTCCGTAAGCTCGGCTTTTTGAGGGGCAATCCGGAAACCATACGCGGATCGCGCTAAGTTCTTGTTCCGGCGGATCTCAGCTTCACTGCACGATCACAAGGGACGCGCGCATGCGGGTTCTCGCCCAATCCACCGCGCGGCTTGCCCTACTGTGGATGGCTTACGCCGCCTTACGTGGCGACCTTAAACGTTTCTTCTGTGGCCATAAGTTTTCGCAGCCTTCCGTGCTTTGCTACGCTAGATCCTTACCCTATGCGTTCACGCGATATTTCAACCTGGTCCATCTGGGGATATCTTCCTGTCGCGTTCGTCTTTGCCGTGGTTTGGATGCATTCCATTGCTTTCGCGCAAAGCCAGGCCGGCGCCCCGCTGAAGCTTGATACCGGAGAAGAAATCTACAAGGCCGCATGCATCGGCTGCCACGGTCCCGGCGGGAAGGGACAACCCAAGAGCACGCTCGGCTTCGAGCCGCCTTCGACATTCCCCGATTTCTCAGATTGCAGGGGCACGACCGGGGAGAAGGAATTTGACTGGAGAGCGACTATCCACGAAGGCGGGGCTGGCCGCGGCTTTTCCCGCATCATGCCGTCGTTTTCGGAAGCCTTGACCAACGAGCAAATCTACAAGGTGGTCGGCTACCTCAGAAGTCTTTGTACCGAGCCAGGGTGGCCGCTCGCCGAACTGAATTTCCCGCGCGCTTTTGGCACCGAGAAAGCTTTCCCGGAAAACGAAACGGTGCTTACGTCGACCTTCAATGCGACCGGTAATCCTGGCGTCGAGCCGGAGATTACCTATGAGAAGCGATTCGGCGTCAAGAACCAGATGGAAATATCGCTTCCGTTCAGTTTCCAGCGCGCCGATACGCGAACTTGGTTCGCAGGAGTCGGAGACGCGGTGCTCGGGTTCAAGCGCGTGATGGCCTACAGTTCGAAGACGGGTTCCATCCTGAGCCTTCAGGGCGAGGTGAACTTCCCAACCGGTGATCCGGCGCACGGTCTGGGGGCTGGAGTGACTGCGTTTCAAACCTTCGGCATGTTCGACCAGGCACTGCCTGCCAAATTGAAAGTACTGGACGCCGTCCAAACCCAGTGGGGCGCGGTGCTGCCGACCCATACCAAGGACCTTCCTCAGAATTTCTACTTCAACACGGCGATCGGGAAAACGCTGGTGCAGAACAAGGGTTTCGGCCGCATCTGGACGCCCATGGTGGAGTTCCTGGCGAGCCGGGACCTGGTGGACGGCGCCAAGACGAACTGGGACATTCTCCCGCAAATGCAGGTTTCACTCAGTAAGCGGCAACATATCCTGGCGGATGTGGGTGTCCGGTTTCCAATGACGAATACAGGCGGTCGAACGACCGAAGTCCTGTTCTATGTCCTATGGGATTGGTTCGATGGCAGCTGGAAATCCGGGTGGAAATAGCCATGTTCAAATGTTTGGCGATATGTTGTTTCGGGGCGCTGGTAGTTCAAGGCGCCGATGCGAAGAAAGACGCCCACCAGAAGGTCGGCCCACTCTTCCAGACTTCCGATCGGTGCTTCGCCTGCCACAACGGTCTTAGCACCGCGGGCGGGGAAGACGTGTCGATCGGTTTTTCCTGGCGTCCGACCATGATGGCCAATTCCGCGCGCGATCCCTACTGGCAGTCGGGCGTGCGCCGCGAGACCATCGATCACCCGCAAGCCTCCAAGGAAATTCAGAACGAATGTTCCAAGTGCCACATGCCCATGGCTCGTTACGAAGCCAACGCGAATGGCCGTGAGACCGAGGTTTTCTCGCATCTTGGATTTGACGCGTCTGAACCAGGTTCCAAAAGGGACGACAAGTTGGCCCAGGATGGCGTCTCCTGCTCCCTATGCCACCAGATTTCGAAAGACAAGCTGGGGACTCGCGAGAGCCTGGTAGGCGGCTTCGTCGTCGACACCACACGCAAGCTCGGCGATCGTGAAGAATACGGCCCCTACAAGATCGAAAACGGGCAGACTCGCATCATGCTGACGTCATCGGAAGGCTATAAGCCGACCCAGTCGGATCACATTCACCAGTCGGAGCTGTGTGCCACCTGTCACACGCTGATCACGACAGCCCTGGGACCGGACGGGAAGGCGATCGGCCAACTCCCGGAGCAGATGCCGTATCAGGAGTGGCTGAACAGCGATTACAAGGACAAGCAGAGCTGCCAGAGTTGCCACATGCCGGTGATTCAGGAGCCGGTCGCGATCACCAAGGTGCTCGGTGTCACCCGCGACGACGCCAGCCGTCACGTCTTTGTCGGCGGCAATTTCTTCATCCAACGGCTGCTCAACCGCTATCGTGCCGATCTGGACGTAATCGCCTTGCCGGAAGAATTCGAGGCTTCTGCCAACCGCACGATCGAGCATCTGCAATCGAAAACGGCGGAGATCGCCATCCAGAATGTGAACATCGCCGCGGGACGCCTGCAGGCCGATATTTCGGTGCAAAATCTGAGCGGCCACAAATTTCCGACGGCCTACCCCTCGCGGCGGGCCTGGCTGCATGTGACGGTGAAGGATCGTAACGGAGCGACGGTGTTCGAATCCGGAGCGCTGGAGCCCAGCGGCCTGATCCGCGGCAACGATAACGATACCGATGCGACCAAGTACGAGCCGCATTACACCGAGATTACCGCGCCCGATCAGGTGCAGATCTATGAGGACATCATGGTGGATACGGCGGGCAAGTTGACCACCGGTCTGCTTACTGCGGTGCGCTTCATCAAGGACAATCGCCTGCTTCCGCGCGGGTTCAACAAGGCGGGCGCCGATGCGGAAATTGCGGTTCTCGGTGGCGCGGCTCAGGATCAGGATTTCGTCGCGGGCGGCGACAAGATTCGCTACTCCGTGAACCTCACGAACGCGCAGGGTCCGTTCCAGGTGCAAGCCGAGCTATGGTTCCAGCCGATCTCCTATCGCTGGGCGAACAATCTGCGGCCGTACGACGCCGTGGAGACCAAGAGATTTGTGGGTTATTACGACTCGATGGCGTCGGGTTCGGCGGTCCGGATCGCGCAGGCTACCGCGGTTCGATAATTGGCGGGTCGGGCGTGCCCGACCTCTACAGATGTGTGGGGGCGAGGCATGCCTCGCCCAACTATTGTAATAACGTGTCCAGTGCGGGTAGCGGCACGCCGCTCTCTTTGAGTGCCCGCTCGTTGAACTCCTTCAACGAATACGAGCTTCCTTTGCGCTGCTTGTAGTGCTCGCGGACCTCGAGCCATCCCTTCCAGCCGACGAAATAAGTCGGCAGCTGGCAGGACGAAAGCTGCGCGCGCTGCAGCTTAGCCGTCGCCTCTTCCTTTTCCTGATACGTCTCTTTCATCATCAGGTCGAGCGCTTCCTGATCGGTCATGCCCATCGTCTGTAGCCGGATGTCCAGGATGGTGTTGGCCAGCACGCGCAGGATCTGTTTGTAGAAGGTCAACCACAGGGCTTTATTGCCGTCGAGATATCCCGCGTCCGACATCATCTGCTGGGTGTAAACGGCCCATCCTTCCACGTAAGGGGTGTTCGCCAGGATCGTGCGGAGCAGGCGCCGGGAGACGGGCTGCACGTCGTTGGCGTATTCCAATTGCACATAGTGGCCGGGCATGGCTTCGTGAATCGTCAGCTCCTGAAGTCCATAGTTGTTGTACTCCCGGAGCTTCGATTCCGCCCGCGCGGCCGGCCACGCTTTCGGGATCGGCGTGATCCAGTAAAACGCGCCGAGCTGAGGCTCGAGCGGCGGAGCGGCATTGAAGCCGCCGACGCCGTAAATGCCCCGCATGAATTCCGGCGTCTCGATCACCTCAAGATTGGACCGGGACGGCAGCGTCAGCAGATCCTTCGCCTTGACGAACGCCGTGGCCTGCGCCAGAGTCTCTTTGGCCTTGGCCATGTAGGTATCGGGCGTGGCATGCTGACGCGCGACATCGTCCAGCGCCTGCTCGACGGTTTTCGGTGCGGCGAGTTTGGCCATCTCGGCGCGAACGGTCTTCAGATCGGCTTCGGCCGCGGTCAGCAGGTCTTCGGGCGTGCGCCCGGACGCGAGAACCAGCGCGAACTTCCGCGCATACTTCTCTTTTCCCAGGCGCCAGTCCGATGTCTTGGCCGACAGCTTGTCTTTAAGGAAATCATTGAAGTCCCGCGCCGCCGCCAGTGCCTTCGCGGCCGCCGCTCCATAGAGTGCCTTCTGCGATTCCGGCGCAGCTTCGCGCAGCGTCTTGTCGATCAGCTCGATGTTTCCGTCATTCTCTTCACGCGCCACCCGATTCCAGACTTCCGGTGCGTCCACCAGGTTGGCCTTGGCTTGATCGAACAGCGCCGGGGTCCTTTCCAGACGCTTGATGATCTGCTCGAAGCGCTTTTCGATGGGCGCGTAGTTGAGCATGTACGGCGTGTACAGGGCGTTGCCGATCAGCTCCACGTATACGGTCGGATTGTGCCTATAACTTTGGATCGTGTCGAACTCAAGAAGAGCCAGTTCGGCATTGCTCTTCATCATGTCGAGATCGGCGCGCTGCTCTTTGTCGAGCTTCGTGACATCCAGATTGGCGACCCGGAGCTGGAAGTCCTTATAGAAGGTCCGCTGCTGGTCTAACCCGCCGGTGCTGTAATCGTCGATCAGTTCGTCCAGGGGAACACCGTTGTGCAGATGATATCCGGTCGCGGTGGCGCTTACTGGCGATAAGGCGAGGCTCCCGTAGAGGAAATCTTCTGTTAGTTTGTCGAACTGCATGGCAGGACTCTGACGGTTACACGCACTCGTGAACAGGCCGACGACAATGACTACGAAACAGGGAACCGAACGGCGCATAAAAACCACTATACGCGCCTGGTTAATGACGTCGCTCGGCAAACACGCACTCGCCGTTCATATAGGTTTCGAGCACCCGCACGCGGCCGTCTTCGATCCGGAACCGCACGACGTCCGACCGGTCGCCTGCGCGCAATCCCCGAATTCGACCGCCGATGCGGCCCACCCGCGCGGGATTCACCGTCGCCATGGCGACCGCCTCCATCACGCTCACTCCTCCGAAGCGCATAACGTTAGAGATCGCCACGTCCATCCGCAGGCTGGAACCGGCCAGCCGCGTGCCTCCCTTAAGAACAACGCGCTCGTCGTCCTTTAGCTCCACATCGACCTCGCCTAAGCGATAGTTGCCGGGCGCGCACAGCGCGGGCATCACCGCATCGGTAACCAGCACGCTCCGATCGGTTCCCTTGGCCCGCAGCGCGACGCGCAGGAACGATTCCGGCAGATGGTGGCCGTCCACGATGAAACTGGCAGCCAGTCTGTCCTCGGCCAGTTGCTCCCAGATGTAGTTCGGATGCCGGGGCAGGACCGCGTCCGCGCCATTCCCCAGATGAGTGGACAATGTCGCTCCGGCGCGAACCGCGTCGCCGATCTGCTCGCATGTCGCATGGGTGTGGCCGATACTCGTCACGACGCCTTCCCGGGCCAGGTGCTCGATGTAAGCAGTCGACTCCGGCCACTCGGGGGACAACGTGACCAGCCGCACATTGCCCTGTGCGGCGTCCTGCCAGCGGCGGAACTCTTCCAAATCGGGCGGGCGAATCCAGCGGGCCGGATGCGCCCCGCGCGGACCATCGTATTCGGAGATATGCGGACCCTCGACGTGAAACGCTTCCATGGCCAGACCTTCGCGCGCGGAACCTTCGGCTAGCTTCTCTTTCGCTTGCGCCAGATTCTTGAGCGCTCCCAGCATGTCCGCCGGAGCTCCGGTGATCACGGTCGGAAAGAAGCGCGTAACACCGGTTGAAAAGATCGCGCGAATCGACCGTGCAATTTCTTCCAGGGCGTTATCTGTAAGCGCTGCAGGTGAGTTGTAGTCGACGCCGGCGAATCCGTTGACTTGCAGGTCCACGAAGCCCGGCGCAATCCATGCTGCGTTATCAGCGGGTTCCAGCACCGGATCTATGTGGGAGATTACAGAATCACCCTTGATCTCGATGAAATCGTTTGTGGAGGTTTCAATCCCTTTACATTTCATCGGCGTCCTGCTTTTTTCACAGCATGTCCACAGCGGCTATGCAGTAACTCGAACAAACCAATGTGCAAACATCCGGTGGAAATCTGAAGTTTGTCCTGTTCACGGGCGCCCTGTCCTGGTAAGAATGTAGGAACAACATTCTGCGCGGAACCGGGCAAGTGCGTCAATCTCGGGGGAGGTGGCCACAAGTTCGGTTCCCGCGGAATCTTGCTCCTCCGCGCTGTTGTTAGCGGGTCCCGACAGGTTGTGCAACCGGCGCGAGCCAGCCGTGCCGATCCGCGGATTTACCTTCCACCAGCGCGAAAAATTCCTTTTGGAGCTTTTCCGTGATCGGGCCGCGCTTGCCGGTGCCGACCGGAATGCGATCCACCGAGCGGATGGGCGAAATCTCCGCCGCTGTTCCGGAGAAGAACACCTCGTCGGCGATGTACAGCATCTCGCGCGGGATCAGCGTCTCGGTCACCGTAATCCCCAGGTCCTGAGCCAGTGTGATCACCGTATCGCGGGTGATGCCGGGCAGCACGCTCGAACCGATCGGCGGTGTGAGGATCTTTCCGTCGCGCACCACGAACACGTTCTCGCCCGAGCCTTCGCACACATATCCCGAAACGTCCAGCGCGATGCCTTCCGAGTATCCGTTGGCATGCGCCTCCATCCGGATGAGTTGCGAGTTCATGTAGTTCGCGCCGGCCTTGCTTAAAGTGGGCAGGGTATTCGGAGCCAGGCGGGTCCAGCTGGAAACACAGACGTCGACGCCCTCTTCCATGGCCTCCGCGCCCAGGTACTTGCCCCATTCAAAGCAGGCCATATAGGTCTCGATGGGGGTATCCTTGGTGGGCAGAACGCCCAGATCGCCATAGCCGCGAAAGACCAGGGGCCGCACATAGCAGGATTCCAGCTTGTTCAAGCGCACCAGCTCGTGCATCGCGGTCACCAACTCGTCGATCGCGTAGGGGATGGTGATGCGGTAGATCTTGGCCGAATCGTGCAGGCGGCGCATATGCTCGCGGCCGCGGAATATCGCCGGGCCGGCGGGGGTGGAATAGCCCCGGATCCCCTCGAAAACTGAGCTCCCATAGCTGGTCACATGCGCAAGGACGTGGATCTTGGCGTCATCCCACCCGATAAATTTGCCGTTGTGCCAGATCTTGTCCGTGGCTTTGATCATGAGATGATTATAGCCTGATCACCCCAACTTATGACCCCGTCCCGACTTGCAAAATATGACGCGCTGCTGTTCGATTTCGACGGAGTGCTGGCCGACACCGAACGCGTCCATCACCGCGCCTGGAACCAGACTCTGGAACCCCTGGGGATTCAGCTCGATTGGCCCGCATATCAAAAGAACTTCGTGGGGGTTGCCGACGAAGTGGCTCTGCGGGAACGACTTCACATTGTGGACAAGGATGCCGATCGCGGCGGTTTGGTCGCGCGGAAGCAGGCTTTCTTCCGCCAAGGCCTGGAGGAATCGCAGCCATTTCTGGCGGACACGGTTCGATTGCTGGAAGAGCTGCACAGTATCTATACGTTAGCCGTAGTTTCCTCAAGCTATAAATCAGAAGTCGAGCCGCCACTGGTGCGAGGCGGAATACGGGCCTGTTTCCAGCTGCTTATCACGGGAGAAGACGTGAAGAACTTTAAGCCTTCGCCGGAGCCATATTTGCTCGCCGCCGAGCGCCTGGGCGCGCGCCGGCCGTTGGTGATCGAGGACTCGGAAGCCGGGGTCGCGTCGGGCCAAGCGGCGGGGTTCGAAGTGCTGCGGGTCAGCGCGGTGGAGAACGTCGGGAGGGAAGTCCGGGAGCGCCTGGGACTAGGCTAAGCCTTTGCCGCGTTCGATTTCGCTGACGCGCTCTTCGAGAAGCGTAAGCCGTTCTTCATGGGAGCGGATTTTGACCTCCGCGGGCCGGGCCCAGTTGTGGAACGCCCGCAGCACTTCTGTTTGCATATCCCGCGTTGCTTCGATCACTTGGTCGAACCGTGTGTCAACGCGGTCGAGACGTTCATCGACATGCGTGCGAAGTTCCTGGAGATCGTGCTTGGTGGCGTAGTTGTTGTCAGCCATACCGCTGTACAAATTGTCTCACGGACTCTATGCGATCACGACTATAGTGCTGGGGAGGGTGGACAATTCTCATGGCTTTGCTGGCCAGTGGGAGCACGCCCTCACGTGTTGAGAACTTCCGATAACAGATATTATGTAATCGGGGGTAGTGGTTCACGAACCACTACCTGTACTGTGGGCTAGTGGTCAAGTTTTGAAAATCAAGCCCCACTCTTAAAACTAACGGCAGCAGATGCCAGCATCTCTTCACCAAGTCGTCTGCCCGGAATGTTGTTATCCATCACGAAGGTACAATTCACAAAAGTCACGTTTTCAAGAATTGTTCGTTGCCCCGAGTAATGAATCTCAACACCATCAAAAACCGTGTTACGCATTTGCCAGTCGTCCAAGCTGATTGCTCCACCTGTTGCAACTAGTAAAAGTGGCCCTCTGGGTAAAGCACCATTCTGATCCACGCCAATTCGGTCCATCCGAGCGGCTTGTTGAGCGGGCACACCTAGTCCTTGGGTGAAGGTAAGCACAGGCTCATGTTTCCCCGGTATGGGTGAAAAGCCATACCTCCATGTATTTCCGGGCTGGAGTGGTCCGACGGCTTGGGCAGAATCCGGTTTAGCGTTCAAGAAAGTGCGATAACCGACGAAGGCAAGGAAGGCTTGCCACTGCTCGGAATTCGGTTGGCCATGGGCCAGTAGCGTTTTCCCGGTTGAAACAACCTCCTGGACTGGCGTTTGGATTTTTCGTTGCTGGAGATGATTGGCGGCGTCTTTTAAGTCGGCGGCAGGGGCCGCCGGATTTTTGATGATGTTCTGAGCGGATCTGTCCAGAAGGCGGTCAACGTCGCGCCGCAGGCTCACGCCCTGCTCTTTCAGGCTTGTCAGTGTGGTCGATGGACCAATCAGCGCGTCAGTTATAGCGGATGACACGACAAAGCGTATCCCGCCAGCAATAATTGCCAGTGTAGCCACAATTCCTGCGATCGCTCCAACGACCACAGGCCAAGTGTGCTTGGTTGGTGTTGGTACGGGCTGAGTTTGAAGTGAGGTAGATTTTACGGATTCCGAAATCTTGTGGCCAATTTTGTTTAGAAGGGCCTCAAGCTCTTTATCCTGCATATCGGGTGAGTATACTACTTCCTCACTATTGGCGTGATTTTCCGCAATAAGAGACACAACCAACTCCCGGCCTGCCTAAGCTATCGTCAGGCCGTCAGCGCGGCTGCAATGTTCTGGGGACCCCTGCCAGGGTCCCTTCCGCCCCGATCCTATCACGTCCCGTCAAGGTTTACGCCGCCGCCCTTTCCATTCCCCGCTCTTCGGCTTCGAGCAGTACTACCAGATCGGACACTTCCCACACGTGATCCGTGACGCCAGCAGCCATCGCAGGCGTAACCCGCAGTCGTCTGACCAGACGCTGAGGTTTTGGGCCTATGATCTCGGGGATTTAGGATATCCACGATCTGCTTTTGATTGTCCACGTCAACGATACTCGTCGAGACGGTTTGAAGGACTTTCAATAAGTCGGAATATTCTCGCAACTGATCTTCTTATTCGTTAGCGTGCTTGCTCGGGTTGGCATGGTACGATCATGCCACGATGCGCGCATTTGAGGTCTATCTAAATGGTGAACGGCTGTGTACTGCCGGAATTGGCGACGATGGCGTTCTGAATGCCATGGTTAATCACGTCAAGGGGCATGGTCACGATGAAGTTTTCCTTCGGGTAGGCGGGCTTGTCAGTCCGACGAAAGAGCATGTGAACTGGAAGGGTCTCCACCTTAAAGCGGGCGATGAAGTACGGGTGAGGATCACGGATTCAGACGAGGTAGACGAACCCGAGGCGCGCTTTCAGGTCGAACCTACTGGCTGACCTAGTTCAAACTGAACCACTCCCAACCGGCCTGTCGTGGCCCTCGCTCTTCAGCCTCCAGAAGCGCCACCAAGTCCGACACTTCCCATGAGCCGATCCGTCACGTCAGCAACCTCACTGAGGACAATTATCGGCAAGCGGGTTCGTCGGACTCGGCAAATGGGGTCGTCGTTCAGTTAGAAATCGAGCTGTACGAAATGATCGCTCCGCCGACGACGATAAACGCCCCGCCAAGCAAAACCGCGCTGCTGGGCTTTTGGTCGTAAACGATCCAGGAGATCGCCTGCGCCACCAGAAAGAATACGACCACGTACACGCCCAGTAGTTTTCCGAAATCCCACGGCGGGGAATTTACCACATATCCATAGCCGAACAGGGTCAGCGCCGCAGCTAAGAACCAGCCGAGCTTCGCGGGAGTCCTCGCGTGGAGGCCGGTACGCACCAGCGCGTCCCCGCCCGCTTCGAGAACGGCGGCCGCCAGCAGAAGGAACAGCGATTTTGACAAGCTCATGTGACGTGAGATCACCCCTATTATTGTCTAAGGCCCCTCTAAGGTCCTGACGCCTCCCGTCCGATACTTTAATCGACGTGAGTGCTCTGGCTATCAGTATCAAACCGCTCAACGATCACGAGCTGGCGATCGCCCAAACCGTGGATCGAATGACCACCGAGGGCTCGCTGCACCGTACCCCCATCCCCAAGATCGCTGCCGCGTTGGACTTCATGATGCACCGCTCCGATAGCGAGTTCCTGGTGAACTACATTCGCTGGCGGATGAACCATCCTACGGCTTAGCGAACCTTATTTGAAGGCTGTGGCGGACTGAGGCAACGCAGGCTGCAGCAATACGGGTTGATTCCAGTTCCGCACGGCCACAGCGGAGATGGCCGCGCCCGTCCCGTAGTTTGCCCAGGTCCAAAAGTTTCGCGTCTCGGGGTGCTTCCGTAGGATCATCCGTTCCGCGAGGATCACTCCGGCGGTGATACCGGACTTTATAGCCATCTGCCGGCCGCCGAACTGGCCCCTTCCGAGGAGTGGATTGGATTCCATGGCGCCGCGGGAACTCAAGGTATCCATCGCGTTCGCGCCCACGAAGAACCCCACGGAAATATTCCAGTTGCGCTGCGCATGGTCCTGGGCGTATGCCGTCAGCATCGATAGCAGCAGCACGGCGAACAGCTTCATGCTGTCTCTATCGACGAGTCCGCCGAAGATAATAGTGTTTTTTTGAGGGCCGGCGGCTAACTTGCTGTGGGGTTGGCAGATCGGTAGGCAGCCATCAGATCCGCCACGGCGATGCCGTTAATCGTCATCCCGTCCGTCATGCTTTCGACGATGGAAGCCCCCCGCAGATTCGCCTGGCTGATCCGCACTCCCGAGAGATTCGCGTCGCGGATGGTGGCGTCCGAAAGATTGACGTCGTCGAAGGACGCGCCCGAGAGATTCACGTCGCGGAACGACGCGGCGGCAAGTTTCACATCGGTAAATGTCGACCCGGACATATCGCTGCCCGTGGCTTCGACGGGTTGCTTCATACGCTCCAGCTTGATCGCCTGTTCCGTGCTCATGGTCCATCGATTATCGCAGACTAAGGCACGGCTCAAAAAAATGGCCCGGTGGTGTGATTTTCATTCACCGCCGGGCCTTCTTGAGGGAAGAAAAAATCTGGAAATCGGTTATCGCTTGTGGCCGCCGCCGCCGTGCGATTCGCCGCCACGGTTGCCGCCTCCGCCACCAGCACCGCCACCGCGAGGCTGACCACCGCCTCCGCCGCCACCGGGGAATCCACCACCGCCTCCGCCCCCGGGGAATCCGCCGCCGCCTTGCGGACGAGGCGCCCCGAATCCTCCACTAGGCGGTTGAGGACGGCTCACTTGCGGTGCAGGCTGCGCCCGTTCGCGAACGATGGGCGGGCTGATGCGAACTGGCTGCTGCTGTGGCGCGCTTTGCCGCATGTTTTCCCGCGGCGAGCTTTGCTGGATATTTTCGCGCGGCGCGCTCTGGCGCAGGCTGGGAGCAGCCTGCGATGCCGGGCCGTTATTGCGTCCGCCGCCGACTACCGCGGGCGAGTTCTGCCGTCCGCCTTCAAACGTCCGCCAGCCGCCCCTGTTGTTCGGATTGTTGTTCGGACTATTCGAATTATTGTTCACTACGCCGTTGGAAACGGGTCCGTTGCGCGGGTTGCCGCCGGGTGCAGTAACATTCCCGCGCGGCGCCGAAGACTGCCCGAAGGTCTGCGTCGGCCTTACCTGCGTCGCCGGGTTGCGCTGGGCGAAGCGCGTGTTGGCGTTCACCCTCGGCAACGACTGCGTGTTCACCCGGGCGTCCGACATGCGCCTGGATTCGGCCGATGGGGTGAACGGCAGTCTGCCCTGCACCGAGCCCGCACGCGCCAGGTCGCTATTCGAAGCGCGCACGAAGTTATTCGAGTTGATAAAGCGGCCGCGGTTGAAATCGTTGGCGTTGACGCTGGTCACGCCGGTGCGCCCGTTGACGAACCGCGCATTGCGGAAATTGTTCACCACCGTCACGTTGTTCACGATGGTGGTGTTGTTGAATCCGCGCCCGTACCACGGGCGGAACCGTTCGTACGGAGCCAGCGGAACCCAGCCTACGTTTCCGAACCCAAATCCGAATCCGAAGCCGATACCCGGAGTGCCCCAGCCGAAGAATCCGACCAGCGCCGGCCTCCAGTAGTGGCGGCCGTAGATCGGACCCGGATACCAGGCCCAACCGAAGGAACTCATGTACCAGTTGCCGTAATGATACGGCGCCCAGCCCCAAGGATCGCCGCTGACCCAGGTCCAGCCGTAGTAGGGTTCATCCACCCAGCGGCCCACCCGGTACGGAGCCCAGTCGGCATCCACGTTGGGAACCCAGACGTTCCCGTACTGCGGATCGTTGTTCCAGCGGCCGTAGGTATCCAGATCCTCGGCGCCCACGATGTCCGGATTCACGTAGCGATAACTCTGGGTGCGCTCGAGCAGACGGTCGCGGTCGGCATTCCAGCGGTCCCATTCATCCTGCGGGATGGCCGCGTTAATCATGTACTCGGGATCGGACGGCGTACCGCGCGCTTCCATGGTGCGGCCGGAGGTAAGTGTTTCGGTGCCACGCGGCGAGAAAATTTCGGCGCGGCCGGATCGGACCGTGATTTCGGTCTCCCCGTCAGGAAAAACGGTGACGCGATAGCTTCCCTGCTCGAGGGGCCGCACGGAAACCGTCGGCGTGCTAATTTCGATGTCCGCGCCGCTGTCGCGCAAGACGCGGAACGTGGTTGTACCCACCGCGACCTGGACCAGATAACGCCGGTCCTCCAGTTCGCCCATGCGAACCTCGGTAGCCGTACCCAGGCGGATCATGTTGCCCCAGTCAAACTGGATTTCGGCCCGCGAGTTCTGGCCGGTGGCCAGGTGATCCTCAACCACCAGAGGCCCATTCTGGGCGGCCGCGGTCAGATCGCCCGAATCGCCGCGCCGCACCGAGACGTCGCCGTTGACCAGGCTGATGCGTGCCACGCCGTGCTCGGGAGCGTATCCATCGTCATCCTGCTGCTGGGGCTGCTGCGCCCACACGGAGACCGCGCCGGTCAGCAATACCGCTAATATCGCTTGCGTCGTTGCTCGCGCCGTTTGTCGCAGCATGGTCATCGCCTCGCCAGTTCATTGGCAACTGGCTGGCCAAACGGTAAGCTACTCATTTAATGTGACTTGAGCGGCAGGCTTGAGTTTTCCACATGGCTGAAAACCACCAAACTGCTGGGAATGAATCAGTTGGAGTAAACTCTCTAGTCAAGAAGGAGCTTCCCCAATGCAGCTCAAGGACACGACGACCTTTCCAAAGTTTACGAAGTACGTCAGCACCACCCTGCCGACTCTGGCGGGCGTGAGCTCGATTGTTTCCGCCATCGATAGCATCTCCGAACTGGGCGATCCGGCGGCGATCAAACGGGCTCTTTCGTGGGGCAGCGGTCCGGTGATCGATATTCAGATCCTGATCGACAAGCAGATCGGGGGAAAGGTGTACAGTCCCAGAGCCGGATTCACTCCGCACACCAACATCATCGTGATGCGCCAGAAGGACGTCGCCTACTACGAAATGGGCTCCGACATGCGGAAGACCGCCAACGGTCATATGGTCCACGTGGTCGGCGTGCAGCTGCTTCATGAGCTGACGCACTGGGCCAGAGACCGGGCCGGCAAGGACGAAACGGAAGACCTGGGCTTCGTGTTCGAGAAGCAGGTGTACGGCGGAATCGTTACGGACTGAAACATTTCGCGAAACGCTCGCGACCACGCGCATCTCAATTTAATGTTACGGAATGTGGGAGACTAAGAGCGAGGGCGGGTGTCCAAAAGTATATGAGGTATTGGGCTTACCTGGTTGCCAAGCTAGCGCTGGCTGGGCTGTTTCTGTATCGTGTAGGCCGAGGCCTTCCGTACCTGCTTCCTCCTCCCAAAATGCGGTTCCATACAGAGCCGATTGGATACGATCTAACCTACACGTTCCTCATGATGGCCTACACGCTATTGGCGGCAGGAGTGATCTGGGTGGTGATCTGGGATCAGCGCTACCGCTGCCGGACGTGTTTACGAAAATTGCGCATGCCCATCCTGACCGGCTCCTGGACGCAAATTCTCTTTGGCCGGCCGCGCACCGAATACATCTGTCCGTTCGGGCATGGGACGCTGAAGGTCGACGAAGTGCAGATCACCGGGCATCAGGCGCCGGACTGGCAGCCGCATGAAGACATGTGGAAAGAGCTGGTCTCGCTCGACGATACCAAGAAGTGAATGCGATCAAAAAGGCGGAACCCTAGCTCCAAGATGGCCGTAAAACTTCGCATTTCCAAAAATTCCCGCGTGTTCCGGATCCTCAAGAGCCCATGGGGACGGGCCTTTCTCATCGCTTTCCTGCTAGTGGGCCTGACGGCTACCAGCGTCTTCGCGTACTACTATTTCCAATACTCCCGGATGATCGACGCCGAGCTGCGCGCCGGCCCGTTCTCGAGCGCGACGCTGCTGTATGCGGCTCCCCGCGCGGTGACCGTCGGCGAGGCGATTACGCGCGACGATATCGCCGCGTACTTAAAGCGGTCCGGTTATTCCTCGCAGAACACCAACCGCATGGGATGGTATCTGGTTCGTCCCGACGGGGTGGAGGTCAACCCTGGAGCGGAGGCTTACGATCCGGAAGGCGCAGTGATCAAGATCGCGAACGGCCAGGTGACGCAGATCATTTCCCTGCGCGACCACACCGAACGCACCCAGTATCTGCTGGAACCGGAACTGATCAGCAATCTCTACGACAAGAAGCGCGAGAAACGGCGCATCGTGGCCTTCGACGATATTCCGAAAGTCATGGTGAACGCGCTGCTGGCGGCTGAGGACAAGCACTTCTTCCAGCACGCCGGCTTCGATCCGATCGGCATCATGCGCGCGGCCTGGCGGGACATTCGGGACGACAAACGTCTGGAAGGCGCTTCGACCCTCACCCAGCAATTGGCGCGGACGTTGTGGCTCGGCACCGAGCGCGGATGGCGGCGCAAGATTCCCGAGACGATGATCACGATGCAGCTGGAGCAGAAGCTCACCAAGCAGCAGATCTTCTATTACTACGCGAATTCCATCTACCTGGGCAACCAGGGCAGCTTCAGCATCCATGGCTTCGGCGAAGGCTCGCAGGTGTACCTCGGCAAGGATCTGGCCAAGATCACTTTGCCGGAAGCGGCGATGCTGGCGGGCTTGATCCAGAGTCCAGGATCGCGCAATCCCTTCACCCATCCGGATCGGGCGATGGCCCGGCGCAACATCGTGCTGAAGCAGATGCTCGAGAACGAATTCATTACCGAGCATCAATACCAGGAAGCGATCGCAAGCCCACTTCAGGTGAATCACGGCGAAGTGGAATCGAGCGACGCTCCGTATTTCGTCGATCTGGTCAACGATGAGCTGCAGACGCGCTTTCAGAATCGCGATTTCTACACCAGCTCGAGCCGCGTCTATACGACCCTGGATCTCGAGCTGCAACACGACGCCGTGGAAGCGGTTCGCGCGGGAATCCTCGAAACCGACCAGCAATGGAAGCGTCGGAACAAGAAATACGGCACCAGCGAGTTCCCTGCCGCGCAAGTGGCTCTGGTGGCGCTCTCAGCCGAGACCGGCGAGCCTCTGGCGGTGGTCGGCGGGCGCAGTTACGGGAGCAGCCAGCTGAATCATGCCAGCGCGATGCGGCAGCCGGGATCGTCCTTCAAGCCGTTCGTGTACACGGCGGCGATGATGAGCGCGCTCGATCCCTCCAGCCACAACATCCTGACGCCGGCGTCGACCGTGATGGATGAGGAAACGACGTTCTGGTACGAACACGACACGCGCTCGTACACCCCCAGCAATTTCGGCGATAAGTTCGAAGGGCTGATGACGTTCCGCTACGCTCTGGCGCATTCGAAGAACATTCCCGCGGTGAAAGCGGCCGAGATGGTGGGATACGACAAAGTCGCCGAAGTGGCGCAGGCGGTGGGGCTGAACCATAATATCCAGCCGACTCCCGCGATCGCATTGGGCGCCTACGAAGTAACACCGCTGGAAATCGCCAGTGCCTACACCGTGTTCCCCAATGGCGGCGACCTGCTGAAAAACGGTTTCATCAAGGCGATCCGCGATGGCAACGGATCCACAGCGTTTCAAGCCAAGGCGGAACGGAAGCCGGCCATCGATCCACGCGTGGCGTATCTCGTCGAAAGCATGATGGAAGACGTGCTGCGCGGTTCCGGCACGGGCGCGCGTGCACGTAACATGGGCTTCGTTCTTCCGGCCGCGGGAAAGACCGGGACCTCGCGCGATGGCTGGTTCGCTGGATTCACTTCAAAGATCATCTGCGTAGTGTGGGTCGGCTTCGACGATAACCGCGATTTCAAACTGGAAGGCGCTCACAGCGCTCTGCCCATCTGGGTCGAGTTCATGAAGCGGGCGCATCAGCACCAGGAATATAAGAACGTGCATTCCTTCCAGCCGCCGGATGGCATCGTCACGGTGGACATCGACGAAGATACCGGCGAGCTGGCCGCGCCCAATTGTCCGCGCGTCCGCAGCGAGGTATTCATCGCTGGAAGCCAGCCCGTGCAGATCTGCCACATCCATGGCAATGGCCGGACGTTGGTATCGAGCTGGGATCCGGTCCAGCAGCAGGCCACACCAGCCGCGGCGCCCACATCTGCGTCTGCGTCCGAGAACGGCACGGAAGTGGCGGCCGTTCAGAGTACCCAGCCAGTCGAGCCGGCCCGTCCGCGCGCGACTCCCAGAAGTATTCCCGTGACTCCGCCACCGGCACAGCCCGAACCCGAGAAGCCTAAAAAAGGATTCTTCGGGCGGCTCAAAGATATCTTTAAATAAATGCGTGTCGCAGGAATCGCCGTTGTCCTGGCTTCCCTGGCGCCCTTGACGCGGGCCGACGCGACTCTGCGCTACCACACCGATGTCCAACTGGCCAACGGAACCGCGGTAGTCGCGTCGGTCTATCAGGCGCTTCGTGACAACCGGGATCTGGTGATTCGGATCAAAGGGAACAAGACCTACTCCGAGACAGGCCATCTGCTGTTCATCACGGACCTAAAGACTCAGGACCTGACCACCGTGGACCCGGTGAACAGGCGGTATGCCACGGTCCCTGGTGGTCAATACGCGGATCGGGCCAAGATCGCGATGTCGGCCGTTCCGGAACAAGCGCGCGCCATGCTCGCCGCGATGAAGACCAGCGTCGAATCCCATAGCACTGGCCGCACCGCGACCATCCAGGGGATCGAGACCGAAGAGCGTGAAATTGTGCTGACTCTTGATCTGGCGATGGCCGGCTTGCCGCCGACGGGCGGCCCCTTGCTGAAGATGATCGTGCAAGTGTGGACAGCGAAGCCGGAAGAGGTCCAGCGGGTGCAGGCCTTGCAGGAGTTGAAGACCTATATGGCTTCGGCCACCTCCGCGATGAATCCAGCAGAAATGGTCAAGCAACTTGGGGCGATGATTCCGGGCTTAGGCGATAACCTGAGCGGCATGATATCGGATATGACCAAGGATGGCGCCACGACCTTGCGGACGCACATGGAAATCCTGATGCCGCTGTTCGCCCTCATGGTCCGGCAAATGCCGCAAGAGGGGGGCCAGCCGCCTCCGCCTGCGGTCGATCCTAAGAGCTTGCTGAAATAGCGTCCGGGAACACCACTGGCACTTCGTAGGGAGCACTGTTACCGGCAGAAGGAGGCGTCGCGAGGCGCCCCCGCAGTCGGCAACCGGGCCTCTCAGTGGGCCCCGGAAGCGCCGCTCAACACACCGCGGCCCGGAGCTTTGGAATGCGCCACAAGTTGAAGGCCGCGGC
>JAIQFE010000082.1 GCA_020073445.1 Terriglobia bacterium
CAGATTCCGTTGTTGCTGTCCTCGATGGCTAACGCCGTTTCCAAGAAACCGATTGCGAAAGGAGCCGCCGTCGCGTAGCCTATGAGGATCGAGAGTCGCTAACTTTCAACGGAGTTCCGGGCAATCTCATCAAGGATGATCGAGTCCCGTCCCAATACCCCCGGCGTCAAATCAAAACTTCAGCAGTTAGGTCTCGATCCAGCAAACATAATCCATTGGACAGAAAACGGGATTGAGCACTACTACCCACATGAGATTCTGCACCGAAAGTTCGGCGAATTCACGGAGCTTTCGATCGTCGGCGATGATGTAGCTGCCAATGGCATCGTTATCCGCAAGAAAGAGCTTGCGGAGTACATCGTCGATAATCTAAACGGTTCTGAACCGCTTCACGATGAGTTAAGGTCGAAGCTGTTCGATCGCCTCGACCGGCTGCTTCAGTAACTCCGCCCGGACCTAGGATTCTAGGCCAGCGCTCCGTGGTCCGACGAGGGGCAAGCAAAGGGCGCTGGCACAGTACTGTGCGTCCCATTACCAAACCTATGAAAATAATAGACTTGCTTTTCGGTGGATGTTTCGGATAGAATGTCGAAACCTATATGAGATCCAGCTCCTTGATTTCCTGCTCCCGTTTAGTCTTGGCGCTAGTTGGATTCGCCGCCTTGATCGAAGCTGCACCAATCACCTACATCGAGTCGGGACTCGCGTCCGGCACCATTGGAGGGTCAACCTTCACGAACGCTTTGGTCCAAGTGACAGTGACTGGAGACACTGCCAACGTCGTTCCTATTTTCGGAGGTTTCGTTTTCGCTAACGTGAGTAGTGCGACAACGGTGTTCATCACGGGCATCGGAACCGCTACGGTCACCGATCCGAATGCGGTTTATTCGGTCCCTACACCTGTTGCAATTGATACGGGGTTCCCTGTTCTGCCATACGTCGTCATCGGAACCCTGGACAGCCCTCCCGCATTGGAGTCGTTCACCGGAATCGGTGCCCAAGGAGACAACGCGCTTCTCGGCTATGATCTCACGACGGCCATCGGCCCGATCACGGGGAGCCCAGGAGGAGTCGGTTATCCTACCGGCCTATTCGTGAACACAAATTTGGGCCACCTTAGCTTCACCGCGAATATCACGCCAACGGCTCAGGGGACCTTTACCGCCACCCTAGTTCCAGAGCCGATGAGCCTGCTGCTCCTCGGCAGCGGCATCGCGCTGCTCGCGGGCATGTCGCGTTTTCGAGTGCGCAGCTAAACCCCGACGCCCGGAACCTTTACTCCAATAACTCCGTTAACCCCGACTCTTGCTACACTTGTACCTGGAATGAGTGGGTTGCGAGGCCTGTAATCGACGCGTTGGGCGCGTAAGTCTTGTATTTTCAAACGCTCGACAATCTTCCAAGTTGTTGGTCGCGGACGCATGGACCTAGGATCTAGGCCAGCGCTCCGTGGCCGCTCGCCATGGCGCTAGTGTTATCGGTTCGGAACTGGTTTTGGCGCAAACTCTCGGTACAAAGCTCCTCCTGCACCCAACGCGCACAAGAGAAAAGCAACCCTGCCGCCCGGCACTTGGGCGAACATGACGCCGCTGATGGCCAGACCAGCCGTTGATAGCGTAGAAATGATCCAACGGCGGTGCTTGGCAACGAACGATGGTTTCGGCATATCATCATTTCGGCGCGGTTAGGCCAGAACTTTAGGAACCCCGGTAGTCACGACTCCGGGTGCCGGACGCGAGCAACCCCCGATTCGCTTGCCGCTCGGATGCGTGTCGGATGAGAACCGCAAGGGGAATGGTCTGCCTGCCGCTAACGCTTACAGGTCGCGGCTCAACAGGTCGGATCTCCGGCCACAACCGGATGGTTTGCAAAACCTTTATTCAGGGGTTCGACTGTCCGATTGCGCTCCACCTCAGATCGACAAAATTCGGAACCACTGGCCATCCGCGCGGGTTTGTTCAGGTCCTCATAATGGGCCTTATCGGAAGTTACCGTGCCGAGACCATTTCAAACGCGTTTGTAACGACGTCATCTCCCTTATTCAGCAGATGATAACTCCACCGGTGCACATGCCGGGCCGAAGGTAATCCTTTTGGCACACGGTCACGACGGGCTCCCCTTCTCGGCGATCTTCCACTTCTGCCGTTTGGGCGTTCTTCGTCCAAGTGGCCGATGAGTTATTTCTCCCGACTACAGAGAGATGGGCCGCTGTTCATTGTTCACGCGCGTAAGATAGTTTTACCATGCTTCAGATGGTTGCTTCTGACTTCCGATATGCGTTCCGCGTGCTCGGTAAGAGTCCCGTCTTCACAGCGACGGCCATTTTGGTGTTAGCACTCAGCATAGGCGGAAACATGGCGATGTTCTCCTTGGTCAGCTCCGTGTTACTTCGCCCGTTGCCGTACAAAAATCCAGAGCGCCTTGTTTTTATAACCGAAACGCGAAAAGGCCAAGGGAATGTGATGGTCTCCTGGCCCGATTTTCTTGATTGGACGGTCGACAATCGAAGCTTTACTCACATCGCCGCCATACAAGGACCTCGGAGTTTGACGCTCACCGGGGTTGAAGAACCGGAGCGCTTGATGACGCGAAATGTGTCTGCATCGTTTTTTTCAACTCTAGGGGTTCAACCGGCTCTCGGCAGAGATTTCAGTTCTACGGATGATTCGCTCAGCGCGGAACCCGTCGTGATCATTAGCGACTCGCTGTGGCAACGCCAATTTAGCAGCGATCCGGGATTGATTGGTCGAAGCATAACGTTGAACAACCGGAGTTATATTGTTGTCGGCATCCTGCCTGCCGACTTCCAGTTTGTCAGCCGGTGCGACCTCTTTGTACCCATTGGTCCGTTGGCGGGCGGTTTCGTAACTCGTAGCGAGCGGTCGAATATCCAGGTGATTGCGCGTTTGTTGCCTGGTGTCAGCTTGGTGCAGGCACGCACCGACCTTTCCAATATCTCCGCCAGACTTGAGGAAACATACCCGGATTCGAACCACAACATCGCCGCGACTATCACAACCCTCTCATCAGAGTTCTCTGCAGACTTGCGACCGACTCTCTGGGCATTGTTTGGCGCGGTAGGGTTCGTTCTATTAATCGCTTGTGTCAACCTCGCAAGCCTCTTCATTGGGAGAGGCCTCGCCCGGAGTCGAGAGCTGGGAATTCGGCTAGCGATAGGAGCAAGTAGAGGTAGGATCGTGGCGCAGCTACTGGCGGAGAGTCTATTAATTGCTGGATTCGGAACTGTTCTCGGCTTTCTGGTCGGATGGTTCGGGATAAGAACACTGGGAACACTTGTCCCGCAAGATATACAACGCGTCGCACCTGTTCGCATCGACATTGGTGTGGTTGTATTCACGATCGGCGTGAGCGTGTTGACCGCAATCATTTTTGGGCTCCTGCCTGCAGTGAAGTGCACGCGTTCAGCCCTTGGATCGCTAGCGCGAGGTGCTCGTCATCTCGCTGATGGCAAGCATCACTACAACGTGCGAAAAGCGCTTGTCGTTGCTGAACTAGCAATGACCATCACTCTCATGACGGGCACTAGCCTGATGCTGCGCAGCTTTCAAGCACTCAACAAGGAGGATCCCGGTTTTCAGCCGGATCGGCTCGTTACGCTGCGAATCGGTATCCCCCAATCTGGGCGGCCAAATGACTTCTTTGATCGCCTGGGAGAGCGAATACGCCAGTTA
This sequence comes from Terriglobia bacterium, assembly GCA_020073445.1. Taxonomy (GTDB): domain Bacteria; phylum Acidobacteriota; class Terriglobia; order Bryobacterales; family Bryobacteraceae; genus Palsa-187. The sequence continues at coordinate 3,693 of JAIQFE010000082.1, forward strand.
CCCGGCGTTGAGTCCTATAGCAGTGCCGCCCTAGTGCCACTTACGGGTCTGGCACCTGGACTATCGCCCTTTTCCATCGACGGAGCTCCGTTTGTATCCTCCGAATCCCTACCGCGCGCATACTTCACGGCTGTCGAGCCCGCGTACTTCGGCACTATGCGGATTCCCATAGTACGAGGGCGCGAGTTCGCGATTACCGACGATGTAAACCAGCCGTTGGTGGTAGTGATCAGCGCGGCGCTCGCCAAGGAGTTCTTTCCCAACCAAACTCCGATCGGCAAGCGACTCAAATTCGGGCCCTCAACTGCAATGACACCGCTCATGACCATAGTTGGGGTTGTCGGAGATGTAAAGGAGAATAGACTGGACCATTCGGCCTCACCTGCGATTTACGAAGCCAGCAGGCAGATGAACCTTGGTTTTCGAGAACTCGTTATTAGAACGAGTGCACCGAACCCGTTGGGGTTGGCGAGCTCAATCCAACGGGAAGTGAGGACTATCGATGCCAACGTCCCGGTATTTGATGTTCGGACCATGAACTATTACGTCACCAAGTGGACTGACACTCGCAAAGTACCGAGGGATGCGTTGGGCGGCTTTGCACTGTTTGCCCTGCTGCTTTCCGCGGTCGGAATTTACGGAGTGCTGATGTATCTCGTTAAGCAACACGAACAGGAAATGGCTGTTCGGGTTGCCCTCGGCGCGACCAATGGAAATATCATCCGGCTGGTTATAGGTCAAGGTATCCGCTTAGTGCTGTTCGGCTTGATTATTGGATCGCTGGGGTCGCTCATCTTGACGCGGTTTATCGGTTCGATGTTGTTCGGCATTCAGGGAATCGATCCACTCAGCGTCAGCAGCGTAGCTATACTGCTGCTCACAGTTGCAATGATGGCGTCCTATCTTCCTGCGCGCGCTGCCTCCAGAGTGAATTTAAGAGTTGGGTCGGGTTATTCAGAGTTGTAGATACGCCCTGCCCTCCAATCACCACCTAGACTAATTGTCGGCAGGCCGTAGAAGTGGCGTGCCGAAATGCCTACCTGACACCCGTCAAGCAGTCGACTGATTTGACTCGCCTCTCTCTGCCCGCCAAAGTTGTGCGAAAAACTCAGCCTTTTCGCCCAAAGGGGATTTTCTTCACGCGGCCAGTCATATTTCCTTAGCAAGAGGCTTGGTGCGAACTAAGGCGGAACGCAAAGATCGGCGACGTGCTCTACAACTTTCTGAACGCGCGAATAGTACTCAGCGATCCTATAGTAGGTCACTCCGACGGACTCACCGTGCGCGATCCGATTTCGAAGGTCAACAACGCCATCCACGGCGTCCTTCAGGCTATCGACCACGAATTCTTCGAGGTCCTCGCGCCAATCGGGGTCAAAGCTACCGAGAAGGTCCTTGAGTCTCTGAGCGTTCGCATTCGTGAATCGCTTCGTTCTGTAGTCCACAAACCTCTGCAATGTCGGAGCCCCCGTCTTCCTGGCGTGTTCCAGGACGAGTTCAGCCACAGCGTTTTCGAGATAACCAGAAACTAGTACACATAGGTACCGAGCGAAGTCCGACTGGAGTTCGAGATCCGGACCCACCGCTCTAGCTCGCTCGAATGCAGCATCCAAACGCTGCCGCAGGCGTGCTACTTCCGCCCGCCCAGTCATGAGACCGAAGAGAAGGCCGCTGTCGCTGCTCTAAGTCGCTTCACCACGTTGGCAGGTTGGGATGTACCTGTTTCCGTCGCGTTCAGATAATCCCCATCCGTCATGAGGGAGGCGAAAGCGGCGCGGAACGCCTCTACATTCTTAACGTCACCCTTCGCAAGCAGCCGGGTCGCGACCCCCGTCATAACAGAATCAACCACTGCCGCGTTGACAGCTCGCTTCGGACGAAAGGCTTTCTCGCCGAGTCCCTTCAGAATCGTTTTTGTTGTGCGGGTAAAGGTATTACGCAGATCCTGCTCCGATTGCTTCTTGAGATCGCGGTTCGTTGCCATGTACCGGTTCAGGAACGTCTTCATAGGGTCCTCGTACTTGTCCGCATAGTATAGGAATGCGAAGAACCGAAGAATCATTTCCATGTCTTTCAAACGCTTCGAGCGCGGGCCGACCAGCGCCCGCCAGGAATGGTCTTCATTGAGCTCTTGCAGAACTCGCACGAATTCACCGTGGTACAAAGCCACGCGGATCTCCTGAGGTTGAAGGTTTACACCTCCCGTATTCAAACGCTCGAAGATCGTGTAGATACTGCTCTGGTCTTCCGTGGGCTCGTCTTGTCTGATCACAGTAGCGTGGATAATGCTGTCATCCAATCTGCGTCTGTCTTCAGTGTCCAGATCCTTGTATCGTTTGCCGACAAATCGCTTTTGTACCGCATCGGACAGCTTATACACATCCTCGTTGATTTGGCCGCTGTAGAAGGCTTCAAGGGTGTGAAGTCTTTGATGGCCATCGAGCACGAGCAGAATGCCAGATGGTTCTTTGACCAGAAAGATCCCAGGCACTGGCAAGCCGAGCAACAGTGATTCGATGAAACGATCGGCTTTGGGTCTAGGCCAAACATACTGCCGCTGAAAGCCGATAACTTCGGTTCCCGCCGGGCGATTCCAATTGAATGTTGGAACCAAGATATCGCGCGCAGCAATTCGCTTTACGAGGGAATCAACGGGATAATCGGCACCATACGAAGTTATGGAATAGATGCTTTCAATGACTTCTTCCGCTTCATCGAGATCTTCAACTGGTTCTTCATCCTCTGCTAAACCACCGAGCTTAAGTTGTGCGCTGCCGACTATTTCATCCTGCATGCGTAGTCTCTCCCCTCTGGAGGAATCCCCGTGCGAGCACTAAGCCCGACACACCATAGCTTCAGGGCTATCTCTCAGGATAGGCCAAAAGTCGTCGTTGGAATGGTTTGCGAGGAATGGAGACTAGTGATGGTTGAACGGTCCCGTGTGTGCGTCGCGTGCATCGACCGGGACCGATTGAAAACCATGTGGTTTTGGAAACCGGAAGGACGGAATCTGGTTGCCCTAATTCCCATGGCGCCCGACTTGGCGGGATCGGAGGGCTTTTAGGAAGGATCAAGCCTTTGAGGCCTGGACACGTCGTACGAGATCGTATCCGACCCTTACGTCGAACGCGCGGCCTAAGCCCACTCGCCGGCGCGGATCAAGGGCGATGATTCGCCAGTTGCGGTGATACCGTCTACGTCAATCTTATTCGATCCAATCATCCAGTCCACGTGAATGAGACTAGTGTTGGCGCCGCGCGCGGCAAGCTGATCCGGGGTGAGGCTATCCCCATCCTTCAAGCACGTGCTGTAAGCCTGCCCCAGGGCGATGTGGCACGCGGCGTTCTCGTCAAACAGGGTGTTCATGAACAGCAGTCCGCTCGCCGCGATGGGCGATGAGTGCGGCACCAAAGCCACTTCGCCGAGTTGCCGCGCTCCTTCATCCGTTTCGATCATCTTCTGCAAAACTTCACTGCCGCGGGAAGCGCCGGCATCGACAATCCGTCCGGCTTCGAACCGAACGGAAATTCCTTCGATCAACGTCCCCTGATATGACAGAGGCTTGGTGCTCGTGACCCGGCCCTCCACGCGATCCTTGTGCGGCGTGGTGAATACTTCTTCCGTCGGCATGTTCGGTATGCAGTAGCGCCCGTTGTGCGCCGTGGTGCCTCCGCCCAGCCACAGGTGATCGTCGGCCAGACCGACGCGGAGATCGGTGCCGGGGCCGCGGAAGTGTAGCCCCGCATACCGTTTTTCGTTCAAATAGTCGGCGCGGGCGTGTAGCTTGGCATCATGTTCTTTCCATGCGGTCACGGGATCCGGCTGATCGGCGCGCGACGCGGCGAAGATTGCGCTCCAAAGCCGGGCCATGGCTTCGTCCTGCGGTAGATCGGGAAACACGCACTTCGCCCAAGCAGGAGTGGCGCACGCGACTATCGTCCAGTTGATCTCATGGCGCACGATTAATTCCAGTGCCGGGCGGTAGGCCCTTGAGGTGGCCCGATTGACGCGGCTCACCTTGTCCGGATCTTCTCGCGAGAGCAGGGAAGGATTGTTGCCCGCGATGGCCAGCCGAGCGGCCCCGCTCCGGTAGGCTTGGGCCATGCCTTCATAAAGCCACGAAGGCGCGGCGTCGAAACTGGCGTCCGATCCATGGCGGAAACGAAGCAGCGAAGAGTCCTCGTCAGTAAACAACGTTGTGACAAGACAGGCACCGGCCTTGTAGGCATACTTCGTGATGCATCGGGCCAAAGGAACGGCATCCAGCGTGGCGGTAATGACCAGTTCTTGCCCGGGCGCGAGCCCAAGTCCGGAATGGACGGCGACCTCCGCCAGGCGCTGCAGATTTTGCTCGAATTCAGTTGAGGTCATCGCTTTCATTATGCTCGGTCCTGATCATCTTCTTCGTGTCTTCCGGAAGGCTTCGTCGGAAAGTGCGCGCAGGCAGGTAACTCCTAGTCGGAACTGGCCGCGCGATTATTCAATAAAGCCTATTTTGCCGTGGGTTGACGGGATGGTTGGCCAATGCTGCATCGTCTTTTCGGATAGTCGGCGGACCATACATGGTCGCGGTAGGGACGACCATCGCTGATCGCCCCCCGCACAGATCCGTGCGAGCGCGTTTACGCACACGGCTCTTACCGAGGATGAGTGGCGGCAAAGCGAACATGAGGATAGGGATGCAGAACGCGGGGTTGAGGAATCCACCGGTACAGAATGGGGAACAGACGCCCCCAGCGCACCTGGGCGCGTTGACTGCGACGAACTAAAGC
>JAIQFE010000083.1 GCA_020073445.1 Terriglobia bacterium
ATACATTCTTCGTTTGCGCACCCTCTCTTTTTCATTCGTTCGCCTTTCGTCACCTAGAGTCTCTTTTCAAAGGGCTTGGGTTGGCGAGAGAGTACGAAAGCCGTCGGTCTACTTTCCTGGAACACGAAATCCAGAAGAGACTCCACCAGGCCTTGCCTTCGGCAGAATTGTTCGGCGGTAACTACTTCTGGGCCGATGCAAAGCGCCGTGAAAACGACCTCTTGGTAAAGGTGGGAAATTGGCTGATCGTTGTGGAAGCGAAGTCTCACAAGATAAATGGTCCGGCTCAACGCGGGGGTCAGGACAGTTTGAACAACGCGATAGGAAGACTCATGAAGAAGCCCGCGGAACAGTCGGCCGCGTTCGCCACTTATCTGTGTAACAACCAGACGCGGTGCGAGCTTGAACGGCGCAACGGTGAAAAACATTCCGTCGATATCAGTGAATGTGTTCGGATCATACGATTGACCGTGACCTTAGAATCTCTGGGAAGCCTCGCTGCGCAGGTCGGCGCAATTCAGGAGAGTGGCATCGTGCCCGCAGACTACCCATTTCCCGTAACGATGAACGTTGCAGACCTCGGCGTCGTGCTCGCAGTCCTTACGGACGAAGAGGAACGGCTTGATTATCTGTTTCGTCGCGTGGGCTTGTGGAAAAGTGCGCCCGTGGACGGCGAGGAACGCGACCTACTTGTCTTCTACCTGGCGTCACAACTGAGGGCAGAGTGGTCCCGCGCCGCAGATGGTGCCTTCCTCGGGATTGCTGGATGGCGTCGAAAACTGGATGATTACTACTTCGCCTCTGTCGAGGGTCGTATCTCCATCCGATATGTTCGAGAATACACAGATCTATGGAAGGGGATGTTGGCCCTTTTTAGAGTGCCGCCACGCCACTGCTGGCCGGAAGCAAGCGCCATTCTACTTACCTTCGGACACGATGAGCAGCGCAAGATAGAAAAGCAAATCTATCAATCGCTGAAGAGCAAGACACGCGGCATTGCTCGAATGCTAACGATACTTGGCTGGAGAGAGAAAACTGCGGTCTGTTTCAAAGCGTTCAGGCCGAGGGATATCGAGTGGGGCGTCGAAAACATGGAACGAGAAGCTCTGAGAATCATTCAGGATGGCGAAGCTGACCAAGTGCTCTGGATCGTCTTCAGCGGCTCACCTATTCTGAAGCCTATTCACTTTGGCATGAAGACGAACCATGTCCACCCTCGCTGGGTTTAGCCGCTCGGATTACGGTTTTTCGCGCAACCGCATTTTCGGATTGACAACCCAAGTTTTTGCGTGGCTTCGCGGCAACGATGGGTCTCTTCTCCTTGGTAACTCGTCGCTTCGCGAAAACCGAAGTAGTGGTCTCGTCAATCAGAATGACTGGGCAGCTTATCGCGTAAACAATGCGTTTTTCTCCATGTAACGAGTAGCGAAGGTTCCAGCGAAATCCATCAGCGTCGTAAAAATGCCGAAACACAATTCGGCAATTTGATCGGCGTCAACGGATGTTTGGGCACTGGGTGCGACTTTCCAAAGAGTGTGAGTGATCAGTGTATCAACTAGGTCATCTGCGATTTCGAATCGGAATAGACGTGCATCATCAGCTATTGTCATAAAGTGGGCGATGTGCCCGCGACGTCGAGAACGGTGATTTAGTGCAGCTTGAATAATCCTATGATCGTAGTGGAATGTAATCTTGTGTCTGACTAATGCAACATACTTCACAAACTCCCGCTCGCGCGTACCTCCCTTCGCAAAGGTCAGCAACTTCACGAAGTATTCCGGGATCGGCCGGGGACAGTCGTCGACTATCTCCCGCAAGTTAGGGCAATCGTGGATCTCGTGGATAATGTCGAGAGCTTCCTTTAGGTGGGCCAGTTGAAGTCGCACGAAATACAGACTAGTACCGCGTCGAACCGACCTCGTCCTTTCTGACGTATCTTCGCGGCAGCGCCCGAGGGCCTGGTTGGCGGCGGCAAGATCATTGCACGCCATCATCAATTGCAATACGAGTGCGCCTTCGTCTCCTAGCCTTTGAATCTTACCTAGATCGACCAGCAACGTGCGCACGCGTGCCATTTTCTCCATGCTAATCGAGCTGGGCAACCAATGGCCTAGGTTGGAAGGTTCAGATGTGACGGTCCCTCGCCAGACCGAGAGTTAAGGGCGTAACGTCGCCGATTGCTATAGACGACTCACTCAAAGCGTTCGTCGCGCGCTCGGTTCGACGCGGTCTCTCGGACTCGTTCTGACTTGATCCATTCTTGAAGTCGTTCCTTTTCTAAAACGACGGCCTCGCGTAGGCCGGGGTATTCGTCAAGTTGGTCAAGGAGTGCGGCGTTAGTTTCTAGGATTGCGGCGAGTGAGCCGCGCCATCCGCTCGACGGCCTGAATTGACAGACAAACTGTTGGAGCACAGCAGCCGGGTCGGGTGCTCGTTCTAAGAACCGCAGTGCCAAACTCGTCCAGCGTGGTGGCTTGTCCTTGACCTGTTCAATGACAGTGATGACGCACGCGAGGGCGGGATACCTGCTCCATGGATCTTGATCGCACCACTGAAGCAATGTCGCCTCAGGCACCACCGCCAGCGGTTGTTTGCGACTTCCGACACCGCGCAAGACCTGAATGCCACGATCGAGTTCTTCCCTGTCGCCACCACAAAGCCCATCAAGCGCTGCGCACGGCTGGGCGCTGAACAACCCATCCAACAGATCGTCATGGTAAAACGCGTGGGTTTCGTACGTCGTCACGGCCGCCTTAAGGGTGGCGCAAATCCCTGTTGCCACCGCTGCGCCCTGATCACCAGTGAGGCAGTGCTTTGCAATGTCGCCGATCCGATAGTCTCCCTGATCGTTCTTCGTCGCGAAACTGAGCTGACGCAATAGCTCGCGCCCGGCATCCACGAGCTCTTGCGCGATCGGCTCATTGCGGTCCTTGTCGGAGTGCAGGCGCATTTGCAATATTTGGATGGCGACGGCGTCTCCTCCCTGAATCCCTGCGATTGTCAGCACGAGCTCTTTGAGATCAGAGGGAGGAATCGGGTCGGTAGCTCGTCCGTATGCAAGGTACGTGAACATGTGTGCCGGCGTTTTTCCGAGTGCCAGTGAGCGCTTCAGCCGAGCAATGCCCTGATGATCGAGCTGAATGGCCACTTGCAGAAGCGGATACACGTAGGTGAGAGTCTCGTGATCCACGCTGCTATCCAGTAATGCCGTGGCCAGGGCTGGGTCTTTTGCGTGCAGCGCATTGAGAAAACCGCGAAGCACCTGCAGGTTGCGCAAACTTTCCTCTGTTGCGTTGAGTGCGGCGACAAGACAATCCCATAGCGCTGCTGCATCGGTCGTGCCGTCGAGGAGACCCGCACCGAATGACCAAAGCCTCCCATCACTGCTGACCAGCGCAGGAACCAATGATGCAAGGATTTCTTCGTTGGTCGCGACGGCTTTCCCAAGAGTCCTGGCGAGCGCTTCGGTTCGTGCCATTTTCGCCGAAGAATCTTCGCCCGGGTGCTCGTCAAAATCCTCGAAGTCGATGCCGTGAATTCGTGGGGACAACACGACGGACCGCACCTTCTCTGAGAGGTCTGCTGGGCGTAAATCTTGTTCGATCCCGACAAGCTGCGCGAGGCGTTCCGCCTCCATTCCCTTGCCATCGAGGTCGAGCGTCTGCCGTACCGCGAGCCACCCTTCCGGCCAGAAACGGAGCCTGGTGATCTGGCGACATAAGGTCGCCAGCTCGTCGCAGACACCTCCGCGATGCCAGATACCGCGGAACTTCTCCGCGAGCGCTGCACGGGCGTCCGACGCAACCAGACCGTCATCGCGTGCTAAAGTTTCAACCAGCTTGAGGATTGCCGCAAACCAGTGCCGCACGTCCTGGGTATTGCGCGGCCAGTAGCCGAAGTCGCGCGGCCACGCACCAAAATCGAAGTTGCTGACGGAGTTGAAGTGCCATGCTTCCAACGCCGTCTTCAATCCCGCCAAGCCGAGCGCCCGTAGCTTCGCGTCCGATGAACGGAGAAGTGATCCGAGCACTCCGAGTCGCTGTTCGATGGTTGCCTGCGTGCCGGACAAGCAGAGTTGGAACATTGAGGTGAAGATTTCGCGCCGGCGGGACTGCTCGTTGTTCTGGCCCGCTGCCAATATGGTCGCCATCAAAGTCATGCAACGTCTAAAGTGGGCGGGCTCGTAGGCGATGGATCGCAGCAACTCGACGTAATGCTCGCCCGCAGCGGGTTGAAGCGCACACGTGCGTTCCAGCGCCGAGAGTACGTCCTCCGGTACGACCGGTGCGACATTCTCGAACATAGCCTTACCAAGATCATTGAAGTTCGAGACATCCTCTAGCAGTCCTTGCTTTCCAAGCCACTTCTTGACGATCGCTTGTGCTTCCTTGCTCGCATGGAGATACCCCAACCGACGAGAGAAGGACTTCATCAGGCGCCCCGACGCCGTCCGGAGGAGTTGTTCGTCGATGGCTGCATAGGGGATGTTTTGGAGTGCGATAGCGGCGACGCGATTTGCAATCGCGTGCGGCAGGACAGCTCGCCAAACGCCACGCTGCTGCACGAGGTCGCGGCGCTGAAGTTCAGCGACGTGCCGATAGACGTCCTGTGCCGTCTTTCCGATCATGGTGCCGAGGCGGATGAGCTCAGCCATGTGGTCCGCTGAGACATCTTCTCCCTCGAAGGAGTACACCAGCGCGCATGCCTGCGCGACAAGATAGAGTGACTCGTCAGGTGTATGTCGCTGAACAAAGAGCCGTTGGAACAACTGATCGTCGGTCAATCCGGCGACAGTTCCGTTGCGTTCGATTGTGGCTGCGAGAGCGATGGCGATACGAGCGTTGCCCCCGGAAAACTCCGCAATGGTCCGCGCGTCGGTTTGTGAGATGGTGGGGAAACGTTGTCGGAGGAGCTTTCCGATCAATTCCGGTGAGGACGTTTCGAGCGTGAAGACTTCGGTTCCCTCGGGCTCGTCCTCTCGAATGTCATACTCCACCGTGATCAGGCTCAATTTGCTCGGCTCTTGCCGACAAACTTCCGATAGGCGCTGGTGCAGTTCCGGTGGGCAGTTGTCGACGACCAGAATGGCCGACGTCCCCGCAGCAGCCAACTCCGAGGCGAGTCCTGTTGGTTGCGGATCGGGGCTATCTGCCATGTTCGTGTAGATCGCATGCGACGGGTTAAGACTCTGCACGCCGACGCGGTCATCGAAAAGCGCTTGGACGAGCCGTGTCTTTCCAACACCCGACAAACCGACCAGCCGGACAACACTTCGTGGCTCCCGCAGCTGGTTCCGCATCTGGCGAATGCCTTCGAGGGCTGATACTCCGGTATCGGTATTACGTTTGCTCGGGTGAATCCGGAGTTTGTCGTCGAACAGGTACTCGGCAGTTATCGGGTCGGGTGCGTACGCCCATGATCCAAAGGAGTGCCATCCGACAATAGTGCGGCCCACTTGCTCCCGCACCCACGGAATTAATGCCTCATGAGATCGGACCCAGGTCGCGATGCGGGTGCGATCGTAGAAGTCCAGTAGGAGTCGGTCTGCGTTCAGGACTCCTTGCATGGCTTCTTGCATGGCGACGCGACGGTTCGTCAGTACCGGATCAGCCGTTGAACCCTGTGAGCTGACGATGATGTATGCGCCGGCCTGATCAGCGAGGGATTGTATCGCAGGCCGCATGACGCCATTGGGACGCATCTCGTCGAGAATTTCGGCGCGGGGCATGTCCTGGTGCTTCACTTGAAAGCCCGTCGCTGGCCGTGGAATGAAGCCGTCGATCATGGAGCCGAGTGGTAGGGCGATGCGGACATCAATGCCGCCATCGGCTGCATCTTGATTGCCGCCCCATGTGACGCATGACGAGCTTAAGCCGCGTTGTCGGAGTTCTGCCTCGCACAGGCGTGAGACGACGGTACGCAGCTTCTCGTCATCGAGCCTTGCGATATCGTTAGGGGTGATCTCAAACATGTCGATAAATATGCTCTCCGAACTCCTTCACACTTCAAGCCTAGAACAGAAGGTTGTTCGGATTTTGAGCGGATTGACTTGGCGGTCGCGCGCGACCTCAGAGTGATGATTCCCTTCATTAGAAGAGTCATGCCGAGAGGGTCTCTAGTAGGACGGTGTAGTCGGCTGGGACTCGGATCCAACTGAGTTCTGACCAAAGCGGAAAGTGTTGACCCGTCGCAAGCTAGATCTCGAACCTCTTGAGAGCGCGGACCTTGTCTGGCTCGTGCTTGCCCCGAGACCAGCGGACCTCGGTTAAGCAGAGACTCAGAGAGTGATGTTTCGTCCTCAGGCGGGACTCAGAGTGCGAATCGCTTCGGCTAAGTGTGGCGGATTCTGGTTTGGAACGTGCGGGGACTGCTGGAAGTGGCCTGGGAATCGGCTCTCCATTTCCTCGGCGTGAGGATCGCGCCTCCTAATCCTGCGTGATAGACTGATCCCAGCATCGGGAACAAGGGGGACACCTTATGGAGCCGACCGAAACTAAGTCCAAGGCGCATGGGCGACGTCAATATCGCCGCCGAAAGGCGAACCAGATTAAGGTGGCAACTTCGGCAACCCTGGTCTTGCCGCCACTTTCCCTGTCGCTGGAGGAATGGATGAAGCCCAACCCGTCTCCCGCGTTCACCCTAGATGCGCCCGTCACTGTGAGTTTCGGAAATCCGAAGTTAGAGGTCGATATCCGTGGACTAGTGAACGGGACTGTTCGCTTCGTGAAGGAGCACCCGATGCTGTCCGTCGCCATTGCTGCCGTCGCGATTTACCTGGTTTACAACCTGCCGGACGCGAGCTATCAGCAAACCTAGTCTGCGTTCCGCGCGGGCGTGGGGCAGGACATACCTCCTTGCATCAACTATCAGGGAGCATCGGAACCACTGCCAGATCGATATCAGCCCGTCCTCTATTGATCCCTCCTGAGTTTTTAGAAGGCGCATTTTGAGCGCTGGCGCGGGCTCTCTCAACCGACCTGAACAGGCGTATCGCAGTCGCTGTCCCGATCCCTAGCGTTTTCCCGATTCGCCGCCAGCTTACGTCCTGACGCTTCAGTTCTTCGACCTGTTCGGGCGTGATGCTCACGCTGGGACGCCCCACCCTGCGCTTCGTCGCTGGGTTGGAAGGGATCATCGAGGCAACTCAACCGTCTGCCCGAGGTAATCGCAGCGTGTGGCAGCTCTTTCACGCCTCAGAAAGCTCGGGTGTAGGCGCCTGAGAATCGCTCTTGCAATCGCACCTCGCCCTGGGCGCGGGAACAATAAGGGAACATCGGCGGGGTGAAAACAGTCTAAATCATCCCAATCAGTCCTAAAGACACTCTCCCGTAACTCCTTTTCCAACTGACACCTACACTGATTCTGAACCGCTTAGCATTGTCGGCAAGCAGCCCTGAAAAGGCTGGCGTCGGCGGTTCGATTCCGTCCCTGGCCACCACATTCTAAAGCACTTCTTTTTGACCAGGAACATCACTTTTTACCTCGTCGAACAATAGTCGAACATTCAAACTGCTACGTTCGACTGTCCGATCTGCATCAGACCCTGAAGCAATCCGCGTGCTTCCCACCCGCCCTCTTTCCATCCGAGCATTCGCAAACATTCTCGGATGCCGCCGAGCGGAAGAATTTCCGGAATCTGTCCGTCGGGTTTGCGGCGCATTTCCATCACCGGTTTTCTGGTTTTTGCGTGCACAATGTACGCAGAAGTTTCGTGGAATCTGCGTACATATTACTCCACAACTTATTGACAGGGAAGGGGATAAGAGTAGAGCGTCGACAGATCAAAAAGGAGATCTGAAAAGTGAGCAAAAACTTTATCGACTTCCGCGCACTGAAACAGCGCGTCTCAATTCTTTCGGTTCTAGATCACTACGGCATTGCGTTGCGAAGAGTGAATTCGGGTTCGCTTCGAGGCAAATGTCCGCTGCCCATGCATAGCTCAGAACATAGCAAAGAAAGCTTCGGCGTGCACGTCGGCAAAAACATTTGGGCCTGCCAAACTCTACTTCGAGCAGGACGGGAGCATGCCCGTTAGTTCGTAGAAAGTAAGCGACTCTCAAACCTGGAGGAGTGAACGCCTCTGGGTAGTTTTTCTGCCAAGAAAAAGGAGAGAGTCGCTATGAAGAGAAGATACCAGATCGACCAGCAACGGGCCGTGCAGCAGTTCCGCCGGCTCGCCACCGAACAGAACCCCAACATCCAGATGATCCTGCCGATGGCCGACATCGT